>NZ_JBIAID010000005.1:304078-668174 GCF_042871115.1 Nocardia sp. NPDC006044
GACGACGCCGCCAACTACGCCGCCGACGACGCCGCCAACTACGCCGCCGACGACGCCGCCAACTACGCCGCCGACGACGCCGCCAACTACGCCGCCGACGACGCCGCCAACTACGCCGCCGACCACCCCGCCGACGACGCCGCCAACAACGCCGCCAACGACCCCACCAACCTCGCCGGATCCGTCGCCTACGCAGACACCCGGACAGTCCGGCATGCCGCCGTACCCGCCGCAGGCACTGCCTCCGTACCCGGGAGAGCCTGGGTCGTCAGCACATCCGGGCCAGCCGACACATCCAGGACAGCCCGGCAATCCCGGCCAGAACGGCCAGAACGGCCACCATTTGCAACTGCCGAACCAATCGCAGTTCAACGGCGCACCCGTCGGCGACCAGCAGCAACCGATGCTGCCGCCGCCACCGGTGCTGCCGCCGATGGCCGGAGCCACCGGTGGCTCGGGCGCGGGCTCACGCAACGGCGACCGGCGCCGCTGGAACGGCGAGCACGATTCGCGCAGCAGCGAAATCGTCATCCAGCCGCTCGACGGAGGACGCTGGGCGTCGTTCGATCCGGACAGTGGGTCACTGCGGGCGATCCCGGCGGCCACCGGCGGCCCGGTCGGTGGCGTGCTCGGCTACTTCGGTGATGTGCTCGCCGTGTTCTATCGCAGGGAAGGCCGGCTGACGCTGCGCCTCGGGCCCAACGAATTCGACCTCGACGCGCCTACCGTCGGCGTCGGCTGGGAGCATGTCGATCAGCGGCACGCGCGGTTCCGGGTGCATGTCGACGGTCAGCCGGTCGTCGATTTCCCGTATCCGCTCGGCGGCAGCGGGACCGACCTCGGTTTAATCGTTCGCGATGTAATGGCCGATCCGCACCAATGCGCAAGTGTCTTCAATTGACCATCCGGGGTGAACATAATGAACGCAATGCGAGGAGAAATGAGGTGACATGCCGGATTTGAAACCCGTTGGCATCTACCGCGAGATGTACAAACGTGGGCACGACGACCTCCCCTCGATCAACGACGCGAGCACCGATCAGCAGCTCGCCGACCGCGACCGTATCCTCGACTACCTGCGCAAAGCCCCCGAGGTCTTCGACGTCATGGAGGCCGTCCCGAACCTGGTCACCGGCGAGGGCTGGATCCCCGGCGGCTCGTCGCTGCACTCCGACGGCGAGTGGATCTGGCGCACCGACTCGATCGAGTATCTGACCGTTCGCCCGCTCGCCATCCCGGACGAATTCGTCCAGCACGTCCGCGCCAACGACTACCTCCCGCCGGACTACGACCTGCGTGACGAGGCCTTCCGCGCCGCCTACCTCCGGTACTTCTAGCCCGGTCGGCGGATTCCGCACAGCCGCTGGTCACGATATTGTTCACCGCTGGAGTGCCACCAACATTCGGGTCTGTACATGTGTGGCCGACGCTAGTACCCATAGAATTGGCACGCTGTTAGAACTGGCTGCGATGCCGACGTGTGTGCACAGCGTCAGCACCGTCGCAGCTACGAGGAGGGCCAGTAGCGGATGAGTGGTCAGGCGCGGGGGGACGATCGGGTCTGCCGATCGGCGACCTTGCAGAATCCGCCTTGGGCCGGCGCCGCCGCGCCGGCGAACGCCGACGCGTGGGAAGCGCGGGCCGATCGCGATTCCGAGCGCGGCCCTGTACGCGGCCACAAGACGAATGTGAAAGACGCGCAATTCGCCGACGAACTGAAATCCGCGTTCACCATTCTGCCGAACATGACGACTTCTCCGGCCGGCTTCGCCGATCAAACACAAAGATCGCCGAAGTGGGTTCGGGCCAGCAAAGACGAACGCGCATAAGGAGTTGTTAAGGAGTTGACATGCGTGAGACGCTGTTATTGATCCCATGTTCGGAGAGCGGGCGGCTATGACGGAATTCAAAGACGATGCGGGACAGGAGTTTCCGACCGAATTCGTCGCGACCTCGCTGACCGGGTCGATCGCCGTGCGCACCACCGAGCAGGGCCTGCCGTTGGGCATCAAGCTCGACCAGGATCAATTGCGGCGTGATCCGGCGGCGCTGGCCGCCGAGATCCTGCGACTGTGCAAGCAGTCGGCGAACCGAGCCGGGCTGGCTCGCCGGACGCAGCTACGCGAGGCCGGCTTCACCTCGGAGATGTTGGCGATGACCGGACTGCCCACCGAGCAGGAAGTCGCCAGACAAGAGATCATCGAGGAGCAGGAGTACGAGACCGAGCCGCAGAGCTGGCTTCGATCAGTCTGACCAGGACGAGAATTCGGGAGGTAGTCATGGTCGACACGATGGACGAACTGATCGCGCGGGTACAGCAACAGATGTACCGGCTGCGCGATCTCAACGACGCGACCACCGGAATCCTGGTGACCGAGACCGCCGAGGACGGATCGGTCACGGCTTCGGTGGACGGCAACGGCGCGCTGGTCGGGCTGAGTCTCAGCGGCGCGATTGCCAAGCTCTCGCCGGCCGACTTCGAGAAGACACTGATCGAAACCGCACGCGCGGCCGCCTATCGGGCCTTCGCCGAGCGTGCGGATCTGGTCACCGCATACAACGAGGAAAACGCGGGTCAGTGATCTAGAAATTATGTCGTGATCAGCGCCGAACATGGTCCGGTAGGTAAGGTTTGACGAGACACCAGGGTGTTTCGGGATTGGATGTCAGTCATGAATCACATTGAAGTTGTCCCGGATGCGGTTCGGGCTTACGGCTCCGCCTCGGCCGCGATGGCCGCGGGCGTCGCGGCGGCGGGTGCGGTCGACCAGGCCGCGACCATCGGCGCGGTCGTACCGGTGTTCGGCCTGATCGGCCAGGAATTTCTCGCCTCGTTCGCGTTCGCGCAGGCGAACCATCTGAGCTCGGTGGCCGAACTGGCCGCGGTGCACGCGGGCACCGCGCTGACCGCGCACGAGGCCGCCAGCACCTATGAGGTCACCGACGGCGCGTCCAGCGCGGCCATCGGATCGGTCAACTCGAAGTCATGACCATCCCCGGGGCAATCCCACCGCCGGGGGCGGAGCCGTTGGATCCGACTGTGCTGGATCTGTTGCGGGGCAGTGCGTTGGCTCCGATGCTCGATCAACCGGTGAACGACATCCTGCACAGCATGGGCCTGCCGAACATGCCCGAGATGCCCTCGTTCATTCAGATGCCGGAGATGCCGCCGCTGCCGCCGCTGGATCTCACCGCGCTGATGCGGCCGCTGACCGACCTGGCGTCCGCGTTCGGCAGCGGAAAGCTAGGCGCGCCTGCTGCCGCGCCCGCCCCGGCCAACGCCGACGGCACCCAGAACGCGGCGGCTCCCGCGCCGCCGCCGGACCCGACCCAGCTGCTCACCGGCATCTCGACCGTCATGCAGACGGTGATGCAGATCGGCACCTCCGCGATCCAGACCGCGATGTCGGTCTGGCAGGGCATGGCGGCGATGGAAGCGTCGAAGAAAGCCGGCGAGGCCGCCACCGACGCGGGCAAGCTGGAGGCGCAGAGCACCCAGGAGAAGGCGGTGCTCACCAACGCGGCGGGCAGCGTCTTCACCGGCGCCGGCCTGATGTCCGCGGTGGTGGCGAAGTTCTCCACCACCCTCGCCCTGGCCCCGCTGTACGCGGCAACGCCTGCGGGACAGGTGTTTCTGGCCGCCTCCGCGGTCGAGGCGATGGCCGAGGCGCTCGGCATCACGGTCAAGACCAAGGGCGAACTGCTCGGCCACAGCGCCTCCATGACCACGACCGGGACGAAGGTCCCGATCACCAACGCGCCCAAGGGCGTCGCGGGCGCGGGCGGCGCCGATCAGCTCAGTCAGCTGATGAGCATGGTGACGCCGCTGATCAGCACCGCGACCACAGCGGCGCAGTCGCTCGGCCAGCTTGCCCAGGCGAGTTCGGCGCTCAGCGCGCCGAAACCGGTCGTCGACCCCAAAACCCATACCGGCGAAGGACTTTCCGACGAGGAGAAGGCCAAGGCTGCGGCGGAAGTGTCCGCGAAGGGCGGCATCGGCTCCGGCCCTGGCGCCTTCGGGCCCGGCCCCGGCGTGGCCGCGACCAACGCTCCGCTGAACCCGTGGCAGGGCACCCGGGTCGCCAGCGGCTCGATGGGCTCGCTCACCGGGTTGAGCGGCGCCGGGTCGAGCCCCGCTACGACGGCGGCGATGTCGACCGCCGGGACCGGCGCTGGCGGCATGGGCATGCCGATGTCCGGCGCCGCGGGTGCGGCCGGACTGGCCAGGGACGGCGCGTCCAGCACCGACTCGCTGCGCGGTCAGATGGTGACCAGCCAGCACGGCGACGAAGTGGTCGGCCGGATCGAGGGGGTCTCGTTGCCGGTGGTCGGCGCGACCGACACCACGTCGGAACCACCGCCGGATAAAGAACTCACGCTCTGACTTTGAGGAGGGTCTCATGAGTAGTGATGGCGCGTTCGCGAGCTTCCAGTTCGACGCCGCCGCGGCCGGAGAGGCATCGAGCGGACTCGATGTGCTTGCCGACCGGCTGGCTGCCGATCTCCAGGCCGCGGAACAGGCATTGACGATCCAGCCGGCCGGAGCCGACGAGGTCTCCGCCCGGGCCGCGCAGACCGGGAACGAGGTCGCGTCCTCATACCTGGCCAGCGCACAGGCCAGCGTGACCGAGATGCGAAAGCTGGCGGCCACGTTGCGATTGCACACCAACGAGTTCAGCCAGATGGAAAGCGACAGCGTCGCGGACTTCGACGCGGCAGGCGGCCGGTCCGCCTGAGGCACGGTCCGTGGAAAGGCCTGTCTTGGAAAGGCACAGCGCAGCAATGATCGAACCACCGAAGCCAGGGTTCACCGGCGTGGTGTGGGAAGCCCGGCCGCCGGAGCGGCTCGCGCGCGACCTCACCACGGGGCCGGGCTCTGTGCCGATGGCCGAGGCGGCCGCCGAATGGGCGCGACTCGCCACGGTTTTCGGTGCGGCGGTGCTCGAGTACGAGCGGGTCCTTGCTTCGCTGCGCACCGCGTGGCAGTCCGGTCGCAGCGGCGAGGTCATGGAAAAGGTGACCACGCTGCGGGATTGGCTGGTCGACGCGGCCGGCACCGCGACCGCGAACGCCGCCCGGCTGCAGGCCCAGGTCGCCGCCTATGAGGTGGCCAAGCTGACCATGCCGAACACCGCGGACATCCAGCAGATCCAGCAGGTGCAGGAAATGCTGAAAAGCATGGGCGCCATGCTCGGCGCGCCGATCCAGGCGATCGCGGCGGACAACGACGCGGACGCCGATGTGGCGAAAGCCGTTGCGTCGCGGGTGATGCGGAGCTACGAGACGGCCGCCGAACCGCTGGCCACGCCGTGGCAGCATCAGGAGCCGCCGAAGATCGCGCCGGAACAGGCGCTGGCCGCGGAGCAGGCGGCCACCGCCGCCGCGGCCGCGACGCCGAAGGCCATGCCGGGATTCGGCGGGATGCCGATCGGTTCGATCGCGATGCCGACGTTGCCGCCGCGGGCACTGTCCGCCTACCGCGCGCCGGTGTACTCGCAATCCACGACCGCCACCGAGCCCACCACCAAATCGACTCAGGTCAATGCGACGGCCGCGACCGGCCAGTCCGCGCCGGTAGCCCCCGGCGCGATGGGTGGCGCGGGCGGCGGCGGCCAGGATTCGGCCCGGTTCCCGCGCGCCAGCCTGGCCGGCGAGGCCGACCAGATCGGGCTCGAAGGCGAAATCCAAGCCGCCCCGGCGGTTCTCGGCGGCACCGAGTCGGTGACCAAGGCGCCCACCGAGACTCGCGCCGAAACCGGCGGTGCGCCGTGACCACGCTGACCAACGACGCGCTGCTCGCCGTCGCCGACCGGGCCGGGGTGCAGACCCTGCCGCTGGCGCTTTCGGTAGGGCCGCAACAGGATTCGTTCGAGGAATGGCAGCGGGCGCAGGAGCACGCGGTGGCCGGCTTGATCGACGACGGCCTGATCGACGCGCACGGCGAGGTAGCTCCCGACCTGGCCGAGACGTTGTTCACACTGGCACTGCCGGAGCAGGAACTGGCGGCCCGTATCTTCACCGAGCACGGCACCCGGCGGGTCTGCGTGGTGCGGCGCGGACACGCGCACGCGCTGGCGGTCCGCACCGGCGACACCTTCGAGGTGCGTCAGCTGTGGACCGACGGATCGGCGACCGATCTGGTGCGCCCGCTGCTCGCCGCGATGGATCCGTGCCCGCCCGCCGAGATCCCCCAATTCAGCGTCCCCGCCGCGGAGCTGGCCGAGCGGCTGAACGCCGCCGCCACGCCGAGCGAGCTCACCGACGCTCTCTATGCCCTGGGTGCCACCGAACGCGACGCCACGAAATTGGGGCTCGCATTCGGTGCGACGCACGCATACGCCGAGATCGTGGCGTGCGCCCATGAGGATGGCGTGACCACACGGGCACCGGGTGCCGTCGCCGTGTACGACACCGCCCGCGGGCGGATCGTCGCCGCGCCGACGGTCTCGCCGGATCAGCAGATCTGGTCCACGGTCACGCCGGGTACCGACCACCGGGTTGCGCAAGCAGTCGCCACGTTGATCGAGGGGCTGCCCGGGGGGAGGTGGCTGCCGCAGTAGTTCCTGGGTGGCAACTTCGGTTGTCTTGTAGTTCGACGAGATCGTTTGTCTGAGAACGATCTTCACAAATGACGAAAGGTCAAACAAATGTCCCTCACCTCACTCGGTGGTTCGAGCAAGGCTGTTGGTGTCGAGGCCGGCGGTGTCCAGAAGGTCGTCGGCGATCTCGAGACCGCCATCAACAACCTGCGCACGTCGGTCAAGGAAATCGACCAGGCCGCGCAGGATGTGCTGAAGGGCTGGAAGGGCGACGCGTCCGACAAGTTCGTTCAGGTGGCCGGCGACTGGCACGACGAGGCCGAAGATCTGAACAAGCGCCTCGACCAGTTCACCGAAGCCGTCAACAACGGCAAGTCGACCCTGCAGGCCATGGACCAGGCCTGATCGGCGCCTGCTCCGCTCCGTATCCGGAACCCATCGTTCGAAGGAATTGACGAATGACCATCCTTTACGATCCCGCTGCCATGAACGAGCTCTACAGCGACCTGCAGACGCACGGCGGCAAGATGAAGGGCGAGATCGACTCGCTCAACGACGCCGCCAAGGCGTTCCACGACAACCTGACCGGTGAGAACGCGTCGCAGGGCTTCGACGGCGCGCACAAGAACCTCACCCAGGGCCTCGAGGACACGCTGCAGAAGCTGGACGCCCTCGGCGCCCAGGTGGAGAACGCGCTGAACCGCGCGCTCGAGGCCGATGGCAAGGTCGGCGACGGTTTCGCCGCTTTCTGACATGTCCGCCACCTGACGGCCGACCGGAACATCCAGTTCCGTTCGGCCGTTTCGGTTTTCGGACCCCGATACCGCCGGCGCGATCAGCGCGCGGCGAGCGATTCGCCGATGTAGTGCATCTCGTCCGGCGTGGTCACCATGAACACGGTCGCGCTGGCCGTCGCGGTGCGCACGGTGATCCGGTTCGGCGCGTCCGGGTCCTGGGTCAGCGTGACGTCGGCGTCGATCGCACTCGGCGGCTGATCCGGCGTGCGCACATGCACGATGGTGGCGCCGCCCGCGTGCGTGGTCGGGGCGATCCCGTCGAACACGACGACCGTGGTGCTCGGATAGGGCGCGGCCGGCAGCGGCGGCGCCGACGGCGCGTGATAGCTGGCGCCCGCCGATCGGGGCGCGATCGAAAGCACATGCGGCGCATCGAGATTGGTCACCATGGTGTGCCATGCCTCGGGCCGGGCGGTGTGCACGATCGCGTGCGCGCCGAGTGCGGTGGCCCGCAGGATCACCTGCTGGGCCAGGTCCAGGTTGCCGATCACCTCCAGGTGCCTGGTGCCCTCGCCGACCAGCGGCACCGCGATGCCCTGGCCGATCTCGTCGGCGCCGATCAACTGGCCGCAGCCCGCGGTGGGCACCGCGATGTCGGTGAGCGCGGTGAGGGTGCCGCGGTATCCGGTGTCCGCGCCCCAGCGCCCGGCCGCGCCGATCGGCAAGGTGTCCAACAGGATTCGCAGCTGATTGCCCGGCAGCTCGCGCAGGCCGGGCAGCGGCGGCTCCTCCGGCTCGAAGGTGGTGTCGAACCGCACGACGGCGTTGAGCACCACGGTGCCGGCGTGGTCGGCGCGCGTGTCGTGCCGAAGCGCGCCCGGCCGCAGCCGCAGCGTCACCGTGGTGGACAGGCTCTGCACCGTCCAGATATCGGCCAGGCCGCTCGGGGCGATCAGGTCCGCGCCGATCTGATAGTGGGTGAGATAGCGGCCCTGATACTCCAGCGACCGCGGCGATTCGGCGAGTTGGTCGAGCTCGAAGCCGTGCGTGAGTTCGCGGACCGCGGTGTTCATTTCGGTGGCGGTCAGCACCGAGGCGGCGATGTCGTGCGCGGCCAGCCGGTTGGCCACCCGGCGGGTGGCGATCATCGCGGTGCGCAAGGCTCCGGTGCCGCCGCCACCGCGCTTGTCCACCGCTTCGGCGTTGGCCAGCGGGTCCAGGCGCAGCACCAGCCAGAGCGTGCGGTGCGCGATGGCGGGCAGCGGGCCGAGGATGCTGTCGTACAGGTGCGAGATCATGCCGGTTCCGGCCGTGCGCGCGCCCGTGCTGACGATGTCGATGCCGGCCAGCGTCAGATCGAATTGATCGAGACACTGGGCGATTTCGGTGAGCGGGAGCACCTGTTCGGTGCTCAGCGAGCCGCGGCGCAGCAGGGTCAGCGTGTCCGGCGGCGGATCGATGCGCAGCATGGTGAGCAGCAGTTCGCCGTCCCAGCGCACCCCGTAACCGCCACCCTCGCTGAACGGCACGTCGAAGGCGGGTGCCAGGGTCAGCCGCTCCGCGGGCCGCAGCCCACCGCGCCGCCGGGCGAGCGCGCCGCCGATCCGCCCGGCCGGAGTGCGACCTCGAATAGGCAGCAGGAAGATCACCGCGAAACCGATGCCGCCGCCGATCGCGCCCCACATCGAATGCGTGGTGGCGAGCACGACCCAGGCCAGCACGGCGGCCAGCGTCACCACCGGTACGACCACCCGCAGGGGATAGACCCGGAACAGCCAGAACTCGGGGTCGCGCAGGGTGTCGTAGGCCGAGGCGGGGTCCGCGGGCGGCGTCGGCGTACCACCACCGCCGTCCGGCTCGGTCGCCCCGTCGGGCCTGGTCTGGTTCTCAGTTGTCGTCACCGCGTTGTCCCTGTCTGCCACCCGTACGGCCACCGCCGAAAGACCATGAATTCATCGGTTCAGGGCCGTCCTGGAATTACGGTACCGTGTCGATGAAGATGGTTCTCGACAGTTCAATGGAGACCTTGTGCCGGCACAGCTGACTACCCGAGCCCAGGTCAACGGGTACCGATTCCTGTTGCGCCGACTCGATCACGCACTGGTGCGGCGTGACGTGCGAATGCTGCACGATCCCATGCGGTCCCAGGTGCGTTCGCTCATGGTCGGTGCGGTGCTCGGCATCCTGGTGATCGCCGGCGCGGCCATCCTGAGCTTCCTGCGGCCCCAGGGCGCGATCGGCGACTCGTTGATCGTCTCGGGCAAGCAGAGCGGGGCGCTCTACGTCGTGGTGCAGTCCGAAAACGGCGCCAAGACACTGCACCCGGTGCTGAACCTGGCCTCGGCCCGGTTGATCACCGGCAGCAATGCCGAGCCGAACGCGGTGAAGGACAGCAAGCTCAACGACATGCCGCGCGGACCGATGGTCGGCATTCCCGGTGCGCCGAGCGCGCTGCCCGGGTCGGGGCAGGGGTCCCGCTCGGAATGGGCGCTGTGCGAGACGATCGCGCTGTCGCAGGGCGGCAGCGCGGCCTCGGCCACCGGCGGCACCACCACGATCATCGCGGGCCGCCCGGCCCTCGGCGAGCGCACCCGCACGGTCGGCAAGGACGAGGCGCTGCTGGTGAAGCGCAGCGACAAGACCTACCTGGTCTACGACGGCAAGCGGGCCGAGGTCGATCCGGGCAACTCGGTACTGCAGCGCGCGCTGCAGCTGACCACCCACCGGCCGCGGCCGATCGGCACCGGAATGCTCGGCGCGACAACGGAAGTCCCGCCGCTCGTCGCGCCGCAGATCCCGCAGGCCGGCCAGCCCGGTCCGGGCCCGCTGGCGAAGATCCCGGTGGGCGGCGTCATCTCCATCCGCGACGTCGGTGACGGCAAGCCCGAGCTGTACGCGGTGCTGGCCGACGCGCTGCAGCCGGTGAGCCCGTTCACCGCGCAGGTGATCCGGTTCGCCGATTCGCACGGGATGAGCGAGATCCCGACCATGCCGCCGGACGTACTGGACCGGGTGCGGGTGGTGCATGATGTGTTGCCGGTCAACGACTTTCCGGTCGAGACCCCGAAGATCCTGAATGCCGAGGACGCCCCGGTCGCCTGTGTGGCCTGGTCCAAGACGCCGGGTACGGCACCGGCCAATCGCAAGGTCGACGCGGGTGACGGCCCCGCCGAGCGCGCCTCGGTGACCCTGCTGGCCGGAGTGCGTGTGCCGATCGCGGAATCGGCGAAGACGGTCGCGCTGGCCACCGCCGACGGCACCGGCGACCGGGTGGACGCCGTGTACGTTCCGCCGGGCACCGGCGAGTTCGTTCAGGTGACCGGCATGGGGCCGGGCAGCCCGCGCCGGGGCAGCCTGTTCTACGTCGCGGATAACGGTGTGCGCTATGGCATTCCGGACATGGCGACCGCGGGCGTGCTCGGCCTGGGGGACACCCCGCGGCTGGCGCCGTGGGCGATCATCGGCCAGATGGTTCCGGGTGCGACGCTGTCGGCGAAGGAAGCGCTCACCGCGCGCGATCAGCTGCCGCTGGAACCGCAGCACTGACTCGGGCGGGGCCTGCACCGGCTGATGGTGCAGGCCGCGTCGAATCAGAGGGTGAAGGGGACGTTCAGCGACGCGAGGATGCCGGACAGCGCGGTGTGCATATCGGGCGCCTCGATCCGCATCAGCATCGACTCGTCGATATTGGCCAGATCCAGGCTCTCGTCGTTGGCCAGCCGGAACTCGCGCTCCTCCTCCGCGGCCTCGATGACGTTGCGGATGAATCGGCCGTTGCCCGCCAGGTCGACGCCACGGCGTGGCTGGCCGCTCTGGTCGGTGCTCTGCAGCTCGTAGAGCTGGGTGCAGGCCTGGACGAGCAACTCGAGCGCCTCGGGGGACAGCTCGGAGTCCCGCTTGTGCGCGATGACCTTGCCGATCTCGCCGAGCTCCGAGGGTGTGTAGGACGGGAACTGCACCCGCTTGGAAAAGCGGGACGCCAGACCGTCATTGGCGGCGAGCAGCCGGTCGATCTCACCGTCGTAGCCGGCGATGATCACCACGAGCCGGTCGCGGTCGTTCTCCATCCGGGCCAGCAGCGTGTCGATGGCCTCCCGGCCGAACGAGTCGCCGCCTTGCAAACCGGTCTGGATCAGCGTGTACGCCTCGTCGATGAACAGCACGCCGTCCATCGCGCTGTCGATCAGCGCCTCCGACTTCACCGCGGTGCCGCCGAGGTGCTGGGCGACGAAGTCGACGCGCTTGGCCTCGACCACCTTGTCGGTCTTCAAGATGCCGACGCCGCAATAGATCTTGGCGACCACCCGGGCGATGGTGGTCTTACCCGTGCCGGGCGGACCGGTGAACGCGAGGTGCTGACCGCGCGCCCCGGCGGCCAAGCCCTTCTCCGCGCGGATCTTCGCCATCTGCGCGCTCGACTGCAGCTTGGCCACCTGGGTCTTCACCGAGGCCAAACCGATCTGCGAATCCAGTTCGGCGCGGGCGTCGGCCAGGATCTTCTTGGCCCGGTCCTCGGTCTCGGCCTGCTCCATCGCCTTCATCGAGGGCGCGGAGGCCGGATCCCACTTGTCCTTGCGGGCGTCGATCGTTTCCCGCGAGGTGACGCTGATCCGATACGTGCGGTCGCGCATCGCGGCGGTGTTCGCCTCGAAATCCGGCGCCTGCGAGTAGACCTTCTCGAACAGGCCCTGCGCCACTTCCTCATTGCCGGATTCGCGCAGGCACAGGCCGCGGCAGAACATGGCGGTCGATCGGGCGGCCGGGATCGGGCCCGCCTCGGCCTGTTCCATCCGGCGGATCGCCTCACCGAACAGCCCGAGTTGCGCGCACGCGGTGCCGACCATGACGTTCGCGCCGGCCGCGAGGAACGGGTCGTCCCATTCCGCCGAACCGGCCAGCACCGTCATGACATCGGGCCAGCGCTGGGTGTTGTAGTGCAGGACGCCGCGGACGTAGGCGCAGATGCGGTTGTCGATCTCACGATCCGGGTCGCTCAGCTGGGACCTGCGGTGCGTGTCGAGTTCGTTGAGCACCCGCTCGGCCTCGTCGTACTCCTTGTCCGCGATGAGTTGCGCGGCCCAGGCGAGCCAGATCTCGGTGTAGCTGGCGAGCGGGTAATCGATATAGAGGCCGGGCAGGAAGCGACCGGCCAGATCGCGTGGTTGCAGGCCCAGCCTGCGCTGTTCCCGGTAGAGCGTGCTCGCGCTGGTCTTGTGCATGTTGAACAAGACGTCCTTGGTGAGCTCGCCGGCGGCGGCGCGGCCCAGCCAGGCGTCGCACATCGTCGGATCCCACTCGGTGGCGCGCTGGAAGGCGAGCTTCGCGTACTCGAGGTCGCGCGCGGATTCCTGGCCCTCGATGGACAATCCCAGCGACAGAATTCCGGCGTCGAAGGCTCGTTGTGCTTGGCGATTGCCGGTCATGGCTGTCGGACCCCGAAGTCTTCGTTCGTAGTAGCGGATGAGTTCTTTATGCCCCCCAGACTACCGATCGCGCAGTGCCTGGTCTGTCCGTTACATTAGGTTCAGCTGCCCAGAGGTTGCAACGCAAGTGTTGTCTAGGTGAGAGTCATACGGGTGTCGAAGTCGTTCACTCAGAAGACGTTCCACCCAGTGCGGTCGAAGCGTGAACAATCGTCAGTGGAGAGGCCGGGGGTCCGGGGTCGTTGATCGAGTCACCTACCAGTGGCACACGCGCCGCTGAACCGGAGTTGAGTCGGGTTTCCGTCATCGGCGGGAACACTCAGCTCGATGTCGGGCTGCCCGCCACCGTGCCGATCGCCGGCTTCATCGGCGATCTGGTGGCGCTGATCGAATCCCGCAATCCCGACCAGCTCGACGCCGAGGACGACTCGGTGCCGTTGCAGGCTCAGCATTGGACGCTGGCCCGGGTCGGCCAGGAGGCGTTCGCGCCGAGCCGCACGCTCAACGATGCCGACGTGCACGACGGTGAACTGCTCGTGCTGCGTTCGGTCACCGCGAAGGAATCGCCCGCGCTCTTCGACGACGTGATCGACGCGGTCTCCCGGCTCACCGCCGAGGAGTTCCGCAGCTGGACCGGCAGCTCCGCGCGCTGGATGGGCCTGGTCGCCGGCGTACTGACGGTGCTCACCGCGCTCATGCTGCTGGTCATCTCGCGCGGGCACGGCGATCCGCTCGCGCCCGCGTTCGTGCTGTCGGCCGTGGGCATCGGCGCGTTCGCCGCCGCCGGATTCGCGGCCCGAAAATACTTCGACCCGGTCACCGCCACCTGGTTGTCGCTGGACGGCTTGCTGCTGCTGTTCGGCGGCGCCGCGCTGTTCGTGCCCGGTGCCCTGGGCAGCGCGCATCTGCTGCTGGGTTGTTCGGTGACGCTGGTGGCGGCCGTGCTCGGTTATCGGGTGATCGGCACCGGGGCCACGCTGTTCTCCGCCGCGGGTGCGCTCAGCGTGGTCGGGGGCATCACCGCCGCGGTGTATCTGGCCTGGCATCCCGGCCTGCCGAAGGTGGGCGGCGGCCTGGTGGTGGTCGGCATCGCGATGCTGTCGCTGGTACCGCGACTGGCCGCCGGGCTGGCCCGGTTGCCCATCCCGCCGGTGCCGACCGC
Organism: Nocardia sp. NPDC006044; assembly: GCF_042871115.1. NCBI lineage: Bacteria > Bacillati > Actinomycetota > Actinomycetes > Mycobacteriales > Nocardiaceae > Nocardia > Nocardia sp. NPDC006044. The sequence continues at coordinate 317,940 of NZ_JBIAID010000005.1, forward strand.
GGGCGCCGCGATCGACCCGGCCGACCACGAACAGCGCCCGACCATCGAGGGCATCGGCGCGATCGGCGCCACCGCGCTGCCGTCCGCGTCCGGCCTGGGCGAGCGGGCCCGCGCGGCCAACCAGTACCAGTCCGGCCTGATCATCGCGTGCACGTTGACCGCGGTGATCGGCGCGTTCGGTGCGGCCGACCCGTTGGGCTCGGACCGCTGGCAGGGCATCGTGCTGGCCGTGGTCACCGGAATCATCCTGTGCCTGCGCGGCCGGTCCTTCGCCGACCTAACCCAGGCCGCGACGCTGATCGCCGGCGGCTGCCTGGTCTTCGTCTCGCTGGTGGCCGGCGCGGCCATCGGGGACGCGGATCTGGAAATGCTGTCGGTCGGCCTCCTCATCGCTTTCGCCGCGGGCACGATCGGCTTCGGCGTGATCGGACCGCACATCGAGGTCACTCCGATAACCCGGCGCATGATCGAGATCTTCGAGTACCTGCTGATCATCTCGCTGATCCCGCTGGTGCTGTGGATCATGAACGTCTACTCGCTGGCCCGGAACATATGAGCGCGGGCAGAGATGGGACCTAGCGCCTTCCGTCGCAGTCTGCTGCGGATGGCCGGCGCCGTCGTGGTGGTGGGTTTGGTGGGCGTGCCCGCCCCACCCGCCTCCGCGATCTCGCCACCCGCCATCGATCCGGGTGCGCTAGGCGTCGCCCAGGCGTTGAGCGGTCGCCCCGCGCCGTTGGAACCGACCCAGCAGGCCGACCAGTGCGCCGAACCCCAGCTCACCGGATCGCCGCCGAACGAGCCGCCGATCTCACAGCGGGTGCTGGAGCTGCCCGCGGCCTGGCAGTTCAGCCGCGGTGCCGGCCAGAAGGTCGCGGTCATCGACACCGGGGTGCAACGGCATCCACGCCTGGCCGCGCTGCAACCGGGCGGTGACTACGTCTCCGACACCGACGGCACCGTGGACTGCGACGGGCACGGCACCCTGGTCGCCGGAATCATCGCGGCGCAGCCGAGCCCGGCCGACGCGTTCACCGGGGTCGCGCCGGACGCGGAGATCCTCACCATCCGCCAGCTGAGCCTGGCCTACGAGAAGAAGGACCGCGGCGGCGAGCGCCCACCCGGCAGCATCCGCGCCGACGGCTACGGCAGCGTGCTCACCCTGGCGGCCGCGGTAGTACGCGCGGTCGATCTGGGCGCGACCGTCATCAACATCTCCGAAGTCGCCTGCAGCCCGGCTGGATCCGACACCGCCGACGCCTCGCTCGGCGCCGCGGTGAAGTACGCCTACGACCGCAATGTCGTCGTGGTGGCCGCCGCGGGCAACGTGGAGAACAACGGCCCCTGCCAGAAACAGAACGAGGGCTCCGGCTGGGGCGCGGTGAACACCGTGGCCAGCCCGGCGTGGTTCTCGCCGTACGTACTGGCCGTCGGCTCGGTGGACGCCGACGGCAAGCCGTCGGACCTGTCGTTGCACGGCCCATGGGTCGCGGTGGCCGCGATCGGCCGCAATATCGTGTCGCTGGACAGCAAGCGCGACGGTGTCGGGCTGGTGAACGGCGTGCAGACCGACGAGGGCATCCGCCCGGTGGACGGCACCAGCTTCGCGGCCCCCTACGTCGCCGGCTTGGCGGCCCTGGTGCGGTCGCGCTTCCCGAATCTCGATGCGCGACAGGTGATGGACCGCATCATCCGGACCGCGCAGGCGCCCGGTACCGGCCACGACGACGCGATCGGCGCGGGCCTGATCGACCCGCTCGCCGCGCTGACCGCGCAGCTGCCGGAGAAGTCCGTGAGCGAGGGCGCCGATGTCGACCGGGCGATCGCCGCGCCGGTGATCCCGCCCGGACCGGATCCGCGGCCGCGGCGGATCGCGGTGATCGGCTCGCTGACCTGTTTGACCGCACTGGCAATCGGTGTGGCGGTAGCGATTCCGTACCGCCGCAGACGTCGGGAGATCGACGCCGAGTACGACCCTTAACCCCGGCTCCGCGCCGAACGCAGAGAGCTCGATCGATCGAAGGAATCCATGGCTACCGAAGGTTTCGTACGACGCCCCAGGATAGCGCCGCCGCGGGCACCCGGCGGTGAGGTGGCGCTGACCCCGCCGCCGGAGATTCCCCGCCCGCTGCCCGCCCCGCTGATGATGAAGCTGATGCCCGTCGTCATGGTGGTCGCGGTGGTCGGCATGATCGCGATGATGGCCATGATGGGGCGCAACCTGCTGGCCAACCCGCTGTCCATGATGTTCCCGATGATGATGCTCATGTCGATGGTCGGCATGATGGCGGGTTTCCGCGGCGGCACGGGCAAGCGCGCGGTCGAGCTCAACGAGGAACGCAAGGACTACTTCCGCTACCTGGATCAGGTCCGCAAGGACGTGCGCCGCACCGGCACCAAGCAGCTGGAGACGCTGGTCTGGAGTCACCCGGACCCGGCCGATCTGCCGTCGCTGATCGGCACCCGCCGGATGTGGGAGCGCAGGCCCAACGATCCCGACTTCGGTCATGTCCGGGTCGGCATGGGCAGCCATCGGCTCGCCACGAAGCTGGCCAGGCCGGAAACCGGTCCGCTGGAGGACCTGGAACCGGTCTCCACGGTCGCGCTGCGCCGGTTCGTGCGCACCCATTCGGTGGTGCACAGCCTGCCGACCGCGGTGTCGCTACGTGCCTTCCCGGCGATCAACATCAGCGGCCCGGCTCAGGACTCGCGCATGCTGGCCACTTCGATGCTGATGGAGCTGGTCACCTTCCACGGCCCCGACCATCTCGCGGTCGCCATCGTCTGCGCGGACCCGGACGGGCCGTGGGCGTGGGCGAAATGGCTTCCGCACCTGCAACATCCGACGGTGCGCGACGGCATGGGCTCGGCCAGGATGATGTACACCTCGCTCGGCGAGCTGGAGACCGCGCTGTCGGCGGAGCTGATGGAGCGCGGCCGGTTCATGCGTAATCCGCAACCCACGCAGGGGCGGCTGCACCTGGTGGTCGTCATCGACGACGGTTACGTCAACGGCAACGAGCGGCTGATCAGCGAGTCCGGCCTGGACTCGGTGACCGTGCTCGACCTCACCGCGCCGGAGGGCGGTCTCGCGGCCCGGCGCGGCCTGCAGCTGGTCGCGGCCGACGGCGACGTGTCCGCCCGCAGCGCGGTGGGCGTGGAGAAGTTCGCGACCGCCGACCAGGTGAGTATCGCCGAGGCCGAGGCCTTTTCACGCGCGCTGTCGCGCTACCGGCTGGCCACCGCGGCCCAGATCGTCAGCCTCGGTGAGGGTTCGACGGCCGACCCGGGACTGATGGCGCTGCTGAAGATCCCGGACGCGGCGCAGATCGACCCGGCCAGGGTCTGGCGGCCGCGCACCGCGCGCGAACGGCTGCGCGTGCCGATCGGCATCACCCCCGACGGGACTCCGGTCGAGATCGACATCAAGGAGTCGGCCGAGAACGGCATGGGCCCGCACGGCCTGTGCATCGGCGCGACCGGCTCGGGTAAGTCGGAATTCCTTCGTACCCTGGTGCTTTCGCTGGTCACCACGCACTCGCCGGACGCACTGAACCTGGTGCTCGTCGACTTCAAGGGCGGCGCGACCTTCCTCGGCCTGGACTCACTGCCGCACGTCGCCGCGGTGATCACCAACCTGGAAGAGGAACTGTCCCTGGTCGACCGCATGAAAGACGCGCTCGCCGGTGAGATGAACCGCCGCCAGGAACTGCTGCGCTCGGCGGGCAACTACGCCAACGTCACCGACTACGAGAAGGCCAGGGCCGCAGGCGTTCCGCTGGACCCGCTACCCGCGCTGTTCGTCGTGGTCGACGAGTTCTCCGAACTGCTCTCGCAGAAGCCGGATTTCGCCGAACTGTTCGTCATGATCGGCCGGCTCGGCCGCTCGCTGCACGTGCACCTGCTGCTCGCCTCGCAGCGCTTGGAGGAGAACAAGCTTCGCGGACTGGAATCGCACCTGTCCTACCGGATCGGCCTGCGTACCTTCTCCGCCAACGAATCCCGCGCGGTGCTCGGCATCACGGACGCCTACCACCTGCCGAGCGTGCCCGGCGCAGGCTACCTGAAGAGCGACGCCTCGGATCCGTTGCGGTTCAACGCGAGTTACGTCTCCGGACCCTACGTCGCGCCGATCGGCACGGTGACCGGCGAGGACGGCAGCCCGGTCGGTGGCCAGCGACCGGCGGTCTTCACCGCCTCGCCGGTGGAGGCGCCGGAACCGGTCGAATCCGAGTCCGCGCTGGATCTGCCGCCATCGCCGACCAACCCGCTGCTCGAACTCCCGCCGCCGCCCGGCGCGCCCGGCACGGAGGAGGGGATTCCGGACTCGCTGCTCGACACCGTGGTCAAGCGACTGACCGGACACGGCCGCCCGGCGCACGAGGTGTGGCTGCCGCCGCTGGACGAGTCCCCGACGGTCGACATGCTGCTGCCCGACCCGGACTGGCGTTCACCGGTCAACCGGCACGGCCAGCTGTGGATGCCGATCGGCGTGATCGATAAGCCGTACGAGCAGCGCCGTGACGTCCTGACCATCAGTCTGGCCGGCGCGCAAGGCAACGTGGCCGTCGTCGGCGGCCCGCAGTCGGGCAAGTCGACCACTCTGCGCACCATCATCATGGCCGCCGCCGCGACGCACACCCCGCAGCACGTGCAGTTCTACTGCCTGGACTTCGGTGGCGGCAGCATGGCGGGCCTGGTCGGCCTGCCGCACGTCGGTTCGGTGGCCGGCCGTCTGGACGGCGACCGGGTGCGGCGCACCATCGCCGAGCTCACCTCGCTGATGCGTCAGCGCGAGGAACGCTTCGCCGAGCTCGGCATCGAGTCGATGGCCGAGTTCCGGCGGCGCAAGTTCGCCGCGGCCGCGCACGTGCCCGACGGCGCGGCCTCGGCCGGAAATCCGTTGGCCGACGACCGATTCGGCGACGTGTTCCTGGTGATCGACGGCTGGGCCGCGATCCGCGAAGAGTTCGACGTGCTCGAACCGCAGATCAATGCGATTGCGGCGCAGGGCCTGTCGTACGGCATCCACGTGATCATCGGCGCGTCCCGCTGGCCGGAGATCCGGCCGGTGGTCAAGGACCAGATCGGCACCCGGCTGGAACTGCGCCTCGGCGACCCGACGGACTCGGAGATGGGGCGGCGCACCGCCTTCCAGGTGCCGGTCGGCCGTCCTGGCCGCGGTCTCACCCCCGATCAGCTGCACATGCTGGTCGCCTTGCCGCGGTTGGATTCCGATTCGAATCCGGACACGCTGGCCGACGGTGTCACGCTGGCCAGGCAGGAACTGGCCGAGCTGCACGCGGGCAGGCAGGCGCCCGAGGTGCGGATGCTGCCGCTGCAGTTCGGCCGTGAGGGGCTGCTGGAGGCCACCAGGGAACAGGGCATCGAGCTCAGCCCGACCAGGGTGGTCGTCGGCATCGGCGAATCCGAATTGCAGCCGCTGGTCCTGGATTTCGGCACCGATCCGCACTTCATGGCCTTCGCCGACGTCGAGTGCGGCAAGACCACGCTGCTGCGCAACATCGTGACCGGCGTGGTGGAGAACTCGACGCCGGACCAGGCGAAGATCATCATGATCGACTACCGCCGGACCATGCTCGGCGTGGTCGAGGGCGAACATCTCGCCGGATACTCCACCTCGTCGCAGACCTGCGGGCCGATGATCCAAGAGGTCGCGGAGTTCCTGTCGAAGCGGATCCCCGGCTCCGACATCACCCCGCAGGAGCTGCGTGACCGCAGCTGGTGGGAAGGGCCGGAGATCTACGTCGTGGTCGACGACTACGACATGGTGGCGACCGGCGGCATCAATCCCTTTGCGCCGCTGATCGAATACCTGCCCCAGGCCCGCGATATCGGCATGCACTTCGTGGTCACCCGGCGCATGGGTGGCGTCTCGCGCGCGCTCTACGACCCGATCATCGGCGGACTGAAGAACCTGTCGGTGGACACGCTGATCATGAGCGGCTCGCGGGACGAGGGCAAGATCATCGGCGAGATCCGTCCGAGCAAGCTGCCCCCCGGGCGGGGCACCCTGGCCTCGCGCAGCCGGGGCCAGGAAATGGTGCAGATCGCCTTCATGCCGCCGACCACATAGGTTAGTTGTTCGGTTGGACCGCACCGAGATTCGGTGCGGTCCCCAGGCCGCGTGCGGCCGGAACGGTCACCGGGGTGCCGAGATCCCAACTGTCGGCGCGACGTTCGAACAACGCGCGGGACGGGCCGGTCGCGATCGGGCCCGCGATGCGCGCCAGTTGGAAGCCCTCCCTGCGGTAGTAGTCGTGCAGCTCGGTGTTGGTGGTCCACGCGTCGAGCCGGACCCACTCGCGTTCCTGTTGGCGCGCAAGCACTCCCGCGTGCGCGAGCAGATGGTGGCCGATCCGTTGCCCGGCGAAACGCAGGTCGACGATCATGTAATGGACGACGACCGCGTCGGATAGTTCCCATGGCGACCAGAGCCCCGGGTCGGCGTGCCGATTGACGGTGATGGTGCCCGCGGGCTCGCCCGAGACCTCCGCGATCCACGTCTCGCCCGCGTCCAGCGAGCGCCCGACACCCCGCGCGAAGATCTCGATGGGTAGTCCACGGCCGGCGACCGTCCACTGATCCGAGCCGCGCGCGGTCAGCCACGCGGTGCGTTGCAGCCGCAGCCGGCAGATCACGCCCAGATCGCCAATTGTCGCCTGGCGGAGCACGATTGCGCTCATGCCTGCGCCTCGCCGGCGCTCGGCTCCGGCATGCGCGAGGCGCGCTGCCACATGATTCGCTCGCTGCGCTCGCTCATGCCAACGGTATACCCGGCCCGTAAGGCACCCCGAGCGTCCGTCCGATCACGCTCAGCCCCTCGGCGTCGCCGAGTTGATAGGCGAGCCGGTTGCTCGCGGCGATGGAGCGGTGGCGGGTCGCCCTGGTGACCCGCTCGTGGTTGGCGCCGATTCGCAGGTGGTCCAGCAGGATGGTGCCCGCCGCCACGCCGAGCACGATGGCCTCTTCGGCGGAGGCGGGGCGGGCCGTCACCGTGTCGCGGTGCGCGGTCTCCGCGTGACCGCGATCGGCCAGCCGCCGGGTAGTGCCCTCCGGAATGTCGTGCGGTGAGTCGATTCCGGTGGCCTCGGCCAGGTCACGGGGATAGAAGGTGACCTCCCAGGACCACGGCTCGTTGTCGAGGTACTGGACGACCGTCCGGGCCAGCACCCAGGAGTCCTCCGGCACGCCGAGCCATAACGCGACCGCAGGGCCCGCCGGCTCCATCTTCGCGGCGAACTCCTTCGACGGCACCCGGTGGGCGGCGCGCGCGATCTCCTCGAAGATGTCGTGCGGCGACTTCGGCCGGTCCTGTCGAATATGGTCGGTGACAACCGATTCCAGAACTTCCTGGTTTCGCACGATGGTGCCGCGGGAAGTAGCTGTATAGACCAGATTTTCGGTGACCAGAACCTGAATCGCGTTGCGAGCGGTCGTCAGCGAGACCTGCATGTGCTCGGCCAGCTCGGTGTGGCTGGGCAACCGATCACCCGGTTTCCACTTGCCTGCGCGGATCTCCTCGCGGAGGAGGTCTGCGATCCGGTGATATGTCGGACCGTCCGCCATCTTGCTCCTCGGTTGGTCGTGCAGGTAACGAAGTGTACTCTTCGTGACTTCCTACGGCCCGGTAACGCTTGACAGGTGCCTTCAGAGGTTTATTGTAATGAACGTCCTGATCCGGTGTTGTGCGGCGATGACGGCGAGGCAACGTGGCAGGTTCGGATACAACAGTCGTAATGGCTCTTCCCGGCACACTGCGGTGTACCGATTCGGTGGTGCAGTCCCACGCTCCTGGGCTGCTTCCCACCTCTGATCTACTGGTTCGCGCGTGTCGTGGACACCGCGTGGTCGGTGGTCCGCTGCTCTGGTTCGCTCGCGATCTCGCGGTGCTGCACGAGCGGCGACTGGTCGGCCGCGGCGGTTCGGTGGACACCGACCCGCTGGTGGTTCTCGAAATCGAGCGCCGCAGAGTCGAATTGGTCATGGCCATCGATGACTGGGTCGCGCGCAGCGTGCCACAGCACCGGCTCGGCGCGACGCTGCACACCGAGACGGTGGGTGCGGTCATCGATCGGCTCGCCGAATCCTCGGTGCGGGCACACCACGCGCTGATGACCCTCGACGCACATGACGAAAGATTGCACGGCGCTTGGCATCACCTCGCCGAACTCGCCGATGCCTACGACGATCTGGTCCGCGACATCAGCGCGGGCAGGCGTCGTCTGCCGGAGTGGTAACTCCCGCAACCGTTTTCCGAGCCCGGGCCGCCGTGGCCCCCCCGCGTCACGTGACGGTGTGACCCAGGGGTGGTTCTCAGGGTTGGTAACGCCGGTGATCGGTGGCGAAATCGTCGGCGATGGTGGCCGCGAGTTCGACGTAGGCGCGCTTGGTGTGCTTGTGCAGGCGGTGCAGATCGATCTCGGCGCCCTCGGACATGTGCGGATCGAACGGGATGATGTGCACGGCGCGGCAGCGGGACAGGAAGTACTCCCGCAACTGCTGGACGCCGACATTCGGCGATCCGGCCCGCGGCGAGTTGATCACCACCACCGCGTTGCGGACCAGATGGTCATGTCCGTGCAGCGACAGCCAGTCCAAAGTCGCTGCCGCACTGCGCGCCCCGTCGATGGCGGGGGAGGAGATGAGCACCAGCGAATGGGCCAGATCCAGCACGCCCGACATCGCCGAGTGCATCAGTCCGGTACCGCAGTCGGTCAGGATGATGTTGTAGAAGCGCTGCAGGATTCGCGCGACCGCCCGGTACTCTTCCTCGCTGAACGCCTCCGATGCCGCCGGATCGCGTTCGCTGGCCAGCACTTCCAGCCGGCTCGTGGCCTGCGAGGTATGCCTGCGCACGTCCGAGTAGCGCTGGATCGACGGATCGAGCAGCAGGTCACGCACGGTCGAACGGGTCTGTAGCGGTACGCGCTGGGACAGCGTGCCGAAGTCGGGGTTGGCGTCGACCGCGATCACCCGGTCGCCCCGGATGGACGCGAAGATCGACCCGATACCCATTGTCGTGGTGGTCTTTCCGACGCCGCCCTTCAGCGACAGCGTCGCGATCCGGTAGTCGCCGCGCACCGGTTGCCGGATCCGCGCGACCAGCTCCTGTAGTCGCAGCTCCTCTGCGGAGAGTCCCGGATTGATCGCGCCGCCCGACACGTGATGGACGGCCTTGCGCCACCCGCTGCCCGGCGACTTCTTGGCGCGCCGCATCGGCACGTCGTCCAGGGACGGCGGCGGACCCCCCTGGTACTGCACGCCCGGCGGGTACTGGCCACCGGGCGGAACCGGCGGGCGGCCCCATTGTCCCGGGTGCGCAGGCGGTGCCGGCGATACGCCGCCCGGCGCCTGCCCGCCGACCTGTGGTCCGGCGAAACCACCGGGTGCGCGGTGCGGGGTTTCGGGCTGCGGCGGTTCGCTGCCCGGAGTCGGTCCGCCCGTGAAAGGTGGTGTCCTAGAGGCGGTTTCGTCGGGCGGCGATGGGTTGCGCCACGGCTCGCCGGGTGCCTGCGGTCCGGGCTGTTCGCTGCCCGGGGCTTGGCTGCCGGCCGGAGGCGTTGTCCGGGTTGGGGTTTCGTCCGCCCACACCGGTGCCGCCGCGTTGCGCCACGGCTCGGCCGGCGCTTGAGCGCCGGGCTGCTCGCTGCTCGGCGCCTGCCCGATGTTCGGCGGGGTGTAGCCGACCGGCCCGGCCGTTCCGGTGGGTGCGTACGGTCCGGGCTGCTGCACGGGGCCGTTCTGCGGCGGAGCTTGCCGGCCGGATTCGTCGATCGCGCCCTGCTGCGGCTCGATCTCGGCGGGCAGGCGATGTCGCCCGCTGCTCGACGGACGGCCCGGGCCGACGTTGGACGACGGCACCCAGTCCGGCTGGCGGCCGGAATCGCGTTGCGGCTGGCCGGATTCCGGGCGTTCGGTGACGCCCGAGGTCGACGGTCCGCTCTGCCAGCCGGGGAGCTGCGGCCCGGCAGTGCCGTTCGGACCCTGCTCCGGCCCGGGTGAAGGATCGGACTGCGGTGCACGCAGTGGGCCGGTGGCCGGCGGTCCTTGTTCGGCCGGGCTCGGCGGCACGGAGCTTCCAGCCGGTGCACGGTTCGGGGCCTGCTCCGGCGAGGTGCCAGGTGTCGCACCTTGCTCGGGTACGGGTGGCGCATACGGTGCACGACCGGGCGGTTCCACCGGCTCCGGAGTTGTTGCCGCGCTGGGCGCGTCGCCGGGGACGCGGCCCTGCTCGTGCGGTGCTCGGCGATCCGGCGTCGCCGGAGGTGTTGCAGGGCCCGGTCGTTGGGCAGCGCTCTGCGGATACGGCGCTGGCGCTTGCTCACGCTGCGGTGGGCCTTCGACACCGCGCGGCGGTGCGGTCGGCGCGTCGAGCCGGGCCGGTGGGGTCTGTTCGGCGGTGGGTGCTGCCGACCGGTCGCCTTGCGCCGGTGGGGGATCCGGCAGCGGCGGGGGATCGGGCAGGGGTGGACGGCGTTGCGGCTGAGCCGGCGGCGTCGGCTGTTCCGGTCGCGGTCCGGCCAGCCACGGCGGCGGACCGCTGGACTCGGGAGCCCGCTGAATCGGGCTGTGGGTCGGCGGAACTGACTCTGGCGCTCGCTGCGGGGGAGCTTGCGGAGCGGGAGTGGACTCGGGCGCTCGCTCGACGGGAACCTGCGGTGCCCGGGCCGGCGCGTCGGGCGCGGCCGTCGAGGCCTGCGGCGGTGGGTCCGGCAGGGCGGGCGGCGGCGGTAGGTCGGGCCGGTTCGCCGGTGGCCGCGGGGACGGGTCGCTGGACGCGGATGGCTCGGCGGCCGGACGCCTGCCCAACGGCTGGAAGGCGGGCGGCGGCGGGCCCGGGTTGCGGGTGGGCAACGCCTGCGCCGGTGCTTCTGCGCGCTGCTGTGGTGCCTCGGTCCGCTGGGCCGGCGCTTCGCCGCGCTGCGGCGGTCCGGCCTGCCACGCGTCGTCCGGCCGCGGCTGGGCATAAGCATCCAAACCCGGCTGACGCCACGGGTCGTCGCGCGGACCATCGGGCAGGGGCGAGTCCGGGGTGCGGGAGGCGGATTCGGGCGCGCGCCGGCTCGGCTCGTCCGGCTGTTCGTCGGCCCCGCGCCGGTCGTTCTTGTCGCGGCGCCATCTCTTGCCGCGTTTGTCCTGACGTCTTTGACTCGGTCCCTCACCGATCACGTCGTCGGCGGGAAGGTTCTGTACCGGCGCCTCGTAGCCGACCTGTGTGACGTCGCTCTCGGACAGCCACGGCGGCAGCATGGGGAGGCCGTCGTTGTTGCGACTCATGCCACCACCTCGCCGGTGCTCGGCTCCGTCATACCCGTGGGCGCTGCGTTCGAGGTTCGCTCGCTGCGCTCCCTCACGGCATCCCCCTCGATCTGCTCGACCCTGTTACCTGGACAGCGGTCAGTTTACGCGACATCCCGGCGCCGCAGCCGGGCAGGAGGCCAGGGCCCTGCGGCACCAGATTTCGTGCTCTGAACGGGGCGGAAAGCGTACTGACGGAAGGTGCTGGCGCGGGGCATTTTTGCCGGAACCATCCGGTACCGGTAAGCTGGAGCGGCGGTGCACCTATGCGCCGACTGTTTGTGTGTTTAGCGGTCACTTCGACCGACAGATCCATGTAAGCAGAAACAAGCCAAACAAACCAGGTTGAGCGTAACCGGGATCGCGGAGGACATGGCGAAGAAAGACGGGGCCATCGAGGTCGAGGGTCGAGTTGTCGAGCCGCTGCCCAATGCGATGTTCCGGATCGAGCTCGAGAACGGTCACAAGGTTCTCGCGCACATCAGCGGGAAGATGCGGCAGCACTACATTCGTATCCTCCCCGAGGACCGCGTGGTCGTCGAGCTGTCGCCCTACGACCTCTCACGCGGCCGGATCGTCTACCGGTATAAGTAATCGCCGGGGGAGGTCTGCTCGCGGAGAGCGCTCGCCGGAGTCGATTACTTATCGTGCTTTGTGGGGGTGCAACCCCCACACCCCGCCCGGAGGGCTTCGCCCCCGGACCCCCGACCGGATGCCGTGCCCGACAAGGTAGGGAATTCGTCGTCGAGGGGCTGACCTGGACCTCGCCCGACTGGGTGAGAGGTGCACCCGGTAGGGTGGACTGTCGCTCGAAAGAGCGGCGCAACAGACTTCCCCGGCCAGTGGGCCGGGGAAAAACTGTGTTCACACCCGTGTGAACCACAACAAGATTGGACGGACGTGAAGGTTCAGCCGAGCGTCAAGAAGATCTGCGAGAAGTGCAAGGTGATCCGCCGTCACGGTCGGGTCATGGTGATCTGCGACAACCTGCGCCACAAGCAGCGCCAGGGCTGATCAAGCGGGGCTAGCGCCTCATCGATCACCAGCCGGGCACCGATCACTGATCGGCTTGGCCAACTACAGAAGAACTCCCAGCTCCAGCCGCACGCTGCGGTATTCCGGGTTCGCCCGGAAGGCGTGTGCGCCAACCACCGGCACGGAGGCCGGTGCCCCACACAAGACGAGGGGAACGGACAGGGAGCAGACCTCCGCAACCGAAGGAACCTGCCACATGGCACGTCTCATGGGCGTCGATCTCCCGCGCGAAAAGCGCATGGAGATCGCGCTGACCTACATCTACGGCATCGGCCGTACCCGCTCCAAGGAGATCCTCGCGGCCACCGGCGTCAGCCCGGACCTGCGCAGCAAGGACCTCAGCGACGACCAGGTGACGCAGCTGCGTGACTACATCGAGAGCTCGCCCGAGCTCAAGGTCGAAGGTGACCTGCGCCGCGAGGTGCAGGCCGATATCCGTCGCAAGATCGAGATCGGCTGCTACCAGGGCCTGCGCCACCGTCGTGGCCTGCCTGTGCGTGGTCAGCGCACCAAGACCAACGCGCGCACCCGCAAGGGCCCGAAGCGCACCGTCGCCGGCAAGAAGAAGTAGGGGATAACCGATGCCTCCGAAGTCCAGGGCCTCCGGCCCCAAGAAGACCCAGAAGTCGCGTCGCCGGGAAAAGAAGAACGTCCCGCACGGCCACGCGCACATCAAGAGCACGTTCAACAACACCATCGTGTCGATCACCGACCCGGCCGGAAACGTCATCTCCTGGGCGTCCTCGGGCCACGTCGGCTTCAAGGGTTCGCGCAAGTCGACCCCGTTCGCCGCGCAGCTCGCCGCCGAGAACGCTGCCCGCAAGGCGCAGGAGAACGGCGTCAAGAAGGTCGACGTCTTCGTGAAGGGCCCGGGTTCGGGCCGCGAGACCGCGATCCGTTCGCTGCAGGCCGCGGGCCTCGAGGTCGGCACGATCTCCGATGTGACCCCTCAACCGCACAACGGCTGCCGTCCGCCCAAGCGTCGTCGCGTCTAGCGGGAAAGGAACAGATAACAAATGGCTCGTTATACAGGCCCCATCACCCGCAAGTCGCGTCGTCTGCGCGTCGACCTCGTCGGCGGCGACCAGGCGTTCGAGCGTCGCCCCTACCCGCCCGGCCAGCACGGCCGCGCGCGGATCAAGGAGAGCGAGTACCTGCTCCAGCTGCAGGAGAAGCAGAAGGCTCGCTTCTCCTACGGCGTCATGGAGAAGCAGTTCCGCCGGTACTACGAAGAGGCCAACCGCCTCAAGGGCAAGACCGGTGACAACCTGCTGCGTCTGCTCGAGTGCCGTCTGGACAACGTCGTGTACCGCGCCGGTCTGGCTCGTACCCGTCGTCAGGCTCGCCAGCTGGTCTCCCACGGTCACTTCACCGTGAACAACCGGAGCGTCAACGTTCCGAGCTTCCAGGTGACCCAGTACGACATCATCGATGTCAAGGAGAAGTCGCTGGGCACGCTGCCGTTCCAGGTCGCGCGCGAGACCGTCGGCGACCGTCCGGTTCCCGGCTGGCTCCAGGTCATCCCGGGCCGCCTGCGGATCCTGGTGCACCAGCAGCCCGAGCGCGCCCAGATCGACGTGCCGCTCTCGGAACAGCTGATCGTCGAGTACTACTCGAAGTAACACGCTGCTACACGGTGTGTGGTCCATCGGATGGATGGACCACACACAACCCCTAAAACGAGGCGTCAAATAGCGGGCGCCCAAACAGGAGGATGATCCTAAATGCTGATTTCACAGCGTCCGACACTGACCGAAGAGGTCGTCGCCGAGAACCGCTCGAAGTTCACCATCGAACCGCTCGAGCCCGGTTTCGGTTACACCCTGGGCAATTCGCTTCGGCGTACCCTGCTGTCCTCCATCCCGGGGGCCGCGGTCACGAGCATTCGTATCGACGGCGTGCTGCACGAGTTCACCACCGTTCCCGGCGTGAAGGAAGATGTCACCGACATCATCCTGAACCTCAAGGGCCTGGTCGTGTCCTCGGAGGAGGACGAGCCGGTCACGATGTACGTGCGCAAGCAGGGCCCCGGCACCGTCACCGCCGGTGACATCGTGCCGCCGACCGGTGTCGTCGTCCACAACCCGGACATGCACATCGCCACCCTGAACGACAAGGGCAAGCTGGAGATCGAGCTCGTGGTCGAGCGCGGTCGTGGCTACGTCCCCGCCGTGCAGAATAAGGCGTCCGGTGCGGAAATCGGCCGGATCCCGGTGGACTCGATCTACTCGCCGGTGCTCAAGGTGACCTACAAGGTCGAGGCCACCCGTGTCGAACAGCGCACCGACTTCGACCGTCTGATCCTGGACGTGGAGACCAAGAACTCCATCAGCGCGCGGGACGCGCTCGCCTCGGCGGGCAAGACCCTGGTCGAGCTCTTCGGCCTGGCCCGTGAGCTCAACGTCGAAGCCGAAGGCATCGAGATCGGCCCGTCGCCGGCCGAGGCGGACCACATCGCCTCGTTCGGCCTGCCGATCGAGGACCTGGACCTCACCGTCCGGTCCTACAACTGCCTCAAGCGCGAGGGCGTGCACACGGTGGGCGAGCTCGTCGCCCGCACCGAGTCGGACCTGCTGGACATCCGCAACTTCGGCCAGAAGTCCATCGACGAGGTCAAGGTCAAGCTGCACGCGCTCGGCCTCTCGCTGAAGGACAGCCCGGCGTCGTTCGATCCTTCGTCTGTGGTGGGTTACGACGCGAGCACCGGAACGTGGAGCGACAGCGGCACGTTCAGTGACACCGACGGTGGCGAGCAGGACTACGCCGAGACCGAACAGCTCTAGGCCGCTGGGGTAGGCACCCCGGCCCGGCCTCACACAAGGAGAACAAACCATGCCCAAGCCCAAGAAGGGTGCTCGCTTCGGCGGGTCGGCGTCGCACCAGAAGGCGATCTTCGCCAATCTGGCGACGGCGCTCTTCGAGCACGGTCGAATTTCGACCACCGAGTCCAAGGCCAAGGCGCTGCGCCCCTACGCCGAGAAGCTTGTCACCAAGGCGAAGGCCGGCACCCTGGCCGACCGTCGCGAGGTGCTCAAGGTGATCCGCAACAAGGACGTCGTGCACGAGCTGTTCGCCACGATCGGCCCCTCGTTCGAGGGTCGCGAAGGCGGCTACACGCGCATCACCAAGACGCTGCCGCGTAAGGGTGACAATGCGCCGATGGCCATCATCGAGCTGGTCCGCGAAAAGACCGTGACCAACGAGGCCGACCGCGCCCGCCGGGTCGCGTCGTCCAAGAAGGCCGACACGGCCCCGGCCGCCGAGGCTGCTGCCGAGGAGACCGCTGACGAGGCCGTGGCCGAGACCGCCGAGGTCGAGGCTCCGGCTGCCGATGCAACCGCTGAGGACAAGAAGGACGAAGACAAGGCCTGAGGTCGCGTCTACGTCGGAGTTCGTGAACGAGCCCGCCGCCCGCATCGCGGGTCGGCGGGTTCGTTCGTTGACGAGGAGATCGAAGTGAGCGCGCAGGATTCGATGTTGCCGGCCGCCCCGTCGTCGGATTCGGCTGGACCGGAGCAGGATTCGGTGCCGGTCGCCGTCGGCGCACGCCCGGCTGCCCGCTTCCGGCTCGACATCAGTTACGACGGAACCGATTTCACCGGCTGGGCGCGCCAGCCCGGGTTGCGCACCGTGCAGGGTGTGCTGGAGGAGTCGCTGAGCAAGGTGTTCCGGGAACCGGTGCAGCTCACCGTCGCCGGGCGCACCGACGCCGGCGTGCACGCGGAAGGGCAAGTCGCGCACTTCGATACGACCGCCGAGGTGGATACCGACAAGCTGGTGCACCGGATGGCGCGGTTCCTGCCGAAGGACGTGCGGATCAAGGACATTCGGCCCGCTCCGCCCGAATTCGACGCTCGGTTCTCGGCGATTCGGCGGCACTATGTGTACCGGCTGACCACTGCCCGCTACGGTGCCGAGCCGTTGCATGCGCGCGGCATCGTCGCCTGCCGGCCCGACGTCGATCTCGAGGCCATGCGCGCCGCGTCGGGAAAGCTGTTGGGCCTGCACAACTTCGCCGCGTTCTGCCGCCGCCGCGAGGGCGCGACCACGGTCCGCGAACTCCAGCGCTTCGACTGGGCCCGGCACGGTGATCTGCTCACCGCCTACGTCAGCGCGGACGCGTTCTGCTGGTCCATGGTCCGCAGTCTGGTCGGCGCCGTGCTCTCGGTGGGGGAGGGGCGGCGCACCCCGGAATGGGCCGGATCGCTGCTGACCGAGACCGAACGTGCCAGCTCGGTCACCGTCGCCCCCGCACACGGACTGAGCCTGGTCGCGGTCGACTACCCCGCCGATGCCGACCTGGCCGCCCGGAACGCACAGACCAGAGAGGTGCGTACGGTGCCCGCCGGTGAAGGGTGCTGCGGGAGCTGAATCGCGCACCTCCGGGATTTCGCCGAGGCGGAATAGGAACGGCGGCGGGGTGGTTCCGGAGTGCATGACAATTGACGGCCTCGGACGGTTCGGTGTGTGGCGGGCGTACAACCTGTTCACCCCGGAAGACGCGCAGGAGCTGGAGAAATCCGGCTATGGAACGCTCTGGCTCGGGTCCTCGCCGCCCGCAGATCTGTCCACCGTCGAGCCGTTGCTCGAGGCGACCGAGACCATCAACGTGGGCACCAGCATCGTGAACATCTGGTCCTCGCCGGCCAAGCAGGCCGCCGAGTCATTCCACCGGATCGAGGCGCGGTTCCCGGGTCGTTTCCTGCTCGGCGTCGGCGCCGGACATCCCGAGCACACCGGTGAATACCGCAAGCCCTACGACGCGCTGGTCGAATACCTCGACGAGCTGGATGAATTGGGCGTCCCGGTCGAGCGCCGCGCCGTCGCCGCCCTCGGCCCGCGGGTCCTGAAGCTGGCCGCGGAACGCTCGGCGGGCCCGCTGCCCTACTTCGTCCCGTCCACGCACACCGCGCAGGCCCGCGCGACGCTCGGACCGGACGCGTTCATCGCCACCGAACACAAGGTCGTCCTGACCGACGATGCGCAACAAGCACATTCGCTCGCCGACGGCATCGTCGGCTTCTACCTCGGCCTCACCAACTACGCCTCGAACCTGACCCGGCTCGGCTTCACCGACGAAGAACTCGCCACCCCCGGCGGCCGCGTCTTCGACGCCGTCATCGCCCACGGAACCCCGGAACAGGTAGTAGCCCAACTCAACGCCCACCTGGAAGCCGGCGGCAACCACGTCGCCATCCAGGTCCTCAACGAGGACTACATCTCCGCCCTCCGCACCCTGGCCCCCCTCCTGAACACCCACAGCTGAGCAACCCCAACTGTCCGCACCCCGCGCCTGGTCGAGAAACCTTGTGCGGGGTGCGATCTTGTACCGGTGGTGACCAGGGGAAGTTCGGGTAGCGATCGTCCTAAGGGACTGTTAGGAAGCGGCTGGGACTGTTCCCTGCGGGCTGTGACAGCAGACACACTCGATTTCGGCTGACGCGCTGATGCGTCGAAGAAGGAGATCTTGTGACTACGACACAGCCCGTGAGCGAGCGGCGGGTCGTCGCGAATGTGCTTCGCGGATCGATCGGCAACCTGGTCGAGTGGTACGACTGGTATGTCTACGCGGCGTTCAGCGTCTACTTCGCGAAAACGTTCTTCCCCAAGGACGATCCGACCGCGCAACTGCTCTCCACCGCAGCCGTGTTCGCCGTCGGCTTCCTGATGCGCCCGATCGGCGGGTGGCTGCTCGGCCGGTATGCCGACAAGTTCGGCCGCCGGTCGGCGCTGACGCTGTCGGTCACGGTGATGGCGGCGGGTTCGCTTCTGATCGCGGTGACACCCGGCTACCAGACCATCGGCCTCGCCGCGCCGGCCATTCTGCTCATCGCCAGGCTGCTGCAAGGTCTTTCGGTCGGTGGTGAATACGCGACCAGCGCGACGTATCTGTCCGAGGTTGCCTCCTCGGGCAAGCGCGGGTTCTACTCGAGCTTCCAGTACGTCACCCTGGTGGCAGGCCAGCTGGTCGCCCTCGGCGTGCAGATCATCCTGCAGCAGTTCCTGACCAGCGCGGAAATGAACAACTGGGGCTGGCGGATTCCGTTCTTCATCGGTGCGGCGGGCGCACTCCTCGTCATGTGGTTGCGGCGCAGCATGGACGAGTCCGAGCAGTTCCGGGCGGCAGCAGCGGATCCCGAGAACCGGGTCTTCATCACCGACGGGATCGCGGAGCACGCCTACCAGTACGGCAGGGACAAGGCTGCCGAAGCGGCCGCCGCGCGGCGGGGCGAGCCGAAGCCGCCGCCCGCGCGTGGTTCGCTGCGAATGCTGCTGCAATACCCGCGCGAGTGCCTGCTGGTGATGGGGCTGACGCTCGGTGGGACGGTCGCGTTCTACACGTACACGACGTACATGCAGAAGTTCATGATCAACACCTCGGGCATCTCCAAGGGCACGGTCGCGTGGATCAACTTCATCGCCCTGCTCGTGTTCGTGGTCCTGCAGCCGCTGGCAGGCGCGTTGTCCGACCGGATCGGGCGGCGCAAGCTGCTCATCTTCTTCGGGGTCGCCGGCACGCTGCTGACCGTGCCGATCATGACTGTGCTCGCGCACACCACGAACGTGCTCGCCGCGTTCGCGCTGATGATGCTGGCCCTGGTGATCATCACCGGCTACACCTCGATCAACGCCATCGTGAAGGCGGAGCTGTTCCCGACCAAGATCCGCGCGCTCGGTGTCGGCCTGCCGTACGCCCTGACCGTCGCGATCTTCGGTGGTACCGCGGAGACCATCGCCTTGGCGTTGAAGAAGGCGAACCACGAGTCGGTGTACTTCTGGTACGTCGCCGGATGCATCCTCATCTCGCTGGTCACATACTTCTTCATGCGCGAGACCTCGGCCTCGTCGGCCATCGACGCCGAGGGAACCACCGCCGAAACCGGGGCATCCGCACCGGAACACCGGCTGACCACTGCGTGAGCATCGGCCTGGCGCCCGCGCCGATCGCCCCACTGTGGGACGATCGGCGCGTGCGGCTTGCGGTGGTCGAAGATGACGACGGCGTCGGGGACGCGCTGGTCGAGGCGCTGAACGCCCGGGGCTACCGGGCCGAGCGCAAGCGACGCGGCGCGGATCTGCTGACGGCGCACCGCGGTTATGACGCGGTGATTCTCGATCTCGGCCTGCCCGATGCGGACGGCCTGCAGATCCTGCGGCAGCTGCGCGAAGTGAGTCAGGTGCCGGTGCTCATCCTGACCGCGCGCAGCGACGAACGGTCGATCGTGCGCGGGCTGCGCGGCGGCGCGGACGACTACATCGTGAAGCCGCCGCGGATCGCGGAGTTGATGGCCAGGCTGGAAACCGTCACCCGGCGCGCGGCGGCCGCGGCGCAACCGGCGCAGGAGGTGGTGGTCACCGGGGATGTGCGGGTGGATCTCCAGGCGCGCGCGGTCGAGGTGGGCGGCGCGCCGATCACGTTGACGCAGAAGGAATTCGAACTGGTGCAGGCCCTGGTCGAACGGCCGGGCGCCGCGGTGAGCCGGCAGCAGCTGATGGACCGGATCTGGGGCGACGCGTTCGTCGCGGTCTCCCGGTCGCTGGACGTGCACATGACCGGCCTGCGCGCCAAGCTGAATCGGCCGGGGCTGATCACCACGATTCGCGGATACGGGTATCGGTGGGGACAGTGATCAGGGGCAGGGCATGCGGCGCCGGTTGCTCACCGCGCTGACCGTGTTCGCCGCGATCGCCGTGCTGGCGTTCGCCGTCCCGCTCTCGCTGACGGTGGCGACGAGCCGGACCCAGCAGCTGGTGCTCGCCCGTTCCGGCGACGCCGACCGGTTCGCCACGCTGGCCGCGGCCGCATCGACCGGGGGTGACAGCCGGGCATTGTCGGACGAGGTGGGACGCTATCACGAGCTTTATGGCGAAAACGTGCTGGTGGTCGATGCCAAGGGCGCGACGACCGCCAACGGCGGCGCGAACCTGGACGACCCGGGGATCGGTGCCGCGGTGGCCGCGGCGCGGCGTAATCAGCGCCCGCACGCGGTGGATCAGCTGACGCCGTGGGGTGCGCGGACCATGCTCGTCGCGCGCCCGGTCGGTACCGGAGTGCAGGTCAGCGGCGCGGTGGTGATCGAGGCGTCGACCGCGCGTGCGCGCGCCGACATCGCACGGACCTGGGCGTTGATCGGGCTCGGCGGTGCGGTCGCGATGGCGCTGTTCACCCTGCTCGCCCTGACCTTGAGTCGCTGGGTGCTGCGTCCGCTGGCGGCGCTGTCGCACTCGGTCGCCGACCTCACCGCGACCCTGCCGAAGCCGCGGGCGGAGACGGTTGCCGCTAAACATCCGGTATCGATCGCCAGGCACCACGGCGGCCCGCCCGAAATGCGGGCTGTCGCGGAATCTTTCGACGCTATGGCGTTGGCCGTGGCCGACTCGGTGGACGCGCAACGCCAGCTCGTCGCCGATACCGCCCATGCCATGCGGAACCCGTTGGCGGCGCTGATGATTCGGCTCGATTCGCTGGAGCACGCAATACCCGGCGCCGCGGCCGGCACGTTTCGCAGCGCCAGCGCGGAGGTCGAACGATTGACCGCACTGCTCGATGGCCTGCTCGCCCTCGCCTCTGCCGAAACTCCCGCTGCCTTCCACGCCGCGGAGCTGGCGGAGGCCGAAGACCATTGCGACGCAATCCAAGTGGTCGCCGACCGATTCGACGCCTGGCACTCGGCGTTCGAAGCGGCGGGGCAGGAACTGTACGTCAGCCCGTCCGCCGACCACGCCGACGTCGCGGTGACCGCCGATGTGCTCGCGCAGATCCTCGATGTGCCACTGAGCAATTCGTCCCGCTACGCCGGGCCGGGTTCGCGCACGGTGCTGACCGTCGCCGCCGCGCCCGGCTGGGTCACGCTCACCGTGCAGGACAACGGAACCGGTGTTCCGCCCGGCGAGCTCGACCGGCTCACCACCCGCTTCTTCCGCGGCTCCACGGCGGCCAGCGGCGGCTCCGGCCTCGGCCTCCCCATCGCCGCGGCCCTCGCGCAGGCTCGCGGCGGTACCCTCACGGTGGCAGCGCGTTCCCCGCATGGTCTCGCCGTGCACGTCCGGTTACCAGCGGCGGAGCACGCATGACAGACACTCGGAACTTGTCGGCGCGAAATTCTGGCCGTGACGTCGATCGGCCGATACAGCCTTGCCAGGCAAGCCACGAAGGCCCCTGGGCGGAGCGCTCGAGCCGACCGGCGCGGTGCTGTCACGAACGCGCTCGGCCGCGCCGCACCTCGCTACCGCACTCGGCGGAGCGTGGAGGACAGAGTGCGGGTCGGCCCGGAATTCTCACTGTGGCGTCGAGCGATCCATGCTCTGTGCGGCAGCCGGTGAAAGCGCGGACCCGTTCCTGGTCGCTGGAACGGAATCCGCTGGCGCGAGCGATATTCGGCACCTCGGGCGAATGCGAGGCGTCGGTGTGAGGATGGGTCGGCGAGGTTTTCTCGCGCTGGGCGGCGTGACCGCGGCGGCGAGCATCGCCGGGTGCGGGCCGAGCGGCGGCGGGCCGGTCGTGCGGCTGGCCTCGGGCGAGATCGGCGGGTTCTACTACGCGTTCGCCGGATTGCTCGCCGCCGCCGCGGCCCGATCGGGGGAGGTGCGGATCGAGCGGGTGATCACCTCGGGATCGCAGGAGAACCTGACCCTACTGGCGCGTGGCCAGGCGGATGCGGCTCTGGCACTGTCGGATTCGGTGCGGGACACGACGGACCAGGTGGCGCTCGGCCGGGTGTACGAGAACTACTTGCAACTGGTGGTGCGCTCGGACAGCTCGATCAGGAGCGTCGCGGAGTTGCGTGGCGCACGGGTGAGTCTGGGCGCGGAAGGATCGGGCGCGGCCTCGACCGGTGACCGGATCCTGCGGGTCGCGGGGCTGGATCCCGAAGTGGACGTTCAGGTTTCGCATCGCCCGCTGCGGGAGGCGGTGGCGGAGTTGATCGCCGGGGAGGCGGACGCGCTGCTGTGGGCCGGCGGCGTCCCGACCAGCGTGCTGGAGATCCCGAAACGCATGCGGCTGGTGGACATGGGCGAACTGGCCGTGCCGATGCGCGAGCGGTTCGGGCCGATGTACGACCGGGTGGAGATCCCCGCCGACGCCTATCCCGGCGGTGCCGCTGTGCACACCATCGGAGTGGCGAACTTCCTGCTCGCCGCCGCGTCCATGCCCGGCGACGTCGCCGCGTCGATCGTCGAGCTACTGGTCTACCAGGCCGACTCGCTGGTGCCGACCGAGGCCGCGGGCACGCAGTTCCTCGACGGCCGCTCGCTCATCGGCACCGCGCCCGTCCCGCTGCACCCCGGCGCCGCCGATGTCTACCGCCGCTGGCACGGCTAGCTCACCGAAGCCGCACACCTTCTGATCTGCCGCACACCGACTCGCCGCACTGACACCCGTGTGTGTGTCAAAGGCCTGTGCGCCCGCGTTGCGGTCAGGAGCGGACCAGCCGGGCGATCGCGTCGGTGGCCTCTTTGATCTTCGCGTCGGCCTCGGGGCCGCCCGCGACCGCGGCGTCGACCACGCAGTGACTGATGTGGTCTTCGAGCAGCCCCATCGCGACCGCCTGCAGTGCCTTGGTCATCGCGGAGACCTGGGTGAGGATGTCGATACAGTACTTCTCCTCCTCGACCATCCGCTGCAGCCCGCGCGCCTGCCCCTCGATGCGACGCAGCCGCTTGAGGTAGTCGTCCTTCGCGGTGATGTAGCCGTGCGCGGCATGATCGTGCGCGGTGTGGTCCTGGGGGGTCGTGGTCACCGTGTCTCCTCGCTGGCTGCCGGTCGGCGGGCGAACCGGATTAATACCCCCCTAGGGTACAGTTTTCTGTCCCGCTTGTCAGGCGAGCGCCCGCAAGGCTCGAGCTGCCGGTCGTCCGGAGTTTCGGTCCCCCTCGAGCGCCCGTCGCGTCGAGACGAGAGAATCAGTGCATGAGTTCGCATGCCAAGCCCGCGCTCGCCGTCATCGGCGGCAGCGGCTTCTACGATTTCTTCGACAACGAGGCGACCAACGTCGAAGTAGAAACCCCTTACGGCGCGCCGAGCGCGCCGATCGCGGTCGGTGAGGTGCAGGGGCGTCCGGTCGCGTTCCTGCCGCGGCACGGCAAGAATCACG
Source organism: Nocardia sp. NPDC006044 (assembly GCF_042871115.1). Classification (NCBI taxonomy): domain Bacteria; kingdom Bacillati; phylum Actinomycetota; class Actinomycetes; order Mycobacteriales; family Nocardiaceae; genus Nocardia; species Nocardia sp. NPDC006044. Next base: position 341,390 of record NZ_JBIAID010000005.1, read on the forward strand.
AATTCGCCCCGCACACCCTGCCGTACCAGGCCAACATGTGGGCGCTGCGTTCGCTCGGCGTGCGCCGGATCTTCGCGCCGTGCGCGGTCGGCAGCCTGCGCGCGGACTGGGGTCCCGGCACGGTCGCCGTGCCGGATCAGCTGGTGGACCGGACTTCCGGTCGTCCGCAGACCTTTTTCGACGGTGGCGGCGTGCACGTCTCGTTCGCCGACCCGTACTGCGACGACCTGCGCACCGCGACGATCAAGTCCGCCGACGACGTGCTGCCGATGAAGGGTGCGGGCACGATGGTCGTCGTGCAGGGCCCCCGGTTCTCCACCCGGGCCGAGAGCCGCTGGTTCGCCGGGCAGGGCTGGGACCTGGTGAACATGACCGGCCACCCCGAGGCCGTGCTCGCCCGCGAACTCGAGATGTGCTACGCCGCAGTCGCTTTGGTGACCGACCTGGACGCGGGCCTGGAGGAGGGCAGCGGCGTGCACGCGGTCGACGTGTTCGCCGAGTTCAAGCGCAATCTGGTGCCGTTCAAGGACCTGATCCGGCGCTCGGTCGCCGCGGTCACCGAGACCGACACCTGCGATCGGTGCCGCGTTCATACCGGGGTGTCGCTGCCGTTCGAGCTACCCTGACCCATGCGGGGGTGCCGAACAAGGGTGCGGTGAATGAGAGTGCTGATCACCGGCGCGGCCGGTTTCCTCGGAACACGCGTGTGCAAAGCCGTGTCGTCCGCCGGGCATGAGGTTGTCCCGATCGACCTGATGCTCGCCGCGGTGCACGGGCCGGACGCGGAACCGCCGGACGGCGTCGCGCGGGTGGACGTGCGCGACGCCGACGCGCTGGTGCCGCTGCTCGCGGGCATCGACGTGGTCTGCCATCTGGCCGCGGTCACCGCCGGCGGCCCGGCCGACTTCGCGGCACACAACGATCTCGGCACCGCGGCGCTGCTCGGCGCCATGGAGCGGGCGAAGGTGCGCCGGCTGGTGCTCGCGTCCTCGATCGCCGTGTACGGCGAGGGCCGCTACCGCAGCGCTCGCGGCGGGCCGTTCTTCCCTGGACTGCGCAGGCGCGCGGATCTGGATCGGGGCATGTTCGATCATCGCGCGCCCCGCACCGGTGACCTGCTGACCTGGGAGCCGGTCGGCGAGGACGCGCCGCTGCGCCCGCGCGACAGCTACGGCGCGAGCAAGGTCGCGCAGGAGAACTACGCCTTCGCCTGGGGATTGAACGTCGGCGGCGCGGTGACGGCACTGCGCCTGCATCAGGTCTACGGCGAGGGCGCGCGGGCCGGAATGGTGGGCCGGGTGCGGGCCGCGCTGGACGAGGGCCGGGCGCCGCACGTGTTCGAAGACGGCGGGCAGGTACGGGATTTCGTGCATGTGCGCGACGCCGCCGTGGCGGTGCTCGCGGCGGTCGAGCAGGCGCTGCCCGGGTTCGTGCCGCTGAATATCGCGTCGGGGCGGCCGATCACGCTGTGGGAGCTCGCCTCGACCATGGCCAAGGCGTGCGGCGGTCCGGCGCCGATCGTCACCGGGCAGTACCGGCTCGGTGACGTGCGGCATTTCGTCGCCGATCCCGAACGGGCCAGGCGGACACTGGGTTTCACCGCAATCGTGGCGCCGAGGGTCGGGCTCGCCGAGTTCGCGGCGGGGCCGGTGCGGGCGACGGCCGGCTGACCGGCTTCGGTCAGCGGTGCGGCCAGTCGACGACATCCAGCTGTACCAAGGCGAATTCGGGTGTCGGTGTGCCGGTGGTGCCGATGGGGAGCGGGGACGCGGCCAGGTCGGCGACGAGCCAGTCGCCGGTGTCGGTGGCCATGCGCACTCCGGGGATCGTCACTCGTTCGGCGCCGGACCGGATGTCATTGCGGGCGCGGACTATTCGATGCCGGTCGGCCGGGTGCGGCACGGTGCGCTCGTCGGTGCCGCGCCCCCAGCGCAAGCCGGGCACGGGCTCGGTGACCCAGCGGACCAGCCGCACCTGGGCGAGGTCGACGATGGCCAGGTAGAGGTTCGGTTGCGCGCCGCGCAGCAGGTCCAGGGTTGCCGCTTCGAATGATTTCCGTTGCGGTGCAACGCTGTCGGTGACGTCGACGGCCACGCCGAGCCAGCGGTACCGGTTCTCGTCGGGGTTGCGGGCGGCGAGCAACAGCGTGCGCGGTCCGGTCCTGGCGCGCACGGTGGCCGTGTCGAACCACCGGTCGCCGGGCTCCGACCTGGCCAGCGTGGCGACGAGATCCAGTGCGCCGTCGAATCGTTCGATCAGCTCGAAGGATTCCGCGCCGATCCACACGACGTGGTCGGGCTCGAAATGCGGTCCGAGATCGTGCGGGCGGGCCTCGATCCGCCGGGCGCGCGCGTCGACGCCGAAGGCGGCGACCCCGACCGGCGGCGGTGGCTCGCCGGTGCCGACCCACAGGCGCACGGCATGGACGCGGTCGTCCGGTCCGTGCAGCGGGACCACCAGGATGCGCTGGCCCGACCAGTTGTGCCGGGACTGCGGCAGTTGCTGGTCGATACTCGAACCGGTGGTGTAGGCGGTGGCGACGAGGGGCTGTAGTCGCGTGGAAACCGCGCGCTGGAACGACTTCCATTCACGCGGCGCCGTGCCGACGGCGAGCAGCGACCACGTGTCGACGTGGCCGAGCGTCTCGATGAGCAGCCAGCGCCCGAGTATCACGAATCCCCCTCCCGAGTCGAACACTATGCCACGGTCAGGCTGATAGCCAGGCCATATCGTGCCTGATTCGGCCGCACGACCCGCGCGAGGGGTCCGTTTGCGCGGTCAGTGAGCGAAGTCGGCCGCGTGTGCGCGGGCCCATTGCTCGAAGGTGCGCGGCGCGCGTCCGGTGATCTCTCGCACGGTCGGGTACAGCGTCTCCTCGTCCAAGGCGCCGTCGGCGAAGAAGTTCAGGAAAGCGTCGACGTAATGCTGCGGCATGGTGGCCGCCAGTTCGGCCTTGGTCTCCTCGGTGGTGAGTCCGTGCGCGACGAGCTGCCGGTCCAGAACCGCTGCGAGCACCGCGATTTGGTCGGCGGGCAGCAGTGCCTGCGGACCGGTCAATTCCAGGATCCGGCCGTCCAGATCCGCGCCGGTGAGAGCCCGTGCGGCGACCGCGGCGATGTCGGCGGGATCGATCGCGCCGACCCGGACGTCGGGAAACTGCACGCGCACCACGTCGCCGGCCGCGAGTTGGGGGAGCCAGCGCAGCGCGTTCGACATGAACGAGCGCGGGCGCAGGAACGTCCACGCCAGATCGGATTCGCGCACCGCCCGCTCGGACAGGGTCATGTAGCGGGAGACGGCGTTGTCCAGATCCTGCAGCGCGGCGGAAGCGCTCGACAGCAGTGCAATCCGTTGCACTCCGGCCTTTTTCGCGCGGTCGAGCAGGTCTGCCTGGTTGTCGTAACCCGGCAGCAGGAACAGCGCGCGCACGCCGTCGAGCGCCTCGGCCATGGTCGCCGGGCGGTGTCTTCCTTTCGCCGCACCGGGCGTGTGCCGCGATCGCTCCGGCCACGGGCAGTCTATTGACGGCCTTCGCCCGGCCGCGCCCGTTACGCTCACGCGGTGGACACTCCGTTGCGACTCGAGGTAATCGTGGCCAGCGTACGTCCGGAGCGGTTCGCTCCGGTGGTCGCCGACTGGTTCCTGCGCACAGTAGGCACGTATGCCGAGTTCGATACGGGCGTCATAGATCTGGCCGACACCCACTTGCCCGCCGACCTCACCGACACCCCCGAGGCCGCCGCCTATCGCGCCCGCCTGGCCGCCGCCGACGCGTTCGTCGCCATCACCTCCGAGTACAACCACGGCTACCCGGCCTCCTTGAAGACCGCCTTCGACACTGCCAAACAAGAATGGCGTGCCAAGCCCATCGGCTTCGTCTCCTACGGCGGACTCTCCGGCGGGTTACGCGCGGTAGAGCAACTCCGCCAGGTGGTAGCCGAGATCCACATGGTCTCGATCCGCGAAACCGTCAGCTTCCATCAGGCGAAGCGACAATTCGACGCGTCCGGCGACACGCACGACGGCGCCGCCATCGACGCCTCGGCCCGCATGCTCCGCCAGTTGGCTTGGTGGGCAAGAACTCTGCGTGCAGCCCGAACAGCCGACCCCTACCCGGGTTAGCCCGTGCGCGAAACGCGATGCGGGCGGCCCCTGTCGCCACAAGTCTCCGCGAAATCCCCCGGCGGTGCACCCACTCTGCCTCCCACGGGTGCAACCGAATCCGATGCGAGCGTTCAATGCACCTGCGGCGCACAGATTGTGCGGCCGCGCGCCAGATTGCTGGTGAATCGGTGCGCGACCGGACGAGAACTGCGCGGGGTCAGCCGTTGGCGCTGACCGGGGCGCCGCGGCGGCCACGGGGGTGGCCGATGTAGGTGGCTTCGCGGGGGATGGAGACGAGGGTGAGGTCGACCTGGGCGGTGCCGGTGCGCAGGATGACGTGGTTGCCGATCGCTCCGGGCTGGTGGATGGACAGGTCGGGGCGGGTGGCCGGCCAGCCCATCGGGTCGCCGGTGACATAGATCGTGGTGACGCCGGCGTGCGGTGCGGGGGCGAGGACGCCGTCGACGACGGTGGCGGTGAAACCCGCGTCGGACTGGTGGGTTTCGACCGCGAGGGTGAGTCGCTCCGGGTTGCCGATGGTGGTGACGAGGTTTTCCCAGGCGTGCGCGCGGTCGGTGCGGATCAGGATGCGTTCGCCGACCGCGAGCGCGCGGAACACCAATTGCTGTGCGAGATAAAGCTCCCCGGCCACGTAGACCGTCGAGATGCCCGCGCCGACGATGCGGACCGCGACGCCGTTGCCTTCGTCGTCGGAGCCGATCAGCTGACCGCACCCCGAGGAGGGCAGGTGCAAGGCGTCGATCACGTCGATCGGGTACTCGCTCATCGGAACGGTGGCGTCCACGCCGGGCACGGCGAGCGGCAGGTGCGCGAGCAGCCCGTCGCGGTGCCGTCCGTTCATCGACACCATGCCTGCCAGTTTGCTGCGCTCCGGCAGCTCCCGCGCGGTCAGTCGCCACGCGGCGCCGATGCTCACCGACTCGGCCGAGCTTCCCGGCCGCAGCCGCACCGCCACCGTGGTGCCGCGCGATGGAGCGACCCACAACTGCGCCAGCAGGTCCGAGCCGAGCCGCTTCGGATCCACGGCCATGCCGATGTTCACACTGTTGCCGATTTCGGCGTAGCGCCAGCGATGTTCGAGGGTGCGCGGGTCGAAACCACTGGTGATCTGCAGGACCGCCTTGCGGATTTCCGGCGCGGTCAGGATCCGGGCGTTGCAGTCGGCGTCCTCCAGCGCGCGCATGATGCGCTGGGTCGCGATGGTCACCGCGCGCGACGCGCCTTCCGCCCCGCCACCGCGCCGGGCAGCGGCCTCCGGGCAGGCGACCGCGTCGAAGCTGATCGCCAGCCACACGGTGCGATGCGCGGTGGCAGGCAGCGGACCGAGCAGCGATTCGTAGATCTTGCCCGCGGGCGTGCCCGACCGGCTGCGGTGCCCGTGGCTGACGATGTCGATGCCGCTGAGCAGGATGTCGTGCTGGTTGAGGCATTTCGCCAGTTCCGGCAGCGGAAGCAGATGCGAGGCGTGCACGGCGTTGCGGGCGATCCGGGTCAGGCCACCGGGAGGCGCGAGCACCTCGACGACCGTGACCACTCGGCTGCCCTCCCAATACAGCCCGAGCGAGCGCCCGTCGGTGCCGCGGAAGTCGACCGTCTGGCCGATCGTGTATTCGCGTTTGGTCAGGTAGCGCCACCAGGTGGCGATCCAGTCCAGCACCGTGCGCTTGGCGATCGGGATCAGCGGAATCAGCGCGACGACGATGCCCACCCCGAGCGCGATCAGCGGCTGCAGCCCGGCGATCAACGCCACTACCCCTGCGATAAAGCCGATGACCTGCGCAATCAACAGATTCTGCAGCGAGATTCGGCCAAGGAGCGGCCGTGGTCCCGCCCCGGCAGGTTCCGCCATCGTCGTCCCCCAAGTACCCGGTGTCGGCCGATTAGGAGTGGCCGAGCTGAACAAGAGTCCTCGGGAACTGTACTGTGTTGCGCGAACGTGAGCACTGTTCGGGGGAGGAATAATGCCTTCAAAACCCACCACTCGGTGGCAGGTCAGCGGCTACCGCTTTCTGGTCCGCCGAATGGAGCACGCCCTGGTCCGCCGGGACGTGCGAATGTTGCACGACCCGATGCGCTCGCAGTCGCGGGCGTACGCGGCCGGGCTGGTTTTGGCGATCGTCGTGCTGGCCGGTTGCGGTGTGCTGGCGCTGCTGCGTCCGCAGGACAAAATCGGGGACAAGAAGATTCTGATCGCGAAGGAATCCGGCGGTGTTTACGTCCAGATCGACAACGTCGTTTATCCGACCCTCAACCTGGCCTCGGCTCGCTTGGCCGCCGATGACTCGTCCAAGCCGACGATCGTCAAGGATTCCGAGCTCGGTAAGAAGCCGCGTGGCCAGCTGATCGGTATTCCGGGTGCGCCCAGTTCGCTGATCTTCGACAAAGCAGGCAAGGGGCGGAGCTGGACCGTCTGCGATTCGCTGAAGACCGATGGCAGCGACGACCGGACCACGTCCGTGCTGATCGGCGACCTCGATCTGAACGACAAGGCGTCGGCCATGGGCCGGGACCAAGGTCTGCTGGTGAAGGGCAAGAACGCGACTTATCTGGTGTGGAACAACACGCGCGCGCGGGTCGACATGAACGACCCGTCGGTGACCGTTCCGCTGAAGATTCGAGGCGCGATCCCGCGGCCGATCAGTGAGGGTCTGCTGAACTCGATCCCCGAGGTGAACCAGATCGTGCCGCCGAAGATCGATGATCCAGGTGGGACGCCCAGCTACCCCATCAACAACTTGAAGATCGGCACGGTAGTCCAGGTCGCCGGCAAGGCCGATCAGAATGCCGTGATCCTGCGCGACGGTTTGCAGCCGATCAGCCCGTTGACCGCCGCCATCATCCGCAGCTCGCAGCCGAGTTCGGAGCACGGCACGGCGATCGGCGACTTCGAGGCGGCTCGGGCGCAGCCTTCGCGGACGTTGAAGGTCGATACCTATCCGGACGTCGCGCCGGCGATCATCCAAACCAGCTCTCGTCCGGTGAGTTGCCTGTCCTGGAAGCCGATCGCCGGAGCCGCGGGCAACGCCGACGTCGCCGTGCGTGCCGAATTGGCCGTCATCGACGCCACCGACCTGCCGATGCCGAAGAGCGCCAAGCTCGTTCCGCTCGCGCAGGCCGACGGCAGCGGCGACAACGTCGACTCGGTGTACTTCAAACCGGGTTCGGGCGCCTTCGTCCAGACCACCGGCATCGAAGTCGACAGCCGTCGCAAGGACAGCCTGTTCTACGTCTCCGACACGGGTGTTCGGTATGGCATCAAGAACAAGGAGGCGGCGAAGGCGCTCGGTATGGACATCGAGGGTGGCGTGACGCCGGAACCCGCACCGTGGCCGATCGTCGGTCTGCTCGCCGGTGGACCGACCATGGGCCGCGAGGAAGCGATGGTCGCGCACGACGGCATCGCCCCTGATCCGAGCCCCGCCAAGCAGCCGATCGCCTCGAAATGATCGGCTAACGACCGTCCGCGCCAACGGAATTCGGGCTTTCGGCAGTGCGGGTCTCGTGTAGCGCCGCCACCTCGGCGCGCAACGCGCGAATCTCCTCGACCAGCACGTTGATCTCCCGGTCGGTGCGGTCGGCCGACTCCTCGACCGTCTTCAGCTGATCGATCACCCAGCTGGTCGTGGTGCCGATGGCGAACGAGATGATGCCGATGCCGAAGGTCATCAGCACCAGGGAGATCAGCCTGCCCTCGACGGTGACCGGATAGACGTCGCCGTAGCCGACCGTGGTGACCGAGACCGCCGACCACCACAGCGCGTCGCCGAAGTTCAGCACCTTGCTGCCTTCCGCGCCGTACTCGGCGTCGAAAAAGGCCAGGCTGCACAGGAAAAGGATCAACACCGAACTGCTGCCGACGAACACCGAGAGGCGGGTGCGGTGGGTCAGCGTGTGCCGGTTCAGCGTGCCGAGCACCAGCACCGCCGCCCGCACCAGGCGCAGCGGCCGGAACGGCGGAACGAGCACGATCAACAGTTCCACCGGGTGCGTGCGCAGAAATTGCCAGCGGCGAGTGGACAACCCGAACCGCATCACGAAATCGCCCGCGAACAGAACCCAGATCACCACGTCGACCCGTTCGAGCCAGGCATCCAACTGCGGCGAGGCGCCGGTGTCGAGCACGAACCACGCGTAAACGCCCAGGAAGAGAACCGCGAGCACCACCATCGGCACCCCGGTCACCCGCTCCCACGCCTCGCGACGGCTGGGTCCCCGCGTCGCGGACGCACCGCCGACTACCTGTTCTTGCTGCTCCATGGCGAACTACCTGCGTCGATTCGGATCCGGCACCCTGTGTACCGCAATTTGCCGTGCAGACGCTACCTCCAGCCCAACGGATTTTCCGGCAGCCCGCACGAGCCGCCGAGCCGAGTAGATCGAAAGAATCCCCCAGCCGATGGAACCGATCGTGATCTTGCTGCGTCATACCAAGTGTCAGAACAAGTTTCGGGTGGGGGGACGGCGTGGCCGTGGCTGCTTCAGCGGTCCACTGCGGGAACTCAGCCGAAGACCGGAGAGGCACCTCCGGAGCGTAACGAAGGGGAATGATGAAGAACGCACTGAAAGCTGCCGCATCTTTTTCGATGGTCCTAGGCGCATTGAGCGCACTCGGCGTCCTGGGCGCAGGCGCGGCGCAAGCGGATTGGACCAGCGGCGGACCCTTTGCAAGTCGTGAGGACTGCGACGGCTATCGCCACGTGCAAGGTGGCGAAAATGCCAAGTACTGGTCCTGCGAGTCGACGGCCGACGGGTGGATACTCCAGCCGAAGACAACTTACTGATAGTCCCAATGAGAAGGGCCTCGCCGCCATAGCGGCTGAGGCCCTTCTCGATTGTGGCGATACGTACTTCGTCGGCCTACATGTCGTCGCCGGTAATGCCGAATCTGCGGCGGATCGGGAAGGACGCCAGCATGCCGAGAATCAGTAGGATGGCGACGGTGCTGCTCCCGATCAGGGCGATGTTGCGGGCTCGGTGATCTGGCGGCGGGGTTGACGCGGGCACCGCGAGTTGCACTTGTTTGGGTGCGGCGGACCGTTTCGGTGGCAGCGGTTCCGTGACTTCGGCGGTGAGCGCCGCGACCGGATCGATTGCGCCGTAACCGACGTAGGGGTTCCAGCCTTCGCCCGGGGCGTGGGCTGTGGCCTCGATGCGTTTGATTACGTCGAGCGCGCTGAGTTCAGGGAAGCGAGCACGAACCAGGGCTGCCACGCCGGATACGTACGGTGCGGCAAAACTGGTGCCCGCATTCGGAATGAACGATTGGTTTTCGTACTTTCCGGTGATAGTGCCGGTACCACGCGGATCGAGCGAGACAATATTCTCGCCGGGTGCGGCAACACCGACCCAAGGTCCCGGAACAGTGAATTTCGAGGGTGCACCGTTCTCGTCGATCGATCCGACCGCGAGGACGTAGTCGTCGAAACGTGCGGGCGTGACGTTGGTTGTCACGTTTTTCCACGGGTCGCGATCGGGATGCAGCGGGTCGACAAGGTTGGGATTGCTGGGTTTGCACTTGTCGTCGGTATTGCCCGCAGCCACCACGACGACGGCATTCATCTCGAGCGTTGCGTAGCGTACGGCTGCGCCCACTGCGCCATCGCCGAGTTGTTCGCTCGCTGACAAGCAGGAAACCAATGAGATGTTGATGACTGAAGCGTGCCGATCGGCAGCGCGACGGATAGCGGACGCGAGTGCTTCGATTCTGCCGTATCCCTTGGCGGGGTCTTCGGGTCTCTTGTCCTGCCGGCCGGGGGTGTCGTATAAGGCGCTGGTTTGGCGGATCGACAATATGCGGGCCTCGGGCGCGACACCGTAAAAGCCTTGCCCGTCTATCTGTTTCGCACCGATGATGCCCGCCACAATCGTGCCGTGCGCATCGCAGTCCTCGCTGACACCGTCACCAGGGTCTGCCACATAGTCACCGCCCGCCTCCACGTCGGGGAGGCGGGGATGACGGATGACTCCCGTATCGATGACGGCGATGAGCTGGCCCTCTCCTTTGGAGAACTCCTGCGCGCGCTTCAGATTCAGTGCCAACTGCGGCGCCGGAACCGTTGGACCCTCGCCCCCCTGCTGCGTGGAGTAGCAGGGCGAGTTGGCCGGATGTTCGGTCTTGTCCGGCGGTCGTGCCGGGTCTCCGGCCGGTAGCAAGGACGGATCGACCGGCGGCGGCCGATCCGCGTATGCCACACCCTGACTCGCGCCCAACCCGAACGACATGCTCAGCCCAATGACCGCGGCTGCCGCGCCGGTGCGCAGGTAGCGGTTCACAGCCCGCGGACGAGGGAGTAGAGGCTGGCCACCCAGAAGACCAGGGGGAGGACGGCCGCTACGAAGGCGTATTCGAGGAGTTCTACGCCGCGGCGCATGGGTGGGGTGGCCGATTGGTTGGGGATGATGATGCCGAGGATGAGGGCGGCGATGAGGATGACCATGGCGGTGCCGAAAACGGCGAGCGGCTGGTCCATCTCGAAACTCGCGCCCACCAACATGATCAGCACGATGCCCGCGCCGCCCGCGATGAGGACGACGGCTTGCTCGGCGCCCGCGTAGGTGCGGCTGCGGAACATCAGGACGACGGCGCACACGATGGCCAGGGCGATGCCTTGCCAGTACGGTTCGTCGGCCATCGGGTCGGTGGCGGCGAGCGCGCCGACGACGGTGACCAGGGTGGTGGCGGCGACCAGGCCGGCCAGGTACATGCGGGCCCGTTCCGACTTCACCCGCAGCGCCTCCATGGTGGGCAGGGCGCGGTGGTCGTCGGGGTCGTCCTCGGTCGGGTCGATCGGGGTGCCGGGGGAGGGGACCGGCGGCAGCGGCAGCTTGGCCAGCAGCATGGAGATTCGCGGTGCGAGAGCGAGACCGGCGAGGCCGAGTGCCGCGGCGCCCGCGCCGATCGCGCGCTCCGGCTGCGCGGTGAGCAGGCCGACCAGGGCGGCGGGCACGGCATACACGGCGAGCGTGGTCGCACCGATGAACAGCGCGAGGCCGACGCCGCTGACCCGCCACGCCAAAACCGCGGTGGCGCCTAGTAATACAGAGCCGAGCAGAATATGCGGCCAGCCGTAATGATCGGGCACGTAGAGCATGCCCGCGGTAAAGGCCGTCGGCAGTGCGCAGCCGCCGAGAACCAGCGCGGTCGAGGTGTCTCCGTACATCCGGCTGAGCACCATGGCCGCGACCACCAGCAGGATCGTCACGGCCAGCGCGACCGAACCGCTGACCCAGTAGGGCAGCGAGCCGGGCGCGAGCAGCAGCCCGAGACAGCCGACGAGCATGGTGAGGGCGGCGAGCACCGAGCCGGTGATCCGCGCGACCTTGGGGGTCCAGCTGCGGTAATGATCGGTATCGGCGATCGCGACGTTGTACATGATGTCGTCGAACAGCGGCGTGGGCGCGGTATGGGAGGCGCTCTCCAGCATGAGCAGCTCACCGTCGCGGACACCGTGCTCGCCGAGGCTGAGCGAGTTGGAGAACGGCGGGTGACCGATCCGGGCCAGCACCCACTCGGCGGGCTCGAAGCGCTCGCCCTCGTTGTCGAAGTCGTTGGAACGGCTGTGCTGTGCGACCATGTCGACGACGCTCGGAATCACCAGCGCGACCGGCACATCCACCGGGATCGCCATGTCCACCTGGGTGTGCTTGGCGAGGATCGTCACCCGGGCGAGATCCGGTGCGCGGACGATGCCGTGCGAGGAGTTTTCATCGATGTGGTCAAGTCGCGCGTGCGTCAAGCTTCCCCCAACTCGTCTTCTACCTCGTATTTTCGCAAACCCGAGACCCTACGTCGAGTTTGCGAACCCACGGTTCGGGCAGCAGAATGCTGGTCGAACTGTACGACATGTCGGCTGGGGCCTCTACACTGAGCCGGAATCACAGCAGTCGAGGAGGGGGATTCTCGCAGATGAGTACCGTCCGGTTTCAGCGTCGCGCGCGCCGGGAGATGCCGCGCTCGCCCGGCGGCGAGGTCACCCTGCAGCCGCCGCCCGAGATCCCCAGGGTGACGCCGGGCAACCTGCTGATGAAGCTGATGCCGGTCGTGATGATCATCGGCATGGTCGGCATGATGGCGCTGATGTTCACCCAGGGCGGTGGCATCGGGTCGAATCCGATGAGCATGATGTTCCCGCTCATGATGATGTTCTCCATGGTCGGCATGTTCGCGGGCCAGGGCGGCGGCAAGGGGGCCAAGGCCGCCGAGGCGAACGAGGACCGCAAGGACTATCTGCGTTATCTGGACCAGGTGCGCCGGGATGTCGACACCACGGCGACCCAGCAGCGCGCCTCGGTCGAGTGGAGCCATCCCGAGCCCACCCTGATCTGGATGCTCGCGGGCACCAGCCGCATGTGGGAGCGCCGGGCCGGCGACAAGGACTTCTGCCACGCGCGCATCGGCGTCGGCGGCCAGCGTCTGGCGACCCGCCTGGTCGCGCCGGAGACCGGACCGGTCGAAGAGCTGGAGCCGATCGCGGCCGTCTCGCTGCGCCGTTTCGTGCGCGCGCACTCGACCGTGCCCGACCTGCCGACCGCCATCGCGGTCAAGGGCTTCGCGACCATCGCCTTGGACGGCGACCGGGTCGAGGCCAGGGACATGACCCGCGCGATGCTGCTGCAGCTCAGCATGTTCCAGGCGCCGGACCAGGTGCTGTTCGCCTTCGTCTGCGGTCCGGACACCGCGCGCGAATGGGAGTGGACCAAGTGGCTCCCGCACACCCAGCATCCCGACGCCCAGGACGGCATCGGCACTCAGCGCATGTTCTACGGTTCGATCCGCGAGGCGATGGCCGGATTGCAGCCGCTGCTCGGCAACCGGGTCCGCTACTCGCGTAATCAGCCGGCCAACGCGAACATGGTGCACATCGTGATCGTGGTCGACGGCGGCCTGCTCGAGGCCGAGGACGATCAGCTGCGCGAGTCCGGCTACGAGGGCGTCACCATCATCGACCTGTGTGGTTACGCCCCGCGGCTGGCGGTCTCGCGCGGCATCAAGATGATCGTGGAGAACGGCGAGTGCGTCGGCCGCGGCGCGACCGGCAACCAGGAGCGCTTCGCGCTGATCGACCGGATCAGCCCGCAGCAGGCGCAACAGGTGGCCCGCAGGCTCGCCCCGTACCGCGCGGCGACCCAGCGCAGCAGCGACGTGGAAACCGATGACTCCGAGGTGATCTCGACCTGGAGCCAGCTGATGGGCCTCGGCGACATCGGCACGTTCAACCCCGAGCACGCGTGGCGTCCGCGCTACGGCCGGGAGCGGCTGCGGGTCCCGTTCGGCGTCGGCGCCGACGGCCTGCCGGTCGAACTCGATATCAAGGAAGCCGCCGAGAACGGCATGGGCCCGCACGGCCTGTGCATCGGCGCGACCGGTTCCGGTAAGTCGGAGTTCCTGCGCACGCTGGTGCTCAGCCTGCTCGCCACGCACTCGCCGGACCAGCTCAACCTGGTGCTCGTCGACTTCAAGGGTGGCGCGACCTTCCTCGGCCTGGACAGCGTGCCGCATGTCGCGGCCGTCATCACCAACCTGGAAGAAGAGGCCGACCTCGTCGACCGTATGAAAGACGCGCTGGCGGGTGAGATGAACCGCCGCCAGGAAGTGCTGCGCGCGGCGGGCAACTTCGCCAACGTCTCCGAGTACGAGAAGGCCCGCGCGGCCGGCGCCGACCTGGACCCGCTGCCCGCGCTGTTCGTGGTGCTCGACGAGTTCTCCGAATTGCTCACCCAGCACCCGGATTTCGCCGAACTGTTCGTGATGATCGGCCGGCTCGGCCGCTCGCTGCACGTGCACCTGCTGCTCGCCTCGCAGCGCCTGGAAGAGGGCAAGCTGAAGGGACTGGAGAGCCACCTCTCCTACCGGATCGGCCTGAAGACCTTCTCCGCCAACGAATCCCGCCAGGTGCTCGGCGTGCCCGATGCCTACAACTTGCCGAACAACCCCGGTGGCGGCTACCTGAAGTCGGACTCCGGCGAGATCGTCCGGTTCCAGGCTTCCTACGTCTCCGGCGCGTACGTGGGCGGCGGCTCGCAGCGCGACATCACCGTCGCCACCCAATCCGGTGACATCGATATCAAGGCCCGCCCGTTCACCGCGACACACGTGGATTTCCGTGCGGTGGACCGGGTTCCGCTGCCCGCCGAGCCCAGCGAGACCGAGCATCAGGGCGACGACGGCGAACAAGTGTCCAACGTGCACATGCTGGTCTCGCGGATCAACGGCCACGGCCGTCCCGCCCACGAGATCTGGCTGCCACCGCTGGACGAGGCGCCCACGCTCGACCAGCTCATCCCGCGCTCGATCCTCACCGGCGAGTACTCCGCGGTGGCCACGCTGCGTGCGCCGATCGGCATCGTCGACCGGCCGTACGACCAGCGGCGCGACCCGATGGTCGTCGACCTGTCCGGCGCCCGCGGCAACGTCGCAGTCGTCGGCGGCCCGCAGTCCGGCAAGTCGACCGCGCTGCGCACCTTGATCATGGCCATGTCGCTCACCCACACCGCCGAGCAGGTGCAGTTCTACTGCCTCGACTTCGGTGGCGGCACGCTGATGAGCCTGCAGGGACTGCCGCATGTCGGTTCGGTCGCAAGCCGATTGGACGGGGACCAGGTCCGGCGCACCGTCGCCGAGATGACCACCATCGTGCGTACGCGCGAGGCGCGGTTCCGGCAGCTCGGCATCGAGTCGATGACCGAGTTCCGCCGCCTGCGCGCCATGGATCCGGCCAGCAGCCCGGCCGCGACCGGTGCGCACGAGGATCCGTTCGGCGATGTGTTCCTGGTGATCGACGGCTTCGGCTCCATCCGCCAGGACTTCGAGCTGCTCGAGCAGACGATCATGAACCTGGCCGTGCAGGGTCTGTCCTACGGCGTGCACATCGTCATCGCGCTGGCCGGCTGGCGCGAGGCGCGGCCCGCGCTGAAGGATCAGATCGCCACCAGAATCGAACTGCGGCTCGGTGATCCGATGGACTCCGATCTCGGGCGCAAGTTCGCGTCGATGGTTCCGCAGGCGCGTCCCGGTCGCGGTATGACGCCGGACTGCCTGCACATGCTGACCGGTCTGCCGCGCATCGACGGCAGCTCGGACCCGACCGACATCGGTCAGGCCGTCGGCGACGCTGTCGCGACCATCGCCCGCTTGACCCCGGGTCGCCCGGCGCCGTCGGTGCGCATGCTGCCCGAGGAACTGCCGCGCGAGCAGATGCTCCAGCTGGCCGGAAACTGGCCGTCACAGGTCGACCAGTCGACGAAGTGCATGCGAATCCCGATCGGCATCAACGAAGCCGAGCTGGCGCCGGTGTACATCGACTTCGCCGTGAGCCCGCACTTCATCATCATCGGCGACACCGAGTCGGGAAAGACGACGCTGCTGCGCTCGATCGTCGAGGGTATCTGCGCGTCGAACACTCCGGACCAGGCGCGCATCATCATGGGCGACTACCGGCGTTCGATGCTCGGGCTGGTGCCGGAGGGTTATCTCGCCGGATACGGCTCGACCGCACCGCAGTTCACCCAGAACATGATCGACCTGGCCGCATACGTCAGCAATCGGTCGCCGGGCACGGACGTCACCCCGCAGCAGCTGAAGGAACGCTCCTGGTGGAGCGGACCCGAGCTGTATGTGATCATCGACGACTACGACCTGGTGTCCACGTCGAGCGGAAATCCGGTGCAGGCGTTGCTGGAACACCTCCCGCACGCCCGAGACCTGGGTTTCCACCTGATCATCGCCCGGCGTTCCGGCGGTGCCGGACGCGCCATGTTCGAGGCGACGCTGGCCAGGATGAAGGACCTCAGCGCGGCCGGTCTGACCATGAGTTGCAGCCGTGACGAGGGTGTGCTGATGGGTACGACGCGGCCCGGCCCGATGCCTCCGGGACGCGGCACTTATGTCTCGCGCAGCGGCGAGGGCCTGATCCAGACGGCCTGGATGCCGCCGCCGGCCTGATGTCCACCGTCGAGCTCGTGGTCACCGACACGCGCGTGTGGGCGCGTGGCGCGACGACGCACTGGGACGTGCCGCCCTCGATCGTGTTGGGTAGCAACGGGTTCGATCTGGTGGTCGGGGAGTCGCTGACGCCGCCGACGCAGGTGAGTTCCGCGGTGCAGTACGTGCCCGCCGAGGCGGTGGCGTTGCTGCCGCGCGTTCCTGCCGTCGTGGACGGGTTGACCGCCGTGTTCGCCGCGGTGCTGGAGAACCTGCGGGTCTCTGCGCCGTGCCAGCGGATCACGCTGATCTGCCCGACCGAATGGGGTGCGTCGCGGCGGTCCGTCCTCGATCAGGCGGCTCGTCGCTTCACGGCGGACGTCGTGTTCGAGGAGCTGGCGGTGCGGGCGGTCGCGGCGGACGAGGGAACCAGCCACAGTCGTCGCACGCTGGTGCTGGAGTTCGGTGCGCTCACCACCACGGCCACCGCGGTTATCCGCAGTCATCAGGGTGTGCACATCGAATCCTGTGAGCACCAGCCAACTCTCGCGCTCGCCGAGGTGCTGCCGGAATCGCGCGGCTTCACGGCCTTATGCGCGTTGATCGACCGGGTGCTCGACGGTCAGCCGGCCGACCTCGCGCAGTCCGTCGGTGTCACCGAGGCCGGGAAACTGGACTTGCTCCGCGCCGCTGTTCAACAGCGTTGCGGGCAGGGCATCGGACTGCGGGCGCTCGTCGGATCCGATCTGATTCGAGGCCGGCAGACCGAGCCGATCCATCAGTCGGAGCTGCCGTCGGTGCTGCCGCAGGACGAATGGATGCAGCCGTTGCGTGAACGCGCCGCTGCTCAACAGCCGCGCAGAGGCGGTCTCGGATATGTGGGTGCGGCCGTCGCCGCGGTCGTTGTGGTCGCCGCGGCTGTCGTCGGCGGGGTGATGTTCCTGAACCGATCCGACGATGCACCGGTCGCCGCTCCCGCCACCGCGGTATCCAGTAGTGAGTCGGCACCGAGCAGTACCGCCGCCGCGGCGACGTCCACCTCTGCGGCCGGGGCGGAAACCTACGGCCGCATCCGTTTCCAGGTCCCCGACGGCTGGCATATCGCCTCGACACCGGACGCTTCCGGCAAGTCCCGCGTGGATCTGTCCCCGGACGACGGTGCCCGCCTACGCGTCACAGTGACGCAAACCCCGGTTGCTCCCGGTGCGACCTACGACCAGGTCGCGACGAAACTCGAAACCCAGATGAAGCAGCGCCCCGCAGGTGTGATGTCCGACTTGCAGCGCGACGTCGTGTACGGCGGCCGATCCACCCTCGCCTACACCGAACGCCCCGGCGACGGTTCCACCGTCCGCTGGCATGTGCTGGTGGAGTACGGAATTCAGGTCAGCGTCGGCTGCCAATGTGCCGACAACGACTGGCAGTCCTTATCGACCACGTGCGAGAACTTCGGCAGCTCCGTCCGAGTCATTCAGTAACGCCGATCCTGCTCGGTACCGCCTGCGATTCGTTTGAGCGCGAATGGACTTCGACCGGTTGAACGGACGGCAGCGATGGTCCAGCTCGCTCCGCGTCACGATTTCTTGCTGGTCAGTGAAGGCGCGGCGGCGGGGCCCAGTCGGCCGTACGGCACGAGATACGCGCGATATTCCAGACTTTGCCAACCGCGCTCGGTCGGGTTCAGCGCCCGACCGCTGGTGGTCGGATCCTTCGGCCAAAGCTCTCTGGTGTGAATCTGGATGTCGTCCTGCAAGATTCGGGCCAGTGCCATCGCGAACTCCTCGGCGGTCGCACTGCCGTGGTCGCCGGGATCCAGTGCCGCCGAAGAACCTACCGCGGGAACCCTGAGGCCGACCATGCAATTCGGCGCGGGACGTCCTGTCTGCTCTCTGAACGCAAACCACTCTTCTGTGACGTCAGAAGTGACTTGCGCGGAAAATCCCAGAGAATTCTCGATGTCTGCGGCAAGCAGTCGCGCTCCGTAGGCAGCATTGTTCTTATCCACGTGTTGATCTCACATAATTCGGGCCCCCGGCAAGTAGCTTGCCGGGGGCCCGAATTGGCCGAGACAGGATCTCAGAAAAGACCAGCGAGGCTGGTGT
Source organism: Nocardia sp. NPDC006044 (assembly GCF_042871115.1). Lineage (NCBI taxonomy): Bacteria > Bacillati > Actinomycetota > Actinomycetes > Mycobacteriales > Nocardiaceae > Nocardia > Nocardia sp. NPDC006044. The sequence goes on from NZ_JBIAID010000005.1 coordinate 359,537, forward strand.
CGGTGCTCTGCAGATCCGTGTTGCCGGAGCTGACGGCGCGACCTGCGGTCTCCAGCGTTGCGTTGAGCTGGGTGACGCTAGCGTTCCACTGTGACTGGAGCTGGGCGAACGCGTCGTTCGCGTCACCCTTCCAGTAGTTGGTCACGAAGTCGGTGACCTGCTTGTGGAAGTCCTCGAGCATGCTCGAGATGTTCTTCGCTTCGGACACGATGGCCTGTGCGCCGGCCTCGACCGCGCCGAAGTTAGAGGAAATTGTGTTCGGGTCGTTCGCTACCATCTGGACTCCTCCGTGGTATTTAGTGGTTCAGCTGGTCGATCAGGGAAGCGTCAGGCTGGAGGCCTGCTGCGATACCTGCTGAGCAAACTGCTCGTCTTGCGCTGCGAAAGACTTGCCGGCCTTACGGAGGCTGTCGGAGGTCTGGTCCAGAGTGTCGTTCAGCCTCCGCGCCTGCTCGAAGTAGGCGTCCATCAGCGCGTCGAACGCCTTCCGTGCCTGGCCTGACCAGGTCGCGGTGGTTTCGTCCGACCTCGTGTTCAGCGCAGTGATCGCGTTCTGCAGCGCGGTGTGACGGTCGCTGCAGTTTTGCGCGAACTTCTCGATGAGGATGTTGTCCGCTTGAAGCTGTCCTGCCATTTTCGGCTCCTTCTCGGTTTCCCGTCTCGGCCAACGGCAGAAGCCCCCAGTTGGCCTGTACATCTGATTGGACGCTCGATAGGTCTGATCGGTTCCATCCGACTCGAGAAAATTTGGATCTCCCCCTACGGAGATCAGACCCCAGCGTCCGTTGCCGTGCTCGTCCATGGTGTCGGGGCCGCGTATGGGCCGCTCGACAGGCTACGGACGTGGTCATCTTGGCATGCTTGCAACGCCAGCGCTCGGCTCCCCTCCTTCCCCCTGCTCGCTGATGTCCTGATTGGCGAGTGGGCTGGCTGGTTGTACCTTACCCAACCACTATGGCTCCCGCTACAGCAGATTGCAGGTATATCGGCAGCAACGGGTCGCTGATGTTGGCAGCGTAAGTGCGCTACTGGCTGTTGGCGAGCAAGGCGTACTGGGCCGCCGCACGTTGCTGTGCGTCCTGCAGTTGAGTACTCCAGACGTAGCCGATGTAGCTGCGATACCGCACGGCGCAAACCCAGTCCTTGACGTATGTGTTCGTCGGAAGCTCGGCACATTTGCTGTCTGGAACATCCGGCGGTGTCCATTTGGCATCCGGTGCGTCCAGAATCGCGGACCAGAGCGCTTTGGCCGGGCCGATATCCCTCGCTCGGATCAGGATGGCTCCTTGCAGGAACCTGGTTGTCCCCTTGCCGAAGCTTTGTGCAACCCCCTTGGTGTAGCTGTTCGTTGTGGGCGAGTAGGCACCTGAGAAGACGAAACGTTCGCTGTCGGCATACAGAATCTTCGCCGCTATGCGATCCGTCTGGAAGTGTAGAAATCCTCGCAGGTCATATGCCGCGAGGCCGCCAGGATCTGGTACGCCGAGCTTGTCGGGATTGAGGACTCGGCGGATTATGCCCTCGGGGTCGAGGTCCAATCGCAAGGCCTGTTCGGCAGACAGCGGCGCAAGCGTGTCGAGCATGGGCAACTGTGCTGTGTAGACCTTCTCGACAAGATCGGTCAGGTCGGTGAGGATTGGCTGAGATGTGGAGATGAAAGTGCTGACCACGTAGCTTCCGTGCGCGATTACCGAACCCATTGTCGGCGTTCCGGGGCGCCAATGAGAATGCGCCAGAGGGTATTTCGCGATTTGTACTCGCTCGTTCAGGTCCGGGGAAACAGAGAAATCGGTCTCTTCGAATTCGGCCGCCGCCCGCTCGGCGGACCCGGAGTCCGGAAACTGCATGACGGCCACGGTGGTGAGTGTCGACCCCGGCGGTACTTCCACGTGTGGCTCTGGCCGGAAATCGCTACTGCCGGAGGCGAATCCGAACAGCATCTTGTTCCGGGCAGCGACCGGGACGCTCTGTTCTGCCAGGATGTTCTTGACATCTTCGGGTACGGCGAGTTTTTGCACGCCGGTGCCGTAGCGTAGTTCGGCATCGATATCGTTACCTGTCACCACGTGGTTGGCCAGGCGGGAGATGGCCAGGGCGGTCCCGCTACGCACCGAATGTTGGAAGTCGTAGTAGGAGTCCAGCGGCTCCGTGGGATATGGGCCGACGTCGAGGGTGCGGACGTCTATCTCACCGGGCAGCGACGTCCCGGTCATCTGCGCACCGCACCCGGTAATGACGAGTAGTGCAAGGACAGCAAAGGCATGTCGCACACGTGGGTTGATCATGAGTATCAGTTCGCTTTCGCGAGCATCGCGTACTGCGCGGAGATCCGTTGATACACGTCGATCAACTGATCTGACCACACCTCTGCGGTGTATCGGTCGTAGGACGCTACGCAATGAAATCTGGGGACCAGCACATCCTTTGGGCGGTACTCGCGGCAGCGCGCATCGGGAAGATTCTTCGGCGGTCCGATCCGCCGATAGAGCTTGCTCGGCGCGCTGTGGCTGTCTCGAACAAGCTGCGCGCCTTTCGGATTTTCGGCACGGTAGACGTGCCCGGCGTTGTATGCCAGCCAGTCGACACCCGCTTCCTCGAACAGCTTCTTGTCTCGTACCGGATCGCTACTCAGATTCAGCGCCCCCACGCGGTCGTACAGGCCGGGTGGGTTGCGCCAACCGTCTTCACTCGGTCGCGGAAGTGATCGGCCGAGCATGCCATCATGGTCCAGGGGGACATCCGTCAGCTTGTCCGGCGGTGTTGGGCGGAACTCGCGCAGCCGGGCGCTGACCGTATCGAGGCTCTTCTCTACGAGCGAGATCATGGCAGGTAGATCGGTGGTGCCGACCGCGACCTTGGCTGCGTCTTTGACCTCGGTGTAGATCACATACTGCCCGCTCGCTTGGAACGAGTGGAGTTCTTGCTTCCCCGGTTTCCAGAATGCAAGAGCGTCTCGGTACTTGCTGATGCCGACCGGTTCGCTCAGTTTTTCCTTTGTCGCGACTGCCGGTGCCAGCGCTGCTACAGCCGACGTGGCGGATTGCTGATCGGAAAACAGCAGCACCGTGTTCGTGAGGGCGGTAGCGATCAAACTATCGTTCTCGGTGTACCCCAGGCTGTAAAAACCGGCTATGAAGCCTCGCGCATCCTCCTTGAAACTGTCAACGGAAAGGCCGAGGTAATACATGGTTTCGATGAACGCCAGCAATGAACTGGTCTCGGAGTTCGGCCGGAAGGTAAACCGTGGGTCGATGTCCATGGGCAGCGGGACAAAGCTGCCGAGCCGCTGGCCTTCGCTGACCCGTGCGCGGTCGAATCCGGGCTTGCCGATCTCGCGTGGCGCGGTCGCGTAGCTACCGACGTCGAGCTGGCCGATATCGACGGCGGGCGGCGGGGCGGGGGAGTCCGATCCACATCCGGCGGCGCCCACGGATAGGACAGCCAGTCCGGCGGCCAGTGCTCTCCACGCTCTCCGCATTGTTTCCTCCATCGGCCGACAAACAGGAGGACAAGCCATGCAACTGTGATCCCCCCGGTGCGCGTATGCGTGCCAGTCTCGTCCGCAGCGGCTACGTATCGCATTCGGCAACATAACACCCGGGACCGGCGTCCCGCGACAGCGCTCGGGCTACTTCACTCGCTTCTGCAGCAGTGGGACCAGCTTCTCGAGCAGCAGCTGTTCCGATGCGGGAGTCCAGTTGCGGAATGCGACTACGGCTTCGGGATCATCGAGCGGGATGACGGTGGCTCGGATACCTGCGACCTGATAGGGCAGCCCGCGTAGTCCGCCACCTCCGGCGTCTTCGTCGGTACGAACCGCGAGGACGTAACTGTCGGCCGCCACCTCGAGCGTGTCTCCCGATTTCATCGCTCGTGGCGAAGGTTCGCCGCTCTGCGCCACGTAGCTCGGGTTGTAGACAAAGCCCAAGTCCTCGAGGAACTTCGACTGTGCGGTGCTGCCCAGGAAAATCGAAACCGGTTTGTTGCCGGCGATCGCGCGCTGCACATCCACCACGGTGATGGTCTTGCCGCGAAAAGCTGGATTGGCCGCCCGGGCCTGCTCTTTCGACGGCAAGGCGCTCACGGCGACCGTGGAGCTGGCCGCGGTGGTCGTTGCCGCAATGTTGTTGCTGGACTTGTCATTACCGCCGAGCCCCCAGATGCCCAGGCCTACCGCCAGCGCGACAACAACGACACCGGCACCCGCTCCGAGAATCCACCGCCTGCGCGAAGGAGCCGGCGGCGCCACCGTCTGTGGACCCGAGAACGCAACGCGCGGATCGGTATTGGGTCGCGGATCGTAAGACTGAATGGGATGGCTGGCCGAGGTGTTCATCGGAGCCGGGACATGGCCGGGGGAGAAGGCTGCCGCGGCCGCGTCGGTGAATTCGCGGCAGGTGTTGTAGCGGTCGGTGGGGTCTTTGGCCATCGCCTTGGCGAAGACGTGATCGATGGCGGCGGGCAGGCTGGGGTCGACGGCGGTGGCCAGCGGGGGTGGCTCGTGCAGGTGGCCCATCATGACCAGCGCGGGTTGGGTTGCGGGGTAGGGGTTTCGGCCGGTGAGCAGCTTGAAGAAGGCGCAGGCGAGGCTGTAGATGTCGGCGCGGTGGTCGAGGTGGCCGCCGACCAGCTGTTCGGGCGGGGCGTAGGCGATGGTGGCGACGAAGCTGCCGGTCTGGGTGAGTTCGGTGGTGTCGTCGTTGGACTTGGCGACGCCGAAATCGGTGAGCAGCACGCGTTCTTCGTCGCCCTCGGAGGAGGAGAGCAGGAAGTTGGCCGGCTTGACGTCGCGGTGCAGCAAGCCTTTTCGGTGCGCGTAGTCCAGGCCCTTGCCGACCTCGGTGGTAATGCGCAGTGCGCGAAGCGGATTCATCCCGCGTCGGTCGCGAGCCAGCTCGGCCGCGGCGTCGGTGCCGTCGACGTATTGCATCGCGATCCACAGCTGACCGTCTTCTTCGCCGCGGTTGTAGACCGAGACGATGTTCGGATGGTCGAGGCCGGCGGCGAGGTTGGCCTCGCGCTCGAAGCGGGTGCGGAACTCGTGGTCGTTGCTGAGTTCGCCGCTGAGCACCTTCAGCGCGTCCATGCGCGGCAGGCTGGGATGTTTGGCCAGGTAGACGGTGCCCATGCCGCCCGCGCCGAGCACGCCCTGGACGCGGTACCCGCCCACGATGGTGCCGGGGCTTATCGCCATGATCCACAATCTCCTGAGTCGGTCCCCACGCGGCAGCTTACTGGAACGCGCGGAGCGGGCCGGGTGCGTCGCATCAGCGGCTGTTCGCGAAAATCGCGTACTGTGCGGCGGCGCGTTGCTGCACGTCGAGCAGCTGATCGCCGGTGACGAAGCCCGCGTATTGGCGATAGGCGACGATGCAGGTGAATCGCTTTATCTCGAAATCCATGGCGGAGCGTTTGTTCTCGACGCACGCGGAATCCGGCACATTCGGCGGGGCGTCGGCATCGTGCGCCGCCGGTGCGGGAGTGCGTCGCTCGGCGACAATCTTCTTCGCCGTCGCGGCATCCGGTGTGCGGGCCACGATCGTGCCGTTGGACACGGCGAAGCGGTCCGCGTTCATCGCGCTGAAGCGTTGTTTCGCGACACTCAGATCGTCGGCGTACTGCACGATGCCGCGCAGTCCGTAGAGCGCCTGACTTCCGATTGCCGGTCGTTCGGATTTGTTCGGATTCAAAGTGCGGCTCAGCAGATGATCGGTGTCCCAGGGCAATTGGAACAGTTCTTCTTCGGTGAGCGGCTTCAATTGATCCAGCGCGGGAAGTTGTGCGGCGTAGGACTTTTCGGCGAGTCCGAGCAATGCGTTCAGGTCCGGTTCGTTGGTGGAGACCAGATAGGCGACGACATAGGATCCGTGTGCAAGGAACGCGCGAAGAAACGGTGTGCCCGGTCGCCAATGCGCGTGGGCGGAAGGGTAATTCGGCAGCGCCACCGGCTGGTTCTGTTCCTGGTTGGCATTCAGATCCGCGTCATAGAACTGCGACGCGGCCGCCGTCGCCCGCTCCGGATCGGGAAACTGCATGACCATCGTCGAGATCGCCGTAGCGTGCTCGGTCGTCTTGATCGGCCAGGCGGACGGGACGATCGTGGTCTTCTGATCGAAACCGGTGGTCTTGAAACCGAACAGCAATTTGTTTCGCTCGGCGACAGGCTTCAGATCGGCTTCGCTGCCGAGTTCACCGGGCAGCAGTCCGCGGGTTATCTCGAACGGCAGTTGGCCGTATTTCAGGTGCGGATCTATTTCGTAGGCAGGTATCACGTAGTCCGACAATCGCATTGCGGCGATGTGCGGCATGGAGGTGAAATCGGGCCGGTAGTCGTCGTCGTGCGCGTTGGGCGGCTCGGTGGGATAGGACCCGGTATCGAGGTTGCGGATATCGACCTCGGCGGGCTGGAAGCTCCCGGCTACGGTCGATCCGCACGCGGTAAGGCTTGCTGTCGCCAGAGCGGCGAACGACAACAACACCGCGCGCCTCATTTGGTGTTCACCAGCAACATGTACTCGGCCGAGATCCGCTGCTGGGCGTCCAGCAATTGGTGTGAGGCCGAGAACGCCGTGTAGCGGTCGTAGGATACCGAGCAGTAGAAACGGATGGCCATGGTCGTTCGTCCGATGTACTCGTGGCAGGTGGCGGCGGGCAGATTCGCCGGCGCGGCGGAGCTCTTGAATCGTTTGTTCAGGCCGCCCATGTCTTTCTGCAAGGTCGCGGCCGCTCCGGCGTCGCGTGCCCGGTAGAGCTCGACGCCATTCGACGCGTACCGATCGGCGCCCGCTGTCTCGAGATATCGGAGCGTGGCGGGCGGATCATTGACGAAATGCAGCGCGGTGCGGGCGTTGAACGCGCCGGGCGGATTGAGCCACGAGTCTTCCTTCGGCCGCGCGATGGTGCGGTTGAGCATGCCGTCGAGATCTATTTGCAGGTCCATCAGTTTGCCGGGCGGGGTCGGGCTGAACTTGGCGATGGACGGGACGACCGTGTCGAGGCTCTTCTCCACCAGCGTCAGCATCGCGGGCAGGTCGACCTTCTCCAGGTAAACCTTCAGATAGTCGTAGATCCACGTGTAGACGACGAACTTGCCGGTGGCATACCAGGATCCGATCGATTGCTTATTCGGTTGCCAGTGTGCTTGCGCGGCAGGGTATTTCGGTATCGCGACGGCGGTATTGCGATCGTTGGCCTCATGATCGACCCGTTCCAGCGCCGCTGCGGCGTCGGTGGCCTTCTGCTCGTCCGGGAAGATCAGCACCGTGTTCATCAGGTCGATGCCGCGGTTGTCCTCCTCGGTCCGGCCGTAACTCTGGAAGCCCGCGACGAAGTCCGGGGCGGCTTCGGCGAACCGGTCGACGGCCATGCTGTCGCGGAGGGCGAACTTCGGGTCGGTGAACACGGTGGCGACGAACGGATTGTTATGGGTGAAACGGGGGTCGATGTCCAGCGGCGCGGGCACGAAATTGCCGAGCCGTTCCGCTTCGATTATCCGGGCCTGCTCGAGGCTTTTCACCGCGCCCAATTGACGCGGCGCCGCGTCGTAATTGCCGACGTCCAGCTTGCTCAGGTCGACGGCGGCGACGGGAGTTTCCGCGCGCGGTTCATCCGATCCGCACCCACCGGCGGCCATCCCCAGTATGGCCGCCGTGAACAGGGCATACGCCGTCCGGCGCGGCATCGTTTTCGCGCGGAGCTGCAACATCCCTCCCCTGCCGACTGTGGTTCCCGCGAAATCCTACGTCACCGCGGGATGCGGCACCCTGCCAGAACGTTCGGGATTCGGCTCACAAACTGTTCGCGAGCAGCGCGTACTCCGCGGCCACTTTCTGCCGGACATCCGGTTCTTTGTCGCTGGTGACGACACCCACATAACGCTTGTAGGAGACGTAGCACCGGAACTTGTATTCGCGGTCCGGATTGCCCTTGCTGTTGAGCTGGAGGCATTTGGCGCCGGGCACGTCCTTCGGTGCGCCGAGCGTGTCGTAGTGTGCGCCTTCGCTTTCCATCAGCCCGTCGGCCAGTCTCTGGGCGGCGGCGGTGTCCCTGGTGCGGGCGACGTAGCTGTCGTCGGCGACGGCCTGCCGGTCGACACCGGCCTCCTCGACCAGGCGCAGGTGCGCGGACTCGTCCTCGGCGCGGTGCACCATGTGGCGCGGGCCGAAGGTGGCGAAGACGGCGGCGTCGGGGGCGCGGTTCTTGCGATCGCTGACCGCGACCCGGGCGAGCAGTCCGTCCGGATCGACCTTCAGGTCCTTGATCTTCTCCTGCGGCGTCGCCTGGAATTTATCCAGCTGGTCGACCTGCGCGGCCAGCGCCTTGTCGACCCAGGCGGTCAGGTCGGCGCCGTCGGCGCGCGGACGCTGGATGAACAGGGAGATGACGAATTCCTTGTAGGCCATGAAGGTGCCGACGGTGGGAACGCCTGGGCGCCAATGGATATAGGCGTCCGGGTATTTGGTCGAGGGCAGTTTGCGGTTGTCCGGCGAGATGGTGATGTCCACGTCTTCCAGCTCGCGGGCGGCGAGCTTGGCGATCGCCGGATCCGGGAAACGGAACAGCGCGGTGGTCACCGCGGTCGCGTCCGGGGCCGGGTTGGTCTGCCCGGCCGGGTCGGGCCGATCGGCGCCGCTGGCCGCGTAACCGGTGAGCAGCTTGCGCTCGTCGAACACCGGCTTGGACGACTTGGCCACGAAATCGAGCGCCTGGTCGGCGTCGGCCACCACGGTGCTGCCCCGGCCGACCTTCAGCGACGGATCGATCAGCACGGTCGGCGCCACCGCGTCGGACATCCGCATGCCCTCGAGCAGCGCGGCCTTGTCGCCGGGGTCCTGGTTGTACCGGTGCCGGTCCACCGCGTAGGTGCCGACTTCTAGCTGGCGTACGTCGACCTCGCCCGCCGTAGCGGTGCCGCGCACGCCGCCGCACCCGGTCAGAAGACCAGCCAATGCGATACACGACGCGGCAAGCGCGATTCGCGATGTCCGAACCATGACGGGTCCTCGTTTCTTCACGTGCTGTCACTGAAGTTACCGGACGGACGCCTGGGAGGGGGGTCGATAGTTGTGGGATTGCAATACCCTGGTTCGTGTGACGATGCTCCCGAACAGTGCCCTCGGTAGAGGCTGATCCCGCTGATGGATCGGCAGGTCGAGGTCGTCGTCGGTGGTCACGCGGTGGTGCGCGTCGCCGGAGCGCTCGTCGTGGTCGGGCATCGCGGACCGGGTAGGTTGACGCCGGATTCGACCGCCGCGCTCGCCGTGGAATCGCTGGCCGAGCTGGTGCGCGAGGCGGCCGAACAGGAGCCGAAGGGGCCCGGCGCGGTGATCGCGCGCCAGGCGACGCGGTGGCTGATGAAGCAGGCCGAGCGGATCAGCCCGGGGGAGCCGATCGATTTCGGCATCCTGTCCACCGCGGAAAACGGTGGGGTGGCGATATTCCTGCACGGCGCGGTGACCGCGGTGCTGGCCGGGGACGGTACGGTCGAGCGGCTTCGGGGCAGTGACGCGGCGTTCACCGTGGATCGGGTGGCCGGAGTGCCCGCGCGGGCGGTCGCGTTGTTCGTCGACGACGCGAAGGGCCGCATTCCCGAGCTGCCCGCACAGCGCGGCATCGGCTGGCTGGTCGAGGGCATCGCACAGGCGGGCGGCGCGATCGTCTGGTCCGAGGAGGTGCGCACCAGGGCGTTGACCGGACTGCCGCGCGCGGGCGCGCATCGGCGCGATGACGAGGAACTGCTGCCGACCGCGCGCCTGGACCACGAGGCGCCGCCGCAGGAACCGCTGCCGCCCAGCGTAAGTCAGCGCTCGACTGCCGCGCACGGCCTCGACGAGGACCCGCATCGGGCCGATACCGAGGTGCGCGGCACCAACCCGGCCGCGCCGCCCGATCCGGAGCTGCAGCGGCGGCTGGAGGCGACCGCGAAGGCCACCGCGCTCACCGTCAAGGTGATGGGATTCAAGTGCGCCAGAGCGCATCCCAGCGATCCGCGCGCCGCGTTCTGCACGGTGTGCGGCATGCCGGTGGACCAGACCCAGGCGCTGATCGAGGTGATCCGGCCGCCGCTGGGCATCCTGATCCTCGACGACGGCATGACCTACGTGCTCGCCGCGGACGCGGTGATCGGCCGCGATCCAGAGCATTCCGACGCCGCGCAACGCGGCCTGGTTCCGCTGCGCGTGGAGGATTCCTCCGGCGGCATGTCCCGTGCCCACGCCGAGGTCCATCTCGTGAACTGGGATGTGACCGTGGTGGATCGCGGCTCCACCAACGGAACGCGCACCCGCCTGCCCGGCTACCGGGACTGGATTCGCCTGGCCCCCAACCAATCCATGGTCCTGGTCCCCGGCGCCGAGGTCATGCTCGGCAACCGCGTCCTGCGCTTCGAGCACTCCGCGCCACCGCCCTTCGGCGGCTGAACCGACTACGAATACCTGGACGTGCAGGTCTTTTCGCCGTTGATCACGCCGGCGCGGAAGGCGTCCACGCGGGCGAAACCGCTGCGCACGGTGTTGCCCTGGACATCGCTGGCGGCCAGGCCGTCGGTGAGCAGGCCCGACACCGCTTCATCGAGATCGCCTGCGGCCAGGCCGATGTCGCCCTGCGCGGCCGGGCGGTTCGGTGCGGCGAGCTTGCCGGTGATGACGCCGGACAGGCAGGCCGCGCGCAGGCCGGTCTTGGCGCCGACGAGCTCCTGGCCGTTGTGCTGCTGGACCGCGAGGGTGTAGCGGGAGATGAAAACGATGTAGCCGTTGTAGTCGCCGGTCACCTTGAGCGGCAAGGGATCGTCCACGTCCCAGTTGGACGCGCCGCGCTGGGCGAGGGCGGGGATGTCGGTGCCGATGGTGTTCGTGTCGGGGCAATAACTGACCGGCTCGGTCGCCACCCCGTCGCGGCAGGCGATCTTGGCGCCGGAGTAGTCGTAGGTCGGCGACGGCTTGGTCGGCAGCAGAGCGGCGAGGGCCTTGCTGAGCTCGACCAGGGTGCCCTTGTTGATCTCGTATTCGCCGCGGCCGGTGTCTCCGCCGAAGTCCTTGGGCAGATTGCCGCGTCGCTGAGTGATCTCGTCCATGTCGATCCGCTTGCAGCCCTTGGGACCGTCGGTGAAACCGACCTGCACGGCGGTGACGCGTTCGAAGGCCGAGCCGTGCACGCTTTCCGGATCGTCGGGGTCGGAGTCGCGGATGGCCACGGTGGCGGCGAGGACGGAGTTGAGGCCGTCGGAGGTGTTGATGGTGAAGTGCTTGGACTTGCCCTCGGCGACCGAGCGCATGAACGCACCGGCGAAGCAGTCCGCCTGCTGTTCCTTGACGATCACCGGGTCCTTGGCGCCGACCAGCCGGGCCATGGTCTGCACCGCGTGCCCGTATTCGTGCGCGAGCACCATCACCACGGCCATCTTGCCGAAGGTCTCGGTCATGGCGGGCAATAGCACGGAACGGTCCCAGCCGATGGAGTTGTCGAGTCGGCAGTAGGCGGCGTTCACCAGGTGAAAGGTAGTTTCCTTACAGAATTCGCGGGCATCGCCGCGCGGCGCCTTCGCGCTCCACGACAGCAGCGCGCCGACCGGCTTGAAATCGCCGCTCTGGAATTCCTTGCCGAATTCTCCGTGCCAGTAGGTCTGGATGTCTTCGACGGCGTTGAGCGCCAAGGTGTCCTCGGGGCCGCCGTCGCCGTTGGTCGCGGTGAGCGTGCTGTTCTCGACACCCGGTCGCGGTCCGCTCGGGCCGCTCGTGGTCGGCAGTCCGGCCACCTTGAACGGGTCGTCGTAGATGGAGACGGCACGGCCGTCGATCAGTCTGGTGCAGCCCGCGACCAGCACCACGACGAGCAACGCGGCGGTAATGATCGCCGTCGCACGGACTTTCGGCAAGGCTCCCCCTATTCGGCCGGTATCACGTTCACATCGGTCGCCGGATCGGGGCAAAAGGCGCGTCGGGGGCACCGCCGATGTCCGGGTGATGGAATAGTATCCGCTGCATGTCTTCACCGGGGGCGCAGACCATCACCGTGCGCCATGATGGAAACGAACGAGTATTCGATTCGAGCCAGCAGGTCACCATGGGCCGTGCGCCGGAGGTGACGCTTTTCGTCGACAGCCCGCTCGTCTCACGGGTGCACGCGACGCTCACTTGGCAGGGTAGTGCCTGGGTGCTGAGCGATAACGGAAGCACCAACGGTGTGTTCGTGGACGCGCGCAGGCTCAGCCAGCCGGTGTCGATCGACCGGCCGACGCAGGTGCGTCTCGGTGACGCGATCAGCGGTCCGCTGCTCCATCTGTTGCCCGCCAATCCGCAACCCCCGCAGCGCCCTTCGGCGCGGCCGCCGCAGTCGGGTCAGCAGCCGATGTCCGGACCGCCGATGTCGGGTCAGCGGCCCGCCCAGCAGTTCCAGCGTCCGGCGTATCCGCCGCCGCAGGACGCGCCGCCGCAGATCAACGTCAACCTGACCACCCGCGCGGACACCTCGAACATGCCGCCGGTGCGCGCACGCGCCTCCACCGCGGCGATCGCGCGCGGCGACCGCCTGCCCGCCGGCGGCCTGACCATCGGCCGCACCACCGACAACCAGATCGTGGTCAACGACCCGCTGGCCTCGCGCAAGCACGCGCGCCTGGTCTCCGCTTCGGACGGGCTGACCATCGAGGACCTCGGCTCGGCCAACGGCACCTTCGTCAACGGCCACCGCCAGCAGCGCTCGGTGCTGCGCGAACGCGACATCATCACCATCGGCAACATCGACTTCGTCGTCCAGCAGGGCACTTTGGTGCTCCGGCAGAAGCCGGTCGCCGAGCAGGGGCTCGCGGTGCACGGCGTCGGCTTCACCGTCGAGGGCAACAAGCAACTGCTGGTCGATGTCAACATGCAGGCCAGCCGGGGCACGCTGACCGCGCTGATCGGTCCGTCCGGCGCGGGCAAGTCGACGCTGTCGCGGTTGATCGCGGGCACCACCCGCCCGTCCGGCGGCGTGGTCACCTTCGAGGGCCGCAATCTGCACGCCGAGTACGAGGCGTTGCGCTCCCGGATCGGCATGGTGCCGCAGGACGATGTGCTGCACCGCCAGCTCACCGTGCGGCAGGCGCTCGGCTACGCGGCCGAGCTGCGGCTGCCGCCGGACAACAGCCGGGCCGACCGGCAACAGGTGATCGACGGTGTGCTGAAAGAGCTTTCCCTGACCGAGCACGCGGACACCAGGGTGGACCGGCTCTCCGGTGGCCAGCGCAAGCGCGCCTCGGTCGCGCTGGAACTGCTCACCGGCCCCTCGCTGCTGATCCTGGACGAGCCGACCTCGGGCCTGGACCCGGCACTGGACCGGCAGGTGATGGTGATGCTGCGGGAGCTGGCCGACGCGGGCCGCGTGGTGATCGTGGTGACCCACTCCATCGCCCACCTGGACATGTGCGACCAGGTGCTGCTGCTCGCGCCCGGCGGCAAGACCGCCTACTGCGGCAACCCGGCCGGGGTCGGCAACGCGCTCGGCACCAGCGACTGGGCGGAGATCTTCGCCAACGTGGCGGCCAACCCGGACCAGGCGTTCGCCGCCTATCGCTCCAGGCAGGCGTTCGCGCCGCCGCCGCCACCGCCCCCACAGCACTACGGATCGGCCGGCTCGCCGCCGCAATCCAGTGGCGGCAAACAGTTCTCGACGTTGTCGCGCAGGCAGATGCGGCTGATCCTGGCCGACCGCGGCTATCTGTCGTTCCTGGTGATCCTGCCGTTCATCCTCGGCGCGCTGTCCCTGGTGGTGCCGGGCAAGGACGGTTTCCAGCGGGGTGCGTTGAAGGCGTTGCCGGACGGCACCTTCGTGCCCACCGGCGGCGGCGAGACCCAGCAGCTGCTCGTGGTGCTGATTCTCGGCGCCTGCTTCATGGGATCCACGCTCACCGTGCGTGATCTGGTCGGCGAGCGCACCATCTTCCAGCGCGAACGCGCGGTCGGGTTGCTGCCGTCGGCGTATCTGTCGGCGAAGATCGCGGTGTTCAGCGTCACCGCGCTGCTGCAATCGGCGGTGCTGGTCGGCATCGTGCTCGCCGGGAAGAAGCGGCCGGGCGAGGGTGCGGTGCTGTCCTCGGGCAGCGCGGAGTTGTACATCGATATCGCGTTGACCGCGGTGTGCTGTGTCGTGGTCGGACTGCTGCTTTCGTCGCTGGCCAAGTCGAACGAGCAGGTGATGCCGCTGCTGGTGGTCGCCATCATGGTGCAGCTGGTGATGGCGGGCGGGCTGATCCCGGTGACCGGCCGGGTGGTGCTCGAGCAGGTGTCCTGGTTGTTCCCCGCGCGCTGGGGTTACGCGTCCGGCGCCTCGACGGTGAACATCCGGGAGGTGTTCCTCAACGCGCAGCCCGACACGTTGTGGCAGCACACGCCGGGCATCTGGGCCCTGGACGTCGGCGTGCTGTTGCTGATCACGCTGGTGCTCGCGGTGATCACCTGGCGGCGGTTGCGACTGAAGTCGTCGGCCACGTGATGCGCGAGCGATTTTGCGGCCACTACCGGGGGCTCCGGACAAGAGCGAGCATCTCGGCCGCACACCAGGCACACTTATGCCTGTGACGGTGCGAGTAGGGGCAGTACATCTCGGCTGGGATGTGGTGTCCGTGGCCGCGGGTGGTGGTGGCACACCGATCCGCCCGGTCCAGGTGGAGGGTATGTGGACGCCGCCGGCGTATCTGCTGGCTGATTCGTCGGGGCGGTTGCACACCGCCGGCGTGGACCGGCAGCGCCCGGACCTGGGCATGGCGATCGCCGACGTGCGCGACATCCTCGGCCACCCGCAGATCGTGGTGGCCGGGGCGACCTGGCCTGCCGAACTGGTGTTCCGGGCCAGGATGTACAACCCGCTCGCCTCGATCGGCAAGCATCTGCGCGGCAAGCCGGATCTGGTGGCGCTGCCGTTCCCCGATGGCTGGCCGGACGAGAAGGTCGAGGTGTACGCCGGGCTGGTGGAACAGCTCGACGTGACGGTCGAGCCGCTGCCGGAGAGCGTCGCGCTGTCGGGTTATGTGCGCGCGCTCGGGCTGGTGCATCCGCCGGATCAGGCGCGCCCGCACGGCATCGGTGCCACCGGGGTCTACTCCGACGGCCGGACCGTGCTGGTGGTGGCGGTGCACGGCGACGACGAACAGCCGACCGAGTCGGTCGACGTGCCGGTGACGATGGAGTCCATGCGCGACGCCAGGTCCGCGGACAACGTGGTGATCGAGGTGATGGCCGCGGCCCGCTCGATCGGCGCGGATACCTCGACGGTGCTGCTGTCGGGCAACGTGTGCTTCAACGACGCGCTGCGGCTGGCCTTCCAGAACCATCTCGGCCACCGGCTCCAGGTCGCCGATCATCCGATGCACGCGCTCGTGCTCGGCGCGGCCCACCTGCTGGTGACCGACACCGAGACGGAAGAGCCGGAACCGCCGGGGCGGCATGCCGAGCCCCCGCAACCGCGGGTCGACCCCACGCAGTTCCAGGATCCGGGCCCGCAGTATCGCGATCCGGCCGGGCACTACCGCGCCGAATCCGCGCCGCAGCAGTCCGCGCCGGGTCAGCGCCAGGCCGGTGCGGCGCATCGGCAGGCCGAATCGGCTCAGCGCCAAGCGGAGTCCTCACAGCGCCGAACGGACCTGCCGCAGCCCCACATGGATCCGTCGCCGCCGCGAACGGTGCCGCCCGTGCAGTACGGGCCCGGTTATCCGACGCAGGGTGAGGAACCGACGACCAGGATCACGCGCGACGAGGTCCAGCGCGGCCTGCCGCCGAATCTGGCCGAGTTGGGCAGCCGCTTCACCCGGCCGCCGGGGCAGTACCCCGAGGACCAGGGTCGTCCGCCCGGGAGTGGTGCGCCGCTGAGTGGGCCGCCCGCGCAGCCGTCCGGCGCGCGGTCGTATCAGGCACCGCAGTCCGATCCCGCCGACTCGGGGCGGCAGGGGCAATGGCGCGAGCCCGAGCCGGACGACGACGATGACGAAGGCCGGCCCCGCAAGGGGAAACTGTGGAACAAGATGAAGGACAACCTGTTCGGGGCGCACACGGTGGTCGGCGCGCTGGCGCTGGCCGTGGTCGCATTGCCGACCGGCGCCGATCGGGTCGAGCTGACCGCGGCCGAGGTGAGCCTCGCGGCACCGGCGCCCGCCGGTCCGACGGTGTGCCCGCTGATGCCGTACGTGACCAACGAGGTCCGGCCCGGCATCTCGTCCACCCGCGGTCCGGCGGACGCCCCGCGCGACCGGGAGGCCGCGGACCCCGACTGCGGGCAGCCGGGCGTCGACACCTTGCGCTTCCTGCTCCCCGGCCCGCGGCGAGCCATAGATCCTGGGCCACCGATCCAGATCTGACGCGATTTCGGCTGGTAGATCCGGGCTGGTATTGTGGCTCGTTGGCGTATGGGCGGCCGGGAAACCGGTCGTGCAATCGAACCCCGGGTCTCCACCGGCCGCCGGGAGCTTCGACCACATGCCTGGCCGGCAACACCGACTACAGACAGGGAAGCACTGTGCCTACGTACAGCCCCAAGGCTGGTGACGTCACCCGGCAGTGGTACGTCATCGACGCCACTGACGTAGTGCTCGGCCGTCTCGCCGTTCAAGCAGCGAATCTGCTGCGTGGCAAGACGAAGCCGACCTACGCGCCGAACTTCGACGGCGGCGATTTCGTCGTCATCATCAACGCCGACAAGGTTGCCATCTCCGGCAACAAGAAGGCGGACAAGCTGATCCACCACCACAGCGGGCACCCGGGCGGCCTCAAGTCGCGCACTGTCGGTCAGGTGTTGGAGAGCCGTCCGGACCGGCTCGTGGAGAAGGCCGTCAAGGGCATGATCCCGAAGAACAAGCTCGGCAACGCGATCGCGGGCAAGCTGAAGGTCTACGCAGGCCCGAACCACCCGCACGCCGCTCAGCAGCCCATTCCGTTCGAGATCAAGCAGGTGGCCCAGTGACCGCTCCTGAAGAGTTCAACGAAGAAGGCGTCGTCGAGGAATTCGACGCCGTCGAGGTTGTCGAGGACGGCGAAGGCTACGAAGAGGCCGAGGTCGCCGCGGAGACCTTCGCCCCGATCGTGATCGATCGTCCGGTGCAGACCGTCGGCCGGCGTAAGGAAGCCGTCGTTCGCGTGCGCATGGTGCCGGGCTCCGGCAACTTCGTGCTCAACGGCCGCACGATCGAGGATTACTTCCCGAACAAGGTGCACCAGCAGCTGGTCAAGTCGCCGCTGGTGACCGTCGAGCGGGCCGAGAACTTCGACATCATCGCGCTGCTGCACGGTGGCGGCCCGTCGGGACAGGCCGGCGCGCTGCGTCTGGCCATCGCCCGCGCGCTCATCGAGGTCACCCCGGAGGACCGCCCCGCCCTGAAGCGGGCCGGCTTCCTGACGCGTGACCCGCGTGCGGTCGAGCGTAAGAAGTACGGCCTGAAGAAGGCCCGCAAGGCGCCGCAGTACTCGAAGCGCTGATTTTGGCTTCGCCGACCACCGTCATCCGGCACCCTGGAGGTATCGGGGGCGGTACGGTCGGCGGGCAACCTGCACGAGAGCAGGCGTCCAGCATCGACTGGTCGCCTGCTCTCGTGTTGTATCAGCCGCGGCGTTTCGGGTGCCCCTTCGTGGCAACACCGGCTGTCGCCTTCGGGCGCGCCGCGGATCCACCGATGAGGGGCTGAGGTATGGGACGTTTGTTCGGCACCGACGGAATCCGTGGGTTGGCCAACGAGTCGTTGAGTCCGGAACTGGCGCTGCGCGTTTCGGGTGCGGCCGCCCAGATTTTGAGCAGTGGCAAGGACCGCCCGCTCGCAGTGGTCGGCCGCGACTCCCGAGCCAGCGGTGAGATGCTGGAGGCCGCGGTAACCGCGGGCCTGACCGCCACCGGGGTGAACGTGCTGCAGGTCGGCGTGCTGCCGACGCCGGCCGTCGCCTACCTCACCGGGCTCTACGACGCGTGCTTCGGCGTGATGATCTCCGCCTCGCACAATCCCATGCCGGACAACGGCATCAAGATCTTCGCGGCCGGCGGGCACAAGCTCGACGACGCGATCGAGGACCGCATCGAGGCGCTGCTCGCCGAAGACGTCACGGTGCGACCGACCGGTCGCGGCATCGGCCGGGTGGTCAACGCGTCCGGCGCGCGCGACCACGGGCAGGCCATCCCCGACCAGTACAGCATCGCGGGCACGCACGAGCGCTACGTCGAGCATCTCGTCGAGGCGACCGCACAGGATCTTTCCGGGCTGACCGTGGTGGTCGACTGCGCGCACGGCGCGGCCGCCGAGGTCGGGCCCGCCGCGTTCCGGGAGGCGGGCGCGACGGTGATCGCGATCAACGCCGAGCCGGACGGGCTCAATATCAACGACGGTTGCGGCTCAACGCATTTGGACATGGTGCAGCGGGCGGTGCGGGAACACGGCGCCGATCTGGGGCTGGCCCTCGACGGCGACGCGGACCGCTGCCTAGCGGTCGATGCCGACGGCAAGGTGGTCGACGGTGACGTGATCCTGGCGATTCTCGCGCTCGACCTGCACGAGGCCGGTGAGCTGGCAAAGGACACGCTGGTCGGCACCGTGATGAGCAACCTCGGCCTGCACATCGCCATGCGGGAAGCCGGAATCACCTTGCTCACCACCGCCGTTGGTGACCGCTACGTGCTCGAGGAACTTCGCCGCGGCGGGTACACGCTCGGCGGTGAACAGTCCGGGCACGTCATCTTCCCGAAGTTCGGCACCACCGGCGACGGCATCCTCACCGGCCTGAAGCTGATGGCCCGGATGGCGCGGACCCGGCGCAGCCTGGCCGATCTGTCCGGCGTATTGCAGACCGTGCCACAGGTATTGGTCAACGTGCCGGTCAGCGACAAGTCGCTGGTCGCGGCGGCCCCGGAAGTCCGCGACGCGGTGCTCGAAGCCGAACGCATGCTCGGCGACACCGGCCGGGTTCTGTTGCGTCCCAGCGGCACCGAGCAGCTGGTCCGGGTCATGGTCGAGGCGACCGATCCGGCCCAGGCCCGGCAGCTGGCCGACGACCTCGCCAAGCGGGTCGCCTCGGTCTGATCGACGGCGCCGCCGCTCAGGTGGTTTCGGTGAGCTTGCCGAAGTCCATGTGCCAGCGGCGGGTTGCCTGGACGGTGTCCAGCATCCGGCGGTCGTGCGTGACCAGCAGCAGTGTGCCGGTGAAGGATTCGACGGCCTGCTCGAGTTGTTCGATGGCGGGCAGGTCCAGGTGGTTGGTCGGTTCGTCGAGGACGAGCAGGTTTACCCCGCGCGCCTGCAACAGCGCGAGCGCGGCACGGGTGCGTTCGCCGGGGGACAGGGTTTCGCAGGCGCGCAACGCATGTGCGCCGCGCAGGCCGAACTTGGCCAGCAGCGTTCGGACCTCGGCGTCCGGCCAGTCCGGCAGCTGCGCGCCGAAAGTATCGGCCAGCGAGGACGTTCCACGGAACAGCCCGCGGGCCTGATCCACCTCGCCGATCTCCACGCCGGAGCCGAGCATGGCGGATCCGGTGTGCGGCTTGATCTTTCCGAGCAGCAGCGCGAGCAGCGTGGACTTGCCGGAGCCGTTGGCGCCGGTCAGCACGATCCGGTCGGACCAATCGACCTGGAGGGTGATCGGGCCGAGGGTGAAATCGCCCTGGGTGACCGTCGCGTCGGACAGCGTGGCCACCACCGATCCGCTGCGCGGCGCGCTGCCGATGGTCATCCGCAGCTCCCACTCCTTACGCGGCTC
Organism: Nocardia sp. NPDC006044; assembly: GCF_042871115.1. NCBI lineage: Bacteria > Bacillati > Actinomycetota > Actinomycetes > Mycobacteriales > Nocardiaceae > Nocardia > Nocardia sp. NPDC006044. The sequence continues at coordinate 379,234 of NZ_JBIAID010000005.1, forward strand.
CTCGACCACGTCCAGGCGTTCGATGCGGCGTTGCGTCTGGCGGGCTTTGGCGGCCTGCTTCTCGGTGGACTCCGCCCGCATCTTGCGACCGGCCTTGTCCGAGTCGACCTTCTTCGGGTCGCGAGCCTTGCGGCGGGCGTTGCGCACACCGTGTTCGAGCCAGTTGCGCTGCATCTGCGCGCGAGCCTCCAGACCGGCCTTGGTGTCGGCGAACTCTTCGTAGGCCTCGCGGGCGTGCCGACGGGCGGTCTCGCGTTCGGTGAGATACGCCTCGTAACCGCCGTCGTAGAGGCCGACCTGCTGCTGGGCCAGATCCAGTTCGACGACGCGATTCACGGTGCGGGCCAAGAACTCCCGGTCGTGGCTGATCACCACGAGGGGAACCCGGACGCCGGTGACGAACTGTTCCAGGCGGGTCAGGCCGTCCAGGTCGAGGTCGTTGGTCGGCTCGTCGAGTAACAGGATGTCGAAGCGGGACAACAGCACCGAGGCCAAACCCGCGCGTGCGGCCTGGCCGCCGGACAGGCCGGTCATCGGGGTGTCCAGGCCGTTGGGGAGGCCGGCGATCAGGCCGAGGTCGGCGGCGACCTCGGCGGCGCGCTGGTCCAGGTCCGCGCCGCCGAGGGCCAGCCAGCGTTCCAGGGCATCCGAGTACGGCATCGCGGAATCCGCTGCGGGGCCATGGTCGGGCGACGGGTGAGCGTGGTCGTCTTCGCCGTCGGCGAGGCGTTCCGCCGCGGCGTCCATCGTCTGCTGGGCGGCCGTGACTCCGGTTCGGCGACCGAGGAATTCGAGGACGGTCTCGCCGGCCAGCCGCTCGGGTTCCTGCGCGAGGTAACCGACGGTGGCGTCGGGCGGGCTCACCGTGATGCTGCCGGTCGGTGTGCGCCGGTCCGCGAGCATGCGCAGCAGCGTGGACTTGCCCGCGCCGTTCGCGCCGACCAGGCCGATCACGTCGCCCGGAGCCAGGGTGAGATCGAGGTCGTCGAACAGTGTGCGTTCGCCGTGGCCGGCGGACAGTCCGCGCGCGTGCAGAGTGGTACTCACTTTCCCAAGTCTGCCGTGCTCCCGCCGCCGCCCCCGCACCCGGTCGCCACTCGGGGTCGCACCCTGACCCCTGGGTACTGGAAATCAGGGTCGGGATCGGTCCACGGACCGATGCGGGACGGTGCGCGGCTCGGCAGAGTGGAGTTCGAAGAGATCATCACCAGAGAGGGAACAACGACCATGACCGCACCCACCCGCCGTTTCACCCGTTCCACCCACGACAAATGGATCGCCGGAGTCTGCGGCGGCATCGCCGAATACCTGGGCTGGAACGCCAATGTCGTGCGCCTGCTGTTCGTGCTTTCCTGCCTGCTGCCCGGCCCGCAGTTCATTGTCTACCTGGTGCTGTGGCTGCTGATGCCGAAGAAGTGAGGCCAGGGGGCTGCGTCGGGCACCCTTGGATGTCAGGATGGAGCGATAGCGTTGTTGTCGGGTCATTGGATGACAGCACCACGAGTCCTGCTGAGGAGGAGTAATGATCACCTCGGGTGAATTGCCGGGCCTGGAACTGCCCGGCATCGACGCGTCCTCGTCGCTGGACGGTCTCGGTGCGGTCGAGTTGCACCATCCCACGCAGGACATCGATGGGGACGGCACGCTCGACACCATCACCACCAACGGTGGCGACGCCATGCAGGTCTGGACTGATTACGACCATGACGGTCTCGCCGACCACGTCACGGTGGTGGAGAAAGACGGCGATTACGCCGCGTGGGAGTTCCATCGGCATCCGGACGGTTCGTCGGAGTGGGTGCGGACCGACCACGGGAAGATCGGCGGCTAGATCCGTCCGGTGGCTCGGCACGGCTCTGTGAATTCGATGGAACCGAACGTCGGCGAGGCGCGTCGAAGGAAGTATTGGGGACGCCCGGCGCCGACGTAAGTCCGGGGAGATCGTGCACGACGCAGGGACGGAGGGGATCGCGTGGCCGGATCCGAGTTGGTCGGCGTCAAGACCGGGGAGTTGGGCCGCCTCGGCAACGACCTGAGTACCTCCGGGCAGACCGTGCGCAATCGCGCGAAGGACGTGGCCGACGCTACGTTCGGCCCGGCCGACGCGGGTGCGAACTACGCCGATCAGGGACGTCAGATCCAGGCCGGGCTCGACGGCATCTACCAGTGGCTCGGGAACTGGTCGGAGGCCACGCTGGCCACCGGCGATGTGGTGGGGGCCGCGGTGGTGAAGTACTCGAATACCGATCGTGAGACCTCGTTCGACATCGCGAAGCTCGACCACGGCAGCAAGGCGTAGCCGGCCATGACTTTCGACGTTCCCGCCTACGCGCCCGTGGCCGAGTATCTGAGTATCGGGTCGCGAAGCCTGTTGTACTTCGAGGAGTTCGAGCCACGGTTCCAGCGCGCGTTCGGGGAAACCGCGGGCGTGCCGACCTATCAACAGTTGCACAAGCGGTTCTACGAACAGAACGGGCTGAACGAGGACAAGCTGCGCAATGTCGCGGCGAAGCTCCAGGTCGTGCTGCAAGACGCGGGTGCTCAGTTGGATGTGCAGCGCGGACAGGCCAAGGCGCTCTGGGACTGTTGGGAGGGCGATGCTGCCGAAGCGGCGGGTGTCATGCTGAACCAGCAGGTCGAGCAGGCGGAGGCCGACTGGAAGGCCGCGGGGGAGGCGTGGAAGGCGATCGCGGCGGCGGGGGATGGACTGCGGTCGGCGGTAAAGATCAAGGCGGATGTGGTGCGCTACATCCTGGAGAACGGCGAGAGCGTCAAGATCGCCGAGAAGTCGCCGGAAGACATCGACGACATTATTTCCGGCACCAGCATCGCGGTCAGCAATGGCTGGCAAGACGAGAGTTTGCTCAGCAAGCTCGGCCGGATCTTTCCGGATCTGACCGGTGGATCCGATGCCTGGGCTGCCCGGAATATCCTCGGGATCCTGCCGGGATCTGACTATCAGCAGCATATTCAGGCGCGTTGCCGGCATTGGCTGGACAACGTGTTCAAGCCGGATTATCTGGCCAAGGTGCAGAAGTTCACCGCGGCTTGCGATTTGACCGATGCGGCGGTCAAGCAGGTCTATGCGCCGATAGTTGGTGCGCTGGGCCAGGTTTCGGTTGCTTCGTATCCGCGTCCGGCGGGGGTGCCGGTGCAATCGCCGCCGAAGAGTGAGGGGACGCCGAAAGAGTCGGGGGTGCCGAAGGCGGATAGTCCTGTCGCGCCGACTGTTCCGGTGAGTACTGCGCCTGCACCGTCGACGCCTAGCTCTCCGTCGACGCCGGTGTCGCCTTCGTCGCCGACGGTTCCGGCGAGTACTACTCCTGCACCGTCGACACCGAACACGCCCTCGACACCAAATACGCCTTCCACACCGAGCACACCTTCGACACCGAATACGCCCTCGACGCCGGCTACGCCGTCCACGCAGACCGTCCCGAATACTTCGTCGCTGGAAGGTTTACCCGCGCTCAGTCAGGTGGCGAGTCAGTTGTCGCCCTTGGCATCCGGGATCAGCAGCCTCGTCGACGCCGGGGTCAGTTCGTTGACCGGGATCATCAAGGACGGTGCCGAGGACGCGGTGAAGATGGTCGAGGGGCTCATCGAACCGACGCAGGTCGACAAGGACGGCGACGGCAGGCCGGACAGCAAGCCCGCGGCCGAATTCGATGTTGCCGGAAAGCATCTGAAGTTCGAGATGGCCGATGGTCAGCTGAAACTGATGATGTCCGACGGGGACGGGAAACCGCAGGAGTTCAGTGTGAAGCTGGACGAGCACGGGATGCCGGTCATCTCGATGAACGAGCCGAAGGACGACGCGCCGCCCGCGTCGCCCGGTGACAAGCCGTCCGCCGACCACACCCCGGCCGCGCCGGAGAAGGAAAAGTCGCCCGCTGACCAGGCTCCGTCCGCGCCGGACAAGGGGCCGGATGCGAAAGCACCCGCGGACCCCGCGCCGGAGCAGCAGAAACCGGTAGAGAAACCGCACACCGCGGAGGAAGAGAACGCAGGTCAACCGAGTGCCCGCACCGGCACCCCACCCCCACTGCGGCGCGAGGAAGACGGCGAGCACAAGCCCAAACGCATGCCGGGCGAACAGAATCCGGACGCCCCGTTCGACAGCGGCGCGGAACTAGCCGAGGCCGGCCCCATGGGCGATCTGGCCGAGGCAGGACCGTTGTGAGCGCGCCACGGCGAGCCGGGAACGCGGTCGCATGATGCGAACGTGGCAGGGAAGGCATAAGTACGCCCCGGGTCGGAACCCAGTAGCCTGCTCCGGCCCGCGGCCCGGAGCGTGTGTGCACGCCGACAGCGTGCTGCGCTCGAGGCGCGGAGTCGGGGGCCGGCGCGTAACTTGGCCGAGGCTGGTCCGATGGGCGATCTGGCCGAGGCAGGACCGTTGTGAGCGCACCACAGCGGGCTGGGAACTCGGTCGCCTGCTGGGGAGGTGGCGAGGAAAGCGTGAGCTTGCCGCTGCGGGTCGGGAACCCAATAGCCTCGTGCGGATGCGGTGGGGAGCGTGTGCGCACGCCGACAGCGTGCTGCGCTCGAGGCGCGAAGTCGAGGGCTGGCGCGGAATTGGCCGAGGCCGGTCCGATGGGCGATCTGGCCGAGGCAGGACCGTTGTGAGCGCGCCACAGCGGGCCGGGATCCCGATCGCCTGATGCGGACGCGGCTGGGGATGCGTGAGTGCGCCACGGTGGGTCGGCAATTCGGTCGCCGGATGCAGACACGGCGGGGACCGTCATGAGTGCGCCACAGCGGCCCGGGAACCCGGTTGCCTGATGGGGACTCGGCGAGGAGGACGTGAGCGTGCGACAGCGGGTCGGCAATTGGTTGCGTGGTGCGGATGCGGCAGGAACGTTGTGAGTGCACCACAGCGGCCCGGGGATCCCGGTAGCCTGATGCGGATGCGGCGGGGAGCGTGTGCGCACGCCGACAGCGTGCTGTGCTCGCGGCGCGAAGCCGAGGGTCGGCGCGGAGCCGCGAGCTGATGTCCACCTGCGGATCGGGGAGAACCGGGATCGTGAGTTACGCCGAGGAGATCGAGCGCGCCGCCGAGGAATGCCGCCGCCGCTCGGCCCTGCTGCTGGACGAACTCGAGCAAATCAACCGCCGGACCGCGGACACCAGCCGCGAACTCGCCGAGGCCGCAGCCACCGGCATGCGGGAATTTCTAGCCGCCCACGCCGACGAGCTTGCCGAAGCGCGCGCCGAGATCGAAGAGCGCGAACGGCTCGAAACCGAAGCCCGCGAACAACGCGAAGCCATCGCCCGCTCGATCGCCGCCCGCAAAGCCAACCGCGACGTCCTCCCGGTCGACCAGGAAGACGAAGAAGCCGCCTTCTACCAACGCGAAACCTGGCTGATCTAAGCAACCACCATCGAGCCGAGTCAAAAGGTCGCTAGCCGATCTTCAACAACGACCTTTTGACTCGACTCGATGAGCAGGAACGACCTTTTGACTCGACTCGATGAGCGAGGCGACCTAGCTCAACTCGGCCAACATGGTCGACCACTCGCCCCGCGGTAGCCGGACCAGCTCCCTCGCCCCGCGCGGTGGTTGGGGTGGTGACTCGGCCGTGTGGGTGGTTGGGGTGGTGACTCGGCCGTGTGGGTGGTTGGGGTGGTGACTCGGCCGTGTGGGTGGTTGGGGTGGTGACTCGGCCCCTCTCGGTTTCCCGAGCTTCTTTGAACCGGACCACAACCCGATGACCACGCTGGAACTCTCGCGTTGCCCATACCAACTGCGTAAGTAAGTCGGGGACCCCGCCTGACGTGCTCAGCACTATCGATCATCTCTGGGAGCAGGTGTATCTGACTCACCAGGCAGACCCCCGGCATGTCCCAACGCGACCTGACGAGAAAACTGAAGACCTACCCCGGTTTTCACTGGAGTAGTGCTGAGCACGTCGCCTGCCGTACCCGGCTTTAGGCGCACGTCAGGATGCGCGGTGTCGAGTTCCAGCGTGGTCATCTGGCTGTGGTTGCGTTATCGAGACTTCTTCGCATACCTGATTCATCCTTCGCATACCCGTTGGGGCGGTGAGGGGTGTGTGAAGGACGAAATAGGTGTGCAGAGTGAGCTATCTGGTGCCGGCTGGGCGGTCCCCGGTGGTCAGTTGGCGGCGGTTCAGGCCGTGAGTGGCGCTGATTGTGCGCCGGGTGGGTGTCAGCGGCGGAGCAGGGCGGCGAGTTGGCCGATTTTGAGTTTGGGGGCTTGGGGTTCTTCCTTGGCTTCCGGGTCGATTACCGCGGTGTGCGGGATCTCGGCGTCCGGGTCGGCGAAGGGTTTGTAGGTCTTGTCGCCGACGACGGTGGCGAGTAGGTAGCCGGCGAGCAGGGCGCGGGTGGTGCGGGCGGTTTTGGATTCGTGTTTGCCCGCACCGACGGCGGCCAGGACGCGGCGTCCCTCGACGATGCCGTTGTGTGAGGCGCTGTCGATCGCGCGGAAGACCGACCGGCCGCCCCATGCGGTGGCGAGGGGGATGGCGTTGGAGCTCACCGAGGCGAGATCGGTGGCGCCGGCCAGAATCAGCGCGGGCGTGTCGAGGTCGGGGGCGAGGTTTTCCGCGGACGGCGCGGTGGGGGCCGGGAACAGGGCGGCGACGGCGGCGACCTGGCGTTGGGTCGCGGCGATGACGGCGGCGCCCGCGCCCATGCCGTGGCCGACCAAGGCGAGCCGGTCGGGGTGCACGCTGATGGTGCCGTCGCCGAGCCGCACACCTGTGCAGATGTCCAGGGTGGTGAGCAGGTCGGTGCCGAGGCCGAGGTGTGACGGGATCGGCCCGCGCTCGGTATCGGGGGCGGCGACCACGAAACCCCAGGATGCGAGGTGCTCGAGTAGCTGCCGATAGTTGGCGGCGCCGGTCAGCCAGCCGTGCCCGAACGCGACGGCGGGCAGGTTGAGCCCGGATTCGGGCGTGAATACCACCCCCGGCTGCCCGGCGATGGCCAAGTTGCCGCGCAGCACCCGATGCGGGCCGCGGCTGGTCAGGGTGCTCAGGAGTGATTTCACAGACGCCGACACGACGAGAACGTTATCCGATAAGTACTCTGGTGAGCCATGTGCGGAATCGTGGGGTACGTCGGATACCGGGACGCGCTCGGCGTTGTCGTTGACGCGTTGCGCCGCATGGAATATCGCGGCTACGACTCCGCGGGTGTGGCGATCGTCGACGGCGCCGGTGCGCTGGCAGTGGAACGCAAGGCAGGCAAGCTGGCGAATCTGGAGGCCGAGCTCGCCGAAATCGGGGTCGCGCGCTTCGCGGGCAGCACCGGCATGGGACATACCCGGTGGGCGACGCACGGCGCGCCGACCGACCGCAACGCGCACCCGCATCGCGACGACAGCGGCAAGGTCGCGGTGGTGCACAACGGGATCATCGAGAACTTCGCCCCGCTGCGCCGGGAGCTGGAGGACGCGGGCGTCGAGCTGCGCAGCGACACCGACACCGAGGTCGCGGTGCACCTGGTGGCCAGGGCTTATGCCGAGGGACCGACGGCCGGCGACTTCGCGGCCAGCGCGCTGGCGGTGGTTCGCCGGCTCGAAGGCGCGTTCACGCTGGTCTTCACGCACGCCGATCACCCGGACCTGATCTTCGCGGCGCGTCGGTCGACGCCGCTGGTCATCGGGGTCGGCAAGGGCGAGATGTTCATCGCCTCGGACGTCACGGCGTTCATCGAGCACACCCGCGAGGCGGTCGAGCTCGGTCAGGACCAGGCCGTGGTGATCACCGCGGACAGCTACACCGTCACCGATTTCGCGGGCGACGACGCGACCGCGCGCACCCGCCCGTTCACCATCGACTGGGATCTGGCCGCCGCCGAGAAGGGCGGCCACGACTACTTCATGCTCAAGGAGATCGAGGAGCAGCCCGCCGCGGTGGCGGACACCCTGATCGGGCATTTCAGCGTGGACCAGGACGGCGCGGGCCGGATCGTGCTGGACGAGCAGCGCCTCGCCGATCAGGAACTGCGCGACTTCGACAAGGTCTTCGTGGTCGCCTGCGGCAGCGCCTACCACTCCGGGCTGCTGGCCAAGTACGCGATCGAGCACTGGACCCGGCTGCCCGTCGAGGTGGAACTGGCCAGCGAATTCCGTTATCGCGACCCGGTTCTGGACCGGTCGACGCTGGTCGTGGCGATCTCGCAGTCCGGCGAGACGGCCGACACGCTCGAGGCGGTGCGGCACGCCAAGGAGCAGAAGGCGCGCGTGCTGGCGATCTGCAATACCAACGGCGCGCAGATTCCGCGCGAGTCCGACGCGGTGCTCTACACCAGGGCGGGGCCGGAGATCGGCGTCGCCTCGACCAAGGCGTTCCTGGCCCAGGTGACTGCGAATTACCTGGTCGGGCTGGCCTTGGCGCAGGCGCGCGGCACCAAGTACCCGGACGAGGTGGCCCGCGAGTTCGCCGAGCTCGAGGCGATGCCGAAGCTGGTGGAGCGGGTGCTGGAGACTGCGCCGCAGGTGCGGGCGATCGCGCGCGAGCTGGCGCACGTGTCGACCGTGCTGTTCCTCGGGCGGCATGTCGGCTACCCGGTGGCACTGGAGGGTGCGCTCAAGCTCAAGGAGCTGGCGTACATGCACGCCGAGGGTTTCGCGGCGGGCGAGCTCAAGCACGGCCCGATCGCACTGATCGAACAGGGCCTGCCGGTGATCGTTGTGATGCCGTCCCCGAAGGGCCGCGCGGTGCTGCACTCCAAGCTGCTCAGCAACATTCGCGAGATCCAGGCGCGGGGCGCGCGCACCATCGTGATCGCCGAGGAGGGCGACGACACGGTGCGCCCGTTCGCCGACGATCTCATCGAGATCCCTTCGGCGCCAACGCTGTTGCAGCCGCTGCTGTCGACGGTCCCGTTGCAGATCTTCGCCGCCGAGGTGGCGCAGGCTCGCGGCTACGACGTGGACAAGCCGCGCAACCTGGCAAAGTCCGTCACCGTCGAATAACCCACCGCCCCAACCCTTTCAACGCCCGCACCCCGAACCGCTCAGCGATTCGGGGTGCGTCGCGTTCACGTGGAGTCAGGGGTGGGCGGTGGCTAGGTGGGGTTCGGTTGGGGCGGTGGGGGATTGGGGGGTCGAGCGGCGTTCGAGGGCGCCGGACCAGACCGCGAGGGCGAGGGCGATGAGGACCAGAGCGACGCCGACCCAGTTGGGGGCGGTGTAGCCGAAGCCGGCCGCGATGACGAGGCCGCCTAGCCAGGCTGAGATGGCGTTGCCGAGGTTGAACGCGCCGATGTTGACGGCGGACGCCAAAGTCGGTGCGCCGGCGGCCTGGTCGAGGACGCGCTTCTGCAGGGGCGGCACGGTGGCGAAGCCGAGGGCGCCGATCAAAACCACCGTGATCGCGGCGGCGACCTTGTTGTGCGCGGTGAGGGTGAACAGCGCGAGCACCACGGCCAGGCCGCCGAGGGACAGGTAGAGCATCGGCATCAGGTGCCGGTCGGCGAACTTGCCGCCGATCAGGTTGCCCGCGAAGAAGCCGACGCCGAACAGCACGAGCAGCCAGGTGACCGAGCTGTCCGCGAAGCCGGTGACCTCGGTCATCATCGGGGCGAGATAGGTGATCGCCGCGAAGACACCGCCGAAGCCGAGCACGGTCATGGCCATCGCCAGCAGGACCTGTGGGTTGCGGAAGACGGCGAGTTCGGTGCGCAGCCGCGCGTCCTGTGGGGCGGGCTGTTCCGGGACCAGTAGGGCGACGCCGATCAGGCCGATCAGGCCGACCAGCGCGACGATCAAAAAGGTCAGCCGCCAGCCGAATTGCTGGCCGAGCAGGGTGCCGAACGGGACGCCGACCATGGTGGCGACGGTCAGTCCGGTGAACATGATCGCGATCGCGCCTGCGCGTTTGTCCGGGCGGACCACGGCGCCTGCGACCACCGCGCCGATGCCGAAGAACGCGCCGTGCGCCAGCGAGGCGACGATTCGTCCGGTCAGCATCAGGCCGAAAGTCGGTGCGACAGCGGACAATACGTTGCCTGCCACCAGGAGCAGCAGCATGCCGAGCAGCATGCGCTTGCGCGAGATCCGCGTGCCGAGCCCGGTCATCAGCGGCGCGCCGGCCACCACGCCGAGCGCGTACCCGGTGACCAGCAGTCCCGCGGTGGGGATCGATACCGCGTAGGTAGCGGCGATGTCGGGGAGTAGCCCGACGACGACGAATTCGGTGGTGCCGATTCCGAATGCCCCGAGTGTCAGGGCGAGGAGTGCGAGCGGCATGAGCGTGGGCCTCCACGATAAGTTGCGCCTGATCCTTACTGGCGTCAACAATAATTGCAGACGCGCGATAATTGCAAGCGCGGGCTATTGCGATGCTCATATATCCTGGAGGGACAACCTCTACGCGGAAGGAACGCGATGACCGCGGATGCCGCCCTGACCGGCCTGGCCGATGGCTGGTACGCACTGTCGCTGCTGCACGATCGGATCGAGGCGCACATCGAACGGGCGCTACAGACCGGGCACGACCTGAGCGTCCGCGAGTACTCGCTCTTGGTCGTGCTCAGTCGCCAGCACGACGGGCCGGGTGGGCACCTGCGGATGAACCAGGTCGCGGAGGCCGTGGTGTTGAGTCAGAGCGCGACAACCCGGCTGGTCACCCGGCTGGAGGACCGCGGTCTGCTTCAGCGCTATCTGTGCCCGGATGACCGTCGCGGCATCTACACCGACGTCACCCCGCCGGGCCTGGCCCTGCTGGCGCAGGCCCGCCCCACCCACGACGACGCTTTGTCCAGCGCTCTCGGTCAGGCCGCCGCTGATCCGGAACTGGCACCCTTGGTCTCTGCCGTGGAAGCCCTCAACACCAGCTCCGCCCGCAGCTCCCGAACCCGCCAATACCGGCCGGTCTAGGCCTGCGGCGTCATCGAACGGACCCGACCAAGCGCCTACCCGTTTGCCAACGTGGCTTTGTGCGTCTCGGCACGTGGACGCCTGCTCGCCGTGGCGGATGGGATTTGACCGAGCGCCTTCCCGCTTGTCGCCGGGGCCATGTCCCGCTCGGGCTTGTTGTCACGGGTGATGCCGCTGACCTCGGCGCGCGACTGCGGCGGGGACGTCGAGGTGCACGTGGTCACCGATGACGCGGCACGCGACCAGTGGATGTGTCTGCCCGCCGTGGCCAGCGGGACTCGGCGAAGGTGACGCCCGGGTTCGCCGCTGTGCCGACTACTGGACGGTGATGGTGCCGCGCATTTCCGGGTGCAGGGAGCAGAGGTAGCGGAAGGTGCCGGGGACGGTGAAGGTGTAGCTCCAGTCGCCCTTGTCGATGATCGGGCTGTTGAGGCCCATGGCCTTGTCGCCGATGCCCTGCACGGTGTGCGGAGCCTTGTCCTTGAAGTGCCAGGTGACGGTGTCGCCGACCTTGACCGTCAGCTCGGCGGGGGCGAACTTCATGTTGCTCACCTCGACGGTGGCGTCGGCGGGTTTCGCGTCGCCCGTCGGCTGCGCCGTCGTGGTGGTCGGGTGCGCGCGCCGGGTGCTGGTCGCCGCGGCACCGGAGTCGCCGCCCCCGCACCCGGCGACCAGCAGCGCCGCTACCACCGCGAACCCGGTGACGACCTGCGTGGACCTTGCACGGGGTTTGACCATTGGCATGATGGCCAAGCGTAGTCTGCGAACGAGTAGTGCCGAAGTGGAGGATTCATTCATGTCCACGCAGCGGGGTTATTACACCGCCGACGAAGTACGCGCGGCTGAGGCCGAGCTGTTCACCCGGGTCCCGGACGGCGTCCCCATGCAGCGCGCGGCATACGGTCTGGCCACCGTCGTCGTCGGCGAGTTGCGGGCGCGCACCGGCGGCGTCGCCGGGCGTTCGGTGACCTTGCTCGTCGGTTCGGGCGACAACGGCGGCGACGCGCTGTGGGCCGGATCGATGCTGCGGCGGCGGGGCGTCGCCGTGACCGCGGTGCTGTTGAATCCGGCGCGTGCGCACGCGAAAGCGCTTGCGGCGCTGCGCAAGACGGGCGGTCGAGTAGCCGCGGAGGTCGGCGATCCAGACCTGGTGGTCGACGGCATCGTCGGCATTTCCGGACGCGGCGCGTTGCGTCCGGGTGCCGCGGAACTCGTTGCGTCACTGCGGGTCCCGATCATTGCCGCGGATTTGCCGAGCGGTGTGGATCCGGATACCGGTGCGATCACCGGGCCTGCCGTTCAGGCCGACGTCACCGTCGCGTTCGGCGCGTACAAACCGGTGCACGTGCTCGCCGCGCCACACTGCGGGCGAATCGAACTGGTGCCCATCGGGTTACGCCTGCCGGAGCCGAAACTGGCGGCGCTGGAACCCGCTTCGATCGGCGTGCGCTGGCCGGTGCCGAATGCCAACGACGACAAGTACTCCCAGGGCGTCACCGGTGTGTGCGCGGGCAGCGCGGAATACCCGGGCGCGGCGGTGTTGTGCACCGGTGCCGCCGTCGCGGCGACGTCGGGCCTGGTTCGTTACGCCGGAACCGGTGCCGGCGATGTCCTCGCACATTTCCCGGAAGTTATTGCCACCGAGCAGGTCTCGGCGGTGGGCCGGGTCCAGGCCTGGGTGTTCGGTCCCGGTGCGGGCACCGACGCGGACGCGCACAAACGGCTCGTCGAGATCCTCGCCACCGACCTGCCCGTCGTGGTGGACGCCGACGGCCTGACCATGCTCGCCGCGGAACCCGAGCTGGTTCGCGGCCGCACCGCACCGACCGTATTGACCCCGCACGCAGGCGAATTCGCGCGGCTCACCGGGGTGGAGGTAGGCGATGACCGGGTGGCAGCGGTGCGCGCGCTCGCCGAGCAGTGGCAACTCACTGTCCTCCTGAAGGGACGCGCTACCCTCGTCGCCGCCCCCGGCGCCCCGGTCCTGGTCAACGAGGCAGGCGGGTCGTGGGCCGCCACCGCAGGCGCAGGTGACGTCCTCTCCGGCATCATCGGCGCCCTCCTCGCCGCGGGTCACGCGCCCGCCTGGTCCGCCGCGGCCGCCGCGCGGGCGCACTCCCTCGCCGCCAACCTCGCCGCGCACGAAAATCACCCCGAAGCCGCGCCGATTTCGGCGACTCCGCTGCTCGCGCACATTCGCCCGGCCATCCGAACCCTCCGCGCCCTGGCCCGTCCGGTGATCTGAGGCGCACAGCTAGGTATATCTGCAGGCAATCGGCCCGCTGATGTGGCGTCTCGCCGCCGCTATGGTGCGCGACGCACCATCGCAGCCCTCGAATCATGCCTGCCTGCCGGGCGCCCGACGGTGGCGCGGGGGCCGCGGAACCGGTCATAGGCGCGTTCTATGATCTGTGCCGCAGGACACGGCTGCGGTAACTCGCTTCGATCGGGCACCGCCGCGCCCATAGACTTCAGCAGAACGTGACGACTTACTCCGACCGCGCCGGGGTAACTCGTCGGGTACGGGCGGAGCACCACAGCCCGCCGCGTCACCGCCAGTCGCCGCCACCGCCGTGGCCGCCGAATCTGGCCTGATTCCCGGAGAGGCGGATATGTACGCGCAGGTGGAGACGGTCGTCGATCTGGATGCCATTGCCCACAACGTGCGCATCCTGCGGGATTTCGCGGGCGATGCCGCGGTGATGGCCGTGGTCAAGGCCGACGGCTACAACCACGGTGCCGTCGAGGTCGCGAAGGCGGCGCTGGCCGCGGGCGCCGCCGAAATCGGCGTCACCGCGTTCGCCGAGGGTGTGCAATTGCGCGAGGCCGGGATCACCGCGCCGATCCTGAGCTGGCTCAACGACTCCGACGCCGACTACGCCGCCGCGATCACCGCCGACCTCGAGATCGGCGTCTCCTCGCTCAGTCAGCTGCGCGCGGTGGAAGCGGCGGCCAGAAGTACGGGCCGCACCGCGACGGTCACCTTCAAGGTGGACACCGGTCTCAACCGCAACGGGCTGTCGGCGGTCGAATACCCGCAGGCCCTCGCCGAACTGCGAGCGCTGGTCGACGAGCAGGCGGTGCGCTTCCGGGCGATCTTCTCCCACCTCGCCCGCGGCGACGAGCCCGAACATCCGACCAACAACCTGCAACGCGACCGCCTCCTGGACGCCATCGCCGCCGCGAAAGAGCACGGCCTGGAACCGGAATTGGTGCACCTGGCCAACTCGCCCGCCACACTGACCCGCCCCGACCTCGCCTTCGACCTGGTCCGCCCGGGCATCGCGATGTACGGCCTGTCCCCGGTTCCGGAACTCGGCGACTTCGGCCTGCGCCCGGCGATGACCTTCCAGGCCCGCGTCGTTCAGGTCAAACGGATCGCTGCGGGGGAGGGCGTCTCCTATGGGCACACCTGGGTCGCCCCGCGCGACACCACCATCGCGCTCATCCCCGCGGGCTACGCCGACGGCGTATTCCGGCCGCTGAGTGGACGTTTCGAGGTGTGGCTGGGCGGCGCGCGGCGGCCGAATGTCGGCCGGGTCTGCATGGACCAGTTCGTCGTCGACCTCGGCGACAATGCCGCGAATGTCCAAGAGGGCGATGTCGCGGTGATGTTCGGCGGCGAGGCCGGCGCGCCGCGCGCCGAGGACTGGGCCGCCCGGCTCGACACCCTCAACTACGAGGTGGTCTGCTCGCCACGCGGCCGAGCGGCCCGCCGCTACATAGGCGGCCCCCGGTGAGCCGCCGGATCACCGTGCTGCGCGGCGGCCTCGCCACCGCGGGCGTGGTCGGCGCGCTGGCCGGGGTGCACGCGCTGCGCCGGGCGGGCGCCCGCGTGCTGTGGCCGGCCCGGCGCGACGAATACCGGGACGAGAACTTCGATCTCATCGACGAGGACCGCTCCGGCGCGGTGCTGGCCGAGGACGGCGTGCGCCTGGCCACCCGCGAATGCGGTCCCGCGGACGCGCCGGTCACCGTGATCTTCGTGCACGGCTTCTGCAACACCATGGAGTCCTTCCACTTTCAGCGCCGTGACCTCGAAAAGCGCTGGGGCGCAAGCGCGCGGCTCGTGCTGTTCGACCTGCGCGGCCACGGCCGCTCCGGCACGCCGAAGACCGAGAGCTGTACCGTCGCCCAGCTCGGCCGCGACCTCGCCGCGGTGATCGCGGCGAGCGCGCCGACCGGCCGGGTGGTGCTGGTCGGTCATTCGCTGGGCGGGATGGCGGTGCTCGCGGCCGCGGCGCAGTTCCCGGAGCTGTTCGCGGTCCGGGTGATCGGGGTCGGGTTGCTGTCCACGGCCGCCGCGGAAGTGACCTCGGCCGGCATCACCCAACTGCTGCGCAACCCGGCGATCGATGGGTTCCAGATGGTGGTGCACACCGCGCCGGCGCTGGTTCAGGCGGGACGTTCCACCGCGCGGCATGTGATCACGCCGATCCTGCACGTCAGCTCGTATCACGGCCCGGTGAGCCCGACCCTGTCCCGATTCACCACCATGATGATCGATCGGACGCCGGTCGAGACCATCGTGAAATTCCTGAAAGCCATCCAGGTGCACGACGAATCGGCCGCGCTGCCCACCCTGGCGCGGCTGCCGGTGCTGGTGCTCGGCGGCACCCACGATCTGGTGATCCCGTTCCGCAACTCGCGTGCGCTGGCCCGTGAGCTACCCGGCTGTGAATTGATCCGGCTCGACGGCGCCGCGCACATGCCGCACCTTCAGTTCCCGGATATCGTCAACGACGCGCTCGACCGATTGCTCGTGCGCGCGGGCGCGATCGAACCGACCCAGGCATCGGAGGTGACCAGTGGCTGATCGGCAGCAGCGGATTCTGCCCACCGTCGCCGACACCGAGGCGCTCGGCCGGGAACTCGCGGCGGGACTCGGCGCGGGCGACCTGGTGGTGCTCGACGGCCCGCTCGGCGCGGGCAAGACCGCGCTCACCCGGGGCATCGCCGCGGGACTCGGCGTGCAGGGGCGGGTCAGCTCGCCGACGTTCATCATCGCCCGCCAGCACCGGGCCGGCGCGGGCGACGGCGCGGTGCCGCTGGTGCACGTGGACGCCTATCGGCTCGGCGGCGATCTGGACGAGCTGGACGCCCTCGACCTGGACACCGATCTGCATCAGGCGGTGGTCGTGGTGGAGTGGGGCCGCGGGGTGGTGGAGCATCTCAGCGATCGGCACCTGCGCGTGCTGCTGTCGCGCGAACCGGATTCCGACGTGCGTACCGCCGAATGGGAATGGGTGGATTAACTACCCGGTAGCTCCGCACCGACGGCAGCTACCACCCGGTATCGTTGGGTCAATCATGCTGGTATTAAGTGTCGACACCGCGACACCCGCCGTGACAGCGGGATTGGTGGAACTGGAGCAGGCCGCACGGGGCGTGGACACGCGTACCCTCGCCTCCCGGGTTCGGGTCGATCCGCGCGCGCATGCCGAGGTGCTCACCCCGCAGATCCTCGAATGCCTCACGGAGGCCGGACGTTCCAGGGCGGACCTCGACGCGGTCGTGGTCGGCATCGGGCCGGGCCCGTTCACCGGGCTGCGCGTCGGCATGGCGACCGCCGCGGCCTTCGGTGACGCGCTGGGCATTCCGGTGTACGGCGTGTGCAGCCTGGACGCGATCGCCGCGGACGCGGTGTCGGACCTCACACCCGGCAGCGAGCTGCTGGTGGTCACCGACGCCCGCCGCCGCGAGGTGTACTGGGCGCGCTACCGCGACGGTGTGCGGGTGGCCGGGCCGGACGTGGCCAAGCCGAGCGAGGTGGATATGGCGCAGGCCACGGTGGTCGCCGGATCGGCCTCGCATGTCGACTTCTTCGACCTGCCGGTGCTGCCGGTGGAGACGCCGTCGCCGGCCGGGCTGGTCCGGGTGGCCGCGGCCGAGCTGCTCGCACGCACCGTGCCGGACGCGCTGGTACCGCTGTATCTGCGCAGGCCCGATGCCGTGGAGAAGAGTTACCGCGCGCTGGACCGGACGGGAGCGTGAGGCGGATGGCGATTCGAATCGAGCCGATGGTCACCGCGGACATCGACCGCTGCGTCGAACTCGAGCAGCTGCTGTTCCCCGAGGACGACCCCTGGCACGCGGTGGCTTTCCAATCGGAACTAGCCGCGCCGCACAATCGCTACATCACCGCCCGCGACGACGACGGGCGAATGGTCGGCTACGCTGGCGTCGCGCTGCTCGGTGATGACGAACACCCCGAGGCCGAGGTGCACACCATCGGCGTCGACCCGGCCTGCCTGCGGGCCGGTATCGGCACGCTGCTGCTGGAGGCGCTGCTCGACGAGGCGGGCCGCCGCGGCGGCCCGGTGTTCCTCGAGGTGCGCACCGACAACACGCCCGCGATCGCGTTGTACGCCAAGCACGGATTCCACATCATCGGGTTGCGGAAGAACTACTACCATCCCAGCGGCGCCGACGCCTACACCATGCGCAGGCCCGCGCTGAGCGCGCTGCCCCTCCCGGACGAGGTTCTTTCGTGATCATCATGGGCATCGAAAGTTCCTGCGACGAGACCGGAGTCGGCATCGTGCGCAGGCACGACGACGGCACCTGCGAGTTGCTCGCCGACGAGGTCGCCTCCAGCGTCGATCAGCACGCGCGGTTCGGCGGCGTGGTGCCCGAGATCGCGTCGCGCGCGCATCTGGAGGCGATCGTGCCCGCGATGCGGCGGGCGCTCGCCGCGGCGGGGATCGCGAAGCCGGACGCGTTGTGTGTGACCATCGGACCCGGCCTGGCCGGAGCGCTGCTGGTCGGCGCCGCGGCCGCGAAAGCCTATGCGGCGGCGTGGGATGTGCCGTTCTACGCGCTGAATCATCTCGGCGGGCACGTCGCGGTGGACACGCTGGAGCACGGGCCGATGCCACCCTGCGTCGCGCTGCTGGTTTCCGGCGGGCATACGCATCTGCTGCACGTCACCGATCTGGCCGAGCCGATCATCGAGCTCGGCAGCACCATCGACGACGCGGCGGGTGAGGCGTTCGACAAGGTGGCCCGGCTGCTCGGCCTCGGGTTTCCCGGCGGTCCGGCGCTGGATGCCGCTGCCCGCCAGGGTGATCCGCGGGCGATCGCGTTTCCGCGCGGGATGACCGGGCCGCGGGACGCGCGCTACGACTTCTCCTTCTCCGGGCTGAAGACCTCGGTGGCGCGGTATGTCGAGTCGGCGCAGCGCAGTGGCCTGAGCGCCGAGGATCTGCCGATCCCGGACATCGCGGCCTCGTTTCAGGAGGCGGTCGCGGACGTGCTCACCATGAAGGCGGTGCGGGCGGCGCAGGATGTCGGCGTGGACACGCTGGTGCTCGGCGGCGGCGCGACGGCGAACTCCCGGATTCGGTCGATGGCCGAAGAGCGTTGCACGGCCGCCGGATTGACGCTGCGGGTGCCGAAGCCGCGGCTGTGCACGGACAACGGGGTGATGATCGCGGCGCTCGGCGCGCATGTGATCGCGGGTGGCGCGAAGCCTTCGCCGCTGACGGTGGCGACCGATCCGGGGCTGCCGGTTTCGATCAGCCGGGTGGTCTAGCCGGGTCGTCAGTCGTTTTCGCCGTACTGCCCGGGGTTTCCCGCGCCCGGATGCGCCGAACCCGAATTCTGCCTGGGCGGCATCGGCAGGTATGACTGGGCCGGCGCCTGCGTCGGCGCGGTTCGCTGATTCGGTGTGGTGGGCCGGTTCTTGTCCGCCCCGGACGAACCGCCCTGCGGGCCTGCGGAATTGCCGAACAACGGGCCGAGCAGCTCCGGGAACGGAATCACCGGCAGGTTCGGGTCGGGGCGCAGCGTCGGCTGGGTCGGCGGGGTGGCCGGCGTCGGCGTCGCGGTGCTCGACGGCTGGCCGCGGTCCTGGGTGATCGGCGGAATGTTGCCGGTCGGTGGACGATTGGTGCTTTCCTGATTCCGGCCGCTGGTCGAGGTGCCCGCGCCGGTCGGCGCGGTGATGCTGCCCGGCGACGGTGGCAGTTGGGAGACGCTGCTGGTGGTGCCCGCGGGGGAGACCTCGTCGTCGGAGGTGGGCGCGAAGGTCTTCACGCCGTAACCGATGATCAGGCCGACCACCACGATCGCGCCGGCCAGCGTGCCGACCACCTTGGTGAACGTGCCGACCGGTGCGTCGGTGCCGAGCGCGGCCACCGGGAACACCGACGGCTGCACCGAATCGGCCACCAGCGCGGCGCCTTTGGCGATCACGGCGTCCGGGTCCTCGACGGTGAACACCGGAACGTCGAGTTTCGCGTCGAGCGTGTCGATGACGGCGGGGATGTTGGCTCCGCCGCCGATCACCGTCACCGCCTGCGGGAACTTGGGCGCCCTGGCGAACACCGCGGCGGCGAAGACGGCGGTCTCGCGCAGCAGGTCGGCGATGAGCTCTTCGAAGTCGGCGCGGGTCAGCTTGAGCGGCTGGCCGGCCACGTGGTCGATGGTGACCGCGGGCGCGATGGACAGGTGTTCCTTGGCCGCACGGCCGCGGTTGGTCAGCATGCCGCGGTTGGGGCGGGTGCCGCGCCGGGCGTAGTGCAGGTCGACCAGGTGGTGGTAGATGAGATCGTCGATGGCGTTGCCGCTGATCGCGATCGTGCGCTCGGACCGGAGCACGGTGCCGTCGGCCTGATCGGCGACGGTGACGGTGAGTCCGGTCGCGCCGAGGTCGACGATGGCGACGGTGTCGTAGCGGTCGAGCAGGCCGGTGTGGCGCAGGTAGGTGAGCGCCGCGGTGCCCTCCGGGACGAGCCGGAGTTCGCGCTGCTTGCCGGTGGCCGAGCGGATCGCCTGCGCCTGTTCCTTGCTGCGGTAGGCGACGGCCACGCTGGTCGGCGGGCGGCTGGTCGGCGATTCCAGATTGCGCGGCTGTGCGCCGGCGAAGCGCGCGCCGACCGGATAGCCGGCGTCGTGCAGCTGCGTGGTGGGTAGCTGGGTGGTCATCAGCTCGATCGAGGACGCGACGAGATCGCCGAGGTCGGAGTGGGCCGCGTCGGCGGACACGACGCGGTAGTCGAAGCTCTGCGCGCCATTCGACGCGGTGGCGACGAGCGCCGAGCACACGACCTCGGACCCGGCGGAGATACCGAGGGACGTTCGCATGTTCATTCACCTCCCTTCGAGCGGATGGTCTTGTGTCGCCGACCATCTCGATTGGACTGCCGAATCACCTGTGGTCGACCGACGATCCGGCTTCGAAACCCGTTCGGTCCCGTTATCCGGAGGGGTCGCGGGGACCGGCGATGGATCACGTGTGGCTTGGCTCTCTGGTGCAGCTCGATTGGCGCTGGTTCTTCTCTGACGCTGGGTGTTCGATGACGCCGGAACTTCGGATCACGCTGAGGTATTCGGTGACGCCGAGCGGTGTAGCGACGTACGTTCTGTGACAACCCCTGGTCTCCGACGGCACTGGTTCGTGACGAACACAGCGGTCGGACAGCGACCGTCGTCAATACTGTCACAATCCGTTATCCGAACGTTACAGTTTTCCGGATCTCTTGAAAACCCCTCCGGGCGTGCGTTGGGCGTGTCGCCGACCGCGGGTGTCCGGCGGCGCGCCTGCCGTGGGGGCCGCGCGATCCGAAATTGGCACATCCCGGCCTTGAGCGCTGGCACTCTCATGTATAGAGTGCTAGTCGGTACCGCTGATGGGCGCGGGCGGAGTTTCCTCCGTTCGGTGCACTGGGCGTGTGCCAGGCATTTGACTACTGAGCAGGGGTCCCGGCACCCGCGACGACGGGGCTATGCGACAGGGTCAGCATCAAAACCTGATACCGATGGTCCGGAACAACAGTTGCGGACGACATCCCCTGAAAGTGGAGGGCTCAACGTGGCGAGCGTGAACATCAAGCCGCTCGAGGACAAGATCCTCGTCCAGGCCAACGAGGCCGAGACGACGACGGCCTCCGGCCTGGTCATCCCCGACACGGCGAAGGAAAAGCCGCAGGAGGGCACCGTCATCGCCGTCGGCGAAGGACGCGTCACCGACAAGGGTGACCGCATCCCGGTCGACGTCAAGGAGGGTGACACCGTTATCTACAGCAAGTACGGCGGCACCGAGATCAAGTACCAGGGCGAGGAATACCTCATCCTGTCGGCGCGCGACGTGCTGGCCGTCGTCACCAAGTGACCCGCGCTCCGCGCGGTCGTCGCGGCGCGAGCCGCACCGAGTGATGAACGCTCACCCGACCGCCGGGATCGAGTCGTCATGACACTGCCCCGGTTCCCCTGAGCGGGGGCCGGGGCAGTCTCGTCTCAATCCAAGGAATAGGACTTATGCCAAAGCAGATCGAGTTCGACGAGAAGGCTCGCCGGGCTCTGGAACGCGGCGTCGACAAGCTCGCCGACGCCGTCAAGGTCACCCTCGGCCCGCGCGGCAGGCACGTGGTGCTCGCGAAGGCCTTCGGCGGCCCGACCGTGACCAACGACGGTGTCACCATCGCGCGCGAGATCGACCTGGAAGACCCGTTCGAGAACCTCGGCGCGCAGCTGGTCAAGAGCGTCGCCACCAAGACCAACGATGTCGCCGGCGACGGCACCACCACCGCCACCGTGCTGGCCCAGGCGCTGGTCCGCGCGGGCCTGAAGAACGTTGCCGCGGGCGCGAATCCGATCTCGCTCGGCGCCGGCATCGCCAAGGCCGCCGACGTGGTCTCCGCGGCGCTGCTGGCCGCGGCCACGCCGGTGTCCGGCGACAAGGCGATCGCCCAGGTCGCCACCGTGTCCTCGCGGGACGAGGAAATCGGCGAGATGGTCGGTAAGGCCCTGACCGTGGTCGGCAAGGACGGCGTCGTCACGGTCGAGGAATCCTCGACCACGCAGACCGAGCTGGTGGTCACCGAGGGCGTGCAGTTCGACAAGGGCTACCTCTCGCCCTACTTCGTCACCGACACCGACAGCCAGCAGGCCGTGCTGGAGGATGCGCTCATCCTGCTGCACCGCGAGAAGATCAGCTCGCTGCCGGACTTCCTGCCGCTGCTGGAGAAGATCGCCGAATCCGGCAAGCCGGTGCTGATCATCGCCGAGGACGTCGAGGGCGAGGCGCTGTCCACCCTGGTGGTCAACTCGATCCGCAAGACGATCAAGGCCGTCGCGGTCAAGGCGCCGTTCTTCGGCGACCGGCGCAAGGCGTTCCTGGACGACCTGGCCGTGGTCACCGCGGGCACCGTGATCAACCCGGACCTCGGCATCAACCTGCGCGAGGCGGGCCTGGACGTGCTGGGCCAGGCGCGGCGCATCGTCGTCACCAAGGACGACACCACCATCGTCGACGGCGTCGGCACCAAGGAAGACATCGCGGCCCGCGGCGCGCAGCTGCGGCGCGAGATCGAGGCCACCGATTCCGACTGGGATCGGGAGAAGCTCGAGGAGCGCCTGGCGAAGCTGTCCGGCGGCGTCGCGGTGATCAAGGTCGGCGCGGCCACCGAGACCGCGCTCAAGGAGCGCAAGTACCGGGTCGAGGACGCGGTGAGCGCGGCCAAGGCCGCCGTCGAGGAGGGCATCGTGCCCGGTGGCGGTTCGGCGCTGGTGCAGGCGGCCGCGAAGCTGATCGAGCTGCGCGACTCGCTGTCCGGCGACGAGGCGGTCGGCGCCGAGGTGGTGCGGACCGCGCTGTCGGCCCCGCTGTTCTGGATCGCCACCAACGCGGGCGTCGACGGCTCCGTGGTGGTCAGCAAGGTCGCCGACGGCAAGGATGGCTTCAACGCGGCCACCCTGACCTACGGTGACCTGCTGGCCGACGGTGTCGTCGACCCGGTGAAGGTGACCCGCTCGGCCGTCGTGAACGCGGCGTCGGTGGCGCGGATGATCCTGACCACCGAGAGTGCGGTCGTGGACAAGCCCGCCGAAGAGGCGGCCGACCACAGCCACCACGGTCACAGCCACTGAGCGGAAACCAGAGAAGGCCCTCGGACGACTGTCCGGGGGCCTTCGGTTTATCCAGATCAGGAAGCGACGGGCGGCTGTTCCGCGGCGATGGCGGCGAGCAACCGGCTGCGCAGCGTGGCGGGCGGCGGGGTCGCCGTGGCGTCGGCGAGGGTGGCGAGCGCTTCTCTCGTCTGCCTTATCTCTCTCATGAACTCCGCACGTAGGGCGGGGTCTTCGGTATCGAGCAGGTCCTGCACCTCATGGTGATCTACGTCGTCGATCGATCCGAGCGCGACGGTGTGCGCGAGATCGACCTGGCGTTCGTTCATCTCACGTCACCCCCAAACTTTTTTTGAGTCGTGTCAATCCGTCCCGAATTCGGGACTTAACGGTCGGTAACCCTACTCCGAGGTACAGCGCGACCTCCGCGTAGGTTCGCCCGCCGTAGTAGGCGAGCGAGATGGCCTCTCGCTGGGTCTCGGTCAAAGTGGCGAGCCCGTCGAGGACGGCCTGCTGTTCGAGCCTTCGCTCTACTTCTTCGGTCACTTCATCGAATTCGTTACCGAGAACCCGGATTCCGTAGGCGACCTCGCGTTGGGTGTGGGCCTGCTCGGCACGCACCCGGTCCACGGCCCGCCGGTGCGCGAGCGTCATCAGCCAGGTCACCGCCGAACCCTTGTCGGCGTCGAAACTGGCTGCCGTACGCCAGATTTGCAGGTACACCTCCTGCGTCGTCTCCTCGGCGTAGCCGGGGTCGTGCAGGACGCGCAGCACCAGACCGAAGACGCGCGCGGACGTCCGGTCGTATAGCTCGGCAAAGGCTTCCTGGTCGGACTCACCGCAGCGATGTAGCAGTTCGGCGAGTTCGATGCTCTCGGCGGCGCGGGCCGTAACCGCAGAATCCACACCGGGTGGGAAGGCATCTCTTCGGAACGAGTCGCCCTCTGCGGCCGGCTGCCGCGTTGTCACAACGCTCCATTCTGTGTCATCGGTCACCACCGTAGCGGGTCGCTATGACCTCCCTTCGGCTGGGGGTGTCGGCAAACCACCTGTGGCCCAGCGACTTTGCGGAAAACTTCGACACGCCAGGTGACTCAAACAAGAGACACGCCGTGACACGCCGATAGCTAACCGCGAAACGCAGGGCTCGACAGGGTGTGCGGCTTCGGGTGGTCGCCGCTGCAGGCGTGGCGGAGGTGACCGCTTGCTGCCTGCCGGTTGTTTGCTAGGGATTCGGCGCCCCGCCCCCCGTGGATGGGAACAAATTTCAACTAAACCGCCATGCGCCGCCGATTGCGTCTGGCGTGCATCTCGCGCTCGGTCTCGGACATGCCGCCCCAGATGCCGTAAGGCTCGCTGACTTTGAGGGCGTGGCTGCGGCACTGCATCAGCACCGGGCAGGCCCGGCAGATCTCTTTGGCGCGCATCTCGCGTGCGGTACGGGCTCGGCCACGTTCGCCGTCGGGATGGAAGAACACGGCGGAGTCCTGCCCGCGGCAGGACCCTCGCATCTGCCAATCCCAGACATCGGCGTTCGGCCCGGGGAGGTGGGTCGGCATGGGCATTGTGTGAACTCCTCGTGGTGCGAGCTCGTCAGCGTTGTCGAGCAGTTGTTCTGCAAAGTGTGGTAGGCCACGGCGCTGTGTCGGCGG
Source organism: Nocardia sp. NPDC006044 (assembly GCF_042871115.1). Classification (NCBI taxonomy): domain Bacteria; kingdom Bacillati; phylum Actinomycetota; class Actinomycetes; order Mycobacteriales; family Nocardiaceae; genus Nocardia; species Nocardia sp. NPDC006044. Next base: position 403,591 of record NZ_JBIAID010000005.1, read on the forward strand.
GTGCCCCTGTGCTCGCCCGTTGCGGTCGCTGCAATTTCGCGCGGCGCCGTCCGTGGCGATGAGCTACGTTAGGTCCAGCCGCGAAATTCCGTCAATAGTTCGACGCAGCAGTTTCCCAAATCTCAGGCCGCGAAATTTAACCTTTGAGCTGTTTACTTTTCGCATTGGTTCCGGGGATACTGATCGGTTGACCAGTGGCGGCTGGGTACTCGCTGCTCTGGATCACGGCGCATTTCCGCTGGTCGACCCCATTTTTGGGGGCAGGCTCCGGATCAGAGCCCAACCGGGGCCGGGTGGGGGTGGTCACAGCACCGTCGGCTGGCCGGTTCGGCGAGCAGATCCGAGATGGCGGAAACGGGGCATCGAGGTTAATTGCGCGAAACGCATGTGAATTCCGATCGCGGGCGCCCGGTGATTGCCGGTACGAGATTTACCTGATGGAAACATCGGATAGAGATCAGAAATGCTGAGTAGTTGCCGGTTGGTCGGTCCAGGTCTTTCTCCCGGCCACCTCGGGTCGGCTCGGGATACAGTTTCGGCCGTGTTCGCACCTGCTCCGCTCGGAGATACCCGATTCGAGATACTCGCCGAGAGCGCCTTCGGCTCGTGCCCCGGCCGCGCCGCTGCCGAGTTGCCGACCGCCTCCGACGCGCTGGATTCCTGGTATCGAGCGGTGATTCTGGGCGGTCAGGGCCGTTACGCCGCGGCCCGCGCCGAATTGCGAATTGTGCGGGCCCGCGGCACCGATCCGATCGTGCTTTCGCTGGCCGCGAGTGCCGAGGGTTCGCTGCTGCGCCAGCTCGGCTGGCACGCCAGGGCCGCCGTCCTGGACGGGCGAGCCGTCGCCCTGATCTCGGCGAAATCCATCGGCGATCGCGCGCTCGATCCGGACCGCGCGACCACCGCGTCCGGCTACCCGTTCGATCCAGGTGACGCGCTCTGCGACGCGCTGACCGGTCTCGCCGCCGACGCGCTCGGCCTCGGCCGGGTGCCGCTGGCCTGGCGGCTGCTGCACCGCTGCGCCGACCTGGTGCCGGACGAGCGGCTCGGCTGGCGGCCTGCCATCCGCAGGCAGTGGGTCAGCGCCGAAACCTCGCTTGCCGCAGGCACTGTCGGCCCCGCGCTGACCCACGCGGCGGCCGCGCTCGAGCTCGCCGAGTGCGGACCGTCGGTGCGGCACCTGGTCAAATCCCGGCTGCTGGCCGCCGCGGCCGCCGCGGTGGCGGGGGAGCGCGATCGGTCGCGCGCGCTCGCCGATCAGGTCGCCGAGGAGTGCCGCGAACACGGTCTGCTGCCGTTGCGCTGGGCCGGTGCGATGCTGCGGGCGGGGCTGGCGGTGCAGGGCGCCGCGGCGGAGGCCGAGGACTGTGCGGCGACCATCGCCCGACGTGGCGGTCGGTTTCGGCCGCCCGGTCGTTAAGCGGGACTACATCAGCTTGTCCGCTGCCCAAGTGTGCGAGCGCGGCGGGTGCCCCGTGCGTTCGCACTCGCAAGCGCTCCCAGTTGCCTTGTTCCGCGCGCTGTATCGCTATTGTTAGTTCCGTTCCGCCCCTTCGGCGGAAGCACTGGTCATCACCGACCGTGCCACTTGTAACGCCGGGAATCTCTCTGACGATGACGAACATGGGCGAAGAGTTGGACCTCGCCGTCTCTGCGGCTGCGCAGGGCGACAGATCCGCTTTAGCTCAGGTACTGGAGATGATCCGCCCGCTCGTGGTGCGTTATTGCCGCGCGCGGATCGGAGCCGCGGAGCGTGGGCAGCTCTCCGCGGATGATGTTGCGCAGGAGGTCTGTCTGGCCGTGATGACCGCCTTGCCCAGGTATCAAGACCAGGGCAGGCCCTTCATGGCCTTCGTTTACGGAATCGCTTCGCACAAGGTCGCCGACGCCCATCGCAACGCCGCCCGTAACAAGGCGGAGGCAATGGCCGAAGTACCAGATGTCATATCCACCGACCATGGTCCGGAACAACGAGCTCTCGAATCGGAGACGAGCAGGCAGATGAACCGTCTGCTCGCGACACTCCCCGAGAAACATCGAGAGATCCTGATCCTGCGATTGGTCATGGGTTTGTCAGCCGAAGAAACCGCAGTCGCCGTGGGCAGTACGGCGGGGGCGATACGAGTGGCCCAGCACAGGGCACTCGCGAAACTGAAGTCTCAAGTGGCGAGGGCAGGTGAAATGTATGGCTAGGGATGGCGAGCGCGGTCGGGGTGACTGGAAAGCGCGGCTTGGATCGCGAAACAGCGGTCCCTACGCCGACGCGTCCGGAGACACGGGACCGGTCGATATCGCCGCGGTACGCCGCGACGATGCGTTGATCGAAGCGATCGCAAGCGATGGCCCGGTACGGACCGACAGCGCGGAGGAATACCAGCTCGCGACCTTGCTCGCGGACTGGCGAGCGGAACTGATCGCACCACCGATGGCCGCGGGGCCGGATCTGGACGAGATCGTCGCGGCGGTCAATCAGGAGATCGGTGCGGCACGTTTCGCGCGGGCAGGCACGGGCAGCACCCGGCTGAAGTTGGTTCGCCCGTTGCTCGGGACCGCGGCGGCACTCGCCCTGGTCTTCGGCGGCATGACGGCGTTCTCCTATCAGTCCGAACCCGGCGATCCGCTGTGGAAGGTCAAGGAAGTCGTCTTCAATCAGGCGGCGCAGAGCACCGTGGCGCAACGGGCGAATACCGATCTGGATGAAGCGGGGAAGCTCATCACCCAGAATCCGGTGCAGGCCAAGGAGCGTCTGGAGCAGGCGAAGGCGAACGCCGACCAGATCGACAATCCGGCGCGGCACGCACAGCTGATGACGGAGTGGCAACGCCTCGTCGATCAACTGCGGGACATGGGCTACGGCGAATTGGCCGATCAGCTGGATCAGGGCACCTCGACGAAGCCGACCGACCCGTCGACGAGCGTCAGCGTGACACCGAAGCCGAAGCCGTCGGTCGACCCGACGGTCATGCAGACGAAGCCGACTCAGCCGAGCGACAAGCCTACTGAGCCGACCGACCCGACCACGCCTCCGATCGACGACAAGCCGACGGTGACGACTCCGCCGCCCACGGTGGAGCCGACCACTCAACCGCCGGCCACGCCGACCACCGTGTCCAAGCCCACGGTGGTCGAGCCGCCGACCGGAGACAACGGCGGCGCGCCCACCGTGCCGGCGACACGGGTACCGACACAGAACAATCCGGGTACCACGTTCGTGATTCCGTCCGGAGCGGGTGGCGGGGCGGCTCCGAGCTAGGTCAGCAACCCTTGAGAAACTGTCGAACAAGACAAGAACCGATTGCCAACCGGCGGTCGGTTTTCTGTCTTTCGAGGCACCGTGTCCCCGGCGGAGATGCGGTGAAGATCACAGCGCTATATCCCGCAGTACGCGAGCTCCCGGAAGGGCCGCGTCATCGGTTCGGTTGGGCCGAACCTCAGTTGTCGAATCCGTCGAACCCGTCGCCGTGGAAGGCCTCGTTCATCGAGGCGTCCGCGTATCCCCGGCAGTAATCCCAGGTGACATACGCTTCCGGCGTCGGATCGTAGGCGGGCTCGTGCGGGCGCACGGTGCCGTCCACCAACAGCTGAAGTAGGTTGGCGCGCAACATGTCCCAGTCGTGGTAGTGATCCTGCCGACAGTCTTCGCAGCTCACCACGAGTCCGCGGATTCCGCGGTGCGCTAGTAGCGCCTCGTAGACGGCCAAATCGGCGAGATCTTCCTCGACCGCAAGGCGCTCATGGGGATCCAGCGGCTCACCGGGCTCGATGGCGTCGAGCGCGGCGGACGGGTCGGAGGGGTCTCCGGCGAACGGATCCGGCGGCAAGCCAGGTGGTAGATGGTCACGCACATCCCCACGGTACGCAGAACAGGGTGGTCTGCGCCAGCTATGTCGGCCGCAAGTTTCGTCTGTCCTACCCGGCTCGGGTACCCGCCGTCCCCCGGTGCGCGCCCGCCCTGCCCGGCTCCGCCTGCCCGTCATCCCCGGGTGGGCTCACTTCGCCGACGAGTTTGCGGGACAGATACCATGGTCTCAGGCCCCGGCGAGCACCCGACACGATTCCCGGAGCCACCAGTCCATCCCATCAGCTGCGCGCGGCGCCGGTAATCCCGGCGCCGGTCGCTGTCGACGTCCAGGAGGAGTCGATCCGAATGAGTAATCCCGTATCGGGCGAACGCACCGCTAGGGGACGGCAGCCGGCGGAGCCGGCGGGGTGGGTGAGCGCTGTACGCCCATCTACGGGTGGTGACGATCCGAACAAGATCGCCATGCTCGGCCTCACATTCGACGATGTGCTGTTGCTGCCCGCCGCCTCGGATCTCATCCCCAGCTCAGTGGAGACCTCCAGCCAGCTCACCAGGGACATCCGCCTGCGGACCCCGCTGGTCAGTTCGGCCATGGACACGGTGACCGAGGCGCGGATGGCCATCTCGATGGCCAGGGCGGGTGGCATGGGCGTGCTGCACCGCAACCTGTCCGCCGCCGATCAGGCCGCCCAGGTGGAGACCGTGAAGCGGTCCGAGGCGGGCATGGTCACCGATCCGGTCACCTGCCGTCCGTCCGACACCCTGGCCGAAGTCGACGCCATGTGCGCCAGGTTCCGCATCTCCGGCCTGCCGGTGGTGGACGAGGTCGGCAGCCTTGTGGGCATCATCACCAACCGCGACATGCGGTTCGAGGTCGATCAGAACCGCCGGGTCGAAGAGGTGATGACCAAGGCGCCGCTGATCACCGCGCAGGAGGGCGTCACCGCGGAGGCGGCGCTCGGCCTGCTGCGCCGGCACAAGATCGAGAAGCTGCCCATCGTCGACGGCAACGGTAAACTGCGCGGGCTCATCACGGTCAAGGACTTCGTCAAGACCGATCAGTACCCGAACGCCACCAAGGACCGCGACGGCCGCCTGCTGGTCGGCGCCGCGGTCGGTGTCGGCGACGACGCCTGGTCGCGCGCCATGACCCTGTCCGACGCGGGCGTCGACGTGCTCATCGTGGACACCGCGCACGGCCACCAGGCCCAGGTGCTGCAGATGGTCACCAAGATCAAGGCCGAGGTCGGCGACCGGATCCAGATCGTCGGCGGCAACGTCGCGACCAGGGCGGGCGCGCTCGCGCTGGTCGACGCGGGCGCGGACGCGGTGAAGGTCGGCGTCGGTCCCGGCTCCATCTGCACCACCCGCGTGGTGGCCGGGGTCGGCGCGCCGCAGATCACCGCGATCCTGGAGGCCGTCGCCGCGTGCAAGCCGCACGGCGTTCCGGTGATCGCCGACGGCGGCATCCAATTCTCCGGCGACATCGCCAAGGCGATCGCCGCGGGCGCGTCCACCGTGATGCTCGGCTCGCTGCTGGCCGGCACCGCCGAGTCACCCGGCGAGCTGATCCTGGTGGGCGGCAAGCAGTTCAAGAGCTACCGCGGCATGGGTTCGCTCGGCGCGATGCAGGGCCGCGGCCAGGCCAAGTCCTTTTCGAAGGACCGCTACTTCCAGGACGACGTGCTCGCCGAGGACAAGCTGGTGCCCGAGGGCATCGAGGGCCGGGTGCCGTTCCGCGGACCGGTCAACCAGGTCATCCACCAGCTCGTCGGCGGCCTGCGCGCGGCCATGGGCTACACCGGCTCGCAGTCCATCGCGCACCTGCAGGACGCGCAGTTCGTGCAGATCACCGCGGCGGGACTCAAGGAGAGCCACCCGCACGACATCACGATGACCGTCGAGGCCCCTAACTACACGGGTCGCGGCTAGCCTGCATGATGGGTTCTGCACGAAACCTCGCGGTCTCGTGCAGAACAAGGCCGGCCGCAACCTATTCGGGATGAGGCCGACGGCACACGAGGCCGCAGGCCCGGGCCGATCCACCGACACTCGGCCCGACCGTGCACGCGACCGGCTACCGAACGCCCACGGTTAGCCTGTGCCGCAACCCTCCCGGCACAAGCTTGGCCACCACAGCGCGAGTTCAGCGAGCGCCGTTCGTGGCCCGTCGCGCTGCCGAGCGGCCGAAGCGCATGCGCCGAAGGGCGAGTCTCGATCGCTCGGACGCGAGACACCCGGGGGCCACGAACACGCCGCGCCCGCGCGGCCAAGAAGAAGGAGTAGACACGTGCGCGACATGGTCGAGATCGGCATGGGCCGGACCGCCCGGCGTACCTATGAGCTGGACGATATCGACATCGTTCCCTCGCGCCGGACCCGCTCGTCGAAGCAGGTGTCGCTGTCCTGGCAGCTCGACGCCTATCGCTTCGAGATCCCGTTCCTCGCGCACCCGACCGACGCCCTGGTGTCGCCGGAGTTCGCCATCGAGCTCGGCCGGCTCGGCGGCCTCGGCGTGATCAACGGCGAGGGTCTGTGGGCCAGGCACGCCGACGTCGCCGCGAAGATCGACCAGCTGCTCGAGCTGGTCGGCAAGGGCGGCTACGAGCGCGCCGTCTCGCTGTTGCAGGAGCTGCACGCCGCGCCGATGCAGCCGGAACTGCTCGCCGCCGCCGTCGCCCAGGTCAAGGCGGCCGGGGTGACCGTCGCGGTGCGGGTCAGCCCGCAGAACGCCCGCGCGCTCACCCCCGCGCTGGTGCAAGCCGGCGTCGACCTGCTGGTCGTGCACGGCACCATCATCTCCGCCGAGCACGTCGGCGACGGTGAGCCGCTGAACCTCAAGACCTTCATCGCCGAACTCGACGTGCCCGTGGTGGCCGGCGGGGTCAGCGACCACCGCACCGCGCTGCACCTGATGCGCACCGGCGCGGCCGGCGTCATCGTCGGCTACGGCTCGTTCCAGGGCGCGACCACCACCCGCGAGGTGCTCGGCATCGGCGTGCCGATGGCCACCGCGATCGCCGACGCCGCGGCCGCGCGCCGGGACTACCTCGACGAGACCGGCGGGCGTTACGTGCACGTCATCGCCGACGGCGACGTGGAGACCTCCGGCCAGCTGGCCAAGACCATCGCCTGCGGCGCGGACGCCGCGATGCTCGGCGTGCCGCTCGCGGTGGCCGCCGAGGCGCCCGGCCGCGGCTGGTACTGGCCGTCGGCCGCCGCGCACCCCTCGGTGCCGCGTGGCTCGCTGCTCGGCGTCGAGTGGGAACTGGACGAGGGCAACGGCGATGTCGTGCGCCCCAGCCTCGAGCAGGTCCTCTACGGCCCCTCCGACGACCCGTTCGGCTCGCTGAATCTGGTTGGCGGCCTCCGTCGTTCGATGGCCAAGGCCGGCTACTCCGACCTCAAGGAATTCCAGAAGGTCGGCCTCAGCGTCCGCGGCTGAGGCGAAGGCTGGTGCGCTGAGTCCGGGGCCCAGGTGGCAGTTGCCCTGTGCCGGTGGCGGTGTCGCTTACCGTGCGTGTGAGGGCGTGATCCGCTCGCGCAGGAACTGGCGCATGGCGATGTTCACGGGTTCGGGGTGGGTCATGGTGACCGCGAGGCGGGCGCCGGCGATCTCCACGTAGCTCGCGCCGGTGATGCCCTGCGTCAGTTGCCGCGCCCGGTCCGGCGGGATGCCGCTGTCGGTGGCGTGGATCACCAAGGCGGGACAGGTGATTTCGGACAACCGCTCCAGCACCGAGTCCCGGCTGAGCAGGCAGCCCGCGGCGACCTCGATGCCGCGGCAGTCGCGCAGCAACCACCGGGTGGTCCAGACCGTGCGGTGCCAGTTGTCGTCACCGATCAACCAGGACGCCAGCTGATTGGCCGCCTGCTGGCGCGAACCGTCGTCGTACCACTCCTCGAGGAACTTCTGGGTGGCATCGAATTGCTCGGCGGTCGGGCCGTTCGCCTCGGTGCTGATCAGGATGAGCGCCGACACCCGTTCCGGCGCGATGAGCGCGGTGCGCAGCGCGGTGAAGCCGCCCTGCGCGGTGCCGCCGACCACCGCGCGCTCGGCGCCGAGGTGATCCAGCACGGTCAGGGCGTCGCGGGCCGCGGTCCAATAGGTGAACGGCAGACCCTCGTCCCTGGTGCGGCCGTGGCCGCGCGCGTCCCAGGAGACGATCCGGAATTCCGGTGCCAGCGCGGCCATCTGGGCCGCGAACATCGTCCGGTCCATGAAGAATTCGTGGGCTAGCAGCACCACCGGACCGCTCCCGCCGCTGTCCTCGTAGTGGATGTCGGCGTCGATCGCGCGGGCGAATGGCACGAGCACGAGGATAGCCAGCGGTGCGGGGGCGGGTGGGGCGATTTGCTGGCTCGCCTTTTTGCTTGCTGGAGCTGGGCTCGGCGAAGGTGCTGTGCCGATGGTTCGCCCGTGTTGCCGCGTCACTAAACTGTGCGCGTGGCAGATACACAGAGACCGGTCCTCGTCGTCGACTTCGGCGCGCAATACGCACAGCTGATCGCCCGGCGGGTTCGTGAGTCGAGTGTGTTCTCGGAGGTGATTCCGCATACCACCACGGTCGAGGAGATCGCCGAGAAGCAGCCACTCGCTGTGATCCTGTCCGGCGGGCCGTCCAGCGTGTATGCCGACGGCGCACCGCAATTGGACGCGCGGCTGTTCGATCTCGACATCCCCGTCTTCGGCATCTGCTACGGCTTCCAGGCGATGGCCCAGGCGCTCGGCGGCACCGTCACGCACACCGGTACCCGCGAGTACGGCCGCACCGAGCTCAACGTCGACGGTGGCGTGCTGCACGGTGGCCTGCCGACCATCCAGCCGGTCTGGATGAGCCACGGCGACGCGGTCACCGACGCGCCGGAGGGCTTCGAGGTCACCGGCACCTCCGCGGGCGCACCGGTCGCCGCGTTCGAGCACCGGGCCAGGCGACTGGCCGGCGTGCAGTACCACCCGGAGGTCCTGCACTCGCCGCACGGCCAGCAGGTGCTCAGCCGGTTCCTGCACGAGATCGCCGGCATCCGCGCCACCTGGACCCCGGCCAATATCGCAGAGTCGCTGATCGCCGCGGTGCGCGAGCAGATCGGCGACGGGCACGCGATCTGCGGGCTGTCCGGCGGGGTCGATTCCGCGGTCGCCGCCGCGCTGGTGCAGCGGGCCATCGGGGACAAGCTGACCTGTGTGTTCGTCGATCACGGCCTGTTGCGGGCGGGCGAGCGCGAGCAGGTGCAGCAGGACTTCGTCGCCGCGACCGGCGCCAAGCTGGTGACCGTCGACGCGGTGGGCAAGTTCCTCGGGGAGCTGAAGGGCGTCACCGACCCGGAGGAGAAGCGCAAGATCATCGGCCGGGAGTTCATCCGGTCCTTCGAGGACGCGGTCTCCGAGGTCGTGATCGAACAGGGACACGAAGCGACGGCCGCGTCCGAGGATCGCACCGCGGGCTCCGCGCCGAAGGTCGAGTTCCTCGTGCAGGGCACCCTGTACCCCGACGTCGTCGAGTCCGGCGGCGGCAGCGGCACCGCGAACATCAAGAGCCACCACAATGTCGGAGGCCTGCCGGACGACCTGGAATTCGACCTGGTCGAGCCGCTGCGCCTGCTGTTCAAGGACGAGGTGCGCGCCGTCGGCCGCGAGCTCGGGCTGCCCGAGGAGATCGTCGGCCGCCAGCCGTTCCCCGGCCCCGGCCTGGCCATCCGGATCGTCGGCGAGGTCACCGAGGACCGGCTGGTCACGCTGCGCCAGGCAGACGCCATCGCACGCGAGGAACTCACCGCGGCCGGGCTGGACAAGCAGATCTGGCAGTGCCCCGTGGTGCTGCTCGCGGACGTGCGCAGCGTCGGCGTGCAGGGCGACGGCCGCACCTACGGCCATCCGATCGTGCTGCGCCCGGTCTCCAGCGAGGACGCGATGACCGCGGACTGGACCCGGCTGCCCTACGAGGTGCTGGAGCGGATCTCCACCCGGATCACCAACGAGGTGCCGGAGGTCAACCGGGTCGTCCTCGATGTGACCAGCAAGCCGCCGGGCACCATCGAGTGGGAGTGAATCCCGGCTAGCGCAACGAGAATGGCCCCGTCGAGGACGGGGCCATTCTTTGTCCGAGGGGTCAGTGGCGGCGGCGCGGGGACACCACCAGCACGATGCCGACGATGATCGCGGCGAGCACCACGATCCAGCCGATCGGGGCCGCACCGGTCGAGGGCCACGACTCGGGGCCGACGAACGCCCAGGCGCTCACGCCGAGGGCGAGCAGCCCGATGATCAGCAGCGAGGCGGACGGCCCCCGGCGGTTCTCCGTGGTCTCGCTGGACTTGTCAGCCACGGTGCACCTCCGCGTTTCCGGCTCGGACATCGATGTTCAGGTCGAGCACCGGAGCGCCCGGGGTGTTCGGTCCGGTGATGCCGTTGGCGCACTTGGCCTCACCCATGGTCGCGCGGCAGTTGGCGCGCACGGTCAGGCCCGGGGGCACCAGCACCTGGAAGTCGCCCATCTGCACGTCGACGTCGACGGTGCGGTTCGCGGTCAGGGTCAGCTGCCGCAGGTCCAGCTTGCCCGAACCCATCGACACCCGATAGCTCGGCTCGAGCTGACCGGCCGAGGTCGGCGTCCAGACGTGCTCGCCCATCGCGCCCCGGTTGAAGTCGACCGGGCCGATGGCCGAGGCCAGCAGGACAAACCCGGCCAGCGGGGCGGTCAGCACCAGCAGACCGTAGCCGCGCCGCAGGAACGCCCCGAGCACCAGGCCGAGCCCGATCACCGCCAGCGCCACCGCCGCGATCCGGCCGGGCGTCATCCACTCGACGCCCGAGGCGGCCAGCGCGCCCGCACCGGCGGCGGCGAGGATGGCCAGGCCGATCACCACCGGGGTCAGCCGGGAGCGCGGGCGCTTCGGCGGCGGCGCGACGACGGTGCGGACCGGGGTCGGTTCGGGCAGGTCCCAGGCCAGCGGGGCGACGCCGAGCGGATCCCAGGACGGCGGGGTCGGGCGGCCGATGGTGGCCGGGGTCGGCGGCTTCGGCGCGGACGTGCCGCGCGTGGCCGGATCTTTGCTGAGCGATGGGGTGTCGACCGCGGTCGACGGACGCGGGTCGAGCACCTCGGTGGTGTTGCCGGCCTGGTCGAGCGAGACGGATTCGCTTGGTGCGTTGTCTGTTTCGTCCTTGTGCAGCTGCACGGTCTCCGCGTCCACCGGCCGCATCTGATCGGTCGATCCGGAATCTCGCTGTGCCGGTTCGGCGCTCGGCGTTTCCGGCGTGTAGGTCTCCGGCAGTTTCGTGTACGGCGTGTAGACGCTGGCCGGCGGCACGTACATGTCACCCGCGGGCCGCTGCGCGCCCTGCGGGAAGACCGCGCCGGGGTAGCCGGTGGCCATGATCCCGCTGTCGGCGACGAGCCCGCTGAACTCGCTCGTGGTGCCCGGCGGCGGTTCCGGATTGCGCAGGTGCAGCATCCACCAGCCGGCCAGCATCAGCACCATGCTGATCAGCCCCGAACCGCCGAGGCCGACGCCGACCGGGCCCATCGTGCTCACCGCGATGGCGAGCGCGACGATCAACACGATCGTTTTGGTCTGTGATTGGGAGCTGTGCCCCTTGCCGACCAGCGACTCGGCCGCCGACGACTCGTCACCGGCGGCGCTGAGCAGCAGCCAGGCCAGGAGATAGAGGACGACCCCGGATCCGCCGAAGATGGCCGACACCACGAAGGCCACCCGCACCAGCACCGGATCGACGTTGTAGCGCTGCGCGAACCCGGCCGCCACGCCAGCGATCGGCCCCTGCCGAGGCAACCGCGCCGGCCGTGTTCGCCAGATCTGCTGGAGCTGATCCCCGAAGCTCGTTTTCGTCATGGTTCCCATCCTGTGCCTGACCAGCACATCCGCACATCGGGGAGAACCCTGAAGATTCTCCTGATCCTTTTGGAGCCGCTCGGTCAGACCATCATCCGCCGAATCGCCGAAGATCAGGGAGATTCCCGATGGCTAGCTGTCGCCGGGTCGTGCCACTATCGAGAGCATGTACCCGTCTGCGCCCTCGTTCGACACCCGGGGGTTCGATGCCACGCGGGGGTTCGAGGCCACCCGTGGCTTCGGCCCCGCGCCGGTGTTGGACCAGGGACGGCCGCCGTACCCGCGGATGGCGCGGCGTTCGGGCGGCCGGATCGTCGGCGGGGTGGCGGGCGGGCTGGCCGACCACCTCGGGGTCGACGTGTTCAAGGTGCGGATGGCGTTCGTGCTGCTGTCCGCGTTCGGGGCGGGCATCGTCACCTACGGGTTGCTGTGGATCTTCACCCCCGGCGGCTCGGACGTGGCGAAGGCGTCCGGCTCCGAACGGCGGCAGGCGATCGGGCTCGCGATACTCGGCATCAGCCTGGCCGTCGGGGTGTCGTGGCTGTTCAGCGGGACCGCCGCGAATGTGATCGCACCCATCATCGTCGTCGCCATCGGCGCGGCGCTGGTGTGGCGGGAGTACGACGCCGACGGCCCGCGGTCGCTGCTCGGCCTGCCCGCGCGTCCGTCGGTGGTGACCTGGGCGCGCATCGTCGCCGGCGGCACGCTGATCGTGGCCGGGCTGGGCGTGGTGGTGCTGGCCAGGATCGACCTGAGTTCGCTCGGCTCGGCGCTGATCGCGGTGGCGGTCACGCTGGTCGGCGCGGGGCTGCTGACGGTTCCGCTGTGGCTGCGCATGATGCGGGCGCTGAACGCGGAACGTTCCGCGCGCATCCGGAACGAGGAACGCGAGGAGATCGCCTCGCACCTGCACGATTCGGTGCTGCAGACGCTGGCCCTGATCCAGCGGCAGGCCGAGGACCCGCAGGAGGTGCTGCGGCTGGCTCGCAGCCAGGAGCGCGAGCTGCGCAAGTGGCTGTTCGAGGATTCCGGTCCGGCCCAGTCGAGCCTGGCCGCCGCGCTGCGCACCATCGCGGGCGAGGTGGAGGACCAGCACGGGGTGAAGGTGACCCCGGTGACCGTCGGCGACGTGTCGATGGACATCGGCGAGACCGGGGCCGGGCTGCCGAAGGAACACTTCACCGCGCTGCTCGGGGCCAGCCGGGAGGCGCTGGTCAATGCCGCCAAGCACGCCGGTGTCCCGGAGATCGACCTGTTCGCCGAGACCGAGCCGCACCAGGTGAGCATCTTCGTGCGCGACCGCGGCGCCGGCTTCGACCCCACCGCGGTGCCGCAGGATCGGCAGGGCTTGGCGAAATCCATCCGCGGCCGGATCGAACGCCGCGGCGGTCAGGTGGAGATCCTGTCCACCCCCGGCCGCGGCACCGAGGTGCGAATCACCATGCCGCGCACGGATTCCGGCGGCCAGGACGACCAGGACGCGGCGGATCCGGTCGCGACCATCGACGCCGAGCAGGTGCCGGAGCCGGTGCATCCCGGGCAGTAAGGGCGTTCGCGACCGTTGTTTCCAGTGAGTTCGGTCGACTCGCACCGAGATGTGGTACCGATGGGGATGTAGGCGGTCCGATGGGCTGCCTGTGCGCCAGGGTGGGTCGGTCCACCGACAGTTGAGGAGAAGAGCAGGTGCCCGTGCGGGTCTTTCTGGTTGACGATCACGCAGTGTTCCGGTCGGGTGTGCGGGCGGAGCTGAGCCGGGAAACCGATATGGAGGTCGTCGGCGAGGCCGGCGGCGTGGCCGAGGCGATCGCCGGAATCAAGGCGACGAATCCCGATGTGGTACTGCTCGACGTGCACATGCCCGATGGCGGCGGCGTCGCGGTGCTGGCCGGCATCGAAGCGGGCCCGGTATGCCTGGCGCTGAGCGTGTCCGATGCCGCCGAAGACGTGATCGCGGTGATCCGGGCGGGTGCCAGAGGCTATGTGACCAAGACGATTTCGGGCGCCGAGCTGGCCGACGGCATCCGCCGGGTGGCCGGCGGCGACGCGGTGTTCAGCCCGCGGCTGGCCGGGTTCGTGCTCGACTCGTTCACCGGCAAGTCCCAGGTGCCCGAGCCGCCGCTCGATCCGGAACTGGACTCGCTGACCCCGCGCGAACTCGAGGTGCTGCGCCTGCTCGCCCGCGGCTACACCTACCGCGAAATCGCCGAAAACCTGTTCATCTCGGTGAAAACCGTGGAGACCCACGCCTCCAACGTGCTGCGCAAGACTCAGCAGTCCAACCGCAACGCGCTCACCCGGTGGGCGCACCGCCGCCGAATCGACTGACGCGGTTCACATCACCGCGATGATGATCGCGATGATGATGATCAGGCCGATCAGCAGGCCGACGGCGATCGCCAGCGGCGCGTTGCTCGCCTGTGCCGGCTTGCTCCGCTGCGGCGCGGGTGCCGCCGCGGCGCCCGCGGGCGCGCGCTGGGGGCGGCGCGGCAGCGGGGTGGAGTGCGGACTGCGCAGGCCGGAGGCCGAATTGCGCGCCGCCCATGCGGGGATCGTGCCGTCCTCGGTGCGCACCGGCGCGCCGAGGATGTACGGCCCGGTTCCGGGACCGAATGCCGCGGTGAGGATTTCGTCCCTGGCCTCGGCCATGGTCGGCCGCCGCTGCGGAGCGGGCTCGAGCATGTGCAGCAGCGCCTCGGTCAGCATGCCGCTGCGGCTGGGCGGGATGATCTGCGCCATCGCCGCGCGGTGCACCAGCACATCGCTGTCCTCGTCCAGCCCGAACGGCGGCTGCCCCTCGATCGCGGTGTACAGCGTGGCGCCGAGGGAGAACACGTCGCTCGCCTTGGTCGGCTGTGCGCCGCGGGCCACCTCCGGCGGCAGGTAGGCGGGGGTGCCGGTGATCACGCCGTCGGGTTCGTCGGAGTGCTCGCCCGCGCCGCGCGAGATGCCGAAGTCGCTGAGCTTGGCCATGCCGACGATCGGACCGCGGTCGGCCACCAGGATATTGCCGGGCTTGATGTCGCGGTGGGTGATGCCCGCGGCGTGCGCGGCGGCGAGCGCGTCGGCGACCTGCGCGCCGATCTGGGCAACCTCGATCGGCGGCAGCGTATCCACCAGCGCGAGCGCCTTGGCCACGCTGCGCGAGGGCAGATGCTCCATCACCAGCCAGGGCTCGCCGGCCTCCAGTACCACGTCGTAGACGGCGATCGCGTGCTCGTGCGAGAGCTTGGCCGCGACCCTGCCCTCGTGCATGATCTGGCTGCGGATCTCGTTGGCTTCCGCCTCGTCCAGCCCGGCCGTCGAGATGACCTGCTTGATCGCGACATCGCGGTCCAGCAGGCGGTCGTGCGCGAGCCACACCGCGCCCATGCCACCGCCGCCCAGCTTCGACTGCAGCCGGTAGCGGCCGGCGACCAGATAGTCGGGGCCGACAATGGGACGAGCGCGTTCGGTCACGGTGCGAGGGTAGCGGAAAACAGGGTGACCTACGGGGTTTGCTGACACGAACGGTTGCCGTTTCGGCGCGGCTCTGCTCTGTCACTCCGTTCGTTCACACCGCCGCGGTGGCGCGCCGGACCGGTGGCGGTCGGCCGTGTTCGTCACTGTGACACCGGTCGTCTTGCCTACCTGCCGGGATAACGAGTGCGCACAGACCGCGCGTCGGTTTACAACGGCATCGTTTCGAAATCGCGGTGCGGGGAGTGGGCACTTGACGGAACCCGGGGGTCGGTTTCTACTGAGTAGATATCGAACGTATATTCGATACAGATCGATAGCTGAACCGGTGCTCGCCTCGGGTCCATCGTGGGAAGTAGGTGGTAGGGATGGGTTCGGAAGCGAAATCGCAGGAGGGGGCACAACCGCATGCGCGGCCGGGCGAGGCAGCCCGGGAGAGCCCGCCAACGCTGGCTGAGCTGCGCAGGAGAATGGCGGCCATCCCCGGTCGCGGGGAGGCGGCGGCCGAGCGCATTCCGCTCGAGGCCGAGCTGCGACGGGAGTCGCTCGCGGTGCCGCCCGCGCTCGCTGGACTGTTGCCCGGCGGCGGCCTGGCCAAGGGCTCCGTCGTGTCCTACACGGGAGCGCGTTCGCTGCTGGCCGGCCTGCTCGCCGCGGTGACCGAGGACGGCGGGCACGCCGCGGTGGTCGGCGTGCCCCGGCTGGGCCTGCTCGCCGCGGTGGAGATGGGCGCCCAGTTGGAGCGATTGGCGGTGATTCCCGATCCGGGCCCCGACCCGGTGGAAGTGGCCGCCGTGTTGCTCGACGGGCTCGACCTGGTCGTGCTCGGCCTCGGCGGGGCCGCCGTCGCGCCGGCCCGCACCCGGGTGATCGCCGCCCGCGCCCGCAACAAGGGCGCCACCCTCGTGGTCACCGACGGCCGCTGGCCCGGCGCCGCCCTGCACCTCGACGCCCGCATCGCCGGATACGCGGGGCTCGGTCACGGCCGCGGCCGGCTGCGCTCGCTCGGTCTCGAGGTCGAGGTGCGCGGCAAGGCCGGACCGCTCCGCCGCGGGCGGCTGGACCTGCGCTCGAACGCCGGTCGCGTCGAATGGGCCCGGCCCGAAACGGTGACCCGCACCGTCGCGCCGGTAGACGCCAGTGAGGCGGCGTCGTGACGGCTTCGGCCGCTCGTGGCGGTGCCGAAATGTGTGGTGTGGCATCGTGATTCTGCCCGGCCGAGAGAAAGGCGCGGCGCGGGTATTGGCGCTGTGGTGCCCGGATTGGCCCGCGGTCGCCGCCGCCGCGGTGGCGCGGTTGCCCCCGACCCAGCCGGTGGCGGTGCTCTTCGCCAATCGGGTGATCGCGTGTTCGGCGATCGCGCGGGGCGACGGGGTGCGCCGCGGGTTGAAGCGGCGGGAGGCGCAGGCGCGGTGCCCGGATCTGTTTCTCGCGCAGGCGGATCCGGATCGGGACGCGCGGCTGTTCGAGCCCGTGGTCGCGGCCGTCGACGCGACGGTGCCCGGGGTCGAGGTGCTACGGCCGGGCCTGCTGGTGCTCGGGGCACGGGGCGCCGCACGGTTTTTCGGGTCCGAGGAGGAGGCGGCCGAGCGGCTGGTCGACGCGGCGGCAGCCGCCGGGGTGGAGGCGCAGATCGGCATCGCCGACGAGCTGTCCACGGCGGTGATCGCGGCCCGGCGCGGCGCGATCGTGCCCGCCGGGGCGGGCGCGAAGTTTCTCGCGCCGATGCCGGTGCGCGAACTCGCGGTCGAGCCGAGCCTGGCCGCGCCGGAGCGCGCCGACCTGGTGGATCTATTGCACCGCTTGGGATTACGCCGGATCGGCGATTTCGCCGCGCTGACCGCGGGGGAGGTCGCCTCGCGGTTCGGCGCCGACGCCGTGCTCGCGCATCGCTGCGCGCGGGCGCAACCCGAGCGCCCGCCCTCCGCGCAGCTGCCACCCAAGGACCTGACCGTGGAGTACCGCTGCGACCCGCCGATCGAGCGGGTCGACGCCGCCGCCTTCGCCGGTCGCATGCTCGCCGCCGAGCTGCACGCCGTGCTGTCGAACGCCGGGCTGGCCTGCACCCGATTGTCGATCTTCGCGGAAACCGATGCGGGGGAGGAGCTTTCCCGGATCTGGCGGTGCGCGGAACCGCTGACCCCCGATGGCACCGCCGACCGGGTGCGCTGGCAGCTCGACGGCTGGCTCACCCGGCGCGACCGTCCCACCGCACCGGTCACCCTGCTGCGCTTGGAACCCGTGGAGGTGGTGGCGGCCGGCGCGCTACAGCTCGGACTGTGGGGCGGCGTCGGCGAGCAGGACGAGCGGGCCCGGCGCGCGCTGACCCGGGTGCAGGGCCTGCTCGGCGGCGAAGCGGTGCGGGTCGGCGTGCTCAGCGGCGGGCGCGGGCCTGCTGAGCGGATCACCCTGGTCGCGCTGGGCGACGAACCCGTGCCCGCCGCCGACCCGGCCTTGCCGTGGCCGGGCCGGCTGCCCGAACCCGCGCCCGCGCTGCTGTTGCTCAGCCTTCCGCTGGTCCATCTGGAAGCGGTGGACGGTGCGCCGATCCAGGTCACCGAGCGATCCCTGTTCAACGCCGATCCCTCGCTGCTGCGCTGGGGCAGCAGGCAGTGGCGGCTGACCGGCTGGGCGGGCCCGTGGCCGGTGGACGAGCGCTGGTGGGTTCCGGAGTCGGCCGGGAACAGCGATGCTCCAACCACTTTCACCGCTCGCGCGCAGGTCCAGCTCGACGGCGAACCGTCCGACGTCCGGGTGCTGCTGCTCGTCTATCACGACGAGATCTGGCGTGCGGAAGGACTTTACGACTGAGGCCGCGACCACACCGTCGCCATCGTGAACGGTTGCCCGCGCAGCTCTTTCCATTTCGGCTTGGCGGTGAGCCAGGTGTCGTCGATGAGCGTCTCGGCGAGCTCGCCGAGCACCCAGCCCGCGTCCAGCGCCGCCGTCACGTGCTCGCTGAGCAGGTGCAGGTTCGTGCTGATCGCCACCGGTTCGCCGCCCTGCGGCGTGTAGTGGGTCGGCATCCCGGTCGTCATCATGAACTGCGGATGGAAGCTGACCAGGACGCAGCGCGCGCCGGGCGCGGCCAGCCGCCAGGCCTCGGCGTAGAACGGCGCCAGCTCGGGGAGGTGCTCGTCGATCAACGACGCGATCACCAAATCGTAAGCGCCGCTGTCGAGTCCGGTGTCGCGCACGTCCGCCTGGGTGAGCGTGGTGTGCGCCCCGCGCGTCGCGGCCCGGGCCAGCATGCCCGCGCTCACATCGACCCCGTCGATATGCGAAACCCCTTGTGCGCGTAGCCAAGCCCCGGTCCGCCCGGTCCCGCAGCCCAGGTCGGCGGCCCGCCGCACCCGCGTCCACTCCGCCCGCCGCAGCTGAGCCAGCAGCACGAGATCCATCTCGTCCATCACGGTCTGCTCGTAGGTCGGCGCCCATCCGTCGTATCCGGTGGCGACATCGACGGTGGGGTAGTTTCGGCGGTCGTAGTCCGCGAATGACGGCATGCGCGGAGTATTTCGCGGCGCGATCGGAATCGCCAGCGGATTTCTCCCCGGTAGGCGGCTGACCTGCGCTGTGGTGCTCGGCTCGGGTGATCCCCGCAACAAGTTCCAGGCCGGCCGCCGGTAACACCAGTATTCTCGAAGATCGTGGATCTCACGGTGACCAGACTCGACCTCGGTGACGTGCGGATCGCCTACCGGGACTCCGGGGCGAGCGCGGGTTCCGGCGTGCCCGTGGTCCTGGTGCACGGCATGGGCGGGGACGGGCACACCTGGGATCGGTTCGCCCGCGAACTGGTGCAGGCCGGGCGCCGGGTCATCATTCCCGACCTGCGCGGACACGGCCGCAGCTCGCACACCGATTCGTATCGGTTCGACGAATTCGGCGCCGACGTGCGGAAGCTGTGCGAACACCTGGAACTGTCGGCGGTGGATCTGGTCGGCCATTCGCTCGGTGGCTACGCGGTCTCCTGCGTCGCGCAGGAGCGCCCGGAGCTGGTCCGTCGCCTGGTCATCGAGGAGTGCCCGCTGCCGTTGCGGTCCGGCGCCGAGGAAGTGCGGCTGACCCGCCGTTTCCCGACCGTGCCGGAACTCTGGCACGCCACCAGCAGCCTGGCCAGGCATCCGCGCGCGGTGCTCGCCTTCGACCGGTCCATGACCAGAACCGCGCTGGAACAGTTCCGCAAGCCGAACCCGGAGTGGTGGGACCGGCTGCCCGGCATCACCGCGCGCACGCTGGTGCTGCGCGGCGGCCCCGGCGGCATGGTCGACCCCGCCAAGCTCGAGCTCATGCGCGCCGCCATCCCCGACTGCGCGGTCACCGCCTTCGCCGGCGGCCACAGCATCCACCGCGACCGCTATCGGGAGTTCGCGGCCGTCGTGCACCCGTTCCTCGCGGCGTGAGCGACATCCTGCGTACGGCCGAGCCGAGCGCGCCCGCGGTCGCGTTCGACGGAATGCCCTGTTCGGCCGCCGCGGCGGAGATTCCGCTGCCCGGCACCGCCACCCGGGTGACCGGCTGGTTGTGCGTCGAACATCCTGGTGCGTGGGGGCGTGATGTGATCGGCGACGCGGTGCTCGGCCCGGAACTCACGCCCGAGCTGGCCGCCCGCACCGCCGCCGCACACGTGCGCCCGACCCTGATCCGCCGCCCCGGTCGCAACGAATTCACCGGCACCCGAACGGTTCTGCTCGCCAGTTCGCGTCCAGAGGGCTCCTGGTGTGAACGCTTGGAGATCACCGACCTGAACCAGCTGCTCGACCTCGAGCTGGACTTGCTGAACGGTCCGCCGCCGGGAATCGGTGTGCCCGTACACGATCCGCTGGTGCTGGTGTGCGCCCACGGCAAACGCGACCAGTGCTGCGCCCGGCTCGGCCGCCCCATCGCCGCCGAGCTGGCCACGAAATACCCTGGGCAAGTGTGGGAGTGCTCGCACACCGGCGGTCACCGCTTCGCCCCCGCCCTGGTCCTGCTGCCTTCCGGGCTCACCTACGGCCGGCTCGATGCCGCCACCGCCGAGGAGATGGTCGAGGCCGCCCGCCGCGACGAGGTCTCGCTGACCGGCCTGCGCGGCCGCAGCTGCTACCCGCCGCTGCACCAACTCGCGGAAGTCGCTGTGCGCGAACAGATTCCCGCCACCACCACCGACCTCACCGTCACCCCCGACCCGTCACCCCCGCCTGACTCTGCCGCAGCCGATGCGCCCCTGCCCAACCCCACCGCGGCCGGTGCCGCCCTCGTCACCCACCGCGACGGCCGCCGCTGGCGAGTAACCGCCCGCACCATCGCCTTCCCGCCCCGCCAAGCCAGCTGCGGCGCCACCCCCAAACCCGCAACCGCCCTAGCCGTCGACACCATCGAACAGCTCCCCACCACCTGACCACTTCGAGCGCGAGACCACGAAATACCCACCCGCCCAACACCACTGCCATGTCCCGTGCAATGGCATCGATAGACGCCTACCAGTGGGTTCCGGGGACCCAGCGGGCCGCGCGGCGCAGCGCGGTGCCGGTGGCTCGGCGGGCGGCCGAGCGGGGGCGTGGGTCGCGTTCGGGCACAGCGGGTTCCGCGTTGTCTTCGGTTTCTTCCACCAGTTCGCCCTTGGCGGCGGGGGAGTCCGGGAGGGCGCGGTAGTAGCGGTGCAGGATGCGGTCGCGGAACTTGGGGGTGAGCAGGGCGCCGTATTCGGCGAAGGTGCCGATCGGCACGTCGATGCGCTTGGGGCGCTCGGTCAGGGCGCGCACGATGGTCGCGGCCGCCCACTCGGGGGATTCGGCGGGCTGGCCCTGGTTGCCGCTGGGGGTGATCATCGGGGTGCGCACCAGCGGCATGTGGATGGTGGTGAAGGTGACGCCGTCGGCCATGGTCTCGACCGAGGCCACCTCGGCGAACTTGTCCAGGGCCGCCTTGCTGGCCAGGTACGCGGCGAAGCGCGGGGTCGCCACCTGCACGCCCGCGCTGCTGATGTTGACGATGTGGCCGAACTTGCGTTCGCGCATCTGCGGCAGCAGGGCCAGCGTCATGCGCAGCGCGCCGAAGTAGTTGACCGCCATGGTGCGTTCGAAGTCGTGCAGCCGGTCGGTGGAGCGGTGGATGGCGCGGCGGATGGACCGGCCCGCGTTGTTCACCAGCATGTCGACGTGACCGTGCTCGTCCAGGATGGTCTTCACCGCGTGGTCGACCGAGTCGGAATCGGTGACGTCACACTGATATCCGTACGCGCTGCCGCCCGCCGCCTTGATCTCCTCGACCACGGACGCGAGCTCGTCGGCCCGGCGCGCGAGCAGGAACACGGTGGCGCCCTTGCCCGCGACGGCGATCGCCGCCGCCTTGCCGATGCCGGAGGAAGCGCCGGTGATCAGGACATGCCGCCCGGAGATGTCACGGTTGCGGCGGCCGCGCCGGTTCTCGGGCGGTCCGGCGTCAGCGGATGCACTCATCGCTGCTCCTTTGCGGGGTTGGTGAGCATGAACTTACTCCGAAGTAAGTTTACCCGCCAAGTGGAATGTGTCACTTTTCCGGGCTGGGGTCGAGGTGGTGAACACGGGTCGAACAACCTCTCGAAATCCATCGAACATATGTGCGATACTCTGCGCATGGCGGACGATCGGATGGCGGAAATCTTTGCCGCGGTGCGGCTCGGTGGTGGGGACCAAGCGGCGGCGCGACAGGCACTGGAGAAGTTGTGGGACGAGATCGGTGAGGGCGGTGATCCCTTGCACCGCTGCGTAATTGCGCACCACCTCGCCGACCTGCAGGACACGCCGGCCGCCGCGCTGCTCTGGGATCGCCGCGCGCTGGCCGCGGTGTTCGGCCCCGGCATTCCGCTGGACGAGGGCCTGCGCAGCTTCCTGCCGTCGCTGTATCTCAACCTGGCCGACAGCCACCGCCGGGTCGGCGACTTCGAGGCTGCTCGCATGCAACTGGCCATCGCCCGCGGTCACCTCGACGTCCTCGCCAACGACGCCTACGGCGCCCTGATCCGCGCGGGGCTCGACCAGGTCGACGCGGCGCTCGCCGAAGGCTCCACGGCGCCGCTGCCGACCAGCTGACCCGTCCGGAGGAGGTGCGCGGTGGGCTGGAGCAACGGGCCGCCTACCTGGTCGGAACTGGAGCGCGTGCTCTCCGGCCGGCCCGGCCGGACCAACCCCGAGGCCATGTACCCCGGCGACGGCGGCGACAGCCCGGCCTGGTCCCGCAAGCGCGGGGACTATCTGGCCGAGCCCGCACCGCCCGCCGACCGGCCGACCGTGCCGTACGCGGAGCTGCACGCGCACTCGGCCTACAGCTTCCTCGACGGCGCGAGCCAGCCCGAGGAACTGGTGGAGGAGGCGGTGCGGCTCGGCCTGGAGGCGATCGCGCTCACCGATCACGACGGCTTCTACGGAACCGTGCGCTTCGCGGAAGCGGCCAGGGAGCTGGGCATGCCGACGGTCTTCGGGTCCGAGCTGTCGCTGGGCACCGCGCAGGCCGGGGCACCGGATTCCATGCCGCGCACCGGATCTCCCGATCCCGCCGGGCCGCACCTGCTGGTGCTGGCCCGGGGGCAGGAGGGCTATCGCCGGCTGTCCCGGGAGATCTCGGCCGCGCACATGGCGGCGGGGGAGAAGGGCATCCTGCGCTACGACCTCGACGTGCTCACCGCGGCCGCCGAGGGGCAGTGGCAGATCCTGACCGGCTGCCGGAAAGGTCACCTGCGACAAGCGCTCGCGGACGATTTACATTCGGGCAGTACACGTCTCGTGCGATCCGAGGCCGCGCTGCGCGACCTGACCGAACGGTTCGGCGAGGACCGGGTGAGCGTGGAGCTGACCCACCACGGCATCCCGGAGGACGACGAACGCAACGCCCACCTCATCGCCCTGGCCGATCGCCTGGGCCTGCCCGTGATCGCCACCACCGGAGCGCATTTCGCCGCGCCGGGCCAGCGCCGCCGGGCCATGGCGCTGGCCGCGATCCGGGCCAGGCAGAGCCTGGACGAGATCGCCGGCTGGCTGGCCCCGGCCGGCGGCGCGCACCTGCGCTCCGGCGCGGAGATGGCACGGCTGTTCGCCGACTGCCCGCAGGCGGTGCGCAACGCGGCCACGCTGGCCCGCGAATGCGCCTTCGACCTGAAGCTGATCGCGCCGAACCTGCCGCCGTTCGAGGTGCCCGCCGAGCACGACGAGAAGTCCTGGCTGCGCAAGCTCGCGTACGACGGGGCCGCCGCCCGCTACGGCCCGCCGGAACGAAACCCGCAGGCATACCAGCAGATCGAGCACGAACTCGCGGTGATCGACAAGCTGGACTTCCCCGGCTACTTCCTGGTGGTGCACGACATCATCACCTTCTGCAAGAAACACGACATCCTCTGCCAGGGCCGGGGTTCGGCGGCCAACTCGGCGGTCTGCTACGCGATCGGCATCACCAATGTCGACCCGGTCGCCAACAACCTGCTGTTCGAACGCTTCCTTGCCCCGGAACGCGACGGCCCGCCCGATATCGACGTCGACATCGAATCCGACCGCCGTGAGGAGGCCATCCAGCACGTCTACGCCAAGTACGGCCGCGCGTACGCCGCTCAGGTCGCCAATGTGATCACCTATCGCGGCAAGTCCGCGGTGCGCGATGCCGCACGCGCACTGGGCTTTTCGCCGGGCCAGCAGGACGCGTGGAGCAAACAGGTGAGCCGGTGGAACGGCGTCGGCGGGGAGACCGGCACCGACATCCCCACCGAGGTGCTGGAGCTGGCCGCCGAGATCGAGGGACTGCCAAGGCATCTCGGCATCCACTCCGGCGGCATGGTGATCTGCGACCGCCCCATTGCCGACGTCTGCCCGGTGGAATGGGCGCGCATGCCCGGCCGCAGCGTGTTGCAGTGGGACAAGGACGATTGCGCCGCCGTCGATCTGGTGAAGTTCGACCTGCTCGGCCTCGGCATGCTTTCCGCGCTGCACTACATGATCGACCTGGTGCGCGAGCACACCGGCGAGATCGTCGAGCTGCACAAGCTCGATCTGCGGGAAGCCGCCGTCTACGACATGCTCTGCCGCGCCGACTCGGTGGGCGTGTTCCAGGTGGAGTCGCGGGCGCAGATGGCTACGCTGCCCCGGCTGCGGCCGCGCGAGTTCTACGACCTGGTGGTGGAGGTGGCGCTGATCCGGCCCGGCCCGATCCAGGGCGGTTCGGTGCACCCCTACATCCGGCGGCGCAACGGCAGCGAGGAGGTGTCCTACGACCATCCGGCGCTGGAGAATTCGCTGTCCCGCACGCTCGGCGTTCCGCTGTTCCAGGAGCAGCTCATGCAGATGGCCGTCGACATCGCCGGTTTCACCGCCGCCGAGGCCGACCAGCTGCGCCGCGCGATGGGCTCCAAGCGTTCCCCGGAACGCATGGAAGGGCTGAAAGAACGTTTCTACCAGGGCATGCGCGACCTGCACGGCATCACCGGCGAGATCGCCGACCGCATCTACGAGAAGCTCTACGCGTTCGCGAATTTCGGCTTCCCGGAAAGCCATTCGCAGAGTTTCGCTTCGATCGTGTTCTATTCGTCGTGGTTCAAGCTGCATCATCCGGCGGCCTTCTGCGCCGGTCTGCTGCGCGCGCAACCGATGGGCTTCTACTCCCCGCAATCGCTGGTCGCCGACGCGCGCAGGCACGGAGTCCTGGTGCACGGCCCCGACATCAACGCCAGCCGCGCCGAGCCCACCCTCGAGCACGCGGGCACCCAGGTGCGCCTCGGCCTGGCCGCGATCCGGCACATCGGCGCCGACCTCGCGGAAAAGATCGTCGCCGCCCGCGATCAAGGCCCGTACACCTCCTTCCTCGACCTGACCGGACGCGTGGAACTCACCGTCGTCCAGGCGGAATCGCTCGCCACCGCGGGCGCGCTCGGCGGTCTGGGCAGCACCCGCAGGGAAGCGCTGTGGGCGGCCGGCGCCGCCGCGGGCGAACGCCCGGATCGACTGCCCGGCACCGGTGCCGCCACCGCCGCGCCCGTGCTGCCCGGCATGAGCGATCTCGAACTGGCCGCCGCCGACGTCTGGGCCACCGGCGTTTCCCCGGGCAGCTATCCCACCGAGTTCCTGCGCCCGCGGCTCGACGCGCTCGGCGTGATTCCGGCCGCCGGGCTGCTCGCCGTGCGCGACGGGTCGCGAGTGCTGGTGGGCGGGGCGGTGACGCACCGTCAACGTCCGGCCACGGCCGCGGGCGTCACCTTCATCAACCTCGAGGACGAGACCGGCATGGTGAACGTCGTCTGCTCGGTCGGCCTGTGGGCCCGCTTCCGCCGTCTGGCGCAGAGCGCTCCCGCCCTGCTCATCCGCGGTCGCGTGCAGAACGCCGAGGGAGCGGTCAGTGTCGTCGCCGAACACCTGCAGCGGATGGATCTGCGCGTGGATTCGAAGTCGCGCGACTTCCGCTGAGTCGCCGGACAACTCGGTTTTCACCGGATGGCTGTCGTCGTAGGATTGAGGGTTCTGCCCAGCGCGGGCCCGTTCGACACATCGGGGAGCTGCCATGCCTGCGCCGTCCACCGCCGGCTCGCCCCAGCGCGCCACCACCCGCTCGGCCTGCTATCCGGCGGTGGGGTTGACGCTGGTGCTCGCCCTGCCCACGGTATTGCTCAGTGTCGCAATCATTCTCACCCTCGGGGCGTGGGCGGGAATTTGGCTGGCGATCACCGCCGCGGTGGTGTGGGTGTTCTTCGGGATCATCCTCTTCGACATGGCCTGGTTCACCCCCAGCCGCGAGCGATTCGCCAAGACCTTCAAGTTCCGCCGCCCGATCCCACCCGAAGACGAACGCCTCGCCGCCGCCTGGGCGAAGGTCACCAGCGCACCCGGACTGGACGGCTGGCCGTATTCGCTGTGGGTGGAGCAATCCGACGAGCCGAATGCCTACGCCGTGCCGAGTCGTATTGTCGCGGTGACGAGTTCGGCGCTCGCCGGGCTCAAACCCCGGCACCTCGAAGCGGTTCTCGCGCACGAGCTCGGACACCACATCAACGTCGATCCCCGGGTGCGATTGCTCGACACCTGGCTGGCGCTGCCCGGCCGCGTCCTGTGGGCGCTGTGCCGGAGGGCCGGCCGGATAGCCGGTCTCTTCGGTCCGCTCGCGCTGTACGTTCGCCTGGTCGTGGCGGTCGCGCTGCTGCCTGTCGTGGTCGTCGTGCTGACGCCGGTCGTGGGGCTCGCCGCGTCGCTCGTGATCGTCGCCCTGCTGGTCGTGGAGCCGCTGACCAGGAGCGCACAGCAGCGGCGTGACGAATTCGCCGCCGATCGGGTCTCGGTCGACCTCGGTTACGGCCGCGCGCTGGCCGCCGCCCTGCGCCGCTGGGACGAACGGCCGCTGCCCCCGCTGATCGCGCTGCGGGTCAGCCTCTACGGGACGCATCCGCCCCTGGCCGCGCGGATCCGGAAGATCAAACTCCGGCTCCGCGAATGACCTGGCCGCCCACACTTTTAGAGAAGTATTAGAAGCCCTCTAGAGAACGGTTATGTCGGGCTGTTCGCCCAGTTGGAGGGGCTACTGTGCGAAATATGCGGAAGCTTGCTGTGCTGTGCATCGGTCTGCTCGGTCTGACGTTGCTCGTCGGCTGTGGCAGCAACAACGACAATGCCAAGCGGGTCCCGTCGGCACCGGGACGGCCCGAGACCTACGCCACCGTGGAGCCCGCCCCGGCGGCGACGCCACCGGGGTTGCGTGATCAAGGTCCCGCGCGCAAGGACAACAACACCGGCAGCGGTGAAACCGTCACCACCCGTAAGGAAGTCGTCACCGGCAGCGTCGAGATGACGGCGGGCAAGCCGATCGATGTGGCGGGCCGGATCGCCGACCGGGTGCGCGAGGCCGGCGGCCGGGTGGACAGCCGGACCGAACAGCCCGGCACCGACGACAACGATCCCAGCGCCACGCTCACCGTCCGGGTGCCCGCGGACAAGACCGACGCGTTCATCGACGGGCTCGGCGGCCTCGGCCGGATCACCCGGGTGCACACCAACCGCGACGACGTGACCATGCAGTGGGAAGACCTGGACGCCAGGATCAAGGCGCTGCAGGCCTCCGTCGACCGGCTGCGCGGGCTCATCGCCGGCGCGACCAACACCGCCGATCTGCTCAACGCCGAGCAGGCGCTGTCCAGCCGTCAGGGCGAACTCGACAGCCTGACCGCGCAGAAGAAGCATCTCGACGACGAGGTCTCGCTGTCCACCCTGAATATCGACGTCACCACCGCGACCACCAAAGCCCAGGAGGAGCGCGCCGACAACTTCTGGGAGGGCATCGTCGCCGGCTGGAACTCGCTGGTGGACTGGCTGAAGGACGCGGTCGTGTTCACCGGTAAGGCGCTGCCGTGGCTCGGCTTCCTGGTGGTGCTGGCCGCCGTGATCTGGGGCATCGTGCGCGCGGTGCTGCGGCGCGGTAAGCGCGATCGGGCAGAATCGGCACCGGCCGGTCCGCGGCCCGCGCCCGCGGAAAGCGCTGCGGCCGCGCCGGTTACAGCACCCGTGGGCAGCGCGGCGACAGGAGAGCAGAGTGCCGGAAACGGTCCGGGCGATCATAAAACCGAACAGCCGTAGGGGCTTCGGCATCGATCGCTGAAAAGCTTGCGCGGCAAGCGTTCTCACACTCCGCCGGGAAAGCCGAGCTGCCGCCAGGCCTCGTAGGTCGCGACCGCCGCGGCGTTCGACAGGTTCATCGACCGGCGGCCGGGCAGCATCGGAATGCGCAGCTGATCGGTGACATGCGGATCCTCGAGCACCACGGCGGGCAACCCCGTCGGCTCGGTGCCGAACAGCAGCACGTCACCTTCGCGGTACGCCACCTCCGCGTAGCTCGTCGTCGCCTGCGTCGTGAACGCGAACACTCGCTCCGGCCGCACCGCCGCCCACGCCGCCGCGAGATCCTTGTGCACCGTCACCGACGCCAGGTCGTGGTAATCCAGCCCGGCCCGCCGCAGCTTCGCCTCCGAGAGATCGAATCCCAACGGCTCGACCAAGTGCAGCTCGCACCCGGTCCCAGCGACCAGCCGGATCGCATTACCGGTATTCCCCGGAATCGCGGGCTCATGAAACATCAGTCGGAACACGGCAGACAGTCAATCAGGCGCTCACTCGACCACTCCGTCGACCCGCGCCGACCGAGCGCGACACCCCATCCAAAATCGACGTATTCAGTTCGGCGGGCGCTCCGGCAGGGCGCATACTCCGCCCTCGGCCATGCCGGTCGGGCGTACGCCGAGGCCCTGGTTGAGGCGGGCGCGCTGGTTCTCCCAGGCGATGGCGCTCGCGAGTTCGGCGAGCTGGGATTTCGACAGGTGGGTCAGCAAGGCGGCGCGTAAGTCGTCGAGATTGACGGCGGGAGTGGCGGTCATGGCCTCGGCGAAGGAGATGACCAGGACTTCCAGATCGGTGTAGGCGTCGCTGGTTCGGTAGCGCGGCAGGTCGAGGAGTTTCTGTTCGGTGAGGCCGGACGACTGGGCCAGCGCGGAGCCGATGTCCAGGCAGAACTCACAGTTCACCAGGCCTGCGGTTTTCAGTTCGGCCAGTTCCTTGAGCTTCGGATCCAACCGGTTGGTGAGCAGCAGTGCCGTCTCGAACACCATGGTGCCGAACAAGATCTGTGGCCGCCGGAGCAACCATCCGGCCAGATCGGACCGGTGCCGCTTCGCCTGCCGCACCGCCGTCAGATAGTGCCGAATCCGGGTCAACGCTCGCATTGCCCACCCTCCCAGGTCGGATCATCGCCTCTGCATCCAAACTACGCCCGGTAGTAGAGCCCGTCTACGGCGCGGTGAGGACGATGTCTGCGAGAATCGGGGAGTGACGGAAGCCAATACCTCCACCGTGGACCAGCGGGCCGGCAATCTGGGCTCCCAGTTCCTGCGCAGCCACCTGCCGATGGTCGTCGTGGCGCTGGTCATCGCGGTGGCGATCGTGTTCGTGGCGCAGGATCGGTGGCGCCGCGGCGCGCTGTTCTTCGGCGGGGCCACCTTGCTGGCCGCGGCCTTCCGCCTGTGCCTCCCGACCGCCAGAGTCGGCCTACTCGCCGTCCGCAGCAAGCCCTTCGACGTAGGCGCCCTCACCCTGCTCGGCTCCGCCATCGTCTTCATCGCCGCCACCATCAACACCCTCGGCATCGGCTAGCCGCACACCTTCCGATTTCCCGCACACCGAATCGCAGGCGATTGCGTGCGCGGGAAATCGAGAGGTGTGCGGCGGGAGGTGGTGTACTGCTCGGTGAAGACGGCTTGGTTGCGCGGGCGGCGGCCGGGGTGTGGCGGGGTGGTATCGCTGTAGCCGACGGCGACCAGGACCGCGATGGCCAGATCGTCCCGGTCGCCGATGCCGATGGCCTGCTTGACCAGGTCGGGGTCCCGGCCGTTCATCGGAGCCGAGGACAGGCCCAGGCCGGTGGCGGCGAGCATGACGTAGGTGGCCGCGATCATCGCGTTCTCCCGGAGCAGTCCGCGTTCTCGCAAGGAATGAAACTCACTGCGCGAGTGAAACATCGCGGTGAACTCCGGATTCCACGCGCCGTTGCGCGAGGCCAGTTCGGCGATGTCTGCATTGCTGTCCTGCCAGGCCGTCGGATCGGCGACGAAGACCAGGACGACCGGTGCCTCCAACGGCTGCGGCTGATCATCGACGCGCTGGCCGAGGGCACCATGCGCTACACCGATCTGCACAAGCGCATCGAGGGAATCTCGCAGAAGATGCTGACGCAGACGCTCCGCGCACTGGAGGCGGACGGATTCCTCACCCGCACAGTGCATCCCACCGGGCCGCCGCGCGTCGACTACACCCTGACCGATCTCGGCCACAGCCTGCGCACGCCTATCGCGGCCCTGCGCGAGTGGATCGAAACCAACATCAACCTGATCGAACAGGCGCGGCGCGCGGCGGCAGGCAACCGCTGACGTGCCGCAAACCCGCTGTGGCGGAAACCAATTCGGTGAGTCGCCCGCCGCACCCCGCGATACGGCGGCCGAATCCCGAAACTCAGGCCGGCTCGGCGACTAGTGCCGCGCGTCCGGATCGACTGCCGTACAGGGCGCGGGCCTCGGCCGGGCTGACCGTCTCCAGCCGGGCCGGCGGCGCCGCGTTGAGGTGCTCCTTCAGGATCTGCCCCGCCATCGGCGCGATGAACGGCGCGGCGACCAGCAGCCCGAACGAGTTGAACCGGCTGAATCCCCAGACCAGCACCTTGGCGGGCAGCCGAACCGCGAGATCGACGACGCCCCAGCGATCGAACCGCCCGAGCTTGCGCATCCACTTCGGCAGGGTCGCCACCGAAGCGAGCGAAAGCAGCCTGCTGCCAACGAAATACGAGAGACCCGCACCGTTGCGCGGCGAGGTCCACAGCAGATGGTGCATGCCCTCCTCGGCCCGTTCGGAGGTGCACAGGCGCGGGCGCACCCGCTCGAAGTACGCGCGCACTTCTTCGCGTGAGCGCGGCACGTCCTCGGGCTTGCAGGTCTGCAACTCGGCGGCGATGGCGCACTCCTGCCAGAACCGCGTCTCCTCCTCCGGTGTCAGTCCGGGGCCGAACACCTCGTAGGCCTTGAGTACGGAATGCCAGCCGGTGATGTGGATCCACAGCTGGGTGTCCGGGCTGTTCGCGCTGTAGCGGTTTCCGCTGATCGGTTCGATGCCGGTCATCGGCGCGTGGATCTGCATCAGGTGCTCGGCCGCCTGGATGGCGGTGCGTCCGTCGGCGATCGCGGCGATCAGGAAGTAGGAGAAGGTGTGGTCGAGGCGCTTGCGCGGGTCGCTGTAGATGCCGCGCGAGTCGGCGACGGCCGCGGTGAGGAACGGGTCGAAATGCTCGAGCACGACGGCGCGCTGGAAGCCGATGACCGCGGTCGGCGCGGTCCAGACCTTCCAGCTGGGCGAATCTGGACCGAAGAACCCGTAGTCGTCCCGGCGCAGGGTGGTCGGATCGAAGTGCATCACGTGCTCCTTTGCGGTGATCGCCCCGGCACCGGGGATGAATACAACGCAACCGTAGCAATTGCGCGCAATGAATACAACGGTTGCGTAGCATTTGTGTCCGGAAGGATTCGGGTTCGAGCCGGGATGCTGTCAGGATGGACCGTATGGAGGTGCAACGGCAGTGACCACATCGCGCACCGCGGCGGACCGGCCGCGCCGGCGCTATGCGCCGCGGCTGCCGCCCGAGCAGCGCCGGGCCCAGCTGCTCGACGCCGCCTTCGAGGTATTGAGCCGGGTGGAGTTGCACGAGCTGAGCATGGAGGCGGTCGCGCAGGCGGCGGGCGTCGGCAAGCCGGTGCTCTACACCGTGTTCAAGACCCGCGCGGAACTCGTTGCGGCGCTGCTGGAACGCGAGCGCGAGCGCGGTCTCGAGCAGGTCGCCGAGACCCTGCCGACCGATCTGATGGGCGCCGACCCGGTGGTCGCCGCCTCGGCCACGGTCGAGGCGTTCGTCGGTGTGGCGCTGGAGAATCCGACCCGCTGGCGGCTGATCCTCGCCGGGCCCGGCAACGCACCCGACGAATACCGTGAGGCACTGCGCAATTCGCGCGCGGGCATCTTCGATCAGGCCGAAGCGCTGGTCCGCGTCGGCACCGCGCTCGAACCCCGGTGGGCCGGAGTGGATTCCGCGCTGCTCACCAACTCACTGCTCCAGGTCGCCGAGATGCTCGGCCGACTGGCGGTCAGCGAGCCCGACGAATACCCACGCGAACGACTACAGGGCTTCGTCCACGCCATCGTTCGCCTACTGGTCGGCGCGCCTACCACCGACTAGTCGCGCGGATACTCCTGTGCGCCAAGTGGATTCAGCTGGTGGGCTGACGGCTCTGCTGGGCCAGCCGCATCGTTTCGGTCAGCAGCTTGGACACGGCCGCGGCCTCGGTGAGGAATCCGTCGTGCCCGTCGCGCGAGTGCACGACCTCGAGCCCGTCGCAGCCCGGCAGTCCCTCGGCGAGTTCCTGCTGCGTGCGCAGCGGATACAGCCGATCGGAGTCGACCCCGCCGACCACACACGGCACCGGCGTGGCAGCCAGCGCCGCCCGCACCCCGCCGCGTCCACGGCCGATGTCGTGCCGGTTCATCGCCTCGGTCAGCAGCACGTAGGTGCCGGGATCGAACCGCCCGCACAGCTTGTCGGCCTGATGGTCCAGGTAGCTCTGCACCGCGTACCGGCCGCCGCGCCAGGGATCCTCGGCACCCTGCGCGCCGTTCTCGAACCGGTGATCCAGCTCGTCCTCGGTGCGGTAGGTCAGGTGGGCGATCCGCCGGGCGATGCCCATGCCGGTCATCGGCGCGCGGTCGGTGTCGTGATAATCGCCGCCCTGCCAGTCCGGATCGGCCTTGATCGCCGCGATCTGGGTGGTCTGGGTGCCGATCTGGTCGGCGGTGGCGCGCGCGCCGACGGCCAGTACCAGCGCGGAGCCGACCCGGTCCGGCGTGCCGACCATCCACTCCAGCACCCGCATGCCGCCCATCGACCCGCCGACCACGGCGGCCAGCCGCTCGATGCCCAGCCGGTCCATCAGGGCCGCCTCGGCCGCCACCTGATCGCGGATGGAGATTCCCGGAAACCGTGAGCCCCAAGGCTTTCCGTCCGGCGCGAGGGTCGACGGCCCGGTGCTGCCCTGGCAGCCGCCGAGCACGTTCGTCGCGATCACACACCACTCGTCGGTGTCGAGCGGACAGCCGGGTCCGACCATCCCGTCCCACCAGCCGGGCAGCGGGTGGATGTCGTCCGGGTGGCCGACCACGTGCGAGTCACCGGTCAGCGCGTGCTCGACCAGCACCACGTTGTCCAGCGTGGGGGAGAGCTCGCCCCAGCGCTGCACGGCGAGGTGGACCTGCGGGACGACCGCGCCGCTCTCCAGCGTGATATCCCCGATGGCGATGATGCCGAGCCGCCCGTCCGGGGGTGGCAGGGCCACCCCGGACGAACGGGCGAAACTCGGTTCGGTACTCAACGTCACGTCGCCGCCGCCGCGAAACCGGCACGCAGGTCGCTCAGGATGTCGTCGATTCCCTCGATGCCCACCGCCAAGCGCACCAGACCCGGGGTGACGCCGGCGAGCAGTTGCTCTTCGGGCGTCAGCTGTGAGTGTGTGGTCGACGCG
The DNA here is from genome assembly GCF_042871115.1 of Nocardia sp. NPDC006044. Taxonomy (NCBI): domain Bacteria; kingdom Bacillati; phylum Actinomycetota; class Actinomycetes; order Mycobacteriales; family Nocardiaceae; genus Nocardia; species Nocardia sp. NPDC006044. The sequence continues at coordinate 436,788 of NZ_JBIAID010000005.1, forward strand.
GGATGAATCACGAGGGAGCGCACATCTCCGATGTTAGCCACATGGCTGTGCAGGGTTAATCCGTCCACGAACTTCTTGCCCGCATCGACACCGCCGCGCAGTTCGAAGGCGACGATCGCGCCGGGCCCCTTCGGCGCCAGCTGCCGCGCACGCTCGTACCACGGGGAATCCGGCAGACCGGCGTAGATCACCTTGGTGACGTCCGGCTGCTCGGTCAGGAATTCGGCGACCGCCTTGGCGTTGGCCACGTGCCGCTCGACCCGCAGGCTCAGCGTCTCGATGCCCTGGCTGATCAGGAACGCGTTGAACGGCGAGATGGCCGAACCGAGGTCGCGCAGCAACTGCACGCGCGCCTTGAGCGCGAAGGCGGGCGCGCCGAGATCGGCGAACACCGCACCGTGGTAGCTCGGGTCCGGCGTGGTGAAGCCGGGGAAGCGCGGCTGGCCCTGCGCGTCGGTCACCGTCCAGTCGAAGTTGCCGCCGTCGACGATCACGCCGGCCACCGCGGAACCGTGCCCGCCGAGGTACTTGGTCGCCGAGTGCACGACGATGTCGGCGCCGTGCGCCAGCGGCTGGATCAGGTACGGGGTGGCCACCGTGTTGTCCACGATCAGCGGCAGCCCGGCTTCGTGCGCGATCGCGGAGATGCCGGGGATGTCGAAGATCGCGCTGCTCGGGTTGGCGATGGTCTCGCCGTAGAACGCCTTGGTGTTCGGGCGGATCGCGGCCCGCCACTGGTCCAGGTCGTCGGGATCGTCGACGAAGGACACCTCGATGCCGAGCTTGGGCAGCGAGTAGTGGAAGAGGTTGTAGGTGCCACCGTAGAGGTGCGGGCTGGACACGATGTGGTCGCCCGAGGACGCCAGGTTCAGGATCGCGAAGGTCTCCGCGGCCTGGCCGGAAGCCAGCAGCAGCGCCGCGACACCACCCTCGAGCGCGGCCACGCGCTGCTCGACCACGTCCTGGGTGGGGTTCATGATCCGGGTGTAGATGTTGCCCGGTTCGGCGAGTCCGAACAGCGCCGCGGCGTGGTCGGTGTCGCGGAAGGCGTACGAGGTGGTCTGGTAGATGGGCAGGGCCCGGGCGCCGGTGGTGCCGTCGGGGGCCTGCCCCGCATGCACCTGCTTGGTCTCGAAGGACCACTGCGCGGTGGGATCGACGTCGGCCGCGGGCACGGTGGAATCACTCATGAGCTTTGCTCCAAAGAAAAGGGTTGTTCGCCAGAACTACGAGGGTTATCGGGATTTGGGCGAAGGACAACAACACATTTCGGGAACCTCCTGAAAGCGCGCTTGCTCTCGACCTTCGAGAGCCCGGTCATCACCCGGAGCACCCCACCGCTGCTGGAGGGTTGCCGTCCAGCGAGCCGGGGCTTCGCGCTGGCACTCATGACCTGAGGGCATCATAACCGGCCGTCCCGCGACGGCCGAAACCTATCCGCGAACTCAGCCGGAAGTGCTGGTCCGCGCGCCGCCGCAGATCCGGGCGAACTCGTCGTACGCCGCGCAGAACGAGTTGCGTCCCGCGGTCGCGGCCTCGTGCAGATCGTCGTAGTCGAACATGCTCTCCCCGCATTCCATCGCGAGGTGACCGATGAGCTGCCAGGAGCCGAGGATCAGCCGCACCGGCAGCGCGCAGGGCGTGGTGCCGAGTCGTTCGGCGACCACCGCGGCGATGGCGATGTTCTTGTTGTCGGCGTGCTCGATGCTGCGCGCGCTGACCGCGGGACTGCTGCGCACGATCCGCTGCATCTGCTGGAACTGCCGGAACGAGACCGGCCCGCCGCCGGGTTCGCTGACGGCTCGGTCGATCACCTGCAAGAACGCCGTACGCAGCGATTCCAATTCGTTGCCACCGGTCGGGAGTTCGCGCAGCGCCTGCGCGACGGCCTGGCCGAAGTCCTGCACCGGCCCGAGGACGATGTCCTCTTTGCTGTCGAAGTACCGGTTGATCGTGCGCGGCGAGACGTCCGCGGCGTTGGCGATCTGCTCGACCGTCGTCGCGTCGAAACCCTGTGTGTCGCACAGGTTCAGCCCGACCTCGATGATCCGCAACCGGGTCTGCTGCTTCTTGCGTTCGCGCAGGCCGGGATGTGGGTCCGCTGCGGCACTCGCGCCCGTCGGCGTCGCTGACTCGAGCATGTTCCCACCTTATCGCAACCGGTTGTTTTCGTGTCTTTAACCGCCAAATGTCGTACTGCGACATTTTGCTCTTGACGCCAAATGTCGCTTGCTGACAGGATAGCCACCGAGTTCGAACGAAGAGGAGATGACCGTGACCGACACTGCGCAAGCGGTAGAAGTTCCCCAGAGACAAGGCAGTTCGGCACGCTGGTTCGCCCTCGGCGTGATCGCATTGGCCCAGCTCATGGTGGTGCTGGACGCCACCATCGTGACCATTTCGCTGCCCTTCGCCCAGCAGGACCTCGGCATCAGCGACGGCAACAAGCAGTGGATGCTGACCGCTTACACGCTGATCTTCGGCGGCCTGCTGCTGCTCGGCGGCCGGCTGGCCGACTACCTCGGCCGGCGCCGGATGTTCATCGTCGGCCTGGTCGGTTTCGCCGCCGCGTCGGCACTTGCCGGTCTCGCGCAGAACGGCGCGGAGATGTTCGCCGGACGCGCGCTCCAGGGTGCGTTCGCGGCCTTGCTCGCCCCCGCGGCGTTGTCGCTGTTGTCGGTGACCTTCACCGAGGCGCGCGAGCGGGCCACCGCGTTCGGCGTGTTCGCCGGCATCTCCGCCGGTGGCGCCGCGCTCGGCCTGATCGCCGGCGGCGCGCTCACCGAGTACGCCTCGTGGCGCTGGTGCCTGCTGGTGAACACCCCGATCGCGTTGCTCGCCCTGGTCGGCGCGCTGGCCTGGGTGGTCAGGGATGTGCCCGCCCCGCGGACCGGCGGCTACGACGTGCCCGGCGCGGTCACCGTGACGCTCGGCCTGATCTCGATCGTCTACGGCTTCAGCCGCGCGGCCGAGGACGGCTGGCTCGCCGGCAGCACCCTCGGCCTGCTCATCGCCGGTGCCGCGCTGTTGATCGCGTTCGTGGTGATCGAACGGCGCTCGGCCAATCCGCTGCTGCCGCTGCACATTCCGGGCGAGATCAACCGAGGCGGCGCGTTCCTCGCGGCGTTGCTCGTGCCGATCGCCATGTTCGCCATGTTCCTGTTCCTGAGCTACTACTTCCAGATCACCCTGGGCTACTCCTCGCTCAAGGCGGGCTTCGCGTTCCTGCCCTTCCCGGCCGGCATCGCGATCTCCGCGGGTATCACCAGTGCGCTGCTGCCGAAGCTCGGCCCGCGGCCGCTGATGGTGGCCGGCGCCGTGCTCGGCGTGCTCGGCCTGCTGTGGCTGGCCCAGCTCGGCTTCGGCGACAGCTACGCCGCCAGCGTGCTGCCCGCGCAGGTGCTGATCGCGCTCGGCATGGGTCCGCTGTTCGTCGGCATGCAGACGGTCGCGCTGCACCAGGTCGAGGAGGCGGACTCCGGTGTGGCCAGTGCGCTGCTGAACGCGGCGCAGCAGGTCGGTGGCGCGGTCGGCACGGCCTTGCTGACCACCATCTCGGTGCAGACCGCCAAGTCCTACGCGGAGAGTCACGCGACGATCGACAACCTGATCGCCCGCGCCTCGATCCACAGTTACGACGTGGCGTTCTACGTCGGCGCCGGGTTCTTCCTCGCCGCCGTTCCGGTCATCGCGTTCATGATCCGGGACCGGCCGGAGAACCTCATCGAAGGTTCCGAGGACGGGGCGCGCCCGGTGCACGTCGGCGTCTGAGAATTTCCCGCACTACCCTCGGTCCGCGTATCGCCAGCTCGGCGATGCGCGGACCGAGGTCGTCGGGTGGGACGGGCGACGAATTGCGGAATGACCTACCAGTCAGTAAGTTCGTGGGGTTTCTCACTCGGGGGGCTGCCCGCACACCACGATCATCGGCAGCAGTACGCTTGTCTTGTTTGCACCACACGTCTCGCGGACAACGCGGGGCATATACGTTGTCTGTTGGAACAGCTGGGGTCCGCTCACAAGCGTGTTCACCTGGCCGTGCAATGAGGGCACCATCCTAGGAGGACACGAAGATCCATGTCCAAAATCAAGGTTGAAGGTACCGTCGTCGAACTCGACGGCGACGAGATGACCCGGATCATCTGGCAGTTCATCAAGGACAAACTGATCCACCCGTACCTCGATGTGAATCTCGAGTACTACGACCTGGGCATCGAATACCGGGACAAGACGGACGACCAGGTCACCGTCGACGCGGCCGAGGCGATCAAGCGCCACGGTGTCGGTGTCAAGTGCGCCACCATCACCCCGGACGAGGCGCGCGTCGAGGAATTCGGCCTGAAGAAGATGTGGCGGTCGCCCAACGGCACCATCCGCAACATCCTCGGCGGCACCATTTTCCGTGCGCCGATCATTATCTCCAACGTTCCGCGCCTGGTGCCCGGCTGGACCAAGCCGATCATCATCGGCCGTCACGCCTTCGGCGACCAGTACCGCGCCACCGACTTCAAGGTGTATCAGGCCGGCTCGGTCACCATCACCTTCACGCCGGAGGACGGCAGCGAGCCGATCCAGCACGAGGTCGTGAAGATGCCGGAAGACGGCGGCGTCGTCATGGGCATGTACAACTTCAAGGCTTCGATCATCGATTTCGCGCGGGCCTCGTTCAACTACGGCCTGCAGCAGAACTACCCGGTGTATCTGTCCACGAAGAACACCATCCTCAAGGCCTACGACGGCATGTTCAAGGACACCTTCCAGGAGGTGTTCGATGCCGAGTTCAAGACCCAGTTCGACGCGGCGGGCCTGACCTACGAGCACCGCCTGATCGACGACATGGTCGCCTCCTCCATGAAGTGGGAGGGCGGCTACGTCTGGGCCTGTAAGAACTACGACGGTGACGTGCAGTCCGACACCGTGGCGCAGGGCTTCGGCTCGCTCGGCCTGATGACGTCGGTGCTGCTGACCCCGGACGGCAAGACCTGTGAGGCGGAGGCCGCGCACGGCACCGTCACCCGGCACTACCGCCAGCATCAGCAGGGCAAGCCGACCTCCACCAACCCGATCGCGTCGATCTTCGCCTGGACGCGCGGGCTCGAGCACCGCGGCAAGCTGGACAACACCCCCGAGGTCATCGGCTTCGCCCAGACCCTCGAGGATGTCGTCATCAAGACCGTCGAGGGCGGTCAGATGACCAAGGACCTCGCGTCGCTCGTCGGCGGCGATCAGGGCTACCTGAGCACCGAGGAATTCCTCGGCGCGCTCGACGCCAACCTGGCCCGCGCTTTGCGCTGAGCTCCGGCTGGAATGAACAACGGGCACCCGCACCACATGGTGGTACGGGTGCCCGGACTGTTTTCCGGTCAGGCCGGGACCGGATCGTCGCGGAGCACCGACACGGCGCGGGTGAAGTTGTCCGCGCCGAGGCCGCGGGCCACGCCGGTCTCGAGCAGTCGCTGCATCGGGTCGAGCAGGTCGGTGGGCACGCCTTGCTCGCGACTCACGCCGCGGATCGTCTCCAGCACCGCGCCCATCTCCGCGATGCTCGCGAAGGTCGGCGCGAACTCGCCCGCGTCGAGTTCGGCGGCCAGGGTGGGCAGGACGTCGAGCAGCGCCCGCAGCCACGGCGCCAGGAACTCGGTGGTGAGCCGGTGCGCGGTGGTCGGTTCGCCGCCGAGCATCGCCGTCGCCTGGAAGAAGCCGCCGAACATGCCGTACATGCCCGCGAGCACCGCCATGTCGTGCAGCGCCGCCAGTCCGGCGTCGGCGCCGAGGTAGGTCGCGGCACCCAATTCCGCGATCGTCGCGCGGTGCTCGTCGGCCGCCTCCGCCGATCCGCTGTACGGAATCAGCGCGCCGGGTGTGCCCAGGGTCGCGGGCATGCCGAGGATCGCGCCGTCCAGGAATCGCCCGCCGCGCGCGGCCATCCAGGCCCCGAGTGCGCGGGCGTCGCCGGGGCGACCGGTCGAGACGTTCAGCACCGTGCGTCCGGCCACCGCGTCGGGGACCGTTTCGAGCAGCGCCGCCACGCCCGCGGTGTCGATGTGCGAGAGGACGATCAGTTCGCCGGCCGCGAGTGCGGCGGTGAGGGATTCGGCGCGTTCGGCGCCGAGCTCGTCCAGGTGCGCTGCCCGCCCCGGCGTCCGATTCCACACCGTCGTCGGGTAGCCGGCGCGCAGGTAGCGCTCGGCGATCGCCGAACCCATCCGCCCGAGCCCGAGCACCGTCACCCGCGCGGTTGTGTGGTCGCTGGTCATGCGTTCCTCCGTAGATCCGTGAGTTCGTCGGGTGGGTGCCCGGTGCTCAGTTTTCGCCGGCCGGGCGGCCCGCACGAGTGGCAGGACCGACGCATGACGAACGGTTCCCGCCATATCCTGGCGGGCATGACCGGCCATACCGTCGCCATCGCCGTCACACCCGGTGTGCTGCATCCCTGGGACCTCTACGAACTCGGCGTGATCGGCGCGATCTTCGGCACGCCCCAGCCCGACCTCGCCGATCCCTGGTACGACCTGCGGATCTGTTCGGTACTGCCGGAGGCGGGTGAATCCGTCATCGGGCACGGCGCGTTCCTGCGCGCCGAGCACGGGGCGGCCGAATTGGTCTCGGCCGATACCGTTTTCGTGCCGTCGATCGCCTACGACTGCGCCACCGAGGATCGCCCGGTGCCGCCGGAACTGCTCGACGCCCTGGTCGAGGCGCATCGGCGCGGCGCGCGGATGGTCGCGCTGTGCAACGGCGCCTTCGTCCTGGGCGCGGCGGGTCTCCTGAACGGCCGCCGGGTCACCGCGCACTGGGAGCACGCGGCGGTGCTGGCCCGCCGCTTCCCCGCCGCCGAGGTGGACGAGTCCGCGCTCTACGTCGACGACGGTGACATCCTCACCAGCTCCGGAATGACCGCCGCGCTGGATCTTTCGCTGCACCTGGTCCGCCGCGACTTCGGCGCCGCCGTGGCGAACCGGCTGGCCAGGCGGCTGGTGGCGCCGCCGAACCGGGCCGGCGGCCAAGCGCAGTTCGTCGACCTGTCCGTCTCGGCACGGGCCGAAGCCGACCTCGGCCCCGCGCTGGAATGGGCCATCGCGCACCTCGACGAGCCGCTCACCGTCGAACTGCTCGCCGCGCGCGCCACCATGAGTCCGCGCACCTTCCACCGGCGGCTACGGCAGTCGATCGGTTCGACGCCGAAGCAGTGGCTGCTGACCCAGCGCCTGGCCCGCGCGCAATCCTTGCTCGAGTCCACCGATTTCGGCATCGATCGGATCAGCCGGATGTGCGGCCTCGGCACCGCAGCCAACCTGCGCAGGCACTTCGCCGCGGTCGTCGGGGTCACGCCGGTCGAATACCGGCGCACCTTCGAACAACGCCCGGCGTGAATTTCGCGCAGCGGTAAGCGAATCCGGGGCAGGGATGACGCTGCCCACATCCGGTCGACGACGTGTCCGAGCCGGCGAGCGGTACGCCATTGTTTCCGAATGGAATTTGCCAGGTCGAGCGGCCAGGGTGTCCCTAATGCGCGGTTTTACATTCTGACCTGCACGTTTTCTTTACGGCATGGTGTTTCAACTCACGTTTACTCGGGAAGCGAAACCACTCGTAGAAGCGTTTCATGGATACGTGACCACACCCCTCGCCACCCAGGCCCCCGCACGTCCCGAGGCCGCGCGGACGACGTGGCATGTGCCTGCCATGCTCGCGCTGGCGCTCGGCGGGTTCGGTATCGGCACAACAGAATTCGTCACCATGGGTTTGCTGCCGGACATCGCGCGCGCCATGAAGGTGTCCGAGCCGACCGCGGGGCACGCGGTGTCGGCGTACGCGCTCGGCGTGGTGATCGGCGCGCCGGTCATCGCCGCCGTGTTCGCCCGGGCCTCCAGGAAGAAGTTGCTCATCGCCTTGATGGCCGCGTTCACCCTGGGCAACGTGGCGACCGTGCTCGCCCCGACCTTCCACACCCTGGTGCTCGCCCGGTTCGTCTCCGGTCTGCCGCACGGCGCCTACTTCGGCGTGGCCTCGCTGGCCGCCGCCACCCTCGCCCCGGTGGGGCAGCGCGCCAAAGCGGTTGCCGCGGTTATGCTCGGATTGAGCGCCGCCAATGTTGTCGGCGTTCCCGCAGCCACCTGGCTCGGCCAGCATCTCGGCTGGCGCGACGCCTACGTGGTGGTCGCGGTGATCGGGCTGGCGACGGTGGCCGCGCTGATCCGCTTCGTGCCGGAGCTCACCGGCATCACCATGACCAACCCGGTGACCGAACTCGGTGCCCTGCGCCGTCCCCAGGTGCTGCTGACCCTGCTGGTCGGCGCGATCGGCTTCGGCGGCATGTTCGCCGTCTACACCTACATCACCACCACCCTCACCGGCGTGGCCGGCATGTCCGCCGGACTGGTGCCGATCGTGCTGATGCTGTTCGGCGTCGGCATGGTGGTCGGCAACATCGTCGGTGGCGTGCTCGCCGACCGCGGCGTGGATCGCGCGATCTACGCCTCGATGATCGGCATGGCCGTCATCCTCGCGGTCTTCGTTGCCGCGGCGCACAATCCGTACACCGCCGCGATCGGCGCGTTCCTGGTCGGCGCGACCGGCGCTTCGCTGGCGCCCGGATTGCAGACCCGGCTGATGGACGTGGCGCACGAGGCGCAGACCCTTGCCGCCGCGCTCAACCACGCCGCACTGAACATCGCCAACGCCGGCGGCGCGTGGCTCGGCGGTGTGGTGATCGCCGCCGGTCTCGGCTACACCGCACCCGCCGTGGTCGGCGCCGGCCTCGCCGTGGTCGGCGTGCTGCTGTTCGCGATCACGGTCGCCGTGGCCCGGCGCGACGCCCGCCTCGTCGCGGCGGCGGCGCTGGTCGCCTGACCCGCGCTTCGGCAACATACAGGGCTGTATGTAAGTGTAGAATCGCCGGATGGCCAGGATCGAAGTCGCGAAACCGCAGCGCCGCACCCAGGAACAGCGCAGCACCGAGATGCGCACCCGATTGCTCGACGCGACCGTCGACTGCCTGGTCGAATACGGCTACGCGGGTACCACCACGCCGCGGGTCGCCGAACGCGCCGGCGTCACCCGGGGTGCCCAGGTGCACCACTTCGGTTCCAAGACCGATCTGGTCGTGGCCGCGATCAGCCACCTGGCTCAGCTGCGCGCCGAGACCGCGATGCGGGAGATGGCCAGGGTAGAGCGCGGCGACGATCCGGTGGCCGCCGCCCTGGAGTTCCTCTGGGAGCTGCACCAGGGTCCGCTGTTCATCGCGACCGCCGAGCTGTGGGTGGCAGGCCGCACCGACCCGGTGCTGGCCGCCGCGATGGAGAAGGTCGAGCCGTTCGTCAACAACGCCGTCCTGATGGCCGTCGCTCGCTTCGTCCCGGACGAGATCCGCCGCAAAGAGGCCCGCGACTTCATCTACACCGCGATGGACGCTTTGCGCGGCATCCTCATCTCCAACTTCGTCGACCCGGACGACGAACGCGCCCGACGTCGGTGGCGTCGCGCCACCGCCCACCTGCGCAATATCGCCGAGGCGGCCCTGGCCGACGTCCGCGCTACCGACTGACCGAGCGGGGCACGGCGGAGGCGTTGACCCCGGTCGTGCCCCGCACGCGGGTCAGTGCTGCCGGGGGAGAAGGTGGTCGCCAGCCTTGTCGGTGGAGAGGGCGAGCGAGCTGATGTACTGGATCTCGCCTTCCGGGCCGGGGACCGCCGAGGCGATCATGTCCGGGCGTTCGAATTCCAGGCCGGTGACGTGGCAGGTCAGCGTCTCGCCGGACGGGTTGCCGTGCTCGTCGAACATCGGCAGGTCGATGCCGTCGTCGGTGCGGCGCAGATAGTACTTGCCCTTGGTGGCGATCGCGGTGAGCGGAGTGGCGACGAACGCGACCACCAGCGCGACGATCGGCGAGTACGGCTTCAGCAGCTCACCGAAGACCCCGAAGAACGTCATGATCGACAGCGCCGCCGAGAGCCCGAATCCGACCAGCCCCACCGGATTGAAGTCGTAGAGCATGCCGCGGCGGAACTCCGGCTGCTTCGGCGAGATCTTCAGCAGATACTTGTTGACCGCGATATCCGTTGCGACGGTGACGATCCAGGCGATGCCGCAGTTGGCGTAGAAGCCGAGGATGTTGTTGAGGAAGTCGAACATGTTGGCTTCCATCAGGATCAGCGCGATCGCCAGGTTCACCGCGAGGAAGATCAGCCGGCCCGGGTAGGACTTGGTCACCCGGGTGTAGGAGTTGGTCCAGGCCAGCGACCCCGAATACGCGTTGGTGACATTGATCTTGATCTGGCTGATCACCACCAGCACCACGGCCAGCGTCATGGCCAGCCAGCCCGGCACCATGTCCCGGTAGATCTCCAGGAACTGATGCACCGGCTGATTCGCGATGCCCTGCGCGGCAGGCAGATTCGCGATCAGATAGACCGCGAGGAACAGTCCGACCACCTGCTTGAGCGCGCCGAACACCACCCAGCCCGGACCGGCGAGCAGCATCCAGCCCCACCACTTGCGCGCGTTCTCCGGCGTGCGCGGCGGCATGAAGCGCAGGTAGTCGATCTGCTCGGCGATCTGCGCGATCAGCGAAAGGCACACGCCCGCGGCCAGCAGCGTGCCGGAAACACTGACCCCGGAACCGTTCTCGCCGCCGTAGGCGAAGAACGACGACGCCGAATCCGGATGCCGGACCAGCAGGAACCCGAACGGCAGCACCATCAGCAGCAGCCACAGCGGAGTGGTCCAGACCTGCAACTTGGCCAGCGTATTCATGCCGTAGATGACCAAGGGGAAGATGAGCAACGTCGAGGCCAGGTATCCGAGCCAAAGCGGTACGCCCAGGCCGAGTTCCAGCCCCTGGGCCATGATCGACCCCTCCAGCGCGAAGAAGATGAAGGTGAACGAGGCGAAAACCACATTCGTGAGCACCGAGCCGAAATAACCGAATCCGCTACCGCGCGTGATCAAGTCGAGATCGAGGTTGTAGCGCGCCGCGTAATAGGCGAGCGGAAATCCGGTGACCATGATGACGATCGCGAAGAAACCGATGCCGAGCAGCGCGTTCCCGGTGCCGTGCGCGATGCCGATATTCGCGCCGATGGCGAAGTCGGCCAGGTAGGCGATGCCGCCGAGGGCGGAGATGCCGACGACGGCCGGGCTCCATTTGCGGTAGCTCCGTGGCGCGAAGCGCAGCGTGTAGTCCTCGAGTGTTTCCTTCGCTGCGGCGATCCCGTCTGAATTCGACGACCGGGTATCGAGCTCGACCACGTTTACTCCTCAGCCCCGCATAGACAACTGCAACCATTCGACGGTCGTACACGGTTGTGGACGGTGAATTTCCGGACGATTACGCGGCTGTTACGGGATCGGGGGCGGTGAGGCACGTCACAGCGATGCCGTCGGCGTCGGATCGCGGCCCGGGGAACCGCTGCGTACCAGCCTGAGCTGGCAATACATACACCTTCACCTGTATGTCGCCGGATGGGTCAATCACCTCGCTATTCGGTGGGTGCAACCAGCGGTAACGCCGAAAACCTTGCGCACTTACATACATCTCTGTATGTTTGTTTTCAGCTGGATCCGGACGGATCGGTTCACCGCTGCCCGCCTGCGGGCGGCACAGGCACAACCCTGAGGGGAGTTCGATGGCGAACAAGGTCTACGTCGTCGGCGTCGGCATGACGAAGTTCGAGAAGCCGGGCCGCCGCAAGAACGAAGACGGCACCGATTGGGACTACCCGGACATGGCGCGCGAGTCCGGCACCAAGGCGCTCGCCGACGCCGGTATCGCCTACGACCTGGTCGAGCAGGCCTACGTCGGTTACGTCTACGGCGAATCCACCTCCGGTCAGCGCGCGGTCTACGAGCTCGGCATGACCGGCATCCCGGTGGTCAACGTCAACAACAACTGCTCCACCGGCTCGACCGCGCTCTACCTTGCGGCACAGGCGATTCGGGGCGGGCTGGCCGAGTGCACGCTGGCCTTGGGCTTCGAGAAGATGCAGCCGGGCTCGCTCGGCTCCACCTGGGACGACCGCGAACAGCCGATGGCCAGGCACATCATGGCGCTCGCCGAGATCTCCGAGGTGCTGTTCCCGGTGGCGCCGTGGATGTTCGGCGCGGCCGGCCGTGAGCACATGAAGCAGTACGGCACCACCGCCGAACACTTCGCCAAGATCGGCTACAAGAACCACAAGCACTCGGTGAACAACCCGTATTCGCAGTTCCAGGACGAGTATTCGATGGACGACATCCTCGGCGCGCGGATGATCTACGACCCGCTCACCAAGTTGCAGTGCTCGCCGACCTCCGATGGTTCCGGCGCGGTGATCCTGGCCAGCGAGGCGTTCGTGGACAAGCACGACCTGGCCGGGCAGGCGGTGGAGATCGTCGGACAGGCGATGACCACCGACTACAAGTCCACCTTCGACGAGACCGCCAAGAACCTGGTCGGCTACGACATGACCGTGCAGGCCGCGCGGAAGGTCTACGAGCAGGCCGGTCTCGGTGCCGAGGATTTCCAGGTCATCGAGCTGCACGACTGCTTCTCGGCCAACGAACTGCTGACCTATGAGGCGCTCGGCCTCTGCGGTCCGGGCGAAGCCGGAAAGCTGATCGACGAGAACCTGACCACCTACGGCGGCAAGTGGGTGGTGAACCCGTCCGGAGGCCTCATCTCGAAGGGGCATCCGCTCGGCGCGACGGGTTTGGCGCAGTGCTCCGAACTCACCTGGCAGCTGCGCGGCACCGCGGACAAGCGCCAGGTCGACGACGTCACCGCCTGCCTGCAGCACAACATCGGCCTCGGCGGCGCCGCGGTCGTGACCGCCTACCGGCGCGCCGACCGATAACGCACTGACCGCCCAACCCGCACAACGAATTTCGACGAGGAGTCAGCTCAATGGGACACATCGAAGCCACCAAGGACGTCAACGCCACCCCCGAGGCGCTCTGGACGGTCGTCTCCGACCCGAACACCTGGGAGAAGTGGTTCACCATCCACGAGCGCTTCATGGAGGAGCCGCCCGCCGTGCTGACCGAGGGCGCCAAGCTGGTGGCCAAGATCGTCATGCTCGGCATGGCGAACAAGCTGGAGTGGACCGTGGTCTCGGTCGAGCAGCCGACCAAGCTCACCCTCGGCGGCACCGGAATGGCCGGGGTGAAGACCGAATTCACCTTCGACATCCAGCCCAAGGGCGACGGCGGCAGCACCATCCTGGTCTCCGGTGACTTCGAGGGTGCGCTGATCAAGGGCGCGCTCGGCAAGGCGGTCGAGAAGGACGGCCTCAAGCAGCTGGACAAGTCGCTCGAGCAGCTCGACGCGCTGGCTTCGGCATGAGCGCCGGGCCCGGTGCGCGTGCCGGGGAGGACGCGGCATGAGTTCGGAGTCGACCACCGCCCGGCTCGTCGAGTTCGACGACGCCGGACTCGAAACCTGGTGTGACGACGAGCGTTTCGAGGTGACCGGCGAGCGGATCGGCGAATACGCCGCGGCCACCAACGATCCGATCGAGGCGCACCTCGCGGGCAAGGTCGCGTCACCGGTCTTCGCCATCGTCCCCGTCTTCGAGGCGATGATGATGCCGGTGATCGAGGTCGCGCCGATGGACATCTTCGGCCGGGTCGTGCACGGCGAGCAGGACTTCCACTTCCACCGGGCCATCCAGCCCGGCGACCGGCTGGTCTCGCGCGCCAAGGCGACCGGTTACACCAGCAGGCCCAACGGCACGGCCATCACCATCCTCATCGAATGCCGCACCGAGGCCGGGGAATTGGTCAACGAGCAGTACCTGACCGCCTTCTTCCGCAATATCGACGCCGGCAAGACGGTCGGCGCCACGGCGCCGGCGCACAAGTTCGACGAGAACCTGCGCGCGCAGCCGCCGGCGGCGGTCGTCCCGCAGCACGTGGACGACGACCAAACCTTCAGGTACTCACCGGCTTCCGGCGATCCGGTGCCGCTGCACCTGGACGAGCAGGTGGCCAAGGACGCCGGGCTGCCCGGCATCATCGCGCACGGGCTGTGCACCATGGCGTTCGCGTCCTGGGCGGTGCTCACCGAGGTCGGCGGGTCGGATGTCAACCGGCTGAAGCGGTTTGCCGTGCGCTTCGCCAAGATGGTCTTCCCCGGCGACGATCTGGAGACCCGCATCTGGAAGGTCGGCTCCGCCGACGGCGTCACCACCTACGCCTTCGAGACCGTGCGCGGCGAGGACGTGGTCCTCAGCGACGGGCTCGCCGAGATCGCCGATTGACCGCTCGCCGGGACGGTTCCGCCGTCCCGGCGAATGTCGTTGTCCGATCGAAATATTCAGCACAGACATCAGGAAGAGGAGACATCGATGGGTGCACTCGAAGGTCGAGTAGCCATCATCACCGGCGCCGGTCGCGGTATCGGTCGCGAGCACGCCCTGCTGTTCGCCCGCGAGGGCGCGGCCGTGGTCGTGAACGACCTCGGCGGCAGCAACGAGGGCGAGGGCACCGACACCACGCCCGCCCAGGAGGTGGCGAACGAGATCGTCGCCGCCGGTGGCACCGCCGTCGCCAACACCGCCAACATCGCCACCTGGGACGGCGCGAAGAACGTGGTCGACCAGGCGATCTCCGAACTCGGTGGCCTCGACATCGTGGTCAACAACGCGGGCATCCTGCGCGACGCGTTCATCGCAGGCATGGACGAGGCGCAGTGGGACGCGGTGATCGCCGTGCACCTCAAGGGCCACGCCGCCGTGCTGCACCACGCCGCCGCCTACTGGAAAGACCAGAGCAAGGCGGGCAATCAGCCGAACGCCGCGGTGATCAACACCGCGTCCGCCTCCGGCACCACCGTGCCGAACGCGGGCCAGGCCAACTACGGCGCGGCCAAGGCGGGGATCGCCGCGCTCACCCTGGTCGCCGCCGACGAACTCGCGCGCTACGGCGTGCGGGTCAACGCCATCGCTCCGATCGCGCGCACCCGGCTCACCCTGGCCACGCCCGGCATGGGCGCCATGATGGCGGCCGAGGCCGACGAGGTCGAAGACGGCGGATTCGACGCCTTCAGCCCCGCCAACATCTCGCCGCTGGTGGCCTACCTCGCCTCGGACAAGTGCCCGATCACCGGCAAGGTGTTCGCGGTGCAGGGCGGGGCCATCTCCGAGCTGGCCGGTTGGCACGATGTGAAGACGATCGAGACCGAGGGACCGTGGCTGATCGACGACATCTCCGCTCGGCTGCCCTGAGCTCGCCGCAACGTTAAGGAGAACAACGATGTTCGAATGGTCCGAGACCGATGTCTTGATCCGCGATGCCGTGCGGACGTTCATCGACAAGGAGATCCGGCCCAACCTGGACGCACTCGACAGCGGCGAGCTGTCGCCGTATCCGATCATCCGGAAGCTGTTCAGCGAGTTCGGGATCGACGCCATGGGCGGCGAGGCGGTGGAGAAACTGCTCTCGAAGCAGCGCGCCAAAGAAGAGGCTATCGCCGCCGGTGAGCCGCTGCCGGAGAAGAAGAAGGAAAAGTCGTCCGGCGGTAGCCCGTTCGCCGGGCAGGAATCGCTGATGGCGGTGCTGATCGGCGAACTGTCCGGTGTCTGCATGGGTTTGGTCACCGCGATGGGCGTCAGCATCGGTCTCGGCGCGACCACCATCATGTCCCGCGGCACGCTGGCGCAGAAGGAGCGCTGGCTGGCCGACATCGTGACCATGAAAAAGGTTGCGGCGTGGGCGATCACCGAGCCCGACTCCGGTTCCGACGCGTTCGGCGGCATGAAGACCTACGTCCGCCGCGACGGCGACGACTACCTGCTCAACGGCCAGAAGACGTTCATCACCAATGGCCCGTTCGCCGACGTGATGATCGTCTACGCCAAGGTCGACGAGGGCGACGGCGGCGACAAGCGCGAGCGCAAGGTGCTCACCTTCGTCCTGGACAAGGGGATGGAGGGACTCACCCAGGGCAAGCCGTTCAAGAAGATGGGCCTGCACGCCTCGCCCACCGGTGAGCTGTTCTTCGACAACGTCCGGCTCGGCAAGGACCGCCTGCTCGGCGAGACCGAGGAGCACAGGGGCGGCGACGGCCGGGAGAGCGCGCGGTCCAGCTTCACCGCCGAGCGCGTCGGCGTGGCCTTCATGGCGCTGGGCATCATCAACGAATGTCACCGGCTCTGCCTGGATTACGCGAAGAGCCGCAAGCTCTGGGGCCAGGAGATCGGCCGCTTCCAGCTCGTCCAGCTCAAGCTGGCCAAGATGGAGATCGCCCGGATCAACGTGCAGAACATGGTGTTCAACACGCTGGAGCGCGGTCGCGCGGGTAAGCCGCCGACGCTCGCCGAGGCGTCGGCGATGAAGCTCTACGCGTCCGAGGCGGCCACCGAGGTCGCCATGGAGGCGGTGCAGCTGTTCGGCGGCAACGGGTACATGACCGAGTACCGGGTGGAACAGCTCGCGCGCGACGCCAAGTCGCTGATGATCTACGCGGGCAGCAACGAGATCCAGGTGACGCACATCGCCAAGGGCCTGCTGGCCTGACGGTTCTACCGATCCCGGGTGCGCTATCACGGCGTGCGCGCCCGGGATCGCCTGTCGCGCAACCGAAACGCCGTTGGTCTGCGCACCGTGCTGGTGCGTGCTCATCGAGGAGCAACCGGCCGATGATCACCGTAACCATCGCCTGCTACGGCGGCGTCGACACTCGCGTCCTCTCCGTCGCCGGGTCCGGTACTCCGATCCTGCTGTTGCACGGTTACGCCGACAGTGCGGACACCTGGCGCGGTGTACTCACTGCGCTGGAGGCCGCGGGCCGTGCGGCCTTCGCCGTCGACCTTCCGGGGTTCGGCCTGGCGGACCCGCGCCGGCCCGGCCCGATGACCCCGCAGTTCGACAGCTTCGTCGACGCGATCATCGCCGAGCGCGGTCCACTGACTCTCGTCGGCAATTCGCTCGGTGCCGCCACCGCGCTGCATGCCGCCGCCCGGCATCCGGGTGGCGAGGTCACCGCGGTGGTCTCCCTCGATGAGCCGCTGCTGGCCCGCCATTGGCTGGCCCGCGTCGGTCGCTTGCGCGAGTACCGGATGTTCTTCCGTCTGGTCGGCCTCCTGCCTGTTCCGGCCGCGCTCGTACGCTGGAGTGTGCGCCGCGCGGTAGCCCTCTTCGTCTACGGGCCCGGCGTCGTCGCCGATCCCGAATTCCTCACCACGGCAATACGTTCGGTGCCCGACATGGCCGCGGTGGCCGCCCGCGGCCAGGACGCGGCCCGCTACGCCCGCGAACACCCGTCCGGCCACGTCGACCTCGTCGTCACCTGCCCGGTCCTCGTCGTGCACGGCACCGAGGACCGCATCATCCCGATCTCCGCCGCCCGTGCCCTGCACGCCATGCTCCCCGGCAGCGAGTTCGTCGCACTGCCCGGTGTCGGCCACTGCCCGCAATTGGACGTCCCCGACGAGGTCTGCCGACTGGTTCTCGGCTTTCCTCGAACCGGCCGCAAGCAGTCAGAAGCAGCGTCCTGAGCGGCGGTCACATATTCGGCGGCAATCGAATTCGTGGCCCGAGCTGCGGTTCCATACTTATAGCGTCGCCTCGCCTAGCGCTGGAACGTCAACCAGCGCGGTAACATTCGCCCCCACGGTTGCACATCCGTGCTATTGCCCTGCCATCCGGCGGTGGTTGGAATGCCGCGCCTCCACTTCCACGTCATTCGGCGCATCCGCACATCCGCGCATCCGCGGATGCCTCGGTCACTCCCCGGCTGATCCACCGGCCGCCCGTGACCACAGCGACCTTGCCCGTAAGGTCGTCCAACAGCCCTCCACTCTGTGCCTCGCGGAGGACCGGCCCACTGAGTGAGAGCCCAATGCTCGCGATACATCGCCCGCAGCCGATGTATCGCGAGTGTCGCCCGGACTGAGATGAAACGGGAACAGGAAGTGCCCGCGTCTCGAGCACTGGCCAGCCTTCACCTTCGAGCGCTGGTTAGTCCTGGCCGTCGAGTGTTGGGTAGTCCTGATCGTTGAGTGTTGGGTAGTCCTGGCCGTCGAGTGTTGGGTAGTCCCGATCGTCGAGTGTTGGCTAGCTAGTCCCGACCATCAAGCGTTGGCTAGTCCTCATCCTCGAGCGCAGGTCGCCCCTTCTTCAGCAGATCGACCACCACATCCAAGGTCTGCGAGTTCTGCCGGACAACCACCGTCAACTCGCCCATCTGTTCTTCCAGCCTGGACACCCGAGCCGGCAGCTCCACAAGCTGATCCACGTGGTCCGTCAGATAGTCCACCCGACCCGTCAGATGATCCACCCGTCCGGTCAGCCGATTCACGACCCCGGTCAGATCGTCCATATGTCCGGTGAGATCGTCCACGTGCCCGGTGAGATCGTTCAGATGCCCGGTCAGATCGTTCACGTGCCTGGTGAGGATGTCCACGTGCCCCGCGAGCCCATCCACTCGCTCCGGCAGCGGCGCGAGCAGCTCGACTTGCTCGGTCTGGTAATTCACCTGCCCCGCAAGCTCATCCACTCGTGCTGGTAGCGGTGCCAGGTGACTCATTTGCTCGGCGAGTTCATCGACTCGTGCTGGCAGTGGTGCGAGACAGCTCATTTGTTCGGCCAGCTCGCTCACTTGTGGCTCCATGCGGCCCATTTGCTCTGCGAGCGCGTCGACTCGGGCCGGTAGCGGTGCGAGACAGTTCATTTGCTCTGTGAGCGCGTCGACTCGGGCCGGTAGCGGTGCGAGACAGTTCATTTGCTCTGTGAGCGCGTCGACTCGGGCCGGCAGCGGTGCCAGATAGCTCACTTGCTCTACCAGCTCGTCCACTTGTGGTCCCATGCGGCCCATTTGCTCTGCGAGCGCGTCGACTCGGGCCGGTAGCGGTGCGAGACAGCTCACCTGCTCCGCCAATTCGCCTACCTGCGGCACCAACTGGCCGACTTGCGTAGCCACTTCTCCGAGTAGCGATTCCACGCGATCCAGACGATCCCCGTGTTGGCGGTGGGCCGCGAGGAGCACGCCGAATTGTCGCCCGGAGGTACGGCACAACCGCCGGAGTCGTAGCTCGGTGTCGCGGACCACGCTGTCGGTTTCCTTGGCCTCGCGGCGCATGGTGCTGTTCAGTTCGTACAGGCCGTTGACGTCGCCGCGGAGTTGATGCACCACGCGGTCGGTTTGTGTGCTCCCCATGCCTCGAAACAGTAGGCCCGGGCGGGCGCCGGATCGACTCCTTTCCGCGATCTGGGGATAACTTCCTGACCTGTGGAAATCCGGTGTCTCACACCGCGCGAAGCCGGTTGCGGCTGGCGTATACGTGCTCGGCGATGAGGGTCGCGATGCGGTCCGGCGCCTCGAGCATCGGGACGTGCCCGACGCCGTGCACGACGATGCGGTCGGCGGACTCGGGGAGCTCCTTCAGATAGCGGCGGGCGTACACGCGATTGGGGATGACCCGGTCGTATTCGGACAGCAGCAGCCGGACCGGCGTCCGGAGCGTGGACAGGTCCTCCTGCTCGGGCCCGCGCAGGCTGCTGACGAGGAACGGCAGCATGGACGGGCAGTGCAGCGCGGCCATGATGGCGGCCGCGGTGTCGCGCCGGGATACCGCGGCGGCGTTCTTGCTCAGCCACAGCAGGGCGAACCGCTGCGCGATCGGGTTGTTGACCGCGAAACCGCCCAGCCGCTTACCGATTTCGACGAACGGCACCAGCGAGAGGAACTTCAGATTGATCCGCAGCTGGGTGAGCGACGGCGCGTGCCAGCCACCGGCCGGGGCGACGAGGGTCAGCGTGCGGGCCCGGCCGCGCCGCGCGAGTTCGACCCCGACCCAGCCGCCGAGCGAGTTGCCCGCGATGTGGCAGGTGCGCCAGCCGAGTTCGTCGAGTTGATCCTCGATGCGGTCGGCCAGGGTGTGCACGTCGACCGACCAGCCGTCCGCGCGCTCGCCACCCCAGTGCCCGGCGAAGGCCGGCGCGTACACCTCGCACTGGCTGGCCAGCCGCGTCGCGGTCTGCTCCCAGCTGTGCGGCGACATCATGAAGCCGTGCAGCAGGAGCAGCGGGTCCCCGGAACCCAGGTGCAATGCCTTGACAGCCTTGGGGAGCTCCGGTTTGGCCTTGGTGGGGACCGGCGTCCGTACGGTGCTTGTGGCGCTGGCGGACTTGGCGGTGTCAGACGGCATCGTCATCACCCTTTCCTGGACGGCGGTGTCCGAGGGAATTCATCTGACCAGCATTGTACGGTCGTGCGGTGGCCTACATCATTTCGACTGTGAACGTAAATGGCGTCCGCGCGGCCGCGGGCAAAGGCATGCTGGCCTGGCTCGCCGCGACGGAGGCCGACATCGTCTGTGTCCAAGAGACAAGGGCCACCGACGAGCAGACCAGAGCGGCGCTGGCGCCCGCGCTGGCCGAGGGCTGGTGGCTGGCGCAGGCCGAGCCGGAGTCCAAGGGCCGGGCCGGCGTCGCGATCCTGTCCCGGCGGGAACCGGACGC
Source organism: Nocardia sp. NPDC006044 (assembly GCF_042871115.1). NCBI lineage: Bacteria > Bacillati > Actinomycetota > Actinomycetes > Mycobacteriales > Nocardiaceae > Nocardia > Nocardia sp. NPDC006044. Next base: position 457,228 of record NZ_JBIAID010000005.1, read on the forward strand.
GGTTCGAATCGGCTTCGGTAGCAGCGAGTTCGGTGCGTCCGGCCGCTACCTGGAGGCCGACTTCGGTGACGTCACGGTCGCCAGCGTGTACGTGCACTCCGGCGAGGAAGGCACCCCGCGTCAGGACGAAAAGTACCGCTACATGGCCGAACTCGGCGCCTACCTGACCGCCCGCACCGGCGATTTCGTGGTCAGCGGCGACTGGAACATCGCCCACACCGAGCTCGACCTGAAGAACTGGAAGGGCAACCTGAAGTCGGCCGGATTCCTCCCCGAGGAGCGCGCCTGGATCGACGAACTGCTCGCCGCGGGCTACGTCGACGTGGTGCGTCAACTGCATCCGGCGGTCCCCGGTCCGTACAGCTGGTGGTCCTACCGCGGCCGCGCCTTCGACAACGACACCGGCTGGCGCATCGACTATCAGCTCGCCCGCGGCGATCTCGCGGCGCGCGCCAAGCAGGCCGTGGTGGAACGCGCCGCCGCCTACGACCAGCGCTGGTCGGACCACGCGCCGGTCACGGTGCAGTACCGATGAACCTGTCGCCGAAGGCAATTCGCACGCTCGCCGGACTGGGGGCGGTGGTGGTCGCCCTGGTGGTGGTCGCGGTGCTCGGACTGCGTGGCGGCGGCAGCGACACCGTCGCGACCAGTACCACCGCGCGCGCCACCAGCAGCGCGGCGGTCCCCGGCGCGCCCAGGGCATCGGAGCCGGCCGCGCCGGCCAGCCGCGCACCGGGCGTGCCTGCCAAGGCCTACGACACCCTGCGCGAGATCGACGCGGGCCGCTGGCCCGATTCGGCGAACGCCCCCGGCACCAAGGGCGGCGACCGCTGGATGAATCGCGCGGGCACGCTGGCCGCCAAAGACGGTGCGGGCAAACCGATCACCTACCAGGAATGGGACGTGAATCCCAAGCAGCGTGGCCGATCCAGAGACGCCGAGCGCATCGTCACCGGCAGCGACGGGTCGGCCTGGTACACCGGGGACCACTACGAGACCTTCACGAGGATGCGCTGATGTCCAAGGTAATTCCGTTGTCGCAGTTCCTTGCTCGACCGGTCGAGACCGAATCGCGCAGCGCGGCGCCCGCGCTCGGTGCGGCTGTCGTCGACGCGGCCGAGCTGAGCGGCGTGCGCTACCGCGTGCCGTCCGGTTACCTGGTGCGCGAACTGCGTGGCACCAAGATGCGTACGGTCGGGCGGTTGTTCGACGAGACCGCCTCGGCACTGCAGTTCCCGTACTACTTCGGCGAGAACAAGGACGCCTTCGACGAATGCCTGCGTGACCTGGACGATTTCGTCGGCGAGGCAACGGGATATGTTGTCGTTGTACGAGATTCGGTTCATCTGCTGGCCGAGGAGCCGACCGAACGGGACTGGTTCGCCGAGGCGATGCGGGACTGCGCCGACTACTGGTCGCGCAGGGGAGTGCCGTTCCGCGTTGTCCTGCAAGGGGAATCGCCCGGGTTGCACGACGTCACGCTGGAACTCTGACCCGGTTCACGCCAAGCGGCGCGCCAAATCCTCACCGAGCAAGACGAACACGTCGGTGGTGTGCTCGATCAGCTCGTCGCGGGTGAGCGGCAGTTCGCCCTGTAACCACGCGGTCAGTGTTTGCACCAGCCCGCCGACCAGATAGTTGGCCCGGAAGTCGATCGCCGGATCGGAGTCCGGGGCATCGATCCCGTAGAAATCGACCCCCTCGGCCGCGACCATCCGCGCGAACACCCGCACCGTTTCCGTTGTGCGAGCCCGCAATTCCGGCGTCGCCATACCGGCGACCAGCGTGACCTTGGCCTTGCGCGGGTCGTCCGTGAGCAGGTGGATACCCGCGGTGATCGCGGCCCGTGCCGTTGCGCGCGAGTCCTTCGGCGCGGTACCCACCGCCGCCACGATCGCGACCGCCAGCTCCTCGGCGATGGTGTCGACGAGCGCGGTCAACACGGCATCGCGACTGTCGAAGCTCTCGTAGTAGTACCGCTCGTTGAGTCCCGCCTGGGCGCACAGCCCGGAGACCGTCAGCTTGGCCAACCCCTGCGTGCCGATGATCTCGAGCGCCGCCTCGAGCAACGCCGCCCGCCGCTGCGCCCGCCGCTCCTCCGCGGTAATCCCTCCATACGTCCGCTGCGCAGGCCCGCCCGCCACCCGACCGCCACCCCTCACGGAATCGCTTCGCGATGCAGGCCCGCCCGTCGCCCGGCCGCCACCCCTCACGGAATCGCTTCGCGATGCAGTCACGATTTGATTCTGTCACGCCTAATTCTGGCAGAGAGTATTGCCAGAATGCCGAATCTGGCGGATGCTATTGCCAGATGCTCTCGATGAGGAGGCAGCAATGTCCGAGCCCGGCTATTTCAGCGATCACTCGATGGCCCGGCGGGTGATGAGCAAGCGGGCCGTCGGCCTGACCTACGGCCAGCGTGCCCTGGTTGTCGGCGCGGTCCACCCGCTGCTCTACGTCGGTACCGCGGAGAACACTCAGCACCGGATGACGCCGTACACCCGGCTCTCGCTCACCGGCCATCTCTTCGAAGCCGTTTTCCTCGGCAGCAAGGCGGAGGCGGATCGCGCGCTCGCCTTCACCACGAACAAGCACGCCAAGGTGCGCGGCGCGTTGCCCGAGGACGCCGGGCCGCACCACCCGGCAGGCACCGGCTACTCCGCGCTCGACCCGCACCTGATGTACATGACGATGGCGTTCACCTTCGACTCCGCCGAGGTGATGTACGACCTGCTGGTCCGCACCCTGACCGACGGCGAGCGCGAGGGCCTGTACCAGGACTATGTGCGCTGGGCCGAACTGTTCGGCATGCCCCCGGACGCCGCGCCGGGCAGCTATCCGGAGTTCCGCGCGTCCTTCGACGCCTACCTCGCCTCCGACGAACTGTTCCTCACCGACGAGGCCCGGCTGGTCGGTTCCTACCTGGCCGGGCAGCGCGTGCCGTACCCGCAGCGGATGCCGATGCAGCAGGTCACCTCCGCGTTCTTCCTGCTGGTGCAGGGCAGTCTGCCGCCGCGGATCCGGCAGATGTACGACATGCGCTGGGGACTGGCCGACCAGGTCGCCTACCGGGCGCTCGCGCAGGCCGTGCGTACCGCGCATGTGGCTCCGCCGCTGCTGCCGCCGGTATTGCGCAGCACTCTGCTCGGCCCGAGCGCACCGGTCTACAAGCTCGTCTCGCGGCGCGAGCATCAGCTGGTCACCAAGGGGCGGCCGAGTATGCCGGGGGTCGACCCGCGCAACTGGGTGGAGCGAAATCCACCTGAGCAGCATCGCGCAGCGACTCGTTGAGGGGCGGTGGTCGGGCGACGGGTGGGCGGGGCATGGAAAGATCGGGGTATGTCCGTTCCTGTAGAAGCCCCGGCCGCTGAGCGTAAGCAGCGCGTCCTTTCCGGGATCCAGCCCACCGGTACCTCGTTCCACCTCGGCAACTACCTTGGGGCGCTGCAGTACTGGGTGACCATGCAGGACGACTACGACGCGCTCTACTTCATCCCGAACCTGCACGCGATCACCGTGCCGCAGGACCCGAAGGCGCTGAAGGCGCAGACCAAGGCCGCCGCCGCGCAGCTGCTCGCGCTCGGCATCGACCCGAAGAAGTCGACGCTGTTCGTGCAGAGCCAGGTGCCCGAACACGCCGAGCTGGCCTGGGTGCTCAGCTGCATCACCGGCTTCGGCGAGGCCAGCCGGATGACCCAGTTCAAGGACAAGTCGGTCAAGCAGGGCTCGGACAACGCGTCGGTCGGGTTGTTCACCTACCCGGTGCTGATGGCCTCGGACATCCTGCTCTACCGCCCGCATCAGGTGCCGGTCGGCGAGGACCAGCGCCAGCATCTGGAGCTGACCCGAAATCTCGCGCAGCGCTTCAACACCCGGTTCAAGAAGACCTTCGTGGTGCCCGAGGCGCACATCGAGAAGGGCACCGCCAAGATCTACGACCTGCAGGATCCGACCTCGAAGATGAGCAAGTCGGCGTCCAGCGACGCGGGCCTGATCAACCTGCTCGACGATCCCAAGATCACCGCCAAGCGGGTCCGGTCCGCGGTGACCGACACCGAGCGGGAGATCCGCTACGACCCGGAGCAGAAGCCGGGGGTGAGCAACCTGCTGGTGATCCTGAGCTCGCTGTCCGGCAGCCCGATCGTCACGCTGGAAAAGGATTACGCGGGTAAGGGCTACGGCGACCTGAAATCCGATGTGGCCGACGCGCTGGTCGAATTTGTCACGCCTTTGCAGGCAAAGGTGCGAGAGTACTTGTCGGATCAGGGCGAACTCGACCGTATCCTCGCCGCCGGTGCCGAGCGTGCGCGAGAGATCGCCGGCAACACCCTCGCACAGGTATACGACCGAGTGGGCCTACTGGCCCGCTGACGGGACGGCACCTGTGAGATCTCTCCTGAAGGGGCGAACGGTGCAGGTGATCGACAACATCAAGGCCGGGATCGAACGACGGATCCAGGCGCTGCCATGGCTGGACCATCTGGTGCGGGCCGGCGGGCGGTATCAGCGCCAGCGCGGCGACTACTACGCGGCCGGCATCACGTATTTCACCGTGCTGTCGCTGTTTCCGCTGCTCATGGTCGCCTTCGCGATCGCGGGTTTCGTGCTGTCCAGCAATCCGGACCTGCTCGGCGAGGTGCAGACCAAGATCGTCGACAACATTCCCGGCTCGCTCGGTGAGCAGCTGAACGAGCTGATCGACAAGGCGATCGAGTCGCGCGGCACCGTCGGCGTCATCGGCCTGCTGGCCGGGATCTGGTCCGGGCTCGGCTGGATGGCCAACCTGCGGGCGGCGCTGACCGAGCAGTGGGAGCAGAAGAGCGAGGAACAGAACTGGTTCATCGCCAAGCTGTCCGATCTGGGCGCGCTGCTCGGCCTCGGCCTGGCCTTCGTTGTCTCCCTCGGGCTTTCCGCGCTGGCGTCGAGCACCCTCGGCGCCCGGCTGCTGATCAGCCTGGGCTTGTCGCACCTGCCCGGCGCCCGATTGCTGCTCGCGCTGGTGTCGATCCTGCTCGGCTTCCTCGCCTCCTGGGCGGTCTTCGCCTGGATCATCGCCCGGCTGCCCCGGGAACCGGTCACCCTGGCCAGCGCGGCCAAGGCCGCCGCACTGGCCGCCGTGGTCTTCGAGGTGTTCAAGTTCGTCGCCTCGATCTATCTGCAGAAGGTGCTGAGCAGTCCGGCGGGCGCCGCCTTCGGTTCGATCATCGGCCTGATGGTCTTCAGCTACGTCACCTACCGGATCGTCCTGTTCGCCACCGCGTGGGCCGCCACCGCGTCCGACAACGAGCCCGAAGCCGAAATCCCCGCCCCGCCCGCCGCCATCATCGCCCCGCGCACGTCAGCCCGCGAACTCTCCGTCGGCGCGGGAGCCACCTTCTTCGGCGCAGGAGCCCTTGCGGCCCTTGCGCTTTCGACCCTGCGCCGACCGCGTGGCCGGTGATTGCGAGCTCTCTTCCGGCGCGGGCAGCCGCCGAACCGATCCTCGATCGTGTCGCCAGTGACGCACTGTTGTCCTCTCCGACATAGGAATACGCGCGCAGTTCATGTCGAACTGCCGCACACCACATCTCGCCGTCGCACGGCAGGCAGGAAGTAATCGTCGACCTGTTCGGGGCCGGCGCCACCCCAGATGCCGAGCGGCAGATACACATGGAACAACCACACCGCCAGCAGCCGGCCGAAGGACGGGTACTTGCCATCCTGGGGGCGAACGACCACCAAGCCGAACAGCGCCTTGCCGATCGTTGTATGGAATATCGACTGGATGACGATCCGGTCGAAGGCCGAGGCGGCTAGGAAAAAGCCGATCGCGACAACGGGATTCACCCCGAGCTGCGACCAGTCGTGCCGGGCGGCCGCATCCATGGAGAACTCCGGACTCACGGCAACCGCGGCACCGACACCACACCCCACATGAATGACCCAATCGAGGAGGAAGGCGAGGGTGCGCCGCAGCATACGCGGCGACGGATACCTGGAATCACCTTTCCTGCCGAAGGGTTTCGCTGCTTCCGGCGCCTCGCCGACCAGCTTCATCGCGGGATGGCTACCTTCCCTGGTCAGCTCGTACTCCGGTCGCGACGGTGCGGCTCGATCGCGTCGGCTGCCTGACGAATCATCGGTCCGGAAGGTGAACCGCGGGACCGGCCGGGAGCGAGAGCGATACGCGTAGCGCAGATCGCCGCCACCCGGCGCGGAAATCACGCCGTACTTGGCCGGATAGCCGGCGAACCAGATCTCAGAAGTACTGTGGTTCACCAGCTTTCCCACATCTTTCGGCCAGGTACTCAGCAACAGCGCGGAAACCGGATCGCCATTCGGTCCGATGAGCTCGACCCATTCGGCCCTACCGGTAGCGATATAGCGGATCGGCCACACCGCCCACGGATTACGCCGCAGCGCCTTCCGCCGCCGATGCTGGATCCACACGAATACCCCGCCGAAGACGGTGCCGATCACGAAGACCAGCCCGGCCAGCTCGGCGCCCAATACGCCGAACTTCTTCGCGGCACCGTGGACTGCTGGTTGGTCGAACCTGTCGAGCAGCATCACCGCCAGCGGCCCACAAGCTAGAGATACCAGCAGCAGCGGCCAGCGAATGACGAAATTCTTGCGCAGTGCCGCCCGGGTCGCCGGATTCTTCATGGCGGGAGTGGCGGGCGCCGTGACCATTACCGACTCCATCAGAGGTCCAAACTTGATGTCCGGGAAGCGGATTCGTGGAACTTGATCGAGGCCGCGAGGCCGAGCACCATCGCCCGATATTCGGGGCCGTGTTCCAGCGCGGCCGTCGAGAACTCGATCACGGCGAGGGACGCGCCGTTGTCCGACGGGACGACCGCCTCGATCTGAAAGACCGAAGCGCTGCCCTCGGTCGCTCGGACGCTCGACAACCGCGCTGCGGTGTAGGTCCGCCGGTCCTCGGTGAACACCATCGGGCGGCCCGCGACATCGACAATCTCTACCGAGCCCGATCCGCCCGAAGCCACTTTGTCCCTGGTGATCTCACCGACGACCAGGCGAGGATTGCGCTCATCGCCGAAGCCGACGACAGATACCGTCAGCCACGAGACGACCGGCTCGCCGTTCTCGGCCGAATGCTTTCCCATCCCGCAGTACACGGCATTCTTGGCGGCCAGCACTTCGAGAAAGAACCCTGCCGTGCCGATCACGGAGGGTACGTCCGCCTTCAGCGCGTCGGGTACGGTCGCGCGCACGAGCGAGGTAGCCCGCTCGAGTATTCGATGAGTGTCGCGGAGCGGCATCTCGAAATATCCAGGAGGAATAGTGGCGGAGACCGCAGGCGCCGAGCTCGTGGACGTCATGGTCAGTCGGTAACCTGCTCGAGGCCCCACGTGCTCAGGCCGGTGATGGATTTCTTGGCGCTGTTGAATACCTTCAGCGCGACGCCGGGGTCGGGGACATGATTGTGCTCACCCACGACATTCATGTGCTGAAGCAGCCTGTGTGTTCCGTTGGTCAGGCCGGATTTGTCCAACAGGTTCGTGATTCCCTCGTTCCGAACCAGTCTCTCGTTGAGAAAGCCTGGGCTGTGCGCGGATTCCGCCCAGGTGCGGGCCATGCTTTCGAATCGGCCGATATCGCCGATCCCATCACCCAGCGCTGCAACCTTTCCCACCTTGCTCAGTGCGGCGACGCCGGGAATCACGCCGAGTGTGTCGGTCGCGAGCGTCTCTGCCGCGTGCAGCTTTTCGGTGAGGCTGCCGTGCAGGAGATCATCGCGCATCTCGGAATCGGTCAGGTCGAGCCCGAGCGCTCCGGCACCCGCCGCGAGCGATACGGCGAGCATGATCGCATCGACCGGCGGGGGCGTGATGATCGCGAGGAGACCGGTGATCGCCGCGGTATTCGCCAGGAATTCGTGGAGGCCTTTGCGGTGCTCGTCGATCCACTCTCCGACACCCTTCACCGCGTCGGCGATCCGGTCCCAGATACTCCTGTCCGGCGGGCTCGGCGCGAAATCCTTCGCGGCGGCGTCCAGCTCAGTGGCGGCGCGCCGGGCTGTGTGGTCGTGCTGGGTTTCCAGGTCGCGGGCGCGCTGGAGTATGGAGTCGATCTTGCCTTGCCAGTTGTCGACGGCGGTGCTTGCCGAACGGACCTGGGCGGTGGCGGCGTCGAGGCGGGATTGCGCGGCCTGCAGTTCGCCCTGGTCGGTGAACATCACGTTCGCGAGGGCGAGGTCCGGGTTGGACTTGGCGGTGTGCAGGGTCGCGACGGCCTTGGTGTGCTGCCCTTTGGCGTCGGCGGCCTCGGCTTCGAGTCCCTTGGCGGTGTCCTGGTAGCCGACTAGATCGGTGTGCCATTGGTCGAGCACGCTGACCGCGCGTTCGAGGGACTTCTGGGCGTAGCCGAGATCCTGGCCCAGGGTGGCGTCGAAGCCGGCGCGAAAGGCGTCGCCCGCGTCGCCTTTCCATACATTGTCGTTGCTGTTGCGCAGGCGGGTGAGCAGGTCGTTGGTTTCCCGGACCGCGTCGGCGGAGGTGTTGATCTGCCCGCGCAGCCCGGCGACGTCGGCGGGAGCGCCGGGGACCGGGTTGAAACCCAGGTTGGGGTACGGATTGTCGCTCATGCCTCGGCCTGCGTCTTGCCGTCGATGGCACCGGCGACCTGGTCGAGTGCGGTGGCGATGGCGGTGTCGACGTCCTGGTAGGCGTCATGGCATTTGCCCACGCCTGCTGCGGTGGCCTTGGCGGACTCACCGATCCGCTCGATGCCGAAGCGCCATCGGCGCTGGAAACTCTCGGCCGCGTCGTTGAGCGCCTGCGTGCCGATATCGCCGTGACCGCCTGCGGCCATCGCCGCCATCGCGTCGTTGAGCACCTGCTCGGCACCCTGCAGGGACTGCACCGTTTTGCCGAGGACCTCGATGTCCACGCCGAGAATTCCAGCCAAGTCGACACACCCCTTCGCCCACAGCGACCGCATCCGGCCGACGGAAAATCGTCTACACAACCCATAGACGCAGCGTCGCGCGGAACGGTTCCATCGCCGCGAGAATCCGGTACTACCGCCGCCGGTTCAGCCGACGCGCGCCGAGCAGGAGGGCGAGAACCAGGATGACTCCGCCGACGATCCAGACGGTGCGGTTGTCGCCGTGCCCGTCTTCCGCCAGCGGACGCGAGTCCGCGTCCCTGGGCGGCGGGGAGGCAAGGGCGGCACCGGTTTTCGACTGCTTGCGGTCGGGCTCGGGAAGCTTGCCGACGGCGGCGCCGCGGGGGAGGGCGAAGCCGTAGTCGAGCAGCCGGGCCGCCTGGTCGGACGGGCGCAACGGCCGCACGTCGGCCTTGAGCAGGGTGACCGAGAGACGGCGCCCGTCGCGTTCGGCGGCGGCGACGAAGGTCTGCCTGGCGTCGTCGGTGAAGCCGGTCTTGCCGCCGATGGCGCCTTCGTAGTCATAGAGCAGGTGGTTGTCGTTGCCGATGGGGAAGCCGGGGTGATCTTTGTCGCCCTCGATCTTCGGGTTCGCGGGGTAACCGGGGAAGTCGATCTGTTCGGTGTGGATGAATTCGGCGAACAGCGGGATCGTCATGGCCTCGCGGAACAGGACGGACAGGTCGTAGGCCGAGGTGCTCATGCCGGGTCCGTCCAGGCCGGACGGGGTGGCGGCGCGAGTGTCCAAGGCGCCCAGCGACTTCGCCAGCTCGTTCATCTTCGCGACGGTGGCCGCCTCGCCGCCGAGCTGGGTGGCGATGGCGTGTGCCGCGTCGTTGCCGGAGGCCATGATCAGGCCCTGCAGAAGCTGGCGATTGGTGTACCGGCCGCCGGGGCCGATGCCGACCCGGGTGCCGTCGGCGTTCGCGTCGTCCTGGGTGCCGATGACCGTCTTGGTCAGATCCAGGGTGCGCAGCGCGATCGTGGCGAGCAGCACCTTGATGGTGCTGGCAGGCCGGTAGCGGCCGTGCGGGTCCTTGGCCGCGAGCACCTCGCCGGTGTCCAGGTCGGACAGCTGCCAGGCGGTCGCCGAAATGTCTTGCGGCGCAGCGGGTGCCCCTTTGGGCAGCACCGCGCCGCATTCGCCGAGCCGGCCGCCGCCGACCGGGGGCGTGGGGATGGGCAGCGCGGTCGGCGTCGGCTCGCCGGGCGCCGGAACCTCGGATTCGTCGATCGGTGCGGGCGGCCGCGTCTTCTGCGGGCAGCCGTCGGTGTTGGGGGTGGTGAACGGCGTCGTCGGTGTGCTCGGCGCCGGCGCGGCGAGCGCGGGAACGGCCGTCCCCGCGATCACCGCCAGGGCGGCCAGCGCGGAACCGAGGCGGAGTGTGGCGCGGCGGCGCGAGTCCCGGATCTTCATCGTTCGCGAGCCTAGCGATTCGGCGGCGGGTCGGCCGAATGCACACCGGAGCGCGGTATTGACAGGAGCTACTAAATGAGAGCTACTATCAAAAAGTAGCTTCTATCATTTTCGGAGGGGTCATGAAAACAGACGCGACTCGGCGCTGGCTGGCGCTCGGCGCGCTGGCGCTGGCCATGCTGACCATCGGGCTCGACACCACGGTGCTGACCGTGGCGCTGCCCACGCTCGCCGTCGATCTGCACGCGAATACCGCTGCGCTGCAATGGTTCACCGGTGCGTACACGCTCGCGCTCGCCGCGTTGATGCTGCCCGCGGGTGCGCTCGGTGACCGGTACGGCCGCAAGAAGTTTCTGCTCGGCGCGCTGCTGATCTTCGGCGCCGCGTCGCTGGCCTGCGCGTTCGCCACCTCGTCCGGCCAGCTCATCGCCGCAAGGGTGGTGCTCGGCGTCGGCGCGGCGGCGATGATGCCGCTGTCCATGTCGGTGCTGCCGTCCCTGTTCCCCGAGCCCACGCAACGCCAACGCGCGCTGACCATTTGGGTGACCGCGACCGCCCTCGGCCTGCCGCTGGGCCCGATCCTCGGCGGCTGGCTGCTGCGGAATTTCTGGTGGGGCTCGGTGTTCCTGATCAACGTGCCGATGGTGATCATCGGTGCGCTCGCCGTCTTCGCGCTCGTGCCGGAATCGCGCAGCGCGAACCAACTCCGCGTCGACGTCCCCGGCGTGCTGCTCTCGGCCGCCGGCATGCTCGGTCTCACCTACGGCTTCATCCGGATCGGCGACCTCGGCTGGGGCGATCTGTCGGCCTGGGCCATCGTCGTCGCCGGTGGGCTGCTGCTCGGCGCGTTCGTGCTCTGGCAGCGCAGGACGACGCATCCGCTGATCGATCTCGGGCTGTTCGAGAATGCCGGATTCCGCTGGGGCACCGGACTTTCCATCGTGGTCAACTTCGCCATGTTCGGCATGTTCTTCACCGTGCCGCAGTACTTCCAGGCGGTGCTCGGCGTGGACGCGCTCGGTAGCGGTCTGCGGCTGCTCCCGCTGATCGGCGGGCTGATCGTCGGCAGCAGGCTGGGTGACAAGATCCTGCCGAAGCTGGGCACCCGATGGCTGCTCACGCTCGGCTTCGCCCTGCTGGCCGGCGCGCTCGGACTGGGCGCGGCGACCAGCGTGGACAGCGGCTACGGCTTCACCGCGCTGTGGACGACGCTGCTCGGCGCGGGCATGGGTCTGGCGATGCCGACGGCGATGGGCCTGGCGATGGGCGAGCTCACCGCGGAACGGTCGGGTTCGGGTTCGGCCTTGATCCAGGCGCTGCGCCAGGCGGGCGGCACCGTCGGCGTCGCGATTCTGGGCACGGTGCTGGCCACCCAGTACCGTTCGGACCTCGGCTCACTGAACCACGATCCGATCTCGGACGGAGTGAACGCGGGCGTCGCGGCGGCGCATCAGCTCGGCGATTCGGCGGTGCTGCATCAGGTGCAGAGCGCGTTCGTCGGCGGCATGGCCGCGATGCTGTGGGTCTGCGCGGGCCTGTGCGTGCTGGCCGCCGCGGCCGCCGCCGTCTTCGTTCGAGCAAAGCAACCCGCCGAGCAGGAGCCGGTGCGGCTGGATGCTGCCGGTGGCACCGCCCGGTCCGCCGATACGCCAGAATCGACTTATGTCGGTTGACCTGTCCGGAGAAGAGCCTGCTGTGCACGGCTTGCGTGAGCGGAAGAAGGAGCGGACCCGCCGGACGATTCGCGAAGAAGCGTTCCGGCTGTTCCGCGAGCAGGGCTACAGCGACACCACGGTCGAGCAGATCGCGGCCGCCGCCGACGTGTCGCCGAGCACCTTCTTCCGCTACTTTCCGACCAAGGAACAGCTGGTGCTCGCCGACGACATGGATCCGTTGCTGATCGCGGCGGTCCGGGCGCAGCCGCCCGATCTCGCGCCGCTCACCGCCCTGCGGAACGCGATCGCGGAGGTTTTGACCTCGCTGCCCGCCTCGGCGCTGGCCTTCGAGCAGGAACGGCAGGCGCTGGTCTATCACGTGCCCGAGCTGCGTTCGGCCATCGGGCGGGAGATGGAACGCAACATCGAGATGGTCGCCACGATGATGGCCGAACGTGTCGGCGGTTCCCCCCGTGATTTCGATATCCGGATACTCGCCGGCGCGTTGACCGGCGCGGGCCTGGCCGTCGCGCGCATCTCGCCGATCAATCTCGAAAACATCGGCCGGATGCTGGATCTGCTGGAAGCCGGGTTGCCGATCGGCCGGGCGCGGACCGGCGAGCCGGACTGAACATCCGGCTCGCCGCCCGAAAGCTACTGCGCCCCAGCCGCACTCGAATGCCGCAACCGATCCGGCGTCTCGTCGTCCATCGTCGCGAAGAAGCCGCCGACCACGTCCTCGATCTCGGCGACCGACTCGGCGCAGTACAGGATCGGCTGGTAGTGGGTGATGTCGTAGACCGCGGTGCCCATCGCGGCGACGTCGAGCGGCCGCAGGTCGGCCGTGCGGAACTCCTCGATCTCGCCGTAGGAGGACAGCAATCCCGCACCGTAGCAACGGACTTCGCCCGCCTCCCGGACCACGCCGAACTCCATCGAGAACCAGAAGACGTTCGCCAGGAATTTCAGCGCCGGCTCGGTCTCCAGCCGCCCGACCGCCGCGCCGACCGCCTCGTAGATGGCGGCGAAGCGGGGGCTGGCGATCTGGTTGGCGTGGCCGATGATCTCGTGGATGGCGTCGGGTTCGGGGGTGTACAGCGGCGCCGAATGATGCCGGATGTACTGGGTGGAGTGGAAGGTCCGGTCCGCGAACGAGCCGAAGAACTGGCGCAGCGGCACCAGCCCGGCGGCCGGCGCGTAGCGGAATCCGCTCAGCGGGACCAGCGCCGCGGAGACCTCGTTCAACTGCGGAATGTGATCCTCGGGCAAGGCGAGCCGGGCCGCGGCCTCCAGCACCTCGGCGCAGGCGTAGGTCTGGTGCTTGCGCGCCAGCTCGGCCGAGGCGATCCGCCAGACCTGCTGCTCCTCGGCGGTGTAGTCGATCTGCGGAACGGGTTTGCCCGGGGCGTAATCGAGCGCGAGCGCGGCGATGGCATTGCGACGGGCCCGGTAGTCCGCGTCGTGCACGCCGGGGTGCTCGTCGCTGAGGTGGACGGTGACATCGCCGTCGCCGGACCGGGTCACCGGTGAGTACAGCTGCGCTTCGGTGAACATACGTCGATGCAAGCACCGCTCGAGCCCGCCGACAACAAAAGCCTTCGCAGCTTGGCAAACTGTCTAGCTGACTGTCCTTTGCTGTGCAATTACCGGCATCTGGCAACGGATTCCGGCGACGAGCTGACCAGTGCCCGTCGACCGCTGCCGTGAATTCGCCGACTCTGTCCCGATTTGCCGGACATAAGCGAGCGCGATGGCGCAAAATGGCGAATGTACTTAGGAGGACGCATGAAATCCGTGCGGATCGATCTCGACCAGAAGTTGCTCGCCGCCGCGGCCGCCGTGATGGGCACCTCGACGAGCAACGCCACGATCAACGAGGCACTGCGCCGGATCGTCGTACACGAGCGTCAGCTGCGGCATCTCGAGAAGCTGGCCGCCAACTCGTTGTTCGCGTTGCCCGCGCCCGAGGTCGTCGTCGTCGACGGATAGCTCGGCGGCTCACGATTTCGCGCACCGCAGGCCGTCGGCCGGCGGGGTCAGATCGATCAGATACCTCAGCACGGGTTCGTCGACGCAGGCGATGCCCTCGAAAGCCGCGCCGTGCTGGGTGCCCTCGTAGGTGATCAACGCCGCGCCAAGGGTTTTGGCGAGGGTGACGCCGCCGGGGTACGGCGTCGCCGGATCCCCGGTCGCCGCGACGACCACGACCTTCGGCAGACCGGTCACCTTGGGCACGTGCGGCTGGGCGGTCGGCGGGACCGGCCAGAACGCGCAGGCATCCAGCGGAGCCTTGTTGTCGGTGTCGGCGAGACCGTCGTCGAAAGCCGGAGCGGCGGCACGGGATCGGCGGGCGATGTCGGCGGCCACCGCACGGTCGGTCACCCGGATCTCCTCCAGGCAGAGCACCGCGCGGTGCACGTCGTCGGAGGAGGCGTCCCGGTATACGCCCGCCTCGCCGAGCAGCGCCTCACTGCGGCCCTTGGCGAGGTCGGTCAGGCCCTTGGTCAGGTCGGGCCAGGACGAGGGATGGTAGAGCGAGGCGATGGTCGCGGTGGTGACGGTGCCGTAGTCGAGCCCGCGGACCGGGTGCTGGATCAGCGGGTTGACCAGCGCGCGGTAGTTCTCGTCGGCCTTCTTCGGATCGGTGCCGAGCGGGCAGTCCGGCGCCTTGGCGCAGTCGGCGGCGTAGGCGTCGAAGGCCTGCTGGAAACCGGCGGCGGTGATCACCTCGTCGCCGATGTTCGTGGTGGGGTCGACGGGGGCGTCGAGGACCATCGCGCGCACCCGCTCCGGAAACAGCTCGGCATAGGTCGAGCCCAGCCGGGTGCCGTAGGAACCGCCGAAGTAGGTCAGCTTCTGCTCACCGAGCACGGCCCGGACGACGTCCATGTCGCGAGCGACATCGACGGTGCCGACGTGCGCGAGCAGCGTCAGCCCGGTGCGGCGCGCACACGAGTTGGCGTAGTCCTCGTTCTCCTCCTCGATCTGGTCGATCTCGGCGAGCGGGTCGGTGCGGCCGAGCACCCGCTGACCCGTCGCGTACTCGGCCACCGAGCGGCAGCTGACCCGCGGGGTGGAGGCGCCGAGCCCGCGCACGTCCATCCCGATCAGGTCGAGATGTTCGGCCACCGGCGACTTCGCCAGCGCCCGTGGCAAACTCAGGCCGGGCGCACCGGGGCCGCCGGGGTTGGTCAGCAGTGACGCGACCCGGGTGCCGGTGGCGCGCAGCCGGGAGATCGCGATCCGGGCGGTGTCGCCGTCGGGTTTGCCGTAGTCGATCGGCACCGTCACCCGCGCGCATTCGAGACCGGCCGCGCCGAGCTCCTCGCCGCCCGGGTAGTCCGAGCACGCACCCCAGGCCACGGTTTGCTGGTAGTACCGATCGAGGGTCGGCGCCGGTGGCGCCACGGCGTCCTTGTCGCTGGTGCACGCCGTCATCAGCAGCGCGACCGCGGCGCACATCGCGGGTAGCAGAGCGACGCGCCTCGGTGCCGCGGTTGCTTTGCGCGGTATGAACATTCAGCTGCCCCTGTACTCGATCGACGCTCTCAGTGTGCCCGACCCGCGCCGATTCGCAATCGGCAGTACCGGACAACTCGGGCGGCCCCGCGGTCGCGGGCAACATGTCGGTAGGGCCTGGCACACTCCGTGGCACTGTCGCCGTGACCAAGGGGTGGAACGATGCCGGTTTCGCTTATCGATGTACCCGTCGAGCAGCGCCCACGCGAGCGGTTGCTCGCGCTCGGACCGCACGCGCTCAGCGATGTCGAATTGCTGGCCTTGCTGTTACGGCACGGCAGGCCCGGCGCCAGCGCGCTCGACCTCGCGGTGGAGCTCCTCGTCGAACACGGCGGCCTGGCCGGATTGGCGGCGGCCCGGCCCGAGGAGCTGTCCCGCCGGGCCGGCGTCGGGGTGGCGAAGGCGGCGGCCCTGATCGCCGCGTTCCACCTCGGTTCCCGGGCCCGCGGCGAGACCGGCAGCCTCGTGCGGCTCGGCGCCGCGTCGGATGTCGCCGCCGTGGCCAGGCCGCTGTTCACCGGCGCCCGGGTCGAGCGGCTGCTGGTGCTGGTGTGCGACGCGCAGAATCAGTTGCGGCGCAAGGTGTTCGTCGCCGAGGGCGCGGTCGATCAGGTCGCGGTGCCGATTCGGGAGATCCTGAACACCGTGCTGCGCAACGACGGTCGCGCCTTCGCCGTCGTGCACAACCACCCCTCCGGCGACCCGACCCCGAGCCTGGACGACCGCCGGGCCACCACCCTGCTCGCCGAGGCCGCTCGCACCGTCGGCCTGCGCTTCCTCGACCACGTGGTGATCGCGGGCGAGGACTGGTCCAGCGCACCGGCCAGCACCAGCCACTACTGATCCGCGGCTAGCGCGGGGCGTCGCCGGTCGGGCTCGCGGTAGCGCCCGGATCACGCGGCGTGGCCGGGCGGTCCGCTTGCGTGGCCGGCGTCACCCCCGGGACCCCTTCCTGCACAACGAAACTCGCTCGCGTGTGGATCGGGGCGCCGGGGCGGCGGATGTAGGGGACGACGCGGAAGTCGTTGCGTAGCTGGGTGTGGTCGAGTTCGACGCGGACGTAGCCGCGTTGGGCGTTGAAGAACTTGAGGTCGGGGTTGGCGGCGAGCAGGTTGCGGCCCGAGTCGGTCGTGTCGGCGCCGTCGCCCGCGCTGGAGATCGAGGTGCCGATGAATTCCGCCGCTACCACCGGTGATTCGGGGTCGGCGAAGTCGCGGCGCAGGTCGCCGGCGAGGTTCTGATGCCGGTCTCCGGTGATCACGACGAGGTTGGGCACGTCGCGGTCCGCGGCCGCGCCGAGCACCGCGTTGCGGTCGGCGACGTAGCCGTCCCAGGAATCGGTGCCGACGGCGAGGATCGGACCCGCGTCCTGATCGGACTGGCCCATCGACACCTGGTTACCGAGGATCTGCCAGCGGGCGGGCGAGCCGGCGAATCCGTCGATCAGCCACTCTCGTTGCCGCGCACCCAATATCGTGCGATCGGGGTCGAGCCGGGCGGTGCAGTCGATGACCGTGTTGCCGTCGCCGCAGGCCTGCTTGTCGCGGTACTGCCTGGTGTCGAGCATGGTGATCTCGGCCAGGTCGCCGAAAGCGTAGCGGCGGTGCAGGTGAATGTTCGGCCCGGACGGCAGCTGCGCGAGGCGCAGCGGCTGGTGCTCGTACATCGCCTGGAAGGCGGCGGCTTTGCGGCGGCGGAAGAGCGCGGGAATGCGGTAGACGTCGAATCCGAGACCGGGGGAGTCACCCGCCCAGTTGTTGTCGATCTCGTGGTCGTCCATGGTGACCAGCCAGGGAAAGGCGGCGTGCGCGTCTCGCAGCGGCTGTTCGGCTTTGACCTGCGCGTAGCGGAGCCGATAGCCGGCGAGGTCGACGGCCTCGGTCCGGAATTGGGGCTCCTCCACCACACCCTTGCGGCCTTGCGTCCAGCTGCGCTCGTAGATGTAGTCGCCGAGGTGCACGACGAGATCGAGGTCCTCGGCGCTCATGTGCTGGTAGGCGGTGTAGTAGCCGGAACTCCAGGATTGGCAGGAAGCGAACGCGAAGCGCATTCGCGCGGTGGGCCGGCCGGGTAGCGGAGCCGTGCGGGTCCGGCCGATCGGGGACAGCACCGATCCCGCCCGGAATCGATAGAAGTACCAGCGATCCGGGTCCAAGCCGTTGACCTCCGGGTGCACGCTGTGCGCCAGCTCGCGCGTCGCGACCGCCGACCCGCGGGTCACCACCTGCCGGAAGTTCTCGTCGTGGGCGACTTCGTATTCCACGGTTACCGGGTGCAACGGCATGCCGCCGAGGCCATCCGGCGCGAACGGGTCCGGGGCCAGCCGCGTCCACAGCACCACACCGTCCGCGGTCGGATCGCCGGACGCGACACCGAGGCCGAACGGGTCGTCGGACCAGCGCGGCACCCGGAACTTCCCGCTGCTCGCCACCGCCGCCCCGGCCAGCACCGCCGCGGAACCGGCGCCACCGAATCTCAGCAATTGCCGACGCGACAGACCCATACGTCAGGGTATATCGACCGCCGCCGGGGAATGGTGGTCTGCGCGGGCTTTCGCCGATTCGGACATCTGGTGAGTGTTTGAGGCATCATCATGAGCGAACAGGAGATTGGAACGCTCGCTCTCGCCCCGTAGCGTTGCTGTCGCGCATCCGAGAGCGAGTGATTGGACCGACATGACCATGGAACTGGGCGTTATCCTGCCGACCTCGACCCCCGATCCCGAACAGCCGATCCTGGGCGACGTGCGGGCCAGCGCCCGATTCGCCGAGGAGCTCGGGCTCGATTCGATCTGGTCCACCGATCACCTGATCGCGTCCGCGCCGATGCTGGACAGCACCGTCACGCTGGCCACCGCCGCCGCGGTGACCGACCGGATCGGCATCGGCTACAACGTGCTGCTGCTGGCCCTGCGCCCGGTCGCCTGGGCGGCCAAGCAGATCAGCACGCTGCAAACCCTGTCCGGTAATCGGCTCCTCGTCGGTGTGGGCACCGGGAACCCGGCGCACGGCGACATCGGCTGGCGGGCGGCCGGCGCCTCGTTCGAGGGGCGTGGCCGGCGCACCGACGAGGCGTTGCGGGTGCTGCCCGGTCTCGTTACCGGACAGCCGACCACGTTGCCGGACGGGCTCGAGGTGACCCTGGCTCCCGGTTCGGCGATGCCGCCGATCCTGGTCGGGGGCAACAGCACTCGTGCGCGGCGCCGCGCCGCCGCCTACGCGGACGGGTGGATCACCATCCAATCCGATCCGGCGCAGCTGACGACGGATATCGCCGAGCTGCGGGAGTTCGCCGCGCAGCGCGAGCGCGCTCCGCTGTCGGTCACCGTGCTGGCGACCGGGTTGTCGTCGGACGTCGGCGAGGCCGCCGCGCAGGTGTCCGCGTATGCGGCCGAGGGCGTTTCGCGGGTGATCACGCTCCCGACCGGCGCGGATTGGCAGCGCGGTTACGAGTTCGCCGCGAAAGTTCGTGCGGCGCTGTAGAGGCCGTATCACGAAGGCCGCCTTGACTTTCGGTGGGTGGCCTTCGCGTTGTCCCGAGGAGAGTTGGCAAGGATGCCTGATCGATGCCGTCGAGCAGATCCGGACCGCGGGCCGTCGTGCGGTGCCGTACGCGGTGGGCGCGCATCACCTGGAAATCAGGCAGATCCGCAGCATTGATCAGCGGGTCGGCGGTCCTAGCTTCAGCGGGTGATACCCCGGATCAGCCGACTCACTGCTCGTGCCTTTGCCCTTCGTGGTGCTGGTGTCGGTGCCGGTGGCGTCGGCCTTGGTGGCTCGGGTGGTTTCGTCCCCCGCGACCGGTGACGCCGCGCTCAGCGACGCCATTCCCGCACTGCCGGTTGCTATTCCGGCGGCGATGCCTGCGCCGAGGGCCACACCGAACGGGACCGCGGCGACGCTGCCGGTGCCGAGCATGGCACTGCCGGTACCCGCCAGCGCGGCGAACGGTGCGGCGGCGGCTCCCGCGCCGGCCAGGCTCGCGCTGCCGGTGCCCGCGGCGGCGCTGCCCGCGCCGAGCATCGCCAAGGGTGTGCCGAGGCCGCCGGTTGCGACGCTGCCTGAGGCGCCCGCGGCGGCGCTGCCGGTGCCGAGGAACGCGGCACCCGTGCCGAGGACAACGCCGAGCGGCGCGAGTGCGGCGCTGCCGGTTCCGGCCGCCGCGCTGCCGCTGCCGAGGAAGGCCGCCCACGGTGCGGCGGCCACGCTGCCGGTGCCGAGCATGGCGCTGCCGGTGCCGATCAGCCCGGCCAGGCCGAGGCCGAAGGCCGCGCCGCCCATGCCGAGCGGGCCCGCGGTATCGACGAGGCCCGGGTAGAGCAGGGTGTTGAGCACGGTGCGCTGCGGACCGGCCGGGCCGCGGGCGTTCGTGGTGACGACGGCCGAGGCGGCCTGCGCAGTCGCGCAATGGTGGTGCGGCGCGGCGCCGGTCGGCGCCGATGCCGTCGCGGCCGCGGCGACCAGTGCGGGGCAGGTCAGCATGGTCGCGGCAATGGCCGTTCGGAACACGTACATGGGGTTAGCGCCTTCCTCTCGAGCCACGCGCGACGGATGTCGTGGCGCGACCGACGATGTGTGCGGCAACCTGGAGAGCACGTCCAAGATCAACTTACCGGCAACGACCCGGTATTGATGGCAATTAGCTATCGCTGAATCCATAGGCCGGTTTTCTGGCCTGCCTACTACTGTCCAGCGCATGGGAATCACGCTCAGCCAAGCCACCATCGCGCTGCTCGACGCCAAGAACTACGCGGTGCTCGCCACGATCAACGCCGACGGCAGTCCGCAGACCTCGGCGATGTGGGTGCTCAGGGACGGTGACGACCTGCTGTTCTCCACTCTGGAAGGACGGCTCAAGCATCGGAACATGGTGCGCGACCCGCGGGTCAGCGTGACCGTGATCGACTCCGCCGACGGCGAGAGCTACGTCGAGTTGCGCGGTAAGGCGACCATCGTCCACGACGTCGATCTCGAGGTCGGCCACCGCCTGTCGTGGAAGTACGACGGCAAGGAGCACGCGCTGCCCGCCGAAGGTCAGGTCCGGGTCGCGGTCCGGGTCGAGGTGGAGAAGGCGACGGGGTACGCGGCCTGAGCGTTCCGGTGCGGCGTCGCGCCTGGGCGCGCGCGACTCGCCACTAGGGTGGCTCGGCATGGACACCGCTGCGATCGCGCCGTCGCCGGCCGTGCCCGCTGCGCGCTCGGTCTCAGCGCGCGTCCGGCACCGGCTCGGCCCGTCGCCGGTCGTCGGCACGGCGGCGTGCTTGATCGTGCTGCAGCTGGTGGTGCGCGGCTGGGTGGCGGGCAGCGGGTATTTCTATTGGGACGATCTGATCCTGGTCGGCCGGGCGGGCCGGTATCCGCTGTTCTCCGCGGAACTGCTGTTGCACGATCACGACGGGCACTTCATGCCGCTCGCCTTCGCTGCCGCCTGGCTGACGACGAAAACGGCGCCGCTGGTGTGGGCGGTCCCGGCGATCTCGTTGGTGGCGGGGCAGCTCGCGGTGTCGCTGTCGGTGCTGCGCATGTTGCGCGTGCTGCTCGGTGACCGGTGGGCACTGCTCATTCCGCTGACCTTCTTTCTGTTCTCGCCGGTGACGCTCCCGGCGTTCGCCTGGTGGTCGGCCGCGTTGAACGCACTGCCGCTGCAATTCGCGCTCGCCTGGGTGATCGGCGACGCGCTGCTCCTGGTGCGCACCGGACGGCGGCGATACGTGCTGTCCGGAATGGTGGTGCTCACCGTGGCGCTGTTGTTCTTCGAGAAATCGGTGATCATCCCGTTCGTCGCGTTCGCCGTCGCGGTGCTCGCGCACTATGTCGACGGGCGGGAATCCGCCGTTCGCGTGGTGGCGCGGCGCGGTGTGCGGTTGTGGGTGGGGTCGGGTCTGGTGCTGCTGTGCTGGTTGGCGGCGTATCTGGCGGTGGTCGGTTTCTCCGGGGTGCACAACAACCCGCAGGGCATACGGGACTGGCTGCCCAACGCGACCTCGCTCGGCGTGGTGCCGGCGCTGGTCGGCGGGCCGTGGCGATGGGAGCGCTGGTTGCCCGCCGCGCCATGGGCCGACCCGCCCGCAGCGGCCGTGGCCGCGGCCTGGATCGTGCTGATTTCGGTTGTGGCGCTGTCGATTTACGCGCGGCGTCGAGTGTGGCCGGTCTGGGTGCTCGCCGTCGCCTATGTGCTGGTGATGCAGCTGCCGGTCGCGCTCGTGCGCGGCGGTCCGAACACCGCGGCCGAACTCATGCAGTCGCTGCGTTACTTCGCCGACCTCGGTGTGACGTTGTCCGTCGTGGGCGCGTTGATCCTGCGCGCGCGTCCACGGAAGACGTCGCGGTGGTTGCCCGGCCGCCGCATCGTGATACCGGTGCTGGCGCTGTTCGTCGTCAGCAGCCTGATCTCCACGGACACCTTCGTTCGCTCCTGGCGGCCGAGCCCGACCAAGACCTATCTGGCGAACGTGAAACCGGCGCTTGATCATTGGGACGGTGCGCCGCTACTGGAACAGGAGGTCCCCTGGGATGTCCTGAACCCGTTGGCCTATCCGCAGAACCTGACCCCGCAGGTCCTCGCCCCGATCGCCGCACCGGGCACCTTCGCCGACTCGACCCCGCACCTGCGCATGATCACCGACACCGGCACGATCGTCGAAGCCCAGGTCTGGTGGAACCGCCGCATCCTCCCCGGCCCGGACCCCGGCTGCGGCTACCGAATCGCCACCCCCGACCCGCGCCCGATCCCGCTCGACGGCCCCATGCTCGCCCACGAATGGACCGCCCAACTCAACTACCTCGCCGACCGCGACGGCCTGCTGTCCGTCGCCCTGGAATACGGCAAGTTCGTCACGGTCCCGGTCCGCAAAGGTCTCAGCACCGTCTTCGTCCGTCTGGTGGGCAGCGGCTCCATCCTCCGAATCTCCTCCCGCACACCAGGACTCACCCTCTGCCTGGGCTCCGGCCCGGTCGGCGTGGCATCCTACGACAACTGACGCTGCCCGGTAACCTGCGAACGACGAAGGCCGCCTTCATCTTTCGATGGAGGCGGCCTTCGTGTGCCGGGGGAGGTCAGCGGGCGAAGAGCAGGGCGCGCTTGACTTCCTGGATGGCCTTGGTGACCTCGATGCCGCGTGGGCACGCGTCGGTGCAGTTGAAGGTGGTGCGGCAGCGCCAGACACCCTCGACGTCGTTGAGGATGTCGAGGCGCTCGCGGGCGCCTTCGTCGCGGCTGTCGAAGATGAAGCGGTGCGCGTTCACGATCGCGGCCGGGCCGAAGTAGCTGCCGTCGCTCCAGTACACGGGGCAGGAGGTGGTGCAGCAGGCGCACAGGATGCACTTGGTGGTGTCGTCGAACCGGGCCCGGTCGGCCTGGCTCTGGATGCGCTCGCGGGTCGGCTCGTTACCCGAGGTCATCAGGTACGGCTTCACCGCGCGGAACGCGTCGAAGAACGGCTCCATGTTCACCACGAGGTCCTTCTCCACGGGCAGGCCGCGGATCGGCTCGACGGTGATCGTGAGGGACTTGTCGCCCTTGGGCAGCATGTCCTTCATCAGCACCTTGCAGGCCAGCCGGTTCACCCCGTTGATCCGCATCGCGTCGGAGCCGC
This sequence comes from Nocardia sp. NPDC006044, assembly GCF_042871115.1. Taxonomy (NCBI): domain Bacteria; kingdom Bacillati; phylum Actinomycetota; class Actinomycetes; order Mycobacteriales; family Nocardiaceae; genus Nocardia; species Nocardia sp. NPDC006044. The sequence goes on from NZ_JBIAID010000005.1 coordinate 480,305, forward strand.
ACACGCCGTGCGCGCAGGAGCGCCGGAAGGTGAGCGTGCCGTCCAGGTAGGACTTGATGTAGATGAGCACGTTGAGGAAGCGGTCCGTGGTCAGGACCGGTACCTGGAACGACTCCCAGTGCGCACCCTTGTCGTCCTCCGGATTGAACCGGGCGACCTTGACCGTGACCATCACCGAGCCCTCGGGGATCGGCGCGGGCTTGGCCGGGGGTGTCTCGAGTACAGCAGTCATCAGTACTTACGCTCCATCGGCTCGTAACGGGTCTGCACCACCGGCTTGAAGTCGAGGCGGATGTCCGAGATGAGATCCGGGCTCTCCTTGTAGGCCATCGTGTGCCGCATGAAGTTCACGTCGTCGCGGTCCGGGTAGTCCTCGCGGGCGTGGCCGCCGCGCGATTCCTTGCGGTTGAGCGCCCCGACGACGGTGACTTCGGCCAGCTCCAGCAGGAAGCCGAGCTCGACGGCCTCGAGCAGGTCGCTGTTGTAGCGCTTGCCCTTGTCCTGCACCGTGATCCGGCTGTAGCGCTCCTTGAGCACGTGGATGTCGGTGAGGGCTTGCTTGAGGGTGTCCTCGGTGCGGAACACGGCGGCATTCATGTCCATCGTGTACTGCAGCTCGGTGCGGATGTCGGCCACCCGCTCGTTGCCGTGGTCGGACAGGATCAGCTCCAGCCAGTCCTGCACCATCCGCGCCGGGTTCTCCGGCAGCTCCACGAACTCGGTGCGCTGCGCGTACTCCGCGGCGGCGATGCCGGCGCGCCGCCCGAACACGTTGATGTCCAGCAGCGAGTTGGTGCCGAGGCGATTGGAACCGTGCACCGAGACGCACGCGCATTCGCCGGCCGCGTAGAGGCCGGGCACCACGTCGGTGTTGTTGCGCAGCACCTCGCCGCGGATCTTGGTCGGGATGCCGCCCATCACGTAGTGACAGGTCGGCATGACCGGGACCAGCTCGGTCACCGGGTCGACGCCGAGGTAGGTGCGGGCGAACTCGGTGATGTCGGGCAGCTTTTCCTCGAGCACGTCCGCGCCGAGGTGGGTCACGTCGATGTAGACGTAATCCTTGTTCGGTCCGGCGCCGCGGCCCTCGAGTACCTCGAGCACCATCGAGCGGGCGACGATGTCACGCGGCGCGAGGTCCTTGATGGTCGGCGCGTAACGCTCCATGAACCGCTCGCCGCTGGCGTTGCGCAGGATGCCGCCCTCACCGCGGACGGCCTCCGAGATCAGGATGCCGAGCCCGGCCAGACCTGTCGGGTGGAACTGGTGGAACTCCATGTCCTCCAGCGGCAGACCCTTGCGGAACACGATCGCCATGCCGTCGCCGGTCAGCGTGTGCGCGTTCGAGGTGGTCTTGTACATCCGGCCGGAGCCGCCGGTGGCGAACACGATCGACTTCGCGTGGAACACGTGGATCTCGCCGGTGGCCAGCTCGTAGGCGACCACGCCGGTCGCGACCTGGCCGCGGTCGGTCTCGGTCATCACCAGGTCGAGCACGTAGAACTCGTTGTAGAACTCCACGTCGTGCTTGACGCAGTTCTGGTAGAGCGTCTGCAGGATCATGTGACCGGTGCGGTCGGCGGCGTAACACGCGCGGCGCACCGGCGCCTTGCCGTGGTCGCGGGTGTGCCCGCCGAAGCGGCGCTGGTCGATCTTGCCCTCGGGCGTCCGGTTGAACGGCAGACCCATCTTCTCCAGGTCCATCACCGCGTCGATGGCCTCCTTGGCCATGATCTCCGCGGCATCCTGGTCGACCAGGTAGTCGCCACCCTTGACGGTGTCGAAGGTGTGCCATTCCCAGTTGTCTTCTTCGACGTTCGCCAGCGCGGCGCACATGCCGCCCTGCGCCGCGCCGGTGTGGCTGCGGGTCGGGTACAGCTTGGTCAGCACGGCGGTACGCGCCCGGGGCCCGGCCTCGATCGCCGCGCGCATGCCGGCGCCACCGGCGCCGACGATCACGACATCGTAGCGATGCTCCTGAATCCGCGAGTCACTCATGCCTGCGCCTCGCTGCGCTCGGCTCCGGCATGCGCGACGCACGCTGTGCCCATGATTCGTTCGCTGCGCTCACTCATCGAGTTGACCTGTTCCTAACTGATGTTGGGGTCGAAGGTGAAAATGACGTAGGTGCCGACGGCCAGGATCAGGATCATCGAGATGGCCAGCAGCGTGTTCAGCCAGAACCGGGTCGAGTCCTTGCGGGAGTAGTCCGCGATGACCGTGCGCAGGCCGTTGCCGCCGTGCAGCTGAGCCAGCCACAGCATGCTCAGGTCCCAGAGCTGCCAGAACGGGCTGGCCCAGCGGCCGGCCACGAAGCCGAAGTTGAGCCGCTTCACTCCGCCGTCGAGCAGCAGCATGATCGACATGTGGCCGAGCACGAGAATGATCAGCAACAGGCCGGAGAAGCGCATGAACAGCCACGCGTACTTCTCGAAGTTGCCGTTCGCGCGCAGGCGCGGGGAGCGCGGGTTGTCCAGGCTGGCCGGCCGGTCATACGACTTACCGAGAACAGGTGCGCTCATATCAGTGCTCCGTGAAGAGGTAGAAGAACTGACGGCCGATCGCGGGCACCGCCAGCAGGAACCAGACCGCGAGGATGAACCACAGCATCAGGCGCTGGTACTTCGGGCCCTTGGACCAGAAGTCGACCAGGATGACCCGGACGCCGTTGAGCGCGTGGAAAAGGACGCAGACGACCAGGCCCATTTCCATCAGCGCGACGACGGGGCTCTTGTAGGTCTCGATCGCCCGGTTGTAGGTGTCCGGGCTGACCCGGACCAGCGCGGTGTCCAAGACGTGCACGAAGAGGAAGAAGAAGATGGTGACACCGGTGATCCGGTGCAGCGCCCAGGACCACATCCCGGGGTCGCCTCGGTACAGCGTCTTCCGCTTCGGCTGGGCCGGAGCTTCTATCGTGGTCATAGAGTGCGGTGCCTCCAACGTCGTTGATGGACCCGGTTCATTGATCCGAGGCCGGCTGCGTTGGGCGCAAATGCCCAGGTGGCTGCGCTGCGGCCCGCTGCCGGGAACCTGAACCGATCTGTTCTGGACTCTAATCCTCTAGGTTTGCCGGAACTAATTCGGCGTGCCGTGCGTTGCGCTACAGTCTTGCGGGTTAGGTTTACCTTTCTTGATACGTGAAGGGTTCCTTCGAGGGTCCCGCGCGGCCAGTTTCTGCTTGTTCCAGAAGAGGTTCCCGATGTCGCAAATCGACTGGAAATCCCTGCACGACAACGCGATTCAAGTTATGCGCAACGCCTATGCGCCGTACTCGCGGTTTCCGGTCGGCGCGGCGGCGCTCAGCGCCGACGGCCGAATTGTGCGCGGGTGCAATGTGGAAAATGTCTCATACGGTTTGGGCCTGTGCGCCGAATGCGTACTCGTCGGTAACTTGCATTCGGAGGGTGGCGGCCGCTTGGTGGCCATCTCGGTCACCGATTCTCGCGGCGAAATCCTGATGCCCTGCGGACGCTGCCGCCAACTCCTCTATGAACACGGCGGCTCCGGCCTGCTGGTCGATCACAAGGACGGACCCGTCCCGCTGAGCGCCTTGCTGCCGGACGCCTTCGGCCCGGATGACCTAGGCGCCGGGCAGATCTGAGCGACCGCTCACAGCTGCGCGTCCAGCGTCGCGTCGATCTCGGCCTCGGTGGCGCGCGCGATCGGCGGAAACTCGATCGGCGCGACCCCCAGCCGTTCCATGATCAGGGTGAAAGCCCGGCTCGCGCTGTCGGTCCAGTCGATCAGCCTGCCGGTCTCGATCCTGGAGCCGGCACCAGCCCTGGTGAGCTTGTAGAGCGTCTCGCCGTGCGTGTCCTCCATGTCGGTGACCCGCGTTTCGAGCCTGCTGATGCGACGGTCGATGTGGATGGATGTCACCACTGCCCCCTAGCCCCTCGAACGATTGATGCGGAGAGGCTATCGAACCCCACCGACAAGAACCAGCCGCGCGATCGATCTCGTGCCAGACTGGCGAATGTGACGGCACTGGACGCGGTTTCGATCATCACGACCAAGCGGGACGGCGGCGAGCTATCGGACGCGCAGATCGACTGGGTGATCGATGGATTCACCCGCGGGGCGGTGGCCGACGAGCAGATGTCGGCGCTGGCGATGGCGATCGTGTGGCGCGGGATGACGCGGCGGGAGACGGCGCGGTGGACCGGCGCGATGATCGCGTCGGGCAGCCGGCTGGACTTCACCGACCTGCCGCGGCCGACCGTGGACAAGCATTCGACCGGCGGGGTGGGGGACAAGATCACGCTGCCGTTGGCGCCGCTGGTCGCCGCGTGCGGCGCCGCGGTGCCGCAGCTGTCCGGCCGCGGACTCGGGCACACCGGTGGCACGCTGGACAAGCTCGAAGCCATTCCCGGGTGGCAGGCGGATGTTCCGTTGCCGCGGATGCGCGAGATCCTCGCCGACCCCGCGGCCGGCGCGGTGGTGTGCGCGGCGGGCGCCGATCTCGCGCCGGCCGACAAGCGGCTCTATGCGCTGCGCGACGTCACCGGCACGGTCGAATCCATCCCGCTGATCGCCAGCTCGATCATGAGCAAGAAGATCGCCGAGGGCACCGCGGCGCTGCTGCTCGACGTGAAGGTCGGCGCGGGCGCGTTCCTGAAGACGCTCGACGGCGCTCGTGAATTGGCCACGGCCATGGTCGGATTGGGCACCGACGCCGGGGTGCGGACGGTCGCGCTGCTGACCGCGATGGACACCCCGCTCGGGCGCACCGCGGGCAACGCCCTGGAGGTCGCCGAGTCGGTCGAGGTGCTGGCCGGCGGCGGGCCCGCCGACGTGGTGGAGCTGACGATCACCCTGGCGCGCGAGATGGTGGCCCTGGCCGGACTCGACATCGATCCCGCCGACGTGCTCGCCGACGGCCGGGCGATGGACCAGTGGCGCGCGATGATTCACGCGCAAGGCGGCGACCCGGACGCACCGCTGCCGACGGCGAAGCACACCGAGGTCGTGCGGGCCGAGCGGGACGGCGTGCTCACCCGCCTGGACGCGATGGGTGTCGGCGTCGCCGCCTGGCGCCTCGGCGCGGGCCGGGCTCGTCAAGGCGATCCGGTGCAGGCCGGTGCGGGCATCGAAATGCACGCCAAGCCGGGAGATTCCGTGACCGCGGGTCAGCCGCTGCTCACCTTGCACACCGACACCCCGGACGCGTTCGCCGGCGCCCAGGCCGCGTTGGCCGATGCGTTCGCCATCGGCGACCTCACCGAAAAACCTTCCACCCCACTGGTGCTCGGCCGCATCGAGGCTTGAATTACCGGCCCGGAAATCGAATCAGCTTGCCGCACAACGTCTGCGGCAACACTCATCGACGACGAAGGTCGAGCGGCGAATAGGCGACGCTGAGCGCATCTCTGGCATCCGGGCCGGCAGCCGTCCAGGAGCGACGCGCGCGAATTTGGCGACTCGGCAACGAGATGGTTGCCACTTTCACAGTCGGGTGCCGTTCGAGCCCGGTGCGGCTACCGTCGTTACATGACTGGACCGACCGCATTGACCCTTGCCTCGATCCGCCAGGCGCCAAAAGCGCTGCTGCACGACCACCTCGACGGTGGTCTACGGCCCGCCACGGTGCTGGAGCTGGCCGCCGAGTGCGGGTACGAGGACCTACCCGCCAACGACGAGGCGGCGCTGGCCGCCTGGTTCCGGGACGCGGCCGACAGTGGCTCGCTGGAACTGTACCTGGAGACCTTCGCGCACACCGTGGCCGTCATGCAGACGCCGGAGGGCCTGCGCCGGGTCGCCCGCGAATGCGCGGAGGATCTGTCCGCGGACGGCGTGGTGTACGCCGAGGTGCGCTTCGCCCCCGAGCAGCATCTCGAACGCGGACTCACCCTCGACGAGGTGGTCGAGCACACCCTGGAAGGCTTCCGCGAGGGCGAGGCTGCCGCCGCGGCGGCGGGACGCCCGATCGTGGTCACCTGCCTGCTCACCGCCATGCGGCACGCGGCCCGCTCCCGCGAGATCGCCGAGCTGACCGTGCGCTTCCGCGATCGCGGCGTCGGCGGCTTCGACATCGCCGGTGCGGAGGCCGGGTACCCGCCCAGCCGGCACCTGGACGCGTTCGAATACATGCGCGCCAACAGCGCGCACTTCACCATTCACGCGGGTGAGGCGTTCGGCCTGCCGTCCATCCACGAGGCGCTGGCGTTCTGCGGCTGCGACCGGCTCGGGCACGGCGTACGAATCACCGACGACATCAGCGTGCCGGGCGCGATCGAGGACGCGCGCCTCGGGCTGGTCGCGAACTACGTGCGCGACATGCGCATTCCGCTCGAGCTCTGTCCGTCGTCGAATGTGCAGACCGGCGCGGTGCCGTCGCTGGACAAGCACCCGTTCGACCTGCTGGCCCGGCTGCGCTTCCGGGTCACGGTGAACACCGACAACCGGCTGATGAGCGACACCAGCATGAGCCAGGAAATGCTCAAACTGGCCGACACGTTCGGCTACGGCTGGAGCGATCTGGAGCGCTTCACCATCAACGCGATGAAGTCGGCGTTCATCCCGTTCCCGGAGCGGCTGCGCATCATCGACGACATCATCAAGCCCGGGTACGCGGTACTGCTCGGCTGATGAATGGTCCAGCAGGACCCTAGAGCTCGCCGACCGGGAACTGGTGCCGGTGCCCGACTCGGGCGATGCACCGGTTCCCGGTGAGCTACGTCTCGTGCGCGGGACGGGGCGAAGGCGCCGGGGTGCTGGTTCGCTAGCGTGGGCGAGCATGGCGACATTGCAGATCCCCAGTCGGTTCAACGGCCCGCCCCACTCGGGTAACGGCGGCTACGTCGGGGGACTGCTCGCCGAGCCACACGGGGACGTGGCGGTGACGGTGATCCTGCGCAGCCCGCCGCCGCTGGACACTCCGCTGGAGGTCCGGGACGGCATCCTGTACGACGGCGACACGTTGCTCGCGGAATCCCGTCGCGGCGAATTCGATCGGGACACACCGAAATCCGTGCCGTTCGCGACCGCGTCCGCCGCGGCGAGCTCCTACCAGAGCAACGAGATGTTCGCGTCCTGCTTCGTCTGCGGCACCGCGCGCACCGACGGGCTGCGCATCGAGGCGGGCGCGGTCGACGCCGGCCGGGTGGCCGCACCGTGGATCCCCGACGCTTCGCTCCCGCTCGGCCCCGCCGTCCTGTGGGCCGCGATGGACTGTCCCGGCGGCTGGTCGCTGCCCGACATGTTCGACCGCCCCGCCCTGCTCGGCTCGATGACCGCCGCCGTGCACGACCTCCCCGACGTCGGCGAACCGTGCGTGGTGATCGGCGAGAACCACGGCGAACAAGGCCGGAAGTCGTTCTCGTCCACCGCCGTCTACGGTGCCGACGACCGCCTGCTCGGCCGGGCCGAGCAGATCTGGATCCGGCTGAAGTAGCCGCCTACTGCTGGTTGAGCCGGGCCTCGAAGTTGCGCTCGAGGTCCCGCCAGGACTGGGCCTCCGCGGTGAACGGCGGGTTCGGGGCCATCCGGCTCGGGTCCGGGTTGAGCAGGTAGGAGACGTACCAGCCGAGCGGATTCGATTGGGCCAGAGCCTGTTCCACGGCGTCGTCGCCGGCGTAGTCGGCCGCGTCGGTGAACAGTTCGACCGCCAGATCGAGCTGCTCGATGTCGACTGCCTCCGGACCTTCGGCCAGGTCGTCGGCGAGACCGGGCAGCACGTAGACGTTCTCGTCGGTGACCTCGACCTCGAGCGAACCGTCCACCGCCGCGGTCTGCACGTCGGCGAACGTGCTCACCCGGGACAGGTCGTGTTCGTGGTCGTCGGCCAGATACCTGGCCAGGGCACGCTCCGAGCTGAACACCGTGATGGTGTTGTCGGTGCCGAGGAAGATCGGCTCGTCGTCGAGGTAGCAGCGCAGGGTGAAGTAGGTGCCGTCCGAGGCGATGATCTTGACCGGGTCGATGCCGACCTCGTGCCAGAACGAATCGTCCTCTTCTTCGTCCTCGTCGTCCGCGTCGAGGTCGACGGGCTCGAACTCGTCCTCCTCGTTGTCCGCGGCGTCGTCGGCGTCGACCACGTTCTCCTCGGCGGCCAGCAGCTCCGCCTCGGCGACGGCGACGGCTTCCGCGTCGACGTCGGGAGTGTGCACGACGGAGTCGATGGCGTCGAGGACGTCGTCCCAGCCCTTGGCGATGGCGGCGCCGATCTGGTCCCAGAGTTCCTCGCCGTCGCGCCCGATGAACGCGTTGATCCCGCCGGGCAGCGCGCCGAGCACCGGATGCGACCCGAAGAACTTGGTCACCGTCTCCAGCTCGCACACCTCGCCGATGTTGCGCACCATGCCGAGGGTGTCTTCCAGCTCGGCGATGGTGTCCACGTCGGGCTCGCCCGCGGCCAGCTCCGGCACCGCGACCAGATCGAAGGAGAAGTTCTCCTCCGGCTCCAGTTCCACCGCCGACAGCCCGGCGACGACCTTCCATGCCGGATGCTCGACGAGGTCGTTGTCGGAGTTGGTCCGGATGAACGCGGCCAGCTCGGCAACGGTCTCGAAACCGTAGAGGGAGTCCTCGTGCCCGAGGAACGCCTCCCACTCGTCGTCACCGTCTCGCCAGCGCGGTGCCCACAGGGTGACGAGATCGCCGTCGGTCAGGCCGAGCTCGATCGGGACGATGTCTCCAGAAGCCATGTGCGGAAGCCTATCGACCTTCCGCGTCAGGCACTATCCGGCCCGCCCCCAATGGTCCCTTTGGCGCCGTCCGCCTCGGGAACGAACGACTCGTTCAGTGTCGCAACGACCTTCGAGCGCTGGTTGCCCGCGTCCTCCGCGGCCTGCCTGCACGCCCAGACGATCAGCTGTCCGACCTCGGCCGGTGCCAGCGAGGTGACCGTCTCCGCGAGGCTCAGCGCGACCAGTGCGCCGTCGCTGTCCACCTCGACGGTGACCGAGCCGTCCTCGGTGGTGTGGCGTCCGCGCACCTGCTTGAGGCCGTACAGCGCGGCCTCCAGGGCCTCCAGCTTCTGCGTCGCGTTGGCGACCAGAGCATCCATCTCAGCACTCATACCGGCCTCATCCAGGTCGTAGGTCCGGTGTCCGCGTCGTCGATCCGGTCCAGCTCGTCCACCGCGGCCTGGCGGGTGGGCAGGCCGAGCCGGTCCAGGATGTCGGCAGGCATACCCGCCTCGGCCAGCAGTTCGCGCCGGCGCGCCTTCGCGGCGACGGTGGAGCGCTTGGTCAGCCGCAGGATCTCGTTCGCGAGACTCTGTGCGCCGTAACGGTATTCGCTGCGCTCGAACTTGATTTCCACCGGCATGCCCTGATCCGTGGCGCGCACCGAGATGGTGCCCGACCGGTTCGTGCTGGCCGCGACCGTGACGTTGGGAACCGACGGTTGCTGCGGGTTCGTCATGTTGTCGGCCTATAGAAGCCGTGGAAGCCCATCCCTGAGTTCTCCGTTCGAATCGAGCTGATCTGGACGGGGTCACCGGCCTCGACGAATTGTCCGTTGCCGATCACCATGGCGACGTGGCCGTCCCAGATGGCCAGATCGCCGGGCATGAGGTCGCCGGGGGAGACCGAGGTGCCGGTGGCCTGATCGGCGGCCAGCCGGGGCAGGTCGACGCCCGCCTCGCCGTACGCGTATTTGGTCAGACCACTGCAATCCAGGCCGGCGCCGGGGGTGTTGCCGCCCCACACGTACGGGGTGCCGACCGCGCTGATCGCCGAGCGGACCGCGGTGGCCGCCTTCTCGTTCGGCGCCTCCACCGTGCTGCCGTCGGGGAGGGTGATCTTCACGCCCTTGCCGTCGCTCGGCATGCCGGAGGAACCGGTGTCGATCGTGGGCGTGCTCGGCGACTTCGGCGTGCCGGAGGCGGATTTCGACGCGGTCGAGGACGTCGACGGGAGCGCGGACATCGCGGTGCTCATCAGGCTGCTGGCCATCGAACCGGCACCGCTGAGCGCGCTGCTCGCGGTCGAGCTGAGCTGCTGCACACCGGCCGTGCTGACGGCGGGGGTGCCGGCCAGCGAGGTGGTGGGCGGCGCCGGAGTGAGATCGGTCATGGAGGCGGTGTGCGTGCCGAGTTCGTTCTGCACCCGGCCGACCACGTTGAGTGCCTGACCGAGGTGGTCGATCGCGGAACCGACGATCATCGTCAGCCCGGCCGGCGTGGCCAGCGCGGGACCCGCGCTCGCCGCGGTGTTCACGAACGACTGGGCGATGCCGGCCAGGTCCTTCTGGCCCGATTCGACCTCGGCGGCGGCCTGGTTCACCACGGTAGCCATATCGTTGCCACGGTCCGAGATGGTGGCCGCGGTGGTCTGCACCCGCAGCGCCTTCGCGGTCGCGGCGTCGGCGGCCTGGCCGTCCCACGCGGTGTTCATGCTGTTGATGCCGTCGCGGCCCAGCTGATGGATCTGGTCGACGGCGGTCGACGTGCTGCGCAGTGCGTCGGAGGGGCCGCCGGTCGGCAGCACGCCCGAGCCGAAGCTCTCCAGCAGGTCGAAGATCGGCTGGGCCAGCGCGTTCAGATCGATCACCGGCTCACCCGTCCAATTCGGTGGCCACGCTCTGCAGCGATCCGGCGTGGTTCAGATCGGTCTCGGTGAGCACCGTGGCCGCGCCGGTGGTGGCGACCCCCATGCTGGTCAGCACCGCCGAGAGCTGGCCGATCGAGGCGACGTGCCCCGCGTGCGCGGCGGCATAGGCGGCCATGAAATCGCCGCCGATCAACCCCATGATCGGGCCGAGCAGCGCTGGTTCCGCCGCGACCGCGCTCGCCCCGGCCGCGGCCATTTCCCCGGCCATCACATGGGCGGTCGCGCCATAGGCTGCGATGCCCTCGGTGTCCGCCGACATCTTTCGCATCAGAGCTTCCCCCATCTGTTTGTTCCCAGGCAGAGTACGTCATTCACTTGGTTCGACGCGCTCTGTTCCGGTTCGGTTCCCACCGATGCGAAAAAACTTTCGGGTGGAGCCTCGGCGGTGGGTCCGCCGGTCACTTTATCGTTCCCTCATGCGTACTCACACCGTGGACCATCCGCTCGCCGCTGCACTGTTGACCACGATGCGAGACGAGCGAACCGCCAATCCCGCCTTCCGCTCGGCCCTGCGTGACCTCACGCGGATCCTCATTTACGAAGCGCTGCGCGACGCACCGGTCCAGCACTTCGAGATCACCACTCCGGTGCAGGCGACCCAGGGCACTCGCCTGGCCCAGCCGCCGCTGCTGGTGCCGGTGCTGCGGGCCGGGCTCGGCATGCTCGACGTGGCCGCCGAGCTGATCCCCGATGCCCGGATCGGCTTCGTCGGCCTCGCCCGCGACGAGGACTCCCACCAGCCGGTCCCGTACATGGAATCGCTGCCCGCCGACCTGTCCGGGCGGCCCGTCTACGTCCTCGACCCGATGCTGGCCACCGGCGGCTCGATGCTGCACACCCTCGAACTCCTGACCGCCCGCGGCGCCACCGACATCACCGCGGTCTGCGTCGTCGCGGCGCCCGAAGGCGTTGCCGCACTGACGGATTCCGGCCACCCGGTAAACCTCGTCACCGCCACCGTCGACATCGGCTTGAACGAGAACGCCTACATCGTCCCCGGCCTGGGGGACGCGGGCGACCGCCAATTCGGCCCGCGCTAGACGGCGCGGTGACCGGCTCCCGCCGGCGCTGCTCACCCGTCCTTCGACCGGGTGAACAGCTCCAGGTGGGAGCACTCCGCACAGCGGTAAGCGTCGACCAGCCAGTGGGTCCGGCCGGTTCGTTTGGCGCCCCAGAAGCCGATTTCCAGCGGACCCTCGACCCAGCGGGCATGGCCGCGTGAACTGTCGCCGGAGTCCTCGATGTAGCCGGGCAGCATGCCCTCGCTGCCGCAGTGGGTACAGTGCATCGCCGTCATCATCTGATGATGCCTGGCTGTTCAGAGCCCCTGGCAGTATTCGCGCAATGCGGAAAGGCGCTGTCCCGCAGTTGTCCTGGCGGCGGGTAGCCCGGCGGCCGACTCGACGGGTGTCAGCACCTCGAGATAGCACTTGAGTTTGGGCTCGGTGCCGGACGGGCGGACCACGACGCGCGCGGTGGCGCCCTCGAAAATCAGTGCGTCGGTGCGCATGCGGCCGCGCACCTGGAGCAGGTCGGTGAACTCGACCGCCTCGCCGGCGATCGCGTCCGGCGGGTTCGCGCGCAGCCGGGCCACCACGTCCGCGGCGGCCGCCGCCGAATCCAGCCGCAGCGACACCTGATCGGTGCTGTGCAGGCCGAACTCGATCGCGTAGTCGTCGAGCTGGTCGGCGAGGGTGCGACCCGCCGACTTCAGCCGGGCGACCAGGTCCGCGGTCAGCACCGCGGCCGAGATGCCGTCCTTGTCCCGGACGGTGGCCGGGTCGACGCAGTGCCCGATCGCCTCCTCGTAGGCGTAGACCAGGCCGTCGCCGGCCCGGGCCAGCCACTTGAAGCCGGTGAGCGTTTCCGCGTACCGGGCGCCGCGCGCGGGGGCGAGCTTGGACAGCAGTCGCGAGGACACGATGGTGGTGGCCACCAGCGCGTCCGGCGGCGCGGTGCGCAGCACGCAGTCGCCGAGCAGCACGCCGGTCTCGTCGCCGCGCAGCATTCGCCAGGTGTTGTCCGGCAACGGGATTCCGACGGCGCAGCGGTCGGCGTCCGGGTCGACGGCGATGGCCACGTCCGCGCCGACCCGGGTGGCCAGGGCCAGCAGCAGGTCGGTCGCGCCGGGCTCCTCCGGGTTCGGGAAGGCGACGGTGGGGAAGTCGGGGTCGGGTTCGAATTGCTGCTCGACCACGTGCACGTCGGTGAATCCGGCCGCGGCGAGCGCCTTGACGGTCAGGTCGCCGCCGACGCCGTGCAGCGGGGTCAGGGCGATCCGGATCGCGGAGCGCGCGCCCTCGCCGCCGATCAGTGAAGGCAGCGACGCCACCCGGTTCAGGTAGTGCCGCACGACGTCGTCGCCGGCCGGGCCGACCGAGGTGCGGGCGACCGGTTCGGTGACCGCGTCGATGCACCGTTCGATCTCGGCGTCGGCCGGTGCCAGCAGCTGCGAGCCGCCGTCGAGATAGACCTTGTAGCCGTTGTCGGTCGCGGGATTGTGCGACGCGGTGATCTGCACGCCCGCGACCGCGCCGAGCTCGCGCACCGCGTACGCGACCACCGGCGTGGGCAGCGGGCGGGGCAGCAAGGTCACCGGAAAGCCCGCTGCGGCAAAGATTTCCGCCGTGGCGGTGGCGAATTCGGCGGAACCGTGCCGCGCGTCCCGGCCGACGATCACCGCTCCGCCACCGAGGCAGCGCCCCCGCAGCCACTCGACGAGGCCGGCGGTGGCCCGGGTCACCGTCGTCACGTTCATGCCGTCCGGACCGTCCTGCACCGGTCCGCGCAGGCCCGCGGTGCCGAAGCGCAGCATCTACACCCGTTCCAGCACGCCGCGCAGCAGCTTGCCCAATCGCGGTGCGGCGGCGTGACCTTCGGCGAGCACCTCGGCGTGCGAGAGATGTCCGCCGGTGACGCCCGCGGCCAGGTTGGTGACCAGCGAGATGCCCAGCACCCGGGCGCCGAGCGCGCGACAGGCGATGGCCTCCAGCACCGTGGACATGCCGACCAGGTCGGCGCCCATGGTGCGCAGCATCCGGATCTCGGCCGGGGTCTCGTACTGCGGCCCGGTCAGGCCGGCGTACACGCCCTCGGTCAGGGTGGGATCGATTTCCTTTGCCAGGGAACGCAATTCGGGATCCCAGGCGTCGACGAGGTCGACGAAGGTGGCACCGGTGAGCGGGGTGCGCCCGGTGAGGTTCAGGTGATCGTTGATCAGCACCGGCTCGCCGACCCGCAGGCCCTCGCGGATGCCGCCGGCGGCATTGGTCAGCAGCACGATCTGCGCACCCGCCGCGATGGCCGCGGCGACCGGGTGCACCACGTCGGCGGGCTGGTAGCCCTCGTACAGATGCTGACGGCCCATGAGTAGCAGCACGGGCGTGTCGCCGACGGTCACCGAGTGGACCATGCCGCCGTGTCCCTGCGCGCTCGGCGTGCCGAACCCGGGCAGCTCCGGCATCGGCACCGACGCGACCGGCGTGCCGATCTCCGCGGCCGCCTCCTGCCAGCCCGAGCCGAGCACCACCGCAACCCGGTGGCGCGGCACTCCAGTACGTTCGGCGATCGCCTCGGCGGCCTGTTCGGCAAGCATGGGGATCACTGTATTGGATTGCGCCGCCTGGGGCTCCGAGTGTTCTCGACCTTCGTCGCCGTCCGCGTCCGGGTCCGTTCGGCTGGTAGACGGGCCGCGAGCGTCTTTCGAAGGCGTCGTGCGCGGTGGTTGCGGTCCGCGCGGGTGGCGGCCGAACCGGAGGTAGTGGCCCTCGGGACAAGATTGCTACCCGCGAGTAGGAGTGCTGCCGCGCGCCGGATATTCTGCACCCATGCCGTATCTGGAACGTGAAGGGGATGTGTTCGTCGTCTATCTCGGGAGCGAGGGACAGACGGACAGCGAGAACCGCTTCCACCCGGACTGGATCGACGAATTCCACGGCCTGCTGGACAAGGTCGAGGACTCCGACGGCCCGGCCGCGCTGGTCACCGTGGCGACCGGCAAGTTCTACAGCAACGGCCTCGACACCGACTGGCTGTTCGGCAATCTGGATAAGTCGCACGGCTACCTCGACCGCGTGCACTCGCTCTACACCCGGTTGCTGCAGTTCCCGATGCCGACCGTCGCCGCGATGAACGGCCACGCGTTCGGGGCGGGCGCCATGCTGGCCACCTCGCACGACTTCCGGGTGATGCGTGCCGACCGCGGCTTCTACTGCCTGCCCGAGGTGCACCTCGGCATGCCGTTCACCGTCGGGATGAACGCCCTGCTCACCGAGCGCTTGAGCAACCAGGTCTGCGTGCAGGCGATGACCACCGGCTACCGCTACCCGGCCGACGAGGCGATCGCCGCGGGCATCGTCGACGGCAAGGCCGACGCGGAGTCGTTGCTGGCGACCGCGGTGGCCAAGGCCGCGGCATTGGCGAGCAACCGCAAGCCGAACCTGCCGGTGATCAAGCGCGCGCTGCACGCCAAGGCGCTGGCCGGTCTCGCGGTGCCGACCACGCCGGAGAACCTCGCCTTCGCCACGGGCTAGCCGGACGGCCGTTCGGTCGGTTCGGTGCCGCGGAACGCGGCGCCCCGCGGTTCGCTGGACGGATATGCGCTGCGCCCGGTTTGCGGGCGAGTGTAAGACTGTGTTCCATGCCACCACCGCGCAGCGGGCACCAGGAATCGCGCATCGACGATGACGTCGAGCGCGCCGATGCCATGCGGCAGTCGGACGCGGCGATCAAGTCCGCGCTCGACCAGCTGATCGATCTTTCGCACTCGATTCACGCCGAACCGGAACTCGCGTTCGAGGAGACCAGGAGCGTCGCGAAGATCATCGCGCCGCTCGCCGAACGCGGCTTCGAGGTCGCCACCGGCGTGGCCGAATTACCGACCGCGTTCCGCGCGAGCTTCGGCAGCGGCCCGCTCACCGTCGGCATCTGCGCGGAGTACGACGCGCTGCCCGGCATGGGACATGCGTGCGGGCACAACATCATTGCCGCCTCGGCGGTCGGCGCCGCGCTCGGCCTGGCCGAGGTCGCGGACGCGCTCGGGCTCACCGTGCTGGTGCTCGGCACGCCCGCCGAGGAGAGCGGCGGCGGCAAGGTGCTGATGCTCGAGCGGGGCGTGTTCGACGACGTGGCGATGGCGATGATGGTGCATCCCGGCCCGTTCGACATCGTGGGCGCGCGCTCGCTGGCGATGGCCGACCTGTCCATCGTGTTCCACGGCCGCGAGGCGCATGCCAGCGCCGCGCCGGAACTGGGCCGCAACGCGGGTGACGCGGTCACCGTCACCCAGGTAGCTCTCGGATTGCTGAGACAGCATCTCCAGCCTGGTCAGCAACTTCACGGTATAGTCGGCGATGGTGGCGTGGCCCCCAACATCGTGCCCGGACGTGCGGAACTGCTGTATTACCTACGCGCAGTCGACTCCGCATCTCTCGACAATCTGATGCGACGAGCGTCGGCGTGTTTCGAGGCCGGTGCCCTTGCGACCGGCTGCACCCAGGAAATCCGGACTGTCGCGCCGACATATACCGAGCTGACGCCCGATCCGGCGTTACTGTTTGCCTACCGCGAGCAGATAACCGGTTTGGGACGAGTGCCGATCGCACCCGAGCTCGAGGCACAGCGGCCGCTCGGAAGCACGGACATGGGCAACGTCACCAACGTCATTCCGGGCATCCACCCGGTCATCGGCATTGATGCCGGTGGCGCGGTGACGCACCAGCCCGGCTTCGCCGCGGCGAGCGTCAACGCTTCGGCGGATCGTGCGGTTGTCGATGGTGCGCTCGCACTCGCGCGTACCGCGATCACCGCTGCCGGCGATGAAGAACACAGAGACAGGTTGTTGCAACGGCTCGTTCAACGACAGGAGGATATTCAAGTGAGGGAGCGCAGCGAGCGAACCGGGGGCACAGTGCGCCCGGTGCGCGCGGCGGAGCCGAGCGACAGCGAGGCGGAGGCGTGAGCACTACCGGCCGTTCGGCGGAGCGGGCGACGGGAATCGAGGCCGGGGCCTGCGCCCTGGCCGAAGACCCGGCGGACATCGTATTGCCGAGCACCGTAGGAACAGGTTTGGGATCAGTAGAGGGCTGGCTGGCCGAGCACGCGTTAGACCTCGTGCAGTTCCGCCGGCACATCCACGCCAACCCGGAACTGTCCCGCACCGAGTTCGCCACCACCGAATTCGTTTCTTCCTGGCTGATCAAGGCCGGCCTGACGCCGCAGCCGCTGCCCGGCGGCACCGGCCTGATCTGCGACATCGGGCCCGAGGGCCCGCGCATCGGCCTGCGCGCCGACATGGACGCGCTGCCGTTGCAGGAGTTCACCGGACTGAGCTTCGCCTCCACCGTGCCCGGCGTCTCGCACGCCTGCGGCCACGACGCGCACACCACGATCCTGCTCGGCACCGCGCTCGCGCTGGCCGAGGTGCCGGAACTGCCGGTCGGCGTGCGACTGGTGTTCCAGCCCGCCGAGGAGGTCATGCCGGGCGGCGCGATCGACGTGGTCGCCACCGGTGCGATGGAGGGGGTGGAGCGAATCTTCGCGCTGCACTGCGATCCTCGGCTGGAGGTGGGCCGGGTCGGCATCCGAGTCGGCGCGATCACCTCGGCCGCCGACACGGTCGAGTTGGTGCTGGATTCCCCGGGCGGGCACACCTCGCGTCCGCACCTCACCAGCGATCTGGTCTACGCGATCGGCACCGTGATCACCGGTCTGCCGGGTCTGCTCAGCCGCCGCATCGATCCGCGCACCAGCACGGTCATGGTGTGGGGCGCGGTGAGTGCGGGCAAGGCGCCCAACGCGATTCCGCAGACCGGCATGCTCACCGGCACCGTCCGCACCGGCGATCACGCGACCTGGTCGCTGCTGGAGCCGATGGTCCGCGAGATCGTCGACGGCCTGCTCGCCCCGACCGGCGTGCGGTACCAGCTGAACTACCGGCGCGGCGTGCCGCCGGTGGTCAACGACGAGCAGTCCACCCGGATGTTCGAGGACGCGATCCGCAAGATCGGACCGGACGCGCTGGCCGACACCATGCAATCCGGTGGCGGCGAGGACTTCTCCTGGTACCTGGAGGAGGTGCCCGGCGCGATGGCGCGCCTCGGCGTCTGGTCCGGGCACGGCGAGCAGCTCGATCTGCACCAGCCGACCTTCGACCTGGACGAGCGGGCGCTCGCGGTGGGCGTGCGGGTGCTGACGAATATCGTGCTCAGCGCTCAGCCCGAGACGGCGCGCTGATTCCCGAAACCTGCGACGTGGTCGGCCCGTTCGGGCCGGCCACGTCGTCCGTTGGTCAGCCGAAGTTGCCGGGGCCTACGTTGCGGCTGTTGCGCGTGCGCAGGGAATGCACATAATCCTCGGGCGCACCGGCCTTTTCGGCCGCGTCCGCGATGACTCCGATGTAGCGGGCCGAGGGCAGGCCGCCCTCGTACGCGTCGAGCACGTACAGCCAGGCCAGCGTCGGTTCGGCGCCGCTCTCGCTGTGCGTGACGCGCAGCCGGATCTTCTTGTGGATCCCGAAGTCCGAACCCTCCCAGCGGTCCAGCCGCTGTTCGTCTTCCGGCGACACGTCGTAGAGGACGACGAAAACTCGGGAGCCGGGCTCCTCGACCACCGTCGCCAGCGGTCCCTCCCAGCCGATGTCGTCACCAGCGAAGGTGAGCCGCCAGCCCTCCAACCAGCCCGTTCCGGACATGGGCGAGTGCGGACAGCGCTCGAGCATCTGGGTTGAGTCCATGTTGGACCCGTAGGCGGCGTAGATCGGCACCAGAGAAGGGTAGCCAATAACATCGGGGGATCGACTCCATCCCGGCCAGATGCGGTATTCCGGTGGCGCGTTCCGGGCGCGGCGACCCGGTGCGGACGCGTATCGCGTACCGATTCCGCGGGGGGTGCTGGCCGGGCGACGGCTGGGCGGACCTCGCCCGATAACGTTGACAGGTACCGGAGATCCCGGTGCGCAACCAGAAGCGGAGGTATCCATGACCCGCATAGCGATCATCGGTGGCGGACCGGCCGGTTACGAGGCGGCGCTGGTGGCCGCCCAGCACGGTGCGTCGGTGACGCTGATCGATAGCGACGGCATCGGCGGGGCATGTGTGCTCTGGGACTGCGTCCCTTCGAAGACGTTCATCGCCTCCACCGGCGTGCGCACCGACCTGCGCCGCGCCCGCGATCTCGGCATCACCCTCGATCCGAACCAGGCGACCGTGCAGCTGGCCGAGGTGAACGGCCGCGTGAAGGCGCTGGCGCTGGCCCAGTCCTCGGACATCCGGTCCAAATTGCAGACCGTCGGCGTCACCGTGCTGTCCGGTCGCGCGGAGCTGACCGACGCCTCCACCGGACTGGCCGCGCATCAGGTCCTGGCCAAGCTGGCCGACGGCACCGAGATGACCATCGAGGCCGAGGTTGTGTTGATCGCCACTGGCGCGAGCCCGCGCGTGTTGCCGGGCGCCGAGCCCGACGGTGAGCGGATCCTCAACTGGCGCCAGCTCTACGACCTGGAAGAACTCCCGGAGACCCTGGTGGTCGTCGGTTCCGGCGTCACCGGCGCCGAGTTCGTCTCCGCGTATACCGAAATGGGAGTGCGGGTCCGGCTGGTCTCCAGTCGCGACCGGGTGCTGCCCGGCGAGGACGCCGACGCGGCCCTGGTGCTGGAGGACGCGCTCGCCGAGCGCGGCGTCGAGCTGGTGAAGCACGCGCGCGCCGACGCGGTGGAGCGCACCGCCGAGGGCGTGGTGGTCAAGCTGGCCGACGGCCGGACCGTCGCCGGGTCGCACGCGCTGATGACCGTCGGCTCCACCCCCAATACCGATGGCCTCGGCCTGGATCGGGTCGGCATCGAACTCGACCGCGGCGGTTATCTGCGGGTCGACCGGGTTTCGCGCACCTCGGTGCCCGGCATCTACGCGGCCGGCGACTGCACCGGCCTGCTGCCGCTGGCCTCGGTGGCCGCGATGCAGGGCCGGATCGCGATGTACCACGCGCTCGGCGAGGGCGTCAGCCCGATCCGGCTGAAGACGGTGGCGTCCGCGGTGTTCACCCGCCCGGAGATCGCCACGGTCGGCGTCAGCCAGACCGCGATCGACAACGGCGAGACCCCGGCGCGCACGGTGATGCTGCCGCTGAACACCAACCCGCGAGCCAAGATGTCGGGCTTGCGCCGGGGCTTCGTGAAGATCTTCTGCCGCCCGGCCACCGGCGTGGTCATCGGCGGCGTGGTGGTCGCGCCGATCGCGTCCGAGCTGATCTTGCCGATCGCGCTTGCGGTGCAGAACAACCTCACCGTCAACGATCTGGCCCAGACCTTCTCGGTGTACCCGTCGCTGACCGGTTCGGTGACCGAGGCGGCCCGCCAGCTGATGCGGCACGACGACCTGGACTGATGCCCCGCCGAGGGCAACTGGGGACCGATATCGACGCGTCCGTGGACGCGGTGCGCGAACGTGGTTCGAATGGTCTTGCGGTTCAGCACCGTTCGTGCAGCCTGAAGTTTTGATTCACATTGCTCATCAGGTCTACATATGGTTCACTTCCCGCAGAGATGCGATCGGCGGGCGGTCGCGTGGTTCGGTGTTCGGGGGGATGGTTCTTTTCCCAGTCGACACGTCGAACGACCTTCGCGTCGTTCGGCGACCGGGCGTCTCGTCAGAGACAACTGAGTGTGACTGAACTCCAGGTCACACCCGGGAAAGGGAATACGAAAAGTGAAACATCGTAAGCCGAGTCGGGCGCAGCGAGCGATGGCGAGCACCTCGTTGCCACTGGCCGCCGCGGCCGCTGTGGCCTCTCTCTTGGCCGCGCCGGCGGGGGCCGCTCCTGGTGATCCGAGCATTCCTCCCACCACCGCGCCGCCGAGTCCTTCGCCGGCCCAGCCGGGAGTCGTGAACCCGGAGACGCCACCGAGCCCGGGCACCGCGACGCCGGGCCCGACCAATCCGCAGCAGCCGCCGAGCCAGCCCGGCGTCACCACGCCGGGGCAGCCGGGCGTGAACACGCCGGATCCGGTCATGCCGAATCCGAACAAGGATCCGAAGCTGGCCCAGCCGACCCAGCCGGGTGTCACCACCCCGCGCGTCGCGCCGCTGCCGGTGCCGGGTCAGTCGAATCAGCCGCAGCCCGCGATCGTGCCGGATCAGCCGGGTGAGCAGAAGCCCGGTCAGCCGGGTGCGGCCACGCCCGCGCAGCCGGGCACGCAGACCACGCCGGGCACCCCGGGTACCCAGACCGCGCCGAGCGCTCCGGGCACCCAGACCACGCCGGGTGATCAGAACAACCAGGCCCAGCAGCCGGAGACGCTGATCCAGCCGCAGCAGCAGCCGCGCTGGCAGTCTCCGCAGTTGCAGGCCGCCCCGCCGGCGCCGGTCGTCGAGATGACCGGTCCGCACCAGGAGATCGGCGCGAACGTCGACGGCGGCGCGGTGCTGCCGGGCTACGTGGCCAACACGCACCACTTCAACAACGAGTCCGGCTACGTCGGCACCATCGGGTACCGCACCCCGGCCGGCGCCGGTGAGGCCGGTGTGTCGGTGGAATACGTCGACGCCAACACCGTCAAGGTAACCACCTACACCGGTGGCGTCGGCCTGGCCGACAACAAGACGATCTCCGTGTTCGACACCACCCAGGCCAACCTGGCCAAGGCGGCGGTCGAGGACTGGATCAAGGAACAGCCGGGCGGCGCCGCGGCGCTCGAAGCGGCCGCGCAGGTTAAACTTCCGCTGCAGCCGGGCGATCTCGCTCCGCAAACGGTCGACGTGGGTGGTGTCACCACCCAGTGGGGTGGTTCACTCCAGTACTGAGACTGACTGGGGCTGATTCGACGGGTGGGGCGGTCGTTCACGACCGCCCCATACGCGTGTCTTGGGGAAAGGATTGGGTGTGACCTCCGAGGGTGATCCGAGGGAGAAGGAATCCGACGACCAGTCCGCGTCGGATTTCGGCCCCCCGGTGGGTGAATTCGGCCCGCCTGTCTCAGAATTCGGACCTCCCGTCTCGGAATTCGGTCCGCCGGTTTCGGAATTCGGCCCGCCCATGGGGGATACCGGTCCGCGCTGGCAGACGACGGAGCAGACGGGTGACCATCCCGAACTGGTCTGGCGGCCCGCCGCCGATTCGGGCCCGACCCCGCCGCCCGCACCGCAGTACCGGGCACCGGACTCGACGTCGTTCCCCGAGCCGCGGCCCACGCCGCCGGTTCCGCCGCGGGTGCCGCCGGTCGATCGGGAGCAGGCCGCCGACGCCGACAAGGACTCGTGGTGGACCCGCCCGACCGATACCGGCAGCGTGCCGAAGCCGCCGCCGCTGACCTCGCCGAGCCTGTCCTGGTCGGATGATCCGATCGCCAAGATGCTGACCCCGGCCACGCCGGCCGCCCCGCAGGCCCCGGTGCGCAAATCCGGCTCGCACACCGGGCGCAATGTGCTCGCCGGCCTCCTCGCGGTGGTCATCCTGGTCGGGCTGACGGTGACCGTCATCATGGTGTCCAAGGACAGCGGCAACGACAACCCGGCCCCGCCCGTGGCGAGCACGAGCGCCGGGCTGAGTTGCCCGACCAGCATCAGCAAGGACGGCAAGGTGACCGTCGGCAACGGCAATGGCGACACCAACTCCGGGCCCGGCGCGATTCTCGGCTTCCAGTACGCCTTCTATGTGCTGCGCAGCGGGGTGAATGCCCGCAAGTTCGTCGCCGACGACACACTGAACGTGTCGCCCGCGGACGTCATCCAGAAGGGCATCGATGAGCAAGTGCCCAAGGGCACCACGCACTGCCTGAAGATTTCCGAACTGGCCACCGGCACCTACGCGGTCGACCTGCGCGAATTCCGGCCCGACGGGACCGAGCAGCTCTATCCGCAGACCATCACCACGGTGCTGCGGGACGGCAAGAACCTGCTGTACTCGATCGACAAGCGCGGTGAATAGTCTCAGATAGTGAGAAAGTAATTTCATATCCTGGTAACGCTGTGGGACAGTGAGATCTCGCGTCCCCTTGGCGTCCGTTCGGAGGTTTCCATGTCGCCGACCATCCCACCGCTCGCGGCCAAGCTCGGCGGTCTGCAGAGTTCGGCGATTCGTGACCTGCTGAAGCTCACCACGCGCGCCGAGATCATCGGCCTGGCCGGCGGGTTGCCCGATGCGGAGCTGATGCCGCGCGAGCGGATCGCCGCCGCGGCGGACGCGGCGCTGAGCAGCGCGGCCTGCCTGCAATACACCGAGTCGCCGGGCTGGCGGCCGCTGCGCGCGGTGCTCACCGAACGCGAATCGGCTCGGCTGGGCCGGGCGGTCGACCTCGACGAGGTCTTCGTGACGCACGGCTCGCAGCAGGCGCTGTCGTTGCTGGCCGAGGTGCTGCTCGACCCAGGCGCGCTGGTCGTCGTCGAGGATCCGGCGTATGTCGGTGCGCTCCAGGTCTTTCGGGCCGCCGGCGCGCGGATCGTCGCGGTGCCGCTCGATGCCGAGGGCATGCGCACCGATGTGCTCGCGGAGCTGCTGGCGCGCGGCGAACGCCCCGCCGTGGTGCACACGGTGAGCAACTTCCACAATCCCGGCGGCGTGACCATGAGCCCGCAACGCCGCGCCCGGCTCGCGGAACTCGCTGACGCGCACGGCTTCTGGGTGATCGAGGACGACCCGTACGGCGAGCTGTGGTTCGACCACCCCGCGCCCGCTCCGGTGGCGACCTACTCCCGCAACGTGATTCGACTATCCAGTGCTTCGAAGATCCTCGCGCCCTCGCTGCGCGTCGGCTGGATGGTCGCCCCGGACTCGGTGTGCCGCGCGGTGGAATTGCTGAAACAGGGTGCGGACCTTTGTGGTTCGGCGCTGACCCAGCAGATCGCCGCCGACCTGCTCGCCGACGAGACCTGGCTGACCGCACATGTCGACAACGTCCGCACCGTCTACGGCACCCGCGCGAAGGCCTTGGTGCACGCGGTGCGCGCCCGATTCGGCGACCGCATCCAGTGCACCGACGCGACCGGCGGCATGTTCGTCTGGGCCGACTTCACCGACGGCACCGACACCCAGACGCTGCTGCCCCGCGCCCTCGAGGCCGGTGTCGCCTACGTCCCGGGCTCCGCCTTCGCCGTCGACGGCGGCTACCGCAACTCGATGCGCATGTGCTTCACCACCGCCGACGCCGCGATCCTGACCGAGGCCATCGACCGTCTGGCCCGCGCGGCCGGGTAGTCAGTCGGCCCAGTCGTAGGTGCGCTCGACGGCCTTGTTCCAGGACTTCAGGTGTTCGTCGCGGTCCTCGGCGGACATCGTCGGCTCCCAGGTCTTGTCGGCGGCCCAGTTCTCGCGGA
The DNA here is from genome assembly GCF_042871115.1 of Nocardia sp. NPDC006044. Lineage (NCBI taxonomy): Bacteria > Bacillati > Actinomycetota > Actinomycetes > Mycobacteriales > Nocardiaceae > Nocardia > Nocardia sp. NPDC006044. Next base: position 504,165 of record NZ_JBIAID010000005.1, read on the forward strand.
TGTCGTCGGTGCCGGACCAATAGTCGACGGCGAGGCCGGCGGCGTAGGCGGCGCCGAGCGCGGTGGTCTCGTTGACCACGGGGCGCACCACGGGTACGTCGAGGATGTCGGACTGGAACTGCATGAGCAGGTCGTTGCCGACCATGCCGCCGTCCACCTTCAGGGTGGTCAGTTCGAGGTCGAGGTGTTCGGATTCGGCGTCGGCGCGCATCGCGTCGACCACCTCGCGGGTCTGAAAAGCGGTGGACTCCAAGATGGCTCGCGCCAGGTGGGCCTTGTTCACGAACCGGGTGAGCCCGGCGATGACACCGCGCGCGTCCGGCCGCCAGCGCGGCGCGAACAGCCCGGAGAACGCCGGCACGAAGTAGGCGCCGCCGTTGTCCTCGACGCTGCGGGCCAGCGGTTCGATCTCGTCGGCCGAGGAGATGATGCCCAGGTTGTCCCGGAACCATTGCACCAGTGAGCCGGTGACCGCGATCGAGCCCTCCAGTGCGTACACGGCCGGCTCGTCGCCGAGCTGATAGCAGACGGTGGTGAGCAGCCCGTGCTTGCTGACCACGGGGGTGGTTCCGGTGTTGAGCAGCATGAAATTGCCGGTGCCGTAGGTGTTCTTGGCCTCGCCGGGGGACAGGCAGGCCTGGCCGAAGGTGGCCGCCTGCTGGTCGCCGAGGATGCCCGCGACCGGGATGCCCTTCAGCGGTCCGGAGGTGATCTCCGCGTAAACCTCGGAGGAGCTACGGATTTCGGGCAGCAGCGACTCCGGTACGCCGAATTCCGCGCAGATCTCCGAATCCCATTGCCGGGTATTCAGATCCATCAGCATGGTGCGCGAGGCGTTGGTGACGTCGGTGATGTGCTCGCCGGTCAGGTTCCACAGCACCCAGCTGTCCATGGTGCCGAAACACAGCTCACCCGCCTCGGCCCGCTTGCGCGCGCCCTCGACGTTGTCCAGGATCCAGCGCAGCTTGGGCCCGGCGAAGTAGGTGGACAGCGGCAGGCCGGTGCGTTCCTGATAGCGGGCCGGCCCGATGTCGCCGCCGAGTTCGGTGGTCAGCCGGTCGGTGCGGGTGTCCTGCCAGACGATGGCGTGGTGAATCGGCTTGCCGCTGGCGCGATCCCACACCACGGTGGTCTCGCGCTGATTGGTGACGCCGACCGCCGCGATGTCGTCGCTGCTGAGCTTGTTCTGCTTCAGCACCTCGCCGAGCACGAATTCGGTGTTTTTCCAGATGGTTTCGGCATCGTGCTCGACCCAGCCCCGTTTCGGGAAGATCTGTTCGTGCTCTCGCTGGGCCACGCCGACGACGCGCCCCTGCCGATCGAAGACGATGCACCGACTCGAAGTCGTGCCCTGGTCGATGGCGGCCACATAGCGACGCATTCGTGCAGGTTACTAAACCCACGCCCCGGTGTGGCCGATTGTGGCGTTCGCGGGTGCGGGTCGCGGATCACATCGCCGTCCGCGGGCCGCTCGATTAGGGTCGATGTCAGTTACCGACGAGTAGTGCCGCACGACACGAGCGAGGCCGTGGTCGAAGAGATCCGCGGCCACTGGCATAGCCTGTAGCCAGAGCAGCTCGATCGAATGCCCGATAAAGACCACTACGTCGTCGACCCGCGGCTGGAGGAGTTCGAGCATGACCAAGAAACCGGAATCCCAGTTCCTCGGTCCGGAGCAGCGCAGGACGGCCTGGGAGCGGTTCGGCAAGGACCACTTCGATGTGGTCGTGATCGGCGGCGGGGTGGTCGGCGCGGGCATCGCGCTGGACGCGGCCACCCGTGGGCTGAAGGTCGCCCTGGTCGAGGCCCGTGACCTCGCCTCCGGCACGTCGAGCCGGTCGTCGAAGATGTTCCACGGCGGCCTGCGCTATCTGGAGCAGCTGGAGTTCGGCCTGGTCCGCGAGGCGCTGAAGGAGCGCGAGCTGGCCATGTCCGCGCTGGCGCCGCACCTGGTGAAGCCGCTGCGCTTCCTCTACCCGCTCACCCACCGCGCGTGGGAGCGCCCGTATGTCGCGGCCGGACTGATGCTCTACGACACCATGGGTGGCGCCAAATCCGTTCCCGGCCAACGGCATCTGTCCCGGATGGGGGCACTGCGCCTGGCCCCGGGCCTGAAGCGCGGCGCGCTGATCGGCGGCATCAGCTACTACGACACGGTGGTCGACGACGCCCGCCACACCATGACCGTCGCCCGCACCGCTGCGCATTACGGCGCGGTGATCCGCACCTCCACCCAGGTGGTCGGCTTCCTGCGCGAGGCGGACCGGGTGGTCGGCGTGCAGGTGCGCGACAGCGAGGACGGCCGCACCGCCGACATCCGCGCGCACGTGGTGATCAACTCGACCGGCGTGTGGACCGACGAGGTGCAGGCGCTGGCCCACCAGCGCGGTCACTTCCACGTCCGGGCGTCGAAGGGCGTGCACATCGTGGTGCCGCGCGACCGCATCGTCAGCGACGCCGCGATCATCCTGCGCACCCCGACCTCGGTGCTGTTCGTCATCCCGTGGGGCACCCACTGGATCATCGGCACCACCGACACCGACTGGAACCTCGACCTCGCCCACCCCGCGGCGACCAAGGCCGACATCGACTATCTGCTCGAACGGGTCAACGAGGTGCTGGTCACCCCGCTCACCCACGACGACATCGACGGTGTCTACGCCGGCCTGCGCCCGCTGCTGGCGGGGGAGAGCGACGAGACCTCCAAGCTGTCCCGCGAACACGCCGTCGCGCGCGTCGCGCCGGGTCTGGTCAGCATCGCGGGTGGCAAGTACACCACCTACCGGGTGATGGCCTACGACGCCGTGGACGAAGCGGCGCAGGACATTCCGGCTCGCGTCTCGCCGTCGATCACCGAGAAGGTGCCGCTGCTCGGCGCCGACGGTTATTTCGCGCTGGTCAATCAGACGGTGCAGCTGGCCGAGGAATACGGCGTGCACCCGTACCGGATCAAGCATCTGCTGGACCGCTACGGCTCGCTGATCGACGAGGTGATGGCCCTGGCCGACGGCAAACCCGAACTGCTGCAACCCATTACCGCCGCGCCGTCGTACCTGCAGGTGGAGGCGGTGTACGCGGCCGCGGCCGAGGGCGCGCTGCACCTGGACGACATCCTGGCCCGGCGCATGCGGATCTCCATCGAGTTCCCGGACCGCGGCGCCGACTGCGCCGCCCAGGTGGCCGAGCTGGTCGCGCCGATCCTCGGCTGGGACGCCGCCGAAATCGAGCGGGAGGTAACGACTTACCGCGCCCGGGTCGAGGCGGAGATCCGTTCGCAGACCCAGCCCGATGACAACTCCGCCGACGCGCTGCGCATCGCGGCCCCGGAACCGCGCCCGGAGATTCTGGAGCCGGTGCCGGCCGACGGCGTGCCGAACAAGGAAGTGCGGCAGGCGAACCGGTAGTCAGGCGAGACCGGGCGGGGGCAGCGCGATGGTCGCGAGGGTGCCGCCGCCCGGCGCGGGCTCCATAGTCGCGGTGCCGCCGTGCAATTCGGCGATCCACGCCACCAGCGCCAGCCCGATGCCGCTGCCGCGTCCGCCGGTGACGCCGCGCGCGAATGGATTGCTCGACAGCTGCGGGTTCAATCCCGCACCGTGATCGCGCACGGTGACCCGCCCCTCCGCGACGTGCACCTCCACCGGCGCACCGGGATTGATCGCGCCGTGCGTGATCGCGTTCTCGATCAGGTTGCGCACCGCGAGGCCGAGCAGGTTCGGGTCGCCGACCACCACCGTGGGACTGCTGTGCACAACCACATTCGCCTTGAACTCCTCGGCGACCGACTCGGTGAGCTGATCGAGCAGCAACTGCACCCGCTCCATCGTCGTCACCCCCGCCTGCATCCTGGCCCGCGCGAGCAGGCCCGCCACGATCCGCTCCATCCGCGTCCCCAGCTCACCCGCGTCGGCCAGCGCCCGCTCCACCTCGTGCGGGTTGCGCCGGCGCGGGGCGGTGACCAAGCCCAAAGTGGTCAGCGGCGTGCGCAATTCGTGCGCGGCGTCGCCGAGGAACCGTTCCTGCTCCTCGACGAGCAGCAGCGCCTGACGCATGCTTCGCCCCGAAAGCGCATGCGCGGCAAGGGCGGACAGCACGACCAGGGTGAGCCCGCCGACGAACAGCGCCCACAGGAGCAGTGCCCGATCACGGTCCACCCGGCCGGGATTCGTCCCCGCGACGACGACCGCCCGGGTTGTCGTGTCGTCCCAGAAGATCGGCGTGGCCGCCAACCGCACCGGACGGCCCGCGCTGTCGTAGCTGTCCTGGAAGACGATTCCGGTGGCCCGCACGGCATCGTCGGCCAGGGCCTCCGCGCCATTGCTCGACGGCAGCCAGGAACGCAGGTGCCCGTAGATCTCGCGCCAGTGCCCGTTGTCGTCGTTGGTGACGATCATGACCGCGGTCTCGCCGTTGGCCAGGTCGTCGCGTTCGACCAATGCGAGGTCGATGGCCTGGGTGTCGGGGTCGAAGTCGATGCTGCGCCAGAGTCCGGTCACCACCCGGTCGAGGCTGTTGTCGACGGCGTTGTGGCGCGAGCGGGCATCGATGGTCGCGGCGAGGACGCCGAGGATGACCAGGCAGGTCGCGGTGATGACGGTGATGAGGGCGGTCAGCAGCCAACGGGTGCGGCGCAGCCTGGCCACGGCGGGCTGGGCGTTCGCGAAGCGGCCGGGCGCCGTGGCGGTCCCGGGGATCAGCGGGCGGATGGTGCACTTCCGATCATGAAGCCGGTGCCGCGCACGGTCTCGATCACCTGCGGCGGCCCGAGTTTGCGCCGCAGCTGTGCGATCACCGCGTCCACCACGTTCGAGGCGGGCTCGGCCATCTCGTCCCAGCAGCACTCGATGAGCTCGGTGCGCGAGACCACGCTGCCCGCGCGGGTGGCGAGCAGCTCGAGCACGGCGAATTCCTTGGGGGTCAGCGAGCGCAGGATGCCCGCGCGTTGCACGCGCCGGCGCGGCAGGTCGATATCGATATCGCCCAGGACCAGGCGGGCCGGCGCGGGATGTTCGCGCCGGCGGCTGAGCGCGCGCACCCTGGCGGCGAGCTCGGGCAGGGCGAACGGTTTGACCAGGTAGTCGTCGGCGCCGTGCTCGAATCCGGCTATCCGGTCGGCCAATCCGTCGCGTGCGGTGAGCATCAGCACCGGCACCCGCTGGCCCGCGGCGCGTTGCGCGGCGACCAGGTGCAGGCCGTCGCCGTCGGGCAGGCCGCGGTCGACGACGAGCACGTCGTAGGTGTTGACGGCGATCTTCAGGTCCGCGTCCGCGAGCCGGTAGGCCAGGTCGACGGCGAAACCCGCCGAGCGCAGCCCGGCGACGACCTCATTGCCGAGACCCTCATCGTCCTCGACCACCAGCACACGCACGAGATCAGAGAATAGGTCATTTCGAACAGGACCGATCCGTCATCCCGGGCGACCGTCGGGATGACGGATCGGAACAGGCCGGATTGCGGTCCGGCGCCGCGACGATCAGTTCGTGGAGTAGTACAGATCCCACTCACCGGTCGGCGTCTGCTGGCACTCCCACCACTTCCAATCCGGGTGCGCGGGGGCGTTCGCGCCGTCCGCCCGGCAGGCCGCCTCGGTGCCGTAGGTGCCGACGTAGATCGTCTCCGCATTGGCCACCGCCGACCCTCCGGCGACGAGGCCTGCCGAGAGCGCGACGGCCGCGAGCAGGGTGCTGATCTTCATGGTGTTTCCTTTCTCCCCGGCGCGGGATCCGCGCCTGGTGAGTAGGAAACCGAACTGTCCGTGAGATTTTCGTGAGGCAGGGAGACGCCGCAGCTCAGTGCGGTGCTTCCAGCCGCATCGCCCAGCCGACCAGCGAACGCAGATAGCGCAGCACCAGTTCGTCCGGGTACTGCTCCGGATCGGTGAGGTGCAGCCTGGCCAGCTCCTCCATCGCGGCGAGCAGGATCCGCTCGGTCGGGCCGTCCGGGTCGACGGTGACGCCCGCGTAGCGGGACAGGTGCCGCGCGCCGATCGCCCGCGCGTAGGACCGGCCGAGTTCGAGCCGGTCGCGTAGATCGGGCGGGCCGCCGTCGGGCGGGCTGAGGATGATCCGCCAACTGGTCGGGGCGGCATGCAGGTAGGCGAGAATGCCCCGGCCGACCTGGTCCACCTCGACCGCCTCGGACCAGTCGACGCTGCCGACCCCGGCCAGTGCGATCGCCGACTCCCGGTCGAGCAGCGCGGTCATCAGTCCGGACAGGTCGGTGAACTGCTGATACACCAGCGCGCGGGCGACATCGGACTCGCGTGCCACCCGGTCGATGCTGACCGCGCCGAAGCCGTCGGCGGCCACGATGTCGCGCGCGACGTCTAGCAGCTGAGCCCGCCGGTCCGCCGCCGACATCCGGCGCTTGGGCGCCGGCCGGCCGGTCGAGGGCTGGGCAACGTATGGGGACGTGGCGCGATCCGTGCTCACCGCACCGACGGTAGCGCAAGCAGCAGATCGACCGCCCTGGCCGCGCTCTGTACTGCGCTTTCCATGGTCGCGGACCAGTCGGTGGCGGTCCAGTCGCCGGCCAGCACCAGCGTCGGCACCGAGGTGCGCTGGCCGGGGCGCAGCGCGTGCGTGCCGACCACCTGGGAGAAGGTCGCCTTCGGCATCCGAACTACGTGTCCCTGAATCACTTTCGCGGTTTCGGCGGCGGGGTAGTAGCGACGGAGCAGGTCGATTTGCTCCGCGACGATCTCCTCGTTGGTCTTGTGGATCTGTTCGTACGCGCCGCTGGTGGTCAGGCAGTAGAGCCAGGCCCGGTCGGTCTTGCGGCCGGTCATGCGCTGGCGATCGAAGACCTCGTCGATCACGCCGTTGCCGCCGATCAGTGCCTCGAATTCGGCGGTGGTGCCGAGCGGGCGGTCCAGGTACAGGTTGGTGCTGACGATCGGGGTGTAGCCGAGTTTATCTGCGGCAGCGTAGATTTCGGGATGCTCGGGCAGGTCGTCGAGCAGGCCGTTGATGTTGGAGTTGGGCACGGCGCACACCACCGCGTCCGCGGGGACGGTGGCTCCGTCGGCCAGTGCCACCCCGGTGACCCGGCCGTCGGCGATATGGACTCGCCGGGCGACAGCGCGATGCCGCACCTCGACCCCGTGCCGCGCAAAGACTTTCAGCGCGCCGGTGATGTAGAGGGTGTCCAGATCGGTGGTCGGGTAGCCGATGGTGGCTGGTCGCCGGTGTTTGATGCCGAGGCGGATGCCGGTGGCCATCACGTCGGCGAGCACCTTCGCCGACTCCTGCTGCACCGGTTCGGCGGCGACGCCGAGAGCGAGCCAATCCCAGAGTGCCTCACGGGCTTTCGCGGGCATGCCGACGCGGTTGAACCACTGCTCGGTGGTCAGGCCGGGCAGGTCGGCCGGCTGGTGCAGGCATTGCCAGCCGAGCCTGAGGGTGGCGACGGTGGCGCGGACGCGTTCGATCGCGGTGGCGTCGGGGTGTGCGCCGGCCAGTGTGCGCAGCGCGCCGAGACCCTTGGTGCTCATGGTGACGCTGCGGCCGTCGGGCCAGCGCAGCGTGGCATGGTGCGGGAAGGCGACGTATCGGCGGGTGCCGACGCTGGTGAGGTAGCGGAACAGGTGGTGGTAGCCGCTGGCGATCACGTGCTGGCCGTTGTCCGGCGGGTCGTCGACCGCGTCGACCCGCATGGCGTGCGTGCGCCCGCCGAGCCGGCCGCGACGTTCCAGCAGGGTGACCTGCTTGCCTGCTTCGGCCAGCCAGACCGCGGCCGCGAGGCCGGCCAGTCCGCCGCCGATGACCACATACTGCCGGGGATCGTTCATGCCGCGCTCCTCGATAACTTACATCCCGTAAGTTAGGTGGGGAGGGCTCGGTTCGTCAAGGTCGCGGCGACTCCGTGGAGATCGCCGGGTGCGGCGCCTTCGGCGTGTGGGCATTCGAATTCGGATGCAGCAGCAGGTAACTGAACAGCACGGTGGCCATGGTGGCCAGCGCCGCGAAGAAGAGGCGGTTGGCGATCGCGAGGAGCGGTCGTCTGCCCGATCTCGATACCGTCGTCATGGCCTGCTCCTGTGCTGTGTCGTGACTGCCACGGATGTAGTCGTGCCGAGCGCACCGATCATTAGCAACTGAGTGGCAAATTACAGTGGTGGGCGGGTAATAGCCGGTGGGCACGCCGAGCGGTTGGTCCGGTTGCACAATTGATTCGGTGCGGCGAACCAAACGGCTTGGTCGCGCGACGGACTTTCTCGCGGGATTCGGCCGCTGGCGGGAAGCGGTCCGTTGTTCAGTTGCCGGGGACCGGCTGGCAGCGGGGGCAGAAGTAGATGCCGCGCTCGCGGTAAGCCATCCGGTCCGAGGCGGGTGCGGGTTCGCCGAACAACTGCGTCACGATGGTGGTGCCGCAGCGCTGGCAGGGCCGTCGGGCGCGGCCGTAGATCAACTCGCGCCGCGGTGGTTTCCGGACCGATTCGGTGAGCAGCCGGTGGGCCTCGTTCACCAGCGCGAGCAGGTCGGGCACCTGGCCGACCGGGGTGGCCGGATGGACGCGGCGCAGGAAGCAGATCTCGCTGCGAAAGACATTGCCGACGCCGGCCAGGTTCCGCTGGTCCAGCAGCGCGCCGCCGATCGACTGCTCCGGATATCGCTCCAGTCGCCGGACCGCTTCGGCCACATCCCAATCCGGGCCGAGCAGGTCGGGTCCGAGGTGATCGATGACGGTGTGCTCGTCGGCCAGGCGCAGGACCTCCACCTTGCCGAGCGAGAACCCCACGGCCTCCACCTCGTCCGTGCGCAGCACCACCCGGGCGGTCACCCGCGGCTTGGTCCAGCGCTGGCCGCAGTGGAAGATCCGCCAGGTGCCCTCCATTTTCAGGTGGCTGTGGATGGTGACCGTGGGTGTCCGGATGAACAGGTGCTTGCCGTAGCTGCCGACGCTCTCCACGACCTGATCGCGCAGGTCGACGGTCGCGTAGCGCGGCACGCGGAAGTCGCTGGCGGTCAACGTCTTACCTTCCAGCGCCGCGCGGAGTCGCGCGGCGGCAAGGTAGACCGTGTCCCCTTCAGGCATGGCGCATTCCGGGGCCGGTCGAACGCGAGCCGTTCATGGGCGGCTCCGCAGGCGCAGTCCGCGGGGTGTGGCGGAGAAGCCCGCTTCGGTCAGGAAACCCGCGAAGGTGTTGCCGTGCACGGTTTCCCCGTCGACTCGGTCGATGACGAGGGAGTCGACGCGGCGATGGTGCACCAGGTCGGCCAGGGCACCGGCCGCGGCTCGGCGGGCGTCGGGGTCCTCGGTGAAGGTGAGCAGGGTCTTGCCGCCGCGTTCGAGGTAGAGCACCAGCTCGCCGTCGACGAGAACGACCAGCGCGCCGGCCTTTCGGCCGGGTCGATGTCCGCCGTCGCCGTCACCTTTCGGCCAGGCCAGGCCGGCGCCATACGGATTCGCCGGATCGCACGCCGCCAACGCGAGCGCCTTCCCGGTCTGCGGCCGGGTATCGCCGGGCCGGCTACGTTCGCCGTCGAACGACCGCAGCCGATCCACCACGTCGGTGGTGGAGAACTGGGCGCCGCCTAGAGAATCGATGAAATACCCACGGCGGCAACGTCCCCGGTCCTCGAACTCGGTGAGCACCCGGTACATCAGCGCGAAACCGCCGGGCACGCCCTCGTTCTGCACCGACCCCCGGGTCAGCACGCCGTAGCGTTCCAGCAGCATGTCCGCCGTCGCGTGCGCCCGGACGGTGTTGTCCGCCACCCGCTCGGGCAGCAGCGACCAGCGCCCCGCCACCGCGGGCGGACCGGATCGGCTGGGCATGCTCGGTCGCGGCAGATACGCCCGGCCGCGTGGTGCCCGGCGCGGCGTCCGATGGGCGGTGGTGGTGCGCGCGGTGCCGGTCAGCATGGCCCGCACCGGCGCGAACGTGTCACCGGAAACCATTCCGGCCCAGACCAATTCCCACAGTGCGGCCGCCACCTGGGTGTCGTCGAGCAATCCGGTCGCATCGGAGAGCTGCCGGAAGAAGTACGCGCCACCGCCGTGCGGCACCGGTATCGGGGTTTCCGCGGCGGCCGGGAGGGCGAGGGAGGCGCCGAGCGCGTTGAGCAAGTTCAGCTGTACCTCGGACAATTCGATGTCGTCGGGCGGCGCCAGCGTGAACGGGGCCTGGTCGGTGAGATGGAGCGCGACCCAGCCGTCCTTGGTGGTGATCGACCCGTGGCCGGACCAGAGGACCTCGCCGGTGGCCATCAGCTCGTCCAGCATGGCGGGGGAATAGTCCCGGACCCGGGCGGGCAGGACGAGCGACTCCCACGCCGAGGCCGGGATCGGCACGCCCGCAAGCTGTTCCACGACAGTGGCGACGCCGTCGACCCCGCGCAGTTCACCGGTGCCGATGTGCTGCCAGGCCGGCAGGAACCGGCCGAACGTGGCCGTCGAAACCGGCTCGACCTCGTGCCGCGCGGCGGCCAGCGAGCGCCGGCGCAACCGGCGCAGCACCTGCGCGTCGCACCATTCCGAACCCGCCGCACCCGGCGTGAATTCGCCCTCCACGATGCGCTTCTCGGAGATCAGCCGGTGCAGTGCGGTGGCGACCACGGCGGTGCCGAGGCCGAAGCGGGCGGCCACCGCCTCGGTACCGAACGGTCCGTGCGTGCGCGCGAACCGGCCGACCAGATCGCCCAGCGGATCGGCGACGGGTTCGATGAAGGCCGCCGGAGTGCCGATCGGCAGCGGGACGCCGAGCGCGTCGCGCAGCCGGGACGCGTCCTCCACGGCCGCCCACCAGCGCTGTCCGGCGAACGTAACCTCCAGTGCGCGGCGTGATTTCACCAGCTCGGCACACCAGTCGGTTGGCTCGTCGACGCAACGTTCGGCGGCCTCGGCGGCGGTCAGCGGGCCGAGCAGCCGCAGTAGATCGGCCAGACCTTCGGCATCCCGGGCATGGCGTTCCGGGGTGAGCCGCTGCAACTCCCGCTCGGTCTGCTCGATGACCGAGCCGTCCAGCAGCTCACGCAGTTCCACCCGCCCGAGCAACTCGGCGAGCAGCCCCGAGTCGAGCGACAGCGCGGCCGCGCGGCGCTCGGCCAGCGGGCTGTCCCCGTCGTACATGAACTGCCCGATGTAGTCGAACAGCAGGGAATTGGCGAACGGCGACGGCGTCGCGGTCTCCACCTCGACCAGGCGCAGCTGGCGGCGTGCCACCCGGCCGAGCAGGTCGCGCAGCGACGGCAGGTCGTAGACGTCGCGCAGGCATTCGCGCACCGTCTCCAGCAGGATGGGGAAGTCGGGGAACTTCCGGGCCACGTCGAGCAGCTGCGCCGACCGCTGCCGCTGCTGCCACAGCGGTGCGCGCTTGCCGGGATCGCGCCGCGGCAGCAGGAGGGCGCGCGCGGCGCACTCGCGGAAGCGGGACGCGAAAAGCGAGGAGCCGCCGACCTGTTCGGTGACGATGTCGTCGATCTCGTCGGGTTCGAAGACGAACAGCTCGGCGCCGGGCGGGTCGTCGGTGGTGTCCGGCAGCCGCACCACGATGCCGTCGTCGGAGGCGTTCGGCGCGACGTCGACGCCGAACCGTTCGCGCAGCCGCGCGCCGATGGCCAGCGCCCACGGCGCGTGCACGGGCAGCCCGTACGGGGAGTGCAGCACCAGCCGCCAGTCGCCGAGTTCGTCCCGGAATCGCTCGACCACCAGCGTTTTGTCGGTGGGCAGATGTCCGGTCGCGGTGTTTTGCTCGGCCAGCAGGCTGCCGAGGTTCGCGGTGGCGAACGCGTCTAAACCGGCGGCCGAGGTGAGTTTTTCAAGATTCTCCGGGTGCTGGCCGGCCTTCCGCACGAATTCGCCGAGCGCGCCGCCGAGTTCGGCGGGACGGCCCAGCCCGTCGCCGTGCCAGAAGGGCAGCCGGCCCGGTTGCCCGAACGCGGGCGTCACCAGCACCCGGTCGAAGGTGATGTCCTCGATCCGCCAGCTGGTCGCGCCGAGTGCGAACACGTCGCCGACCCGCGACTCGTAGACCATCTCCTCGTCGAGTTCGCCGACCCGGGAGGCCTTTTCGCCGACCATGTAGACCGCGAACAAACCCCGGTCGGGGATCGCGCCGCCCGAGGTCACCGCGAGGCGCTGCGCGCCGGGCCGCCCGGTGAGCGTGCCCGCGTCCCGGTCCCACACCAATCGCGGCCGCAGCTCGGCGAACTCGTCCGACGGGTATCGGCCGGCCAGCAGATCCAGCACCGACTCGTACGCCGAACGCGGCAGCGCCGCATAGCTTCCGGTGCCGCGCACGAGGTCGAACCAGGCGTCCACATCGATCGGCTCGAGCGCGCACGCCGCCACGGTCTGCTGCGCCAGCACATCCAGTGGATGCGCCGGAATCTGGATCGACTCGATCTGCCCGGCGGTCATCCGCTGCGCGGCCACCGCACAGTGGATGACATCGGTGCGGTGCTTCGGGAACAGCACCCCGCGCGAGATCTCGCCGACCTGATGCCCGGCCCGCCCGACCCGCTGCAACCCGCTCGCCACCGACGGCGGCGCCTCCACCTGCACCACCAGATCGACCGCGCCCATGTCGATCCCGAGCTCGAGGCTGCTGGTCGCCACCACGCAGCGCAGCCGCCCGCTCTTCAGGTCGTCCTCGATGTAGGCGCGCTGCTCCTTGCTCACCGATCCGTGGTGCGCCCTGGCCAGCAGCGGGCTCGCACCGTGGATCACTTCGGTCGCCGCGCCGAGCTGGGCCGGCGGCTTGTGCTCGGTCTCCACCGCTTCGCCGAGGCGGGTCGCGTAGGTCTCGTTGAGCCGCGCGGTGAGCCGTTCGGCCAGCCTGCGCGAGTTCGCGAACACGATCGAGGACCGGTGCTCCAGCACCAGATCCACGATCGCCTCGTCCACGTGCGGCCAGATCGAGCCGGGCTGATCGGAGTCGCCGGGTTCGGTCATGTCCGCCACCGGCACCCGGACGGACAGGTCGAAGGTCTTCGGCGCGGGCGGCGAGACGATGGTGATCGGCGCGTTGCCGACCAGGAACCGGCCGACCTCGTCCGGCGGCCGCACCGTGGCGGACAAGCCGATTCGCTGCGGGGGACGCGCCGGCTCGCTACCACTCATCGAGTCGTCGCGAGGCGTTGTGGTCAATTGATCCAGCCGGGCCAGCGACAGCGCCAGATGCGAGCCGCGCTTCGACCCGGCGATCGCGTGCACCTCGTCCACGATCACCGTGCCCACGTTCCGCAGCGTCTCCTTGGCCGCGGAGGTGAGCATGAGGAACAGCGACTCGGGCGTGGTGATCAGGATGTCCGGTGGCGTGCGCTGCATCGTCCGGCGCTCGGACGCGCTGGTATCTCCGGATCGCACCCCGACGGTGATCTCCGGCGGATCCAGCCCGAGCCGCTTGGCGGTCTGCGTCACACCCACCAGCGGGGCCCGCAGATTGCGCTCCACGTCCACCGCGAGCGCCTTGAGCGGTGAGACGTACAACACCGACGTCCCGGCCCGCTCCGGCGATTTCGGCCGGGTGGCCAGCTGATCGATCGCCCACAGGAACGCCGACAACGTCTTGCCGGACCCGGTCGGCGCGATCACCAGCGTGTGCTCGCCCGCCGCGATCGCTGCCCACGCACCCAGCTGAGCCGACGTCGGCGCCGGGAAGGCGCCGTCGAACCACTCCTGGGTAGCGGGGGAGAACTGAGCCATGGCATCAGTGTGCACCGAGGCACCGACAACCTGATCTCGTCAATAAGAGGTGACAGCTGATTTCGTTAGCACATGGGTAACTCGCCGGCGACCGGCTGACCCGCTCACAGCTCACACCGACGGCCGCCGACGTTGCTGTCGAGGCACCTGAGTCTGGCTTGAATACGCGGAGCGGCGGGACAGATAGTCGTACGCTTCGTGGCGTGCAAAAGGTGCTCAGACTCGACCTGGTCAGCCATGGCATGACCGAGGCGATGCGGAAGGCACGTTTTCCAGTCGACGAATCGCTGACCGAAGCCGGCCGCCGCGCCATTTCCGGATGCTCGCCGCTCGCCGCGCCCCGGGTGCTCACCGGACCCGAGCGCCGGACCGTCGAGACGGCGGCGCTGCTCGGCCTGCCCGGCGACGAGGACACCCGCCTGCGCGACCTCGACGCGGGCGCGTGGCGCGGCGGGGCGCTGATGTCGGTGCCCCAGGACGAGCTCTACGCCTGGCTCACCGACCCGATGTTCCGCGGCCACGGCGGCGAATCCGTGGTGGATGTGATCGAGCGGACCAGGTACTGGATGGCCGAGATCGCGTCGGAGGGGAAGTCGACCGTCGCGGTCACCCATCCCGCCGTCATCCGCGCGGCGCTGCTGGTGACCCTGGACGCGCCGCCGAAATCGTTCTGGCGGATCGACATTCCGCCGGGCAGCGTCACCCGCCTGCACTACCGCGGCGAATGGACCCTGCACTTCACGGCGTGACCGGGCGCTGCGCGGCGAGCGGTCCGGCGCCGAGGGTGACCAGCAGCCGAACCGCGTCGGTGATCAGCCGGGCCGGGATGGACGGGTCGATGGCGCGCTGCATGCCGAGGCCGATGCCCATGCTGAGGATGCCCGTCGCGGCGTCCTCGGGCGGCACCGGCAGCTCGATGCCGATCGTGTCGGCCAGCGTCTGCACCTGGGCCGCCACCGCGCCGCGCACCACGCTCAGGCTCGACACCAGCGCGGCCTGCAACGCCGGGTCGTCGCGAGAGACGGTCGCGAACTCGAATTCGAGCATGGTCCAGCCGACGTCGCCGACGGTCCGCTCGGCCCATTCCTGAAACCGCTCGAGCTGCTCCTCGAAGCTGTCGCCCGCCGCCAGCAGGTCGGTCACCTCGCCGAACTTGGTCGCGTGGATGAGCTCGATCACTTCCAGACCGAGCTCCTTCTTGGTGCGGAAATTCGAGTACACGGCGCCCTTGGAGTAGCCGGCCTCCTCGGCCACCCGCTCCAGGCTGGTGCTCGCGTAGCCGTCGGCCAGGAAGAGGTCGCGGGCCGTGGCGATCAGGTCAGCGCGGGTGCGGGCCTGACTTTCGGACCGGGTCAGTCGTGCCATGCCGTGATTCTACGTACCGTTGGATTTGGGATACCGTTGGTATTTGAATTCTGTTAGTGTTTGGAACCATGGGTAACAACAACGGGACGCGGCGACGCGGCCTGGCCATCGGTTGCGGTGGCACGCTCGGCGCGGCGTGGATCGTCGCCGCGCTGGCCGCGGTCCGGGACGCGCTCGACTGGGATCCCCGCGAGGCGGACGTCCTGATCGGGACGTCGGCGGGCGCGGAGTACGTGACCATGCTCGGCAGCGGTGTCTCGGTGGACGAGCTGATCGCGATGCAGGACGGCACGTCCACGAATCCGATCCTGTTGGCGCACATGCGGTCCGGTCCCGGACGCCTTCCACCGGTTCCGCGTCCGCGGCTCGGCTCGGTGCGGCTTCCGTTGCACCGCACCGGCTCCGGGCAGGCGCTGCTCACCGCGGGCAGCGGGCTGCTGCCGGTCGGCAGCGGCGACGCGGGCTGGCTGGAGCAACTGGCCGAGCGGCTCAACCCCGGCCGCTCCTGGGTTTCACACCCGGCTACCTGGCTTGTCGGCATGGATTACGCGACGGGAGAACGGGTTCCGTTCGGATCGCCCGACGCACCGCCCGCGCCGCTCGGTGCCGCCCTGCGGGCATCGTGGGCGGTACCCGGCTGGTTCCCGCCGGTACCCATCGCCGGCCGCCGCTTCATCGATGGTGGCGCCGGCTCGACCGCCTCGGTGGACCTGCTGATTCCGGAGCGGCTGGACGAGGTCGTGGTGCTCGCGCCGATGGCTTCGACCGGGAAGCTGCCCGCCACCAGCGCCGGTCACTTTCTCGAACGGCAGCTGCGAAACCGCATGAGCGCCGAGCTCGATGCCGAGATCGCCCAGCTGCGCGGGACCGGAACCAAGGTCCTGCGCCTCGACGCCACCGCCGAGGATCTCGCGGTGATGGGCCCCAACTTCATGGACGGCCGCCGCCGCCTCGACACCTTCCAGCACAGTCTGCGCAGCACTCGCCGTGCGCTCGAACAAGGAGCCTTCGCATGAGAATTCTCGGTCACGGATACCCCGGCCTCGACCTGAAGGGTGCGCGGGTCCTGATCACCGGCGCCGGTCGCGGCATCGGCCAGTCCACCGCGGAACTGTTCGCGGCCAAGGGATCCGAGGTGGTGATCGCCGACGTAGACGCGGCCGCCGCCGAAACCGCCGCCGCCGCGATCGGCGCCAGGTCCTACGAGCTGGACGTGCGCTCACGCGGCCAGTGGGACAAGGTGATCGCCGATCTCGGCCACGTCGACGTCCTGGTCAACAATGCCGGTGTCATGCCGGCGGGTTCGTTCCTCGACGAGCCGGATGTGGTGGGGCAGGCCACGATCGACATCAACGTCTGGGGCCTCATCCACGGCATGCGCGCGGTCGCGCCCGGCATGATCGAGCGGGGCCGCGGCCACATCGTCAACGTGGCCTCGCTGGCCGGCAAGGTCCCGATCGCCGGTCTCGCCGTCTACAACGCGAGCAAGTTCGCCGCCGTGGGCCTTTCCGCCGCAACCCGTTTGGAGTTCGCCCCGCAGGGGGTCAGCGTCAGCTGCGTCATGCCGTCGGCCGTGCGCACCCGCCTCTCCTCCGGTCTGGCGCTCGGTCACGGGATGCCGACCGTCGACCCCGAAGACGTCGCCGCCGCCATCCTGCGCACGGTCTCCACCCGTAAGGGCGAGGTGGCCGTCCCGGGCTACCTCGGCCCGATCGACGTGGCCGTGGCCGCCACCCCCGAACGCGCGATGCGCCTGGTCCGTCGCCTGATCGACGGCGACCGCGCACTGCACCCCGCCGACGCGAAGACCCGCGCCGAATACGAGGAGCAGGTCCGCTCCATCAGCTGATCAACCAGAAGTGGCCCCGGAGTTGTACTCCGGGGCCACTTATCGGTCGTGGGTCAGCAGGTGGTCGGGGCGGGTTCGCCGCGGAAGCGGGCCTCCACGTAGTTCCAGGCCTGGACGAAACCCGCGGCGGCCGTGGTCAAATGCTCCGCTATCTCGTAGGGGTGGAACTCGACCTTGGCGCCCGCCTTGCAATAGCGATCGACCACTTCCTCCACCGGCGGGAAGAAGGTCATCTCGTCGAAGCGTCCCTGCCAGATGTAGGTCGGCACGGAGGGAACTCCGTCGAAGTAGCGCAGGCTGTTCTCCCGCAGCACCTGATGCGCGACCGGGCTGTCCATCAGGCTCTTCGACGCGGCCATCTGCTCGGCGTTGCGGAACGCGCCGTGGAACAGGAGGAACCGGCGGCAGGCGTCATGGGTGAATTCGCGGAACCACAAACCGTTTTCGTTGAGCTGGTCCGAGACCGGCAGCCGGTCCGGGTATTCGCGCTCCAGTCCCATCGCGGCGGCGAACGCCAGCCCGAAACCGGGGTGCGGCGCGAAGCCGAGCGCCATCGCCATCTCCTCGAGGTCGGCGGGGATGCCGCCGGCGATCGACGCGGTGATCTTCAGATCGGGCGCGTAGGTCGGCTGCAACGCGGCCGCCCAGGCGGTGGCCATCCCGCCGCCGGAGTAACCGGCCAGGGCGACAGGCGAATTGGCGAGGCCTAGCTCGGACACCTGTTGCACGGCCTTGACGCTGTCCAGCGTCATCATGCCGCTGAGCCGCGCGGCGCCGTAGGCCGAAGTGGGCCCGAGGTAGTCGGGCAGCGAGACCGCCCACCCGCGTCCGATCGGCAGCATCGCGCCGACCGCGTCCTGGAGTTCGCCGTTGAACAGCGAGCGCGACGGGTTGCACTGGGTGCCAAGGGAGTTGATCAGTGCCTGGTAGGAGACGAGCGGTGGGTGCTCGACGCCGTTGGGCAGCAAGACGGTGGTCACGCCCATCACCGGCTTGCTCTGCGAGTTGGTGGACCGGAAGGCGACCTGCCAGCCGGTGGTGCCGACATACAGGCCGGTGTCGATCTTGCGGGCGCGCACCACGTCGCCCGGCTTCAGCTCGGCTAGGTTGGCGGGCGGCGCGTAGAACACATCCGGATCCGGTGTGGGATAGAGCGGTTGAGCGTTCGCGGGCAGGCCAAGCAGGCCGACCGAGACGACGCTCAACAACAGGATCGCGATCCTGAATGGAACTCTCTGCACGGTTTTCCTTCGAATCTCGGCCCCTGTCGACTTGCCGACCCCGACACGCCTCGGCAACTCGAACGGACCACCACTGCACTGGAAACCGCGGCGAACGTCATCGTTCGCCGGGTGGACGGCGGGACATGAACGCACAGCCGAACCGAAGATCGGACCGGCACACCACCTTTCGGCTCGACGACTGTGGGCTGCCACAAAAGTGACACCGTCCGCAGCGAACGTAGCGTCGAGGTTTCGGCGCCGCGCAACCGGGTAGGGCATATTGGACAATTCACAACGGATTTCCTGTGCGTTTGACCAAGATCACTAGGCGCCGCACCCCGCCTACGGCGTGTCATAGCCGAACGCTCTCGAATTTGGCCCCATCTCACCGAGGCGTAGCCGTCGAACGGGACCGCTCGGAGCCGTCACTCGGCGTTTGCCTCGACCAGGTCCCGTTTGCTGGACAAGATCGGTGAACTGTCCGATTCGGCGGCCGGTGGTGGCGGTCACAGTAAACCTCACATCATGCATAGTGTGTGCCCATTCACATGGAGGCAAATTGCGCAGTATGCTCAATTTGTAGAGCCACTATTGTTCAATTCGCGCTTCGAGGGCAGGGTAAAGGGCATCAAGTGCTCAACTAAGGCGGTGCCCGATCGGTGCCGGCCGGAACGGGTGGATGTATGACCGAGCTCGCGGATCACGATCTGATTCCGGCGCCGTACGACCTTGCCGACCGCTACCGCGTCGGCGCAGGCACCGTTGTCCTCACCGGGGTCCAGGCGATCGCGCGTCAACTGGTGGAACAGCACGTGCGCGACCTGCGCGCCGGTCGGCGCGTCGGGACCTTCGTGTCGGGATATCAGGGCAGTCCGCTCGGCGGCGTGGACAAGATGCTGGCCGGGATGCCGAACGTGCTGACCGAGCACGACATTTCGTTCGTCCCCGGGTTGAACGAGGAGCTGGCCGCGACCTCGGTGTGGGGGAGTCAGGCCGATCTGCCCAGGGGCAGCGCCACCCACGACGGTGTGGTCGGCGTCTGGTACGGCAAGGGGCCCGGCCTCGACCGCGCCACGGATGCGTTGCGGCACGCCAACATGTACGGCGCGAACGCCAACGGCGGGGTGCTGCTGCTGGTCGGTGACGACCCGGCGTCGAAGTCCTCGACGGTGCCCGCGGTGAGCGAGCGCTCGCTGGCCGCGATGAACATCCCGGTCCTGTTCCCGCGCAACGCGCGCGAGATCATCACCATGGGCCTGCACGGCGTCGCGCTCTCGCGCGCCTCGGGCTGCCTGGTCGCCCTGAAGATCGTGGCCGACGTCGCCGACGGCGCCTGGTCGGTGGACGGTGACGCGGGCGACATCGACATCATCGTCCCCGAGATCACCTGGGAGGGACGCCCGTTCCGCTACCTGCAGCGCCCGATGGCCGCGCCGACGGACAGCGTGATCGCCGAGGCGGACCTGTACGGGCCGCGCTGGGAGATGGTCAAGGCCTACAGCACGCTCAACGACCTCGACGTGATCGAGCTGAATCCACCGCACGCCACTCTCGGAATCGCCGCCACCGGAACCACTTTCGACGCGGTCCGGCAGGCGCTGATCGACCTCGGCGTGGACGACGACGACCTCATGCGCGCGGGCGTGCGACTGCTGCGCATCGGCATGCCGTTTCCGATCGCGCCCGAACGGGTTCGGCAGTTCGCCAAGGGCCTGACCCGTCTGGTCGTGGTCGAGGACAAGACCGCGTTCATCGAGACCCAGATCCGGGAGATCCTGTACGGCAGCGCCGATGCCCCGGAGATCATCGGCAAGCGCGACGCCGCGGGCCGCCCGCTGTTCGCCCAGGACGGCGAGCTCACCACCGGCCGGATCACCAAGCCGCTGAGCCGCGCGCTGCACGGCTACCTGGACACGAAACGTCCACTCCCGCAGCCGCTGACGCTGTCCGTGCTGCCCGCCAAGCGCGCCGCCTACTTCTGCAGCGGCTGCCCGCACAACCGCTCCACCGCGGTGCCGGAGGGCTCGCTGGCCGGCGGCGGCATCGGCTGTCACACCATGGTGACCATGTCCGGCCGGGAAGACAGCCAGGTCACCGGCCTGACCCAGATGGGCGGCGAAGGCGCGCAGTGGATCGGCCAGGCGCCGTTCACCGACGTGCCGCACCTGTTCCAGAACATCGGCGACGGAACGTTTTTCCACTCCGGCCAGCTCGCCGTGCAGGCGTGCGTCGCCGCGGGCGTGAACATCACCTACAAGCTGCTCTACAACGACGTCGTCGCGATGACCGGCGCCCAGGACGCGGAGGGCGCGCTCGCCGTACCGAGGCTGACCCACAAGCTGACCACCGAGGGCGTCGCGCAGATCATCATCTGCGCCGACGAGCCGAAGAAGTACCGCAAGCGCGACCTGGCTCCCGGCACCCGCCTGTGGCACCGCGATCGGCTCGACGAGGCCCAGCGCGCCCTGCGCGAGGTACCCGGCGTCACCGTGCTCATCTACGACCAGCACTGCGCCGCCGACGCGCGCAGGCAGCGCAAGCGCGGCACCCTGCCGGCCCGGCGGACCCGCGTCGTGATCAACGAGGCGGTGTGTGAGGGCTGCGGTGATTGCGGCGTCAAGAGCAACTGCCTGTCCGTGCAGCCGGTGGACACCGAGTTCGGCCGCAAGACCCGCATCGACCAGACCTCCTGCAACACCGATTACACCTGTATGGACGGCGACTGCCCGTCCTTCGTCACGGTGGAACTGCCGGACCCGGCAAAGGCCAAGAAGCGTAAGGCGATTCAGCGCCCGGCCCCGCCCGTGCTGCCCGATCTCGCGCAGCCCGCGCCGACCACGACGCAGAATGTCTTCCTGGCCGGCATCGGCGGCACCGGCATCGTCACGGTCAACCAGGTGCTGGCCACCGCCGCGCTGCGGGCCGGCTATGAGGTCGCGAGCCTGGATCAGATCGGGCTGAGCCAGAAGGCCGGACCGGTCGTGTCGCACTTGCGTTTCGCCAGTGGGGAATTGGAGCCCGCGAACCGGCTGACCCCAGGTTCGGCGGACTGCATCGTGGCGTTCGACCTGCTGACCGCCACGGACAACAAGAACCTGGCCTACGGCTCGAAGGCGAACACGCTGGCGGTCGCGTCCACCAGCAAGACCCCGACCGGGGACATGGTGTACGACAAGGCCGTCGAGTACCCGGAGACGCCCGCGCTGCTGGCGCGGCTCGAGCAGGCCTCGCGCGAGGTGCGCTCGTTCGACGCGCTGGCCGCCGCCGAGGTGCTGTTCGGTAACACCGCGGCCGCCAACTTCCTGATGGTCGGCGCCGCATACGAACTCGGCGGCCTGCGCATTCCCGCGGCGTCGATCGAGGAGGCCATCGAGATCAACGGTGTCGCGGTGAACGCCAATATCGCGGCGTTCCGCTGGGGCCGGGTCGCGGTTGCCCGACCGGACGAGTTCGCCGCCGCGACGGGTCGCCCGGAGCGCAAGCGCGCCGAAATCAAGGTTCCGGCAGATCTTTTCGACGGACTGACCGCGACGGGTGAGACCAGGCGGCTCGTCGAACTGCGGGCCGGAGAGCTGATCGGGTTCCAGGGTGTTCGCGTCGCTCGCGACTATGTCCGCACGGTGCAACACATTTGGGCCGCGCAGCAGCGCGTCACCGACCGCACCGAGTTCAGCGAGCAGGTCGCGCGTGGCCTGTACAAGTTCACCGCCTACAAGGACGAGTACGAGGTCGCCCGCCGCCTGGTCGACCCGGCCTTCCTGGACGAGGTCGCGGGTCAGCTGCCGGAAGGGGCGAACCTCACCTACAAGCTGCACCCGCCGGTGCTGCGGGCCATGGGCCGCAAGAAGAAGATCGGCATCGGACCGCGCGGGCATCTCGCGCTCAAGGTGCTGGCCAAGGGAAAGCGGTTGCGCGGCACCAAGTTCGACTTCTTCGGTTACGCCCACGTCCGCCGGGTCGAGCGGGCCCTGCTCGCGCACTACACCGACATGGTGACGACCCTCGCGGACACACTCGACGAGGCGGGCTACGACCGCGCGGTCCAAGCCGCCGCCCTCGCCGACACCGTACGTGGCTACGAGGACATCAAGCTGGCCAACGTGGAGGTCTACCGAAACAGCCTGCGCGAACTCGGCATCGAGCCGCCGGCGGTGGAGACGAACGGCGCGGCTGGGCAGTAGACCGCGCGCCTGGTCGAGCGTAAGGCCACGCTCCCGGGCACATGGGAAGCGGCCCGCAACCATCGGTTGCGGGCCGCTTTCGCATTGCCGGGTAGGGGGTTACGAGCGTCGAGGCAGCACGGTGTAGCTGAACGAGATGACGAAGTCGATTGCCAGGATCAGCCCCCACGGTGCCAGCACGCCCCACAGCGGCGCGGTGCGATCGAGGTCACCCACCAGCAGCGTGAACAAGCCGAGCACGATGGCTGCCACCGCGTACGCCAGCAGGTGCTTGAACCACTGCGCCCGTTCCCGGGCGGCATGCTCGCGCCCGGCCTTCGGCGGCCGCACCGGCGCGGGCCCGCCGGCGAACCGATGCGCGAACCGCTGGTCCGCCCAGTCGATCATCTGCGGGCCGAAGGCGATCGACACGCCGATGTAGATCGCCGCCAGCCCGTGCGTGAGCGACGCCTCGCCGCCGCGGCGCAGGTCGATCACCGACGCGGTGAGCAGCACGACATCCACCAGTGGAACGCTGGCGAGCAAGACATTGCTCAGCCGCCGCGCCGAGGTCAGGTAGCGGACCGCGAGCCCGAGCAGCAGCAACACCCAGAACCCGACCTCGCAGCCGATGATCAGCGCAATCACTGAATACTCCCCTTTTTCGCACGATCGAGTTGAATAGAAGATAACACGACTGTGCGAAAATGGGCTATGCCGAAGATCGTGGACCACCAGACCCGCCGTGTAGAGCTCGCCGAGGCGGTCTGGCGGGTCATCGCCCGCGACGGCGTCGACGAGATCTCCATCCGCTCGGTGGCCACCGAGGCCGGCTGGTCCTCCGGCGCCCTGCGCCACTACTTCGCCACCCGCGCCGAACTGCTCGCCTTCGCCTGTGAGGAGGTGATCACCCGGGTCACCGCGCGCATCGCCGAACTGCCGCGCACCGGCTCGGCCCGCGACACGGTCCGCGCCATCCTGCACGAGACGATGCCGCTCGACGAACGCCGAATCACCGAGTGCTCCATCGCCTTTTCCTTCGTCGTCCTCGGCTTGGCCAACCTCCAGCTCGCCGAAGTCCAGCGCAAGCACTTCGGTCAGATGTACGACCTGTGCCGCGGTCTCATCGCGGACCTGTCGGCCAGAGCCGCACTGGCCGAACACCTTTCCGACCACGACCTGCTCGCCCAGCGCCTGCACGCGCTGATCGACGGTCTCAGTCTGCAACGCCTGGCGGGCCACCTCACCTCCCCGGAGGTGATCGCCCGGCTGGACGCGTTCCTGGACGAGATCATCATCGGATGACCGGCCGAATGTAGTGACTCGCAAAACGTTTGCCTCGGTATGGAACCGATCGGGCGGTTCGCACGTCCAAGGAGTTAATTAGGAACAGTCAGTTAATGGGGGGCATCCATGAACACTGCGCAACTGAGCCGGGGCATCGAGACGATGGCCAAGCCCAACGCCTTCGCGCATCCGAGTCTGCGCGACTACCTCGATCCGGCGAACGGACCGTGCGGGAACCTGCTGCCGGCCGCCTTCGACCTGGAGTTCGCCGACTACGACGAGCTCACCGCGCGCAAGGACGTCGACGGTGCGCCGATCGTGCTCCCGGTCAACACCGAGCAGCAGGCCGAACGCCTGCGCGCCGTCCGGGCCACGCACGCCATGGGCCTGATCGTCGCCGTCACCAACGACGTCACCGGCCACTCCACCTATTTCGCCATCCGCTCCGGCGCCAACTTCGTGGTCAACATCGCGATCTCGATCGAGCGCCAAACCGAACTCCTGCGCACCCAGCTGCTCGACCACCTGCACTCCTCCCTCGACACCCGCCGCCCGCCACGCGACATGATGGCGAACCGCCGGGCCCAGGACCCCCAGCGACCCCGAAACCTCGCCCCCACCAGGGACATCCGCCGCCCGGCCACCCCGGTCCTCGACGACTTCGACACCCGCCTCCTCCGCATGCTCCGCACCTCGATGACCGTCGCCGAAATAGCCCGCCACAACTACCTATCCGAACGCTCCATGTACCGCCGCATCCGAAACCTCTACGACACCATGGGCGTCCACAGCCGCGCCGAACTGGTCAGAGCGGCGCCGGAGGAGGACGCCCCCGCCGCACTCGCCCTGTACCGATCACTCCCGGCGAGCTGATCGAATCATCCAGCGCAGCAACATCCGTAGACGAATGAATACCGATGCAATGGAGGAAACATGGTCTCGAAGGTCCGCAGAATACAGCTGGTCGGCGTTGTGTGCTTTGGCGCGTTGATGGTCGGTGCGTGTGGTGGTGGGGGCGGAGCGGAGGAGGCGGCGCGGTCGAGTTCGGTGCCGTTGGCTGAGCCGACGGCCAGTAGGCAGGCTGTGGCCAAAGAAGACCTTGGCTCCCTGTGGCCGTTCACGGTTGATCACGGCACCATCGAGTGTCGGGCGGGGGTGCAGGCGGTGTTCGTGGCGCCGGATGGGAAGGCGTTTGCGCTGAACGACAAGGCTGAGGAGGCGGGGGTGGCGGGGGTTGAACCGTTGCGCGCCAAGGGGGCCGGGGGTGACAAGGTCAGTCTCGGTGCCGTGCGGAGTAAAGCGTTGCGGTTGTGTGAGTTCGCGGGTTAGCGAGGTGAGGAGCTGCGACCGGACAGCTGCTCGACGACGTGCAGGACCGCGATGTGGTCGAGATGGCCGAGATCCTGGGCGACGAGGGTAGCCATCAACTGCGCGGTCCAAGTGGCGAAGGGCACGCTGACGCCGTGAGCGCGGGCCAGGTCGAGCACGATGCCCATGTCCTTGTGGTGCAGTTCGGCGCGACCATGGGGGGTGTAGTCGCGCGCGCACATCGCGTCACCGCGCCGGTCGAGCAGCCTACTGCCCGCGAGTCCGCTTGCGAGAACCGACAATCCGGTTGCCGCGTCGACGCCGCAGGCTTCGAGCAGGACGATCGCCTCCGCGAGCAGCCCGAGCGTGCCGCCCACGACGAGTTGGCTCGCGGCCTTCACGATCTGTCCCGACCCCGCGGGACCGATATGAGTCACGGTCGTGCCCACCGCGTCGAGCACGACTCGGGCGCGATCGACGCAGTCGTGCGCACCGCCGACGATCACCGTGAGGGTGCCATCGATCGCGCCGCGGCGTCCTCCACTGACCGGTGCGTCCAGTACATCGACGCCCAGACGACTTCCGGTATCGGCCAGTTCCTTTGCCAGAGAGGGCGATACGGTGCTCATGTCGATGTAGAGAGCACCCTGCGGCAGGGCCGGCAGGATCTCTTCCGTGGCGATCTGGCGGACGGCTGCCTCCGAGCCGAGCACGGTGATCGCCACGTCGGCATGCTGGACGGCTTCGGCCACGGAATCGTGCAGCGCGATGCCGTCGACGGCGAGGTGGTCAGCTTTGCCGCGGGTACGGTTCCATCCGGTGACTGTGTGGCCGGCTCGGGCCAAATTCAGTGCGATCGGGGCACCCATGGCGCCGAGCCCGATTACTGCCACCCGCGCCATCAGTGTCCCTGCCGGGTCGGGCTCAGCGTGATGGCGAGGGACCGCAGTGCACGAACGGACAGGTTCTCGTGCCATTCGACATCCTGGCGGACCAAACGGATGTCGGTAGTGCGCCGACAGAGCTCACCGAACAGGATCTCGGCCTCCATCTGCGCCAGCGCCGAACCCGGGCAGGTGTGTACCCAGTGTCCGAAAGCCAGGTGCCGCCCACCGGGCCGTGTGATATCGAACCGATCCGGATCGGTGAAAATGTCAGGGTCGCGGTTGGCCGCGCCCACCATGAAGAAGACCAGCTCACCGCCGGGGACGTGCTGACCGCTCAACTGAATATCCGCAGTCGTCATCCGCGACAGTCGCTGAACCGGGCTCTCGACTCGGAGCATTTCTTTGATCGCGGAATCGAGTAGTCCGGGTGTCGCCCGCAGCAATCCGAACTGCTCGGGGTGCCGAAGCAGCAACAACAGCCCGTTGCTCAGCAGATTCGTCGTGGTCTCGAATCCGGCGAACACCATCATGATGCAGGTGGCGATGATGCGGTCGTCATCGACTTGCCCGTCTCGACGTGCCGTCGCGAGCAGGGCACTGATCAGGTCGTTGCGAGGTCGCTGCACACGTGCGCGGACGATCGGCCGCAGGAGTTCGACCGTGTCCAGCAGCGTCTGGGTCGCGACGTCGGCTTTGGGCAGGTAGGTGGCCGGCGGTGTACCCAGGAAATCGACGATATCTATCGCGCACCGCTTGAGTGGATCGAGCGCATCGCGCGGCACGCCGAGCAACTCGGCGACGACGTAGAGCGGCAGCGGGACGGCAATGTCTGCCACAGCGTCTATCTGCCGTTGATCGAGCGCGCTATCCAGTAGTTCGGTCACTACTGCATGGACCAGCGGACGAAATTTCTGGATGATCGACCGGTGCATCGCCGCGGTCAGCGGCGCGCGTTCGGTCGCATGGCGCGGCGGGTCCAGCAGCAGTGGCCACCGCGACAGCACCTTCGTCAGCTCGCCGAAGCGGGGCCGGTCCGCCGCCGGAAATTGACGCAGGCGAGGGGTGATGCGGTCGGCGGAAACCGCCGGGTCGCGGAGACCGGTGACGACGTCGCGGTACCGAGTGACCAGCCAGGCGCGCCATTGGGTGCTGTAGTGCAGCGGTGCGTCGGTGCGCAATCGGTGGAACGCGGGATACGGGTCGATACGGAACTCGGAGCAGATCAGGTCGGGCATGTTCGCTGTAGGCAGAGTTGGTTCAGGCAAAGCCGCCGACCTCCTGGCGAGGCAAATGTGAATGCGGGTTCTTCCAAATTTATGACGTTATTCTAACAGGGAAAGATCGTCATCTGGGTTGCCGGAGGTGGGCGGGGCGGCATTCTTGAATGCGGGCATTTTAAATTTGGACGAGTGGAGTCCGGGGTGCATGATCTACTTGTAGGGTAAGTGTGCAGTAGTGGCCTGACCGGGGGGAATTCTGGTTACTTGTGAGTATCCAGATGGAAGGATTATGATCGGCCGGGACATGCGTGGGTGGGTGTCTTGGCGAATTCTGTTCGGTCGGCGACGTTCGGGGAGGATCGGTCACGTGGAGGCTGAAAAGTCCTCTCTCACAGGTAGATTGCTGGTGGGGTCTACCGAGTCGGATCACGAAGAAGACGGTATTGCCATCGTCGGAATGGGTTGCCGTTTCGCCGGTGATATCAGGTCTCCAGAAGATCTGTGGAAATTCATGATCGATCGCCGTGACGCAATATCCACATTTCCGGATAATCGTGGCTGGGATGCACCGAACGGTGTCGGGTCCGATCCGCTCGGACGGCTTTACGTACGTTCCGGGTGTTTTCTGCACGACGTGGATGAGTTCGATTCTGGGTTCTTCGACATTTCGCCGCGCGAGGCTCTTGCTATGGACCCGCAACACCGGCTTTTATTGGAAGTGTCGTGGGAGAGTATCGAAAGCGCCGGTATCGTTCCAGCTACCCTGAAAGGGAATCAGATCGGTGTATTCTTCGGTGTCACCGATAGCGACTATGTCGAACTCTTGGAACGATCGGAAACAACCGAAGGCTACCGGGTCCTCGGCACCGCACTCGGGATGGCGTCGGGTCGCATTTCCTATGCGCTCGACCTGAAAGGGCCGTCCCTCACCGTCCACACCGCGTGTTCGTCCTCGCTCGTAGGCCTTCATCTCGCCGCTCAGGCGCTGCGCCGGGGCGAATGCAGCATGGCCCTGGCCGGCGGCGCCGCTGTGATGTCCACCCCCCGGACCCTCATCGAATTCTGCAAGCAACGCGGATTGGCGCCGGATGGGCGATGCAAGCCGTTCGCCGCGGCCGCGGACGGCACTATGTGGGCCGAAGGTGCCGGAGTACTTCTGCTGGAAAGACTTTCGGCGGCCAGACGCAATGGCCATCCGGTGCTGGCCATCGTCCGCGGGACGGCGGTCAATCAAGACGGCCGGAGCAACGGGCAGATCGCACCCAACGGTCTCGCCCAGCGACAGGTGATCGAGCACGCGCTCGCCGACGCCCGGCTCGGTACGCACGATATCGACGCGCTGGAAGCCCACGGCACCGGCACGGTGCTCGGCGACTCGGTTGAGGCGGCGGCGCTGCTCGCCACGTACGGCCGGGACCGGCCGTCGGATCGGCCACTGTGGATCGGGTCGTTGAAATCGAACATCGGTCACACGACGGCCGCGGCCGGTATCGCCGGTGTGATCAAGATGGTGCTGGCGATGCGGAACGGGGTACTGCCCGCGACCGTGCACGTCGACCAGCCGACGCCGCACGTGAACTGGTCCGCCGGATCGATTGCGCTCCTGACCGAGCACACCCGTTGGCCCCAGCAAGCGGGGCCACGTCGTGTCGGCGTGTCGGCGTTCGGCGTCACCGGCACCAACGCGCACGCGATCATCGAGTCAGCGCCATCCGGCGACGAGCCGGGTCCCCCGCCCGAAGGCGCTCCGAGACCCGGCGAATTCCCGATCCCGATCCTGATCTCGGGGCGAGATGACGCGGCACTGATCGACCAGGCCCGCCGATTGCGCGACCACGTGCTCGCGCACGCCGAACTCTCGATCACCGATATCGGATTCTCCTCGGCGACAACTCGTACGGCATTTTCGCACCGTGCGGTGGTGCTTGCCCACACCAGGACGGACATGCTGGCTGGATTGGATTCCCTGCTGGCCGGGCGCAGTGCGCCGGATGTTCGGCGCGGCGTGGCCTCATCCCGTACCCGGCTCGCATTTCTCTTCGCGGGTGGCGGATCACAGCGCGCGGGTATGGGCAGGCAGTTGTACGAAACGCTGCCGGTTTTCGCCTCCGCCCTGGACGAGGTCTGCCGACATCTGGACGAGCACCTCGGCTGCTCGCTGCGGGAAATAATGTTCGCGCCCGCCGAGACCGGCCGATCCACGGCGCTCGACCAGATCGGGTATGGCCAGCCCGCATTGTTTGCCCTGGAAGTCGCGCTGTTCCGGGTGCTGGAACGCTACGGGATGCGACCCGATGTCGTGCTCGCTCACTCCGTCGGCGAGTTGGCGGCGGCGCACGTGGCAGGTGTCCTCACGCTGCCGGACGCATGCCTGGTGGTGGCCGTCCGGAGCCGGCTGATGCAATCGATGCCGAGCGATGGCGCCATGATCGCGATCGGGGCACCCGCGGACGCGGTACTGCCCGCGTTGGCCGGATACGAAGGCCGGGTGAGTATCGCGGCATCGAACGGACCGTCGTCCACGGTCATCTCCGGCGACGGCGCCATCGTTGCGCGAATCGCCGAAGCGTGGGCGGTGCAGGGATATCGAACCCATCGGTTGCGTATGAGCCGCGCCTGTCATTCGCCGCATATGGACGGCATGTTGGACGAATTTCGGAAAACTCTTGCCACGCTAACTTTTTCGTCACCGGCCATACCGGTTGTATCCGCGGTAACCGGCGACTTCGCGACCGCCGATCTACTCTGCTCGGTGGAGTACTGGGTAACGCAAGTCCGCCAGACCGTGCGCTTCGGGGAAGGCATGCGTCGGCTCGAGAGTTGTGGTGTCACCGGATTTCTCGAGCTGGGCCCCGACGGCGCGCTGACGACGCTGGCGCGGGCATGCCTGCCCGACGACGCTGTCACGGTACCGATAGTCACTGCGCGGGCCGGCGAATTGCCCGGGTTGATCGGTGCGCTCGCCGCGCTCCACGTGCACGGCGTGACGCCGGACTGGAACGCGGTCTTCGCGGGGTGTGGCGCTCAGCGAATCGACCTGCCGACCTATGCCTTTCAGCGACGCCGCTTCTGGCCCGAGATTGGGCGCACGCGCGTCGGCGCCGCGTACGGGCACCGAGAGATCGGCCATCCATGGCTGAATACTGTTACAGCCGTAGCTAATACGGACACATTCTTACTCGATGGATGCCTATCCACCCGTGCTCAATCGTGGCTCTCGGATCATCGAGTATTGGGCGCCACGGTGTTTCCGGGCACGGCGATGCTCGAACTAGCGCTGCGGGCCGGTCGTCTGGTCGGTTGCGGACGGGTGCAGGAGCTCGTGCTGGAAGCGCCGATGGAATTACCGGAGGAGGGAGAACTCTGGCTGCAACTGACCATCGGCGCCGCTCATGACACCAATGGCCGACCGGTGGAGATTCTTTCCAAGGCCGCCGCTGCGGCCGATACTGCGCCGTGGACTCGGCACGCCATCGGCATACTCACACCCGACGTCGGCCCAGCCGAGCACACCGCCGTGGAGTGGCCGCCCTCCGACACGGCGATCGCCGAGATCGGCGACTTCTACCAGCGGCTCGCCGAGCGAGGCCTGTCCCTCGGTCCGGCCTTCCGATGCCTGCGGGCAGCCTGGGTGGGCGCAGGCGGGGTCTACACCGAGGTCGATCTCGCCGGGCGCGTCGACGCGGACTTCCAGCAGCGGTTCGATATGCACCCGGCACTGTTGGACGCGGCTGTGGGCGGAGCCGATTTGATCGTGCCGTCCGGTGCCGACTCGAGTGGACCGCCGGTACCCTTCGTCTGGCGGGGTGTGTCCGTGTATTCGCGGGGTGCTGAACGACTGCGAGTGCACGTCGTGCCGACCGGGCCCACCGAGGTGGCCATCACGGCCACCGACGAGACCGGAACACCGGTCATCTCGATCGAGTCGTTGCGGTGGCGTCCGGCGCGCGCTCGAGTTGCTCGCGCCGAGCCGCGGCTGTACCTCCCCGGATGGTCGCCGATGCCTCATCCGAATCCCGCTGTTGCTTCGCTGCCGGTGCAAACAACCATCGCGACAAGTGATTTCGAGCGGCTGGCCACGTTGGCGCGTGGATCGGTCATACCGGATGCGGTGTTCGTGCAATGTTTCGTGGCCGCCGATTCTTGTGCGGATGCTGGGTCAGCGGATCGGATCCGCGCCACCGTGACCGAGCTGTGCGACCTGATCCGGCGGTGGATGGCGATCGACCGGTTTGCCGCGTCGCGACTGGTGGTGCTGACCCGGGGCGCCGTCGCGGTCGGCGTCGACGAGTGCGTAACCGACCTGACCTGCGCCCCGGTCTGGGGGCTCGTCCGCGCCGCGCAAGCCGAGCATCCCGGTCGGCTCGTACTGGTGGATCTCGATCATCAGAGCGACGCCCAGAGGGTGATGGTGGCCGCGCTCGCTATGGACGAAGACCAGGTGGCTATACGGGAGGGCCGGTTGTATCGGCCCGCGCTCACCGGCGACCTCGCCGACCTGCCTTATCCGCCAGGGGGCGTGCCGTGGCGGCTCCGCCAGCAACACCCCGGGTTGCTGGACCGGTTCGCCGTCCTTCCCTGCCGGGAGGCAGAAAAGCCGTTGCTGGACGGCGAGATTCGTATCCAGGTTCGCGCCGCGGGGCTCAACTTCCGCGATGTGCTCACTGCGCTCGCCAGCCTGCCGGGAGAGGTGGGGAAAACTGGCGAGGCCGCAGGCGTTGTCATCGAAACTGGCTCTGCGGTAACAAATTTCGTGCCAGGGGATCGAGTGATGGGTCTGTTCGCGGCGCCCTTCGCCGCCATTGCGACCACCGATCAGCGTCTCGCCGCGCGCGTCCCGGCCGGGTGGTCGTTCGGCGTGGCGGCGGCATTCCCGGTGGCGTACCTCACCGCGTATCACGCTTTGATCGAGCGGGCTGGGGTACGACCTGGCGACAAGTTGCTGATCCACGCCGGTGCGGGCGGCGTCGGGCTGGCCGCGATACATCTCGCCGGACATCTGGGCGCGGAAATCTTCGCAACCGCGAGCAGTGCCAAATGGCCGATCCTGCGCGAGTTGGGGATACCCGACACCCATATCGCGTCTTCCCGCGATCTCGGCTTCGCCGAACAGTTCGGTGCGCGGACCGGTGGTCGCGGACTCGACGTGGTGCTGAACAGCCTCGGATCCGAGTACATCGATGCGTCGTTGCCGCTGCTGGCGGCGGGGGGACGCTTCATCGAACTGGGGAAGGTCGACATCCGCCACCCCGAGCGCATGCGGGACGAACATCCGGGCGTCGTCTATGCCGCGTTCGACCTTGCGGACTTCGACGCGGACGACATCCACCGAATGATGGGCGCGCTCCTGGCTTCGGTCGCGGCCGGGCGGATTTCGCCGTTGCCCGTGCGAGCCTGGCCGATCGAGCATGCGTCGCGGGCATTCCGTTTCATGAGTCAGGCCAGACACGTGGGCAAGGTCGTGCTGAGCGCGCCTACTGCGGTGAACCGGGACGGGACGGTATTGATCACTGGCGGTACCGGGACCCTGGGTGGGCTGGTCGCCCGTCATCTGGTCGTCAAGCACCAGATCCGGCAGTTAATGCTGGTGAGTCGTCGGGGGATAGATGCTCCTGGGGCGCAAGAACTCTCGACGGAATTGACAGACGCGGGCGCGACCGTACGCATCATCGCGTGCGACGTCGCCGATCGTGCCGCCTTGGCGGTGGCCCTCGATCTGATCCCGGCCGAGCATCCGTTGACGATGGTCGTGCATGCCGCCGGCACGCTCGATGACGGGATGCTCGACGCACTGACACCGGAGCGCATCGATCGGGTGCTTCGCCCGAAAGTTGACGGGGCACTGCACCTGCACGAATTGACCCGAGACCTCGATGTGGCGCGATTTGTGTTGTTTTCCTCCGGTGCGGGTCTGTTCGGTGTCGCGGGGCAGGCCGTTTACGGCGCGGCGAATTCCTTCCTGGACGCACTGGCCCGGCAGCGCAGGTCGGCGGGCTTGCCCGCAGTGTCGCTGGCGTGGGGGTGGTGGGACACCACGACCGGAATGGGCAGCGCGCTCGGTGCCCGTCTGCTCCGCACCCTCGCCCGCAGCGGCATGGCGCCGCTGCCCATCGCCGATGCGCTGGCGCTGCTCGATTCTGCGCTGCAGTCCACCGAAGCTGTTCTTGCACCGCTCAATCTGATTCCGGCGGCCACCGGCTCGAGGATCGGTGTGCCCGGTCGTCCGCCAGCCGATGGCAGCACTGCCGGCGGGCAACGGCTGGCGGCGTTGCCCGCCGAGGAGCGGGACCGCGCATTACTCGACCTGGTGTGCGCGCACGTGGCCGCGGTGTTGGGACACGACGCACAGGAGGCTTTATCGATCGAGGACGAGTTCTCCAGTCTCGGCTTGGATTCGCTGTGCGCAACCGAGCTTCGCAACCGATTGAACGCCGATACCGGGCTATGGCTGTCACCGACAATGATCTTCGATTTTCCCACCCCGATGTTGCTGACCAAGCATCTGTCCGACTCCATGGTGGCTCTCGGCGTCGGAAACGACCCGGGTTAGGCACCGCGCGCCATGAGGGCTCGCAAGCATTGCAATATTATAATCGTATCGACCGATCGACTCTTGAAAAAATCAGCATGAACCGATTCCAGGAGGAGAGTCTGTGTTCGAATTTTCTGTCAACCGTGCAAGTCGGTCCACAGCGATCGTACTGTGCGCTGTTGCCGTGTCGTTTACGCCATCGAACGTCGCGACCGCCGCGGATAAGGTCATAGACGCGGTATGCATATTTTCTGGAACCGTATCGTTCGATCCGCCGCTCAGTGAAAATGCCGAGGACACCAAGGTTATCGGTACGGTCAAGGAGGATGGTGCCACCTGTAAA
Source organism: Nocardia sp. NPDC006044 (assembly GCF_042871115.1). Lineage (NCBI taxonomy): Bacteria > Bacillati > Actinomycetota > Actinomycetes > Mycobacteriales > Nocardiaceae > Nocardia > Nocardia sp. NPDC006044. The sequence continues at coordinate 537,989 of NZ_JBIAID010000005.1, forward strand.
GATGGCGATGGGAAGGCCATAAAGGGGCCGAAATCCGTTACTTTCACAGGAAAAGTCGAGGACGAAAAAGGTACCAGCGACGACTCGGCTGAGGATGAGGGTGACGTCAAGTGGTCGGACGGCACGTTCAGCCATATAAAGTCACGGAGGATCGGAGGGACCGATCCGGATGGCAAGAGCGTGGACAAGTTCTACTTCAAGGGTAAAGTTTCGAAGGATTCGACCAAGTTTGCTGGAGACGACGCAGACGCAAAAGGAGACGAGAAACCAAAAGCTGGCGACAAGGAAGTCAAGACAGAAGGCTTCAAGTTGACCATGACGTTCTCGCATCCGGCATCCTGAACGCAATATCCGGATGATCTGACGGAATATATTCGACCGCTACGGAAGGGGGCGGTCGTCGGCTCGTTGTCGACGACCGTGCCTCCTGCGGATATCGAGGAGTCGAATCCATGACTTACGTTTACGAGCAGTCTTCGCGCGGCGGCTTCGGGCGTGCGATGCCGTCCGGCGAGTTCATTGAATCAGTCATGCACTGGCATTTCTCGCCGACGACCGGGTCGCCGTTCTGGCTGCGTAAGGCGAAGGAGTTCGATTTCGACCCGCTCGCCGATGTGCGCACTCCGCAGGATTTGAAGTTGTTTCCCGATATAGCCGACGAGTTACGTAACGTCCCGGTGGGTGATCTTGTGCCGCGCGGCTATGGCGCCGATCCGGAGATATATGCCGTCTACGATTCGGGCGGTACTACCGGCGCACCCAAGCGGTTGGTATTCATGGCCGACTGGATGAATCTATTGATGGAATGGTCGAGTCGAGATCTGGACACGCGTGGTTATCGGCACGGATCCAACTGGCTTGCCCTTGTTCCGAGCGGCCCACATTTGTTTGGTGATTTCACTGCGGAAATGGTCAGACGCAGGGGTGGATTTCGCTTCACTATAGATATGGATCCGCGGTGGGTGAAAGAATGTGTTCGGATCGGAGATAAAGTAGCGGCGGCCCGCTACATGAGTCATCTGGTGGCACAGACCGAGGATGTACTCCGCACGCAGGACATCGCGGTCATGGTGGTTACCCCACCGCTGTTGGAACAGATCTCCCGGAACAGTGAGCTCGTCGAGCTGATCAACCGGAAAATAGAGTTGATTATCTGGGGCGGCGCGCACATGGGATCGGATACGCGTCGGGTATTCCGCACCGAGCTGTTCCCGGATATCAGCTTCTATGGTTACTACGGCAGCGTGACGATGCTCGGTACATCGGTCGAAAGAGCAGGCCTGGCCGCCGACGATCCGTGCGTGTTCGATACCTTCTCGCCGTATATTTTTCTTTCTGTGGTCGACCCCGATACGAGAACGGAAGTGGCCTACGGTGAGCGCGGTCGGGTGATCATGAACCATGTCAGCAAGAGCATGCTGCTGCCGAACAATCTGGAACGTGATCTCGCGGTGCGGGTGCGAGCACCGGAAGGCGGCATCGGCGATTCCGTCGCCGATATCCGGCCGATTTCGGCCCTGTCCGGCAACCCGGTCATCGAGGGCGTCTACTGAATGAACGGCTTGATCCAACTGGATGCCCTCGGTCCGCGTGGGCGTTTCAGGGCGGACAATCGCTTCGAGATTCGCGACGTCGCCGATCTGCCTATCGCTGAGATGTCCTTGGCACCTTCGGTATTCGTATACAACAGTCTCGCCGCGCTGCGGCAGGCACCGGCGATGCCGGACGCGAAACGCGCGGCGGCGCTGGTCAGAGCCGGGCAAATCTTCGCTGCCGAGACCATTGATGGCCTGTCGGTGCGGGAGTACGAGCATGTGGTCAGCCGAGTCTCCGGGGTGCCGATTTCCGCGGTCCGCGCCGCGACCCGGTATATCGCCGATGTGGCGCGGGGGGTGTGCCAGGCGGTTCAGGAGGTGTGCCCCGTGGACGACGACCGTGCTCCGCGCTCCCGGCGCCTGCTTTGGGCCAGGCGTGCCGACGTGCTCGCGATCAATGCCGCGGGTAATCATCCCGCGGCGCAATCCCGCTGGCTGGAAGCAGTCGCGCTGGGTTACCGAGTGGCGGTTCGCCCCTCTACCCGCGAACCGTTCACTGCGCATCGTCTTGTCGGCGCGCTGCGGGCGGCGGGTTTCCGGGATGATCACGTCGTGTTGTTGCCCACCGAGCCTGTTTTTTCCGACGATCTCATCGGTGGTGCGGACTTGGCCCTGGTCTATGGCGGGGAGTTGATCGGCAAATACGCCACCGATCGTTCGGTGCTGCTGCAGGGCGCGGGGCGATCGAAGGTACTGCTGACCGGCGATGACTGGCGGCATCAGCTGGATGCGATCGTCGGCTCGATCAGTCACGCGGGCGGAACTACGTGCACGAACACTACCGCCATCTTCGTGCAGCGCGATCCGGCGCAGGTGGCCGACGCCGTCGCCCAGCGACTCGCCGCCCTGCCGAGCAGGCCGCCGGAGGCCGAAGACGCCGTGTTGCCAGTGCAATCCGTGACTACGTCACGCAGGCTCGATACCTACCTGCGGAGCCATGGTGCAGGCACGACCGCCTGGCTGGGTGGTGGCGGTATCGTCGACGAACTCTCCGACGGCAGCGCCGTACTCCGTCCGGCGGTGTTCGAGGTAGAACGCAGCGACGCACCACAGCTCGGTATCGAGCTGCCATTCCCCTGCGTATGGATTGCTCCGTGGTCAACGAAGGATGGCGTGACCCCGCTGCGAAATACTCTCGCGCTGACGGTGATCGGTGCCGAAGGGCGGTCACTCATCGAACAGATGTTGACTGAGCCCACCATCGACACCGTGTATGCGGGTGGCTGTGTCGATCACTGGTCTACGCCCGATCGCCTGCCGGACGGCCGAATAGTCGAATTCCTGATGCGGACCAAGAGTTACGTCAACTCTGTGCTGCCTTGAGCCGCAACAGTTCTCGGGCCAATGCGGCCGGCGTCGGATAGTCGAACAGTACAGTTACGGGCAGCGCCGCACCGGTACACGTGGCCAATCTGTTGCACAGCTCCAGCAGTCCCATCGAATCGAATCCCAGGTCATGAAAGGTGGAATCCGCGTCTGTTGACGGCCGCCCGAGCACGGCTGCGACCGCTCGGTGGATGATCTCGATCAAGGCGTATTCGCCACCGAGCGACTGCGATTCGTCGAAGGGGCCTGGCACGGGCGATTCTTCGATCATTGCTCCGTCTTCGGTGAGCGCGTCAGTTCGAGCGTGCCGGTGAACGAGGCTTCGCCGGTAACTTGGGTGCGGTGGCCGAATGATCGCTCGGTGATCGAAAAGGCGCCGTCCTCTCGGATCAACAACACAGTGCTGCACCGAGTTCCGTAAAGCAGATCGGCGACGAAACGGGCAGAGACGGCGCGTTCGTGCCGTGGCGGCAGGCCGGTATCAGGCAGTTCGTGGTCGTCGGCAACGGTCCGGTCGGCGAGTACGCGCAGATAGCCGGACACGTTGCCGGGATCGGTCTCGATCACCGTGCGTAAACCGCGCAGACCCTCCCGCACTTTGGGCCACGCAGGTGCATCGGATTCGGTGCGAATCTCATGTGGAGAAGCAAGGTCCGAGGAGCCGAGCATGGCGCCATTGGACAACCCATGCAGGCCTGGCGCGAGTGCGAGCGGGGTCGCGGCGCTCCGATTGCTGTGCCACCACAGCGATTCGAGGTCCGAGACCACCAGGTTGTAGCCATTGTAGTCGTCTGGGGCCGCTGCGATCTCGTGCACGAACTTCTCGGGTTCGGTCACATCGCGCAGATGCGCCATCGGCAGTGCGCCACGCGAGCGAGCATCGGTGCGGTGCTCCCGGGGACCATACACATTGGTCACCGTCGCGAATCGACGATCGCGGGGTACCAGGCCTAGCCATGAGCCCGGCACAGGGGTGTCGACATGCAGATCCCGTCCCGCCAGCAGACCGGTTACCTCGGGCCACCAGCGCAGCGATTCCGTTGGCCGCGTATAGAACTCGTCCCGGTTGGCTGCCACGATCAGCCGATACTCCGGATGTGCGCGCCAGCCGATCAGTACCAGACACATGGGTTTCAGCATGCCGCACGGGATCTCGGCCCGAGTGTAAGAATCGCTGAGCCAGAGTGAAAACCTGGTGGGCCTGACGTGCCGGTGTGAGCAAACGAAAACGGCCCGGAGGCTAAAGCTTCCGGGCCGTATCGGTTGTAGCGGGGACAGGATTTGAACCTGCGACCTCTGGGTTATGAGCCCAGCGAGCTACCGAGCTGCTCCACCCCGCGTCGGGTGTTTACAACCTTACACACAGAGTGGCTGGATGCGAAAACGCCTGGTGGGGCGTGTCGTAACGGTGGTGGAAGGTTGATGGGCCGGCGCTGAGGCGATGTGGCTTAGATCACAAATGCTGGCGACTCGAGATAGACATCACTCGACGTTTCCCGAATCGTGACCGAGGTTTATCGTTGCTGCTTAGCTCGTGGGCGCTTGGTCGCCGCGGTCCGGGGACGGGAATGGCCGCAGTTCGACAACTGATGCGGGGCTTTCTTAGTTCAGGAGTTGCTGATGGCGCTGACTCATCGCGGACATCGGACCGAGCGGGTCGACGCGCCCGCGGTGCAGGAGGGTGGTGCGGCGGGCTTCACCCATCGGCAGGTGCTGGTGATTCTGAGCGGCCTGGTCCTGGGCATGTTCATGGCGGCGCTGGATCAGACGATCACGGCGACCGCGGTCCGGACCATCGCCGACGACCTGTCCGGTTATTCGTTGCAGGCATGGGTCACCACGGCGTATCTGATCACCGCGACCTTGACCACGCCGCTGTACGGCAAATTGTCGGATATGTACGGGCGCAGGCCATTTCTGCTCGCCGCGATCGTGATCTTCGTCGGCGGATCGCTGCTGTGCGCGGTCGCGCAGTCGATGTATCAGCTGGCGGTGTTCCGGGCCGTTCAAGGCGTGGGGGCGGGCGGGCTGATGTCGCTGGCCTCGGCGATCCTCGGGGATATCGTGAGTCCGCGCGACCGGGCGAAGTACCAGGGGCATTTCCTGGCGACCTGGGCGATGGCCAGCGTGATCGGGCCGGTGCTCGGCGGCTTGTTCGCAAGTCAGCACACGATTGCGGGGATCACCGGGTGGCGCTGGGTGTTCTTGATCAATGTTCCGGTCGGCTTGGTCGCGCTGGTGGTGGTGTACCGGGTGGTGCGGATGCCGCGGCGCGACCCGGCGCGGGTGCCGGTGGACTGGCTCGGCACGGTCGCGTTCGCCGCAGGTATTACGCCGCTGCTCATCGTGGCCGAGCAGGGGCGCGGTTGGGGGTGGACCAGCGTCGGCGCGGTGATCTGCTATTCGATCGGCGTGGCCGGGGTGCTCGCGTTCATCGGAATCGAAGCGAAGATGGGTGACGCGGCGCTGATTCCGTTGCGGCTCTTCCGGAATCGAACTTTTGCGCTCGGTGTCGCGATCGCGATGGTGGTCGGGGCGTCGCTGTTCGGCGGCATCATCCTGGTGCCGCAGTATCTGCAGGTCGTGCGGGGCGCGAGCCCGATCGCGGCGGGTCTGCAACTGCTGCCGATGGTCGGCGGTCTGATGCTGGGGTCGATCGTGTCGAACCGGCTCATCGCGCGGAGCGGGCGCTATCGGGCGTTTCCGATCATCGGCACCGCGACGGTCGCCGCCGGCTTGTTCCTGTTCCACTATCTGACGCCGGACACGCCGCTGTGGCGCACCATGATCTTCATGGCGATCACCGGGGTCGGGCTGGGAAACCTGTTGCAGCCCATCACCTTAGCGATCCAGAACGCCGCCGCGCCCGCGGATATGGGGGTGTCCAGTGCGGCCGCCACGTTCTTCCGGCAGGTCGGCGGCACGCTGGGTGTCGCGGCCTTGCTGTCGACGCTGTTCGGGCTGTTGCCGGCCAAGGTGACCGGCGCGATCGAGGCGGCTTCGACGCACCCGGCGTATCAGCAGGCGGTCATCGCCGGGCTGCACAGCACCAACCCGGCCGATGTCGCCTTCGCGCAGGGGCTGGTGCATCACGACTCCGCCGCGGTGCAGAAGGTGCTCGACGACAGTTCGGTGATCCAGCAGCTGAACCCGACGCTGGCCGGACCGTTGCAGACGGGCTTCGCCGAAGCCATGTCTACGGTGTACGTCGTGGCCGCGGTGCTCGCGCTGGTCGCCTTGGTGATGGTGCTGTTCTGGAAGGAGATCCCGCTGCGAGAATCCGGCGGGGTCGAAGCCGATGCGCGTGCCGACGGAAATGATCCCGAATAGGGAGAACCGCCGGAATAGGGCAGGAATCGGACAGTTTGAATCCATGTTTCAGCTGTTAACTGCTTATTAATTGATCGTGATATCTGCGGTGATATCGCCGCTTGTCGACTGCCGGAAAGAGAATGGCAAATCGTGCTGTGATGACCGATTTGTGCAATTCCTCGGTGGGTGCAGCGGTGTGCTGGATCGGTCGGAAGGGCGAGCCTGTAGGAATCTACGCTCGAACATCCTCGCAGTTCAGGGCTCAATCTGGTGCGTATGGGCGATTCGGGTAGTTCCAGGCTGAAGGATTTCCGTAAAGATACCCTCGCCTACCTGTGAAATGGATTACAGCAGCTTGAACTGTATTAGCTAGAGGTTCACTGTATTTGATACACGGCGTCGCAACATGAGACGAAAATGTCATCGATTTGCGACGCAAACCAATCCACCGGCTCGTGAAGTGGTCTGAACCACCGCTCCGCCGCAGGGGATGGGTGAGCGCGACAGCGTGGTCGCCGATATCGGAACACGGCAAAGAAGGTTGACCATGGTGGAACTACTCGACGCGATGGCGGTGGAGCAAATCGACACGAACTTCTTTCGTGGCAAGCTCCAGCACCGAACCGCGTTGGTCCGGACGTTCGGCGGCGAGGTGGCCGCGCGGGCGCTGGCGGCGGGTTCGTCCGGGATGCACGCCGGATTCTCGGTCCATTCGATCCACGGGTACTTCGTCCGTCCCACGACGCCGGAGATTCCGATCGACTATCTGGTCGACACCGTCAAGCTCGGCCGCTCGTTCGCGGTGCGCCGGATCAAGGCGGTGCAGCACGGCCGGGAGACCTTCCTGATGGTCGCCTCGTTCCACGTCGGCGGCCACGGCGTGCGGCACGCCGACCCGTGCCCGGACGCCCCGGCACCCGACGACCTGAGTCCCATCGGGATGGGCGACGCCGGCAACGAATGGGACGGCTGGGATATCCGCCGGGTGCCGGACGGCGCGATCCGCGCGGCGCGCCAACAGGTTTGGCTCCGCTACACCGGTCAGCTGCCGGACTGTCCGGTGACGCACAGTTGCGCGCTGACCTACGCCAGCGACATGACGTTGCTGGGCGCGGCCGTCGCGGCGCACCCGGGCATCGCCATCCAGACCGCCGCGCTGGACTATTCGATCTGGTTCATGCGGCCGTTCCGGGTGGACGACTGGCTGCTCTACGACGAGATATCGCCGTCCGCGGCCGGCGGCCGGGCCTTCACCCAGGGCCGGATATTCAGTCGCGACGGCGATTTGGTGGCCATGGTCGCGCAGGAACGGATGCTGCGGCTGGCCGAACCCGCGTTCCTCTCGGACACCGCGGACCTGCTGGATCGGGAGGCTTCCTGATGGCCCCCGTCTATGTCGGCCTCACCGACAAGGCCTTTCTGCGACTGCACCACGGTTACGGTGCGCCGGTCATCAGCCAGACGGTGACGATCATGGCCAACCGCCTCACCGACGAGCAGCTGAGCGAGATGTACGCCCAGCTGCGTTCCGGCCCGTTCATGCGGCGGGTGCGGCGACCGCGGGTGCCGTTCGCCAAATGGCGCTGGGTGCTCGCGGACACCGCCCTGCCGTTGGCCCTGGAGCGCGCCGCCATCGATGACGCCGCCGCGCTGGCCTGGGCGAACGATCAGGCGCAGTACCCGCTCGATCCGGAAAACGGCTACGGGTGGCGGCTTTCGGCGGTGCCCACCCGGTCCGGCGGCATGGTCTGTTCCTGTGTCGCCTCGCATGCCATCGCCGATGGTCACGCGGGATTGATGGCGGCCATCGGACTGGTCCAGCCCGAACTCGCTACGACGGAGGGCCTCGACGACGTCGTCCGGCTCCGCGACGAGCTGAAGGACGGCCTGAACCGCGGCATCGCCGTTGCGCGAGAGGTCGTTTCGGAGGCTCGTCGTGCCTACCGAGATCCGTTGCACCGCAGGGCGATACGTCACGCCTTGGCGAAAGGTGAGAAGGCACCCGAGCCCCCGCCGCTCGGCTGGCGCGAGGGCTCGGTGATCGCCACCTTCGACGCGGCGCACTGGAAGGAGCTCGCCGCCCAGCGCGGCGGTTCCCCCAATACCCTGTACCTCGCGCTGGTCGCCGATCTCCTGCGGCACTGCGGATCGGTCGGCGAGACAACGCCATTGGTGCTGATGACCGCCGTGCGCATCCTGCGTGAGCAAGCCCAGATCGATTCGAATTCCTTTGCCCGCGTGCCGATCACGGTGCAGCGGGAGTGGCTGGACCGATTCGACCTCGCCCCGCTGCGCGCGGCCAGCAAGGCCGGGTTCGGCTCGGTGCACGGGGTGGGCGCCGGCGGCATCTCGCGCCCGCGAAACATGCCGCCCGAGCTCATCGACGTATTGCCTGAGGGCGTGGTCGAACGGCTCGTCGACACCCCGCCGATCACCGTCGGAATGTGTTCCAACATGGGCGTTCTGGACCCGTTCGTGCCGACGGTGATGCGTCACGGCGCGGAGCCGACTGCCTTCGTGATGCGCGGTGTGTTCCAGGGCATCGACGCCGAACAGGCGGGGCGGCAGCCGATCGCGCTGGCGACCTGGCTCTCGGAGTTCGACGGGAAGATCCAGTGGGTGCTGGAGAGCCTCAAACCCGAAATGGCGCACACCGATGAAGAATTGGGCTTCCTGGCGCGACTGATCGCCGAGGCCTGGGGATTGAACCCGTTGCGGGTCAGCACCGGCGGCGGCAGCACGAGCAAGACAGCCAGGGAGTTCTCATGACCAAGCCGCTGATCAAACTGGGCACCGACTTCGTCTACGACCCGCACCCGGTGTACGACGAACTGCGCAAGCAGGGCCCGATCCATCACGTTCTGCTGCCCAACGGGCTGACCTCCTGGCTGGTGGTCGACTATCAGCTGGCGCGTGAGGTGCTCGCCGACAGCCGGATCAAGAAGGGCGCGGCCGCGCTGGCGCCGATCACGACCAGACTGCGCCCAGGCGACTCGTACACCACGGTGAGCACGGATCTGTGGGAGCACATGCTCAGCTCCGACCCGCCGGATCACACCCGCCTGCGCAGGCTGGTGACCAAGGCGTTCACCGCGCGCACCGTGGAACAGTTGCACCCGCGCATCGATGCGCTCGCGGATCAGCTGCTCGACGAGATGGCGGGCAAGTCCGAGGTCGACCTGATCGCCGATTACGCGCTGCCGATTCCGATGACCGTCATCTGCGAACTGTTCGGCGTGCCGGAGGCCGATCGGGCGCGGTTCCGCGAGCTGTCGACCACGATGACGGCCGCGTCCGCGGAGAACGCCGAAGATCAGGTGACGGCGGCGAATTCGCCGTTCTACGCGACCGCGGCCGAGCGCGGCGCGGCGAGCATCGAGCTGGCCACCTATCTGATCGGGCTGGTCGCCGAGCGCGCGAAGGACCTCGGCGAGGACCTGTTGTCCCAGCTGATCATGGCCAATCACGAAGGAGACAAGCTGAGCGACCGGGAACTCATCGCCATGCTGTTCCTGATCCTGGTGGCCGGCCACGAGACGACGGTCAACCTGATCGGCAACGGGCTCTACGCGATGCTGCGCGACCGGGTGCTCTATGCGGAGCTGACCCGGGCACCGGAGCGGATTCCGGCGGCGATCGAGGAGTTCCTGCGGCACGAGGGGCCGGTTCACCTGGCCACGCTGCGCTACACCTCGGAACCGATCACCCTGGCGGGCATCGACATTCCGGCCGAAGAGCTGGTGTCGGTGTCGCTGGCCGCGGCGGATCACGATCCGGGTCAGTTCGCGAACCCGCACGGCATCGAGATCGGTCAGGCGGGCAAGAGCAAGGGTGGGCACCTGGCGTTCGGGCACGGCATCCACTATTGCGTCGGCGCTCCGCTGGCTCGATTGGAGGCCAAGGTCGCGTTCGACAAGATCTTGGCTCGGTATCCGAACATGAGGATGGCCGACGAGGTGCAGTGGCGGCCGAGTACCTTCCTGCGCGGTCTGCAAACCCTGCCGACCGTGATCGATTGACCGGCCGAGGGCCCAGACCGGTCGTGGTCTGGGCCCTCGAGCTTTCGATCAGCCGAACTTGATGCCCTGTGCCAGTGGCAGTTCGGCGGAGTAGTTGATCGTGTTGGTGGCCCGGCGCATGTACGCCTTCCACGAATCCGAACCGGATTCGCGGCCGCCGCCGGTCTGCTTCTCGCCGCCGAACGCGCCGCCGATCTCGGCGCCGGAGGTGCCGATATTGACGTTGGCGATGCCGCAGTCGGAGCCGTCGGCGGCCAGGAAGCGCTCCGCCTCGCGCTGATCCGAGGTGAACACCGCGGACGAAAGTCCCTGCGGCACTTCGTTGTGCAGGGCGATCGCGGTGTCGAAGTCGTGATAGGTCAGCACGTACAGGATCGGCGCGAAGGTCTCCTCCCGCACCACCGCGGTCTGGGCGGGCATCCGCACGATCGCGGGCCGCACGTAGTACGCGTCGTCGCCGAAACCGTCGACTCGCTCACCGCCGCAGATCAATTCGCCGCCGTCGGCGAGCGCCTTGTCCAGCGCGGCGCGCATACCCGCGTAGGCCCGGCCGTCGATCAGCGGACCGACCAGCACTCCGTCTTCGAGCGGATTGCCCACGCGCAGTTGCTGATACGCGCTCTCGATCCGCTCGACCAGCGGCCCGACCACGTCGGCGTGCACGATCAGCCTGCGCAGCGAGGTACACCGCTGCCCGGCCGTGCCCGCCGCGGCGAACACGATGCCGCGCGCGGCGAGCTCCAAATCCGCTGAGGGCGTGACGATCGCGCCGTTGTTGCCACCGAGCTCCAGCAGGCAACGGCCGAACCGCTCGGCCACCCGCGGCGCCACGATCCTGCCCATCCGCACCGAGCCGGTCGCGCTCACCAGCGCCACCCGCTCGTCGTCCACCAGCTGGGCGCCGATTTCCGCGCCACCCTGAATCAGCTGGTGCACTTCGGGATCCGCGCCGACGTCGGTCGCCGCGCGGCGCAGCAGGGAGTGGCAGGCCAGCGCGGTCAGCGGCGTAGTCTCCGACGGCTTCCACACCACGGTGTCGCCGCAGACCAGCGCGATCGCGGTGTTCCACGCCCACACGGCCACCGGGAAGTTGAACGCCGAGATGACCCCGACGACGCCCAGCGGGTGCCAGGTCTCCATCAACCGGTGGCCCGGTCGCTCCGAGGGCATCGTCTGGCCGTAAAGCTGGCGCGACAGGCCGATCGCGAATTCGCAGACGTCGATCATTTCCTGCACTTCGCCCGCGGCCTCCGGGCCGATCTTGCCTGCCTCCAGCGTGACCAGCTCGGCGAGCTCACTCTTGTGCGTGGTGAGCAGTTCGGCCAGCCTGCGCACCACCGCGGCGCGGACCGGGGCGGGCACCGTGCGCCAGCCGCGGAATGCCGTGGCCGCACGGTCGATTGCGGCATCGACCTCGGCCGATGTGCTGGATCGCAGGGTGGTCAGCTGGGTTCCGGTGATGGGGCTGCGGGCGGGCAGGTCGCCCGATTCGGGGGAATCCACGCCGAGCCCGCGCAGCACCGCCGCCGCGCGCTCCGCCAGTTCCCGGGTGGTCTGGTCGCCGAGTACATCCGTCATCTGTTGTTCCGCCGTACCTTTCGGCCGCATTGCGGCATATCTGTCCCATGTCTTGGGAGGATCGGGGTGAGGTTTCTGCCACGAGGGGGTCCGCCTGGGTTAGTCTCCGCTGATGGCGGATACACCTGCACGACCTGCACTCGACGACATTGATCGCCTGCTGATTCGTGAATTGATGGCCGATGGGCGCGCCACCTTGTCGAACCTGGCCGAGAAGGCGAGCCTGTCGGTGTCCGCCGTGCAATCGCGGGTGCGCAGGCTGGAAGCGCGCGGGGTGATCCGCGGCTACACGGCGCATGTCGACCCGGAGGCACTCGGCCAGCTGTTGTCGGCATTCGTCGCGATCACTCCTCTCGACCCTTCGCAGCCGGATGACGCCCCCGCAGTGTTGCAGCACATCCCCGGGATCGAGGCGTGCCACTCGGTGGCGGGCGACGAGAGCTACATGCTGCTGGTCCGCGTGGCCTCGCCGCGGCACCTCGAGCAACTTCTGCAGGAGATCAGAGCGACCGCCAACGTCAGGACTCGAAGCACCATCATCCTGCAGACATTCTATGACAGGTAGCCGTTACGTGTAATTAATCCGCTTTCCTGTACAGAAACCGTAAATTTTCGTATCCTCGATGGCGTGACCATCGAACTGGAACGCACCCGCCCGGCGGTCACCCCCGCCGCCCGGGTGCACGAGATTCTGTCGGCCAGCATCCTCGCTGATGGCTTCGATTTAGTGCTGGACCTACAGGAGTCCCGCGGCTGCACCCTCGTCGACGAACGCGACGGCAGCACTTACCTCGACATGTTCGGCTTCTTCGCGTCCAACGCACTGGGGATGAATCACCCCGCGCTGGCCGAGGACGCCGACTTCCGCGCTGAGCTGGTGACCGCCGCCCTCAACAAGCCGAGCAACTCCGACATCTACACCGTGGAAATGGCGCGGTTCGTCGAGACGTTCGTCCGGGTACTCGGCGATCCCCGGCTGCCGCACCTGTTCTTCATCGACGGCGGCGGGCTCGCCGTGGAGAACGCGCTGAAGATCGCGTTCGACTGGAAGAGCAGGCACAACGAAAGCAACGGCCGCGCACCGGAACTCGGCACCAAGGTGCTGCACCTGACCGGCGCGTTCCACGGCCGCACCGGCTACACCATGTCGCTGACCAACACCGACCCGGTGAAGACCGCCCGATTCCCCAAGTTCGGCTGGCCGCGCATCGACGCGCCCTACCTGAGCGACGACTTCGACATCGACGAGGCCGAGGCCCGCGCGCTCGACCAGGCGCGCCGCGCGTTCGCCGAAAACCCGCACGACATCGCGTGTTTCATCGCCGAGCCGATCCAGGGCGAGGGCGGCGACCGGCACATGCGGCCGCAGTTCCTGCAGGCCATGCAGCGGCTCTGCCACGACAACGACGCGCTGTTCGTGCTCGACGAGGTGCAGACCGGCGTCGGCATGACCGGCACCACCTGGGCCTACCAGCAGCTCGGCGTGCAGCCGGACATCATCGCGTTCGGCAAGAAGACCCAGGTCTGCGGCGTGATGGCGGGCGGGCGCGTGGACGAGGTGCCGGACAACGTGTTCGTGGTCAACTCCCGGATCAACTCGACCTGGGGCGGCAACCTGACCGACATGGTGCGGGTGCGGCGCATTCTCGAGGTGCTGGAGCAGGATTCGCTGATCGAACGGTCGCAGGCGCTCGGCGCGCACCTGCTGGAGCGGCTGGAAACCCTGGCGCGGCAGCATCCGAGCATCACCGAACCGCGTGGTCGTGGGCTGATGTGCGCGGTCACCGTGTCGTCGGTGCAGCTGCGCGACGAGGTGCTGACCGCGCTGCGCGAACGGGAGCATGTGCTGATCCTCGGTACCGGCGAACGGGGCATTCGCTTCCGGCCGCCGCTGACCGTCAGCGTCGCCGAGCTGGACGCGGCGGTCGACGCGCTGGATCGGGTGCTCGCCGGCTTCGAGTAGACAAGGCATTCGCGCGGCCTGCCCGACGGAACTCCGTCGGTCGGGCCGCGCGTTTTTGCGTTCCAACCGGATGTTTCCGGCAAACTTTCCGCCCCGGCGCGGACTGCCAGGAAATGCAGGTGTCAGCCGTCGCCGCTCCCACCTCCACCGTCGCGTCGGACGCTGCCGCGCCGAACCCGAACACCTTGCTGCACGGTATGCCGCCACTGTCGCCGATGTCTACGCCGCCGACCGGGAACTGAGTCCGGCTGTGGCGGACCATCGTTCGCTGGTCTACGGCGCGCGGCGTCATCTGGACGCGTCGGTTGTGGCGACGCGCGCGGGTCAGCGGGCGGTGGCGCGCAGGCCCAGTGCGCCTTCGACGAAGCGATGGACGGTGGTCAGGCCCGCTTCGAGGGCGGGCTCGTAGCCTGCGCGGGCCCAGCCGGTGAGTTCGGCGGTGCCGTCACCGGTGGGGCGGGCGCCTACCTCGGCGACCATTTCCGCGGTCGTCGGCTCGCATACCGCCCAGGAGAAGTGGGATTCCGCCGCCCAGCCCGCGGTGCGCAGCGCGACGTAGCCCGGGTCGGTGATGCCGCCCTCGGCGAGTGCGGGACGGTCATCGATGCGGTCGTCGGCGCGCAGTGCGCGCAGATACCAAGTACCCGCGTTGATCTCGATCGGTTCCATCAGAGTCCACGCTCGTCGCGGTGCTGCAAGGTCGCTTGCTCCATACCGCGAGGCTAGCGGTCGACCACGACGTGGGCGTCCCGCAGTACCGCGTCGACACCGCGCAGCGCGGTGCAGTCGGTGGTGACGGCGAGGAGGTAGGCGGCCCGGCCGGGTTCGATCACGCCGAGGATGCCGGTGCGCAGGGCGAGTCGGCCGGAGTACGTGCTTGCCGTGGCAATCAGTCGATGGCGTCCTGGCCGCGGTTCCTGCGGTCGCCGCGGTCCCGTCGGCGATCGCGATTGCGGTCGTCGTGGTTGTGCCTGCTGCCGAACAACAGGGCGCCCATCAGCGGGATGGCCAGGAACCACAGCCAGCTGCCGGTGAGGAAGAACAGGATGACCGCGAGGATCGGGATCACCGCCATCACCCGCTCCGGCCACTCGGAGAGGAATCCGGACTCCGGTTTCGCCGGTACCGCCGCCGCTTTGACGAGCGGATCCGGCAGATCGGCGAATACCGGGGTGATGTCTCCGCGTGTGACCGCGGCCGCGACAACCGCACTGCGCTCGTCGAATTCCGCGACACTGAGCCGTCCGGCCGCGAAATGATCGGACAGTCGCTGCATCGCCGCTTCGCGCTCCGCGGTGCCGATACGAATATCGGGTAGGTCCTCCATGAGGAAAAGGCTAGCGGGAGGTTCAGCACTATGGGTGAGACGTGGTTCGGCCACTATCGCCTCGATCGATTGCTCGGCAGCGGTGGCACCGGACAGGTGTGGCGCGCGCACGACAGTATCGCCGATCGTGTCGTCGCGTTGAAGGTGCTGTCCGCCACGGTGGCGGACAACCCGACCTACCGTCAGCGGTTCACCAGGGAGGCGCGGCTGGCTGCCCAGGTGCGCGGACCGCACCTCGCGTCGATCCACGCGTTCGGCGAGCTCGACGGCCGGCTCTATCTCGACATGGAGTTCATCGACGGCACCGATCTGGCCACCCTGCTCCGGCGCGAGGGGCAGCTGGCACCCGCGCGGGCGGTGGCGATCGTGGTGCAGATCGCGCAGGCGCTCGACGCCGCGCACCGGGCGGGGATGGTGCATCGCGACGTCAAACCCGCCAACATCATGGTCGATTCCGCCGGACTCGCGCATCTGATCGACTTCGGCACCGCGTACCGGGCCGACCAGCCCGCGATCACGACGAGCAGCAATGTGGTCGGCACCCTGGCCTACATGGCGCCGGAACGTTTCGTCGGCGCCGGTGACGCCCGCTCGGATCAGTACGCGCTGGCCTGCGTGCTCTATGAATGTCTCACCGCGCAAAGGCCTTTCGGTAACGGTGACGCGGCGCAATCGCTGCACGCGCACCTGATGACCGCCCCGCCGCTGGCCGCGGACTGGAACCCGGCGGTGCCCGCCGGGTTGGACGCGGTCATCACCCGGGGGATGGCCAAGGTTCCCGAGCAGCGGTGCGCCAGTGCGAGCGAGTTCGCGTCGGCCGCGTACGCCGCGATCACCGGGCTCGACGTGCCGACGGTGCAGATCGCGGCCGCGGCACTGCCGACAACAGCGGTATTGCCGACGACAGCGGTGCTGCCGCAGGCATTTCGCGGGGCGGATACGACGGCGATGTGGACGAACGGTTCGGGCGCGATGCGTGGATCCCTGCACGGTGGCGGAGTGACCGCGAACACCGCGGCCAGCGGAACACGAGGTCCCCGTTCGGTTTCCGATGCGCGCTCGGGCAACGGTTCACGGCAGCGGACACGATCTCGGCTTTCGGTCGCCGTGCTGGTAGCGCTGCTCGTGGCGGTGAGTGCCGCGCTGTGGTTCGGGCGGCCGGGATCGCACGGACAGGAGTCGGCGGCGCCGGCGACCACGGTGGCAGGACCGTCGTTGGAGTCCCGGCCGCAGGTCGTTCCCGCGCAACCCCCGGCGACCCAGGTATCGACGCCGGTGCGGGCCGCGCCGGTGGTCGCGACGGCGCCGGTTGCCTGGCAGCCGTGTGACCCGGCGGTGGACGCGCGCGGCTTCGCGGGGGACGGCACGCCATTGCAATGCGTCGCCACCGGCGGCGGGCTTGCGAATTGGCTGCCGCAGACGGCAGGTAACCCGGCAGCAGCACCGAAGCCGGATCTGCCGAAGGCGGACCCGCCGAAGGTCGATTCGCCGAAGCCGGGGCGGGAGGGCCCGCCCGGCGAAAACAACGGGAACGGCAACGGACATGGCAAACACGGCAACGGTAAATAGCGCATGGGCGGGTGTTGCTGACGACACACTGGCCGGTCGCGCGGGGCGGGGTTAGGCTCCGAAGGAGGTTGGGTTCTTTGGTGTTCGCGGCGTGAGCTGGTGTTTTCCGGTGTCGCCGTGGTTGATCGGAGACCGGCGGGCCGGGCCTGGACAAGTCGACGACGACTGGAGGTTCGCGATGGGGGAGGTGCGATTCGGGGGCTACCGGCTGGAGCGGTTACTCGGCCGGGGTGGCATGGGGCAGGTCTGGCTGGCGTACGACGACGCGGGCACGCGCTGGGTGGCGTTGAAGCTGCTGCCGAGCGAGCTGGCGGCGGATGCGGGGTACCGCAAGCGATTCGAACGCGAGGCCGAGGTGGTGGCCAAGCTGCGCGACCCGCATATTCCGCGGATTCATCGGTTCGGGGAGATCGATGGGCGGTTGTTCATCGATATGGAGTTCGTCGAGGGACAGGATCTGGCGAGCAAGGTGGCCGCCGGGAAGCTGGCGCCCGCCGCGGCCGTCGGGATCGTCGGGCAGGTGGCGGTCGCGCTGGATGTGGCGCATCGAGCCGGGCTGGTGCATCGGGATGTCAAGCCGTCCAACATTGTTGTGCATGCCAGCGGGTTCGCGTACCTGATCGACTTCGGCATCGCGCACGGGATCGGTCAAACCGCGGTCACGACAACCGGATTGGCGATCGGGACGCTGGCCTATATGGCGCCGGAGCGGTTCACCGGTAAGGCGGACGCCAGGGCCGATGTCTACTCGCTGGGTTGTGTTCTCTACGAATGCCTCACTGCCGCTAGACCTTACGGTGACACCGATCCCGCACAGCAGATGCACGCGCACCTGATGATCGACCCGCCGCGCGCCGCGTCGCACAACGCCGCGGTTCCGGCCGCGTTGGATGCTGTCATCGCCCGTGCGATGGCCAAGCAGCCCGCCGACCGCTACTCCACCGCAGGAGATTTCGCCGCTGCGGCGCATGCCGCGATCGATGCCCGCCCGCCCGATTCACCCGCCCGCCCGCCGAAATCGCCTGCGCCGACGAAGGTCATGCCGGAGCCCGGACCTACGCCCACCCGTGTCGAGACCCGTCGAGCGGAACCTGCGCGGCCGCCCGGGCCGCTATGGGGTGTCCCGCAGTCGGCACCTGTGCCCAGTCGGGTAGAGACGGGCGGCGAGAAGCTTGCGCAGTCCGTCGGGTCCGGGCAGGGTGTGCCGCGATCCGGTCCCACGGGCGCGGGGCTGGAAGCCGGTCAGGCAGGTGCTGCGCAAAGCTCGCGGCGATCCGGTCCCACGGCCGCTAGTGGGGGTGCCGGTCGGATGGACGGTATGCAGGGTGTGCCGCAAGCTGGGCTCATGCCGGACCAGGGCGGTCGATCAGGGGCCGCCCGCGGGGCGAAACCGCTTGCGCCGACGAAGGTTATGCCCGAGCCGGGGCCAACGCCGACTCGGGTGGAGACTCGGCTCGAGGGGACGTTCTCGCCGCCCGCGAGTGATATTCCGCCGCAGCCGAATTCGGTCGCGCCGGCCGGTGCCGTCGAAGGCCATCGGGTTACCGGGGGAGCGCAGGGATATCCCGCAGTGTCGCAGCGACCAGGTGGCGGTTCGTCCGGTTACGTCGCACCGTCTACGGTTGCGCCACAGTCGGTTTCGGTGGCGCGGCAGATGGGGGCTGCTGCCCGCGGATTGCGTGCGCTGGGGCGGCCGCGTTCGGCTCCGCCGAAGCCGGGGCCCGTCGGTCCGGCGGCCGGTTCTCGGCTGGTGCAGTCGCGACCGGGGGTGCCGCAGCAGCGTTATCCGGTCGGGTATGGGCGGAAGGTTTTTCCGGCTCCGGCGAAACCGCCCAAGTATCAGCGATATTCGGATGCTCGGCGACCTGTTGCGCCGGTGCGGCGCCGGCGGCGTAAGCGCGGTGGGGTGCTGTCCAAGGTGATCGGGGCGCTGGTGGTCATGTTCCTGACGCCGTTCATGCTGGCGGCGGGGTGTGTGGCGCTGCTGGCGGGCACTCGGGCCGGGGACTCGGGTGGGACCGGTGCGCCGCGGCCGACGGCGATGGCCGAGGAGAATCCGGTGCCGCCGCCGGATCACCCCGAGGCGCCGGGGATTCCGGCCGCGGGTACGCCGGTGCGGGACGGGAAGTTCGAGTTCGTGGTGAGTGCGGTCGACACCGGTGTGC
Organism: Nocardia sp. NPDC006044; assembly: GCF_042871115.1. Taxonomy (NCBI): domain Bacteria; kingdom Bacillati; phylum Actinomycetota; class Actinomycetes; order Mycobacteriales; family Nocardiaceae; genus Nocardia; species Nocardia sp. NPDC006044. Next base: position 556,843 of record NZ_JBIAID010000005.1, read on the forward strand.
ATCGCGTGGGCCTGCAGTCGGCGACGGGCTCGTTCGTGATCGTCACGCTCGATGTGCGCAACATCTCCGACGAGTCGAAATGGTTCCTGCCGGTCGGCCAGCGTCTGTTCGACGCACAGGGCACCCCCTTCGAGCACAACCTCACCGCGACCCTGTGGCAGGCCACCCAGCACGGCTACAGCTCGTCGTTCGAGCTGACCCCCGGCCAAACCACAACCACCCAACTGGTTTTCGACGTACCCCCCGGCACCACCCCCACCCACCTGGAACTACACGACTTCGTCCTCTCCAACGGCGTCTCCGTCCGCCTGGACTGACCCGGTTGCCTGGCCCGGCCTGATCGTCAGGCCCGAAGAACGGGTTTTCATGATCAGGGGGAACTGGTGTTGGTATCGGCCGAGAGGTCACCTGCACCAGTTCCCGCTGATCATGAACGTGGCCGCTGGCGGGCATGTGCACACCTGGAGTACCCCTCCGGTTATACCGGCCCTGGTCTGCTGGCCTCGAACTCGGCCGTGATCGGTGAGATTCGCAGTCCCTTTCGGGGTCTGCACCCACTTCACGGCCGTTGTTCTCGCTGGGGATCGCGAGCCAGGGTCCGTCTGGCGGCGGCCCAGCTTCGTGGGGCTTGGAGTGCTCAGGCGACGCGGGCGGTGTCGGATAGCACCGACATGACCGCGTGGCGGCCGATGTCCAACGCGGCGGCGAGCAGCGTGGTGTCGCGGGCGGCGCTGTCGATATCGGGGGAGCCGAGCGGCGGGTGGATCTGCAAGACGGCGTCGCCGAGTTCGGCCAGGGCGCTGTCTTCGATTGCCTGCTGATGCGGGCGCTGGACCCACGCGCGGTAGGCGCCGGGGGCGATGGCGCGCAGGTAGCCGCCGCCGACCACGCGGTGCAGCAGGGAGGCCGGGGGCCGTTGCTCATCGATGCGGCGGGTGCGCAGGACAAGGGCGTGGGTCGCGCCGCCGCGCACCGCGGTGCGGATCGGGACGGTCTCGGTGAGGCCGCCGTCGAAGTAGCGTGCCTCGCCCAGCGCGACCGGCGGGCCGGCCAGGATGGGCAGCCCCGCGGAGGCCCGTAGCGCGCGCATGAGGGTGCGTTTGTCGACGATGTGCGGGTGCAGGTCGACCGCGCGGCCGGTGCGGATGTCGGTGGCGATGGGGTGAAAGGTGGTGGAGTTGGCCAGGATCGCCGGGAAGTTCATTCCCTCGACCCCGTCGTAGACCTGATGCACCAGGTAGCGCAGATCGAACGCGGGCCGTCCGCGCAGCAGCCTGGCCGGGTCGATGGCGCGGCGCATGATCGCCGGATCGGTCCAGGAGCGCATGCCCGAGCGCGCGCGGCCGCCGAGCAGCCAGGCACCGTTGATCGCGCCCGCGGAGGTGCCGTAGACGGCGTCGAAGACCCCGCCGAGCCCGAGTTCCTCGAGGGCCGACACCATGCCGCTGGAGTAGACGCCGCGACTGCCGCCACCTTCGACGACGAGCACCAGCCGGTTGCCGTCGTCGCGGGTACCCGCCACGCGACGGGCGCGGATCATCTCCGCGACAACGGAGACGATCTGCGTACTGGTCACCGGACCACGATACGACAGGGCGGGCGCGGACGTCATTGTCCTGCGCCCGCCCGAAGCGGTGTTCGCCCTACGTTTACGCGGGCTACTTGATCTCGGCGAGCACCGTTCCCTGCGTGATCGCGGCGCCGGCCTCGACGGCCAGCCCGGTGACCACACCGGCCTTGTGCGCGTTGACCGGGTTCTCCATCTTCATCGCCTCGAGCACGACGATCAGATCGCCCGCCTCGACGGTCTGGCCCTCTTCGACGGCCACCTTCACCACGGTGCCCTGCATCGGCGCGGTGACCGCGTCACCGGAGGCCGCACCGGCGCCGGCGCCGCCACGGGTGCGCGGCTTCGGCTTCTTCCGGACCACACCGGCGCCGTTGCCCGCGGCCGCGCCGCCGCCACCGAGGCTGAACTGCCCGGGCAGCGACACCTCGACGCGACGACCGCCGACCTCGACGACGACCTTCTGCCGGGGCAGCTCCTCGTCTTCATCGGCCGGCGCACCGGCGGTATAAGGCTCGACGGTGTTGTTCCACTCGTTCTCGATCCACTTGGTGTAGACGTCGAACGTGGTCCCGTCGCCGATGAACGCGGGGTCCTCGACGATCGCCTGGTGGAACGGGATGACCGTGGCCAGCCCCTCGACCCGGTACTCGGCCAGCGCGCGCCGGGCCCGCTCCAGTGCCTGGGTGCGGTTCTCGCCGGTGACGATCAGCTTGGCCAGCATCGAGTCGAACTGCCCGCCGATCACGCTGCCCTGCACCACGCCGGAATCCACGCGCACGCCGGGGCCGGTCGGCTCCTTGTAGACGGTGACCGGGCCGGGGGCGGGCAGGAAGCCGCGGCCGGCGTCCTCGCCGTTGATCCGGAACTCGAACGAGTGACCGCGCGGGGTCGGGTCTTCCTTGATGGTCAGCTCTTCGCCGTTGGCGATGCGGAACTGCTGGCGCACCAGGTCGATGCCCGCGGTCTCCTCGGTGACCGGGTGCTCGACCTGCAGGCGGGTGTTCACCTCGAGGAACGACACCGTCTCGCCCTGCACCAGGTACTCGACCGTGCCCGCGCCGTAGTAGCCGGCTTCCCGGCAGATCGCCTTGGCGGAGGCGTGGATCTTGGCGCGCACGTCGTCGGACAGGAACGGCGCGGGCGCCTCCTCGACGAGCTTCTGGAACCGGCGCTGCAGCGAGCAGTCGCGGGTGCCCGCGACCACGACGTTGCCGTGCTGGTCGGCGATGACCTGCGCCTCGACGTGTCGGGCCTTGTCCAGGTACTGCTCGACGAAGCATTCGCCGCGACCGAACGCGGCGACCGCCTCGCGGGTGGCCGACTCGAACAGCTCGGGGATCTCCTCGATGGTGTGCGCGACCTTCATGCCGCGGCCACCGCCACCGAAGGCGGCCTTGATTGCGACGGGCACGCCGTATTCCTTGGCGAACGCGACGACCTCGTCGGCGTTCTTCACCGGGTCCTTGGTGCCCGCGGCCATCGGCGCCTTGGCCCGCTCGGCGATGTGCCGGGCGGTGACCTTGTCACCGAGGTCGCGAATGGACTGCGGCGACGGGCCGATCCAGATCAGCCCGGCGTCGATGACGGCCTGGGCGAAGTCGGCGTTCTCGGAGAGGAATCCGTAGCCGGGGTGGATGGCGTCGGCGCCGGAGCGCGACGCGGCGTCGAGGATCTTGTCGAACACGAGGTACGACTCGGCCGAGGTCTGGCCGCCGAGCGCGAACGCTTCGTCGGCGAGCTGCACGAAGGGGGCTTCGGCGTCGGGCTCCGCGTACACCGCGACGCTGCCGAGGCCGGCGTCCTTGGCCGCCCGAATCACGCGCACGGCGATCTCGCCTCGATTGGCTACGAGTACCTTCGTGATCCGTGCGCTGGCGTGGCTGGGCACTGAGCCTCCTGTGTGAAATCTTTTTGGTCGCCCCGTGGTCGACGAAACTACGTCTGGGCGAGTGTAGGCAGTCTGCCAACAGACGCCGAACTCGGCCAGTCCTACTGAACAGTAGGTCGTGGATCACAACGGTGCCATCCAGATGGAAGTACCTGCGTGCGTTACTTCCCGCGGGCCCGTCGTCCGGTGCCGGCCGGGGCCGCGCCGGGTTCAGTCCCCTTGGCGATCGGCATGCGCACCGAGTTGCCCCATTCGGTCCACGAGCCGTCGTAGTTGCGCACCGTGCCGAAGCCGAGCAGATAGGTCAGCACGAACCAGGTGTGGCTGGAGCGCTCGCCGACCCGGCTGTAGACGATCAGGTCGTCCCCGCTGTCCAGCGCGCCGTAGATCTCGTCCAGTTCGGCGCGCGAGCGGAAGCGGCCGTCGTTGTTGAACGCCTCGGTCCACGGGATGTTCGCGGCGGTGGGGATGTGCCCGCCCCGCAAAGCCGCATCCTCGGGATTGATCGGCGGCTGGATCAGCTCGCCGGAGTACTCGTCCGGCGAGCGCACATCGATCAGCGGCTTGCCGAGGTGGGCGAGCACGTCTTCGCGGAACGCGCGGGCGCTGCCGTCGTCGCGGGTGACCGCCGGATAGTCGCTGGGGGTGAGGTGCGGGGTGTCGAAGGTGGTGTCGCGTTCCTCGGAAATCCAGGCGCCGCGACCACCGTCCAGCAACCGCACATCCGGGTGTCCGAACAAAGTGAAAACCCACAATGTGTGCGCCGCCTGCGCGTTGCCCCGATCACCGTAGATCACCACGGTATCGTCTCGCTCGATTCCCTTGGCGCGCATCAACTCGGTGAATCGGGCTCCGTCGATGTAGTCACGTGTGACCGGATCGTTCAGATCGCCCCGCCAATCGATCTTGGTAGCGCCGGGAACATGTCCGATGTCATAGAGCAATATGTCCTCGTTGGACTCGACGATCTTGAGTCCTGACGTGCCGATGTTTGCCGACAGCCACTCCGTGGTTACTAGTCGGTGAGGATGTGCGTAAGAACCAAATGCGGGATGAGGGTCCGGAGCAGCGGGCACGATGTGGGTCCTTCACGCGTGGTAGACGGTGGTTTCAGCGGTTCGGGTCTCACAGCGATGGTATGTGTGAGGCGTTAGTGACTCTCGTTTCAGATCACAAATCGGCTGAATGAGCGAATAAATCGCACCTGCATCCGATAAAGTCTCCCGGGAGGAGGGGTGAGCTATGTCCGATTCTTGGCCGCGGCGGCGACTGCTCGCGATCCTACGTGGCGCCAGCGAGCCTCTCGACGCCCAGGAACTGGCCAGAATCACCGGACAACACGTCACCACGGTTCGGTTTCATCTGGACGTGCTCACCAGGGAATCCCTGGTGCGGCAATTTCAGCAACCGCCCCGCGGTCGCGGACGTCCGCGCATCGGATACAGCGCGGTGCAGCGATCGGTCGGTTATCAGGAACTCGCGCAGGTGCTCGCCGATCAACTCGGCCCCGATCCGCGCCGCCGCTCCGAGGCGGCCATCGCGGCCGGGCGCTCCTGGGGCGCCAAGCTCGATGCCGGTGACCATCGAGTCGAATCGCTGGAAGACGCCAAAGACGTCGCTATGACGGTGCTTTCGGAGCTGGGCTTCGCGCCGGAACGCGATCCGAACGAGACCAGCGAGCAGGCGCTGATCCGGCTCACCGCGTGCCCGCTGCGCGAACTCGCGCGCACTCACTCCGAGGTGGTCTGCGGTGTGCACCTCGGCTTGATCAAAGAGGTGCTCGACCGCAGCGGCGCGCGCGGCGACGTGAACGTGCGCCTGCATCCGTTCGTCGAGCCGGAGCTGTGTGTGGTCCGGCTGGAGATGATGGCGCGGCGCGAGCACGAGCTGCGGCGCGAGCCGGACGGGCGGGAGGTGGTCACGGTGCCGGCGACCGGGGATGTGACCGGGTCGGAGCCGCTGATCGCGCCGCCGTCAGGCGGCCGGGTGGCTCCACAGCTGCGTAACGGCGACCCCAACGTCGCCAAGCAGTCGGCGCAGCAGTGGTAGGCCGATCCCGATCACGCTGGACGGATCGCCGTCGATCCGGTCGACGAACCAGCCGCCCAGTCCGTCGAGGGTGAACGCGCCCGCCACCTGCAACGGCTCGCCGGTGGCGATGTAGGCGTCCAGTTCGTCGGGCTCGGGCTTGGCGAAATGCACTGTGGTGGAACTGCAGTCGATCGCCTCCGCGGTGATCCGGCCGTCGCGCAGGCGCAGGACGCAGTGCCCGGTCACCAGATCGGCGCTGCGCCCGGCCATTTCGCCCCAGCGGGCCCTGGCCACCTCGGCGGTGTGCGGCTTGCCCTGTAGCTCGCCGTCCACCAGCAGCATCGAATCACAGCCGACGACAACACAATCGGCGGCGAGTTCGGGAATCGTCGCGGCGACCGCCGCGGCCTTGGCCTTGGCCAGCTCGACCACGACCACCTCGGGCGCGGTGCCGTCGGGCAGCGCGGCCTGAAGCGCGTCCTCGTCCACGTCCGATACCCGGACGATCGGATCGATGCCCGCCGAACGGAGTACTTCCCGGCGGGCCGGCGACGCGGAGGCGAGAACGAAGCTCGTCACCCGCGCAGGTGCGACAGCTGAGGGAAGGCGTAGGGCGAGAACGGGGAGGTGCCCCGGTGCATGAAGGTGGGCCGGCCCCACAGGTCCGCCGGACCGGACGGGGCGGCGGCGCTCTCCGCGGCGGCGGACAGCACGCACACCAGTGCCGCGATCTCCTCGTCGCTCGGGTTGCCCTTCACCACGGTGAAGAACGGCGCGGCGGCCGCGACGGCGGACTCGGCGACCGCCGCGTCCACGTCGGTGACCTCGACCGCGTCGGTGACCGAACCGACGGTGAGGTCCAGCTCGGCGGCGGTCAATACATCTTCTTCTGCCACGGTCGTCACAGTGCCAGATCCCTTCTTTGCCTGATCAGGCGTGTTCCTCGGTCGCGATCAGCGGACCGATGATGCGATCATCCTCGGATCCACTCATTGCGTCTCTACATCCAGTGTGCGCGGCCTACCGAGCGTATCGCCGGAGCACCGCCGGGTGTTGCGGCCGGAATCACAGCGGGATGTTGCCGTGCTTCTTCGGCGGCAGCGTTACCATCTTGCGCTCGAGCAGCCGCAGCGCCGAGACGATCTGACCGCGCGTGTGCGAGGGCGGAATGACCGCGTCCACATAGCCGCGTTCGGCGGCGATGTAGGGGTTCACCAAGGTGTCCTCGTACTCGTTCTGCAGCTGAAGCCGCAGCGCATCGACGTCGTCGCCGTTCTTCGCGGCATCGGCCAGCTGCTTGCGGTACACGAAGCCGACGGCCCCGGAGGCGCCCATCACGGCGATCTGCGCGGTCGGCCACGCCAGGTTCACGTCGGCGCCCATGTGCTTGGAACCCATGACGTCGTAGGCGCCGCCGTAGGCCTTGCGGGTGATCACCGTGATCTTTCCCACAGTTGCCTCGCCGTAGGCGTAGAGCAGCTTCGCGCCGCGCCGGATGATGCCGTTGTACTCCTGACCGGTGCCCGGCAGGAAGCCCGGCACATCGACCAGGGTGAGGATCGGGATGTTGAACGCGTCGCAGGTGCGCACGAACCGCGCGGCCTTCTCCGAGGCGTCGATGTCCAGGCAGCCGGCGAACTGAGTGGGCTGGTTGGCCACGATGCCGACGCTGCGGCCATCGATCCGGCCGAAGCCGACGATGATGTTCATCGCGCGCTCGGCCTGCACCTCGAGGAACTCGTCGTCGTCGAGCAGGCGACGGATCACCTCGTGCATGTCGTAGGGCTGGTTCGGCGAGTCCGGGATGATCGAGTCCAGCTCGCGGTCCTCGTCGGTGAGCGAGTCCTCGATGGCGCCGTCGATCGGGTCGGTGGCCGGGAAGCGCGGCGCCTCGGCGCGGTTGTTGCTCGGCAGGTAGGACAGCAGGTCCTTGACGTAGTCGAGCGCGTCCTGCTCGCCGGAGGCGACGTAGTGCGCCACACCGGATTTCACCATGTGCGTATGCGCGCCGCCGAGGTCCTCCATGGTGACGTCCTCGCCGGTGACCGTCTTGATCACGTCGGGTCCGGTGACGAACATCTGGCTGGTCTGGTCGACCATCACCACGAAGTCGGTGAGCGCGGGGGAGTAGACGTGGCCGCCCGCGGCCGCGCCCATGATCAGCGAGATCTGCGGGATCACGCCGGAGGCCTGGATGTTGCGGTGGAAGATCTCGCCGTACAGGCCGAGCGAGACGACGCCCTCCTGGATCCGCGCGCCCGCGCCCTCGTTGATGCCGACCAGCGGACGGCCGGTCTTGAGCGCCAGGTCCATCACCTTGACGATCTTCTCGCCGTAGACCTCGCCGAGGCTGCCGCCGAACACGGTGACGTCCTGGCTGAAGATGCAGACGTCGCGGCCGTCGATGGTGCCGTAACCGGTCACCACGCCGTCGCCGAGCGGCCGGTTCTCCGCGAGACCGAAGTTCACGCTGCGGTGCCGCGCCAGCGCGTCGAGCTCGACGAAGGAGCCCTCGTCCAGCAGCGCCAGGATGCGCTCGCGGGCGGTCATCTTGCCCTTGGCGTGCACCTTGTCGACCGCGGCCTCACCCATCGGGTGCTGCGCCTCATCCAGCCGATTCCGCAGGTCAGCCAGCTTCCCGGCGGTGGTGTGGATGTCGGGGGCGCCCGCTGGATCTTGCGCGGACTGCTGCTGGACACTCGTCATGGCTCCGGAGTGTAACGAGTGACAGTGCTTCCCACTAACCCAGTAGGGGCTACCAGTGGGTAAAAAGCGCAGCTAGATCGGGTTGCCGAAAAGAAACTCCAGGGGTTTTGGCGTAATTGCGCCGGTAGAAAATCGGTATCAATCCACGTGGGTGGCCAGTTAGCCTGGAGGAGTCCAGTTTTCGTGCTCAGGGGGAGGGGCCCAGATATGTGGGAATGGAGCAAAACCGTCGCGGAATACGCGGCCGCGGCGTCATGGACGAGCTGTCATCGGTTCGAGCCGGAGCCGACGATCCTGGATCCGGACTACCGGAGCGAGGCCACGCACGGGGACGGCGAAGGCGCCGACGGTGCGGCCCGCGCGCCGAGTGACGAGATGTACATCCTCGTCGGTTAGTCCCGCGACGACCTTGTCCGGCAGGCCGCCGCGCACCAAGTAGCCTGCCCCTGTGACCAGGTCTCCTTTGGATGCAGAGCAGTTGCGGCGCAGTCTCACCGAATTGCCCGAGCTGTCGTTCTTCCGCCACATCGAGGTGGTGGAGTCGACCGGGTCCACCAACGCGGACCTGATCGCGCGCGCCGGCGAACCAGCCGCCGACCGCGCGGTACTCCTTGCAGAGGCGCAGGAGCAAGGGCGCGGCAGGCACGCACGCACCTGGGTCAGCCCGCCGCGGGCACAGATCTCGATGTCGCTGCTGGTGCGACTGGACGGGATCGCGCCCGCGGTGCTCGGCTGGCTGCCGCTGCTCACCGGCATCGCCGTGGTGGACGCACTGCGCGCGACCGCCGGTGTGGACGCGAACCTCAAGTGGCCCAACGATGTGCTGATCGATGGCCGCAAAGTCGCGGGCATCCTCGCGGAGGTCGCGACCGGCAACGACGCGCCGGCGGTAGTCATCGGCATGGGGCTGAACGTCAGCCTCACCGAGGCGGAACTGCCGGTGCCGCATGCCATTTCGCTGACCATCGCGGGTGCGGAGAACACCGACCGCACGCAGATCGTCCGGTCGATGCTGACCGAATTCGCCCGTCGCTTCACCGCCTGGCGCGACGCGGACTGGCGGACAACCGATCTCGCCGCCGCCTACCGCGAGCGGTGCGCGACGCTGGGCGCACAGGTGCGCGCCGAACTACCCGGCGGCCGCACCCTGACCGGCATCGCCACCGACATCGATGACGCGGGCCGCCTGCTGATCGGCGACCAGCCGGTCTCCGCCGGCGACGTCACCCACCTGCGCGCCGAATACTGAAAACGAAACAGCCGCAAACCTTCTGATTTTCCGCACGCGTGTCCGCACGAGAATCGCGGTGCGAGAAATCAGAAGGTGTGCGGCTGTTGGCGGTTACGCGGGTTGCAGCGCGGACTTCGCGGCTTCGCGGGCGAACATGCGGTCGCGTTGTTCTTCGAACTTCAGCACGTCCTGTTCGAGCCGTTCGATGAATACTCCGAGTTCCTCGCGGGCCTGCTCGCCGCGCGGACCGAAGTCGTTGCGCTCGAAGATGTTCCACTGCTTGAGCACAGGCGCGACCACGTCCTCCAGGTGCTGGCGCAGGTCGTAGATGCCGTGCTTGGCCATCAGGACGCCATTGCGGCGGAAGTTGGGCATGCCCGCGCCGGGCATGATGAAGTGGGTGAGGATCTTGGTGATCGCCATCATCGCCTGATCCGGCGCCAGATCGAGTCCCGCACCGCACATGTTGCGGTAGAAGATCATGTGCAGGTTCTCGTCCGCGGCGATGCGTTGCAGCATGCGGTCGGCGATCGCGTCGTTGCACACCCGGCCGGTATTGCGGTGGGACACCCGGGTGGCCAGCTCCTGGAACGTCACGTAGGTGACGCTCTCCATGAATCCGCCCCAGTTGTCCGGTGCGGCAACCCCGTTCGTCATGTGGATCATCCGCGCCTGTTCCAGGGCGACCGGGTCGACGCCGCGGGTGACCACCAGATAGTCGCGGATGGCGATGCCGTGCCGGTTCTCCTCGGCGGTCCACCGGCCGACCCAGGTGCCCCACGCGCCGTCCCGGGAGAAGTTCTCCGCGATCTCGCGGTGGTAGGAGGGCAGGTTGTCCTCGGTGAGCAGGTTGGTGATCATGGCGACCTTGGCCACCTCGCTCAGCTTGGATTGCTCCGGCGCCCAGTCCTGCCCGCCCAGCGCGGCGAAATTGCGGCCTTCGTCCCACGGGACGTAATCGTGCGGGTGCCAGTCCTTGGCCAGCGCCAGGTGCCGGTTGAGATTCTGCTCGGCGACGGGCTGCAATTCGGTGAGGATTTCCAGCTGGGTCAAGTCCTTGGTCACACATTCCTCCACGGTCGTAATCGGCGACTTGTTCGAGCAGAACTGCTTGGCGACAGAGCGTTCGAGCCAGATCGAGCGGAGAACTCCATGCGCGGTTTCGGCACACGCAGGCAGACGATTGTGCAGCACGACGCGGTCCGGTGTCCGGCATTTCGGCATCTTCACGCGGTAGTGTTCCGCCCATGGGTTATCCGGAGGATGTGCTTGCGCCGGAAGAGCAGCTGATCCTGCACCGTCATCCGCACTGGAAGATGTTGTTCTGGCCGATCGTGACGTTGATCGTCATCACCGCGCTCGCCGGTTTCGCAGGGGGACTCGCTTCGCGCAAGGCCGAGGGGACGGCACGCACGGCACTGCTGATCACGGTGCTGGCCGTCTGGCTGATCATCGTCGTGTGGCGTTGTGTCGCACCAATTCTCAGCTGGAAGTCGACGCATTTCATCATCACCGACCGGCGGGTGCTGGTCCGGCAGGGTGTGCTCACCCACACCGGCATCGACATTCCGATGAGCCGCATCTCGAGCGTGCAGTTCCGGCACGGGTTGTTCGACCGGATGCTCGGCACCGGCACGTTGATCATCGAATCGTCCTCGTCGGAGCCGCTCGAGTTCGACGACATCCCGGCGGTGCAGAAGGTGCACGCGCTGATGTATCACCAAGTCTTCGATGTGGAAAACGGAGATAACGGACGCGGCGAGCACAGGGGCGAGTACGGCGAGTACCGATGAATGAGCCATCACGGATGAGGGGTAGGGGGCGGGTAACGGGTAAGCCCGTTAACCTGGGCATATGACGGCCGTACTGCTAGCAGAAGACGACGAGGCGATTGCCGCGCCGTTGTCGCGCGCCCTGGGACGCGAGGGGTACTCGGTGACCGTCGAGCGCTTCGGGCCCGCCGTGCTCGAGCGGGCCCTGGAGGGCCACCACGATCTGCTCATTCTCGACCTCGGCCTGCCCGGCATGGACGGGCTCGAGGTGTGCCGCCAGGTCCGCGCCCGCGGCGCCGACCTGGCCGTGCTGATGCTCACCGCGCGCACGGACGAGGTCGACTTCGTCGTCGGGCTGGACGCGGGCGCCGACGACTACGTCGGCAAGCCGTTCCGCCTCGCCGAGCTGCTCGCCCGGGTACGAGCGTTGTTGCGGCGCAGCGGGATCGGCGACGACACGGTGGAGGTCGGCGGCATCCGGCTGGAACCGGCCGCACGCCGGGTGCTGGTGAACGGCGTCGAGATCGGCTTGGCGAACAAGGAATACGAGTTGCTGAAGGTGCTGATCGATCGGGCGGGCCAGGTGGTGCCGCGCGAGACCATCCTGCGCGAGGTCTGGGGCGACGCCGAACTGCGCGGCTCCAAGACCCTCGACATGCACATGTCCTGGTTGCGGCGCAAGATCGGCGACGAGGGCCCGATGGCTGAGCGGCGCATCGTCACCGTGCGCGGCGTCGGGTTCAGGTTGAACACCGCATGAGCGGGTCAGGGCCGGAGGCGGCAGCCTGTGTGACCACGCAGGCCCCCCGCTCATGCGCAGAAGGTGCAGCATGAGCGGGTCAGGGCCGGAGGCGGCAGCCTGTGTGACCACGCAGGCCCCCCGCTCATGCGCAGAAGGTGCAGCATGAGCGGGTCGGGGCCGGACCTGGCGGAAGACACCTACTGACGTGCGGCGCAGAATCTTGCGGTCCATGCTCACCGTGCTGACCCTCACCACGGTGGTGCTCGGCCTGCCGCTGATCTACACGGCCTGGCTGTGGGTCGAGGACATCACCCGCGACGACCTGCAGAGCAAACTCGAGCGGATCGCCACCGCGATCATCGTGCAGGAACAGAGCGACGGCATGGTGCTCGGCGAGCTGGACACCCGCTCGGTGCAGCCGCTGCTACCGCAGGACGGCAAGCTCACCATCATCTATCCGGCGCCGCACGACAATGCCTCGCGCATGGACGTCGGCGTGGACCAGGTTTCCGACCCCCTGGTCGAGTCGCTGTCCATGGGCACCAAGGGGTCGCTGCGCCTGGAGGTGCCCTCGGCGCCGATGCACGCCAGGCAGCGTCAGGCGGTCGCGGTGGTGGCTCTGGCGGTGCTGGCCTCGCTCGGCGCGGCGGTGTCGGTGGCGGTGATCACCGCGCGCCGGGTGGCCGATCCGTTGCGCGATGTGGCGGCGCGGGCCGCGCGGCTGGCGATGGGGGACTTCCGGCCGGATCCGCGCAGGCACGGCATTTCCGAACTCGATCGGGTGTCCGACGTGCTCGACTCGGCCACGGTGGAGATCGCCGGTCGGTTGCAGCGCGAACATGCCCTGGTCGCGGACGTTTCCCATCAGCTGCGCAGCCGGTTGACCGCGGTGCGGCTGCGGTTGGACGAGTTGTCCACGCATGCCGACCAAGAGGTGGTGCACGAGGCCGAGGAGGCGATGGCGCAGGTCGATCGGCTCACCGATGCCATCGACGACCTGGTTCGCGCCTCGCGCGACGAGGACGCGGCCGACCTCGATCCGGTGCCGGTGATGGCGGAATTGCGCGGCGTGGTCGCCGAATGGACGCATCCGTTCACCGAGAAGGGTCGCGCGCTGAAGCTCACCGGGGACGAGTCGTTGCTCGCGCCGATCACCGGATCACGGCTGCGCGAGGCGGTTTCGGTGCTCGTCGACAACGCGCTGATGCATGGCGGCGGGACCTGCACGGTCTCGGTGCGCACTGTGCGACCCGGGGTCGACCGGGACCCGCTGGTGTGTGTGGAGGTCGCCGACGAGGGCGACGGGGTGCGCGACGAACTCGCGCCGCACATCTTCGATCGCGGGTTCTCCGCGGGCGGCTCGACCGGTGTTGGCCTGGCGCTGGCCCGGGCGTTGGTGGAGGCCGACGGCGGGCGGCTCGAATTGCAGCGGCGCAGGCCGGCGTTGTTCGCGGTATTCCTCGGATCGTCGGCGTATCGCACGCAGAACGTGGTGGTCACCGAGCCGCGGTGAGCCGTTCAGTTACGCCGGAATTCCTCTTCGACCAGATCCTCGAATTCGGCGGCGATCTCGTTCATCTCGTCCGGGAACACCCAGCGGCGCATCGCCCAGAAGCGGAAGGCCATCTGCAGGAGATTGCCGATGATGAACGCGCTGATGAAGTCCGCGACATTCTCGACGGTGAAACTCACGTCGGGTTGGCGCAGGTCGAAGACGTAACTGGAGATCCACAGCGGAATGAACGCGAGCACGACGCCGACACCGCTGACGCCGAAGAACAGCAGCGCCTCGTGATGGCGTTCCCGGCCGCCGCGATTGCGGAACGACCATTCGCGATTCAGGATGTAGGACGCGATCACCGCGATGACACCGGAAATAATCTTGGCGGTCACCGGCTTCTCGGAAAGCACGGTCCATTTCAGCGCGTAGAAAATGCCGCTATCGATCACGAAGGTCGTCGCACCGACGATGGCGAACTTGATCAGTTCCCGATGCCGGTACGCGATCTCCGCGAGCGGCTTGGGAAGGACGCTCACCACGTCGTCGACGAATGACACGGGGCCGAGTGTACCGCTACCCGGAGGTGGCGCCCCGGGTCGTGCGGATGCGGGCCGCTAGTGGGGACAATTCGGTCAGCGGCTCCCGCTGATGGGTATTTCCGCCGGTTATGACAATATTGTCGAACGTGAGCTCTGGCCGGTCCTTCGATCCCTCCGTTATGCCCACCGTCACCATGATCGGCGGTGGCCAGTTGGCGCGCATGACGCACCAGGCCGCGATCGCGCTCGGCCAGCGGCTACGCGTCCTCGCGGAAAATCCAGACGATCCTGCTGCCCAGGTCAGCCCCGAGGTGGTACTCGGCAGCCACAACGATCTGACCGCGCTGCGCAAGGCCGCCGTCGGGTCGCACGCGCTGACCTTCGATCACGAGGGCGTGCCGACCGAGCACCTCGAGGCGCTGGTCGCCGAGGGTGTGAACGTGCAGCCGCCGCCGGGGGCGCTGATCTTCGCGCAGGACAAGCTGGCCATGCGGGTCAAACTGGCCGAGCTCGGCCTGCCGATTCCGGCGTTCACTCCGGTCGCCGAGGTGGCCGAGGCGGTGCGGTTCGGTGACGAGCACGAATGGCGAATCGTGCTCAAAGCGGTACGTGGTGGTTACGACGGTCGTGGGGTGTGGATGCCGGAGTCGGCCGACGAGGCGACCGCGATCGTGACCGCTCAGCTCGCGCACGGCGTGCGGCTGCTCGCCGAGGCGAAGGTCGACCTGAAACGCGAACTGTCCGCGATGGTGGCCCGCTCGCCGTTCGGGCAGGCCGCGACCTGGCCGGTGGTGGAGACCGTGCAGCGCAACGGTCAGTGCGCCGTGGTGATCGCGCCCGCGCCGGACCTCGACGACGATCTGGCCGCCGCGGCCGAAGGGCTCGCGCTCAACCTGGCCAAGGAACTCGGCGTGGTCGGGGCGATGGCGGTGGAGCTGTTCGAAACCCACGACGGCACGCTGCTGATCAACGAGCTCGCGATGCGCCCGCACAACTCCGGGCACTGGGGCATGGACGGCGCCCGCACCGGGCAGTTCGAGCAGCATCTGCGCGCGGTGCTGGACTACCCGCTCGGCGACACCAGCCCGCTGGCCCCGGTCACCGTGATGGCCAATATTCTCGGCGCGGCCGAGACGCCCGCCATGTCGATGGACGAGCGCCTGCACCACCTGTTCGCGCGGATGCCCGACGCCAAGGTGCACATGTACGGCAAGGGTGAACGCCCCGACCGCAAGATCGGGCACATCAACATCCTCGGTGACGATGTCGCCGTGGTGCGGGAGAAGGCCGAACGAGCCGCGCAGTGGATGTCGCGCGCGGTATGGACCGATGGATGGGATCCGCATGAGTGAGCACGACGTGACCGGCCCGCAGGTCGGCCTGATCATGGGCAGCGACTCCGACTGGCCCACCATGGAGGCCGCCGCGGAAGCGTTGGCGGAGTTCGGCATTCGCTTCGAGGTCGGCGTCGTCTCGGCCCACCGCACGCCGCAGCGCATGCTCGACTACGCCCGGGACGCCGCCGCCCGCGGCCTGCGGGTCATCATCGCCGGTGCCGGCGGCGCCGCCCACCTCCCCGGCATGGTCGCCTCCGCCACCCCCCTCCCGGTGATCGGCGTCCCCGTCCCGCTCAAATACCTCGACGGCATGGACTCCCTCCTCTCCATCGTCCAGATGCCCGCCGGCGTCCCCGTAGCCACCGTCTCCATCGGCGGCGCCCGCAACGCCGGCCTCCTGGCCGTCCGCATCCTCGCCGCCCACGACCCCACCCTCCGCACCCGCATGGAACACTTCCAAACCGGCCTCGAAAAGATGGTCCTCGAAAAAGACCAAGCCCTCCGCACCAAACTCCTCGGCTGACCCGAAGCCTGCTGCGCCACAGCAGTACACACTCCGAACGTGCACACCCGCCGTAAACGCGCACACCCCACGTATTCGGCATCCAACACCAAATTGCCATGTACACAACAAAATCCGCCCGCAGCTGAAGAGCTGGGCAAAACTACGGAGCCCTAACAAGACCTGCGCCGCGGCAGACCAAGCGACAGACAGGGCCAACCTCACACACATGCTTCATCTTTCGCATGCCCCTCGACCAGGCAACGGGTATGTGAAGGAGGAAGCAGCTGTGCGAAGAACCCTCGACCACCCCACCGCGGCAGATGGATACGATGGAACCCGAGGTCGCGCGCCTTCACCGCGGAGGTAGGCCGGGTACGGCAGACGTGCTCAGCACTACTTCAGGCGAAACCTGGGCAGCTCCTCAGCGTTCGAGCACCAGGCCATCTCTTCGAAGAATTCCGTGACGCAACCACAGCCCGATGACCACGTCGGAACTCGACGCCGCGCATCCTGACATGCGCCTAAAGCCGGGTACGGCAGACGACGTGCCCAGCACTACTCCAGTGAAAACCAGGGTAGGTCTTCAGCTTTCCCTCATCAGGTCACGTTGGGACAAGCCGGGAGGTCCTCACGGGGTAGGTGCACATCCCTCAGGGTTTGCCGGTGTCCCCGTTTCGGTGCGTGCACTTAGAGACGTCCCGGAGTAACCGGTTCGCGGGTTTTACGGCCTGGCACAGGGGATGCCCGGATAGTGCTGAGCACGTCAGGTGGGGTCCCCGGCCTTCTCTCCCGCAGCTTGGGTCGGCGGAGGCGAGGGTTGTCGGCGTGGGGACCGGCTGTGGTGCTGTTCTCGAGATCTTTCTTCATCGAGCCGAGTCAAAAGGTTGTTGGCCTGTTGAGTCGAGTCAAATGGTCGCTTTTGAAGATCATCTCGCGACCCTTTGACTCGACTCGATTCCGGTGGCGCGCTACATCGGTGTGAGGGTCGTGCTCAGATGTCCAGGGTTTGGCCCAGCCGGGCCAGTTCGTCAGCCGCGTTCTTGCTCTTCGCCTCGTGCTGCAGCTGGTATGCCTTGAGATCTTCGTACCTGACTCGTCGGTGCCTACCGACCAGCCGAAACGGGATCTCGCCGCCCTCCAACAGCGCGACCACGTAAGGCCGGGAGACGTTCAGCATGTCTGCCGCCTGCTGCGTGGTGAGCTCGGCATGCGAGGGGACTACCGATACGCCTCGACCTTCGGCCGCCTGCGCCAGGATGAACGCCAGCAGGCTGACGGCTTCGCGGGGCAGGACCAATGCCTCCTCGCCGGGGTGCTCCTGCATGACCTCGATGTTCTGCTCTGTGGGGTGCCGCATGAGGTAGTCCTCGATACGAAACATGCGAAATATTCGAAAGGGTGCCGCGCCACCTTGGCGGGCGGGGCCGTCTCGCTACGGTGAGGGTGTGACTACTGGTGACATCCGGCCTCGTAGCGGGGACGACAACACGCGGTTTCGGCTGACGGTGGTCGATCAGGCGTTGCGGTTGTTCGCCGAGAAGGGGTATGAGGCGACGACTGTCGATGAGATCGCTGAGGCTGCGGGGATATCGCGGCGGACGTTCTTCCGGCAGTTCCGGTCGAAAGAGGATGTGATCTTCGCCGATCACGAGTCGCAGTTGGCGCAGGCGGCGGAGTTTCTGGCGGGGGAGCCGGGGGATCCGTGGGAGACGGTGTGCGAGGCCGTGGTTCAGGTGTTCGAGCGGTTCACCCAGTGGCGGGAGATCGCGGCGCGGCGGTATCAGGTGGTGCGGCGGGTGCCCGCCTTGCGTGAGCGGGAGATCGTGACGGTGTTCCGGTACGAGCGGCTGTTCACCGACTACCTGCGGGATCGGCTGCCGGAGGTGCCGGATCTGGCGCGGGTGCAGTACACGGCCGCGGTGACCGCGACACACAACTACCTGCTGCGTCGCATGGTGCGCGGCGAGTCGGACGCGGGAGCCGCGGACCTGCGCGTCGAACTGGCCGCGATCCCGCGCGGCACGCCCCGCCGCCCGGTCGACGAACTGGTGCTCGCGGTGTTTCCGCGCGACACCCCACCCCGGCAGGTCGCCGATCTCGTGGCCCGCAAACTCGGTAGTCTTTGATCAAGGTCAGTGCGACCAATCTGACACTGAGTGCCAGGAAGTATCCGCACGTTGCGGCTATTCCTGGGCGTATACTTGAGAACGGTGTGGCACTGAGTGCCGACATGTACCGACGACCAGGAGTGAGCCCCATGGCGGGAAACCCCGATTTCGACCTGTTCAAGCTCGAGGACTTCCACGACGAACTGCGTGCGGCCATCCGCGGTCTGGCGGAGAAGGAGATCGCGCCGCACGCCAAGGACGTCGACGGCAACTCCCGCTTCCCGGAGGAGGCGCTGACCGCGCTCAACGCCGCCGGCTTCAACGCGGTGCACGTGCCGGAGGCCTATGGCGGCCAGGGCGCCGACTCGGTGGCCACCTGCATCGTGATCGAAGAGGTCGCTCGCGTCTGCGGTTCCTCCTCGCTCATTCCCGCGGTCAACAAGCTCGGCACCATGGGACTGATCCTCAACGGCTCCGAAGAGCTCAAGCAGAAGGTGCTCGCCGACATCGTCAACGGCGAGATGGCCTCCTACGCGCTGTCCGAGCGCGAAGCCGGTTCCGACGCCGCCAGCATGCGCACCCGGGCCAAGCAGGAGGGCGACGACTGGATCCTCAACGGCTCCAAGTGCTGGATCACCAACGGCGGCAAGTCTTCCTGGTACACCGTCATGGCGGTGACCGACGCGGACAAGGGCGCCAACGGCATTTCGGCGTTCCTGGTGCACAAGGACGACGAGGGTTTCGTGGTCGGCCCGCTCGAGCACAAGCTCGGCATCAAGGGATCCCCCACGGCGGAACTGTATTTCGAGAACTGCCGGGTGCCGGGTGACCGCATCGTCGGCGAGCCGGGCACCGGCTTCAAGACCGCGCTGCAGACCCTGGACCACACCCGCCCGACCATCGGCGCGCAGGCCGTCGGCCTCGCCCAGGGCGCGCTCGACGCGGCCATCGCCTATACCAAGGACCGCAAGCAGTTCGGCAAGGCGATCGCCGATTTCCAGAACACCCAGTTCATGCTCGCCGACATGGCGATGAAGATCGAGGCGGCCCGCCTCATGGTCTACACCTCGGCCGCCCGCGCCGAGCGCGGCGAGAAGAACCTCGGCTTCATCTCCGCTGCCGCAAAGTGTTTCGCCTCCGACGTCGCGATGGAGGTGACCACCAACGCCGTTCAGCTGTTCGGTGGCGCCGGTTACACCACCGATTTCCCGGTGGAGCGGATGATGCGCGACGCCAAGATTACCCAGATCTACGAGGGCACCAACCAGATCCAGCGTCTGGTCATGTCCCGCGCGCTGCTTCGCTGAGTAGCCTGATCGACAGTTGAGGCGGTGCCGAGATTCGTTCTCGGCACCGCCTTCTCGTTGCCTATCCGGATATTTCGGCGAGCGCGGACACGACGGTGCGGGCGACGACGACCTGACCCTCCGGCGAGAGGTGGACACCGTCGGGTTCGAACAGGCCCGGGCGAGGGTGCGTGACCGCGAGGACGTCGACGGCGGGTTCCGGCCGGTCGAGTAATAGTTGTGCGGTCTGCTCGTGATCCTTTGTGCGCCAGCTGATCTGCGCCTGCTGGAAGGGTGGATAGGCGGCGATCAGCGACTCGTCCATATCGTGCGGGGTGACCCAGATCCAGCGTGCGTCAGTCAGCCGCACACCCTCGTCGTGCAGCAGGCTCAGGTTGCGTGCCGTCTCTTCGGCGCTGACCACGCGTGGCCCGTCGCTGCCGAGGCGTTGCGCGTCATTGGCGCCGAGCTGGCACAGCACCCAGTCCGGCCGCCGGAAGCCCAGCGCGGCAATGCTTTTCAAGGTCTGGGTGGTCGTCGCCCCGGAGACGGCCAGATTGGTGAGGGTGATTCCGTCGCCCGGTCGCCGCAGCTCGAGCAGGTGCCGCAGGATCTCGAACCAGGACAGCCGATCGGCGGTGCTGCTCTCGCCGAGGGCGACCACGTGGTCGCCGGCCGCGAAGGGCAGTCGATCGACCTGGCCCGCGACCCACGCCTCGGTGAGCAGTCCGGCCGCCGCCGTACGCGCCTGTCCGTTGAATTCCGCACGCAGCGAGTGATATTCGTCGGCGGTGAGTCCGAACAGCGCCGCGATATGGGCGTTTTCGACGTTGTGCAGGAACGGTAGCGACAGTTCGGGCCGCTGGAATCGGGCCAGCTTGGCCGCCATCTGGGTGTTCATGATGTTCCTTCCGGGATAGGGCTATGCGCGGGGCAGCAGGAAGCCCGCGGCGATCAGCCAGGCCATCCCGGTGAAGCGGGCGATGGGCAGGAGAAAGGCGGCGGCGGTGACGGTCAGCGACGCGGTGGTGCCCAGCGCGATGAGCGCGATCACCAGCCCCGCGGTCAGCAGCCACGGCGCGAGCCGCCGCTGCGGCAGTGCGCTGAGCGCGATCCCGGCGATGAACAGGCCGGTCGCCACGACGTTGCCGGGTCCACCGCACAGAAACGCGAGGGTGTGCAGGGCGCGGACCAGCGCCGGGTCGGTAACCACCTCCGGCACGGTGAGCACCCAGCTGACCACGGCGGAGCAGATCAGGAAGGCCGCGGCGAGCGTGCCGCCGATCGGCGTGAGTGCCGGGGCGAATCCGTCGGCGATCCGCCGCACCCGCGCGGTAGCGCCCGCCGCGTACAAGACCAGCGGGATGGCGCTGGCGAATTGCAGCACCGCGCCGGTGCGGACGGCGCCGGGATGATCGCGGAAGTAGGCGAGCGCGTCGTCGGCCGATCCGAACGGCGACGGAAACGGGCTTCCGCCGGCCAGAACCGTGCTGAGCACGAGCCCGGCCACGAACAGCCCGGCGGCGACGGCCGAGAGCAAGCCTAGCGGTGGTTCGAGGCGTATCGCCGGTCTGTCCAGGGGAGTTGGTGCTGAAAGCGCCATGTCAGTCCGTTCTTGACTATGAATCATTCTCTCATGTGAACGATTATCCGATGGGTACGATAGCCGCGTGGCCGAATCGGAGCAAGAGGTTGTCGAGCAGGCGCGCCCGATGCGCGCGGTGTCCTTCGGCCTTGCCCAGCTGGGTGCGCACGCGACGCAGCGCTTTTCCGAACGCATTGCCGAAATCGGGCTCACCCCACCGGAAGTCGGCATTCTGCGGATGATCGCCGCCGAACCCGGTCGCAGTCAGCGCTCGCTCGCCGCCGCGCTCGGCGTCGTCCCCAGCCGGGTGGTCGCCCTGATCGATCCGCTGGACAGCAAGGGGTTCGTCGAACGTCGTCGCAGCGCGACCGACCGCCGCAATCACGAGTTGCATCTCACGCCGGCCGCGGGCGAGCTGCTGGCCCGCCTGGCCGCCGTGGCGGTAGCCCACGAAGCGGAACTGACCTCGGCGCTGTCGGACACCGAGTATCGGCAATTCGCCGACCTACTCGATCGTCTCGTCGCCGCGCGAGAGTTGTCGCCGGGCGTGCATCCCGGTTACCGCGACTCGGAATAGCCGCCGATAGTGGTGCCCTCGGTCAGAGTCGAACTGACACTGGACGGGTTTTGAATCCGTTGCCTCTGCCATTGGGCTACGAGGGCAAGCGGGTCACCGCGTGGTGACCCGGAAATCAGCCGACCAGGTCGGCGTATTCGCGGTGCTCGCTGATGTACTTCTCGACGTACCAGCAGGTGGGGACCACGGAGTACCCGTTCTTCCTGGAGTCCTCGAGCGCGAATTCGACCACCTGGGCGGCGACGCCGCGACCGCGGAATTCCGGGAAGGTCATCGTGTGATGGAAATCGCGCACTTTAGGATCGTCGCGCTGGGCGTAGTCGGCATAGCCGGCGAGGGTGTCGTCGAGATATATCTCGAACCGGGTGTCGTCGACGTTGTGCTCGAGCCTGGTGGTCATGATCTGGTCAAACTCCTTCGCGATCGGGAATGTTCCGTGGACTAGAGAATTGCGCCTGGGTTGAGGATGCCGTTCGGGTCGAGCGCGTCTTTGATCCGGTGGGTCAGGGTCATCACGTCGGCGCCGAGCTGATCGGGCAGCCAGGCCTTCTTCAGCCGTCCGACGCCGTGCTCCCCGGTGATGGTGCCGCCGAGCGCGATCGCCAGGTCCATGATCTCGCCGAACGCGCGGTGCGCGCGCTCGGTCATGGCGGCGTCGTCCGGGTCGTGCACGATGAGCGGGTGCGTGTTGCCGTCGCCGGCGTGCGCGATCACCGAGACCATCACGTCGTTGCGTTCGGCGATCGCGGCGACGCCGGTGACCAGATCGCCCAGTCTCGGCAGTGGGACACCGACATCCTCGAGCAAGAGAGTGCCCAGCTTCTCCACCGCCGGAATGGCGAAACGCCTTGCTGCCGTGAAGGCTTCGCCCTCCTCGGGATCCTCGGTATGGAAAACCTCTGCCGCGCCGGCTTTTTCGCAGGCGGCGACCATGATTTCGGCTTCCCGCCTGGCGAATTCGCCCGGCGCGTCCGAACGGGCGACGAGCAATGCCGCGGCACCGCGATCCAACCCCATGCGCAACTCGTCCTCGACCGCGTTGATCGACACCGAGTCCATGAATTCCAGCATGGAGGGCCGCAATTCACCGGTGATGGCGAGGATCGCGTCGACCGCGGCGCTCAGCGAGGCGAAGGTCGCGACGACCGTACTCTGCGGCGGTTGCGCGGGCAGCAGGCGCAGCGTCAGCTCGGTGATGATGCCCAGCGTGCCCTCGCTGCCGACGAACAGCTTGGTCAGCGACAGCCCGGCCGAGTCCTTGAGCCGCGGCCCGCCGAGCCGCAGCACCGTCCCGTCGGCCAGCACCACCTCCATGCCGAGCACGTAATCGGTTGTCACGCCGTATTTCACGCAGCAGAGACCGCCCGCGTTGGTGGCCGCGTTCCCGCCGATCGAGCAGATCTCGAACGACGACGGGTCCGGCGGATACCAGAGCCCGTGCTCGGCGACCGCGCGCTTCACCTCGGCGTTCAACAGTCCGGGTTGCACCACCGCGGTCCGGGTGACCGGGTCGATCGCGATCGCCCGCATCCGCTCGGTGCTCAGCACGAGACCGCCGTCCACCGCGGTGGCGCCGCCGGACAGTCCGGAGCCGGCGCCGCGCGGCACCACCGGGATTCGCCGCTCGTGCGCCCAGCGCAGCGTCGCCGCGACATCCTCGGTGCCGGTCGCGCGGACCACGGCCAGCGGTGTTCCGGCGCCGGGATCGCGCGCCCAGTCCTGCCGGTAGCTCGCGAGCAGGTCGGGGTCGGTGACTACGGCGCCATCGGGCAGTCCGTCGATCAGGTCATGCAGCTCCACAACCCCACGCTAGCCCGCCGGGGCGACGAGGCCACGCAAGCCACCGAATGTGATGTCAGCTGCCACAGTGGTGCTCGGGCGGGATCGGGATAAGAATGCCGGGAGAGGTTCGTTGTTCGGGGCAGCGAGTTCTCCCGGTTCCACACGAGGGGCACCGGATTTCGTGTGACGCGACCTGCTGTGCAGATCCACGCAGCGCCGCAACACAACTCGGAGGGATGTTCGGATGCAGGACGAATCGCACGGTCGCCGCGAGCTGGTCGCCGCGATGTTCTCCAGCGAGTTCGTCGAGGGCGGCATCGACCCGGCGGTGCTGCGCCGCATCCACGCCGGCGACCACGCCGAATGGCTGACCGCCCTGGACCGCTCGGGCATCTTCGGCAAGGAAACCCTCGCAGATCTCACCGCCCGGTGGCGCGACAACCCACGCGAACTGCTCGACACGCTGCTCGCCGAGGCCGACGACGTCACCGAGCGGCGCTGCCTGACCGCCTGGGCCGGACTCGACCGCGGCATCGCCGAGACTTCCACAGCCCAGATCAGCTGACGAGCCGTGTCGGCTGGCGGCGCTTGACTGATCTCGGACGCACATGCGTAGCTTCCCCGCGGACGGGCTGAGCCCTCCCTGATCACCGGCCGGTCACCAACGCGCCGTTGTCGCGCCCAGCTCCGGCCTGAATACTCGCGGCGGCGGGGTTCACCTGGCGGACACCTGCCGCTGGCAGGCTGACCGCGTGCACGAGCTGGCGAGAACCACCGACACGGTCGCGGACCGGTTCACCCGATGGTGCGAGGCCGTGGTGGCATGGCTGCCGTGGGGGTTGAACCGGCTTGTCGCCCCGACCTTCCTCGGCTTCGCGCTGATCAACAGCTTCACCTTCGCGGTCGATCTGGTGCTGCTGACCGTTTTCCACGGCTGGTGGGGTCTGCCGGTGTGGCTGTCGATCACCGTCGCCTACATCTGCGCGTTCGGCCTGAGTTTCGTGCTCAACCGCACCTTCAATTTCCATTCGCACGCCCCGGTCGGCAAGCAGGCGGCGGTGTACGGCGTGGTCGTCGCGATCAACTACGTCGCGTTCATCCTCGGCGTCGGCAGCGGCCTGACCGCCCTGGGTCTCGAATACCACCTGGCCAGGCTGCTGGCGGGCGGGTGCGAGGCGGTCTACATGTACAGCGCGATGCGCTGGGTCGTGTTCCGCCGCGTGCCCGAGCCCGAACTCGCACCTCATGTCACGTGAGGTCCTAGCGGTCGTTCATGACCCCCCTCGACCGATCAGCGTTTCTATGCGGTCGCCGTCGACGATGATCGCGTCGTCGTCGGTGAGCGCCCAGTGCGCGACGCCTGCCGCACGATAGGACTCGGCGAGCGCACCGCATTCGCCGGTCGGGTCGGTGGGGGAGTCCAGATGCGGAACGATCGCGCGGTCGACCAAACCCAGTCCGTCCCACTGCGGTTCGATCCCGCAGGTGGGTAGGACCTCGGCGGGATCGTCCACCGTCTCGATCCCGTGCAGATCCGGAGTCAGCACGCAGGCGCCCGCACTGTAGCCCGCGTACACCAGCGCGTCGGCGGCCAGCAGCTCGGGCAGCACGAGATCGGCGCCGCTGCGAGCGAATTGGGCGCGCAGCACGAAGGTGTTGCCGCCGCGCACCCACAGCAGCGGGAACTCGGCCAGTGTGCGTGCCAATTCCGCCGGGTTGCCGACGAAGTCGCGCAGGTCGACGGTCTCCGGTGCGTAGCCGAGCTTGCGCAGCGGCACCGTATCGCTGGTGACCGCCCCCGCCCACATCTCCGGCCAGGCATCACAGGCGTTGGGGATCAACGCAACTCGCCCCGGCTCACCGACCATTGCCGCGAGCCGGTCGTAGTGCGCCCCGAACCGGTAGCTGGACAGGAACAGTCGCACCCGGACTCAGATCGTGAAGGCCAGATTGCGGACCAGCCGCTGCCCGAGTTCGGTGTCCCCGCCGATGGTGATCTCGTCCAGGTGTTCGTCGGCAGTCGTGCGCCCGCCGCCGAGGCGGACGAAAAGTTCGGCGGGCAGCCGGATTTCGACATCGGCCGGCTCGTCGAACGAGTCGACATAACCGGCCCGGCCCGCCACCTGGATATGCAGCGTCCTGGCCAGCGATCCGGTCAAGGTGAACGTGATCCGCGAACCATCCGGCGCTTCACCCTTTTTCACCACCACACGCGGCACACTGCCGAGGAATTCGGCGAACGCCAGCTCCCCGCGCGGTCCACCCTCCTCGACCTGGACACCCAGCGCATCCGCGAGGTCGAGCTCGTGCATCCAGCAGTCGAACAGCCGCACCCGCATGAACCGCCCATAACTGACCTGCCCGATCGGCGACTGGGTCAGCGCCTGCCATTCCTCGTCGCCCATGGCGGCCAAGGCTTTCCGCCTGCGGTCGACGATCTCGCGGAACACGTCCAGCAGCCGCGCGCCCGGCATCGGCCGCAGCCGGTCCACCCAGATCTCGTTGAACACCCCGGTCTCGTTGCGCACATGCGGCAGCGTGCTCACATCGGTCTTCACCGTGATCGGGTCGTGCGGCGGCGGACGCTCACCGAGCAGCCACGATTCGGTGCCGACGACATGCGCGACCACATCGAACACGGTCCAGCCCGGCAGCGAAGTCGATGCGCGCCATTGGTTTTCGTCGATATCGGCGACCAATGCGGCGATCGCGTCCCACTGTTCGGACAGGCGCGCGGACAGCTCGGTCCGGTCCAGTGTCGGGTCGGTCATCCCTGCGCTCCTTCGTCTGGGGCTTGCCTGCCCAGTTTCCCACCGGCACCCGGCTTTTCGTCGCGCTCCAGCGCCGCGAGTCCGCCCCGGATGGCGGCCGCCGTGGACTGCGTGTCGTGCGGCCTGCGCAGCATGAAGCCCGCGGCGAAGCGGAATTTGTCGCCGTGCCGGCGCGGAATCACATGCAGGTGCACGTGCGGGACGGTCTGAAAGGCGGCGGTGCCGTCGTTGAGCAGCAGGTTCGCGCCGTCGGCGGCGAGCGTGCTGCGCCGCACGGCGAGCGCGAGCCGGTGCCCGGCGCGAAACACGTACGCACCCAGTTCGGCGTCGAGATCCTCGAGTTCGGTGGCGTGCTGTTTCGGCACCACGAGCGTGTGGCCGCGGGCGATGGGCCGGATATCCAGGAAGGCACAGAGGACGTCGTCCTCGTATACCTTCGTCGCCGGGGCCTCGCCGGCCACGATGCGGCAGAAGACGCAGTCGTTCACACCGCAGGACCTTACGGCGTACGAGCCGTGCGGAACACCCCCGACCGCGACTCGCGCATGACGCACGTCACTCTTCGGCCTCGCGTCCGCGCCCTGACCTGGTGTCGAACCTACGGGTTAGTAATGGACCCCCGAGTGCGCTCTTGTTCAGCGCACTCGCAGCGACAACCATCAGTACCGGCGCTCATCCGAACAGCTGACAGCGCGGGAGGTGACCACAGCGTCCGCAGCCAACTGGAGAATCCGGCAAACCGGCGGAATCAGGCATGATCCTGTGACGGGCGTCTCAGCGTTCCGCACAAAGCGCCAGGTACAGTTGCGAGGATTTGGGCGACCTTACTCCGAAGTAACATCGTCCGGTCGTCCCATCTGATGCCTGAAGCTCAGCACGAGAAGGAACTGACATAGTGGAGACAACGCAGAGCGTAGGCGACGAGTCGCCACGCGGCGCGCGTGTCGGAGTCGTTCGCGAGTCCAACGCGGGCGAACGACGTGTCGCATTGGTGCCGAAGATCATTCCGACCCTGTTGAAGCAGGGCGTGCAGGTGGTGATCGAGTCCGGTGCCGGGCTCGGCGCGCTCATTCCCGACAGCGCCTACGAAGCGGCCGGCGCGACGATCGGCGATCCGTGGTCGGCCGAGGTGGTCGTCAAGGTCGCCCCGCCCAGCGACGCCGAGGTGGCGAAGCTGTCCGGCGGCCAGACCCTGATCGGCTTCCTGGCCCCGCGCAACGCGGACAACCAGATCGGCAAGCTGAAAGCAGCCGGGGTGCAGGCCTTCGCGGTCGAGGCGATCCCGCGCATCTCGCGCGCGCAGGTGATGGACGCGCTGTCCTCGCAGGCCAATGTCGCCGGATACAAGGCCGTCCTGCTGGCCGCGTCCGAGTCGACCCGCTTCTTCCCGATGCTCACCACCGCGGCGGGCACGGTGAAGCCCGCGACCGTGCTGGTGCTCGGCGTCGGCGTCGGCGGCTTGCAGGCGCTGGCCACGGCCAAACGTCTCGGCGGCCGCACCACCGGCTACGACGTGCGCCCCGAGGTCGCCGATCAGGTGCGTTCGGTCGGTGCGCAGTGGCTCGATCTCGGCATCGACGCCGCCGGTGAGGGCGGCTATGCCCGCGAACTCACCGACGAGGAAAAGGCCAAGCAGCAGCAGGCTTTGGAGGACGCGATCAAGGGCTTCGACGTGGTGATCACCACCGCGCTGGTCCCCGGTCGTCCCGCGCCCCGGCTGGTGACCGCCGCCGCGGTGGAGGGCATGAAGCCCGGCAGCGTGATCGTCGACCTGGCCGGGGAGACCGGCGGCAACTGCGAACTCACCGAACCCGGCGAGGTCGTGGTCAAGCACGAGGTGACCATCGCCTCGCCGCTGAACCTGCCCGCCACCATGCCCGAGCACGCCAGCGAGCTGTACTCGAAGAACATCTCGGCGCTGCTGGAACTGATGCTGGTCGACGGAAAGCTCGCACCGGACTTCAGTGATCAGGTGCTCGCCGATTCCTGCGTGACACACGAGCGAGGCTTGCCGAGCGAGCCGACAAGCGGAAGCGTGGAAGCCTGATGTACACCGAACTCCTCGCGAACATCGCGATCCTGGTGCTCTCCGGGTTCGTCGGGTTCGCCGTCATCTCCAAGGTGCCCAACACCCTGCACACCCCACTCATGTCCGGTACCAACGCCATTCACGGCATCGTCGTGCTCGGCGCGCTGGTCACCCTGGGCAACGTGCAGGATCCGTCGATCCTGACCCAGATCATCCTGTTCGTCGCCGTCGTGTTCGGAACCCTCAATGTCATCGGTGGTTTCGTGGTGACCGACCGGATGCTCGGCATGTTCAAGGGCAAGAAGGCGGCAGGCCCAGTGAAGGCAGCAGGAGCGCAGCCTGCGCAGCGACAAGACGGAGCAGCGTGATGCATACCTTCGACAATGTGAGCTACCTGGTCAACGGGCTCTACATCATCGCCTTCGGCATGTTCATCTACGGCCTGATGGGCTTGACCGGCCCGAAGACCGCGGTGCGCGGCAACCTGATCGCGGCGGTCGGCATGTTCATCGCCGTGGTCGCGACGCTGATCTCGGTGCGCCACACCAGCAATTGGATCCTGATCGTCGCCGGTCTGGTGGTCGGTATCGCCCTGGGCGTGCCACCGGCCAAGTTCACCAAGATGACCGCCATGCCCCAGCTGGTCGCCGCGTTCAACGGCGTCGGCGGCGGCACGGTCGCGTTGATCGCGTGGTCGGAATTCATCAACAGCCAAGGCTTTTCGCACTTCGACGAAGAGCCGACCGTGCACATCGTGGTCGGCTCGCTGTTCGCCGCGATCATCGGTTCGGTCTCGTTCTGGGGCTCGCTGATCGCGTTCGGCAAGTTGCAGGAGATCCTGCCCGGTCGCCCGCTCGGGCTGGGCAAGCTGCAGCAGCCGCTGAACCTGCTGCTGCTGATCGGCGCGATCGCCGCGGCCGTGGTGATCGGCGTCGGCGCCACCAATGACGGTGTCTCCCAACTGTGGATGATCGCGGTGCTCGTGCTGGCCGGCGTGCTCGGCCTCGCGGTGGTGCTGCCGATCGGCGGCGCGGACATGCCCGTGGTCATCTCGCTGCTCAACGCGCTGACCGGATTGTCCGCCGCCGCAGCGGGTCTGGCGCTGAACAACACCGCGATGATCGTGGCAGGCATGATCGTCGGCGCGTCCGGCACCATCCTGACCAACCTGATGGCCAAGGCGATGAACCGCTCCATCCCGGCCATCGTCGCGGGCGGATTCGGCGGCGGCGGAACGGCTCCCGGCGCGAGCGGGGACGGCGAGGCCAAGCAGGCCAAGGCCACCTCCGCCGCGGACGCCGCGATCCAGATGGCCTACGCCAACCAGGTCATCGTGGTCCCGGGTTACGGCATGGCCGTGGCTCAGGCCCAGCACGCGGTCAAGGAGATGGCGGCCCTGCTCGAGGCCAAGGGCGTCGAGGTCAAGTACGCCATCCACCCGGTCGCCGGACGCATGCCCGGTCACATGAACGTGCTGCTGGCCGAGGCCGAGGTCTCCTACGACGCACTCAAGGAAATGGACGACATCAACGGCGAATTCGGCCGGACCGATGTCGCCCTGGTGATCGGCGCGAACGACGTCACCAACCCGGCCGCCCGCGAGGACGCCAGCAGCCCGATCTACGGCATGCCGGTGCTCAACGTCGACCAGGCCAAGAGCGTCATCGTGCTCAAGCGCTCGATGAACTCCGGCTTCGCCGGCATCGACAACCCGCTGTTCTACGCCGATCACACCTCCATGCTGTTCGGCGACGCGAAGAAGTCCGTCGGCGCGGTCACCGAAGAGTTGAAGGCGCTGTAAGGCAGACAGATTCAACCGAACGACCCTCCGCCGATCAGGGGCGGGGGGTCGTTTTCGATCGTGAGATAGTTTCTTCTGGACCTAATCGCCTCAGGGGGAAACAGCTATGTCGCAGGGCTTTCCGCCGCCTGCCGAAACCGGTGAGGGCGCAACGGGTCTCGAGGTCGTGGTGCCGGTGCGCCGGAAGCCGTGGCGCGCGCGGTGGATCCTGAAGCTCGCCGTGCTCGTCGTCGGCGTGCTGGTGTGCTTGGTCGTCGGCGTCGTGGTCAATATGAAATCGGCTCCCGGCGAAGCGAAGATCACCGCCGGGAGCTGCGCGAAGGTGTGGGGCACGACCAGTGCCGCCGAACTCGCGCAGGTCGCGTGTACCGACCCGGAGGCCAACTACCGGGTGGCACTGCGGGTGGACAACGACGTCGACGCCTGCCCGAGCGCGGATTACGCCTACTACAAGACGGCCGGGCCGGACGGTTACCGGTTGTGCCTGACGCTCAACGCGGTCGAGGGCGACTGCTTCGAGGACCTGCCGGGGTTCGTCAGCCGGAAGACGCCCTGCGCGCCGCGCAGCTACCGGGTGAGCAGGATCGTCCCCGGCGCCATGGATCGCCTGCTGTGCGGCCGCGACACCAGGGCACAATGGGGCCTGGTCTATTCGACGCCGGAGCCGACCACGATATGCCTGCGTGAGGTCGGGAGATGATCGTCCGCGATTTAATCTGCTGGACACGGCGGGTCGGCAACCCTGATCATGCTCCAGGTGTCCGCACGTAACGAGTCTCTTCGGTTGATCGACCCGAGCGAGCCCTCGGCCGATCTCGCCGAGCGGCTCCCGTGGGCTGTCACCGTCGATTCCGCCTACACCACCCGGGACACGATCGACGCGCTCGCGGTGGCCCCGTTCCTGCGCGGCGATCAACCGTGCGCGCACATCGCGCGCTTCGAGCGGATCAATCCGGAGGCGCCGCTGCGCCCGGAGCACGGCCGGGTGGTGCGGTCGGTGCGCGAGGACGACAGCCTCGCGACCCTGGTGGTCGGGCAAGGGTGGTCGCTGCGCGCGATGAAATGGTCGGGCGGTTCGGCGATGGTCGAGGTCACCGCCGAGACCGACGAACTGGCCGCCGCGATACTCGCCGAGGCGATCAAAGGCGCCGCCGCGCAGCCGGAGGTCGGCGAGACCATCGAGATGGGCTTCTGGCACATGGGCGGGCACGGGCCGCAGCGGCGGGGGCACGCCATCTCGGCGCCGGAGTGGCCCGCCATCCGCGGCAACTATCCCGGCGACGTCGCGACCGCGCTGGATCGGCTGATGGGATTGACCGCGGCCGACGTGCGCGGCCGCTTGGTGCTGCTGCACGGACCGCCGGGCACCGGAAAGACCACCGCGCTGCGCGCACTCGCCCGGACCTGGGCGCCGTGGTGTCAATTCGACTGTGTGCTCGACCCCGAGGTGATGTTCGGCAAGCCCGGCTACCTGATGGACGTGGCGGCCGGCGTCGACGGCGACGAGGGCACCAAGCGCTGGCGCATGCTGGTGCTGGAGGACTGCGACGAGCTGATCCGCGGCGAGGCGAAAGAGACCGCCGGTCAGGGCCTTTCGCGGCTGCTCAACCTGACCGACGGCATGCTCGGCCAGGGCCGGGACGTGCTGGTCGCGATCACCACCAACGAGGACCTCTCCCGGCTGCACCCCGCGGTCACCCGGCCGGGTCGCTGCCTGGCCCAGCTCGAGGTCGGCCGGCTCTCGCCCGCCGAGTCGGCGGCCTGGCTCGCCAGGGAACGCCGCCCCGGCACCCCGGCCGACGCCGCCTGCCCGGACGGCGCGACGTTGGCCGAACTGGTGGCGCTGCGCGACGGCGACAGCAAGATTCGCTCGGTCCGCGAAGATCCGCTCAATTCCGGCCTCTACCTGTGACGCAGTCGGCAATCGGCGACCGCACGGAATGCCGATCGATCGGCTAGATTCTGTGGGTTCGTCCGCCGCCCCGCGCGGTGGAGCTGCGTGAACCCTGGGGAGGGGAATCCATGACCACACCACCGCCGAACTATCCGTACCCGGGGCAACCCGGGGGGCCGGGTTACGCGCCGCCGGGTTATCCGCAGGCGCCGGGGCCGCAGGGGTATCCACCGCAGCCGGGATACGGCTATCCGCAGAACGGACCCGGCTATCCGAACAACGGACCCGGCTATCCGAACAACGGATTTCCGCCGCCCGGTGGTTTCCCGCCGGGTGGTTTCCCGCCCGGGCAACCCGGCTTCCCGCCCGGCAACTTTCCGCCCGCTCCGCCGTCGCGTTCCGGCGGCAAAGGCAAATTCATCGGCATCGGGATCGCCGTCCTGGTCGCGATCGGCCTGCTCGTCGGCGTCGCCGTGCTGATGCGCCCGGACGGCGACAAGGTCGCGATCGGCGAGTGCGCGAAGCTGTCCGGCACCACGTTCAAGGCGGAGTTCGCCACCAAGGAATGCTCCGATCCGGAGGCCAATTATGTGGTCGCGCAACGGATCGACGGCGCGAACAAGGACTGCGCGACCAAGGACTACGCCAGCTACTACCAGACCGGCCGCAACGAATACACGCTCTGCCTGCGCCTCAACGTGAAGGAAGGCGACTGCGTGCACAGCAGTCCGCTCGGCGCCAGCACCAAGGTGGCGTGCACCGCGACCGCGGACTACAAGATCGGCCGCGTGGTCACCGGTTCGGCGGACAAATCCGCCTGCGGCGCGAAGTACGGCGCGGACAGCACCATCGTCTATCCGAAGCCGGACCCGATCACGCTGTGCCTGCTGCCACCGAAGTAGCGGCGGCTCAAGCCGATTCGGTGCGGGCCGGGGCGACGACCCCGGCATAGCGGCAGCACACCAGCACCGCGAGCAACGGCACGGCGATCGCGGTGGTCAGGGGGACCACCGCGGTCAGCCAGCCGATCACGGCCGGGCCGGCGAGCAGGCCGAGATAGCCGACGCTGAACACCCGGGACATGTCGGTCGCGGCCTTGCCGGAGCCGAGATTGCCTGCGGCGGTGAAGATCTGCGGGACGCTGCCGGACAGGCCGAGGCCGGTCAAGCCCCAGCCGAGCAGGGTCAGCGGGATCCACGGAGATACCAGGATCAGGGTCAGGCCGAGCGCCGAGACGAGCATGCCGTAGCGGACGACGGCGACCCGGCCGAAGGCGCCGCTCACCCGGTCCGTGGCGAGCCGCCCCGCGGTCATCGTGACCGAGAACGCGCCGAAAGCCAGTGCGGCGGTGGCCGCGTCGGCGTCCAGGTGCTCGCGCATCTGCAAGGTGCTCCAGTCGCCGGCGACGCCCTCGGTGAGCAGGACGGCGAAGGCGATCATGGCCAGCGCCAATACTTTTCGGCGGTGCGCACGGGCGTCGGTGGCGACGTGGTCCGTTGGCTCGGCGCCGTCGGGGAGCGACTCGGCGACCGAAGGCTTCGGGTCGGCGTCGCGCAGCAGCCGCGGCAGGGCGGCACAGGTCAATGCCACGCAGCCGATTGCCGCGAGGCTCAACGTTATTCGAATGTCCAGTCCGGCGCGCAGGGTGGCGGCGCCCAGCAGCGACCCGAGCAGTCCGCCACCGGAGAACAGCGCGTGAAAGGCGGCCATGATCGGCCGTCCGTACGCCCGTTCCACGTGCACCGCTTGGGTATTCATCGACACGTCCAGCGCGCCGTTGCCGAAACCGAAGCAGGCCAGCGCGATCGCCAGGCCGACCGGCCCGGTCGCGAGACCGGGACCGATGACCGCGACCGACGCGATGACCGCTGCGGCGGCGACCAGTGTCCGGCTGCCGAATCGGTCGGCGAGCGGGCCGGCGATGCGCATGCCGACGATGCCCGCGCCGGCCATCAGCAGGATGAACATCCCGAGCGTCGATTTCGCTACGCCGGTCCGATCGGTGATCGGCGGAATGTGCACGACCCACATGGCCAGCAGGAACCCGTTCAGGCCGAACACCGTGAACACGGCGGCCCTGGCGACGCGCGTCGGTCGATCGGCAGTCGGAGTCAGCATTATCTCGACGGTACCGATGATCGTTCGATCTTTGCCCCACCCCCTCGATGTCGGCCCAGACCGGCGCAACCACACGGCATCCGGGGCGGGACATCCTCGGCCCGCCGTCCGGAAGCCGGATCGCACCGTTGCGAACCGGCTCCACGGGTCGTCTGCACAGCCTGTACTCGGTCCAACGCCGCACTAGCCCTGGATGTTCCAGATTCCGGTCGATGCCGTGTGACGTGCGTATTCGGTGAAATCCCTTGGCTCCCGGCCCAACGCGCGGCGCACACCGTCGGCGGTCTTCGAGTTGCGGCCGTCCAGGATCGTGCCGAACAGGTAGTCGAGCAGGCTGACCACGTCGGCGGGTACCTGGTAGTCGGTCAGTGCCGCAACGAATTCCGTGCGGGAGACCGGGATGAAGGCGATGTCGCGCCCGGTCGCCGCCGAGATCTCCGCGACCGCCTCGGCGAAGGTCAGCGCGCGCGGACCGGTCAGTTCGTAGATCTCACCCTGATGCCCGTCCGCGGTGAGAGCGAGTACGGCGACGTCGGCGATGTCGTCGGCATGCACGAACGGTTCCGGCACCTCGCCGTTGGGCAGCGCGACCTCCCCGGCCAGGATGTAGTCGGTGAACGCGCCCTCGCTGAAGTTCTGCGCGAAGAAGCTGCACCGCACGATGGTCCAGTCGAGGCCGGACTCCTGCACGATCTCCTCGCACTCCACCGCCTCCGACTCGCCGCGACCGGACAGCAGCACGAGCTTGCGGACTCCGCTCTGCTTCGCCGCGGCGGCGAACGCGCGGAGGGTCTCGGGTGCGCCGGGCACCGCGAGGTCGGGCTGATATGCGACGTACGCGGCCTGCACGCCGGCCAGCGCGGCGGGCCAGGTGGCGCGGTCTTCCCAGCTGAACGGGATCTGCGCCGAGCGCGATCCGATCCGGATCGAATGCCCCGCCTGCTCGAGCCGGGCGGCGACGCGGCTGCCGGTCTTGCCGGTCCCGCCGGTGACGAGGATGAGGCCGGTTGTGTTGCTGTTTGTCATGATTCGAGTACACCGGCCGGAGGCGAGACGGGACATAGTTCAGCAGCTCATGGCCATGTGTAATCGTCTACTGTGGGTGGGGTGGATGCGCTCGCCAGTCTGCTCGAAGGTCCACGTGCCCGAGGCGCGTTCCTGATGTGTTCGTTGCTGAAACCGCCGTGGTCGTTGCACATTCAGGACGAGGCGCCACTCACCGTGGTGTCGATGGTGCGCGGTGGCGCCTGGGTCATGCTGGGCAAGAACTCGCCGCGCCAGCTGTGCGAGGGCGATGTCGCGATCTTCCGCGGGCCCGACCATTACACGGTCGCCGACGACCCGGCCACCGAGCCGCAGATCTTCATCCATCCCGGCAACGTGACGAAGACGCCCGACGGTGAAGTTCTCTGCGAGACACTGAGTCTCGGCGTGCGGCAGTGGGGGACCGACGCCGAAGGCGCGACCATGATGGTCACCGGCACCTACGAGTCGGCCGGTGCGGCCAGCCAGCGCCTGCTGCGTGCGCTGCCGCCGGTCATCGTGCTGCAACGCGGCGACTTCGACACCCGGCTGCTCGACATCCTGGTCGACGAGGCGATCAAGGACGAGCCCGCCCAGGGTGCCGTGCTCGACCGCCTGCTGGACATGGTGCTGATCGCCGCCCTGCGCGCCTGGTTCGCCCGCAACGACGCGCCCGCCTGGTACCACGCCTACAGCGACCCGCTGGTCGGCAAGGCGCTGCGGCTGCTGCAACACAATCCGGCGCACGGCTGGACCGTGGCCGGCCTGGCCGAGGCGGTCGGGGTGTCCCGGGCCGCGCTCGCCCGCCGGTTCACCGACCTGGTCGGCGAGCCGCCGATGTCCTTCCTCACCGAATGGCGGCTCGCGCTGGCCGCCGACCTGCTCGCCGAGTCCGACGCCACCATCGAAGCCATCGCCCGTCAGGTCGGATACGGCAGCGCGTTCGCCCTGAGCACCGCGTTCAAACGCCACTTCGGCGTCAGCCCGCGCGACCACCGGCAGGGCGCCACGCCCGCTGAGCTATCGTCGGCCGGGTGACGCAGCAGTATCCGGTCCTCTGGCCGATGCCGACCCGCTGGGCGGACAACGAC
Source organism: Nocardia sp. NPDC006044 (assembly GCF_042871115.1). Taxonomy (NCBI): domain Bacteria; kingdom Bacillati; phylum Actinomycetota; class Actinomycetes; order Mycobacteriales; family Nocardiaceae; genus Nocardia; species Nocardia sp. NPDC006044. Next base: position 592,730 of record NZ_JBIAID010000005.1, read on the forward strand.
CACTACGGTCACGTGAACAACGTGACGTACTACTCGTATTTCGACACCGCGGTGAACGCGTGGCTGATGCACGCCACCGGCACGGACATCCGGGAGCTGCCCGCCCTCGGCGTGGTCGCGCAGACCTCGTGCCAGTTCGTCGGCTCGCTGAGCTTCCCGGACCAGCTCCAGGTCGGCCTGCGCGTCTCCCGCCTCGGCCGCTCCAGCATCACCTACGACCTGGCCATCTTCCGCGACACCGACGGCGAACTCGAACTAGCCGCCACCGGCGTCTTCGTCCACGTCTACGTCGACGCGGAAACCCGCAAGCCCGTAGAGATCCCGCCCGTGATCCGCACCGCCGCCACCACCCTCGTCACCGACTGAGCCGACGCGGCAGCAGTCCTACCGCTGCGCGAGCACGACGATCCGCGCCGCCGGGCCTGCGACTGAGTCGGTGCCGCAACCGTTTTGCTGATAGTTTCGGTATGTCGGTCTGGGAGTGATCGCCGGGAAAGTCTGCTTCGCGGGGTGGGGGAATGATGTTCAGTCGGTTGTTCGGTGTGTTGGTGGCTGTCGTCGCATCGATCGGAAGTACTGGCATTGCCGATGCTTCGCCGGGGGTGCCGGTGTTGCCGCAGCCCGGCGGCCAATTCTCCATCGGCACAACGGTTCTGCACCTGGTCGATGTCGCACGGCCGGATCCGTTCCGGCCCGAGCGGTCGCGGGAGTTGATGGTGTCGGTGTTTTACCCGGCCGCCGAGATCGACAAGTATCCGCGATCGCACTACGCGTCCACTGAGCTGATTCCCGCGCTGGAGAAGCGTTTTGATGTCGAGTTGCCCGGTCTGCTCACCAATTCCTACAGTGGCGCACCCGCTCTCGCGGGGTCTGCGTATCCGGTAGTTCTCTTCACGCCGGGGGCAGGGGTATCGCGAGTGATCAGCACCGGCCTCGCCGAGGATCTCGCCAGCCGCGGATATGTGGTGGTGACCATCGACCACACCTATGAACCGCCGGTGGTGGAGTTTCCCGGCGGCCGCTTGGTCCGGGCGGCGCCGATACCCGCCTTCGACAAGGAAACCCGGCACAAGTTCACCGACGCCAGAATGCTGGACACCCAGCTCGTCCTGAATTCGCTCACCGCGCTGTCGCGTGGCGAAAACCCGGACGCGGAACATCGCGACCTGCCCGCGGGTCTCGACCGCGCCCTGGACCTGGACCGGATCGGCATGATCGGGCACTCCCTGGGCGGGTTCATCGCCGTCGAATCGATGCACGAAGACCGCCGCATCGACGCCGCGATCGACCTCGACGGCCAGATCGGCATCGACGAGGACTTCGGCCGCGCCGCTACCGAAGGCGTCGACCGTCCCGTACTGGTGCTGCGCAGCCAGCAGATCGCCGAGGTCGGCGACGCCGAACCATCCTTGGATGCGTTCTGGCAGCACGGCACCGGCTGGAAGCGCGAGCTGACCATCCAGGGCTCAGCCCACTACGACTTCACCGACATGCCCGCCCTGGTCCCCGACGCGACCCGCCCCGCCACCAAGCAATACATCGGCCCCATCCCCGCCGCCCGCGCCACCACCCTCGTCCGCACCTACGTCGCCGCCATGCTCGACAAATTCCTCCGCGCAAACCCCGACACCCCCCTAGACCACCCACCCACCGCCCCCGAACTCACCCAAGACCGCTAACCCCCGCACATCAGCTTTGCAGGGCGGCCTGGAAGCGGCGCATGCCGTCTAGCCAGCGGTCGTAGTCGGTGCCCTTGTAGCGGTACATCTTCAGGACCTCGGGGTGCGGGAGGATCAGGAAGTGTTCGGCGTCGACGCCGGCGGTGATGACCTCGGCTACCTCGTCCGGCGAGAGGACCGCGCCGGCGGTTTTGACCGCCTTCACCGCGAGTTCGGCTTCGGCGGCGTGCTCGGCCGGGACCAGGCCGCCGTTGAGGAGCTGGGTGTCGACACCCATCGGGCAGATGCAGCTCACGCGAATGCCCTTGTCTCCGTAGGTGACCGACAGCCACTCGGCGAAGCCGACGGCGGCGTGCTTGGAGACCGCGTACGGCGCGGAACCGAGCTGGGTGAGCAGACCCGCGGCCGACGCGGTGGTCACGAAGTAGCCGGTCCCGCGTTCCAGCCAACCGGGAACCAGCAGCCGCGCGGCCCGGACATGGGCGAGCACGTTGACCTCGAGCGCCGCCGCCCACTGCGCATCGGTGCTGTCGAGCCCGGCCCCACCGCCGATGCCCGCGTTCGCGAAATACAGGTCCACCGGGCCGAATTCGGCCTCCGCGCGCTCGATCAGCCCGCGAATCACCTGCTCGTCCGCGACGTCGCCGCCCACCGCAACCGCTGCGGCACCGAGGGATTCGGCAACCCGGTCCGCTGCCTCGGCATCGAGGTCGGCGAGCACCACCCGCGCCCCATCGGCGACCAGCTTGCGGGCGAGCGCCGCTCCGATCCCCGCACCGGCCCCCGTGACGATCGCAACCTTGCCCGAAATCTCCATCCCCGCACCCTAGCTTCAGCTACCGCGCGATAGTCGATTCAGCAGTGGAGCGGTACGCGGGCCGACCAATTCGCGCATCACCAGCGCCATGTTGGTCCGCTCGACGCCGGGAATCTTCAAGATCTGCCCCGCAATTCGATACAGGTCGTCGGCGTCCCTGGCGACCACGCGCACCGTCAGATCGGTGAGCCCGGTCATGCCGCACACCTCGGTGACCTCGGGCACTTCCGCGAGTTCGTCTACCACGGAATCCAATTGGTGCTGATCGACCACCACCGCGACGAACGCCGCCAGCGGATAGCCGAGCGCGCGCGGCTGCACCCGGCGCTCGAAACTGCCGAGCACGCCGCCGGCTTCCCAGCGCGACAGCCGCGCCTGCACGGTATTGCGGGACAGCCCGAGCCGGGCGGCGAGCTCCACGCCGGTGGCTCGCGGATTGGCGACCAGTTCCAGCAAGAGCCTGGCGTCGGTGGCGTCCAAGGTCACGTCGACGTTTTCTCTGGTCATGCAACGCAGTATGACATTGCCAAAGGGGTAAGAATTGAGCATTCTGCGCATTCGCGTGTCGATCACTTGCGCACATCGCATTATGGTGGATGCTGTGAGGTAGAGCACACCTGAATGGTGAGGAGGCGACCACCGATGCCAGACAAGGTCGAGTATCCGGTGCAATTGGTCCAGCCCGACGGTCGTCGTGTCCTCGATCGAGAACACGCCGCCCTGGTCGCCGACGTCGGACCGGAGGAGCTACACGCGCTCTACGAAGACATGGTCGTCACCCGGCGGATCGACACCGAGGCAACCGCGCTGCAACGGCAGGGCCAGCTCGGCCTGTGGGCTCCGTTGCTCGGCCAGGAGGCCACCCAGGTCGGGTCCGCGCACGCCCTGCACCCCGACGACTACGTGTTCTGTAGCTACCGCGAGGCCGCCGTCGCCTACTGCCGCGGCGTGCATCCCACCGAGATCACCCGGCTCTGGCGCGGTGTCGCGCACTCCTGCTGGGACCCGAACGCGGTCAACATGACCAACCCGAACATCATCGTCGGCTCGCAGGGCCTGCACGCGACCGGCTACGCCTTCGCCGCGCACCTGGACGGCGCCGAGATCGCGACCATCGCCTACTTCGGTGACGGCGCGAGCAGCCAGGGCGACATCGCCGAGGCGCTCGGCTTCGCGGCCAGCTGGAGCGCGCCGGTGGTGTTCCTGTGCCAGAACAATCACTGGGCGATCAGCGAACCGGTCCGGGTGCAGAGCCAGACCCCGATCGTGCGCCGGGCCTACGGCTACGGCATCCCCGGCGTGCAGGTCGACGGCAACGACGCGCTCGCGGTGCTCGCCGTGACCCGGCAGGCGGTGGCGCGCGCCCGCTCCGGCGGCGGGCCGTCGTTCATCGAGGCGCTCACCTACCGGATGGGTCCGCACACCACCGCCGACGACCCCACCCGCTACCGCGCGTCCGCGGAAACCGAGGAATGGGCCCGCCGCGACCCGATCGACCGGCTGCGCAGGCTGCTGGAACGCGAATCGCTGTTCGACCACCACTTCGAGCGTCAGGTCGCCGAACACGCCGACGAGGTCGCCCGGCAGGTGCGCACCTCGACCATCGAGATGCCGAACCCCGAACCGATGGATCTGTTCGAGCACGTCTACACCACCCCGCACGCGCTCATCACCGAAGAGCGACGGGAGTACGCGGAATACCTGGCTGGCGATCCCAGCGAGGCGGCCGCGCGACCGGAAGGAGTCCCTTCATGATCACCACTTTCGCCGGCGCACTGAACACCGGACTACGCCGCGCACTGGAGGACGACCCCAAAGTCATTCTCATGGGCGAGGACATCGGCCGGCTCGGCGGCGTCTTCCGGGTGACCGACGCGTTGCAGAAGGACTTCGGCAACAACCGGGTGGTGGACACCCCGCTGGCCGAATCCGGCATCATCGGAACGGCTTTCGGCATGGCACTGCGCGGATACCGGCCGGTGTGCGAGATCCAGTTCGACGGATTCGTCTATCCCGCGTTCGACCAGATCGTCTCGCACGTGGCCAAGATCCACTACCGGACGCAAGGAAAAGTCAACGCGCCCATCACGATTCGCATCCCGTTCGGCGGCGGGATCGGCTCGGTGGAGCACCATTCGGAATCGCCGGAAGCCTACTTCGCGCACACGGCCGGGCTGCGGGTGATGACGCCGAGCAATCCCGCCGACGCGTATCTGATGATCCGCCAGGCGATCGCGCTGGACGACCCGGTGATCTTCTTCGAGCCGAAGCGTCGTTACTGGGACAAGGCCGACGTCGACTTCCTCGCACTCGATCGCGACGGCGGGCTGCCGCTCGACCGCGCCAGGGTGTGCACCGTCGGCACCGATGCCACCGTCGTCGCCTACGGCGGCACCGTGGCCACCGCGCTGTCCGCCGCCAAAATCGCTACGGAGGAAGGGCATTCGCTCGAGGTGATCGACCTGCGCAGCCTGTCGCCGATCGATTTCGACACGATCGAGGAGTCGGTCGCGAAGACCGGCAGGCTGATCGTCACCCATGAGGCGCCGGTATTCGCCGGCCTCGGTGCGGAAATCGCCGCGCGGATCACCGAACGCTGCTTCTACCACCTGGAGGCGCCGGTGCTGCGCGTCGGCGGGTTCGACATCCCTTATCCGCCGGCCAAACTCGAAAAGTTCCACCTGCCCGACCCCGACCGCATCCTGGCCGCGGTCGACCGAACGCTCGCCGCCTGACCGCCGGTCCGTCGTAGTGAGAGGTGCCCACGTGGAAGATCGTGCCCGTCAGCCGGGGAATGTCCTGGAGTTCCAGCTGCCCGACCTGGGTGAGGGACTGGCCGACGCCGAGCTGGTGTCCTGGTCGGTCGGCGTCGGCGACGAGGTGCAGCTGAATCAGACGATCGCCGAGGTCGAGACGGCGAAGGCGGTGGTGGCGCTGCCTTCGCCGTTCGCCGGACGAGTGGTGGAGTTACTCGCGCAGCCCGGGGAGACGGTGCTCGTCGGGGCGCCGTTGATCCGGGTGCAGAGTGACGAGGCGCCGATCGGCCAGAGCAGCGCGAAGAACGGTTCCGATGTGGCGGGTGACGCGCCGGGCGCCGGACGGACCGCGGTTCTGGTGGGGTATGGGCCGGAGGGGGAGACGGTGTCGCGGCGGCGGCGGTTTGCGGCATCGGTTGTCCGGGAAGCGGATTCGGGTCAACGGGCGGAGCCGGCTGATGGCGAGGGTCGTGTCGCCGACCGGTCCGACGTTGCGGGACCGGGCAGGTCACCCGCTGCGGGGTCTGGGTCGCCTGCGGCGCAATCCGAATCTCTCGCCGCGCGAACCGGATCGCCCGCGGCGCAAGCCGGATCATCGGCCGCGCACTCTGAATCTCTGGCCGTGCAGCAGGATTCAGCCGACGTTACGTCCACCACTTCGCCGGACCTCGAATATGCAGCCGCGGAACACGTCTCGCGCGACCTCCGATCGCCGCTGACCACAACGAGGGCGGCCGCGACCCCCGCCGCCCGCCGACTGGCCCGCGAGTTGGGCATCGATCTGTGGTTCGTCGCGGGCTCCGGCCCGGACGGCGCGGTCACCGTCGAGGATGTGCGGGGCGCAGTCGAGGTCTCGCAACCACGCACGCTGGCGAATCAGCCGCACGCCGCTCCGGCCGCGACCGCAGCGACCGACGCCGACGCCGACGCGATCCGATCAACGTCGCGCGAGGTCCGCACCCCGGTCAGCGGCATCCGCAAACGCACCGCCGCGGCCATGCTGGCCAGTGCCGGCACCATCCCGCAGGCGAGCACCTTCGTTACCATCGACTGCACCGCGTCGATGGAACTGCTCGACCACCTGCGCGGCACCAAATCCTTTGCCGGACTGTCCCTTACCCCGCTGGCCCTGGTGGCGAAGTCGGCGCTGGCCGCGCTGGCCGAGTTCCCGGAGATCAACACCTACTGGGACGAGGCGAATCAGGAGATCGTCACCAAGCACTACGTCAACCTCGGCTTCGCCGTGGCCACCGACCGCGGCCTCCTGGTGCCGAACATCAAGGAGGCGCAGTCATTGAGCCTGCGCGACCTGACCCGCGAACTCGGCGGGCTGGCCGAAACCGCCCGATCGGGCGCCGCCGCCCCCGCCGACCTGCGCGGCGGCACCTTCACCATCACCAACGTCGGCGTTTTCGGCGTCGACTCCGGCGTACCCCTGGTGAACCCCGGCGAGGCCGCGATCCTGTGCCTCGGCGCGATTCGCAAGCGCCCCTGGGTATTCCGCGACGAACTCGCCATCCGCTGGGTAACCACCCTCGGCCTCAGCTTCGACCACCGCATGATCGACGGCGAACTGGCCTCCCGCTTCCTCGCCACCACCGCAAGCCTGCTCGAGGACCCGCTCACCCTACTCAGCCGCATATAGCGGATATAGGTGTGATGTCACGCGGGGGAAACATTGGGGGCGCTCGATGTAAAGAAGACCGACTAGTTCTTTAGGTATGGCAGAGGCAGCGCATCTCGTCGATACCAGGTTGCCGTGGGGGCGGCAGCTCACCTTCGGTATTCAGCACGTGCTGATCATGTACACCGGGTGCATCACGGTGCCGCTGGTGTTCGGGGCGGCCGCGGGGCTCGATCGGGCCACCATCGGGTTGCTGATCAGTGCGGATCTGCTGATCGCGGGGGTGATCACGCTGGTGCAGAGCTTGGGTGTGGCGAAGCTCGCGGGTGCGCGGTTGCCGATCATCTGCGGGGCCACGTTCATCGGGCTCGATCCGATGATCCTGATCGCCAAGCAGTACGGGCTGCCGGCGGTCTATGGGTCGATGATGATCGGCGGGGTCGTCGGCGTGGCGCTGGCGTATCCGTTCGCGCGGCTGGTCCGGTTCTTTCCGCCGCTGGTCACCGGGACGGTGCTCACCGTGGTCGGTGTTTCGCTGATCGGGGTGGCGGGTGGGCTGATCATCGGTAAGAACCCCGCGGCGCCCGATTTCGCCGCACCGTCGCACATCGGCCTCGCGGCGGTGGTCTTCGTGATCGCGGTCGGGTTCATGTGTCTCGGTCGCGGGATGGTCGCCCAGCTCGGCGTGCTGATCGGGCTGGTGGTCGGCATCGTGATCGCCGCCCCGATGGGCTTGATCGACACCGGCGGCGTCGGCGGGGCCGACTGGGTCGGCCTGCCGAAGCCGTTCCATTTCGGTGCGCCGGAGTTCCCGATCACCGGTGTGGTCGCGATGAGCGTGGTGATGGCGGTGGTGTTCGCCGAGTCGACGGCGAGCATGCTGGCGATCAGCGAGATCACCGGAAAGCCGATCAGTAAGGGCGATTTGGCGCGCGGCCTGGTGGGCGACGGACTCTCCGGCGTGCTCGGCGGGGTGTTCACCGCGTTCGTCGACACGATCTTCAACCAGAACGTCGGCGCCGTGGCCGCCACGCGCGTGTTCAGCCGCTACGTCACCGCCACCAGCGGCGCGATCCTGGTCCTGCTCGGGCTGCTGCCCCGCTTCGGCGCGGTCGTCGCGGCGGTGCCGCAGCCGGTGGTGGGCGGCGTCGGGCTGGTGCTGTTCGCCACGATCGCCGTCGTCGGTGTCGACACCCTGCGCAAAGCCGAGCTCGCCGACCGGGTCAACGTCACCATCGTCGCCACCGCGCTCGGCGTGGGCCTACTGCCGGTCATGGCGAAGGACATGTTCGTCCACTTCCCGTCGTCCGCCCAGATCCTGCTCACCAGCGGCATAACCCTGGGCGCGGTAACAGCTTTCACCCTCAACCTGCTCTTCAACCACACCAGGCTGGGTGTTCTCGCTCGAAGCGGTTCGACCCCGGCAAAAGTCGAGCAGCCCACGGGCGCCGAACCAAACATCCACCGCGACAAGGTCACTCCGGTGCCCGCAACTCCAACGCCTGCTTGATCGGCACCGCGCCACTGCGGCACCTACCTGATCGGCACCGAAACCTCAGATGCTGGCCAACCGTCACCGCAGCCCCGCACCCACCCGACCAGCACCGCAATTCCGCTGGCCCGCAATTCTGCTGGCCCGCTGGCCGCCGCCTGCCGCCTGCTGCCCGCCGCCCGCTGCTCGCCGTCCGCCCGGTTCTGACCGGTTGGGGCGCTGGCGAGCGGTGCACCGCAGCGGGTCGTTCTCAACGATTGCTGACACCACGTGCCACGCGCGGACGACTGCAATTTCGCCCGGCGTGTTGTCAGTCGCTTTGTGTCAGAACCACTTTCTCGGACCGCATCAGTCGCGCAGGGTCAGCACCTTGCGTACCACCAAGCCCGCGATGAGCGCCCAGAAGGCGGCGCCGATGCCGAGGAAACCTACGCCGGAGGCGGCGATCAGGAAGGTGATGATGCCTGCCTCGCGGTGCTTGTCGGAGCTGAGGGCGCCGGTCAGCGCGGCGGCCAGCGTGGCGAGGAGGGCGAGCCCCGCGACGGTTTCCAGGACGCCCCTGGGTGCGACGGCGATGAAGGTGACCAGGGCCGCCGAACCGAGGGCGACGATGAGGTAGATGACACCGGAGGTGAACGTGGCGATCCAGCGCTTCTTCGGGTCCGGGTGCGCCGACGGCGCGGCCGAGAGGGCGGCGCTGATCGCGGCCAGGTTGATCGCGTGCCCGCCCGCGGGTGCGCCGATGATGGTGCCGATGCCGGTGACGGTCATCGCGGCCCGCCAGGGGACCTGGTAGTCGAAGGATTTCATGACCGCGGTGCCGGGGATGTTCTGCGACGCCATGGTGACGATGTAGAGCGGTATCGCGACACCGATCATCGCCTGCCAATTCCAGTGCGGCAGAGTGAGTTCCACCGACGGCACCATCGCGGCGAAATCGAGATGCCGGTGCTGCACGGCAATACTGATGCCGGAACCGATGGCCGCCGTGCCGAACGCCGCGATCACCGCCCAGCGCTTGGCCACTCGCTGCAGGACGAGCCACACCAGGATCACCGGAATCACCACCGCCGGGCTGGACGGCACCGCCTTCACCGGCGCCAGGCACAGCGGCAACAGCACCCCGGCCAGCATCGCCTGCGCGATCTCCACTGGAATCGCGGCCACCAGCCGGCCGAGCCGCTGCCATACCCCGGTGATCACGATCAACACCCCGGCGATCGCGAACGCGCCGACCGCGGCGGCCCAGCCGCCCGCCACCGCGCCGGTGCTGGCCAGCAGCGCGGCACCGGGCGTGGACCAGGCCAGCGTGATCGGCATCCGATACCGGTAGCTGAGCAGCAGCATGCCGATCGCCTGCGTCACGCACAGCGCGAGCAACCCGGATGCGGCCTGGGCCGCGTTCGCGCCGACCGCGTTCAGTCCGCTCAGCACCACCGCGAACGAACTGGTGAAGCCCACGAGTGCGGTGACGACGCCGGCACCGACCGCCTGCGCGGGCCCAGCCTCGGGGGCAACGGGGGATTGCGGCTCGGCGGGTGCCTCGGTGGCCGGGGAAACGTTCGACATTGTGGCGATCCTGCCCGCAACTGGACTGGTCGTCACGGGCCAGTCGGCCGAAACTGGACCGAATTGCCGAAGGCGCGACCAGGGCGTTCGCCGCCGCCCGCCACCCGACGATCGGCGGTCCGGACCGTTCTTACCGGCGAGTAGCGCTGGGGTGCAGCCACATTGCCCAGTTCAGCTGCGTAGTCTGAGGGGTATTCGGTGCGCGAAGGTGCGATTACTGGACTAGGAGCCTGGGTTGAGCGCGGTACTGATCTCGCCGGTGGAGCTTCGGGAGGCGTTGTCGGACAAGCGGGTTCGCCTGCTGGACGTCCGATGGGCGCTGGGTGACCCGGACGGCCCGCAACACTATCTGGACGGCCACATTCCCGGCGCGGTGTTCGTCGACATGGAGACCGAGCTGGCCGCCCCGCCCTCGCCGGCCCGTGGCAGGCATCCGCTGCCGGACATCGCGCAGTTGCAGAAATGCGCGCGCAGCTGGGGCATCCGCAACGGCGATCCGGTCGTCGTCTACGACGCGACCGGCGGCATGGCCGCGGCCCGCGCCTGGTGGCTGCTGCGCTGGGCGGGCATCGCCGACGTGCGCATCCTCGACGGCGGGCTGCCCGGCTGGACGAACGCCGGTGACGCGCTCGCCACCGGCGCCGAGCCCGATCCGGAACCCGGCGACGTCGAATTGAGCCCGGGCCACCTGAAGGTCATCGATGCCGACGCGGCCGCCCGCTGGCGCGGCGTGCTGCTCGATGCCCGCGCGGGCGAGCGCTACCGCGGCGAGATCGAGCCGATCGATCCGCGCGCCGGGCACATCCCCGGCGCGATCAGCGCCCCGACCGCCGAAAACCTCGACGCCGACGGCCGGTTCCGCGCCCCGGCCGAATTGCGGGACCGGTTCGCCGGATTCACCGCGGAACCGGTCGCGGTCTACTGCGGCTCCGGCGTCACCGCGGCGCACCAGGTCGCGGCGCTCGCCGTGATCGGTATCGATGCGGCGCTGTACCCGGGATCGTGGTCGCAGTGGTCGAACGACCCGAAGCGACCGGTCGCGACCGGAAGCTGAGCGCCGGACACCGCTCGGTATCGGACGCGGTGGTTCCCGGGTCGCCTCCTGCTGTGACTCAGAACTGCAATGACCGGCCGGGCGGGAGGATCTGCACGGTGGTATCGGGAGCCAGGTCGGCGGAGGCTTCGCGGTAGAGCGCGGGGTCGCGGGTCGCTTTGGTCATCACGCGGTCGCCGAGCAAGCCGCTGCTGAAGGCGTAGTGGATGGGGACCGCGAGGCGGGGGCGCAGGGCGCGGGTGAGATCGGCGGCATCGACGGCGTCCATCACCACCTTGCGGTTGAAGGCGGGACGGATGCGCAGCCCGTTGATCGGGAGCAGCGCCAAGTCCAAGGCGGGGAAGCGCTGAGTGATCTCGTCCAGTTCGGCGATGCGCAGGGTGTCGGCGCCGAAGAAGACGCTGTGCTCGTCGGCGCGCAGCACGAAAGTGATCTCGGGGACGCCGTGACTGGCTGGAGTAGCGGTCACCTCGACCGGGCCGAGCTGGGTTCGCTGCCATGGGTCCAGCTCGGTGACATTGCGAAATCCGGCCGCGTGCACCGCTTTCGCGAGTCCGCGCACGACCGCGAACGGGACGTTCTTGTCCGGGTAGGCACGCAGCGCGTTCAGGTCGCAATGGTCGTAGTGGGCATGGCTGATCGCGATGCCGGCCAGCTCGGGCAACTCGGCCGCTCCGGCGATGCTCCGCGGTTCGCCCTGATGGTAGAAGGGGCGCTCGGAAAACCACGGATCGGTGAGGATCTTGGCGCCACCGAAATCGAGCAGGACGCTAGCGTGGACGATGCGAGTCACGCTGACGGACATGGGATTTCCTAACCAGACGGGTGTCTACTGATAGTGGTAAGTGGACACCCGTCTTGTTATCCTGTCAAGGTGACGGCGAAAGCTCCCAGGAATCGCAACCGGCGCGGCGACGGCGCCCGCCTGCGCGATGAGATCGTGACCGCGGCAAGCGAATTGCTGGAGAACCTGGACGGACAGGACGCACTGTCGTTGCGCGCCGTGGCGCGTGCGGTGGGTATCGCGCCGCAGAGTGTCTACCTGCATTTCGCCGATCGGCGCGACCTGCTCACCGCGGTCTACGAGGTCCGATTCGCCGAGTTGCGGACCGCGCTCGCGGTCGCGGACGAGGCGGACGGGCCTGCTCGCCTCGCTCGAATATGCCGGGCCTACTGCGAATACGGCCTGCGGAATCCGGGCCACTATCGAGTTCTGTTCGGCACGGCGGGCACACCCGGTTGGGAGCCGACCGACGCCCAGCTGCCGGGCCTGCCGGTCTTCCGTGGGCTCGTGGACGCCGTCGAGGCCTGCGGCAGCGCGGATCCGACCGCGACCGCCACCTGCCTCTGGGCCGCGATGCACGGCCTGATCACGCTGCGTCAGGACCGGCCGAGCTTTCCGTGGCCGGACCTCGACGTCCTGCTCGAAACGTTGATCACCGCACATCTGTGCGCTGCGGTGACAGCGCGACCTCGGAATTGAATTCTTCTGGCGGGCAACGATTTCGACCGTATGTCGGCTGCTGCTCAGGGGCAGGTACGTGCCACACCTTGCAGCGCCCTGCGGTCCGCCTCGGTCAGCGCCAATTCGTAGTGCACGGCCACGGTCAGGTACTTGCCCGCGTAGAAGCAGTGGTTCGCACGGGCCGGTGGCAACCACTCGGCCGGGGTCTTGTCACCCTTGGCCTCATTGGTGCGACCATCGGTGGCGAGCAGGTTGAAGTCGACGTCGTTGGCGAACCGGATGCGCCGCTCGGGCGGCCAGCCCGCCGCGCCCAGATCCCAGGCGGCGGCTAGGGGAAAGACGTGGTCGATCTGTATGTCGTTGGCGTCGGCCTTCTTGAACGGGATCTGCTTGCCGGTGTACGGGTCGTTCAACGTGCCCCCGACGACCACGCAATCGCGCGTCCCCGGCCGGAAACTCACCCCGGTGAGCTGCTTGGCCAGCACGTTGTTGCGGGTATCGCAGCCATCGTGGCCACCGGGTCCGTCATTGTCATCGGTCCAGGCCGGCCCGAACACGCATGCTTGCCCAGCCTTGCACCCGCGCTCGTAACCACCGGGATGCGGCCGATCCGGCATCACCCGCACGCCGGCCAGCAGCTGCTCCAACTCGGCTCTGGCCGGACTCCCCGGCGCGGGTGCGACCGGGCCGGCGCCGAGCTGAGCGCACCCGGCAGCGCACAGCGCCACGAGCGCGCCGACGAACCAGCGCCGAATGTCCATGGCGCCAGATGTACAGGCAGGGACCGACATTCGTAATACCTGAAGCACGAGCGGTTGTCAGAACTGGAGCGACACAACCCTCACAACCAGGCGCGAGCGAGCAGGTCGTCGTCGGCGACCTCGCTTGCCCGCGGCGGGAACCGGGTGGCCGAGATCGACTCGGAATTGGCGCCGTCGTGCCCGATCAGCCAGGAACCGCCGCGCTCTTCGCACTCGGCGAGCTTGGCGAAGGTGGCGAGCAGGAAGGCGATGGCGTCGTGCGAGTCGGGGGTTCTGGCCAGGCGCTGCGATTCACCGGGGCGGGACAGGTCCAGCCACACACCGGACTGACCGTCGAGCCGCATACCGACGATCTTCTCGGCGTTGATGAAGGTGAATTTGCGCCGTTCCCATGGCGTCGTCGGCGTGAAGCTCTGCTCGAGAACCTGGAGCAGAATCGTCATGATTGCCTCCGTTGACCAGCGGATATCCAAGTATGTTCCGCTCGCGCCCAGAAATCCAGAGAGGTGCGATCGCCGCGCCTGGATCGGTGTCGGACCCACCTGCTTGGATGGGCTGATGCTGCACGGTCTGTGGTCGCCGGGATCCGGGTTGCTGCTCTGGCACGATGCGCCCCGCACCGCGCCGGATCAACCCATCCCACCGGCCGCTGCCCCGGTGCCCGACCCGTTGGGCGGCGTGTTGAGCGCGTCCAAATTCCGGCACCGGGCCGACGTGCTGGTCACCGGTCCGGACGGCACCGGCACCGAGCAGGTGCGTGCGCACGCGCTGGCTCCCGCCGCTGCGGCGACGGCCTTGCGACAGCGACTTCCGGCCGAGTCGGTGGCGGGTGACCTGCGCTTTCTCGCGCACGTCGCGCACGGTGTGGAGCGCTGGGTGCGGGCCGGCCGGATCGTGCCGGAGTTGCGCAGGGAAGACGGTCAGTGGTGGGTGCGCTGGCGGCTGGTCGGCGGCGAGCGGCAGCGCGCCTGGCTGGCCGAGCTGGCCGTGGCCATGCCCGCCGCGCTGCGGGTGGCCGGGCGGCCGAACACGCTGCTCGACGACCTGGTCACCGAACTCACCGACCCCATCGCGCGGACCCTGCTCGACCCGCTGGACGCGGATCACCCGCTGGTGGACGCGCTCGTCCGGGATATCCCCCTGGACGCGGGCAGCTACCGGGTGGCCGAAACGCTGGAGCAGTGGCGCGCCACCCTGACCGGGGACGAGCCGGAACTGGTGTTGCGCCTGCTGGAACCGGACGGCGAGCTCGGCACCGCGGACGAGTCGGTGGCGCTGTGGCGGCTGGAGGTGTGCCTGCGGGTCGACGGCGAAGCGCCGAATCCGGTTCTGCTGCATGCCGATCCGAATCTGCTACGGATCGCGGTGGAGAAGCTCGGCGAGGCGCAGCGGGCGTATCCGCGACTGCGCGACCTGCCGAGCGACCCGCGCTCGATGGACCTGCTGCTGCCGACCGAGGTCGTGGTCGACCTGGTCGAGCACGGCGCGCACGCGCTGCAAGCCTCCGGGGTGCGGCTGCTGCTGCCCCGCGCCTGGAATGTCAGCGCGCCGACCATGCGACTGCGGGTGGAGAGCGCGGTGCCCGCCGCCGAAAGCACCGTCGGCATGCCGGGACTCGTCGCCTACCGCTGGGAACTCGCGCTCGGCGACACCATCCTCACCAAGGCCGAGATGGAACGGCTGGTCAGTAGCAAGTCCGATCTGGTCCGGCTGCGCGGCGACTGGGTGCAGGCCGACCATAAGGTGCTCGCCGCGGCGGCTCGCTATGTCGCGGCGCACACCGACACCTCGGAGATCACCTTCGCCGACCTGATCGGTGAACTCGCCGGCGGTCGCGTCGAACAGGTGCCGGTCACCGAGGTCACCGCCACCGGCTGGGCCGCCGACATCCTGGATCGCACCAGGGAACTCGAGCCGATCGCCGCGCCCGTCGGGTTGAAGGCCCAGCTGCGCCCCTATCAGGAACGCGGCCTCACCTGGCTGGCGACCATGAGCCGCATGGGTTTCGGCGCGATCCTGGCCGACGATATGGGGCTCGGGAAGACCGTTCAGGTGCTCGCACTGCTGGTGCACGAGCGGGAAGCGGCCGGTGCGAGGCAGTCGAGCAAGGGTAAGGCGAAGGGTCGTGCTCGTAAGCCGGTCGGCGCGAGTGCCGAAGGCGCGGTGGTGATCTCGCTCGACGAGGCGCGGCGGCGCAAGACGGCCGGGGGCGCGGACGAGAGCGTCGTCCAGACCGACGCTCCGGAAGTCGTTCGGCCGGACGGGATGCCGGGCCCCACCCTGCTGGTGTGCCCGATGTCGGTGGTCGGCAACTGGCAGCGCGAGACCGAGCGTTTCGCGCCGGACCTGCGGGTGTGGGTGCACCACGGGGTCGGCAGGCGCTCCGGCGGCGAACTGGACGCCGCGGTGGCCGAAGCCGACCTGGTGATCACCACGTACTCCCTGCTCGCGCGCGACCTCGACGAGCTGAAGCGGCAGTCGTGGGACCGGATCGTGCTGGACGAGGCGCAGCACATCAAGAACGCGGGCACCAGGCAGTCCCGCGCCGCCCGCAGTCTGCCCGCGCGACACCGGTTGGCGCTCACCGGAACTCCGGTGGAGAACCGCCTGGAAGAGCTGCGCTCGATCATGGATTTCGCGGTGCCGAAGGTGCTCGGTAGCCCGCAGAACTTCCGCGCCCGCTTCGCCGTGCCCATCGAGCGCGAGCGGGACGAGAACGCGATCAGCCGGCTGCGGATGATCACCCAGCCGTTCGTGCTGCGCCGGGTGAAGACCGATCCCGCGGTGATCACCGATCTGCCGGAGAAGCTGGAGATGACGGTGCGGGCCAACCTGACCGTCGAGCAGGCCGCGCTGTATCAGGCGGTGGTCGACGACATGCTGGCCAAGATCAAGGACGCGAAGGGCATGGCCCGCAAGGGCGCCGTGCTCAGCGCGCTGACCAGGCTCAAGCAGGTGTGCAACCATCCGGCGCACTTCCTCGGCGACGGCTCCGGGGTGCTGCACCGCGGCAGTCATCGGTCCGGCAAGCTCGCCCTGGTGGAGGACGTGCTCGACGCGGTGCTCGCGGACGGCGAGAAGGCATTGCTGTTCACCCAGTTCCGCGAGTTCGGCGAGCTGATCGCGCCCTACCTGGTCGAGCGCTTCGGCACGGAGATCCCGTTCCTGCACGGCGGGGTGCCCAAGGCGCGCCGCGACACCATGGTCACCCGGTTCCAGGAGCTGGACGGCCCGTCGCTGATGTTGTTGTCGCTCAAGGCCGGTGGCACCGGACTCAACCTCACCGCGGCCAATCATGTTGTGCACCTGGACCGTTGGTGGAACCCAGCGGTGGAGAACCAGGCCACCGACCGCGCGTACCGGATCGGTCAGCAGCGCAACGTGCAGGTGCGCAAGCTGGTCTGCGTCGACACCATCGAGGAGCGGATCGACGAAATGATCAACGGCAAAAGACAACTCGCCGATCTGGCCGTCGGCGCGGGGGAGAACTGGATCACCGAGCTGAGCACCGACGACCTGCGTGAGCTGTTCACCCTCGGCGCGGAGGCGGTCGGCGAATGAGTCCCTACATCGATTACAACGAGTACGGTAAGCGCCGCCCGGTGCGCGGCGGGGTCGAGGCGCGCAGCCGTCGTGGCGGTTTCGGGCGCACCTGGTGGGGCAAGGCGCTCATCGACGCGGTCGAGCAGATGGCCGACGCCGGGCGGATGTCGCGGGGCCGCACTTACGCGCGGGCGGGTCAGGTGGTGAGCTACCGGATCGAGCCGGGCTCGGTGACCGCGGAAGTGCAGGGCAGCCAGCCGCGCCCGTTCACCGCGGTGTTCACCGTCCGCCCGCTGCGCGAGGAGGAGGTCGAGTTGCTCATCGAGACCATCCGCGACGCACCGGGCATGCTCGCCGAGATCGCGTCCGGCGCGCTGCCGACCGCACTGGGCCCGCTGCTGCTGCCGACCACCGCCGCAGACCTGGATTTCACCTGCACCTGCCCGGACCAGGGATGGCCGTGCAAACACGTGGCCGCGGTCTGCTACCTGCTCGCCGAACGCCTGGACGAGCGTCCGCGCGAGATCCTCGCGCTGCGCGGCCTCGACCTGGATACCCTCATCGGCGGCATCGAACGCGACCTGCAGGCGAGCACCGATGCCGATGATCCGTACGGTGATTCGGCCCGGTTGCCGGAGCTGCCGAAGCTCGAATTCCGGCCCGCCCCCGACGACCTGGACTCGATGCTGCTGCGCAAGGCGCTGCGGATGACCTCGGCTGAGGAACCGGTGGCCGCGGCGGGACTGCGCGAACTGACCGCGCTGTATCGGATGTTCGAGACCTGAACGAGTGTGGTGAGCATCCGGCGTCGGGGCTTGCGGTTGTCTCCGGACTCTTCGGGGCGGGATCAGGTCCGGTGACACAGGGACCGGGACTTCCCGACACCGGATGCCTCACCCAGTCTGCGCGCATGGACCCCGCCCGGGAACTGCCCGAGGGTTGCCCAGCCGCTGCCCTTCGCGCCGAACTTCGGGCAGTACCCCGGCCCGCCTAGGCTGGTACCCGTGGCAGGCAAGGGTTCGTGGCCGGAAATCGGCCCGGGCAGCGACGATCTAGGCGTCGCTGTCCCGCTCGCGCGACCGCCGCGCCGGGTGGTGTCGCTGGTGCCCTCGTTGACCGAGGCGGTCGCGGTGAGCTGCCCGGAGGTCCTGGTCGCCGCGACCGAATGGTGCACGCATCCGGCCGATCTCGCGGTCGAACGGGTGCGGGGCACCAAGAACCCGGATGTGCGCAGGATCGCCGAACTCGCGCCCGATCTCGTGCTGTGCAACATGGAGGAGAACCGGCGCATCGATGTCGACCGACTGCGGTCGGCGGGAATTCCGGTGTGGGTGACCAGGATCGAGACGGTGGACGAGGCATTTGCCTCGCTGGCCCGGCTCTTCTCGGTTGCCCTCGGTACCGGCATCCCGGCGTGGCTCACCGAGGCCGAATCCGTCTGGGCGGCACCTCCGCCCACGCTGCCCCGCGCCGCGGTCATCCCGATCTGGCGCAATCCGTGGATGGTTGTGGGCCGCGACACCTTCACCGGTGACCTGGCCGGCCGGCTCGGGCTGAACCTGGTGCACGCGGACCGGCCGGACCGGTATCCCCGCCTCACCGAGGCGGAGTTGACCACGGGCATCGATCTCGCCGTACTACCCGATGAGCCTTATGTCTTCACCAGAACCGATGGCCCCGAAGCCTTTCCGGGCGTCCCGGTGGCACTGGTGGAGGGCCGAAGCCTCACCTGGTATGGCCCGTCCTTGGCCACCGCACGGCAGATCCTCACCGAGCAGTTGGCGGCGGCGTTCCCCGGCGGTGCTCAGCCGAGTTCGTAGTCGAACCACAGGTGATGCGTGCCGTCCTCGTCCACACTGAGCCCGCCGGTGCCGGTGATCCCGGCCAGGTCGCCGGTTCCGCTGGCCGGGACGATGACGAACGATTCGGCGGTGCGGTCGGTGCCGGAGGTGGTCGCCGAATGGGTGAAATTGAAGCTGCCCGCGGCACCGTTCAGCGCTCCCTCGAAGGACTCCATCGCGACGTAGGTCCCGGTGCCGGTGGCCTGGTCGAACGCCGCGGTGAACAGGGTCGCCGAGCGACCGGTGATCTCGCCGTCGAACTTCTTCTCGATCTGCGCGACGCCGACCGGCAGCGCGGTGCCGATGGCCGGCTGGGGGACCACCTCGGTCGGGACGAACGAGACGACGGAAAAGGTACCGATTGCTTTCATGCGCGGGATCGTAACGACGGCTACCGACAAGTTCGCGGGTCCTAGGCCGACGTGGCGAACCGGTAGTCGGACAGGTCGAAATGCCCGCTGCGCCAAGCCGCCTCGACCGTGGTCGAGGGCCGCAGCGGCACGTCGCCGTGCTTGTCGAAGTAGTAGCTGTTCGACACCGAGCAGCTGTCCTGCCAGAACACCTGCCCGCCGCGCCGGTCGAGCATCTCCTTGAAGAAGCGGTCGTTGGCCTCGCGGGTCACCTCGACGACCGTCGCCTTGCCCGCGCGGGCGTGCCGCAGGCAGCGCAGGATGTGCCTGGTCTGGTTCTCGATCAGCGCGAAGTAGGACGAGCCGTTGTAGCCGTACGGGCCGATGATGGAGAAGAAGTTCGGGAAGCCGGGAACGCTGACGCCCTCATAGGCCTGTAGCCGGTTCTCGTCCCACCACTTCTCCAGGTCCAAGCCGCCGATGCCGCGCAGGTCGTAGGTCGGCATGTTGCCGGATTCCATCACCTTGAAACCGGTCGCCAGCACCAGGATGTCGACCGGGTATTCGGTGCCGCCGGCGGTGCGCACGCCGGTGCCGGTGATCTGTTCGATCGGGTCGGTCTCCAGTACCACGTTGTCGCGGTTGAACGTGGCCAGGTAGTCGTTCGAGAAGCTGGGCCGCTTGCAGCCCAAAGCGTAACGGGGCGTGAGCTTTTCCCGGACCACCGGATCGTGCACCTGGCTGCGCAGGTGGGCGAGGCCGGCCCGCTCGCCGAGCGCGGCGGTCGGCAGATTCTTGTGATAGTGCGCGGCGATCGGGAAGGTGATCTCCACGTAGGTCTGGCTGATCAGCCGGGTCAGCGACCGCGCGCCGGGTAGCCGCAGCGCCCACTGCACCGGCTTGGGCAGCGGCAGGTCGAGCCGGGGCAGGCACCAGATCGGCGTGCGCTGGAAGACGACCAGCTGCTCGACCTCGGGCGCGGTCTCCGGAATCACCTGCACCGCAGAGGCTCCCGTGCCGATGATGGCGACCCGCTTGCCGCGCAGGTCCTGCCGGTGGTCCCAGCGGGAGGTGTGCATGGTGACGCCGCCGAAGTCCTCGATGCCCGGGATCTCGGGCAGCTTGGGCCGGGTCAGCACGCCGGTGGCGCTGATGACGAAGCGCGCGGTCAGCTCGCCGCCGTCGGCGGTGTGCAGCCGCCAGTGGCAGCCGTCCGCGTCGAATTCGGCCTCGGTGATGGTGGTGTCGAACCGGATTCGCGGCCGCAGCTCGTATTTGTCCACGCACGATTCGGCGTAGGCCTTCAATTCCCGTCCGGGCGCGTAGGTCCGGGACCAGCTGGCCCGCTGCTCGAAGGAGAACTGGTAGCTGAACGACGGAATGTCCACGGCGATACCGGGATAGGTGTTCCAGTGCCAGGTGCCCCCGACCCCGTCGGCCTCGTCGATGATCAGGAAGTCGTCGAATCCGGCCTCCCGCAACTTGATCGCGGCGCCGATCCCGGAGAATCCGGCGCCGACGATGATCACCTCGTGATCGATCCCGTTGCTAGTCATGCGACCTCCCGTTTTCGGCGCGGAGCTTCCGCTCGCGTCACCGCCCGTGCGTCCCGGGCCGTGTCCCGCGGCGAAGACGGCGGAGTCGACCCGTGCTGTGTGCGGCCGATCATAATTGGCCGCACATGCCACCAATTAGGCGCGCGGTGCGGTAGTTTGTCAACCATGAGCCTGCGCGTACCGCCCCGGACCTGGGGCGGCCGCACCACCGAGGAGCGCCGCGCCGAACGTCGCGCGCGGCTGATCGAGGCCGCCCTGGACATCTGGATCGAGAACGGGTGGGCGGCGGTGACCATGCGCGGAGTCTGCCAGCGCACCGCGCTCAACGACCGCTACTTCTACGAACACTTCGCCGACCGCGACGAACTGCTCGGCGCCGCCTGGGACGCGGTCTGCGCCGAGGTGTTCGCCGAGCTGGCCGCGATCTTCACCGAGCACGTCGAGCGGCCGCCGCAGGAGATCCTGCGCGCGGCGGTGACCCGCGCGGTACGCCTGCAATCCGACGACAGCGGGCGCGCGCGCATCCTGCTGGCCGAGCACGCGGGCAGCGCCGTGCTCGAGCAGCGCCGCAAGACGATGCTCGCCGACGGCACCGAACTGCTGGTCGTCACGGCCCGGCCCTACCTGCGCCCGGACGCCGACGAGCTGGAGTTCCGGATGAGCACCCTGGCCGGCATCGGCGGCTTCATCGAGCTGCTCTCCGCCTGGCGCACCGGCGCAATGGACATCGATGGCGATCGCATCATCGAACACACCTGCCGGCTGGGCGCGCTGATCGGCGCCCAGTACCTGCCGCCGGAGATCATTACTGCTGGGGGATAACCGGTTTCGGCGTCACGCCTCGATCCGGTACACGCGCCGGGCGGTATCCCGGAAGATGTGCGTGAGTTCCGTCCGGCCGCCGCCGTGCCCGGTGACCGCGGTGGCGACCGCCTCGATGCTGTTGCCGATGGTCGTAATCGGTTTGTCCACCGGGAAATTCGAGCCCCAGATCAATCGGTCCGCGCCGAACGCGTCGAGGGCGTGTTCGATGAGCGGGTGAATCCGGTCCACCAGCACGGGAACCGGGGTGGTGGCGCCGCGCGGGGGCACCGGATGGCCGAGGACCGGCATCATCAGTCCGCTGACCTTCGCGACCACGTTCGGCCGCTCGGCGAGCGCGGACAGGTCGTCGCGCCAGCGCAGATACAGCGCGCGCCGCACGCTCGGGTTGATTCCGGTGTGTTTGCCGATCGGCCCGAAAATTCCTGCGGGAGTGGCGAGATGGTTGAGCACGATCGGCACCTCCGGGTACCGCTCGGCCAGTGCCGTCACATCGGGCAGGGCATGGGAGTACACCCAGGCCTCGAACGAGAGGTCGCGCTCGGCCAGGCGGGCGAATCCGTTCAAAAACTCCTTCGTGGCGAGCGCGCCCGGATGGTCGGCGTAGGGCCGCACGCCCGGATCGGGGTGATGGGCCGCGTGCGCTCGGATGCCGCGCAGCAGGGGCGCGGCGGCCAGGTGCGCGTCGAGCAGCGCGGCGAATTCGGGCGCCGCCGGGTCCGCGTTGCCGAGAATCGCCCCCAATTCCGGGTTGTCGCCACCGAAGGGGAGCCGGGCCACCCATGCGGTCTCGTCGGCCAGGGCCAAAGGATCCGTACCGGCCCAGGCGACCTCGATATGCACGATGGTGTCGATCGGCTCGTCACCGGCGTCCGCGCGATAGTCCGCAGGGAGATACGGGCGACTGAAAGCCGTTGGATCCCCGGCGAATTCGCGATCCCGTCGCGGTGCGGCCCGTTTCGCCAGAGCCATCGGGATCGGCAACATCCGCAGCAACCGCGCGGTCGCGCTGAATGTTCGCGGGGTGGTGAACGGATCCCACTGATGAATATGTGCGTCGATGATCCGGATACCCGATAGATCCATGTCCGCCGTCCCAACACGCCGAGGGCCTTGACCCGGCGATTGTCACACGGCAACCACGCCCGTCGTCCGGAATCGGCGCATGCCGTGACACACCCGCGCTGTCGAGGGGTCAGGGCGCGCCGAATGCGGACAGGAAGGTGCCGACGGCCGCATCGGCGATGCCGCGGCATTCGGCCGCGGGGACCTCGCGGGTGCCGAGCCGGGACCGCGCCTCCAGCGGCCCGGTGAGCAAGGCGAGCAGCTGTTCTGCGGCGACCGCGGGGTCGCTGATCCGCAACTTGCCCGACAGCGCCAGCCGCGCGAGCCGGTCCGCGAGCGCCTCGGAGATGCGCCGGGAGGTGCGCTCGAGTACCTCGTCGGTGAGGTCGGGGAACGCCGCGAGCTGGGCGTAGGTCAGTGCCCGCAGGGCGCGGGCGCGCTCGCCCGCGCACACCGCGAGCAGTTCGGTGGCGACCTCGGTCAGTGCGGGCCGCAGGTTCTCGCCGGGTTCGCGGAGCCGGTCGGCGACCGCGAGGGTCTCGGCCGCGACCGCGTCGGCCGCGGCGAGCACGGCGTGCCGGAAGAGCGTCTGCTTGTCCGTGAGGTGGTTGTACACCGTGGGTTTCGCGACGCCGGCCTCGTCGGCGATCTCCTGCACGCAGGTCTTGTCGTAGCCGCGCCGGGCGAAGACGGCGAACGCGACGTCGAGGATCGCCTGCCGCTTGTCGATGCGGCCGCGCGCCGTCGTAGCTCCCGTCACCCCTGAACGATAGCGCTTACTCGAAGCGAAATGAACTCACGGGTTCACTCTTGTGGATCTACCAATCAGTTATCTAGATTGAACCCATCAGTTCAAACCGAGGAGGATCCATGATTGTCCACTTGCTGCGCTTCGGCTTCCGGGACGAGACGACCGACGAGCAGAAGGCGGAGGTGCTCGCGCTGATGCGGCGCACGGCGTCGGTCGAGTCGGTGTCGTTCTCGACCGTCGGGCAGAACCTGGGAGACAACTCGGCGGGCCTGACCCATGCCTATTGCGTGGGCATCAAGGATCTGGCGGCGCTGGAGCGGTACATGCACGACCCGGTCCACCTCGACGGCGATCCGCGGATCATCCCGCATGTCGCAAAAATCGCGATCGGGCCCGATGTTTCGGACACGCCGGATCCGGCCCTGCGCGAAAAGATCATGGCGCTGCACGAGGCGAAGCTGGCGAAGTACCCGGACTGGGCACAGCTGATGCAGACCGTCCCCGAGGTGCAGATCTTCTGAGCCGCAGCGCCTTACACGTTGCGCCGGTATTGACCGCCGACGGTGAAGAAGGTGTCGGTGATCTGTTGCAGGGTGCAGACGCGGGCGGCGTCCATCAGCACGTCGAAGATGTTGTCGTCGGTGCGGGCCACGGCCTCGAGCCGGGCGAGGGCGGCGTGGGCGGAATCGCGGTGCCGATGCTGGAATTCGCGGACCCTGGTCAGCTGGGACTGCTTTTCCGGCTCGGTACCGCGGGCCAGTTCGATCTCGTGTTTCGGTTCGCCGTGCGGATTGCGGAAGGTGTTGACGCCGACGATGGGCAGCGAGCCGTCGTGCTTGCGGTGTTCGTAGCGGATGGACTCGTCCTGGATCTTGCCGCGCTGATAGCCGGTTTCCATCGCGCCGAGCACGCCGCCGCGTTCGCTGATCCGGTCGAATTCGGCCAGCACCGCCTCCTCGACCAGGTCGGTGAGTTCGTCGATGAGAAAGCTGCCCTGCAAGGGGTTTTCGTTCATCGCCACGCCCCACTCGCGGTTGATGATCAGCTGGATGGCGAGTGCGCGGCGCACCGATTCCTCGGTGGGGGTGGTCACCGCCTCGTCGTAGGCGTTGGTGTGCAGGCTGTTGCAGTTGTCGTAGATGGCGATGAGCGCCTGCAGCGTGGTGCGAATGTCGTTGAAGCTCATCTCCTGTGCGTGCAGCGAGCGACCGGAGGTCTGGACGTGATACTTCAGCTTCTGTGAACGCTCGTTGGCGCCGTAGCGATCTCGCATGGCCACCGCCCAGATCCGCCGGGCCACCCGGCCGATCACCGAGTATTCGGGATCCATGCCGTTGGAGAAGAAGAACGACAGGTTGGGCGCGAAGTCGTCGATCTTCATGCCGCGCGCGAGATAGGCCTCCACGTAGGTGAATCCGTTGCTGAGGGTGAAGGCGAGCTGGCTGATCGGGTTCGCGCCCGCCTCGGCGATGTGATAGCCGGAGATCGAGACGGAATAGAAATTACGAACGCCGTTGCGCACGAACCACTCCTGGATATCGGCCATCATGCGCAGGCTGAATTCGGTGGAGAAGATGCAGGTGTTCTGGCCCTGATCCTCCTTGAGGATGTCGGCCTGCACCGTGCCGCGCACCGTCGCCAGGGTCTTCGCCCGGATATCGGCGGTCTCGTCCTCGGTCGGCGCCCGTCCTTCGGCGGCCGAGAACCGTTCCAGGGCTTGGTCCATCGCGGTATTGAGGAAGTAGGCGAGGATGGTCGGGGCCGGGCCGTTGATGGTCATCGACACCGAGGTGGTGGGCGAGGTCAGGTCGAAACCGTCGTAGAGCGCCTTCATGTCGTCGAGCGAGGCGATGGAGACACCCGAGGTGCCGACCTTGCCGTAGATGTCGGGGCGTTCGGCCGGATCGTGACCGTAGAGCGTCACCGAATCGAACGCGGTGGACAGCCTTTTGGCGTCGGCGTACTCGCTGAGCACCTTGAACCGCCGGTTGGTGCGGAACGGGTCGCCCTCGCCGGCGAACATTCTGGCCGGATCCTCGTTGTCCCGCTTGAACGGAAAAACGCCCGCGGTGAACGGAAAGCGCCCGGGCAGGTTCTCGGCGCGCAGGAAACGCAGCAGCTCGCCGTGGTCGGTGTACCTGGGCAGCGCGACCCGCGGAATCGAGTTGCCGGACAGCGTCTCCCGGCGCAGCGGCGTGCGGATCTCGCGGTCGCGGATCCGCACCACCTGCTCGTCGCCGCGGTAGGACTCGGCCAGCGCGGGCCATTCGGCGAGCAGCGCCGCGTTCTCCGCGGTCAGCTCGGCGCGGGCCGCGACGGCCAGCTCCGCGACGGCGGAATCGCCGGGCAGTTCGGCCGCGACCTGTTCGACGCGTTGCACCCGTTGTGCGGCAACGACTTGCGCTGCCGTCGTCGCGTGGTACTCGCGCACCGTGTCGGCGATCTCGGCCAGATAGCGCACCCGCGCCGGCGGGATGATCTGCGCGAACCGGGTCGACGTGCGGGTGTTCACCCGGGGCAGCGCACCCGCCTCCAACCGCAGGCCACGCTCGGACAGCAGCCCGGCCAGGTGCTGATACAGCGCGGTGACCCCGTCGTCGTTGAAAGTCGCAGCGCTGGTGCCGAATACCGGCATGTCCTCCGGCGACGCGGTGAACGCCTCCCGATTGCGGATCAGCTGGCGCGACACATCGCGCAGCGCGTCCGCCGCGCCCCTGCGCTCGAACTTGTTGATCGCCACCACATCCGCGAAATCCAGCATGTCGATCTTCTCCAGCTGGGAGGCGGCGCCGAAGTCCGGGGTCATCACGTACATGGACACGTCGACATGGTCGGTGACCGCGGCGTCGCCCTGGCCGATGCCCGGCGTTTCCAGGATCACCAGGTCGTAACCCGCTGCCTTGCAGGCGGTCACGATCAGTTCGATATTGTCCGGCAGCTCGCGCCCGCCGCGGGTGGCCAGCGAGCGGAAGAAGATATGGTCGCCGTCGAGGGCGTTCATCCGGATGCGGTCGCCGAGCAGCGCGCCGCCGCCGCGCCGCCGGGTCGGGTCCACCGCGAGGATCGCGACGCGCAGCTTGTCCTGCTGGTCCGAGCGCAGCCTGCGCACCAATTCGTCGGTGAGCGAGGACTTTCCGGAGCCGCCGGTGCCGGTGATGCCGAGCACCGGCACCGTGCGCGCGGTGGCGGCCCGGGTCAGGGCCTGCCGGTCGCTGTCGGGCAGCGCGTCCTGTTGCAGGCAGGTGATGGCGCGCGCCAGTGCGGCGCGTTCACCCGCGAGCACCGCGTCCAGCACCGGCGGCTCGGTGGCGAGATCGACGTCGCAGGCGCGGATCAGTTGATTGATCATGCCGGGCAAGCCGAGTCGCTGGCCGTCCTCGGGGGAGAAGATGGTCACCCCGGATTCGGCGAGTCGCGCGATTTCCTCGGCGACGATGACGCCGCCGCCCCCGCCGAATATCCGGACGTGTTCGGCCCCGGCCTTTTTCAACGCGTCGGCGAGATATTCGAAGTACTCGACATGCCCGCCCTGATATGAACTGACCGCGACGCCCTGCGCGTCCTCGGTGAGCACCGCGTCGACCACCTCGCTGACCGAGCGGTTGTGCCCGAGGTGGATCACCTCCGCACCCTGTGCCTGCAGGATGCGCCGCATGATGTTGATCGCCGCGTCGTGCCCGTCGAACAGTGCCGCGGAGGTCACGAAGCGAACGGGGTTGGTCGGCGTGTGCAGCGTGTGATCGGCCACGGCATTCCTCCGGGATATATCCAGTTGGCGCCCGATACTAGGACGTCAAACTAATCCTACGGTGATGCCGATCACAGCGCCAGGTAGTACACGCCCGGTCAATTCGGGAAAGCCGGCCATCGAGGTTCCGCTCACCGTGAATGCAAATGGCGACAACCGGTGCGGGCTCGAGTTCCGATGTGACGCGATGCCCTAAATCCGAAATCCATCTGCACAAATCCACCAAAAGGAAGATCCATGGGACGGAACTCATATCGGTTCGCCGCCGCGGTCGCCGCCCTCGGCCTGTCGACGTTCGCCGCGCCGTTCGCGCACGCCGAACCCGCGCCGCTGAACGGTCTGTTCGCCCTGGCTCCCGGCGTCTGCTCCGGCGGCGCGGTGACCGGCAGCTTCTTCCGGATGATCCTGCCGACCGGGGACGCCGGCGGCCCCTATCTGGCCAACAGTGACTCGGCGTGCAGCGATCAGACGGTGACCACGCTGTCCGCAGGCAGCGACGGCGGCCTGGTCAGCGGCAGTTATCAGCCGCAGCCCGCGGCGGCCTTCGACGGGGCGGGTAACGCGCGGTCGGGCCGGGTCACCACGCCGGTGCGGTTCTACGGCGTCGATTTCGCCACCGCGACCAACCCGACCGATCCGCAGACCGGCGGCGGCACCTCGGTGCCCGAGATCTACTCCGACGGCGGGCAGCTCTCCGGCGATCTGAGCAGCCTCGGGGTGACCTGGAACAACCAGGTGTTCAACCAGGGCGCGCCGAAGCCGGGTGGCGGGTTGCCGGGCAAGACCAGTCCCGTGCGCGGCACCATCGACGGCTCGGGCAACTTCGTGATCGAATGGACGAGTCAGATCGTCGGGGGTCCGTTCAACAACTTCACCGGGCTGTGGCATCTGGCCGGGCAGTACCGCGGCGGCAGTGTCCCGCAGGCCGCGCCCGCCGCCGCACCGATCGCCGCGCCACCCGCCGCACCCGCGGCCGGGCCGGCGGCTCCGGCGCCCGCGCCCGCGGCCCCGGCGGCGCCCGCTCCTGGCGCTCCGGTTCCGGCGCCCGCCGCCGCGCCGGTGGCGCAAGCCCAGGCGCAACCGATCCACGCCGATCCGGTGCTCGCCTCGAAGACCGTCGAAGTCCCGCGCGGCAGGCACACCCCGGCGTGGGTGGTGCCGACGCTGCTCGTCGTCGCGGTCGCGGCGGCCGGTGTGTTCTTCAACGCGGACCGGATCGTCCGTCGGCAACGGCAGTGACGGCAGTGTCGGGGCTGCCCGCCTATTCGGAATTCGTCTCGAATCCGGAACCCGCGCCGGCGCGTCCGCGGAAACGGTGGCCGTTCGTGCTGATCATCGCGATCGGCGCGCTCCTGGTGCTCGCGCCCATCGTCACCGGCATGTTTCCGCGAGCGGTCAAGGGGGAGGCGATGATCGACGCGTTCGAGCCGTACATGACGCGGTCGAGCATCGACGGGTACCGCCACGATCTGCAGGTCCTCGATGACGCGCGGACCAATGTGGTCACGTTGCAGAAGAACGGTCAGCAGCCGGGCGACTTCGAGCGGGTGGACCAGTTCGTCCGCGACTACCCGGAGATCAGCTATCACATGTCCGGGATGATCGGCGCGATCGACGACAACCGGGGCAATTACGAAAAGCTGGCCGCAGTACCGCCTTTCGGCACGCTGCCGTGGTTGTTCGCCCTGCCGGGAGTGGTCCTGGTCGGCGCGGGCGTGCTGGGTTACCGGCGCGCGAAGGAAGGCGGACAGGCCCTGGTCTGGCGCTCGGTCGCGGGATTGGCCGCGCTCGGGTTGATCGCGGTGCCGCTGCTCGGCGGGCTGTTCCCGGCCTCGCCCGCGGCGCAACCGCTGATCAACGACCTGCGCCCGATCCTGACCCACGACGAGGTCCGGAAGCTGCAGGGCTACTTCGTCACCCTGGTCGCGGCCGACGGCGAACTCAACAGCCGCTATACCGCCGCCGTCCGCGCCGCCCACCCCGAGGCAGATCTCACCGGCATCACCACGCTCGAAACCCGTTGGCAGCCGATGACTTCGCGGTTCGCCGCGTTGATCGGCGCGATGAACGACAACGTGCGCGACTTCGATGCCGTTGTCGCGCTGAACGACTCGACCCGCCCCATCGGCTTCGGCGCGTTCCGCGGACTCGGGTTCTTCTACCTGGTGCCGGGCATCTTCGTGCTGGCCGCCACGGTCGAGGGCCTGCGCCTGCCGAACCGATTGCGGGCCAACCTAGTAGGAGGGAATCCGGCATGAGCGCACGAAAGCTGATCGCGGCGACAGTCCTGGCCACGCTGGCGCTGGGGGTGTCCGGATGTTCCAGCGGCGACGACGCCCCGGCCTCGAGCGGACCGGAGCCGCTGGTCGGATTGCTGCGCTTCACCCCGGGTTCGGTGTCCGGCGACAGCGTCGCCGGCACCTGGTTCCGGATGGTGCAGCCGGGCGGCACGCCGGAGAAGGGCCCCTACATGCCCAACGGCGACTCCCCGGCGCAGAACGGGTCGACCACCTTGCTCGAGCCGGGCACGGCCGGCGGCCTGCGCATCGGCGGATACCAGAGCGAGCCGAATCCCGGATTCGCACAGGGCAATTCGCTGTCCGCGTCGATCACCAAGCCGACCAAGTTCTTCGCCGTCGAGTTCGGCATCTCCACCAATCCGACCGACCCGCAGACCCAGCGCCGGGTGCCGCCGCCCTCGGTGACGAACGACGGCGGCAAGTTGACCGCCGACGTGTCGTCCTGGGCGGCCTCGTGGAACGACCAGGAGTTCAACCAGGGCGCGCCGAAGCCGCCGGAGAAGCAGGACGCACAGGTGGCCGGCGCCGAACAGGTGCAGAAGGTCTGGGACTGGGTGGCCAAGCAGTGGTTCGACAAGCCCACCGCCGATGCCGCCCAGGGACCCCCGGCCACCGGCACTTTCGATGCCAAGACCCGCAAGTTCACCCTGCAGTGGACCAGCCTCATCGTCGGCGGGCCGTTCAACGGCTTCACCGGCGTCTGGCACCTGGAGGGCGTGTACGAACCAGCCGCCGCCGCGCCCGATTCGCCTGCGGCCCCGGTCAAATAGACAGCAGAAGGAGTACGGCCCGATGAGTTCTCGCACGACGACCAGGCCCGCGCTCGCCAGTGCCATCCGCGCGGTGGCCGCGCTGACGGTCATCGGCAGCGCGGTCGCGGTCACCGCGCTGACGGTGCGGCAGGACGACGACGTCACCAGCGTGGTGATCACCCAGGAGCAGCCGGCTGCGGCGGCCCGCCCAGCCGCGCCCGCGGCTCCGGCCGAAACGCCGTCTGCCGCACCGGCGCCCGCCCCCGCCGCGCCCGCGCCCGGCGGGCCCGCCCCGGCGGCCTCGGTTCCGCTCGGCTCGGGTGGCGCTCCCGCCGCCGTCGCCATCAACCCCGGTACGACCGCGCCGAATGCCGGTGCGCCCGCTGGTTCGGTCCCGTTGGGTGCGGGCGCGCCGAACAGCTCGGTCCCGCTCGGCGGCGCGCCGAACAGCTCCGTTCCGCTGGGCGGCGCGGGCGGGACGAACCCGTTCGCCGCCGCGCCGCTCGCGGCGCAGCCCGCGTGCCCGCTCGGCTGGCCCGCACCGAAGCAGCAGGGCGGTCTCGCCTCGCTGATCGGACTCGCCCCGCTGGCGGGCCCGTTCTCCTCGGAGGCGTTCGCGCTCGGCTCGGTCTACCAGCCGATCCTGCAACTCGCGGGCCCGGTGCTGGCCGAGATCGCCCCGATCCTGGCGCAGTACCAGCCGGCGATCGATCCGTTCATCACCCAGGTCCAGGGCGTGGAAGCCGTTGTCTTGCAAGCAATCCTGCCGTACTACGGACCCTACCGGGATCAGCTGATCGCGGCCGAGGGCAACCTCGCCAAGGTACTGGCTCCCATCCTCACCAACGCCTACAACAGCGAAGCCGCCTCCTGCTTCGTCGCCTGGCAGGGCCAGATCATCGACCAGGCCAAGGGTGGCCGCATCACCGTGGCGTCACTGGCCCACCCCGGCACCGTCGTAGAACTCGGCCCCGAGGCCTGACTCCGCGCATCCTCCATCACACCGCGCACGAATCCGGTGCACGCGAAGATAATGAGCGGATGGGTACACGCCAGAGGGTGGCTGTGCGGGAGCTGGTCGAGCAGGGTGTGCTGAGCGAGGCGCAGTTCGAGGCGGTTATGACGGCGCTGGCGACGCGGGAGTCGCGGCCGCGCGGGAAGATTCTGGCCGAGATCGCGGCCTACGTCGGTGCTGGGC
The DNA here is from genome assembly GCF_042871115.1 of Nocardia sp. NPDC006044. Classification (NCBI taxonomy): domain Bacteria; kingdom Bacillati; phylum Actinomycetota; class Actinomycetes; order Mycobacteriales; family Nocardiaceae; genus Nocardia; species Nocardia sp. NPDC006044. Next base: position 623,873 of record NZ_JBIAID010000005.1, read on the forward strand.
TGGTGTTCTGTGGCGTCGCGCTGGTGATCGGGTCGTCCTGGGACGATCTAGCGCGCGGCGGGCGGGTCGCGGTGCTGCTCGCGGTGTCGTTCGGACTGGTGCTCGGCGCGATCGCGGTGCTCGGCGGGCCGGGCACGCTGTTCGAGCGGGATCCGCACGGATCCCGGGCTCGGCTCGCGGCGGCGTTGCTTGCGCTCGCGGCCGGGGCGATCGCCGGGTCGGTGGGCACCGCGTTGGACAACGGCACCGACGACGCGGCGTCGTGGGCGGTGATCGCGGGTCTGGTGGCGGCCGTGCTCGGCTATCGCGCGGTGCCGTCGGTGATCGGGATGCTCGCCTGCGGTGGGTTCAGCGCGTTCCTGCCCGCGGTGCTCGGCGATCTCGCCGGCGTCCACGATGTCTGGTGCGGACTCGGCATGCTGGTGGTCGGCGGAATCTGGTTCGCGCTCACCAGGATCGGCGGTTTCGTCGAGACCTGGCTGGGTTATGCGATCGCGGTGGGGATCTCGTTGATCGGCGCGGTGGTCGTCGAGGCTGATGACTGGTGGTGGGCATGTCTGCTCAGCCTGCTGGTGGCCGTCGCCTGCTTCGCCTTGTTCGCCGAGCGGCGTTCGACCGTACTGGTAATCGGCGGCGGTCTCGCGGTCGCGCTGGCCACCGCGCAGGCCGTGACCGAATGGACCGACAGCACCCTTGCCGTGGCGGTCGCCGTACTGGTGGCTGGGAGCGTGGTACTCGGAGGTGGCGCGTTCATGCTCACCAGGGCGCCGAAGCCGTCGGCCTAGATCGCGCCTTCGACGGTTGAAGGCGTTGTCCGCCGCCGGAAGGGCTCGTCATCGGCCATGCCTTTGCGCTGTATCCCGGGCGGGGAACTGTATCGCACTCGGTGAAACTGACGGTCAAGGGCACATTTCCGGCCATGTCAGTGGTCGGGAGCACACCACGCCCGGGGTGGGATGGGTCACACTCCACATTTACATGGACGTCCAACTATAGGATGACCGCATACCGCGCCAAGCGGTGTCATGGTCGGCTACCAGAACAGGACTGGCATGGTTCGCGAACTCACTCACTTCATCGGCGGGCAACACGTCGCGGGCACCTCGGGCAACTTCGGTGACGTCTTCGACCCGAATCTCGGCCAGGTGCAGGCGCGGGTGCCGCTGGCCAGTAAGTCCGAGGTCGAGGCGGTCATCGCCGATGCCGAAGCGGCGCAGCCGATCTGGGCCGCGTTCAACCCGCAGAAGCGCGCGCGGGTGCTGATGCGCTTCCTGACGCTGGTCCAGGACGAGATGGATTCGCTTGCGGCGCTGCTGTCTTCGGAACACGGCAAGACCATCGCCGACGCGAAGGGCGACATCCAGCGCGGCCTGGAGGTGATCGAGTTCGCCGTCGGCGCACCGCACCTGCTCAAGGGCGAGTACACCGAGAGCGCGGGCACCGGCATCGACGTCTACTCGATGCGCCAGCCGCTCGGCGTCGTCGCCGGCATCACCCCGTTCAACTTCCCGGCCATGATCCCGCTGTGGAAGGCGGGCCCGGCGCTGGCCACCGGAAACGCGTTCGTGCTCAAGCCATCCGAACGCGACCCGTCGGTGCCGCTGCGCCTGGCCGAGCTGTTCCTCGAGGCAGGTCTGCCGCCGGGCGTGTTCAACGTGGTCAACGGCGACAAGGTGGCCGTCGACGCGCTGCTGCACGACCCGCGGATCAAGGCCGTCGGCTTCGTCGGCTCCACCCCGATCGCCCAGTACATCTACGAGACCGCGACCGCGAACGGCAAGCGCGCCCAGTGCTTCGGCGGCGCGAAGAACCACGCGATCGTGATGCCGGACGCCGACCTCGACGATGTCGCCGACCAATTGATCGGCGCCGGTTACGGTTCCGCGGGCGAGCGCTGCATGGCCATCTCGGTGGCGGTGCCGGTCGGCGAGGAGACCGCGGATCGCCTGCTGGCCAAGCTCACCGAGCGGGTGGCGAAGCTCAACATCGGCCGCTCCGACGATCCGGGCGCCGACTACGGCCCGCTCGTCGGTAAGGACGGGGTGGACCGGGTGAACAACTACGTCCAGATCGGCATCGATGAGGGGGCCGAGCTGGTGATCGACGGCCGCGGCGTGACCGTGCCCGGCGGCGAGGACGGATACTTCGTCGGCGCAACGCTTTTCGACAAGGTCACCCCGGAGATGCGGATCTACAAGGAAGAGATCTTCGGTCCGGTGCTCGCCGTCGTCCGGGCCAAGGACTACGAGGAGGGCCTGCGCCTGGCCAACGAGCACGAATACGGCAACGGCGTCGCGATCTTCACCCGCGACGGCGACACCGCCCGCGACTTCGCCGCCCGCGTGCAGGTCGGCATGGTCGGCATCAACGTCCCGATCCCGGTGCCGATCGCGTACTACACCTTCGGCGGGTGGAAGCGTTCCGGCTTCGGCGATTTGAACCAGCACGGCCCGGACTCGTTCCGCTTCTACACCAAGACCAAGACCGTCACGCAGCGCTGGCCTTCCGGCATGAAGGAAAGCAACGCGTTCGTCATCCCCACCATGGACTGACCATGTTCATCCTCGACGAAGACGAGCAGGCCATCCGCGACACCGCGCGCGGATTCGCCGACGAGTTCCTCGCCCCGAACGCCCTGGAATGGGATGAGCAGAAGCACTTTCCGGTCGACGTGCTGCGCAAGGCGGGCCCGCTCGGGCTCGGCGGCATCTACGTCCGGGAGGACGTGGGCGGTTCGGGCCTGCGCAGGCTCGACTCCGTGCGCGTCTTCGAACAGCTCGCCACCGGCTGCCCGGCCATCGCGGCCTACATCTCCATCCACAACATGGCGACCTGGATGATCGACGCCTACGGCGATGCGGCGCAACGCGATCGCTGGCTGCCGAGGCTGACATCGATGGAGCTGCTGGCCAGTTACGCGCTGACCGAGCCGGGCGCCGGCTCGGACGCGGCGGCGTTGAGCACCAAGGCCGTTCGCGATGGCGACGACTACCTCCTCAACGGCACAAAGCAGTTCATCTCCGGTGCGGGCGCGACCGACGTGTACGTGGTCATGGCGCGCACCGGAGCGGCGGGCGCGCGCGGCGTCTCGGCGTTCATCGTGCCCGCGGATACGCCGGGAGTTTCCTTCGGCGCCAACGAAAGAAAGATGGGCTGGCACGCGCAGCCGACCCGGCAGGTGATCTTCGACGACGCCAGGGTGCCCGCGGCGAACCTGCTCGGCGCGGAGGGCGACGGCTTCCGCATCGCGATGAACGGCCTCAACGGCGGACGGCTGAACATCGCCGCCTGCTCGGTCGGCGGCGCGCAGGCGGCCTTGGAGAAGACGGTGCCGTATCTGGCGGATCGGCAGGCGTTCGGCAAGCCGCTGCTGAAGAACGACGCGCTGCGCTTCCAGCTCGCCGACATGCGCACCGAACTGGAGGCCGCCCGCACCCTGCTCTGGCGGGCCGCGGCGGCGCTGGACGCCGACGCGCCGGACAAGGTCGAGTTGTGCGCCATGGCAAAGCGATTCGCCACCGACGCGGGCTTCGAGGTGGCGAACAAGGCGCTGCAACTGCACGGCGGCTACGGTTACCTGGCCGAATACGGCCTGGAGAAGATCGTCCGAGATCTGCGGGTACACCAGATCCTCGAGGGCACCAACGAAATCATGCGGGTGGTCGTCGCCCGCGCGGTGGTAGGAGCGGCATGACGGAACCAGAAGTGCTGATCGAGAAGGCGGATGGGCTCGGGCTCATCACGTTGAACCGGCCCAAGGCCATCAACGCGCTGAATCACTCGATGACGCTGGCCATTACCGACGCGCTGCGCGCCTGGGCGGACGACGACGAGGTACGCACCGTCGTCCTGACCGGCGCGGGGGAGCGCGGATTGTGCGCGGGCGGCGATATCGTCGCCATCCACACCGACGCGACCGGCGGCGCCACCGGCGCGGATTCGCCGACCGGCCGCTTCTGGCGCGACGAGTACGTGCTCAACGCGCTCATCGGCCGCTACCCGAAGCCGTACGTGGTGGTGATGGACGGCATCGTGATGGGCGGCGGCGTCGGGCTTTCCGGCCACGGCAGCCACCGGATCGTCACCGAGCGGTCCAAGATCGGCATGCCCGAGGTGGGCATCGGCTTCGTCCCGGATGTCGGTGGCACCTACCTGCTGTCGCGCAGTCCCGGCGAGGTCGGCACGCACGTCGCGCTGACCACCGCCCGGATGACCGCGGGCGACGCCATCGCGGCCGGCTTCGCCGACTACTTCGTCGCCGCCGAACACCTTCCGGCCCTGCTGGATACGCTGCGTACCGAGGCCGCCGACGTGGCGATCGCCAAGTTCGCCACGGCCGCACCGGAATCCGGCCTGCTCGGCCGGCGATCCTGGATCGACGCCTGCTACGGGGCGGACACGGTCGAGGCGATCGTCGCCCGCCTGCACGCCGCCGATGCGCCGGAGGCCGGCCAGGCCGCGGCGGACATTCTCACGAAATCGCCTGTCGCGCTGAAGGTGGCGCTACGGTCGTTGCGTTCGGCGCGCACCGCGCCGGACCTGGAGACGGTGCTGAACGAGGAGTACCGGGTCTCCATCGCGGCGCTGTCCTCGCCCGATCTGGTGGAAGGCATCCGCGCGCAGGTAATCGACAAGGACCGCAACCCGCAGTGGTCCCCGGCGACCCTCGCCGAGGTCACCACCGCACAGGTCGACGCATACTTCGCCGAATTAGGCGATCAGGAACTGGGTTTGGTGAGCAATGACTGAAAAGATCGGATTCCTCGGGCTGGGCCACATGGGCGCGCCGATGGCGGCGAACCTGGTGAAGGCCGGATATGAAGTGCTGGCCTACGATCCGGTGCTCACCGCCCGGGAGCAGGCGGTCGAGAACGGCGCCACCGTGGTGAGCACGGCTGCCGAGGCGGCCGACGCCGATGTCGTGATCACCATGCTGCCCAACGGAAAACTCGTCCTCGACGTGTACGCCGAACTGCTCCCCGCCGCCAAGCCCGGCACCTTGTTCATCGACTGCTCCACCATCGATGTCGCCGACGCCAAGTCGGCCGCGGTGCTCGCCATCGGCGCGGGTCACCGCGCGCTGGACGCCCCGGTCTCCGGCGGCGTGGCCGGCGCGGCCGCGGGCACGCTGACCTTCATGGTCGGCGGCGGCGCCGAGGACTTCGCCGACGCGCTGCCGCTGCTCGAGGTGATGGGTGGCAAGGTCGTGCACTGCGGTGGCTCCGGCGTCGGCCAGGCCGCCAAGATCTGCAACAACATGCTGCTCGGCATCTCGATGATCGGCCTGTCCGAGGCCCTGGTGCTCGGCGAGAAGCTGGGGCTGACCCACCAGTCGTTCTTCGATGTCGTCTCCACCGCGTCGGGCCAGAGCTGGGCGCTGACCAGCTACTGCCCGGTTCCCGGCCCGGTGCCGACCAGCCCCGCCAACAACGACTATCAGCCCGGTTTCGCCACCGCGCTGATGAACAAGGATCTGGGCCTGGCCGCGAACGCGTTGCGCGAGAACGGCATCGACGGTCAGCTGGGTCTGCTCGCGGCCGAGATCTACAACCGGTTCAACGAGTCCTCGGGCGCGCGGGACTTCTCGGCGATCGTGACCGAGATCCGCGATCGCAGCGACGTCCCCGGCACCGACGCCTGACTCGTCGAACCAAACGGATGACACGTCTCGAACATGCGTTCGACTCGAGGTATTGTTCGAGCCGTGTCTCCACTTTCCCGCCAGGACTGGGCCAGGATGAACCTCGAACAGGTCCGTGACCAGCTGCTCGACGCGGCCGCGTTCGGCAAGTACCTGCCGCCCGAGCAGCTGGAGAACGCCGCGGGGAAGATCGCCGAGGGCTTGCGGGTATATGCGGAATTGACCAGCGCTCTAGACGCGGCTGGGGAGTGAATTCCGTTGTGCTGTAACAATTTCAGAATACCGTCGGGACGTTGCGAACGGGTCGGCAGGGCTGCCTCCTGTATCGTCACCGATATTCCTGACCCCCGACCGAGAAGGTGCCGAGTGACCGACTTCGAGACGATTCTGCTGGAGCGCAAGGGCCGGGTCGGCTGGATCACGCTGAACCGCCCGAAGGCGCTCAACGCACTCAATGCCCAGGTCCTCGACGACGTCATCGCCGCGCTGGACGAGCTCGAGCGCGACGACGAGATCGGCGCCGTGGTCATCACCGGCTCGGATCGGGCCTTCGCGGCCGGCGCCGACATCAAGGAGATGCAGCCGAAGTCGTACATGGACATGTTCCTGAACGACCACTTCGCGCGCTGGGACCGGCTCGCCGCGTTCCGCAAGCCGACCATCGCCGCGGTGGCGGGCTACGCCCTCGGCGGCGGCTGTGAACTCGCGATGATCTGCGACATCCTGATCGCGGCCGACACCGCGAAGTTCGGGCAGCCGGAGATCAAGCTCGGCGTCATCCCCGGCATCGGCGGCTCTCAGCGGCTCACCCGCGCGATCGGCAAGGCCAAGGCGATGGATCTGGTGCTCACCGGCCGCAATATGGACGCCGAGGAGGCCGAGCGCGCCGGACTGGTCTCGCGCATCGTGCCCGCCGCCGAGCTGCTGGATACCGCGCTCGAGGTGGCCGACACCATCGCGTCGATGTCGTTGCCGGTCGCCATGATCGCGAAGGAGGCGGTCAACCGCTCCTTCGAGACCACCCTGGCCGAGGGCCTGCGTTTCGAACGCCGAGTGTTCCACTCGCTCTTCGCGATCGAGGATCAGAAGGAAGGCATGAGCGCGTTCGTGGAGAAGCGGCCGGCGAAGTTCACCAACCGCTGAGCGGAATGCCCGTCCACTTAGGCGGCGCGAATTCGGGCTAGCCGAAACTCGACGGCGCCGGTCCGACGATCTCCACCGGCGTCGACGGGGTGCCGTGGCTCGGTTCGGTCGACGGCCGGTCCAGCGCGAGGATGCCGGCGATCGTCGCGCCGAGCGCCGCGGTGACCGCGACGGCGGCGATGAGCTTGCGCCGGTCGACCGGACCGTGCACCAGCGACGCGGACAGCCCCGCGCCCGCCCTGGCGCGGGCCATCCGCACGTCGCCGCTGTGGCGTTCGGCCGCGAGCAGCACCGCGCCGCGGGCCGAGACGTAGTCCGGTTCCGGGTCGTAGATGATCGGCAGGTCGATCAGCTCCGCGAGTTCGTCGCGGATGGCCGGGTTGCGGGTGCAGCCGCCGAGCAGCACCAGCGCCTCGGGCCGCACGCCGCTCTCCTCGATCAGCTGCCGTACGAACGACGCCGAATGATGCAGGCTCGCGGCGCACAACTCGGCGAGGTCGCTGCGGGTGACCACCTCGCGGCCGCCGGAGATCGGGTCGATCGCGGTGACCACGCGCTCGCTGCTCAGCGCCTCGCGATGTCTGCGGCTGGTCAGCTTGTCGGTGAGCACGCCGCCGCGCGCGAGCTGCCAGCGCAGCAGCGCGTCGTAGCCGTCGCCGCCGAGCACCGTGCTGCGCTTGCCGGCCAGGATGGTGTCGGTGCGGCAGTCGGCGTGCGTGATGGTCAGGCCGGACGTGCCGAGGTCGTAGAGCAGGACCGTGCCCTCGTTCGGCAGCTGGCCGGTGAATCGGAGATAGCGCAGCTGCGCCAAGGGCTCGTCGACGATGGTGAGGCGGTTGCGCCCGGCTCCGGTCCGGATCGCGTCGGCGTGCAGGGTGCAGCGGCAGGTCACGGCGGTTCCGGTGACCAGTTCGTCGCGCCGGTCGGCCGCGCCGCGCATCTGGCGGATGGCCTCGAAGACCGGTTCCTCGACCCCGCCACCGGCGCGCCGAAGTACCGCGCATCGATCGATCGGCGGGAGATGCGGCTGATCGGAGTGAGTCAGCATCGCGCGTGCGCCCCCAGCGCCCGCCGATACCCCCAAGACCAGCACCATGGTTTACATGGTGAACCTTTTTGCCGCCGCTGCCAAGACAACGGGCCGGGAAATTCGCTAGTTGGATGCCAGACTGTTGCTTCGTGGTCAATTCGCGGGTGTATTGAACCGACCGGTACGGCCGATGCTTTTCGATCAGGTCGCGGACCAGCGCGCCGGTTCGTCGCCGGTGTCGAAGTCGCCTGCGGCATGTCGGAATTCCGCCAATAGCTGCAACAGCGTATGCAGCCGGTCCGGTGCGAGGCCGGGTACCGCGAAGACCCGGGTGTTGAGTTCCTCGGTCGCCTGCGCGACCAATTCCCTTCCGGCATCGGTGATCTCGATGAGTGTCGCACGCCGGTCGGTGGGGTGCGGCACCCGTTCGACCAGCTTCGCCGCCTCGAGCCGATCGACGGTGTTGGTCACGCTGGTCGGGTGCACCTGCAGGCGGGCGCTGGCCTTCGCCATCGGCAGTGCGCCGGTCTTGCTGAAGCTCAGCAGCATGAGCAATTCGTAGCGGGAGAAGGTCAAACCGGTCGGTTTCAGCGCCTCGTCCACCCGGGCCATCACGATTTGCTGGGCGCGTACCAGCGAGGTCACCGCCGCCATGCCATCGGCCACGTCACCCCAGCCGTGGCCGACCCACTGGCGATGGGCCTCCTCGATCGGGTCGAGCGGAAGCGGGCGTGGCCGAGACATTCTCCGATCATTCCATGCGGGTGGGCGCGGTTCGGGGACATCGAGGTGGCTTCGGGTCACACCCGCTTCGAATCAGGGTGAGCGCAAGGGTGGGTTCTAGGGGCCTCGAACGGCACTATCAAACGCGAGGCGGGCGTGGCTGAGTGGTTGAGGCAACGGTCTGCAAAGCCGTTTACGCGGGTTCAATTCCCGCCGCTCGCTCCAATGGGTTCGAGGGTCGCCTCCAGCGGTAACGCTCGGTCCGGCCGGTGCCACGGCCGGACCGGGCGCCTCGAACCAGCCGCGGCGCTCAGCCGAGTCCCGAGAAATCGCGCAGCACAACGTGATTACGGTCCGCTGCGCTGCCGAGGGTGTAATCCGGCAGCAGGCCGAAGTACTCGGATCTGGTGGCCGCGCTCCAGCGGCGAGCTGCTTCGGTGCGCGTCTTGTAGAAGTTGAGCATGTAGCCGCCTTCGTAGAGGCGCAGCAGGCAGTAGCCGCCCGGATATTCCTTCACCGCAGCGACTTCCAGGAATTCGACGGCGCAACCGGTGTCGGGGCGGGTGCGGCGATTGCGGTGGGTGTGGCCGCTGTGGTGCAGGAAGACGCCGGGGGCGCGGTCGTAGCCGGCTTGCAGTTCGGCGCTGTCGCGGCCGTTGAGCACGAAGCCGGGGCCCGCGAGATTGGTCAGGCCCGATTCGATGGTGACCGGATGATGGCCGAAGACCAGGGTCGGGCGGTCGGGGTCGTCGCGGAGTCGCTCGGCGAACAGGTCGAATTGAGGGCGGTCGATGGTGCCACCGGAGCCGTCGAGTTCGCTGGTGTCCAGGCCGAGCACGCGCAGGCCGCGGGACTCGTGCTCGATCAGTTGCCCGCGCGGGGTGAAAGCCTCGGCCCAGCAGTCGCGGTGGTCGGCCGGGGCGGGCCGGCAACCCGCGTACTCGGGGCCGGTGTGCGGGCGATCGTGGTTGCCGCGGACGACGAGGTAGTCCTCGCCCAGCGAGCCCCAGGCGTCGAGCTGGGCGCGGACGGCGCGCGAATCGTCCAGGGCCGCTTCGCTGGTGAGGTCGCCGGCGATGAGTAGTCGTTCGGCGGCGCGGTCCGGGCGGCGCAGATCGTCGAGCATCGCGGCCAGCATCACCTCGGGGTACGGCGGGACATCTTGCCGGACACCGGGTGGCAGGCCGGCAACGAGCAGACCGCTGACCTCCTCCCCGAAGTGCACGTCGTTGGCCAGGGCGAGAGTGTGCAGTGGACGGCCGGGCGGGGGCACCAAAGTGGTGAATCGGCCGGTGGTTTCGGGAGTGCCGGGGGTGAGCGTGGTCAGGGAGAGCGCGGGGATCGCGCACACGCCGTTGGACCGAGCCTCGAAACGGTAAGTGCGACCGGGTTCCAGGCCGTCGATCTCTGCGTAGTGGAAGGGGGTCGGCTGCGCGTCGGCGTAGACCGGAACCGGCGCGCGCAGCGAATCTGCCGGGGCCAGAAGCAGTTCCGCGTCGGCGTCCACCGGCATCAGTCGCCCGGCCGGATCGGGCGCGACCGTTGTCCAGGTCACGATCACCGACCGGTCGGTGATCGTGACCACTTCCAGATCGGTGGCGATCAGCGGATTCGGCTGGGCCCGAGCCGAACCCGCGCGCGCCAGCGGTAGTAGCGCGGCAAAACCGATGGCGCCGAGCACAGTTCGCCGGGACGGCCCGCAACACGAGACTCGTTCGTTCATGCGCGCGGGTGTGGCGTCAATTCTTGCCGGTGACCGCTGAGCAGACCTTCCACTTACCGTCTTCCTTCGTCAGGTGTTCGGTGGTGCTGGTGTCGGTGTCGGGCGCCTGGCCCGGCACCTCGAGGGTGAGCTTGCCGACGATGTGCGCGGTCGCGGTGTCGCCGGTGATCACGATGTTCTCGATCTTATCGATGTGCACCGCGACCGTCGCGGACTCGAACTGCTGCCGCTGTTCCTCGGGCAGTGCCTCGAACTCGGCCCGGTCGGCCGCGCACGCCTTCGCCGCGGCGGCCTGGAATCCCTTGTTGTCCAGCGTGTCGTAGAAGTCGCGGATCGCGTTCTCGATCCGCTTTCCGTCCGAGGCGAGCGGTCCCTTGCCCTGTGCGGTCAGCACGGCGCCGAGCACCACGACACCGCCGAGCGCCAGCAGCACGACCGCGATCAGTCCGGCGATCAGGCCGATCTTGCCCCGGCGCGACGGCTGATGCCCGGGCGACGGTGGTGGATAGGCGGCTTGCGGGTAGCTCGGCGGCGGATATTCGGTGGGCTGCTGCTGCGGTCCCTGCTGCGGCGGCTGCCCGCCCGGCGGATAAGTCATAGTCTCGTCCTCCGTCAGCCCCCCTCGGCTTCCTCGAAGGTTACGTCAACGGGGCGCCCGGGTGAGCGGGAAATGGTCCCGGCCGACTCGCTGGTCTGCGGCTCGGGCATGTCCCTCGTCGGCGCGCGGCCGGCGGACTATATTTGCCGGGTGCGGCTGACCGCCCATGTTCGTTCGTGCAGAAGGAGATTCGAATGCGCAGATTGATCGGCATGTCCGTCCTCGGCGTCGGGTTGCTGGCGATCGCGCAGGGCGCGGGCACCGCGGGGGCCGATCCGGCGCCGGCCGGGCAGGGCACATTGCGGGTGCAGGCCCAGATGACCGGCGCCGAGCCGTATGCCGTGGCCGGTGCGCAGATCGGCATCACCACCTGCGAGGCAGGCCCGATGCTCGCCACCCTGACCACCGGACCCGACGGCACCGCCGCCACCAACCTGCCCCCCGGTTGCTACCAGGCCCAGTTCACCTCGGCCTCGGGCTGCGAGCCGAAAAGCTCGACCTCGGTCAAGGTAGACGTCGTCCCCGCCACCACCCAGACCGCCGACTTCAAGGTCAGCTGCGCCTGACCGAGCCGCGAACGGGACACCCCTGAGCCGCCACCCGCACTTCCGCACAGCCGGGTCCCGCTCGGTGTGTCGTTCTTGATGTCACCACTTCGTAGGATGTGCCGGCGATAGTGCGCGGGATACGTTCGCGACGTGGTGCTTTCGGCGAAATCTCAGAGTTCGCGGCCGGCCCTGGTCGTCCGGTTGGCGGCCGTGTTCGTCGCGGTGACGATCTGGTGGCTGGTGCTGTATCACGGGGTGAACGCCGTGGTCGGCGACGACGAGTACACCCGCGGCGGGCATGTGCTGCGTGCGGTCGGTGCGACGCTGGGTACGGTGCCGTTGATTTACCTGGCGCTGCGTTTTCTCGACCGGCGGTCGTGGTCCGCTCTCGGCTTGACCTCGGTCGGCCGCGGTTGGCGCGCATTCCTTTTCGGCGTCGGGTGCTGGGGAATTCCCGCCGCCGTTTCCGCGGCCATCATGCTGGGGCTCGGCTGGGCCGATCTCACCGTGCGGTCGTCACTGCCGGAAATCCTGTGGGGTTCGATCGCCCTCGTCGCGCTGGTGCTGCTTTACGAAGCCGTGCCCGAGGAATTGATCTTCCGCGGCTATTTCTTCACCAACCTCGCCGAGCGCTGGCCGACCGCGATAACCGTGCTGGCTCAAGCGATTCTGTTCACCCTGTGGGGCGTCCTGATCGGCGCGGCCGGCTCGATCGAGCGGCCCATCCTGTTCTTCGCCTTCTCGCTTGTGCAAGGTGCGCTGCGCGCGACTACCGGAAACCTCTGGGCCTGCATCGGATTTCACGCGACCTTCCAGCTGGCCACCCAGTTTCTCGGCAACCAATGGAACTACCTCGACCTGCACGACCCCGATCTGAACGTCACCGGCCTGTCGTTCGTCGTCATCCCCTTCCTCAGCACCGCGCTCGTGCTCTGGTTGGTGGCTCGCAAACGTCGCCAGAGCACGAACAGGAGTCGGAACTCGATGGCGACCGGCCGGAACCGTGCCGGAAACCAGAACGGCCCCTGATCGCATATTGCTGATCAGGGGCCTCTCCGCGGTGCCCTCGGCAGGATTCGAACCTGCGGCCTTCTGCTCCGGAGGCAGACTCGGGCAGGATTCCGGGGTTCCTGACTGGTCGCGACGGTCTGGCGGCCTGGCGATTCAGTTCGATCCAGTCCGGTTCTGTCCGGGGATGTTTGCAGCACTTGTGACACTGTCGTGACACCAAAGTCTTGGATTCGCGGCGTTGTCTGGGTTCATTCACGCGATGGCGCAGACTGCACAAGCCCGATGTGCTCAATCCTCGGCGGACCGGGGGCGAATGTCGGGTATCGCAGCATGGTGGTGGGTAGCCTGGATTGACCTTTGACAGCCTGGATTTGCGGTTCCTCCGCGTTCACGAGGCGTCGTAGAGTCAAGATGAGATACCAGGATCGACCTGGAGGGAACGACCGAGATGATCGATGGAGTCGAAAAACCGGGCGATGCGACGGTTCAAGTGCCCATAGCGACAGCCTCGGCCTCAGCGTCGGGAGAGGGGACGCTGTCGGTGGTCGTTGTCGCTACGCGACAGAACATGGCGACACAGCACCTTTGGACTGCGCGGCATGCAGCACGAAAGTGCGGTGAGCGCGAATCAGCGGTTTTGCTGGAGAACAGGATTGATCTGGAGCATCGCTCACTGACGATGAGTGCGGTTATCTCGTCTGTCTGTTTCCTGGAGGCGTTGGTGAACGAAGCGTTTGCCGATGTCGCCGACAATGCCGGTCGGCCGACTACAGGGACGGAGGGGATCTCCGATCATGCAGCCGCGGTTATGGCGGAACTTTGGAACGGTGCCGAGAGTCTTGAGAAGCGCCTGTCAATCCTTGAGAAGTATCAGTTGGCATTGGTGAGCGCGGGCAAGCCGCGAATGGATCCCGGGGCCATGCCGTACCAGGGAGCTAAGAAGCTGATTGATCTGCGAAACGCCTTGGTTCACTTCAAGCCTGCGTGGGAGCAGGTCGACGTCGAGCACAAGCTTCGCAAGAGCGTGCGAGATCTTTTCGCGGAGAACCAGCAGCCGGTCGGGCTTCCCTGGTTCCCGAACAGGTGCCTTGGCGCTGGTTGCGCCGAATGGTCGTGCGCAGTCAGCGTTAAGTTTGCTGACCATTGGTGGGAACAGATGGGCTTGGTCCGAGATTTCCATTCAGATTTCGCTGCGTGGCCGGAGCCGTAGTCGGACTGACTGCTCCTTTCTGCTGCGACTTCAGGGCATTTCGGCGTGGCTGCCCGCCGTAGTCACCGGAGCGTGCGTACCGTCGCCGAATGGTGGAAATCTGGGTAGGCGATCAGATCGTATGCGTCCGGCAGAGCGGTCCGACAGTCGACGGCGAGACACCGATGGTGACGCTTCACGGCGTTGTACTCGAAGTGCATAACAAAGATGAGTATGGCAAACCCGCTGAAGACGGCCAGTACGCCGACTGGTACTGGGTCCGATCCAACCAAGGCGACGAGTTCTGTGTCTCCGCGCAGGAAGCTGTAACCAGGCAGAACACCCACCCCACCGACGGGTAGCAACGTCGGCTCGTTGCCCATTCGCCACCTACACCACCTGCTTCCTCGTATCGGCCATCCTGTGCTGAGGGAGGGATAGTCAAGGGTGCCGGAGGCATCGCGTAGCGACGCGAAGCGCCCTTTACTCTCCCGTGGTGAAGTCAGATCGTATGGGCCATGAGGAGGCAGGGATCTACGTGCCTCATTGCCACCGTGTCACCGCGACTTTCGTTCGTCCTCGCTTCCGTCGGCCGGACCACGGCCAGTCACCCCGTTAGGTGCCGGTCGATTCGTGAGCGGCTGCGGAGGCAGCGTCGGGTACGACTCTCGTCGTGCCCACACTTACTCGGATATGCCCAAAGCGACCAAGGGTGTCGTAGAGTGGCAGTTGTGAACGCAAGCGCGGTTACCGACGTGCCGACGCGCCCGCCTGCCGTAGCTTGCGGAGGCCGGCGGGCGCGCGGCGCGGCGCGGCGGTGGCCGCGCGGGCGGCGCGCAGCGCCGCTCTTGATCCTCAATGGCGGAATTCGGCAGTGGCCCGCGGGTAATTGCGGAACGTGCTCGACGCACGATCGAAACGTCGTCAGCTAGAGCAACTTAGAAGCGGATTGCGTCGTAGTAGTACGACAGCTTGCCAGTGGGCCCGCGGGACAGGTGGCGGCACGGCTGGCGAAACAGGTGTCGAAACAGCTTCGGAAACAGGTGAAAAATAGCCGCTACCCAGCAGGAACCCTGCTGTTTGTGGGTGATGTCTGCGACTCAAGAAGCTATCATGATCGCATATTAGCGTGCTAACACTGCGTAGAATGGCACTCGTCCGTGTACGTCTGCGGGCGGCAGGCCCGGAAGCTCCGAAGAGCTCCCGAGCTGCTCATCCACTAGCGATGCGGTCTCAGTTTCCTAGGCCGAGGACCGCAGCTAGCGTCTGCGCCGCCAGTTCGGTGATCACCATGATTGCTGAGCTGGCGGTGTCGGAGTGCGACACAGAGACCAGCAGCGAGCAGGCGGTTACCGCTGCGCGAACCCACGTCAGTGAGTCGAGCAGAGTCCGGAATTTCGTCCGGCGGTTTGGCGGTGTGTTCGATTCGGGTGCTGGAGTATCCGCCATGCACCCTCCTCTCCTTGTTTGCAGTTGCCCCGCCGCGGGTGCGGCGGACGAGACCGCTCCGAACTTGTCAGAGAGGCCCCGGCTGCCGCGCTCGCGCATCTACAACTGAAGCAAGGATGCCGACCGAATCAGGTTGCCCTGGTTCAACGCTGGCCGACTGCGTACATGCTAATCGGCGAACGCCCGTGAAACTCGTTGGCTTGGTGTTCTTGTCGGCCGCTATCGCCTGCCTGAGTTCTCGACGGCGTATCCCTGTACGGGTACAGATCTGTACAGGTCTGTAGCGGACGATATGCCGCGCACCAAATGTGGTGTAGATCACAGACGACGAAAGTAGCTGGTCTTGCGGAATTCGTCAGCTGAACCGAGTTCTTATAGAGCGGCAAGCAGTTCGGTGACTGCGGTGACGATGATGACCGGCTGTTGAGCGCGGAACCGGTCTACTTTCTCTGGCCGGTTCGCGAAGGCGATCGCAGCTACCTTCGCCGCGTGAGCTGCTTGGATTACCTCACACCTGAAGGTGACTCCGGTCGAACCCGGCGATAAGTCCCGGCCGTTGCGGGAGCACCTGATCATGGGCGCGATCGCTCGGCGCACCACCTGGCGCGCGGAATACATCCGAGCGCAACTTGCCGCCGGTCCACCCGGTGCGCAAGAAACTTCGGCAACTCGGCAAGCAGCGTAGGAGGGAGGGCGCATGTCCAGACTGTTGAACGAGCAAGAGGTCCGCAAGTTGATCCCTGTTGGGCACAGCAAGTACTACGAGCTGATCGGCACGGGGGAGTTGCGCTCGGTGAAGATCGGTCGTCGTCGGTTCGTCACCGAGCAGGCGGTAGTGGAATACATTGCGGGACTTGATCAGGCGGCGGCATGAGCAGGCAACAACTGCCGCCGCAGATCACGAAGATCGAGGTGACTGATCGGCGCACCAAGAAGCAGGTGGTCCGCTATCAGGTCGTCGCCGACGTCGGCGTGAACCTGGAAACCGGCAAGCGGCAACAGGTTCGTCGGCGGTACAACACCGAGAAGGAAGCGCGCGCTGCGCTGAGCAAGTTCATGGAGCTGGCATCAACAGACAGTTTCGTGCCCACTTCGGAGTACACCGTCGAACAGGTGTGTACGGACTGGTTGGACAGCTTGCATTGGGCGCGGGAAACCACTCTCGCTGGCTACCGGTACAACTTGGCTCCGTTGCGGGAGGCACACGGAAATCTCGCCGTGCAGAAGCTGACTCGGTTGCATCTTGATCGCTTGGTAGCGGCCTTGAAGAAGGGCGGGACTACGACCGAGAAGGGACATGTTCGGCGGCCGTGGAGCGCAAGGTCGCTGAAGCGAACCGTGGAGACGACAGTCATGGCGTTGGACTACGCGATTGAACGAAAGTTGCTGTCACATAACGTTGCTGCTGCGATGAAGCCGAAGCGCGGCAAGACCGTGAAGCCGAAGCCGTACACCCCCGGCCGAGGTATCGAAGGTGCTCAAGAGCCTCGAAGGCAACCGCGACGGGCACGTGTGGTTCCTCGCTCTGTCGGGCCTTCGGCGTAGTGAGCTCGGCGGGTTGCGCTGGAGTGGTGTGCATTTCGGTGCGAATACGCTCGATGTGCAGATCGGTCGGGCATCGGCCGGCGGGACCGCCGTGGAGGACGACCCCAAGACCGAGAGCGGCATCCGGACTCTGCCGATGGATGACGAGATGGTTGAAGTGCTGCGCCGAGCTCATCGGATTCAAGCCGGGGAAAAGCTCGCGCTGGGGGAGGCGTACAACGATGGGGACTACGTCGCCTGCAACCAGGACGGGACGCCGTACCACCCGGACACGTTGACGCACCGGTGGGCGAAGATGATCAAGAAGGCTGGCGTCCGGCACATCCGGCTGCATGATGCGCGTCACACCTGCGGCACCACGATGCATCTCCGGAGGGTCCCACTCGCTGTGATCGCCGCGTGGCTGGGGCATGCCGATGCCAGCGTGACAGCGAGGATCGACACCCATTCTCAGCTGGAGGCGTTGGAGGCTGCGACGAAGACTTTGGGCGAGGTTGTGACAACTCGTGACATCGAGGCCGGGTGAGCGTTCGGACGAGAAAGGCCCCAACCAGATTCGCACTGGTTGGGGCCTTTTCTTTCGGTGCCCTCGGCAGGATTCGAACCTGCGGCCTTCTGCTCCGGAGGCAGACGCTCTATCCCCTGAGCTACGAGGGCGGGATAGGTGTCGAGCGGTGACGGTGACGCCGCCGCTCGGGCGGGGAAAGCGTATCGCATCGGTGGCCGGGAGCCAAAAAGGGTTGTCGGGGGCGGCGGTTCGGGGTCAGTTCGGGGGGAGCGGTACGGCGCCTCGTGCGGTGAGCATGGCGGTGATGAGCTGGGCTTCGCCGCGCTGGGTCTGGTCCATGGTGTCGGCGAGGGTGCGCACGGCGGTGGTTTCGGCGTGCTCGGCCGCGTACTCGATCATCGGCAGGCCGCCCTGGTGGTGGCGCAGCATGAGTTGCAGGAACAGGGTGTCGAGGGCGGGACCGGAGGCCTGGCGCAGGGCGGCGAGGTCGCCGGGGGTGGCCATGCCGGGCATCGTCGCCATGGGGCCGGACATGGTCTGGGTGCCGCCGGAGTGGCCGTGGCCGCCCGGCTGCGTGCTCATCCAGCCCATGTAGCCGTCGACGCTCTGTGCGGGCTTGCCCCACAGCTGCAACCAGCCCTGCATGCGGCCGACCTGGTTCTGCTGGGTGGTCATGATGTCGTAGGCGAGGCGGCGCACGTCGGTGTCGGTGGACCGGACCAGCACGACACCGGCCATCTCGACGGCCTGCGCGTGATGGGCCGACATGTCCTGGGTGAAGCCGACGTCCACCGCGCCGGGATCGGGTTCGGACGAGCTGTTCAGCGGCAGCCGGATCAGCGTGCCGATGGCGACGCCGATCAGGATGGCGCCGATCACGCCGAGAATCAGCAGCGCGGTGCGCTGCCCGCGGACCTGGGCGCCGAGGCCGGATTCCGTGGAATCCGGCGCGACCTCGGTGGGCACTACCGGCTCGGCTGCGGCTGAGCCGGACCGGGCTGAGCCGGGTTCGGCACCGGCCGGGGCTGGTTCGGCGCGGGCGCGCCGGGCAGACCGGGCAGCCCCGGAACTCCGGGCACGCCCGGCAGCCCGCCGGGCATCCCGCCGACCTCGCTCGCGTCCTGCTGCAGGCCCTTGCCGTCCATCGGCACCGCGCCGGGTCCGGGCGGCGTCGGGTCGAACGGCGGCGGGTTGTCGGTGTCGAACGCGATCGTCGAGCAGTCCGCGCCGACCTCGGGGTAGGTGTAGTTGTTCAGGCGCAGCGCGGTGATGAACTGACCGACGCGCTTGTCGTCGGCGCTGTCCAGCTTCAGCTGATGCCCCCACGATTGCAGCGAAACCGCGTGGTCGAGACCGGGGTACGGCGACATGAGCGAGTACGCCTTGCCCTGCACCTTGCTCTTCAGCGAGTCGATACCCGCGGCGTCGACCTTGTCCGGGTTGTAGGCGATCCACACCGCGCCGTGCTCGAGCGAGTGCACGGCGTTCTCCATCCGGATCGGCTTGTCGTACACCACGCCGGTGCAGGTGGCCCAGGACGCGTCGTGCGGTCCGCCGAACGCGGGACTCTGGTCGTAGGCCACCCGCTGGGTCGGGCCGATGTGCAGCCCGGCCGGGTATTCCTTCTTGACCACGCCGGGGATCGAATCCGAGGGGTCCTTGCGGTCCGCGCTGGGCGTGAACTTCTCCAGGTCGGCCTTCTCCTGGTACTTGGGTACCAGGCTGTAGGCGAGAGCACCGATGAGTGCGATGATGACTACGGCCGCGCCGATGGCCAACCAGGGGATCTGACGATTCTTCTTCGGCAGTTGTCCACGCCCGCCCCCTTTGCGGGACCCGGACAACTTGGCGGCGGCCTTGGCCGATTTGGCGCTGGGACTACTCGGCATCGCTCGTTGTGCTCTCTCGAGGTGATGGATCCGCAGGGTGCTGTGGGTTGCGGACGGTTCCGGCGCAGTGCCCACTCGAGGTGTACACCCGCCAAGACCATAGGATAGAGACTCGTGACTCCAGCTGACCTTGCAGATCTCCTTCGCGCCACTGCGGCGAAGGTGCTTGTCGAACGCGGACTGGACCCCGCGGTCCTGCCCGACGAGGTCACTGTCGAGCGCCCCCGCAACCCCGAACACGGCGACTATGCCACGAATGTGGCGATGAAGGTCGCGAAGAAGGCGGGCGCGAATCCGCGCGATCTGGCGACCTGGCTGGCCGAGGCGCTGAGCGCGGCCGACGAGGTGGCCTCCGCCGAAGTCGCCGGTCCCGGCTTCCTGAACATCCGGCTGGCCGCGTCCGCGCAGGGCGCGATCATCGAGCAGGTGCTCGCCGCCGGCGCCGCCTACGGCACCGGGGAAACGCTGAAGGGCGCCCGGATCAATCTGGAGTTCGTCTCGGCGAACCCGACCGGCCCGGTGCACCTGGGCGGCACCCGCTGGGCCGCGGTCGGCGACGCGCTCGGCCGGATCCTGGCCGCGCAGGGCGCCGACGTGGTGCGCGAGTACTACTTCAACGATCACGGCGCGCAGATCGAGCGGTTCGCCCGGTCGCTGGTCGCGGCGGCCACCGGCGCGCCGACCCCGGACGACGGCTACGCGGGCGCGTACATCACCGAGATCGCGAACACGATCGTGACCGCGCACCCGGACGCGCTGTCGCTGCCCGAGGACGAGCGGCAGGAGCTGTTCCGCGCCGAGGGCGTCGAGCTGATGTTCGCCCAGATCCGGCAGACGCTGCACGAGTTCGGCACCGACTTCGACGTGTTCTTCAACGAGAGCTCGCTGTTCGAGTCCGGCGCGGTGGAGCAGGCCGTGGCCAAGCTCAAGGATTCCGGCGATCTTTATGAAAAAGACGGCGCCTGGTGGATCGCGAGTTCGGAATACGGGGACGATCAGGATCGCGTCGTCATCAAAAGCGACGGCAAGCCCGCATATGTGGCCGGCGATATCGCCTACTTCCAGAACAAGCGGGACCGCGGTTTCGATCTGTGCATTTACATGCTCGGCGCCGACCATCACGGATATATCGGCCGGCTGAAGGCGATCGCGTCGGTTTCCGGCGACGATCCGGCCACCGTCGAGGTGCTGATCGGGCAGATGGTGAATCTGCTCAAAGACGGTGTCGCGGTGAAAATGAGCAAGCGTGCGGGCACCGTGGTCACGCTGGAGGATTTGGTCGAGGCGATCGGCGTCGACGCCGGGCGGTATGTGCTCGTGCGGTCGTCGGTGAATTCGAGCATCGATATCGACCTGGACCTCTGGACCAGCCAGAGCAGCGAGAACCCGGTCTACTACGTGCAGTACGCGCACGCCCGCACCGCCTCGATCGCGCGCAACGCGGCCGAGCTCGAATACGACAAGGTGACACCGGATCTCGCGCTGCTGACCTCCGACGAGGAGGGCGAGCTCATCCGCACCCTCGGCGAGTACCCGCGGGTGGTGAGCAGCGCCGCGAGCCTGCGCGAGCCGCACCGGGTCGCCCGCTACCTGGAGGAACTGGCCGGTACCTACCACCGCTTCCAGACCAACAAGAACCTGCGCGTGCTGCCCCTCGGGGACGAGCCCGTGCGCCCCACCAACGCCGCGCGCCTGGTGCTGGTCAACGCTACCCGTCAGGTCCTCGCGAACGGCCTCGCCCTGCTCGGCGTCAGCGCACCGGAGCGCATGTGAACGGGCACAAGGACTTTCAGACGAGCGCCAGGGAGGAACTATGGCCGTGAACGAGCGTAGCGAGCGAACCGAAGGCGCAGCCGCCTGCGCGGTCACGACGGAGCCGAGCGTCAGCGAGGTGGAGTCGTGAGCGCGCACCCCGCCGGGCCTCGGCATGCCGAGATCCCGCACGCCCCCAACTTGCCGGAGCGCCCTCGCGACCCGCAGCAGCTGATCGATTTGCCGGCGAATGTCTGGCCGCGCAACGCGTCGCGGGACGACGACGGCGTGGTGCGGCTGGCCGGTGTGCCGGTGCACGAGCTGGCCGCCGAATTCGGTACGCCGCTGTTCGTGATCGACGAGGACGATTTCCGTTCGCGCTGCCGCGACATGGTGCGCGCGTTCGGGCCGAACGCGCGAGTCCACTACGCGTCCAAGGCTTTCCTGTGCGGCGAGATCGCCCGCTGGATCCGGGACGAGGGCCTGTCGCTGGACGTGTGTTCCGGCGGCGAGCTCGCGGTCGCCCTGCACGCCGGCTTCCCCGCTGAGCGAATCGCGTTGCACGGCAACAACAAATCGGCGACCGAGCTGGAAGCGGCGGTGGCCGCCGGGGTCGGCCACGTGGTCGTCGACTCGCTGATCGAGATCGAGCGCCTGGAGGCCATCGCGGGCCGGGCCGGCGTCGTGCAGGACGTGCTGGTCCGGGTCACCGTCGGCGTGGAAGCCCATACGCACGAATACATTTCGACCGCGCACGAGGATCAGAAGTTCGGCTTCTCGATCGCCGGCGGCGACGCCATGGAGGCGCTCGCGCGGGTCTTCGACGCGGACAACCTGCGCCTGGTCGGCCTGCACAGCCATATCGGTTCGCAGATCTTCGAGATCGACGGCTTCGAGATCGCCGCGCGCCGGATGCTGCGGTTGCTGCACGACGCCATCGAGAAGTTCGGCGTCGACCGCACCGCGCAGATCTCCACGCTGGATCTCGGTGGCGGACTTGGCATTTCGTACCTGCCCAACGACGACCCGCCGCCGCTGGACGACTTCGCCGCCAAGGTGCGCGACCTGGTCGCCGCCGAGGCGGCCGCCATCGGCCTGCCCGAGCCGAAGATCGCGGTGGAACCCGGCCGCGCCATCGCCGGACCGGGCACGGTCACGCTGTACGAGGTCGGCACCATCAAGGACGTCTCCCTCGACGGCGGCCTGCGCCGGCGCTACCTCAGCGTCGACGGCGGCATGAGCGACAACATCCGCCCGGCGCTGTACCAGGCCGACTACGACTGCCGCCTGGTCTCGCGCTCGTCCGAGGCCGCCGCCGTGGTCGCGCGCGTCGTCGGAAAGCATTGCGAGAGTGGCGATATCGTCATCCGTGATACCTGGATGCCGGAGGACGTCGGCCCCGGCGATCTGGTCGCCGTCGCCGCGACCGGCGCGTACTGCTATTCGATGTCCAGCCGATACAACCAGCTGACCCGCCCCGCGGTGGTCGCGGTACGCGACGGGCAACCGCGACTCATTCTGCGCCGGGAAACGGTGGCGGACCTGCTCAGCTTGGAGGTTGAATCATGACGAATCCCACCCAGAACACCTGGGGGAGAGATCAGCCGATCGGTGTCGCGGTCCTCGGCATGGGCAATGTCGGCACGGAGGTCGTGCGGATCCTGCGCGAACACTCCGAAGACCTGCGTTCCCGGGTCGGCGCGCCGCTGGTGCTGCGCGGCGTCGCGGTCCGCAACCTGGACAACGATCGCGGCCTTCCGCCGCACCTGCTGACCACCGACGCGGACGCCCTGGTCGCCCGCGAGGACGTCGACCTGGTGGTCGAGGTGATCGGCGGCATCGACCCGCCGCGCCGGCTGATCCTGGCCGCGCTGAACGCCGGCAAATCCGTGGTGACCGCGAACAAGGCGCTGCTGGCCGACTACACCGGCGAACTCGCGGCTGCCGCCGAACGCAGCCGCGCCGACCTCTACTTCGAGGCCGCGGTCGCGGGCGCCATCCCGGTGGTCCGCCCGCTGATCCAGTCGCTGGCCGGTGACCGGGTCAACCGGGTGGTCGGCATCGTCAACGGCACCACCAACTTCATCCTCTCCGCGATGGACGAGACCGGCGCCGACTACGAGGTCACGCTGAAGGAGGCCACCCGCCTCGGTTACGCGGAGGCCGATCCGACCGCCGACGTGGAGGGCTACGACGCCGCCGCCAAGGCCGCGATCCTCGCCTCGCTGGCGTTCCACACCCGGGTCACCGCGGCCGACGTGTACCGCGAGGGCATCTCCAAGATCAGTGCCGAGGATCTGGAGACCGCGTCCGCGCTGAACTGCACGGTCAAGCTGCTCGCCATCTGCGAGCGGGTGCCCGCCGGGCCGGGCGAGCCGACCGTGGCCGAGGGCGGCAAGGACCGCGTCTCGGTGCGCGTCTACCCGGCGCTGGTGCCGCGCAAGCATCCGCTGGCCGCGGTGAGCGGCGCGTTCAACGCGGTGGTCGTCGAGGCGGAGAACGCGGGCCGGCTGATGTTCTACGGACAGGGGGCCGGCGGCGCGCCGACCGCGTCCGCGGTGCTCGGCGATCTGGTGATGGCCGCGCGCAACAAGTTCTACGGTGGCCGCGCCCCGGGCGAATCGGTTTATGCTGAGCTACCGATCGCGCCGATCGGCGATACACCCACCCGCTATCACGTGAACCTGCAGGTGGCAGACCGTCCCGGGGTACTTGCCGCGGTGGCGGGCGAATTCGCCAAGCACGGAGTGAGCATCTCGACCGTCCGCCAAGAGGGGCACGGCACGGGCGCTCGCTTGGTCGTGGTTACCCACCACGCCGTGGAATCGGCGCTCGCGGACACCGTCACCGCCCTGGGCGAGATGGAATCCGTCACATCGATCACCAGTGTTCTCAGATTGGAAGGCACCGAAGAATGAGTACGACCCGGGGACCGCAGACGGCGGGGTCGACGAGGGCCGGCGTGGCGCCGCAGTTCGGCGTGCATTCTCGCTGGCCGGGTCTGATCGCGGCCTATCGCGATCGGATCGCGGGTGCGGCCGAGTGGGAGCCGGTCACGCTGTTCGAGGGCGGCACGCCGCTGGTGCCCGCGCCGCATCTGTCCGAATTGACCGGATGTGACGTTTATCTCAAGGTCGAGGGCCTGAACCCGACCGGCTCGTTCAAGGACCGCGGCATGACCGTCGCGATCACCGATGCCAAGTACCAGGGCCAGCAGGCGGTGCTCTGCGCGTCCACCGGCAACACCTCGGCCTCCGCGGCCGCCTACGCCACCCGCGCGGGCATGACCTGTGCCGTGCTGATCCCGCAGGGCAAGATCGCGATGGGCAAGCTGGCCCAGGCGGTCATGCTGGGCGCCAAGATCATTCAGGTGGACGGCAACTTCGACGACTGCCTGGAGCTGGCCCGCAAGGTCACCTCGGACTTCCCCAGCATCGGCCTGGTGAACTCGGTGAACCCGGCCCGCATCGAGGGGCAGAAGACCGCGTCGTTCGAGATCTGCGATGTGCTCGGCCGCGCGCCCGACGTGCACGCGCTGCCGGTGGGCAACGCGGGCAACATCACCGCGTACTGGCGCGGCTACCGCGAGTACTACGCCGACGGCATCACCACCCAGCTGCCCCGCATGCTCGGCGTGCAGGCCGCGGGGGCCGCGCCGCTGGTCAACGGCGCCCCGGTGAGCAACCCGGAGACCATCGCGACGGCCATCCGGATCGGCGCGCCCGCGTCCTGGAACGGCGCGATGGCGGCCAAGGAGGAGTCCGGCGGCGCGTTCCGCGCGGCCACCGACGACGAGATCCTGGCGGCATACCGCCTGGTCGCGGCGCACGAGGGCGTGTTCGTCGAGCCCGCCTCGGCGGCCAGCGTGGCCGGCCTGCTCGCGGCGCACAAGGAGGGCTGGCTGGATTCCGGCCTGACCGTCGTGTGCACCGTTACCGGCAACGGGCTCAAGGACCCCGACACCGCGCTGCTGGGAATGCCGCAGGTGCAGGCGATTCCGGTCGACCCGGTCGCGGTCGCCCACGAACTAGAGCTGGCCTGAGTTGAATTCGCGCGAAGGCCAGTTGTACGTGCGCCCGCGGACCGCGAGCATGAGTCGCACGCTGCCCGCGGGACTTTCGGTGACCGCGCGGGTGCCGGCGTCGAGCGCGAACCTCGGTCCCGGGTTCGATTCGCTCGGTATGGCTTTGGGGATCTACGACGAGATCGAGGTGCGCACTACCGATTCCGGGCTCAACATCCGGGTCGAGGGTGAGGGTGCCGACGATGTCCCCTGGGGCCCTTCGCATCTCGTGGTGCGGGCGATCGAGCGCGGCCTCGAGTCGGCGGGCGTCTGGGCGGACGGCCTCGATGTGGTGTGCCGCAACGTGATTCCGCACTCGCGCGGCCTCGGTTCCTCGGCCTCGGCCGTGGTCGGCGGCCTGGCCGCGGGCTGCGCGATCGCGACGAAGTTCGATGCCGCGCTGGCCACCTCCGACGACCAATTGGTGCAGCTGGCAGCGGAATTCGAGGGTCACCCGGACAACGCGGCGGCCAGCGTGCTCGGCGGCATCGTGGTGTCCTGGACCGAGACCGACCGGGCCGCCGACATCGGCCAGGACGGCGTGCCGGTGGCCGAGCATCACGGCCGGGTCTACCGGGCCGTGCGGCTGGACGCGCATCCGACGTTGCGCCCGGTGGTGCTCATTCCGGAAGAACGCTCCGCGACCGCGCACACCAGGGGTTTGCTGCCCGAGACGGTGCCGCACGGCGACGCCGCGTTCAATGTCAGCCGGGCGGCCCTGGCCGTGGTGGCGCTGACCCAGCGTCCGGACCTGCTGATGCCCGCGACGGCCGACCGGCTGCATCAGACCCAGCGTGCGCCCGCGCTACCGCTGACCACCACCTGGGTATCCCGGCTGCGCGCGGCCGGTATCGCGGCCACCGTGTCGGGTGCCGGTCCGACCGTCTTGGCCTTGAGTACCTGCGAATTTCCTGCCGAACTCCGTGAACTCGCGGCCATGGACGGGTTGCGGGTAGTCGAACCGGGACTGGCCGGCGGGGTCCTGATCGACGGTGTTTGATCGGCGGCGCTCGCTCGGCACCGCGTGGTCACGCTCCGCTACCGCCTTCGTGCCTGACCGCTCGCACCGCGACGGCGCGTCTGGCTTGCCGAGATTCGCAATGGGCAGCTATCCTGAGCGAGTCCGTACATCGTGCGCATCAGACGCCGGTGCTTCATCAGGGCAATCGCTCCAGCAGGCTCCAGGCTCGAGCCTCCAGGCCATGGGGGTGCTGCGTAGCTGCGCAACTGGAATGATCACTCCCCACCTCACACCACCGGTGGCGAAGCGGACGGACGCATCCGAGTCCGGCAGAATGCCCGGACTGCGGGACGAACCCTCGAAACAGCACACGGCAATCGGGGGAAGGAAAGGATTTCCGTGACAGATACGGACCTGCTCGCGACACCCGGGGTGGAATCCAACCCAACATCTCCGGGGGACCGCGAAAGTGACTCCGGACAGATTTCGAAGATGAGCGAACAAACCGACGTCGCACGATCGGGGCTGACTGGAATGTTGTTGCCGCAGTTGCGCGCGCTCGCGGGGGAGCTCGGTATCCGAGGGACCTCCGGAATGCGCAAAGGCGATTTGATCGCCGCAATCAAGGAAAATCAGGCCGGTAAACCGGCCAAGGGTGAAAAGCCCGAAGGGGGACAGGCCAAGTCCGCGGTTTCCGCCAAGGCCGATACGCCCGGTAATACGGAAGCGCCGGCCGCTCGGTCGACGCCCGCTCGGGCCGAACAGGGAACTCTCGATGTGGATCCCACCCCGGCGAAGAAGGAAACTCCGGTTGCCGAGGCGGCTGCCCCGGCGAAGGAATCCGCTCCCGTGAACTCGGCGCCGGCCGAGACCACCTCCGCCACCCCGGCCGAATCCACCGAGGATTCCGGTCGCGACGGCGGTCAGCGTGGTCGTGGTCGGCAGCGGCGCGGCCGTGACCAGGCGCGATCCGGCGGCGGTGAGACCGCTTCGACCGATGCGCGTGGTGACGAGCCGAAGCAGGACACCGAGCAGGGCGAGCGGCGCCGCGAGCGCAACCAGTCGGGCGAGCGGAATCAGTCCGAGCGCAACCAGGCCGGTGAGCGTAATCAGGGCGAGCGCAATCAGTCCGGTGACCGTGCGCCGGCGGGCGAGCGGAATCAGTCGGGTGAGCGCGGCCAGTCCGGCGAGCGCAACAACCAGAACGGCAACGGCGGCGGAAACGCCAACGGCGGCCGGAACAACGACCGCAACAACGCGCGCAACAACAATGACGACGACGAAGAAGGCGGTCGCGGGCGGCGGGGACGTCGATTCCGCGAGCGGCGTCGCGGGCGTGACCGCGAGCCGGGCACCGGTGGCGGCGAGGCGCGCGAGCTGGAGATCCGCGAGGACGACGTGCTCCAGCCGGTCGCGGGCATCCTCGACGTGCTGGACAACTACGCCTTCGTCCGGACCTCGGGCTACCTGGCCGGGCCGAACGACGTCTACGTGTCGATGAACCTGGTCCGCAAGAACGGCCTGCGCCGGGGTGACGCGATCACCGGCGCGGTGCGCGCCCCGCGCGACGGCGAGCAGAGCAACCAGCGGCAGAAGTTCGACCCGCTGGTCCGGCTGGACACGGTCAACGGCGGTGAGGTCGAGGCGGCCAAGCGGCGTCCCGAGTTCAGCAAGCTCACCCCGCTGTACCCGAATCAGCGACTGCGCCTGGAGACTCAGCCGAACAAGCTGACCACCCGGGTCATCGACCTGATCATGCCGATCGGTAAGGGCCAGCGCGCCCTGATCGTCTCGCCGCCGAAGGCCGGTAAGACGACGATCATGCAGGACATCGCGAACGCCATCGCCATCAACAACCCCGAGGTCTACCTCATGGTCGTGCTGGTCGACGAGCGTCCGGAAGAGGTCACCGATATGCAGCGCTCGGTGAAGGGTGAGGTCATCGCCTCCACCTTCGACCGGCCGCCGTCAGACCACACCTCGGTCGCCGAGCTCGCCATCGAGCGGGCCAAGCGACTGGTGGAAATGGGCAAAGACGTTGTGGTGCTGCTCGACTCGATCACTCGATTGGGCCGCGCGTACAACAACTCCTCGCCCGCTTCGGGTCGGATCCTGTCCGGTGGTGTCGATTCCACCGCGCTGTACCCGCCCAAGCGGTTCCTCGGCGCGGCGCGCAACATCGAGAACGGCGGCTCGCTCACCATCATCGCGACCGCGATGGTGGAGACCGGATCCACCGGTGACACGGTCATCTTCGAGGAATTCAAGGGCACCGGTAACGCGGAGCTCAAGCTGGACCGCAAGATCGCGGAACGGCGCGTGTTCCCCGCGGTGGACGTCAACCCGTCCGGCACGCGTAAGGACGAGCTACTGCTCAACCCGGACGAGGCCGCGGTGCTGCACAAGCTGCGCCGCGTACTGTCCGGCCTGGACTCGCACCAGGCGATCGATCTGCTGATCGACCGTCTGAAGAAGTCCAAGAACAACCTCGAGTTCCTGATGCAGGTGAGCAAGACCGCGCCTGGCGCTCTGGACGAGTAGGTTCGCAAGTCGCAATGCCGAGAGGGCTCCGTGTAAGCGGGGCCCTCTCGGCGTTCGCGGGCTGAAGAACAGCAACCCGATGCCGGCCGCGCCGCTGACCATGTAGCCGAGGATGACCGCCGCACTCGTCACCGCACTCCCCTCCGGAGCGGTGGCCGAGGACTGGACAGCGACGGCGGGTCCCGGCGCGGTCGAGGTCGCGGTGTCCGGAAGAGCACACCAGCCGACCGCGACAGCGAGAATCAACAGGCCGAAAATCGCGGACGCGACCCGGATGTTCACAAGTTCTCCCTTCGCTGGTCACGGCACGCCGTTGTGCTGGGGTCTCAAACTCTATGAACGAAGCTGTTCGTGTACGCGAGTAGCGAACTACCCGTCTTCAGCGTTCCGGAGACACCCGCGACGCGCGTGCCCGGACTTCCTGGGGCGGCGGCGATGGGGGGAGTACCTAGGGCGGGAACAAACCACTCGCCGGGGGTGTTTTGGGAGCGTAGGGGCTGTTCTGGCATACTGAACGGTCGTTGCGTCTGCTCTGTTCGAGCAGTGCTCCCGCCTAAGTCGGCTCCGGTTCACGTTCAGCGCGAATCTCGCGTGAACGACCCGGCGGCCAATATCGAGAGGACACCCATGAAGGCAGGAATTCACCCGACGTATGTCGACACCACGGTCGTCTGTGGTTGCGGCAATACGTTCCAGACTCGCAGCACCAAGGAGTCGGGACACATCAACGTCGAGGTCTGCTCGCAGTGCCACCCGTTCTACACCGGCAAGCAGAAGATCCTCGACACCGGTGGCCGCGTGGCCCGCTTCGAGGCTCGCTACGGCAAGCGTGCCGGCAAGAAGGCCGACGCGGACGACGCCGCAGCCAAGTAGCTTCCTCGCCGACGCCCGGTCCTGCTCACGCAGGCCGGGCGTCGGTGTTTTGTCCGGGGTCCTTTCAAACGGAAGAGGAAGCACAGTGACGCAACCGTCCGCGATCGACGACATTCTGGCCGAGCACGCCGGCCTGGAGACGCAGCTGGCCGATCCGGCGCTGCACAATGATCCGGGCGCGGCCCGCCGGGTCGGTAAGCGCTTCGCCGAGCTCGCGCCGATCATGGCCACTTACACCAAGCTGAAATCCGCGCGCGACGATCTCGCCGCCGCGCAGGAACTCGGCGCCGACGACGCGACCTTCGCCGCCGAGGTCCCCGAGCTGGAACGTCAGGTCGCCGAGCTGGAGCAGACCCTCGCGGACCTGCTCGCCCCGCGCGACCCGCACGACGGCGACGACGTGGTGCTCGAGGTGAAATCCGGTGAGGGCGGCGAGGAATCGGCCCTGTTCGCCTCCGATCTCGCGCGCATGTACGTCCGCTATGCCGAACGGCACGGCTGGAAGGTCGAGATCCTCGACGTCACCGTGTCCGATCTCGGCGGGTACAAGGACGCGACGCTGTCGATCAAGAGCCGCGACGCCGCGCGCGACGGTGTCTGGTCGCGGTTCAAGTTCGAGGGCGGCGTGCACCGGGTGCAGCGCGTTCCGGTGACCGAATCGCAGGGCCGCATCCACACGTCCGCGGCCGGCGTGCTGATCTACCCGGAGCCCGACGAGGTCGAGGCCGTGCAGATCGACGAGACCGACCTGCGCATCGACGTCTATCGTTCGTCGGGCAAGGGCGGCCAGGGCGTCAACACCACCGACTCCGCCGTCCGCATCACCCACCTGCCCTCCGGCATCGTGGTGACCTGCCAGAACGAGCGTTCGCAGCTGCAGAACAAGGCCCGCGCCATGCAGGTGCTGGCCGCGCGACTGCAGGCGCTCGCCGAGGAGCAGGCCGATCAGGAGGCCGCGGCGGGCCGGGCCAGCCAGATCCGCACGGTGGACCGTTCCGAGCGCATCCGCACATACAACTTCCCGGAGAATCGAATCGCCGACCATCGCATCGGTTTCAAGGCGCACAACCTGGACGCCGTGCTGGACGGCGACATGGACGCGCTGCTCGACGCCCTCGGCAAAGCCGATCGCGAAGCTCGAATGGCCGCGGAATAAATGACCCGCGAACCGCTGCGCCCCGCCATCAACGACGCCATCGAGACACTCAGGCAGGCCGGGGTGCACAGTCCGCAGGCCGACGCGGAGCAGTTGGCCGCGCACGTGATCGGGGTCGAGCGCAGCAGGCTGGTGCTCACCCCGCTCGTCGCGCCGGAGCGGCTGGCCGAGTTCCGCGCGCTGGTCGACCGGCGCGCGCAGCGAATTCCGTTGCAGCACTTGACCGGAACCGTGGCGATGGGCGAGATCGACCTGGCGGTCGGGCCCGGTGTGTTCGTGCCGCGTCCGGAGACCGAGCTGCTGTTCGCCTGGGCGCTGGCGCAACTCGAGGCGCTGCCGCACGATCGCCGGCCGATCGTCGTCGACCTGTGCACCGGCTCCGGTGCGCTGGCCCTGGCCATCGCGCACGCGCGCCCCGACGCCGACGTCCGTGCGGTGGAGCTCGACCCGGCCGCGCTGACATGGGCCCGGCGCAATGCCGATCAGTGCATCGCCGACGGCGACACGCCCATCACGCTTTATGCCGACGACGTCACCGACCCGGCTCTGCTGACCGAACTCGACGGCCGGGTCGACCTCGTGGTCGCCAACCCGCCCTACATTCCCGACGGCGCGCAGCTGGATCCCGAAGTCGCCGACCATGATCCGCACCTGGCCCTGTTCGGCGGCCCGGACGGCCTGGACGTCATCCGGGGCATGCTCCCCGTCATCACCCGCCTGCTGCGCCCCGGCGGTGCCACCGCGATCGAGCACGACGACTCCAACGGCTCCGACCTCGCGGCGCTACTCGGCAAAGGTGATTTCACCGACATCGCCGAACACCCCGACCTCGCGGGCAAACCGCGCTTCGTCGTCGCGACGCGCGGTCAGCGCTGATCGCTACCCGGTATGGGCGTCGACCACGCGGTTATGCCAAGGTAGCAACTGATTTCGTGAGTACATGGGTAACTCGTCGGGAACGGGCGAACCCGACCACTGCCTCACCGCCGGCCGCGTCTGTGCCGGGTGAAGCACCTAGGCCTGGCCAAGAGGCCCGGAGAGGCGGATTAGCATGGTGTCTGTGAGCACCGTCTATGACTGCGCGGATCCCGACACCCGCGCCGCAGGACTGACCGCAGCCACCAGTGCCCTGAAATCGGGGCGACTCGTCGTGCTGCCCACCGACACGCTGTACGGCCTGGCCGCGGACGCGTTCGACTCCACCGCGGTGAGCTCGCTGCTCGCGGCCAAGCGGCGCGGCCGCGACATGCCGGTGCCGGTCCTGGTCGGTTCCTGGCACACCATCGACGGACTGGTCTTCTCGGTCCGCCCGCAGGCCCGCGAGCTGATCCGGGCGTTCTGGCCCGGCGGCCTGAGTCTTGTTGTGCAGCAAGCTCCTTCGCTCGCCTGGGACCTCGGCGACACGCGTGGCACGGTGATGCTGCGGATGCCGCTGCACCCGGTCACCCTGGAGCTGCTCCGCGAGGTCGGCCCGCTGGCGGTGTCCAGCGCCAACGTCTCCGGCCAGCCGCCGGCCAAGACCTCCGACGAGGCCCGCGACCAACTGGGCGACCTGGTCAACGTCTATCTCGACGGCGGCCCGGCCGACCACGCCGTCGCCTCCACCATCATCGATCTCACCGCCGATCAGCCGCGCATCCTGCGCGAGGGCGCGGTACCCATCGCCGACATCGCCGAGGTGCTCGGCATGTCACCGGAGGCGCTGACCAGCGCCTCCATCCGATGATCGGTGGGTGCCGCGGATGACGGGTTCGGGTGCGGTCGTCCCGTTGCGGGAGCTATTGCTCGTCCTGCTCATCTCCGCGGTCGTGACCTTCCTGGCCACCGGCGGCATCCGGGTGCTCGCCATCGGCTTCGGCGCCGTGGCGGTGCCGCGCGATCGTGACGTGCACATCAAGCCGATCCCGCGGATGGGCGGGGTCGGCATCTATGTCGGGGTGGTCGCGGCGATGCTGTTCGCCTACCGGCTGCCCGCGCTGCGCCGTGGTTTCGACTACACCCCGAACATTCCGCTCGCGGTCCTGGTGGCGAGCACGATCATCGTCGCGGTCGGCATCGTCGACGACCGCTGGGGCCTGGACGCGCTGACCAAGTTCGCCGGCCAGGTGACCGCCGCGGGTGTGATGGCTGTCATGGGTTTGAGCTGGTACAGCATCTACAACCCGTTCAACAACACCACGGTGTTCCTCGACGCGCTGCAAGGCGGCCTGATCACGGTCGCGGTCACGGTGACCCTGGTCAACGCGATGAACTTCGTCGACGGGCTCGACGGTCTCGCGGCCGGGCTCGGGCTGATCGCGGCGGTCGCGGTATTCATCTTCGCGATCGGCCTGATGAACCAGCAGGGCGGCTCGGTAGACACCTACCCGCCCGCGTTGCTGGCCGCCGCGCTGGCCGGCGCCTGTCTCGGCTTCCTGCCGCACAATTTCCAGCCCGCGCGGATCTTCATGGGCGACTCCGGCTCGATGCTGATCGGCCTGGTGCTGGCCGCGGTCTCGACCAGCGCCTCGGGGCGTATCCCGCTGCAGGGCTTCGGCACCCGCGACATCGTCGGCCTGCTGTCGCCGCTGCTGCTGGTCGGCGCGGTCATGTTCATTCCGGTGCTCGATCTGGTGCTGGCCATCATCCGGCGGGTGCGCGCGGGTGTGAGCTTCTCCACTCCGGACAAGATGCACCTGCATCACCGATTGCTGCAGATCGGGCACTCGCACCGGCGTGTGGTGCTGCTCATCTACTTGTGGGTCGGCATCCTCGCGTTCGGCGCGGTCGGCACGGCATTGATGAACCTCACACTGGTCGTCCTGCTGGTCGCGGGCGGGCTGGTCTTCGCCCTGGTGGTGACCGCTATCCCTGGGCTGCGGCGCGGGGAGGCAGCGGGGGACCGGCCACCGTCCGGGTAAGGTTCGCGAATGTGAACTTCACTCCCACTCCGGTCCCCGGTCCCGACGCCCCGCTCAAGGCGGCGTTGCGCTACGGCTTGATCGGTTTGGGCGCGCTGATTGTGTTGTCCGTCGCAATCGGCGCCGCGGCCGCGGGCATGCCCGGCCTGTGGGGTGCGTTGATCGGCTCGGCCATCGGCGGCGGCTTCATTCTGACCACCGCCGCGGTGGTGTTGTTCGGCGCGAAATTGCCCCCGTCGACGGCGGGCATGGTGATGCTGGCCAGCTGGGTGGGTAAAATGCTGGTGGCCCTTTTGGTCATAGCAATACTGAATCAATTCGACTTTTATGACCGAATGGTCCTTTTCCTGACCGTGATCGGCGCGTTGGTCATCGTCCTCGGTGCGGAGACGTATGGCGTTGTCAGACAGAAGGTTCCGTACGTGACGGTGCCGGATTCGACCCCGGAAACGCCGCCTCGGGAAGATTGATCCCCACCCACCTACACGCTGTCGTAGATAACTTGGTAAAGTGTTGGTAAGCAAGCAACCAAGCGAGGGGGGATCGCCAAGATCCCTCCGAGTGCCGCTATGCTTACTGCCGTGCCGGGCTCTGAGGGTTCCGGTTCTGCATGTCGACGATGTCGCCGACACACGTACAGACGCCAGGTGGAATCAAAACCCGCCGCACAGCTGCTGACGAACTTCGAGCCGACCTGAGTCGACCCAAATTGATCGTCAATGTCCGATCGAACCGTGGGATCAACCGAACCCACGGCCCGAACACGGGAGAGAACGCTGAGCGTCACCACTTTGGCGGGCGAGTTCCACGCGCCATCGCTGTCCGACTTCTTCCCTCCAGCGCTGCTGTTCGAGGGTACGCCGTTCGAACTCGATCGTTTGATGCTTATCAGGCTGATCATGTCGGCGGTCCTGATTGTCGTGATGCTGCTGGCTTTCCGGAATCCCCGCCTCATCCCGCGCGGACTGCAGAACATCGCCGAAACCGGTCTGGTGTTCGTCAAGGAGCAGATTTCCGACGAGATCCTCGGTAAAGAAACCGGTCGCAAGTACTTCCCGCTGATCGCGACAATCTTCTTCTCGGTGCTCTTTCTGAACTTCTCCGGCATCGTTCCGGGTTTGAACATCTCGTCGAACGCCCGAATCGGCTTTCCGCTTGTGCTCGCCCTCATCGCCTACATCGCGTTCAACTACGTGGGTATCAAGAAGTACGGGTTCTGGACCTACCTGCGCAGCAGCGTCGTGGTGCCGAATGTGCCGCCCGCGCTGCACGTGCTGCTGATTCCGATCGAGTTCGTCTCGACGTTCGTGCTGCGTCCGTTCACGCTGACCGTCCGACTCATGGCCAACATGCTGGCCGGCCACATCATGCTGGTGCTTTTCTTCAGCGCCACCTGGTTCTTCCTGTTCGACGCGGTCGCGTGGATGAAGGTGTTCTCGCCGTTCTCGCTGCTCGCGGGTCTCGGGTTCACCCTCTTCGAACTCCTGGTCATCTTCTTGCAGGCCTACGTTTTCGCCCTGCTGACCGCGGTCTACATCGGACTTGCGCAGCACGCAGATTCGCACTGACCCACAACTACCGGATACCTGCTACACACGCCGACCGGCGGGTGAGCAACAGAAAGGGAAATGGAACCTCATGAGCCTCGCTTACTTGGCCCAGGAAGCCGCTTCGAACTCTGACAAGATCAAGGGCTACGGCGCCATCGGCTACGGTCTCGCCGCCATCGGCCCCGGCATCGGCGTCGGCATCGTCGTCGGTAAGGCGATCGAGGGCATTGCCCGTCAGCCCGAGCTCCAGGGCACGATCCGTACCAACATGTTCCTCGGTATCGCGTTCACCGAGGCCCTCGCCCTGATCGGCCTTGTGGCCGGCTTCATCTTCTGATTGCCATGAACGGGCTTTCTGTGTTCGCCGCGGATGCGGGGGAAGACATCAACCCCCTCATCCCCGAGACTTACGACATCGTGTGGTCGGTGGTCTGCATCGCGATCATCGGCGTCGTTTTCTACAAGTATGTGATCCCTCGCTTGCTCAAGGTGCTCGACGAGCGCAGCGATAAGATCGAGGGCGGCATCGCCCGGGCCGAGGCCGCGCAAGAAGAGGCCCAGCTCACACTGCAGCAGTACCAGCAGCAGCTGGCCGAAGCCCGGCTCGAGGCCTCGCGCATCCGTGAGGACGCGCGCACCCAGGGTCAGCAGATCCTCGCGCAGATGCGCGCGGACGCGCAGGCCGAAAGTGATCGCATCGTTGCCGCAGGCCAGAGCCAGCTGGAAGCACAGCGCCAGCAAATCCTTACCGAACTGCGCTCCGAACTCGGCCATACCGCCGTAGATTTGGCCGAAAAGATTATCGGGCAGTCGGTTTCGGACGAAGCTAAGCAGGCGGCGTCGATCGAGCGGTTCCTGACCGAGCTCGACGACGAGTCGAAAGCCGGCATCGGGGTCGGAAGGTAGCGACACGAAAGTGAGAAGCATGTACGCAGCGAGCCGCGAGGCCTGCGCCCGGTCTCGGGAGGCGCTCAGGGCCGCTCTGACCGGAAGCGACAGTGTCGCGGCCACAACGGGTTCCGAATTGTTCGCCGTTGTCGCCGTGCTGGACGACCAGCGTTCGCTGCGTGTTGCGCTCGCGGACGTGTCGGTGCCCGGCTCGGTCCGGGCCGAGCTCAGTGAACGGGTCTTCGGCGGCAAGGTCAGTCCGGCCACCCAGGCCGCGCTGACCACCGCCGTGGCCCAGGACTGGTCCCGGACCGCCGACCTGGTCGACACCCTGGTGTTGCTCGGGCAAGAGGCGTTGCTGGAGTCGGCGGCCGACAGCGGCCGGCTCGACGCGGTCGAGGACGAGCTGTTCCGGCTCGGCCGGATCATCAGCGACAATCCCGACCTCGAGCAGGCCCTCGCCGACCGGACCAAACCGGCCGACGCCAAGCGGGAACTGATCGATCGCCTGCTCACCGGCAAGACCGAATCCATCACCCTCACCCTGGCTGAGCAGGTGGTGACCAGGCAGAAGACGGCAGTCGGGGTGGCATTCGACGAACTGTCCGACCTGGCCGCGGCCCGTCGCGACCAGATCGTGGCGCACGTGCGCGCGGCGATCGAACTGTCTGCGCAGCAGCGCGAGCGGCTTGCCGCCTCGCTGAATCGCATCTACGGCAAGCCGATCCAGGTGCACGTACAGGTCGACCCGAGTCTGCTGAGCGGGCTGGTCGTACACGTCGGCGACGACGTGATCGACGGCAGCGCCATCGGCCGGCTCGAACGGCTGCGTCGGTCCCTGACCTGACGTCCCTCCTTCCCCCCGACATCCGACACAGCGAGAGCAGGAAGAACATGGCGGAGCTGACGATCTCCTCCGACGAGATCCGTAGCGCGATCGAGAGCTACACCCAGAGTTACACCCCCGAGACCTCCATCGAAGAAGTCGGTGTGGTCACCGACACCAGCGACGGCATCGCGCATGTCAGCGGCCTGCCTTCGGCAATGGCCAATGAGCTGCTGGAGTTCCCGGGTGGCGTGCTCGGCGTGGCGCTGAACCTCGAAGACCGCTCGATCGGTGCGGTCATCCTCGGCGAATACGCCGACCTCGAAGAGGGCCAGCAGGTCCGCCGGACCGGCGACGTGCTCTCCGTTCCGGTCGGCGACAACTTCCTCGGCCGCGTGGTCGACCCGCTCGGCCAGCCGATCGACGGCCTCGGCGAGATCGAGGCCGACGAGCGTCGCGTGCTGGAACTGCAGGCCGCGACCGTGCTGGAGCGTCAGCCGGTCGAGGAGCCGCTGGCCACCGGCATCACCGCCATCGACGCCCTGACCGCGATCGGCCGTGGCCAGCGTCAGCTGATCATCGGCGACCGCAAGACCGGCAAGACCGCGGTCTGCATCGACGCCATCCTGGCGCAGAAGGCGAACTGGGATTCCGGCGACCCGAGCAAGCAGGTGCGCTGCATCTACGTCGCGATCGGTCAGAAGGGCTCCACCATCGCGGGCGTCAAGTCCGCGCTGGAGGCCCGTGGCGCGCTGGAGTACACCACCATCGTCGCGGCCCCCGCGTCCGACTCGGCCGGCTTCAAATGGCTTGCGCCGTACACGGGTTCGGCCATCGGCCAGCACTGGATGTACCAGGGCAAGCACGTCCTCATCGTGTTCGACGACCTGACCAAGCAGGCGGAGGCGTACCGCGCCATCTCGCTGCTGCTGCGTCGCCCGCCGGGCCGCGAGGCGTACCCGGGTGACGTCTTCTACCTGCACTCGCGTCTGCTCGAGCGTTGCGCCAAGCTCTCCGACGAGATGGGCGCCGGCTCGATGACCGGTCTGCCGATCATCGAGACCAAGGCCAACGACATCTCGGCGTTCATCCCGACCAACGTCATCTCGATCACCGACGGCCAGGTCTTCCTTGAGTCCGACCTGTTCAACAAGGGTGTCCGCCCGGCGATCAACGTCGGTACCTCGGTCTCCCGTGTCGGTGGCGCGGCCCAGACCAAGGGCATGAAGAAGGTCGCCGGCTCGCTGCGCCTGGAAATGGCGCAGTTCCGCGAGCTGGAGGCGTTCTCCGCGTTCGCCTCCGACCTCGATGCCGCGTCGCTGGCGCAGCTCGAGCGCGGCGCCCGCTGGGTCGAGCTGCTCAAGCAGGACCAGTACTCCCCGGTCGCCGTCGAGGACCAGATCGTCTCGATCTTCCTGGTCGACGACGGTCGCTTCGACTCGGTTCCGGTCGCCGACATCCGCCGGTTCAACAGCGAACTGCTCGAGCACCTGCACCGCGCCGCGGCCGACGCCTTCAAGTCGATCGAGGGTGGCAAGGTGCTCAAGGACGAGGCCGCCGACCAGATCAAGGCGGAGACCGACAAGTTCAAGCAGGGCTTCCTCGCCTCCGACGGCAGCCGTGTGGTGAACGAGGCCGAGGCGGGCGATCTCGAGCACGAAGAGGTCGAGACGCTCTCGGTCACCCGCAAGCACGTCGAGAAGTGACGCGGGTTCTGGACTGATGCGAGCTACTCGTTATCTCGAGACGAATGAAGGGAGTGTGAACCGCTGATGGCAAGCTTGCGTGAATTGCGCTCCCGCATTCGTGGTGTGAATTCGATCAAGAAGATCACCAAGGCCCAGGAGCTGATCGCGACCTCGCGAATCTCCAAGGCGCAGGCCAGGGTTGCGGCCGCCAAGCCGTACGCCGAGGAGATCACCAAGGTCCTCGGTGAACTGGCGAACGCGTCGAAGAACCTGACCCACCCGTTGCTGACCGAGCGCGCCGAGCCGCGCCGGGCCGCGGTGCTGGTGATCACCAGCGACAGCGGCATGGCCGGTGGCTACAACTCCAACGTGCTCAAGCGCGCCGAAGAGTTGATGCACACCCTGCGTGGCGAGGGTAAAGAGCCGGTGATCTACGTGATGGGCAACAAGGGCCTCACGTACTACACCTTCCGTAACCGCACCCCCGTCGCCTCGTGGACCGGGTTCTCACAGCAGCCGAAGTACACCGATGCGTCGGCCGCCTGCAACCACCTGGTCGAGGCGTTCATGGCCGGTTCCGAGGGCGTGGTTCCCGCGCCGAACGGCACCGGCGACATCGCGGGCGTGGACGAGCTGCACATCGTGTACACGCGGTTCGTGTCGATGCTGACCCAGACCCCGGAGGTGCGCCGGCTGGCGCCGATCCAGGTCAGCTACGTCGACGAGAACTTCGACATGGGTGAGGACTTCGTGTCCGATTCGCCGACGGCGGATGTGCACGCGCAGTACGAGTTCGAGCCCGACGCCGATGTACTGCTGGCGGCCCTGCTGCCGAAGTACATCAACACGCGTATCTACTCATCGTTGCTCGAGGCAGCGGCATCCGAGTCCGCGGCTCGGCGCACCGCAATGAAGGCAGCCACCGATAACGCCAACGACCTCGCCACGGATCTGTCCCGGCAGGCGAACTCGGTGCGGCAGGCCCAGATCACGCAGGAAATCAGCGAAATTGTCGGCGGCGTAAACGCGCTGGCTTCGAGCTCGGACCGCGACTAAGAAGCGCAGGAAGAGAAAAATGACCGCAGCAGTCACGCAAGACAACACGAGTCGGACCGGCGCAGACTCAGGTCGCGTCGTCCGAGTCATCGGCCCCGTCGTCGACGTCGAGTTCCCCCGGGGCTCGATTCCCGACCTGTTCAACGCCTTGCACGCCGAGATCACCCTGACCTCGGTGGCCAAGACGCTGACCCTCGAGGTCGCTCAGCACCTCGGCGACGGCATCGTGCGTTGCATCTCCATGCAGCCCACCGACGGCCTGGTCCGCAGCGCCCCCGTCACCGACACCGGCAAGCCGATCTCGGTTCCGGTCGGCGACGTGGTCAAGGGCCACGTGTTCAACGCCCTCGGCGATTGCCTGGACAGCCCGGGTCTCGGCCGCGACGGCGAGCAGTGGGGCATCCACCGCAAGCCCCCGTCATTCGACCAGCTCGAGGGTAAGACCGAGATCCTGGAGACGGGCATCAAGGTCATCGACCTGCTCACCCCGTACGTGAAGGGTGGCAAGATCGGCCTGTTCGGTGGCGCCGGTGTCGGCAAGACCGTGCTCATCCAGGAGATGATCACCCGTATCGCGCGGGAGTTCTCGGGTACCTCCGTGTTCGCCGGCGTCGGCGAGCGCACCCGTGAGGGCACCGACCTCCGCCTGGAAATGGAAGAGATGGGCGTCCTCCCGGATACCGCCCTGGTCTTCGGCCAGATGGACGAGCCGCCGGGCACCCGTATGCGCGTCGCCCTCTCGGCCCTCACCATGGCCGAGTACTTCCGCGACGTGCAGCACCAGGACGTGCTGCTGTTCATCGACAACATCTTCCGGTTCACCCAGGCCGGTTCCGAGGTGTCGACCCTGCTCGGCCGCATGCCCTCGGCCGTCGGTTACCAGCCGACTCTCGCGGACGAGATGGGTGAGCTCCAGGAGCGCATCACCTCGACCCGTGGTCGCTCGATCACCTCCCTGCAGGCGATCTACGTGCCCGCCGACGACTACACCGACCCGGCGCCGGCCACCACCTTCGCCCACCTCGATGCGACGACCGAGCTTTCGCGCCCGATCTCGCAGAAGGGCATCTACCCGGCCGTCGACCCGCTGACCTCGACGTCCCGGATCCTCGAGGCCTCCATTGTTGGTGACCGGCACTTCGCCGTGGCCAACGAGGTGAAGCGAATCCTGCAGAAGTACAAGGAACTGCAGGACATCATCGCCATCCTCGGCATGGACGAGCTCTCCGAAGAGGACAAGGTCCTCGTCGGCCGCGCCCGTCGCCTGGAGAAGTTCCTCGGCCAGAACTTCATCGTGGCCGAGAAGTTCACCGGCCAGGTCGGTTCGGTGGTTCCGCTGGAGCAGACCATCGACGACTTCGACCGGGTCTGCAAGGGCGAGTTCGACCACTTCCCGGAGCAGGCGTTCAACAGCTGCGGTGGTCTCGACGATGTCGAGGCGGCCGCGAAGAAGATCGCCGGAAAGTAGTCCCGATGTCGGAAATGTCAGTTGATCTCGTCGCCGTCGAACGGTTGCTCTGGTCCGGCCAGGCAACGTTCGTGGCCGCGCAGACCACCGAGGGTCAGATCGGCATCATGCCGGGCCACGAGCCGCTGCTCGGCCAGCTGGTCGAGGGCGGCACCGTGGCCATCGTGTCCACCGAGGGCGAGCGCATCGTCGCGGCGGTGCACGGCGGCTTCTTCTCGGTGACCGCCACCACGGTCCGGATTCTGGCCGAGTCGGCGGAATTCGCCGACGAGGTGGATGTCGAGGCGGCTCGGCGCGTGCTGGCCGACTCGGCGGCCAGCGAAGAGGACCAGCTGGCGGCGCAGGCCCAGGTCCGCGCGGCCGAGCAGGCTGCGAACGCGTAAGCGACAACCGGATATAGAGCACGAGACTGTCGGCGGCGAAGGGATCTTCGCCGCCGACAGTCGTCTTAAGAGCACTGACGGTCGTCTTAATACACGGCCCCCCAGTTTGTAAACTCGGTGTCGTGGTTGAATGACCGCACGGCGGTGCGCCCGACGGGTCCGGAGGCGATGGTTTCCGTGGACCCGGAGGAGCTTGCGGGGACCGCCAATTGAATAGAGCGTCGACGCCACGGCGACAGAGCGAAGGGACGAACTGCATTGCAGACCGGGATGGTTCTCCTGATCATTCTGGTGCTCACGCTCGTGTTCTTGGCCCTCGCGTCTACCTATCGCCTGATCATGTTGCGGCGCGGCGGAACTGCGGCGCTGTTGCGGGTGCTGCCCGCGCGCGGCGGCCAGGGTTGGCGGCACGGATTGATCCGGTACGACGAGGACCGAATGGTCTTTTTCAAGTTGACCAGTTTGAAACTCGGACCCGACTGCACAATTCGCCGTCAAGGCATCGAGATCGGCGACCGCCGCGGACCGGTCGGCGACGAATTCGACATCATGAGCGACGACATCGCGGTGATCGCGGTCTCCGATCGGGACGGCAGCTTCGAGCTGGCCCTGGATCGAGCGTCGCGGACCGCGTTCTTGTCCTGGGTGGAGTCTCGCCCCTCGGACCGCACGCGCCGAATGCGCTAGTGGGATGGGACCGAGATCGTCGCACCTGAGCCTGGCCTGGATTCGCGGGGAGGCCGGAGAGCTAGGGTTGGGGCTGTGAGTGTTCATCTGACGCGGATCTACACGCGCACCGGCGACGACGGAACCACCGGTCTCAGCGATTTCTCGCGGGTGGCGAAGACCGATCCGCGCCTGGTCGCGTACGCCGATTGCGATGAGACGAACGCCGCGCTCGGAGTGGCGATCGCGCTCGGGCAGCCCGCGGCGCAGGTGCGCGAAGTCCTGCTGCAAATACAGAACGATCTGTTCGATGCCGGCGCCGATCTGTCCACCCCGGTTGTCGCGGAGCCGAAGTACCCGCCGCTGCGCATCACCCAGCCCTACATCGACCGGCTCGAGGGGTGGTGCGATGAGTTCAATGCTGAACTGCCGGCACTGAATTCGTTCATCCTGCCCGGCGGGACACCGCTGGCGGCGCTGCTGCACACGGCGCGCACGGTGGCGCGGCGCGCGGAGCGATCGGCGTGGGCGGCGATCGAGACACACCCGGACGATACGAACGTTTTGCCGGCCAAATACCTCAACCGGCTTTCGGATCTGCTGTTCATCCTGAGCCGCGTGGCCAATCCGGGCGGCGATATCCTGTGGAAGCCCGGCGGAACCAGGTCGAGCACCTGATAATGCTCGAGACACGAGGACGCACGTCCTCGAGTTCATGGGTACACCCCGGGTACACCCAGAACTCGGCCCCGGCACCAGACCGCCGGCCCGCAACCGAACTACCGTGGCACCCACCAGTGCGCTGAATACCCGGAGTGGCGGAACAGTGCCGCAACTATCCTTGCACCCAACAGTGCGCCGAATACGCGGAGAGGCGGCATGGAACGGTTTTTGGTTACCGGCGGGAATCGACTCGTCGGTGAAGTCACGGTGGGGGGCGCCAAGAACAGCGTCCTCAAGCTGATGGCCGCTGCCTTGCTGGCCGAGGGCACCACCACGATCACGAACTGCCCGGACATTCTGGACGTGCCGCTGATGGGTGACGTGCTGCGCGGCCTCGGCTGCGACGTCGCGATCGACGCGG
This sequence comes from Nocardia sp. NPDC006044, assembly GCF_042871115.1. Taxonomy (NCBI): domain Bacteria; kingdom Bacillati; phylum Actinomycetota; class Actinomycetes; order Mycobacteriales; family Nocardiaceae; genus Nocardia; species Nocardia sp. NPDC006044. The sequence continues at coordinate 666,725 of NZ_JBIAID010000005.1, forward strand.
GGGTGGTCACCATCGACACCCCGGCCGAACCGAAGTATCACGCGGACTTCCCCGCGGTGACGCAGTTCCGCGCGTCGGTCTGTGTGCTCGGCCCGCTGATGGCGCGCTGCAAGCGCGCGGTCGTCGCGCTGCCCGGCGGTGACGCGATCGGCTCCCGGCCGCTGGACATGCACCAGGCCGGCCTGCGGTTGCTCGGCGCGACCAGCGAGATCGAGCACGGTTGCGTGGTCGCGCGGGCCGACGAGTTGCAGGGCGCCAAGATTCGGCTCGACTTCCCCTCGGTGGGCGCGACCGAGAACATCCTGATGGCCGCCGTGCTCGCCGAGGGCGAGACCGTCATCGACAACGCGGCGCGCGAACCCGACATCGTCGACCTGTGCAACATGCTGGTGCAGATGGGTGCCCGGATCACCGGCGCGGGCACGTCGGTGCTGACCGTGCAGGGCGTCAAGCGTCTGTCGCCGACGACGCACCGCGTGATCGGCGATCGCATCGTGGCCGCGACATGGGGCATTGCCGCGGCGATGACCATGGGTGACGTCCGGGTGACCGGGGTCAATCCGAAGCACCTGTCCCTGGTGCTGGACAAGCTGCGCTCGGCCGGCGCGCGAATCTCGTTCGAGCAGGACGGTTTTCGGGTCGTGCAGGCCGAGCGTCCGCGCGCGGTCAACTTCTCCACGCTGCCGTTCCCGGGGTTCCCGACCGACCTGCAGCCGATGGCGATCGGGCTCGCCGCGATCGCCGACGGCACGTCGATGATCACCGAGAACGTCTTCGAGGCGCGGTTCCGTTTCGTGGAGGAGATGATCCGGTTGGGCGCCGACGCGCGGACCGATGGTCATCACGCTGTGGTGCGCGGTATCCCGCGGTTGTCGAGCGCGCCGGTGTGGTCGTCCGATATTCGGGCCGGCGCCGGTCTCGTACTCGCCGGTCTGGTCGCCGACGGGACGACCGAGGTGCACGACGTCTTCCACATCGACCGTGGCTACCCGAATTTCGTCGAGCAGCTGCAGGCGCTGGGTGGGGAAGTGACGCGAGTCGGCGCGGCGGAATGATGCGCCGGCGCCCAAATCGCTTCCTGCCCAGCCGCACCCGCCACGGAGCTACTGCGTCTCACCCCCTCTGATCAGGGGATTTGACATGGTGCACGCAGACACGTAACTTAGTTCGAGTCAGAGCGACACGGACACCGACCCGGTGCCGAGGAGCTGAGCGGAAACGCGAAGCGACGGCCAGGGACACGAGGTAGTACGAGGAGCGCCTGACGCTCACATTGGCTCGATCGAGACCCCGGATTTGGTTCTGGGGGAACGGCTGAGCTAAGCTGGATAAGTTGCCTCACCGATCAAGCGGACAAGATCCGTGCGATGGTGTGTGCGTGTGTTCTTTGAGAACTCAATAGTGTGTCGATGAATGTCAGTGCCAATATTTTATTGGTTCCGATTCCTCA
>NZ_JBIAID010000006.1:0-353398 GCF_042871115.1 Nocardia sp. NPDC006044
TGGTGCTGGCCGGTGCGGTCGCAGTGGTCGGCGGCGATGCAGCCGTCGCACCAGATCCGGTCACCGTCATAGATCCAGCCGACGCCGGCCGCGCGAGCTTGGATGTAGTCCACGGCCTGCGCCACGGTGTCGAAACAGATGGATTCGCCGGTGTTTTCGGTGTAGACGTCCCCGCACATGTCGCAGTAGACGACCACGTGAGCTTCGGTCACGAACCCTCGCTTCATCGCAGCTCACCGCCCTTCGGAGTCGGTAGGGAGCCAGCGCAGGGGGCGCAGCAGCCGCGGGGTGATCGAGGCGTACACGCGCACGTCGCGGGTGGTGTGCCGGGCCGGGTAGGTGCCGCTGGTTTCCAGGTCGAACCCGAGTTCGCGAAGCAGCGCCAGCAGCTCGTTGACGTAGGTCGCCGGGCCGCACACGCGCAGGCTCACCACCGGGTTAGCCGGAATATCTGCCATGCTGGTCATGCCGCCGCCTCTCCGTCTCCGAGGTCGTCGGGGTCGAAGTCGCTGTAATCGCCTTGCGGGGCGGTAGCGACCTTGCTCGGGGCGTAGGCGGCCACGATGGCGTCGATATCCTCGTCGGTGACCAGGTAAGCCCGAGCACGAGTGACACCGGCTTTGCCGTCCTCCTGGACGTAGCAGACACCCGGTGTCGTGGTGGGGATCTCGTCGCAGCGCGAACCCCGATCCCTTGCTGAGGCACCGTGGATCATCGCGACCTGAGTCGGCTCATCCATTCCGAGCCCGATCCGATACGGGAACAACTGCCGTTGCGGGACCGTGTCTTTCGACGGATCGATCACGGTTTCGATGACCGAGAACAACGGAGCACGACCCTGCGACAGCAGCAACCCGTGAGCACGCTCGAACCGCTGCCGTAGCTGCGGATCGGTGAACGCCGACAATGTCGCAGCCTCATCGATGATGATGATCGTGAGCGGATTCTCCACTGTGGGAACGGGTTTGCGGGTCTTGCCCCGATACCGGCGTGCAGCCTCCTGCATGTCGGTCACGGTCTCTTCCAGCATCGCGATCATCGATTCCGGCATCGTGCACTCGAAGCGGGTACACAGCGGTTCCAGGAATCCCAGCTCCATACCGCCCTTGGGGTCGATCACCCGCAGATCCACCCGACCCGACGCAATAGCAGGACCGATACCGTGGATCAGGGCTTGCAGGACACCGGACTTGCCCGACCCGGTGCGTCCAGCCATCAGGATGTGGTGGCCCGGCACCGGTATCGTCCAGATCTCCCCGTCTTCGGTGATCCCGACCGGGACCGCCTCCAGGTCGACATCATCGGCGACCGCGACCGGCGTCGTTGCCGGAGCAGCGAGAGTGTCGAACACCCTCACCTGAAGACGAACCCAGGACGGCGCGGGTGACGACACTGTCACCTCACGCACGCCGAGGTAAGTCGCGAACTGGGCGCACACGTCTTCGTTGTTCCAGTCCTTGAGCTTCTGACCGCCCAGCATCACCACATCCGCGTAGAGGCCGTGCGCGTCGTAGTCCCAGCCGTCCACGTACGGGAAGCCGGTATCAACGGAGCCCAGGTCCAGGGCGGCGAGCATCATGTTGGTTTGGTGCGGATCAGCCAAAATCGTGACAGCGGTACGCAATTCGGCCGGAGCCACCCTGGCGAAATCAGCCGCGGTGATCGGGCGGACACCGGCACCGAGGGACCGCAGCCACACCAGCCCACCCGTACCCAGCATCGCGCCACCAGCAGCGAGGGCGAGTTCAGACAGTGACATCACCGATCACCCAGCTCAACCTCGAGCAGCGCCACCAGCGCGGCATCACACTCCGAGCAGCCACACGGATCACAGGTGATATCGCGATGCGGAATCGGTTCCAGCGCTGCCCCTTCGGCGATACGGCCATCACGCACCGCCGCCGTCAACAGCCCCGCAAGTTCCTCGGCCGCGTCCACGCTCATGATCAGCAGCGGCATTCGGCCGGCACCGTGATGCCCGCCCAGAGTCAGCCACACCAACCCCTCGTACTCGCCCTCGGCCGTGTACTGGCACGCACCCTGAGGCACATACCGCACAGCCGTGCTGCCGTGACCCTTCACCCCAGTGCCCATGACCTGGAACGCCACCCGGCACCCAGGATCCCGCGAGACCCAATAGTTCTCGGCCTGCACCATCTCGTTGTCCGGCATCACAGCAACCCCCGCAACGGTGCGAACGACAGCGACACCGAATGCTCCGCGAGCACGTTCGGCAGCACCTCCGACAGAATGCGCGCGTCCTCGATCGTCAACCGGATCTCGGTGCCGCCCACGAGGAACGACATCCGAGCCGCAGACTCGACCGGCTGAAACGGCGACGCCGCAACATATTTCACGTGACGCAAACCGCCGACGATCGGAGTACTCATCACCGCTTCCCCTCCGGCGCCGGGACAGTGACGTGCTCGCAGGTCCACAGCGTGAACCCGATCAGCGGCGGCCCATCCGCGCAGTTCGCGTCACGGAACGACGACAGCGGCTTGTCATCACAGAACATGACGCACCCATCCGGTCGGGCACTCGTCCGCGAGGACACCGCAGCCGGAACCGAAACCACAGCAGGAGCAGGGGCAGGGGCGGGGGCCGGGGTGCGGTCGTGGGTCAGCAGCACCGCTGTGGCCATGACCGCGACCCCACCCGCACCCAGCACGACAGCCAGCAACGGCGGGTGCACAACACGATTGGTCGAGGCAGTCATCACGCGACCGCCTTCACATCAGCCGCGGCGATATCGTTGAGCGAGCGCAGATGCCGCGCCATCATCACCAACGCCGCCGCCATCTCCGGATCGCCTTCGGCCGCAGCATGTTCGGCCAGTACCACCGGCAGGCCCGCCAGCACCGACCGGGCATCAGCAATCGACAGATTCAGCCGGGAACTGCCCGGACCGGTCAGCGTGATATCCACCGAAGCCGGAATCATCGAGTCGCCGTAGGGATACGGGCTGGTCGCGCGATAGCCGACCTCCACACCATCGGCAGAACTCGTGAGCAGACTCATGAAAGACATGTCAGTTACCCCCAACAGGGACAGCGATCGGCAGCAACTGCTGCACCGGTCGCGAGGAATGAATGGGTTGCACCGACGCCACCGGAACAGCAGCGGCCGGGGTCAGCGGACGAGGCTTGGCCGTTGCGGTGGCAGGTGCGGGTGAAGGCGCGTAGTTCGACGCTGTGCGAGGCGAAATACCAAGCGTCCTACCGATTTCGGCATACGTCTTGCCCTTCGCACGCATCGCGACCGCCTGCGCCACGGTGGCCGGATCACGACGGCCAGACACCGCACGACGACGAGGAGCAGGCCGAGCAGGAGCCTCTACCGAGGCCGGAACGCTCACCGGCTCAGCGACCGGCGCAGGGATCGAATCGTGTTGTGCGGCACGGAACAACATCGCCAGTCCATGTGTGTCGACCAGCAGGGAAATCGGGGCGATTGCCGCGACCAGGGCTGAGGCCCACCACGGGAGGATTCGGCCGGCCGCGACCGCGTGCAGCGAGTTGCCTGCGATCGAGACCAGGGCACCGGTACCGAGGACCCACAGGAACCATTTCCGTTCCGGCGATTTCGCCAGCACCAGCGCGGAAATGGTCGCTTGGATGATGGTGCCGTCCACGATCACCGGGAACAGCCACGCCCACCGCTTCGGAGTGTTGGCAAGAATCGCCAGATCACGCAACGCAGCGAAGCTGAGCACGAACGCAGCCGCCCCGATGACCACGATGATGACCACGGCGGACCAGCGCGCCCAACGCATCCCCGCCGACTGATCCGCCGCCCTCATCACGCCGCCTTGCCGTGCGAAGGCCAGCTGACCGCACTGGGCTCAGGCTCGAACCACGCCACCGACGCGTAGCGACCGACACACTCGCAGTCCGACTGGCCCAGCACCTGCACGACCGCGTCCGACACCATCATCACAAGCCGCGGATCAGCCCACCAGGCAGGCATCAGGCTGCCTTACCGGTCGGCCGGGACGCACCCGGATCGTTCGGAGCCCGCTTCGCACCCGAGGTATCGCCCTTGATCCCCGACGCCCGGATCGTCCAGCCGATCGACTTGAACTCACCCGTACCGACGACCTTCGGCTTGATCTGCAAGCCCTCCAGCTCGATCGGCGTCATACCCGGCACGATCTCGGCCACCGCAGGCACCGGCTGCACAGGCGACGCGAAAATCACGTCATAGCTGGCATTGCGCGCGTTGGCCGCATCCGGATCGGTCACCGTGCCCTTCCACAACCGCCGACCAGTCCCGTTACCGTCCTCGTCCAACTCCTGCTTCTGGATCTTCGGCGCGTTGCGATCACTATTGAACTCAGTCACCGGCGAGATCTCACCCAGCAGGAACAAGCCCCTGGGGAACGCCTCGCGGAACTCCGGCGTAAACCACACATCCTTCAAAGCCATGAGATTTCTCCTTGTCTAGCAGTCCGAGTGCTGCGTATACACAACAGCGTATCCGCAACTGCGTATACACACAAGGCCTGCGTATACACAGACCTGCAAATAGGGCTTGACGTGGAGGTTTGGCGCGCAATTTGTCGCGTACTGTGATCGTTGCGTATACGCAGCTGCGTATACTGAACATCGTTGTCAGCAACGAGTAACCCACCTCGAGAGGGACTGAGCCCATGGCAGAACCGGCCTATGTGTCCATCGCAGGCGAGATCGCGCGGGACATCCGCAGCGGTGTTCTCTCGCCCGGGACGCAACTACGGAGCTACTCCGAGATGGCCAAGCGGCACAACGTCTCTGAGATTGTGATCCGCCGTGTGGTGGATTTGCTCCTGCGCCAAGGGCTCGTCTATACGGTCGAACGGCGAGGCACGTTCGTAGCTGACCGCCCGACGCTTGTCCGGGTTTCGCCCGAACGGCAGATGGAAGACCCTGAGGTCACCTTCGGCAATGAATCCAGCGACGAAGTGGTGATCGAGCGCGATTCGTCGCAGGTTGGAGCAACAGCCGAAGTCGCGAAGGCGCTCAAGATTCCCGCAGGTGACGAAGTGAACTACGTCGTGACCCGAGCGACCGAAGGTGGCCGGCCGATTTCCATCTCCGACACCTACCAGCTGCCAGGCGTGGACATTGCTACCGCTGACGTTCTGGAGGAAACCGTTGCTGATCGTCCGCCGACCGTCGCACACGCCGAATGGCTGGGCACTCCCTCAGGCGAACTGGTGAAGGCAGTCCACCAGCGTTTCCTCAGCCGCGGGGGTCGTGTCCTCATGATCTCCGATGTGTCGTATCCGAGAGATCGCTACGACGCCTTCGTGTTCCGGATGACGCTCAACCCTCAGGCCTGACGACCCTGTGCCTGGTCGGCCATTCAGCAATGCCGACCAGGTCAGGGCGAACCGTTACGTTCGTAGGGTCCACGCTTGGGCGATGTCTCCCAAGTTCCACCACGACACATGTTGTTTGTCTTGCGATTCCAGCTCCCAGCCCTCTGTAAGTCGATCGAAGAAGGCATCATCACCGGTCTTCCCGCCCTTCGGCTCACCGATGAAGACCAGGCGGCTGCCGCCCTGGCGCTCGAACTCTGCCAGCGCTGTCGATGCCATCGGGTCACCCCACCCCGGAGGCCAGCACAGGAACAGCACGGATTCGCCGTCGAGCGCTGAGTTGAAGTCCGCCGTGCTTCCGACCGGATGCCACACATCCAGCTGTCCAGCCGCACCGGGGAACGACACATTCGCCGTGCTGTCCGGCGGCTCGACATCGAACGCGGCGACCTCGACGCCGGACGCAGCCAGTTGTGCCGCCCAGTAGCCACGCCCAGCACCCAACTCCAGCACCTTTCGGGCCGCACTGAACTCCGCAATCCAACGCACGGTCTCCGGCGATGGCACCGCGTAGGCGTAGACCGCTTGCAGGATCGTCTGCGCGAACGCCAGTCGAGCACTGCCCTTCTGCCTGCCGCCGTTGACTACCCGCCGCCCGGCATCCTCGCCAACCGAGGGCGCAACGATGTCCCAGTACGGATTCCCGGACTCCGACGAGCCGCCCGTCATGTAGTGCACGAACCTCAGATCAAACGCTGAATCGGCGTGCGGGTCGTCCGTTCCCGGCAGCATCGGTGCCGTGTCCAAGTACTCCGCGACCTTCGGATACTCCTGCTTAAGCCGCTGCTCGTCGTCCAGCAGTGCTGCCAGTTCCGTCCGTCGCTCAGTCGTCAACGAGAGCCCAGTCATGTACTCGATTCTCGCTGGCGCAAACCACTTCCGCGTGTTGTTGTCGAATTCCGACATTGAGGGCGCGGCGCGCACCCTTGTCCGCGACGCGATCGACTGCGCGTAGGTGCGACACGATACGCAACTTACAAAACCTATATAGTGAAGGTAATGTTGAGGACATCACGCAAGTGATGCTGGGCGGTGGGACGTCGTTGGCGCGACGCCCCACCAGATGGGTTACTTAGCCCGCTTCCAGCGGACCAGCACGAGCGCTCCGGCGATCACGGCAGCTACCACCACGATGGTGCCGTAATCGACCGGAGTCTCTTGCTTTTTCCGGCGATGTTTCGCCAAACCCACCACCTCCTCCCTGGGCGCGATGTGTGGACCATGTCCATCGCCCCTCGGAAAGAGGTGGCACCACCCTACGTCAGCCATCCGGCCGGAACTGTTGGAACGCAGTCGATTCCGGCGAAAGCCATCGGACGACCACTACGGGTCGGCCCGCTACGCGTCGGCTCATGCTGGGTCGGCCCGCTACGGGTCACGTCATCCACGGTTCGCGCGCCAACTACGACAGTTGTTGCCGAATTCCGCCATTGAGGATCAAGGAGCGCCTACGGCGGGCGCTACCGCGCCCGCCGCCGCGCTCGACGCGCACCGGTTCTGATGGGGCGTCGCACCGGCGCGTCGAGTTCGTCGGCGGGCGCGGTTGCGCCCACAAGGTCAGCTCCATGGTGCTCATTGGTCGCTTTGGGCATATCCGAGTAGTGCTGAGCACGACGGAGCCGTCCCCGACCTACCTCCGCAGCCGATCACGAATCGGCCGGCGCCGTACGGGGTGACTGGCTGTGGTCCAGGTCGATCGAGGCGAGACGGGATGCAAGCCGCGGTGAGGTGATGGCGACGGGTCGCGTGAATCCCTGCCTCCTCATGGCCCAAGTGTCTGACCTCACTCGGCCGAGTCAAGGGAAAGAGCGCCCTTGACACGACCTCCCTCCGCTCAGGGATGGCCAGTATGAGGAAGCAGGGGGAGGTGAAGTCGCCCGGAAAGGCCGTGCCTCCCACGTGCCCTAAGTCAGGGTATCCGGCGGTCAACCACGGTCAAGGACTGCGATATGCCCCTGCTGGGTATGGACATGAAAAATCCCCCCGACCTGGTGTTATGTCGAGGGGATTTGGTGGCCAGGGCCGGGATCGAACCGGCGACCTTCCGCTTTTCAGGCGGACGCTCGTACCAACTGAGCTACCTGGCCGCAGGCACCCGAGTTGAATGCCATACGCGAAACGCCGGATTGCTCCGGCGCCTCACTTGCGACCCTGACGGGACTCGAACCCGCGACCTCCGCCGTGACAGGGCGGCGCGCTAACCAACTGCGCCACAGGGCCTTGCATACTACCAACGGTCCGAAGACCGTACCCCCTACGGGATTCGAACCCGCGCTACCGCCTTGAAAGGGCGGCGTCCTAGGCCGCTAGACGAAGGGGGCTCGCCTCCGGATTTCTCCGGAACCGGCTTCAACGGCTTTCCGTTGGGAGCCCGGTTAGCTTATGACAGACCGGACTCGATTCCCAAATCGGCTGTTCAGAGTCCCAAACTGAGCTCTTCGAGGCGGGCGTGGGTGCGCCAGCCGTCGTTGCGGAACTTCTCCGCCCACTCGGAGGTGGACATGGACTCGATGACCACCTCGAGCGCCTCCTCGAAGCGCGCGCGCAGATCGATGCCGGTGCCGTGCGCGTCGACCATGTAGCGCTGGCCGGCCAGCGCGGCGGTCAGCGTGCGGGTGAACCGGTCCGCGTCCGCGTCGGCGCGCAACTGCCCCTGGTCGATGGACCGGACCGCGAGCGCGCGGACGGCGCGCCCGAGTATTCGCCCGCCGCCGGTCTGCACGTCCCGATAGAAGTCGGGTTCGATGATCAACCGGTATTCGGCCTGCACGATGATGTCGTGCTCGAGCCGCAATGCCATCTCGTCGATCATGCCGTGCATGACGTCCAGTGGTCCGAGATCCGTTCGGCCGAGCCAACGCTCGGCCGATGCGCGATAGCGTTCGACCGCCGTCTCCAGTACGGCGCGCGCGAGATCTTCCTTGGAATCGAAATGGAAGTACATGGCGCCCTTGGTGGCACGCGACCCTTCCAATATGCGGTTGAGCGATGCAGCGGCATAGCCGCTCTTCCCGAACTCAACGGCGGCGGACCTGATAATCGCCGCACGTGTCCGGCGGGCCCGCTCTTGCTGCCGTGCCATGCTCGAAACGCCTCCGAAGCCTACTCGCCGCCAAACAGCCACCCCCAAAGGAACAGGCCCTTGGCGCGAAGTTATGAGTTTTATCAATACTTCAAACCGGGTTTTCGCCCAGTTTCAAACTTTCGGTACGAAAACTTGCGAAAAACCTGAAACACACCAGCTGGTATAGTTTTCCTGCCCGGGTGCGCCGCAGGGGGTGCGCACCCGGGTATTTCTTCGTCTCGGATCTGCCTCCTGCGGCGTTGTCTCCAGGGAAGTCACGATCGGCCGGACCGTTCGCGACACGTTCGGGCACATCAACGATAAGCCGAATTCCGAATCACCGGACGAGTAGACGATTCTTACGGAATTCATCAAGTCGTCACCGTACCCGGAATCCCCTTCCGACACGCGGCAAACCGACGAGTCAGGTAACTGACGGGTTCGGTTTACTGTTACAGCAAACATCAAGCAACCAAGCTTCCCTCTGTGCTCGTTCCCCCAATTCGACAGCGTCCCAGCAACGTTCACCCGAGGAGACCGGCCGACCGGAACGCCGGCCATCGCGGGCAGCCCGCCCGCTCACCCCACCCCCATGCACGCCCGAGCTCAGACCCCTCACCCCCGCAAATCCAAAGACATTGCTAGCCAACATGATTGGATGGTAGCCAATTCTCGGCGCAATGAACAAAGTTGGGTACCAAATGTTTACCGGCAAGATCGCGGGCCACACATCCCGCGTTACCAGGCGCGACAACAAGTCTCGGCGTCAGATTGCCACTACTCGCCGACCCCTGCGATCCGGGCCGCGGCCGGCCCGCGACTCGCGCCGCTCCCCCATTTGGGCCAGCGCGCGGCGCCCACTACACTGGCCCACCGCGCCCCTATAGCTCAGTTGGTAGAGCTACGGACTTTTAATCCGCAGGTCGTAGGTTCGAGCCCTACTGGGGGCACTCGTCGGGCGCCCGGTCTACCGGGCGCCCGCTCTCGTTTCAGCTGGGCTGTCGACGGCGCGCGGGTTCGAAACACCACACTCCCACCGGGCATTCCCCTACTGTGAGCGCGACACGGGCAATCCCGGTCATCCCTCGACAAGGCGGAGCTGATGACTTCCTTCGATGATTTGCTCTCCCAGGTGCCGATCGGCCAGATCGCCGCGAAGCTCGGCGTCGACGAGAGCACCGCGACCAACGCGGTCAAAGCCGCGCTGCCCACCCTACTCGGCGGGCTGCAGGCGAACGCGACCCAGCCGGAAGGCGCGGCCTCACTGGTCGGCGCCCTGGACAACCACGGCGACCTGGTCGAAGGCGAGGGCCAGGTCGACATCGACAAGGTCGACGTAGCCGACGGCTCGAAGATCGTCGAGAACGTCTTCGGCCAGGAGAAGAACACGGTGATCAGCACCCTCGGCGCGACCGAGGGCACCGGCGGCAACGACCTGATCGCCAAGCTGATGCCGATCCTCGCCCCGATCGTGCTCGCCTACCTGGCCAAGCAGATGACCGGTGGCGGCGGCAACGCGGCGCCGCAGACCCAGTCGGCCGGCAACGGCGGCATCGGCGACATCCTCGGCGGCCTGCTCGGCGGCAGCAGCAAGAGCGGTGGCATCGGCGGCGCGATCGGCGAAGCCCTGGCCAAGAACGCCGGTAGCGCGCTGGGCAACGTGCTCGGCGGCCTCTTCGGCGGAAAACGCTGAGCTGAGCACACCGGGCAATTCGCGCCGGCGTGCGCGGCCTCGCGCATTCGCGACTCGCAAGCGCTCTGTGCGGCCTCGCGCATTCGCGACTCCCAAGCACTCTGTGCAGTGCAGCACGCCGGTGCTAACACTCCGCGGCCCGTAGCGATAGTCCCCTCGCTGCGGGCCGAAGCCATACACTCGACTGTGGTCGCCGAACGCCAACGACGGCGTATGACGTGCATCACGGGGTATCAACAGGCATTCGGATGCGTTTCGCATCACACCTACGGTGCCGTAAGGTATGGCCGCACGACATCGGTCTACCTTGGGGGGATGACCTGCTCGACCGGACGCACAGACTGAAGGGTTCATACATGGCAAGGGATCTGACTCAACTCGAGCTTCTTACGGAGTTGGAGCCGGTTGCCGCAGAAAACGTCAACCGGCACCTCTCCTTGGCAAAGGAATGGCATCCGCACGACTACGTCCCGTGGGATGAAGGCCGCAATTTCGCCGCACTCGGGGGTATCGACTGGGATCCTGAGCAGTCCCGGTTGAGCGAGGTCGCGAAGGCCGCCATGGTCACCAACCTGCTGACCGAGGACAACCTCCCCTCGTACCACCGCGAGATCGCCGAGAACTTCTCCCAGGACGGCGCCTGGGGCACCTGGGTGGGCCGCTGGACCGCCGAGGAGAACCGGCACGGCATCGTGATGCGGGACTACCTGGTGGTCACCCGCGGCGTCGACCCGGTCGCCCTCGAAGAGGCGCGGATGATCCACATGACCAACGGTTTCGCGTCGCCGACCGAGGCCGACGCCGGCTTCCTGCACTCGGTCGCGTACGTGACGTTCCAGGAGCTGGCCACCCGCGTCAGCCACCGCAACACCGGCAAGGTCTGTGACGACCCGATCGCCGACCGCATGCTCCAGCGCGTCGCCGCGGACGAGAACCTGCACATGATCTTCTACCGCAACATGTGCGCCGCCGCGCTCGACCTGTCTCCGGACCAGGCGATCGAGGCCATCACGCTGATCCTGGAGAACTTCCAGATGCCCGGCGCGGGCATGCCCAACTTCCGCCGCAACGGCGTGCTGATGGCCAAGCACGGCATCTACGACCTGCGCCAGCACATGGAAGAGGTGGTGCAGCCGGTGCTCAAGAAGTGGAACATCTTCGAGCGCAACGACTTCACCGGCCGCGGCGAGGCCTGCCGCGAGCGGCTCGCCGCCTACCTCGACAAGCTCGGCAAGGACGTGCTGAAGTTCGAGGAGCAGCGCGACCGCATGCTCGCCCGCGAGGCCGCCAAGGCCGACCGCCAGATGGCGAGCAGCACCGCGAGCTGACCGCACATCCCGATAGACTACGAGCCGCCGTCCGGAGCCCCGGGCGGCGGCTCGCGTATGTCCGGCTAACGCCGTACCCAGCAATTACCTACTTTTGAGGTTTATTGCGTCGAAGATCGAAACTTCGACGCAATAAACCTTCAAACGTGGTGCTCCCCGCAATAGGATTCTGTGCGGTACCGCTGTTCACATTCACGAACACATTCGCCTTGCCGATGTCGCCATGTTCGTCAACTGCGGAGCGGTATTCGACGTTACCCAGTTCACGCGACCATTGATGTCCTGCGAGTTCGGTGTCGCGATGGCCGACCGCGTATTCGGCCGATATCTGTTCGACGTGCTGCGGCCGCGATTCGATCGGCGATATCGCCGCGGGCAAGCGCTGCGGTCATCGGATTCGGCACAGGTGTTCGGCTCCGGGGCCGATACACAGCACGATCATCGCGCACTACATGTGATTGCCGAATCCGCCGGCGATCCCGCGCGCAACGCCGACACTGGAGGTATCGCGCCGCGCCGGTCGGCCGTTCGGGGCCGGTCGGTCTCGGCGGCCGAATCAGGAAGGCCGAGAACATGACCAGTGCACCCAATGGCGACGCCCCACTGACCGGGAAGGTCGTCGCCATCACCGGCGGCGCGCGCGGGATCGGCCGGGCCACCGCGGAGGCGTTCCTCGGCGCGGGCGCCGCGGTCGCGATCGGAGACATCGATGTAGAGCTGGTCGCCAAGACTGCCGTCGAACTCGGCGCGGACCCGGACGCGACGATCATCGGACTGCCGCTGAACGTGACCGACCGCGAGTCGTTCGCCGCGTTCCTGGACGCGCTCGAACAGCACCTCGGGCCGCTGGATGTCCTGGTCAACAACGCCGGCATCATGCCGACCGGGTTGTTCGCGGACGAGGAGGAGGCGATGACCGACCGGATCGTCGACATCAACCTGCGCGGGGTGATCACCGGGTCGCGGCTGGCTACCGAGCGGTTCCTCGCGGGCGGCAGCGGGCATCTGATCAATATCGCGTCTCTGGCAGGCACCCAAGGGTTTCCGGGGCTGGCCACCTACTGCGCGACCAAGCACGCGGTGGTCGGCTTCACCTCGGCGCTGCATCTGGAACTGAAGGAACACGGAGTGCGGGTCTCCGCCGTGCTGCCGGGCATCGTGCGCACCGAGCTGTCGGCCGGCGCGAACATGCCGGGCTGGATCGAGCCGATGACGACCGTCGATCCCGAGGATGTCGCGCAGGCCATCGTGCGGACGGTGGTCACGGGCAAGCCGATGGTGACGGTGCCGCGCAGGCTGGCCGCGATCATCAAGACCGCGCAGCTGCTGCCGTACCGCGCGCAACTCGCGGTCGCGCGATTCACCGGGGCGACAACGGCTTACGCGCAGCCCGATCCGGAAATCCGGGAGCGGTATCACCGTCGGCTGCGCGGTCAATAGATACCCGCTGCCGCGATAACTTTCGCGTCCCAGCAGGCCGTTCCGGGGCCGCACAGGCCGCTTACGTGCGGAAATGAGAGACTGGACGGCGTGACGATGACTACCGGGGCGAAGAGTGCGCTGCGGATCGGGCCGTATCCGGTCGATCCGGCGGTGGTGCTCGCGCCGATGGCGGGCATCACGAATCTGGCGTTCCGCAAGCTGTGCCGCGAGTTCGGTAGCCCCACCTCCATCTATGTCTGCGAGATGATCACCGCGCGGGCGGTGGTCGAGCGCAACGAGAAGACCCTGGACATGATGGCGTTCGACGCGGACGAGTCGCCGCGCTCGATGCAGCTCTACGGCGTAGACCCGGCCACCCTCGGCGAGGCGGTGCGGATCATCGTCGGCGAGGGCTGGGCCGATCACATCGACATGAACTTCGGCTGCCCGGTGCCCAAGGTCACCAAGCTCGGCGGCGGCGCCGCGCTGCCGTACAAGCGGGCGCTGTTCAGCCAGATCGTGCGCGCCATGGTGGCCGCCGCCGAACCGGCGGGCGTCCCGGTGACGGTGAAGTTCCGCATCGGCATCGACGACGAACACCTGACCTATCTCGACGCCGGGCGGATCGCGGAAGCCGAAGGGGCGCAAGCGGTCGCGCTGCATGCCAGGACCGCGGCCCAGCGCTACTCCGGCCAGGCCGACTGGTCGGCGATCGCGCGGCTCAAGGATGCCGTCACCACGATCCCGGTGCTCGGCAACGGCGATATCTTCTCCGCCGCCGACGCGGTCCGGATGATGGACGAGACCGGCTGCGACGGTGTCGTGGTCGGCCGCGGCTGCCTCGGCCGCCCGTGGCTGTTCGCCGAGCTCCAGGCGGCGCTGCGTGGGGAGGCGCTGCCCACGCCGCCGAACCTCGGCAAGGTCGGCGAGGTGCTGTACCGGCACGGTGCGCTGCTGTCCGAGCATTTCGGCGAGGACAAGGCCATGCGTGACTTACGCAAGCACATGGCCTGGTACCTGATGGGCTTCCCGGTCGGCGCCGAACTGCGCCGCGCGTTCGCCACGGTGTCGCGGCTCACCGAGCTGGAAGACCTTGTCGGACAGCTGGATCCGACCGCGCCGTTCCCCAGGGACGCCGAGGGTCCGCGCGGAAGACAAGGCTCCCCAGGCAAAGTCGCGCTGCCGCACGGCTGGCTGGACGACCCGCAGGACCCGGCCGTACCGCACGCCGCCGACGTAATGCACAGTGGCGGCTGAGAACCGGACGATAGCGCACGGCTGACACCCCGGCGAAGCGACGCCGGTTCGGGTATCCAGACCACCGTGTGGCAAATTCGATTTCGCACTCAGGTGGCTCGCCGTGGCGGAATCGTTATCATTGCGGAATCGGTCAAGCCGGTCGAGTACGGCCCGAGGCGGCGACGTAGACGAAAAGCGAGGTTCGTTGGTGGGTGACGATCGGCACGGGCGTTCGCCACGGCCCGGAGATCGCGCCCCGTGGGAGCGCTATCCCACGGAGGACAACGACCGAGACGGCTCCCGGTCGTCCCGGCGATCCCGGCATACCGACGCCACCGCCGACGCGGGCTCCGCCCCGCTGACCGTGCAGGATCTGGTCCAGAAGGTCGACAACGAGCGTTCCGGCCGACGCGGCCGGCGCGCCGCCCAGCCGCCGGAAACCGGTGCGGCGCCGAGTCGCGGCCCGCGCCAGGCCGCACCCGCCGGACCCGACGCGCGCCCCGCCGAGCCGACCCCACGCCGCCCGGCGGAATCGACCCCACGCCGCCCGGCGGAATCCACACAGCGACACCAGGCGGAATCCACACAGCGTCGCCCGGCCGAACCGGCGCGCCGTCAAGATCCACCGCGCCAGCCGGACCAGCCCGCCCGGCGCCAGAGCGAGCCGACCCGTCGCCAGCCCGCCGCGGGACGCCCACCCGAGCAACCGCCCCGGCGGCCCGCCGAATCCCCGACCCGCACCGCGGGCTCACCGGTCGTCCAGGACATCGCGGGCGCACCCCCGGCCCGCACGCCCAACCGGCGCGGCGAGGACGGCCGCAAATCCGCCCCGGCGGCCGCCAGGGCGAAGCAGGAGACGGCCGAAGAGGTCACCGACATCCTGCCGCCGCTGGCCGAGACCACCCGGGCCAAGCGCAAGCAGACGGACTGGCCCACCAACGACGAATCCGGTGCCGCGCAACCCAAGTCGGTCGGCGCCGCGCCGCTGTCCCGGCTGGCCGCCAGCAAGCAGCGCCGCAACAAGCGGCTGCGCCTGGCCGGCCGCAGCGCCCTGACCATGTTCGCGGTGCTGTGCCTGCTCGTCACCGGCGGCGGCTGGAGCTACCTGCGCTCCACCGGCAACAACTTCACCCAGATCTCGGCGATCGACGACAACAGCGACGACGTGGTCGACTCGGACGCACAGCTCGGTGACGAGAACTATCTGCTCGTCGGAACCGACACCCGCGCGGGGGTGAACAGCCAGGTCGGCGCGGGCACGCTCGACGACGCCGAGGGTTCCCGGGCGGACACCGTGATGCTGGTGAACATTCCGAAGAATCGCTCACGGGTCGTGGTCGTCTCGTTCCCGCGCGACCTCGACGTCACCCGGCCGCAGTGCAACGGCTGGGACAACGACAAGGCCCAGTACACCGCCGAGACCTTCCCGTCGGCCATCGGCGACAAGCTCAACGCGGTCTACGCGCTCGGCGGGCCCAAGTGCCTGTTCACCACGATCCAGCGGATGACCGGCAGCGCGATCAATCACTTCATCGCGGTCGACTTCGCCGGCTTCGAGGCCATGGTCGATCAGATCGGCGGCGTCGAGGTGTGCTCGCCGAAGCCGATCAACGACGAGATCCTCGGCACCGTGCTGGAGACCCCGGGCAAGCAGAAGGTCAACGGCTCGACCGCGCTGAACTACGTGCGCGCCCGGCATGTCTACGGCGAAGAGCGCAGCGACTACGACCGGATCAACCGGCAGCAACGCTTCATGGCCTCGCTGCTGCGCGGCGCGCTCTCCAGCAAGGTGCTCTTCGATCCCGGCAAGCTGAACGGCTTCATCAACGCGTTCACCAATCACACCTCGGTCGACCGGGTCACCCCCCAGGACCTGCTCACCCTCGGCCGCTCGCTGCAGAAACTGGACGCGGGCACGGTCACCTTCCTGACCATCCCGACCGCGGGCACCACCTCCTACGGCAACGAGATCCCGCGCGAGCAGGACATCAAGGCGATCTTCAAGGCGATCCGCGACGATCAGCCGCTGCCCGGCGAGAAGAAGATCACCCCGGCCCCCGGTTCGATCCCGTCCGCGCCGGCGACCCCGCCCAAGCTGACCGCCGTCGACCCGAGCACGGTGTCGCTGCTGGTGTCCAACGGTTCCGGCACCTCGGGCCTGGCCCAGCGGGCCGCGACCAAGCTCGGCAACCAGGGTTTCGGCATCTTCAACATCGGCAACTACTCCGGCGGCAGCGAGGTCACCTCGAAGGTCCGGTACGGGGCCGGGCAGGAGGCCGCGGCGGCCACGGTGGCCAGCGCGATCCCCGGCGCGCTGATGGAGTCGGCCAGCGATCTCGGCGGCATTGTCGAGGTGGTCATCGGCGGCGACTTCAACGGCACGGTGCGCACGCCGACGCCGGTCGGCGACCCGATCTCTAACGTGCCCTCGATGGCCCCTGCGACGCCGGTCACCCTGCCGTCGGATCTGGAGCACGTCAACGCGGCCGACGAGACCTGCAAGTAGCGGGGACCGGACCTGCGGCAACACCGGCGCTACCGTTCAACACCGGTCATTCACCCTCCGTTGGTGACTTGGTCAGCCCTGGGAACTAATGTCTGGTTTTATGCGTGTCATCTACAACGAGCAAATGGCCGATCTCGCCCACCTCCTGGGCGAGATGGCCGGACTGGCCGGCTCGGCCATGGACCGTGCCACCCAGTCGCTGCTCCAGGCCGACCTCGCTCTGGCGGAGCAGGTGATCACCGAGTCCGACCGGATCGCCGAGCTGATCCAGGATGCCGAGGAACGGGCGTTCGCCCTGCTCGCGCTGCAGGCGCCGGTCGCGGGTGACCTCCGGCAGGTGGTGAGCGCGATCCAGATCGTGGCCGACGTCAACCGGATGGGCGCGCTCGCGCTGCACGTGGCCAAGGTGGCCCGTCGGCGCCACCCCAACCACGCGCTGCCCGAGGCGGTCAACGGCTACTTCGCCGAGATGGGCCGCATCGCGGTCAACATGGGCGCGGGCGCCAAAGAGGTGCTCGAGACCCGCGACCCGGAGCGCGCCGCGCAGCTCAACGAGGACGACGAGGCGATGGACGATCTGCATCGCCACCTGTTCACGCTGCTGATGGACCGCGACTGGAAGTACGGCGTCGCCGCGGCCGTCGATGTCACTTTGCTCGGCCGCTACTACGAGCGCTTCGCCGACCATGCCGTGGAGATCGGCCGCCGGGTCATCTTCTTGGTTACGGGCGTGTTGCCGCCGGATCCGGACTCCGAGTCATAGTCCGGAACTGCCTGCCGTCCGCATAAGATGGCAGGCAGTTCGACGTTGCGGGGCTTGACGTCTCGCGGGCCGGGGATGAAAGATTGGCCGGGTAGCTGAGCGGTGGATGACTCGCTACGCGGATGCCGTTATGGGAGTTTCGGCAGAGGGGGCGGAATGAAGGTCGATCCTACCGAGCTGCGCGCATTGGCCGCGTCGATGGACAAGATCAGTGGCGAGATCGCCGCGCTGAAGGTGAGCACGACCGTCAACGCGCTGAGCGCCGCGCTGCCCGGCTCCACCGTGACCGACGCCTGCACCACGGCCGGCGCGACCATCGAGGCCGGTTGGCTGCGAATGGCACAGCGCGGCAAGGCAATATCCAATATCGCCAAGGGCGGCGCCGCCAACTACGAGGTGACGGACACCGACTTCCAGGCCAGCCTGAAGAAGCTGGGCGGCGGGCAATGAAGAGCGGCGACCAGACCCCCACCCTCAGCCAGGTCCAAAACCAATGGCAGCCTTGGAAACTCAACGAGGCCGGCGAGGAAATCAAGACACGCAATACCGAGTTCGGCACGCTGATCGACCAGACGGTCACCCAGATCAGGGACGCCGGCTCGCATTGGAGCGGCGACGCCTATTACGCGGCCTACGACCGGATAGCCGGTGACCGCGACACTGCCAACAAGATGGCACAGGAGACGACCGAACTCGCCAATGCCCTGATCAACGGCGGCAATACGCTCACCGGATACCGGCAGTCGTTGCTGGACAAGGTCACCGAGGCCACCACCGCCGGATTCAAGGTCTCCGACGATTGGCAGGTCACCGCGTCGGGTGACGGCTCCAGCGAGGAAGACCTGCACACCCATCAGACGGCGATCACCACCGCGCTCAACGAGATGGTCGGCACCCAGGCCGGCATCGTCACCGCCATCGAGCAGGCGAACACCGCGGTGCAGACCCAAAGCTCGGCGCTCGGCGAGGGCGATCCGATCGACACGGTCACCGGCTCGCCGAAGTCGACGCTCACCGCGCAGGAGATCAGCGCCGACCAGCCGGCGAACACGGTTCCCGCGGCGACTCAGGAAAAGGCGAAGGACCAGCAGGTGCCCGTGGCGGGCAGTCCGAAGAGTGTCGCGGACGAAAAGGCCGGCGATCCGAGTGCGGCGGCTCCGGCCAAGACCGAGAACAAGGAACAACCGGCCAAGACCGAGAACAAAGAACAGCCCGCCAAAACCGAGAACAAAGAACAACCCGCCAAAACCGAGAACAAGCAACCCGCCAATACCGACACCACCAAGGTTGGGTCCGGTTCGGCCAACGATCCGAATTCCTGGACACCGACGAACGTCATCAACCTGATCAGCACGGTCGGCGGGATCACCGGCAGCGTGCCCACCTTGATCGACTCGATCGCCAAGCTCGACGACAATTGGGACGACATCATCAAGGCCGGCGGCGAGGCAGGCAAGAACCTCATCGACGCGGGCGGCAACGCAGCCGAGAAGTTCGCCAGTGCCGCGGACAAAATAATCACCAGCGTCGATCACGCCGTCGACAACACCCCCGCCGAACCGCAGAAGCCCAGCGCACCAGGCACTCCGGACAGCGCCCACCCCGGCACCACCGACAAGCCACAAACCCCGCTGGCCAACACTCAAACCGGACAACCACAAAACCCGCCGGCCAATACCCAAGCCGGACAGCCGCAGCCACCACCGGCCAACACTCAGGCCGGACAACCACAAACGCCACAGGCCAACACGCACACCCAATCGGCCGAGCAGGCCCCCGCGCCGAACAACACCGCCACCTACACCGGGAACCCTGCCCCGACATCCCCCGCGAGCAGCAGCCTCTTCGGCCTCCCCTCACCGACCCGCGGCAACGAATCCGAGCGCGAGCATCGCCCGAACAACTATGTGATCCAAACGGCCGAACCCGAACCAACCCAGCAATAGTCAACCGCGCCCAGGCTTTTCTCGACGACTGCCGACGAGATCGGCCAATCGGCGGGCCGTCCCGCGATGGTCACGGAAAGCTCGGTACATCGAAACGGGCAGATAGAAAAGCCCCGGTGCCCGACCGAAGGGTCTGGCACCGGGGCTTTTTCGTCGGCAGCGCGGACTAGCCGAAGCGGCCGGAGATGTAGTCCTCGGTCGCCTTCTTGCCGGGGTTGGAGAAGATCTTCTCGGTGTCGTCGATCTCGACCAGGCGGCCGGGCTTGCCCTGGGCCTCCAGGTTGAAGAAGCCGGTCTGGTCACTCACGCGGGCGGCCTGCTGCATGTTGTGGGTGACGATGACGATGGTGAATTCCTTCTTCAGCTCGGTGATCAGGTCCTCGATCGCCAGCGTGGAGATCGGGTCCAGGGCCGAACAGGGCTCGTCCATCAGCAGCACGTCCGGCGACACCGCGATCGCGCGGGCGATGCACAGTCGCTGCTGCTGACCGCCGGACAGGCCACCACCCGGCTTGTCCAGGCGGTCCTTCACCTCGTTCCAGAGGTTCGCGCCGCGCAGCGAACGCTCGGCGACCTCGTCGAGCTCCTTCTTGTTGCGCACGCCCTGTAGCTTCAGCCCGGCCACCACGTTGTCCCGAATCGACATGGTGGGGAACGGGTTCGGGCGCTGGAACACCATGCCGATGGTGCGGCGCACGCCCACCGGGTCGACCTGCGAGCCGTAGATGTCCTCGCCGTCGAGCAGCACCGCGCCCTCGACGCGGGCGTTCGGCGTCACCTCGTGCATGCGGTTGAGCGAGCGCAGCACGGTGGACTTACCGCAACCCGACGGGCCGATGAAGGCGGTGACACTGCGCGGCAGCACGGTCAGGTCCACGTCGGCGACCGCGTGGAACTTTGCGTAGAAGATGTTCAGGTCTTTGACGTCGATCCGCTTGGCCATCTGAGTTTCCTATCGATTCCGCGTGAGCAGCTTGTTGACGACCGCGGCCGCCGCGTACAGCAGCGCGATGAGCAGGATCAGCGTCAGGGCCGCACCCCACACGCGTTCGCGACCGGCGGCCTCCGGGTTCGCCAGCTCCTGGTAGATCAGCAGCGGGAGCGAGGCCATGTTGCCGTCGAAGAGGTTGGTGTTGATCGACTTGCTGTAGCCGACGAGCACCAGCACCGGCGCGGTCTCGCCCATCACCCGGGCCAGCGCCAGCAGGATGCCGCTGATCATGCCCGGCAGCGCAGTGGGCACGACGATCCGGACGATGGTCTTCCACTTGGGAATGCCGAGCGCGTAGGAGGCCTCGCGCAGTTCGTCCGGGACCAGCTTCAGCATTTCCTCGGTGCTGCGCACAACGACCGGCAACATCAGCAGCACCATTGCCAACGACACCGCCAGAGCGCTTTGCGGAAAGCCGAGGGTGGCGATCCACAGCGCGAAGATGAACAGCGCCGCGACGATGGACGGCACGCCCGCGAGGATGTCGACCATGAAGGTGGTCACCTTGGCCAGCCTGCCCCGGCCGTACTCCACCAGGTAGACCGCGGCCATGACGCCGATCGGCACCGCGATCACCGCGGCCACCGCGGACTGCACGATGGTGCCGTAGATGGCGTGGTAGACGCCGCCACCGGTCTGCTCGGGCAGGATGCCCTTCTGCGACTTCTGCCACCAGTCCAGCGACGCGACCGCTTCGATGCCGTTGCTGATCACCGTGAACAGCACCCAGGCCAGTGGCACCAGGGCGATGGCGAAGCAGAGCCACACCACCACGGTCGCGATGTTGTTGCGAATCTTGCGGCCGAAGCTCACGTCACGGAAGGTCGGCGCCTTGATCGGCTGGTCGAGCGTTGTGCTGGTCATCCGTTAACCCTTCCGCCTGCCGCGAGCCGTGCCAGGGCGTTGACGACGAAGGTCAGCGCGAACAACACGAAACCGGCGGCGATGTAGGCACCCGTGGGCAGCGGTGAACTGAATTCCGACGCCGAGGCGGCGATCCGGGAGGCGAAGGTGTAACCGCCGTCGAACAGCGACCAGCCGCCCGCCTGCGCGGAGGTCTTCAGCACGACCAGGACCGCGATGGTCTCACCGAGGGCGCGCCCGAGCCCCAGCATGGAGCCTGCGATCACACCGCTGCGGCCGTAGGGCAGCACGGTCATCCGCACCATCTCCCACTTCGTCGCGCCGAGCGCATGCGCCGCCTCGATGTGCGCGGGCGGCGTCAGCGCGAACACCTCACGCGAGACCGACGTGATGATCGGCAGGATCATGACCGCCAGCACCACGCCGGCGGTGAAGATCGTGCCGCCGCCGGAGATGGTCACATTGCCGTCGGAGAACAGGAACAACCAGCCGAGGTTGTCGTTGAGGAACTGCTGCACCGGCTTCAAATGCGGCGCGAGGACCAGGAACCCCCACAGGCCGAACACGATCGAAGGCACCGCGGCCAGCAGATCGGTCAGCGTCGCGAACGACCGCGACAGGGCCTTCGGCGCGTAGTGGGTCAGGAACAGCGCGATCCCCACACCGATCGGGACCGCGATGACCAGCGCGAACGCCGAGCTCAGCACCGTGACCATGAACAGGTCCCTGATGCCGAACCGCAGATGGTCGGCATCGCCGGTCTTGAACTCGGAACTGGTGAAGAAGTTGGCCTCGTTCGCCATGACCGAGGGCACCGCGCGGATCAACAGGAACAACGCGATCAGCGCGATAGCGGCGACGATGGTCGCGCCCGAAGCGGTGGCCAGAGACCGGAAGATGATCTCGGCCCGGTTGCTATGGGCGGGACGAGCCTTTTGGGCCGGCTCGGTGCCAGGTTCACTCGACATAGGGGGAATGTCTCCGGCCGCCCCCGGGCCCGTCGAATCCGACGAGCCCGCGGCGGTCACCTCAGGGTGCACGGTCATGGCTACAACAGTGCGATCAGGAGATGGCGTTGATCGCGGTGGTCAGGCGGGTCTTGAACTTGTCCGGGATCGGAACGTACCCGGCCTCGTCGAGCCCCTTCTGGCCGTTGGTGGTCGCCGAGGTCAGGAACGCCTTGACCGCCTTGGCGGTGTCCGCGTCCTTGTACTTCGAGCAGACGATCTCATACGTGGCGAGCATGATCGGGTACGCGCCGGCCTCGGTCGGCTTGTAGAACGAGCTGGTGTCGAGCACCAGGTCGTTGCCCTCGCCCTTGACCTTCACGCCGTCGATGGACTTGCCCGCCGAGGCCGCGGTCAGCTTGACCGGGTCCTTGCTCGCCGAGGTGATGATCTGCGCGATGGACAGGTTCTGCGACTTCGCGAACGCCCACTCGTTGTAGGTGATCGAGTTCTTGGTGCTCTTGATGGCGGCCGAGGTGCCCTCGTTGCCCTTCGCGCCCTCGCCGACACCGCCGGCGAACGCCTTGCCCGCGCCCTTGCCCCACGCGCCGTCGGAGGCCGCGTCCAGGTACAGCTGGAAGTTGTCGGTGGTGCCCGACTCGTCGCTGCGGAAGATCACCGAGATCTTGTCCGAGGGCAGCTTGGCGTTCGGGTTGAGTGCCTTGATCTCCGGGGCGTCCCAGGTGGCGACGGTGCCGTTGAACACCTTGGCGGCGGTCGGGCCGTCCAGCACGAGGTCGGTGACGCCGTCGATGTTGTAGGTGATGGCGATCGGGCCGAAGACGGTCGGCAGGTTCCAGGCGGGCGCGCCGCAGCGGTCCTGCGCCTTGGTGATCTCGTCCTTCTTCGCGTTGAGCGGCGAGTCGGAGCCACCGAAATCGGTCTGGGCGCCGAGGAACTCGTTGACGCCCGCGCCGGAGCCGCTCGACGTGTAGTTCAGGGTGCTGCCGCCGCAGTTGGCCTCGTAGGCCGCGACGAAGCGGTCCATCGCGTTCTTCTGCGCCGAGGAGCCGCTCGCCTTGAGCGCCTTCTTGCCACCGCAGGCGATGTCCGACTTGGCAGTGGTGCCGTCGTTGCCGGCCGTGGTGTTGTCGTCGCTGCCACAGGCGGCGAGCGTCATGGCACCGACGGCCAGCACACCAACGAGGGCGCTGCTGCGCTTGAGATTCACTATTCCTCCGGAAAGGCGTCCTACTCGTCCGGTCCCTCACCTGGCCCGGACGGGTGATGTGGTGCTGTTCGCGGGGAACTCGCGCACCAGGCAGCCGTGGGCTGCCCACCAATCAACGTAAAGTCACGTGGTTGACAGTTGGACCGACCTGAGTGAACGGCGGGTGAACAGGCAAGCGCGATTAAGCCCGTTATGTGTGACATTTGCCGCAGTTTTACTCAGACACCCCCGCAGCGGCCCCTGCTATTCAGCTGAGGCCGCCGAATAGGCGACATCGATGTGCGCCGGAGTGAACCCGAGCCGGGTGTAGGTGTGCACCGCGGCGGTGTTGTCGGCCTCGGTGTAGAGCAACACCTCGGCGAGGCCGCGTTCGCGCAGATAATGCAGGCCGACCAGGGTCAGCAGCCGGCCGAGTCCGCGCCCCTGCGCGGCCGGGTCGATGCCGACCACGTAGACCTCGCCGACCGCCGGGTTTTCGTCGTAATGCACCTTGGTCCAATGGAATCCGAGGACGCGCCCGGGATCGGCGGTGTCCGTCGCGAGGAACAGGCCCTTCGGGTCGAACCAGGACTCGGCGCGGCGCACCTCGATATCGCGCTCGGTCCAGCCACCCTGCTCCGGATGCCAGGCGAACGCGGCGTTGTTCACCCGCAGGATCTCGGCGTCGTCGGCGGGGCCCGCGTAGGTGCGGATGGCCACTCGGCCACGGGCGGTGATTTCCGGTAGCTCGGGCGTTGCCAGTGGGCGGCGCATCTGCCACAGCTCGCGCGCGGTGATCAGTTCGAGCCGGGCCGAGACCGCCTTGGCGGCGGGCAGATTTCCATGCGCCCAGACCCGGGTGCCCGGTCCGCCCTCGGCGAGTGCCGTCGCGACCACACCGCTGCCGATGCCGTGCCCGCGGGCCGGCGGATCGACCACGACCTCGGCCATCGCCGGGTGTTCGCCATGGGCCGGAACGAGATTCGCGTAACCGGCGATCGCGTCGTCGCGCACGGCGATCAAATGCCGCACCGCGGGGCCATCGCCCGCGCTCAGCGACAGGACGGCCTGTTCGGAAATCGGGGCCACGCCATCGGCGGCGACCGCGCGTTCGAGTAGTTGCCGGACATCCGCGGCGGTGGCCGCGTCCAGCCGCTCGGTCCACTCTGTTGCGACGCCGTTCATCGGGCTCCATTCCTCGCGTTCCGCGGCATCCCGAGTGGGCGCCCTACCCGGACAACGTCATTGCGCGGCCCCGCATTTCGCGACCGGCCGCGGCCGATCCACGTCCCGGCCGCGGCGCGCCGGACACCGCGCCCGGCGCGCTGAACGCGACGCGAACACATAATGACGCGACGGCGTTTCGGATTGTTCGGCGGACCCGCCGAACTCACTGCACGGAGCCGTTGACCGGAGCGAGCGGCGCGTCGTCGGTGCCCTCCGGCTCGTCCTCCGCAACGGGCGCCGATTCGCCCTTGGCCGCGGTCCGCGACGGGCGCACCGCTTTATAGCCGACGTTGCGCACGGTGCCGATGAGCGATTCGTACTCGCTGCCGAGCTTGGCGCGCAGCCGCCGGACATGCACATCGACCGTGCGGGTGCCGCCGAAGAAGTCGTAGCCCCACACCTCTTGCAGCAGCTGGGCCCGGGTGAACACCCGGCCCGCGTGCTGAGCGAGGTATTTGAGCAGCTCGAATTCCTTGTAGGTCAGGTCGAGCGGACGGCCGCGTAGCCGGGCGGTGTAGGTGCCCTCATCGATCACCAGCTCGCCCAGCGTGATCTTGCCGGAGTTCTCCGGGCTGGCCACGCCGCCGTTGCGGCCGACCAGCAGGCGCAGCCTGGCATCCAGCTCGGCCGGCCCGGTTCCGGGCAGCAGGATGTCGTCGAGTCCCCAGTCGGCGTTCACCGCGACCAGGCCGCCCTCGGTCAGCACGGCCACCACCGGCACCGACGACCCGGTGCTGCCGAGCAGGCGGCACAGGCCGCGCGCGGCGGCCAGGTCGGTCCTGGCGTCTACCAGTGCGACGTCCGCGGTGCCCGCCTCCAGCAGCGAACTGACCTCGGTCGGCGCCGGACGCACGTTGTGCGCCAGCAACGACAGCGAGGGCAACACCGCGTCGGGGTTGGGGTCGGAGGTCAGCAGGAGTAGCTCCACAAGCTCTCCTCCCATCTCGTAGCTCCGTTGGACAACAGCCGCACTGCCGGGGGCCACGTCGCTGATCACAGGTAATTCGGATGCAAGATTAGCGCGTCGACCCCGATGACCTCGCCATCCGGGTCGCCGAGTCATGCCGAGTGATATGTCTGATACCAGAAATGCACTGTCGCGCCCGCCTCCGATGCCACGGCGCCCGCAACCCCCGCTACACGGCCTCGCGCATTCGCGACTCGCAAGCGCTCTATGCGGCCTCGCGCATTCGCGACTCGCAAGCGCTCTATGCGGCCTCGCGCATTCGCGGCTCGCAAGCGCTCTATAAGGTTCAGCAATGCGCAAGCTCATCATCGGGCTGCTGATTCTCGCGGGACTGGCAGTGGTCATTGATTTCAGCGTCGCCGCCTATTCGGAATACCGGGTCTCGCGCGCACTACGCCAGGGCACCGATCTGCCCGCCGATCCCGCGGTCGCGATCCGCGGTGTTTCCTTCCTCGTGCAGGCGGCGGGCGGTCGCTATGACGATGTCTGGATCAGGGCGAGCGGCAATCTGCCGCATACGCCGGGGGAATACGAATTCGAGGCGAACCTGACCGGGGTGCGGATCCCGCTGCACGATCTGGTCGACGGCAGTCTGAAGGACGTGCCCGCGGAGCAGGTCGCCAGCTCGCTGCGGATCGGGCCGACCGAGCTCGGCCGCCTGTTCACCATCCCCGACCTGCAGGTGAAGGGCCCGCCGCAGCGGGACAAGTCCGACGGCACGGGCGGCTCCGGCGGGTCCGGCATGACCGCGGCCGACGACGAGCCGCTGTGCCTGTTCGGCAGCCTGCCGGAATTGGCCAGTGTGCAATACGGCACCGACAAGGTCTTCGTCCAAGCCGACCTGTCCCTCGACGGTGACCAGGTGAAAGTCGTCGCGACCGGCTTCTGCCCGCAGGCGGGCAACGACAAGACCATCCCGGAGGAGGCCATTCCCGCGGCCACTCGCTCGGCGGTGCTCGCGCGCTTCACCCGTACTATCGACATCAAGGAATTGCCGTTCGGTGTCCATCCCACCAAGGTGAGCGCGCAAGGCGGATGGATCGTAGTGGAGGGCAAGGGCGTGAACGTGACGATCGACCTCGACCGATTGCAGCGACCATGATCGAAATCACAATTCTGGCAGTGATGTTGCTCGCCGCGCTGGCGGTGGGTGTCATCTTGCGCCGCCGTGAGGGCAGAGTCCGCGCGGCGGATGTCATCGAAATCCCCTCGGCCCGGGCCGATCTGCTCGCCGCCGTCGGCGTGACCGGATCGGTGCCCGCGGTACTGCACTTCTCCGCCGACTGGTGCGGCCCCTGTGCCGCGGTACGCCGCGTCGTCGCCGACGTCACCGGCCAGCTGGCCGAGTCCGCGCAGCCGCCGCTGGACATCGAGGTCGACATCGACGCGGAGCCGGCGCTGGCCAAGGAACTGAACGTGCTCTCGCTGCCGACCACGTTCGTCTTCGATAGTGAAGGCCGCGAACGCTTTCGGATCTCCGGCGTGCCGAAGGTGACCGATCTGCGTTCCGCGCTCGAGCCGCTGACCGTCGCCGCTTAGCCGCCTTGACAGGATTCCCGGGCAGCTGTGATCAACCCGGGGTCCTTTTCTCCCGCCCGATTAGGTAAACTGCTTTCGTGCTTTACAACCACGAGCTGATGCTCACCCGACGCCGCACAGTTGATCTGTGCCGCCTCGGTGGTTGTTGCTGCCTGTGCCGCTGAGCGGTCGGCTTTCCCAGATTTCCTGACGCCGACCTCTGTCCGCCGTGCGAGTGATCTCCATGATCCCCCGGCGAACTGGCAATTTTCCAGCCATCAGTCGCATCCAGCGCAGGAGTACGCACAATGTCCACCGAAATCGGTAAAACTTCGCAGAATCAGCCAATTGCCAACGGGCAGGTAGATGTTCGCGGACCCCGCTTCGCCGCGTGGGTCACCACCGCCGTCCTCGTCCTGGTGCTGATCGCCGCCATCTTCTCCCCCATCGCCGCCGCGGTGCTCATCGCCATCCAAGCCGTCGTCTTCGCGATCGGCGCCGCCTACGGACCGCGCAAGCATCCATACGGCCGGCTCTACGCGAAGTTCGTCGCGCCCCGGGTGGCCCCGACCACCGAGACCGAACCCGTGCCGCCGCTGAAGTTCGCGCAGCTGCTCGGCCTGGTCTTCGCGACGGTCAGCCTGCTGGGCTTCGCGCTCGGCTCCACAGTCGTCGGCGCGGTCTTCGCCGGCTTTGCCCTGTTCGCCGCCTTCCTGAACGCGGCGTTCGGGATCTGCCTGGGCTGCCAGATCTATCCCCTGGTAGCCCGTTTCCGCCGGACTGCTCCTACTGGCGGTGTTCACGACCCCTCCGCGGTTACGCAAGCTACCGCCTCCGGGGCTGACGTTCACACCGCCGGGTCCCCGGCACCGAACTGATCCGCAAGTCATCTCTGAAAGGAACAACATGGCTCGCTCCGATGTCCTGGTCTCCGTGGACTGGGCCGAAGAGAACCTCAACGCCCCCGGCATCGTCTTCGTCGAGGTCGACGAGGACACCTCCGCCTATGACGGTGGCCACATCGAAGGTGCCGTCCGGCTCGACTGGAAGAAGGACCTGCAGGATCAAGTTCGTCGTGACTTCGTGAACCAGGAGCAGTTCTCCGATCTGCTCTCGGCGCGCGGCATCGCGAACGACGACGAGGTGATCCTGTACGGCGGCAACAACAACTGGTTCGCCGCGTACGCCTACTGGTACTTCAAGCTGTACGGCCACAACAACGTCAAGCTGCTCGACGGTGGCCGCAAGAAGTGGGAGCTCGACGGCCGCCCGCTGTCCACCGACGGCGTCAGCCGCCCGGCCACCCAGTACAAGGCCGCCGCCCCCGACGTGACCATCCGCGCGTTCCGCGACGAGGTCATCGCCGCCATCGGCACCAAGAACCTGGTCGACGTCCGTTCGCCCGACGAGTTCTCCGGCAAGATCCTGGCGCCCGCGCATCTGCCGCAGGAGCAGAGCCAGCGTCCCGGCCACATCCCCACCGCGATCAACGTGCCGTGGAGCAAGGCCGCGAACGAGGACGGCACGTTCAAGTCCGACGCCGAGCTCGCCGAGATCTACAAGGAAGCGGGCCTGGACGGCGAGAAGGAGACCATCGCCTACTGCCGCATCGGCGAGCGTTCCTCGCACACCTGGTTCGTGCTGCAGGAGCTGCTCGGCCACAGCAATGTCAAGAACTACGACGGGAGCTGGACCGAATACGGCTCCCTCGTCGGTGCACCGATCGAGTTGGGAGCGTAAACACCATGTGCGCAGCACCTACCCAGGGTCAGGCCATTCCCGCGGGCGTCGATGTGGAGAAGGAGACGGTCATCACCGGCCGTGTCCTGAGCACCGACGGCCAGCCGGTCGGCGGCGCGTTCGTGCGCCTGCTCGACGGCAACGGTGACTTCACCGCCGAGGTCGTCGCCTCCGGCACCGGTGACTTCCGCTTCTTCGCCGCGCCGGGTGCGTGGACGCTGCGGGCGCTCTCCTCGGCCGGCAACGGCTCGGCGGAGGTTCGCCCGGAGGGCGCGGGCATCCATCCCGTGGACGTCGCGGTCGCCAAATAAGCCGACCGTACGCAGCCGACGGCCCCGGGCTTCCCCAACTATGACGGGAAGCACCGGGGCCGTCTGCGTATCCGGGGGCGATTGTCGTTAGACTCCAAATGTGGTCCTCTTCTTCGAGATTCTGCTGGTGGCCGTCGCCATCCTCATCGGCTGGTTCGGCCTGTACGTCTTCTACCGGCTGTTCACCGAGTCATGAGCGATCTCGCGAGCGAGGGTTCTAATCCGGCCGAGCAAGCGAGTGAACAACTGAACGGCAACGGCTCCGCCGATTCGGCTCCTCGCCGAAGCGGCGATCAGGCCGTGTCCGAGGCCGTCGAGCGGGCGAAGTCGACCGGCGTTCGCAACATTCCGGCGCTGCCGGATCTACCGCTGCCCGAGGACACCGCGAACCTGCGGCTCGGGCCGGACCTGAGTTCCTCCATGCTCGCGCTGCTGCCCATGGTCGGCGTCTGGCGCGGCGAGGGCGAGGGCAACAGCCCCGAGCGCGGCGACTACCGGTTCGGTCAGCAGATCGTCGTGGCGCACGACGGCGGCGACTACCTGTCCTGGGAGTCCCGCTCCTGGTTCCTCGACACCGAGGGCAACTACTCCGGCCCGGATCTGCGCGAGAGCGGTTTCTGGCGGGTCGGCATCGACGGCAACGACGAGGTGATCGAGCTGCTGCTCACGCACAGCTCCGGCATCGTCGAACTGTTCTACGGCCAGGCGCTCACCCAGTCGTCCTGGGAGCTCGCCACCGACGTGGTCATCCGCAGCCAGTCCGGCATCGTGGTCGGCGGCGCCAAGCGCCTCTACGGCATCGTAGAGGGCGGCGACCTGGCTTACGTAGAAGAGCGCGTAGTGGCCGACGGCCCACTCGAGCCCCGCCTCTCGGCTCGCCTCCAGCGCTACATCGGCTAGCCGCCCGGCCTCTTCGCCCTTTTCGCCCACTGATCTCGCGAGCACATGGGTAACTCACCGGGTACCGGCTAACTCTGCAACCAACTCACCGCCGGCCGCCAACGGCGCCACCGCGGCACACGAGTCTGGCCTGAATACCCGGAGAGGCGGAACAGCCCCCGAGCCTTACCGGTACGTGGGTTAGACGTACGGGTCCCGTTCGGACTCAAACGGGGGCTCGGGGGCCGGGTGACTGCGTGGAATTCGCTAACGCTCGCGCGGCGAATCACCTGCAGCGGTGGCGCTAGCGCGCAGCCACCTCACGAGTCCTTTGAACATACATTCTTCGAACCACCTCCTTCCTTGTGTACCAACGAATCTAGCCACGACTCAGCGGGTCGGCAACGGAATTTCTCGGTGGGCTGAAGTGGGGACTCCGCCGCCCGCGAAATCGACCGTGACCTGGGCTGATGCGTCGATGTGGACGATCACGTCGGCCCGGTTGCCCGGCGGCAGCTGATGTGTGACGACGACCACAGTCCGATCCGGGGCGACCAGGCCGCTGCCGGCATCGAGCAAGGCGCGCAACAGGTCTGCGCCCACCTCGGCCTCGAGGTGTTCGGTGGGTTCGTCGAGCAGCAGGACCCGCGCCGGAGACACGAGCGCTCGGGCCAGCAGGATGCGGCGGCGCTGACCGCCGGAGACGGCGGCCGCGCCACCGATCAGATCGGTGTGCACGCCCTCCGGCAGGGAGTTCAGCCAGTCGCCGAGACCTACTGTGCGCAAAGCGGTTTCGGCTTCCTCCTCGGTGACGTCGCCGCGGGCGACGCGCAGGTTCTCCAGTACCGAGGTGCCGAACAGGTGGGCGTCTTCGGCGAAGAAAGTCACACCGGTGCGGGGGGTGCCGAACAGACCCGCCCACGTCATCAGCAGCGTGGTCTTCCCCGCGCCGCTCGGCCCGACGACTGTGATCCGGCGGCCGGCGGGAATCTCCGGAAGCTGTTGGGACAGCGGGCCTTCGAAGGCTGCACTGCGCTCGCCGGCATCGTCCGCCCGAGCGCCGCCGTCGAGCCGGATCAGCCGATGCAAGGCCGCGCGGGCGGTGGTCAGCGCCTGCGCCGCGGCAGGCAGTGGGCCGACCGCTTCGAAGGCCGAGAGCGGCAGCAGGACGAGCACGGTGAGGGCCATCGGTGTCATCGCGCCCGGTGCACCGCCGGACGGACCGTAAAGGGCGATGCCGATCAGCAGGGCACCCAGCACGCTCGCGCCGATCGAGAGCGGGGTGGCCGCGGCCGACCACGCGCTCGGCGCGGCGGCCTTGTCTTCCGCCGCGACCGCGCGCCGAGCGGCCTTGGTCGCGGCGTCGAGGGCCGCGTCCAGCCGACCGGCGACGCGCAGTTCCGCCGCGTGATCCAGCACCGTCAGGGCCTGTGCGGTGAACTCCGCCCGGTCCGCGCGCACGGCTCGTTCCGCCTCGCGCGCCGCCTTCGCCGACAGCCACGGCGCGACAATCCCGGACAGCGTCAGTGCCCCGGCCAGAATCGCGGCCGCGGCCACCGAAATCGTGGCGAGCAAACCGATCGCCACCGCGGACAGCACGGCGGCGACCGCGACCGGAACGAATACTCGAACCACCACGGCGCCGAGATCGTCTATGTCGCTGCCGGTTCGGACGAGCAGGTCGCCGCGACGGAGCGGCCCGTCGGCCCCGGAGCGGTCCGCGCCGTCGACCGCCGTGCGCGAACCGGCGGGCCTGCGCAACCAGAAGTCCGATCCGGCCAGCGTTCGGTAGACCGTGGTGCGCGCCGTCGCCATCGCCCGCAGTGCGACATCACGCGTGGCCAGCCGTTCCAGATACCGCGCCAGCCCCCGCGAAATCCCCAGCGCCCGTACGGTCACCACCGCGATGCTCAGATCCAGCACCGGCGGCATCTGCCAAGCCCGGGCGATCAACCACGCCGCGAGCGCGGCCAGCCCGAGCCCGCTCCCGAGCGCCAGCACGCCCCACCCGATCGCCACCAGCACCCGCCACCGGGACAGTTCGAGCAACGCCCACATCCGCCGCACATCGTCACGCACCGAAGCACCCCCGTCCGCCGCGGTCATGGCCGCACCATGCCTGAACCGCCGGTTGCGCCGCGCCCAGCAACCATGCGCCGCCGCAGGACCACCCGAGCGGTCCACCACTCGGCAAGCGCCACCGACCCGAGCCTGCTTCCGGGCGTCGGCACGCGTCGCGCGATCGCACTCATCCCCCGAGTTCGCCCGCGACCGGAGCCTGCCGCGGCCGGGTGAGACCGCCGGCCGACGCCGAGCGGGCCGTCGCCGCCATGCGGTCGAATCGTCGCTGGCCGGCTCATCGGATCGTCACCTCGGCCAGTTCGCCGGCCTCGGCGCGCACCTGGACAACGTGGTCGCCTGCGGCGAGAACTGTTGGGCGGTGGCCGATCACGATGACGGTGGCGCCGTCGCGGGCGCGTTGGCGCAAGGCCGCCAGGACGGAGGTCTCGCTGCCGGCATCGAGGTGGGCGGTGGGCTCATCGAGGAGCAGGATCTGGCGGTCGGTGGCGAGGACTCTGGTCAGTGCGAGGCGCTGGCGCTGGCCCAGCGAGAGGCCGACGCCGCCGGGGCCGACCAGGGTGTCCCAGCGGTCGGGCAGTTCATCCAGGACCGTGTCGAATCCGGTTGCCGCACAGGCGGCTTCGAGATCATCGACGACCCGGGCGGGTCCGTGCGCGACCGGCGACCCGGCCCGCGCGCCGAACAGCTCCAGGTTTTCGCGCAGGGTGCCCGGCACCAGCACCGGACGCTGCGGGAGCCACGCGAGGTGTGCCCACCATTCGTCCTGATCCAGATCGCGCACGTCGACACCGTCCACGGTCACCGAACCGTGGTCCGGTGCGATCAGGCCGAGGATCGCCTGTACCGCCGTCGATTTCCCGCTGCCGTTCGGTCCGGCGAGCACGGTCAGCGCACCTGGTCGCAGCTCTGCCGACAATTCCCGGGGCGCAAACCCGTTCCGCGTCGCGACCGACAGTTCACTCAGTCGGACGAGTCCGCCGCAACGCCACGGCTCGGCGACCTCGGAGGTCCGGCCGCCGGAATCGGCCACTCCCGACTCGGACTCGAGTACGGCGAAGGCCTTGTCCGCGGCCGCCATTCCGTCCTGTGCGGCATGGAACCGCTCCCCCACCATCCGCAGTGGCAGATACACCTCGGGAGCCAGCACGAGGGCAACCAGGCCCGCGTACAGGCTCATCTCACCGAACACCAGCCGCAGGCCGATGGACACCGCGACCAGCGCGACGCTCAAGGTCGCGAGCAGCTCCAGCACCATCGAGGACAGGAACGCGATGCGCAGCGCCCGCATCGTCCGCTGCCGCAACCCGTCACCGAGCTCGCGCACCCGCCCGGCCATCGTGCCGGGCCGCGCCTCCGCCGAATCCGCTACGCCCGCAGCAGAACTCCCGGAGTCACCGCGCTCACGGCCGAGGGCCCGCAGCGTAGGCATTCCCGCGAACAGATCGAGCAGTTGATCCGAAAGCCGGGTCGTGGCCGTGAGCGTCGCCTCGGCCCGCCCCTGCGTCAGCAGGCCGATCAGGATCATGAAGATCGGAATCAACGGCAGCGTGATCACCACGATCAGCCCCGAGACCGGATCGTGAATCGCGATGACCGCCAGCACGATCGGCGGGACCAGCACCGCAAGCAGCAGCGCGGGAACATATCCGATCAGATACCCGCGCAACCCCGACAGCCCGGTACCCACCACAACCGCGAGTTCGGTTCTGCGGCTTTCGAGTTCCCGCGGCGACAACCGCGCGCCCGCGGTGAGCACGGCGGTCTCGAGCTCCGCCACCACGCCCGCGCCGGCCCGGTGCGCCAACCGCGATTGCACCCAGGTGGCGAGCACCCGGCAGGCGACGGCGAGCGCGAACACCAGCAGCTCCGTCGTCCACCCGGCCGGCGTGCGCCGGCCGGGATCGGTGACGACCCCGGCCAGCACCCGGGCCAGCATGACCGCCGCGACCACGATCGATCCCGTGACCACCACGGACAGCGCGACACTCAGCGCCAGGTAGCGGCGGGCCGAGCGGGCGTACCGCCACAGGCGCGGATCGATGGGCGGGCGAGCCATGACTCAGTCCTTCGCGGAGCCGAGCGGCAAGCCGACCGGTGCGGGAATCTGGTCGACGGTGATCCGCTTGCGGAACACCCAGTACGTCCAGCCCTGGTAGACCAGCACGACCGGGGTGACCAGCACCGCCGCCCAGCTCATCACCTTCAGCGTGTACGGCGTCGACGAGGCGTTGTGGATGGTCAGGTCGAACGCCGAATCGATGGTGGAGGGCAGCACATTCGGGAACAGCGACCCGAACAGCAGCGCGGTCGCCGCCGCCACCACGACGGCGGTGCCGAGGAACGCCCATCCGTCGCGATCGGCGAACACCGCGGCCGCGGCGGCCACCAGCCCGATCACCGCGAGCGCCAACGGAATCCAGGTCCACCCGGTGCCGTAGGCCAGTTGCGTCCAGAGGCCGAACCCGCCGACGACCAGCGCCGTCGGTGCCAGCAGCAGCTTGGCCGTGCGCTGCGCGTCGGCGCGCACCTCGCCGCCGGTCTTCAGTCCGAGGAACACCGCGCCGTGCAGGGCGAACAGCAGTCCGGTGGTCAACCCGCCGAGCAGTGCGTACGGCCCGAGCAGATCCCACACCGACCCGGCGAACTGCTTCTTCTCGTTCAGCGGCACCCCGTGCACGATGTTGGCGAACACCCAGCCCCACGCGAGTGCCGGTATCCAGGAACCGATTCCGATGCCGAGGTCGCAGCGCGCCCGCCAGCGCGGGTCGTCGATCTTGCCGCGGTATTCGATCGCGCAGATCCGCAGGATCAGCGCGACCAGCAGCAACAGCAGCGCCAGGTAGAACCCGGAGAACATGCTGGCGTACCACTCCGGGAAGGCCGCGAACATGGCGCCGCCCGCAGTGATCACCCAGACCTCGTTGCCGTCCCACACCGGGCCGATGGTGTTGAGCACCACCCGCCTTCGCGTGTCGGAGCCCCGGCCGAGGATCGGCATCAGCATTCCGACCCCGAAGTCGAAGCCCTCCAGCACGAAGTAACCGGTGAACAGCACCCCGATCAGCACGAACCAGAACTCTTGCAGACTCATCGTCGGCTCCTAGTAGGCGAACGAAAGTTGTTCGACGGCAGGCTCTTCGGCGCGGTGCCGACCAGGATCGCCGGTATCGCCGGGACCGTCGGTGGTCGCCGGCGCCGGGTCCGGTCCGTGAATCACGTAGCGCCGCATCAGGTAGAACCAGACGACCGCCAATCCGCCGTACAGCAGCGTGAATACGATCAGCGAGAACAGCACGACCCCGGCCGAATGGTTCGACACGCCCTGCTGCACCATCAGCCGCAGGTTCAGGTCACCCGTCGGATTCGGCGCGACAACCCAGGGCTGGCGGCCCATTTCGGTGAATACCCAGCCCGCGCTGTTGGCCAGGAACGGCGTCGGGATCATCAGCAGGCTGAGCCAGGAGAACCAGCGTTCGTTCGGCACCCGGCCGCGTCGGGTCAGCCACAGTCCGGCGAGCGCGAGCAGCGCCGAGCCCGCGGCCAGGCCGATCATCGCGCGGAAGGACCAGTAGGTGACGAACAGGTTCGGCCGGTAGTCGCCGACGCCGTACTTCTCGTTGTATTCCTTTTGCAGATCGACCACGCCGGGCAGGGTGACGTCGCTGAACTGACCCTTGGCCAGGTAGGGCAGCACGAACGGCACCTCGAGCACGTGGGTGACGCTGTCGCAATTGTTGTGCGTGCCGACGGTGAGGATGGAGAAGTCGGGGTCGGTTTCGGTGTGGCACAACGATTCCGCCGAGGCCATCTTCATCGGCTGCTGCTCGAACATCAGCTTGCCCTGGGTGTCGCCGGTGAAGAACAGCGCGACCAGCGAAATCAACATCACCCAGGTGCCGGCCAGCGCCGCGGGCCGCCACATGGTGCGCGCCTCGGTCAGCTGCGCGGCATCGCCGCTGCGCGCCTTGCGCACCATCCACCAGCCGGCGATGCCGGCCACGAAAGTGCCTGCCGTGACGAAGGATCCGGCGACGACGTGCGGAAAGGCCGCCAGCAGTGTGTTGTTCGTGAGCACCGCGACGATGCTGTCGAGCTCGGCCCGCCCGGTCTCCGGATTGAACCGCGCTCCGACCGGATGCTGCATGAACGAGTTCGCCGCGACGATGAAGTAGGCCGACGCGTTCACGCCGATGGCGACCATCCAGATCGCGGCCAGGTGCGCGAGTTTCGGCAATCGCGACCAGCCGAAGATCCACAGCCCGAGGAACGTCGACTCCATGAAGAAGGCGACCAGGCCCTCCAGCGCGAGCGGCGCGCCGAACACGTCACCGACGAACCGGGAGTACTCGCTCCAGTTCATCCCGAACTGGAATTCCTGCACGATGCCGGTGGCGACGCCGAGCGCGAAGTTGATCAGGAACAGCTTGCCGAAGAACTTGGTCAGCCGCAGCCAGTGATCCTTGCCGGTGATGACCCACGCGGTCTGCATGGCGGCGACGAGCGGAGCAAGTCCGATAGTCAGCGGCACCAGCAAGAAGTGGTAGACCGTCGTGATGCCGAACTGCCATCGCGAGATGTCCAGGGCGTTCATGACTGCGCCTCACTGCGCTCACTCATCGGCCACGACCTCCTCGTCGTCTACGACATGACGTAGTAATCCTACGTCCGGGAGGGTCCAGAACAATGAGTCCTACGCCACGACACGCGTATCAGTTCGGCCGCTACCAGCATGTTTACTTCTCGCATCGATGGCGATAGGACCGAGATCACGCAGTGACGGCTGCTTTCGCCGACGCACAGGTAACTCACCGGCTACCGGCCGACTCGCCCACGACGCTGCCGCCGGTCCACCAACGGCACCGGCGAGGCACACGGGTCCAGCCTGAATGCTCCCCGGAGGCCGATTAGCCCCCGGGAGTCTCACCAATCGCCGATGGCGCCCGCTCGCTCGATCCCCCGATCGACCAGATCGATGATCTCCTGCGCGTTGTCCGGGGCCGACATCCGCAGCCCGTCCAGCGAATTCACCCGCGCCGCGAGCGAGATGCTGGACATCAGCCACACGCTGTCACAGGTGAGCAGATCGGCGGTGAACAGCGACTTGTACACGCACTCCCACCCGGCCTTCTCCGCCTCGGCGAACAGCGCGCGCTGCGTGACACCCGGCAGCACACCGTTTTTCGCGGGCGGGGTGATCAGCTGCTTGTCCCTGGCGATCACCACGGACGAGCGCGGGCCTTCCAGCACCCGGTTCTCGGTGCTGGTGAAGATCACATCGTCGGCGCCCATCCGCGCGGCGAACCGCAGCGCCGCCATGTTGGAGGCATAGGACAGGGTCTTCGCACCGAGCAGCTGCCACGGCGCCGCCTGCGCCAGGTCGATCGAGATGCCCCGGGACAGCGTCACCACCGAGACGCCCTCGGCGCGCGCCTTCTGCACCCGATCCGGCACCGGCAGCACGAGCACGTACGCGGTAGGCACCGGAACGGCGGCGGCCAGATCACCGGACGTCACCTTCTCCGCCACCCCGGACAGCTCGCTGTCCCGGCCGCGGGTGAGCACCAGCCGCATCACGCCCTCGCGATCGGTTCCCCACTCCTTCGCGGCTCGCTCGACCGCCTCGCGCCACCGGCCGAGTTCTGGCTCGGGCAGATCCAGCGCCTGCGCCGAGCGACGCAGCCTGCCTAGATGAAATTCGATCGCGCACGCGTTGCCCGCGCGCACCAGCACCGTTTCGAAAATACCGTCGCCACGCAATACGCCGATATCGTCCGCATACAACAACGGCGCGTCCGCGTCCCGGACCGCGCCGTCGAGTGAGACAAGAACCCGATCTACCATGCGTCGAGACTAGGCGGTTCGGCAATGTCTCGCCTAGGTCACGGAAGACTTCGCGGCATCTTTTACAAGCCGCCGTCCGTGGTTCACGCGCAGGCCGCGCGGACGACGGCACAACCGTCTCTCCGCAGCCCCGGTTCGGGCACCCGAGCGCGACCCCGCCTACAGTGGAAACGTGTCCGTGGTCGTTGCGCCCAGCCCCATCCTCGCTGTTTCGGGAGCCGTCGCGGGAGCGCCGGGCTCGCCCGATGCCGCCGTCGCCTGGCACTACGGTGATCCGCTCGGTGAACAACGGGCCGCGGTGGAGCGCGCCGCGGTCATCGATCGGTCGCATCGTTTCGTCCTCCGGATCACCGGCAACGAGCGGCTGACCTGGCTGCACACCATCTCCAGCCAGCACATCGCCACCCTGGGCGACGGGCAGTCGGCGGAGAACCTCGACCTCGATCTGAACGGCCGGGTGCTGAACCACTTCGTACTCACCGAGCTGAACAGCACGGTCTGGATCGACACCGAGGGCGACCGCGGCCCAGCGCTGCTGGACTTCCTGAAGAAGATGGTCTTCTGGGCCGACGCCCAGCCCGCCGAGGCGGATCACGCGGTACTGAGCCTGCTCGGACCGAAGGCGGCGGACGTGCTCGCCGCCCTCGGCGTCACGACCGTGCCCGGCGCCTACGCGGCGGTCGCGCTGCCGGACGGCGGATTCGTTCGCCGGATGCCGTGGCCGACCGCCGACTCGTTCGATCTGGTCATCCCCCGCGATCGGCTCGCCGAGTTCTGGACCCGCCTGACCGAGGCCGGAGCCGAACCCGCGGGCATGTGGACCTTCGAGGCGCTGCGCGTCGCCGCCGTGCGCCCGCGGATCGGACTCGACACCGACGAGCGCACCATCCCGCACGAGGCCCGCTGGATCGGCGGGCCCGCCGAATTCGGCGCCGTGCATCTGAACAAGGGCTGCTATCGCGGCCAGGAGACCGTGGCCAGGGTGCACAATCTCGGCAAGCCGCCGCGGCACCTGGTGCTGCTGCACCTGGACGGCTCGGCCGACGAGCGGCCCGAGACCGGCGCCGACGTCACCGCGGGCGGCCGCGCGATCGGCCGCCTCGGCACCGTCATCGACCACTACGAGCTCGGCCCGATCGCGCTCGCGCTGATCAAACGCACCGTCCCCGCCGACACCGCGCTGACCGCGGGCCCGGCCGCCGCGGCCATCGACCCGGACTCGGTGCCGTCGGACGACTCACCGCAGGCGGGCAGGCTCGCCGTCGATCGGCTCCGCGGACGCTGACCCGACCATGACCGCCGAATACCGAAGGGGCGCACGCTCCGAGTTTCGCGCTGAACCATTCCCCGCCGCCAACTTCCCGGCGCAGCCCCGACGACACCACGAGAGGAGTGCCGCCGATGCGAACCACTGATTCCGGCGAGGTCCTTGCCGTCTGCGTGGTGCACGCCGAGCTCGACGTGCCGGGCCGGGTCGGCAGGTCCGCGATCGACAAACGCCCGATGCCGGGCCGGGTCGCGGTGCGCGCACTCGGTCTCGACGGCGATCACGTGTGCAATACCGACGACCACGGCGGCGTGCATCAGGCCGTCTACGCCTACGCCGACGAGGACGCCCGGCGCTGGGGCAGCGCCCTCGATCGGGAGCTGCCCGCCGGCTGGTTCGGCGAGAACCTGCGCATCGCCGGCCTCGCGGTGAGCGACGCGGTGCTCGGCGCGCGCTGGGCCATCGGCGACACGCTGCTCGAGGTGAGCGCGCCGCGCGTACCGTGCGCCACCTTCCAGCACTGGAGCGGAGAAGCCCAGTGGGTCAAGCGATTCACCCTGCAGGCCGACACCGGCGCCTACCTGCGCGTGCTCACCGAGGGCACGATCGGCGCGGGTGACCGGGTGTCCGTGGTGCACGTCCCGGACCACGGCATCACCGCCCGTGATCTGTTCACCGGCGACGACCCCGATCTGCTCGCCATCCTGCTCGCCGCCGAGCCGACCATCTCCGACGAGGTGCGCAGGCAGGTCGAGCGGCACGCCCGCAGGCACGCCAACGCCGACCGCGCGGCCCGGCGACGGGCCGGCGAATCCGCCCAACCGGCCACCCGACGTGGCACCGAACTCGACACGGGAGCGCAACTGTGAGTGTGGAACTGGTCGAAGTAGTCCGCTCCGGCTTCCGCGAGTGCGTGCACCGCGGCTCAGCCGTCATCCTCGATCCGGCGGGCGAGCCGACGCTCACCCTCGGCGAGGTGCACCTGCCGATCTTCCCCCGCTCGACCAACAAGCCCATGCAGGCGATCACCCTGCTGCGCCACGGATTCGAGCCGGTCGACGACGCCGAGCTGGCCATCGCGACCGCCTCGCACTACGGCGAGCCCGATCATGTCGCGCTGGTGCGCAGACTGCTCGACCGCTTCGGCTTCGACGAGAAGTCCCTCGAATGCCCGCCCGATCTGCCGGTCGACGAGAAGGCGCGCGCGGCCGTGCTCTCGGGTTCGCACGAACCGCGCCGGATCTACATGAACTGCTCGGGCAAGCACGCCGCGATGCTGGCGACCTGCAAGATCAACGACTGGCCGACCGAGGGCTACCTCGACGAGGCGCATCCGCTGCAGCAGGCGGTCATCGCCACCATCGCCGATCTCACCGGTGAACCGGAGACCGATCTCGGCATCGACGGCTGTGGCCTGCCGATCATTCCGGTGTCGCTGGTCAATCTCGCCCGGGTGTTCGCCACCATGGCGACCGCCGATTCCGACGCGCCGGAGCGGCGCGTCGCGGACGCCATCCGCGCCCATCCGCGAGTGATTTCGGGCACCAACGCACCCGATCTGCTGACCATGCAGGCCACCCCCGGACTGGTCTGCAAGATCGGCGCGGATGGGGTGCACGCCGGTGCGCTGCCCGACGGAACGGCCTTCGCGTACAAGATCGAGGACGGTAGCGACCGGGCCCGAATCCCCCTGACGCTGGCAATTTTGCAGCGGATCGGCGTCGACTGGACCGACGCGCACACCGAGCTGGCGGCCCCCGCGGTGCTCGGCGGCGGTGCCAGGGTCGGCGTGATCCGGGCGATCCCGGGGGTGCTCTAGCCGGACCGGCCGAGGGCGACAACCGGGCAAACAGAACCACTTCGGAGGTTCTTCACCCACTCCTGGAAGCGGGACGGCCGGACACACGCTAAAGTGTCTGTCAGGAAGAGTATTAATTCGAACGGGGCCGCCAACCAAACCCCAGGCCGCCCCGCAGTGACGCGAGGGGGTCAGCCATGGGCCGTGGCCGGGCTAAGGCAAAGCAGACCAAGGTCGCACGCGAGCTGAAGTACAGCAGCCCGCCGAGCGATTTCGCGAGCCTTCAGCGCGAGCTTTCGGGAAGCCCCCACTCCCAACGGAGTGGTGTGCTGTCCGATGAGCACGACGCGGACAAGTCCTCATCTCAATTCGAAGAGGACGACTACGACGACTGGCGCCGCTGACTCGAAGTAACGTTCGAAAGGGGAGGTCAACGTGCCTCCTCTTTCTGCCGTTGCCGCGCGTTGACGGATAACGCCGAAAAAGCTTAGAACACACCAGCGTCCCGCATCTGAGCGATGCGGGACGCTGGTGTGTGTTCGGATACGGGCTTCTCAGAAGCGCGGGTGTTCGCCCACCAGAACGGCACGCAGGGCGTCGGAATCCTTGGCCTTCTTCACGGTGCCCAGGGTCCAGCATTCGATGTGCCGCGCGGTCAGCACGGCCAGCGCCCGGTCCACGTCCTCGGGGGCGACGATGGCGACCATGCCGACGCCCATGTTGAACGTCTTCTCCATCTCGACCCGCTCGACCCGGCCGCGCTGCGCGATCATCTTGAACACCGGCGCCGGGTTCCAGGTGCCGCGATCCAGCTCGGCCACCATGCCCGCGGGCAGCACCCGGCCCAGGTTGGCGGCCAGTCCGCCGCCGGTGACGTGGGCGAAGGTCCGCACGTCGGTCTCGGCGATCAGCGCGAGGCAGTCCTTGGCGTAGATCCGGGTCGGCTCCAGCAGTTCCTCGCCGAGCGTGCGGCCGAACTCCTCGACATGCCCGGTGAGCGACATCCGGTCGATGTCGAGCAGCACCTTGCGGGCCAGGCTGTAGCCGTTGGAGTGCAGGCCGGACGAGCCCATCGCGATGACCACGTCACCGGGGCGCACCCGGTCCGGGCCGAGCACCGCGTCGGCTTCGACCACGCCGACACCGGTCGCGGACAGGTCGTAGTCGTCCGGGTCCATCAGGCCGGGGTGCTCGGCGGTCTCGCCGCCCAGCAGCGCGCAGCCGGCCCGGACGCAGCCCTCGGCGATGCCGGAGACCAGCTCGGCGACCTTCTCCGGGACGACCTTGCCGATGGCGATGTAGTCCTGCAGGAACAGCGGCTCGGCGCCGCACACGACGAGGTCGTCGACGACCATCGCGACCAGGTCGAGGCCGACGGTGTCGTGCTTGTCCATCGCCTGGGCCACCGCGATCTTGGTGCCGACCCCGTCGGTGGACGCGGCGAGTAGTGGTTCGCGGTATCCGCCCTTCAGCGCGAACAGTCCGGCGAATCCGCCGAGGCCGCCTTGGACCTCGGGCCGGCTCGCCTTCTTCGCCAATGGCCCGAACAACTCGACTGCGCGGTCACCTGCCTCGATGTCCACGCCTGCCGCGGCGTAAGAGGCACCACCACTGGGGGTCTGTTCAGTCATTTTCGGGGAAAGCTCCAAACCGAATCGGCGGATAGATGCCTGCTCACGCTACCGGAACCCGATAACGCTCCCGCACCGGTATTGACGCCTTCCGGCCTTTGCGCGCCTTTTGCCGGTCGTGCAGTGCCGCAGGACTTGACAACCGGGCTGCCGGTTGGGTAACTCGCCGAGTACCGGGCGCACCCGACGAGTTACCCCGGTGCTCACGAAATCACTTGTCGCGTCATCCGACCTGCGTGGCGAACAACGCCGCCGACTCCGCCCGGCGTCTGCGCTGCTCCACCGGATCCGGCACCGGCACCGCGGCCACCAGGCGCTGGGTGTACTCCTCGGTCGGCGCCCGCAGGATGCGATCTCGGTCACCCTGCTCGACCACCGCGCCGTTGCGCAGCACCACGATCCGGTCGGCCAGCTGGTCGACCACCGCGAGATCGTGGCTGATGAACAGGCAGGCCCAGCCGCATTCGCGCTGCAGCTGCCCGAACAACTCCAGCACCGCGGCCT
The DNA here is from genome assembly GCF_042871115.1 of Nocardia sp. NPDC006044. Lineage (NCBI taxonomy): Bacteria > Bacillati > Actinomycetota > Actinomycetes > Mycobacteriales > Nocardiaceae > Nocardia > Nocardia sp. NPDC006044. The sequence continues at coordinate 43,101 of NZ_JBIAID010000006.1, forward strand.
GCACCGAGACGTCCAGCGCGCTGGTCGGCTCGTCGGCGACCAGCAGATCCGGGTCCAGGACCAGGGCCCTGGCCAGGCTCGCGCGCTGGCGCTGACCGCCGGACAGCTCGTGCGGATACCGGCGTTCGGTACCCGCGGGCAGCTGCACGTCGTCGAGCAGTTTGCGCACCCGCGCCTTGATCTCGGCCGCGCTGCCCATCTTGTGCACGAGCAGCGGCTCGGCCACGCACTCGCCCACGGTGAGCCGCGGGTTCAGCGAGCTGGCCGGGTCCTGGAACACGAACCCGAAGCGCCGCCGAATCGGCTTCATCTTGCGCCCGGACATGCCGGCGATGTCCTGCCCGCGGATCTTCACCACGCCCGAGGTCGGGCGTTGCAGCGCGGCGACGCAGCGGCCGATGGTCGACTTGCCCGAGCCGGATTCGCCCACCAGGCCGAGGGTTTCGCCGGGCCCGATGCACAGATTGACATCGTCGACCGCGCGGAACACGGGCCGACCGAACGAGCCGGGGAACTCGACGACCAGGTCGCACACCTCGAGCACCGGCTCGGCGGTCGAGGCCACCTCCTCGGCCGGACCGTGCGCCAGCTGCTCGGTGCCGAGGTGGGGCACGGCCGCGAGCAGCGCCCGGGTGTAGTCCTGCTTCGGGCTGGCGAACAGCTCGTCCACCGGCGCCTGCTCGACCACCTTGCCGTTGCGCATCACCACGACGCGGTCGGCCAGGTCGGCCACCACGCCCATGTTGTGCGTGATCAGCACGATGGCGCTGCCGATCCGGTCGCGCAGATCCCGCAGCAGCTCCAGGATCTCCGCCTGCACCGTCACGTCGAGGGCCGTGGTCGGCTCGTCGGCGATGATCACCTTCGGCTCGCAGGCGATGGCGATGGCGATCACCACGCGCTGCTTCTGGCCGCCGGAGAGCTGGTGCGGGTAGTAGTCCACCCGATGCTCCGGGTCGGGCAGGCCGACCATGCGGAGCAGTTCGATCGCGCGGGCCTTGGCGTCCTTCTTGCTCATCTGCGAATGCGCGCGCAGCGCCTCGCCGATCTGGAAGCCGACGGTGAACAGCGGGTCGAGCGCGAGGCCCGGCTCCTGGAACACCATGGAGATGGCGCCGCCGCGCAGCGCGGTGAGCTGGCGCTCGTTCATCGAGGTGATGGCCTCGGTGCCGAGCGTGACCAGGCCGCGCACCCGCGCGGTCAACGGCAACAGGCCCATCGCGGTGCGTGAGCTCACCGACTTGCCCGAGCCGGACTCGCCGACGATGGCCAGCACCTCGCCGGGATACACCTCGTAGGAGACGTCGGTGACCGCGTAGACGGGTCCGGCGTCGGTGGCGAAGGTGACCGACAGCGATTCGATGGACAGGGCCGGCTTGCTGCGGTCGGTGACCACGGCTGGCTCAGTCATGATGTCTCCTTCCCCGCGGTGCGGTCCTTGGCCGGATCCACCTCGGGTTCAGCGGTTTCCACGCCCGCGACGGTGATCGTGTCGCCGGACGCGACGGCGACCGCGCGCCGGGTGCGCAGCACCGGGTTGAGCACCTCGTTGAGGCTCTCGCCGACCAGCGTCATGCCGAGCACCACCAGCACGATGGCGAAACCGGGGAAGATACCGGTCCACCAGATGCCGTTGGAGACATCCGAGAGCGCCTTGTTCAGGTCGTAGCCCCACTCGGCGGCCTGGGTCGGCTCGATGCCGAACCCGAGGAAGCCGAGGCCGGCCAGGGTCAGGATAGCCTCGGACCCGTTGAGCGTGACGATGACCGGCAGCGACTGGGTGACGTTGGCGAAGATGTGCCGGAACAGGATTCGCGCGGTGGACGCGCCGGTCACCCGCGCGGCGTCCACGTACGGCTCGTTCTTCACCGAGACGGTCGCGTTGCGCACCACCCGGAAGTATTGCGGCACGAAGACCGCCGTGATCGCCACCGCCGCGGACAGCACGCCGCCCAGGCTGGTCGACCGGCCGCCGGCGACCACGATGGACACCACGATCGCCAGCAGCAGCGTCGGGAAGGCGTACATCGCGTCCATGAACAGCACCAGCACCCGGTCGAACCAGCGGCCGAGGTAACCCGACAGCAGGCCGAGCGGCACGCCGATGAACAACGAGAGCACCAGCGAGATCACGATCACGAACAGTGCGGTGCGCGCGCCCCAGATCACCCGGGAGAACACGTCCTCGCCGCGCACCGAGGTGCCGAACCAGTGGTCCGCCGACGGCGCCTGCTGACGGACGAAATCGACACCGTCGGAGGCGCTTTGGGCGAACCCGTAGGGCGCGATCAGCGGCGCGAAGATGGCCGCGAGCACGAACACGGCGACCAGCGCCAGACCGAGGATCAGCGTCGCGCGTTGCAGGCCCGCGGTCATCGTGAACAGCCGGAGGCCGGGGATGCCGCGCCGGCCCGACGGCGGTACCACCGGCGTGACGACAGGCTCGTTCAGCAATTCCGGTGCGGTCATCAGAACCTCACCCTCGGATCGATCAGTGCGACAAGGGTATCCACGAGGAAGCTCATCAACGCGACGAAGATCGCGATGAACGCGACGATGCCCTGCACCGCCACGAAGTCCCGGGCGGACAGATACTGCGCGAGCTGATAGCCGAGGCCCTTCCACTCGAAGGTGGTCTCGGTCAGCACGGCGCCGCCGAGCATCATGGCGATCTGCATGCCCATCACGGTGACGATCGGAATCATCGCGTTGCGGAACGCGTGTCGTCCGGTGACCACCCGCTGGGAGAGGCCACGCGCCCGCGCGGCGTCCACGTAGTCCGAACGCAGCGTCTGGATAAGGTTGATCCGCACCAGCCGCAGGAAGATGCCCGCGGTGAGCAGCCCGAGCGCAATCGCCGGTAGGACAGCGTGTTTGAGCACATCGATGATGTAATCGGTGTCCCCGTACAGGAATCCGTCGATCAGCATGACGTTCGTCTTCGGCGAGACGTGCTGCAGTTGCAGCTCGACGTTCGTGCTGGCCCGGCCCGCGACCGGCAGCCAGCCCAGCTTCACCGCGAAGACCAGCTTCAGCAGCAGGCCGACGAAGAACACCGGCGCCGCGTAGGCCAGGATCGCGAACAACCGCAGACCGGTGTCGGAGATCGAATCCCGGTGCGTCGCCGCGTATCTGCCCAGCGGGATGCCGATCGCGAAGGCCACGATGAGCGCCCAGAACATCAGCTCCGCCGACGCCGCGCCGTAGGTGGTGATCACGTCGCTGATCTGGCGGTTGTCCTGCGACTTACCGAAATCCCCGCGCAGCAGCCCGGAGATGTAGTCCCAGTACTGCGACAGGATCGGCCGGTTCAGCCCGGCCGCCTCCTTACGGATCTCGATCTGCTCCTGGGTCATTCGCCCACCCATGGCCGCACTGATCGGATCGCCCGCCACGCGCATCAGGAAGAACACGACGGTGGCCAGGATCCACGCGGTCACCGGGATCAGCAGCAGTCGCACGCCGAGGTAACGCAGCAGGGCGAGCTGGCGAGAATCGCTGCCGCCCTTCTTTGGTCGGGGCACGCCGAAGCGCCGGGCCCGGGCCGGCGCTGGCTTCGTTTCTGGAGCAGCTATCGTCCCGGGCCCGGCTTCGCCGGATGTCACTTGCTCAGCACCGTGTAACGGAACTTGAAGGACGCGTCGAGTGTCTGTTCAACGCCCTGCACGTTCTTGCCGGAGACGGCGATCTGCTTGCCGGACAGCAGCGGAAGGATCGGCACGAAGTTCTGCGCCAGGTCCGTCTGGACACCCTTGAGGATCTCGAGCCGCTTGTTCTTGTCCGTCGTCGTGGTCTCCGCGAGCAGCTGGGCGGTGATGCCCGGGTTCTCGAAGTGCGACTGCAGGAAGTTGTTCGGCGCGAAGAACGGGGTCAGGTAGTTGTCCGGGTCCGGAAAGTCCGGGAACCAGCCGAATTGGTACAGCGGGTAGGAGTCGCGGGCGCGCTCACGCTGGTAGCTCACCCATTCGGTGGACTGCAGGTTCACCCGGAACAGGCCGCTGGCCTCGAGCTGCGACTTGAGCGCCGCGTATTCCTCGGAGCTGCTCGAACCGTAGTGGTCCGGGTTGTACTGCAGGTTCAGTTCGACCGGCGTCGCGACGCCGGCGTCGGCGAGGAACTTCGCCGCCTTCTCCTTGCTCGGGCCCGCGCCGTAGATGTCCTTGTACGGCTCGGCCGCACCCGGAACGCCCTGCGGGATCGAGGAATACGCGGGCAGGTAGGTGCCCTTGTAGACACCCTCGGCCAGCGCGGCGCGGTCGACGGTGGAGGCGAGTGCCTTGCGCACGGCCAGCTTCTGCTCCGGCGTGCCGCCCGGCATGGTGTTCATGTTGAACACGATGTAGCGCAGCTCACCGCCGGGGCCCTCGTGCACCGCGACCTTGTTGTCGCCGCGCAGCGAGCCGATGTCGGTGGGGGTGAAGGACCGGTAGCCGACGTCGAGCGACCCGTTCTGCAGGTCGAGCTTCATGTTGTCGGTGGTGGCGTAGTACTTGGTGGAGACCGTCTTGGTCTTCGGGGTACCGAGGATGCCGTTGTAATCGGGGAACGCCGTGTACTCGACCAGCTTGTTCTTGTCGTAGCTGGCGATGGTGTACGGGCCGGAGTAGCCCTTGTTCTTCACCACGTCCTCGTCGGCCATCACCTTGTCCGGCGAGTAGACCTTCTCGTCCACGATCGGACCGGCCTGGGTCGGCAGGATCGCCGGGAAGGTCTGGTCGTTGGCGACCTTCAGGGTGAAGTTGACCGTGCGGTCGTCCGGGGCCTCGGTCTTCTCCAGGTTGCCGAGCAGCGAGGCGGGGCCGTTCGGGTCGTTGATCTTGAGCATCCGGTCGAAGGAGAACTTGACGCTCTTGGCCGTCAACGGGTTGCCGTTGGCGAACTTCAGGCCCGCCTTCATGGTGCAGGAGTACACCGTGGGGGAGGTGAAATCACACTTCTCCGCAGCGTCCGGCTTCGGCGTCGCGTCGCCGGGCGCGAAGTTCAACACGTACTGGTAGAACTGCGTTTCCGCGACCAGGGAGCCGTTGTCATAGGCGGCCGCCGGGTCGAGCGAGAAGATCTTGTCCGTGGTGCCGGCCACCAAGCCACCACCGTCACCACCATCACCGGTCCGGCCCGAACCGCAGCCGGCCAAGGCGGACGCAACCAGCGTCGCCAGGCCGACGGCCGCGATGGCTCGCGTCCGGGTCCGGCCCCCAGGTGTTCTAGAAACCAACATCAGGGCCCCACTTCTCGAGCGCCGCACCACGGTGTCCTGGATCGCAGGACAGGTGCGGACACATATGAACTTCCGATCTGACGGGCACCGTACCCACGAACCATTTCCGGCACGTTGCGTTTTCACAGAAAAATGATCGGAAGATTAAGTCGCGTTGCAAATTGCGCATCGCAGGGGCCAGATCACCGGACGAATGTCCAGGAACGCGCCCTCCCGGCGATTGACGTGTCACAAGTACGCCACGGCACGTCGGTAGCCAAATAGCGCGGGCGGCCGCGACGCGCGCGATCGACCCGCCGTGCGCACACCATGTTTTGGGTATGCCCGGCCACGCCGGAGGGGTGTCGACGATGACGAAGAATCCGCTCGAAATCGAGACAACGATGTGCTCGAAAACGGGACGGCTATGTGCTCGGTACCGCGACAGCTATGTGTCGGAGATACCGGCACTCGACGGGCGGCCGTGTAACACGACCGCCCGTTGGATCAGGGACGGCTCAGCGCGCTGGCGTTCGCGTTCTCACCGAGCAACAGGGACTCCGGCTGCCCGGTGAGCATGCCCTCGAGCACGTTCTTGCCGATGGCCGCCTCGGTGGGCAGCGCGATCGGGTAGTTGCCGTCGAAGCAGGCACAGCACAGCCGCGAGCGCGGCTGCTCGGTGGCGGCGATCATGCCCTCGGTGGAGATGTAGCCGAGGGTGTCCGCGCCGATCGAGCGCCGCACCCCCTCCACCATCTCGTGGAAAGCAGCGGACTCGGGCGCAAGGTTATCTGGTCGCTCCGCAGGCTCCGCTCCCGCGCCGTTGGCGATCAACTCGGCAGGCGAGGCGAAGTCGATGCCGTAGAAGCACGGCCACTTCACCGGCGGCGACGCGATCCGGACGTGGATCTCCAGCGCGCCGGCCTCGCGCAGCATGCGGATCAGCGCGCGCTGGGTGTTGCCGCGCACGATCGAGTCGTCCACCACGATGAGCCGCTTGCCGCGGATGACCTCGCGCAACGGATTGAGCTTGAGCCGGATGCCGAGCTGGCGAATGGTCTGGCTCGGCTGGATGAAGGTGCGCCCGACGTAGGCGTTCTTCATCAGACCCTGGCCGTAGGGCACGCCGGAGCCCTGCGCGTAACCGACCGCGGCCGGGGTGCCGGATTCGGGCACCGGGATCACCAGATCGGCGTCGACCGGATGCTCCTTGGCCAATAGTCGGCCGATCTCGACCCGGGTGGCGTGCACCGAGCGGCCGGAGATGGTGCTGTCCGGCCTGGCCAGATAGACGAATTCGAAGACGCAGCCCTTGGGCTCGGGGTTGGCGAAGCGCATCGACCGCACGCCGTCGGCATCGATCGCCAGCAGTTCGCCGGGTTCGATCTCCCGGACGAACGCGGCGCCGACGATGTCCAGCGCGGCGGTTTCACTGGCAACGACCCAGCCACGGTCGAGCCTGCCCAGGCACAGCGGGCGCACGCCGTGCGGGTCCCGCGCGGCGTAAAGGGTGTGCTCGTCCATGAAGGTCAGGCAGAACGCGCCCTTCAGCGTCGGCAGCAATTCCAGCGCGGCCTGCTCGATGCTGGAGTCGGCGGAGGCGTGCGCGAGCAGGGCGGTGATCACGTCGGAGTCGGAGGTGGCGGCGATCGGCTGCGGGCGGCCGTTGGCCACCGTCGCGCCGATGAGTCCGTATTCCCTTGCCCGGCCTGCCAATTCGGCGGTGTTGACCAGATTTCCGTTGTGCCCCAGGGCAAGTCCGGAACCAACCGAGGTGGTGCGGAAGATGGGCTGAGCGTTTTCCCAGGTCACGCCGCCCGTCGTGGAGTAGCGGCAGTGGCCGACGGCGATGTGGCCCGGCATGGCGGCCAGGGTCTGCTCGTCGAATACCTGACTGACCAACCCGAGATCCTTGAAAACCAGGATCTGCGAACCGTCGGATACCGCGATGCCCGCCGCCTCCTGCCCGCGGTGCTGCAGCGCGTACAAACCGTAGTACGTGAGCTTCGCCACGTCTTCGCTCGGCGCCCAGACGCCGAACACGCCACACTCTTCGCGTGGCTCGTTCTCGACCTGATCGGAGGTGGCGGAAATAGCGTCAACCGGCAGTTCGGCCTTGGTCACCGTGTGCTCCCTGTTCGGGCGGGCTGGGGGCAGAACCCAGTCTACGGGTGAAAGTTCGATCACGATCACCCCCACCGCATACGAGCAGCAATCGGCGTGGCGAGCGGGCCGGGAAATTCGGCCGCGGCAGCTGTTACGGTGCGAGCCGTGACGACTACCGACAGCGCGGATTCAGGCAGCGGGACGGGATCGACCACCGGGACCACCCCGCCGCCACGCAGGCCATGGGCACGTATGGTGCTGTTTCCCATCGCCGTGCTGACCCTGCTGACCGCGTTGCTCAGCATCATGTATCTGGATTACGTCGTCGATCCGGAGAAGAATCTGCACGATTTCCCGATCGCGCTGGTGAACCAAGATGTGGGCGATGTCATCAAAACCGCCGATCGTCAGCAGCAGGTGAATTTCGGCAACCAGATCACCGACGCGCTGGCGAAGGGGGTGCCCGCGGACAAGGTCGACCTGCGGGTACTCAGCATCAGCGAGTCCGAGCGGCAGATGCAGGCCGGCAAGGTCTACGGCGCGCTGATCATCCCCAGCGACTTCAGCAAGCGCCTCGGCATCCTCGGCGTCGGCAGCGTGATTCCCGGTGAGATGGAACGCCCGATCATCACCATGCAGACCAATCCGCGCACCGGCGCGTTCGGCACCCAGATCGTGCTGCGGGTCGGCAATCAGGCGCTGACCGAGGTGAACAAGCAGGTCGGCAGGCAGCTCACCGATCAGGTGACCGAGCAGCTCAAGCCGCAGCCCGGCGCGCCGCCCGCGCCCGAGTTGTCCGGCGCGGCCCGGGTCGCGCTCGCCGATCCGGTGAAAGTCGTTGTCCAGCAGTACCACCCGCTGCCCGACGGCACCGGCCAGGGACTCAGCGCGTTCTTCTACGCGTTGCTGTTGCTGCTCGCCGGGGTGGTCGGCGCGATGGTCATCCACACCATGATCGACGCCCAGCTCGGGTTCATCCCCACCGAGTACGGGCCGTGGTTCGTGCACTATCCGCCGACGCCGATCTCCCGCTTCCACACCCTGCTGATCAAGTGGGGCGTGATGGTGGTGACCGCGAACATCGTCTCGGGCGTCTTCCTGATCGTCGGCACGATCCTGGACATGCCGATCGACCACCCGCTGGCCCTGTTCCTCTACAGCGCGCTGGCGATCATCGCCGTCGGCGTAACCGGGCTGTCCACGCTGGCCGCCATCGGCTCGGCCGGCCTGCTGGTGAACCTGATCCTGTTCATCATTCTCGGCCTGCCCTCCTCCGGCGGCACCGTGCCGATCGAGGCGACACCGCAGTACTTCGGCTGGCTCGCCTCGTTCGAACCGATGCACCAGGTCTTCCTCGGCATCCGCGCCATCCTCTACTTCGACGCCAGCTTCGAGGCCGGCCTCAGCCGCGGCGTCTGGATGGCCGTCCTCGGCCTCGCCATCGGCCTGATCTTCGGCGCCGTGATCTCCCGCTTCTACGACTACAAGGGCCTGCACCGCGGCAGCAACAACTCCCCCGCCGCCGCCTGATCCGGCAGATCAGTCCTCGGCGCGGGCGATCGGGAGCCAGTGCGCGACCTCGCCCGCGCGGCTGCCCGAGGCGGTGAGCGCGCCGGAGTCGAGCGCGGCGGCGAATTCCAGCAGGCCGGTGGCCAGGAGAAGCCAGGTGCGCGGGTCGGTTTCGACCACGTTCGGCGGGGTGCCCCTGGTGTGCCGCGGGCCTTCGATGCATTGGACCGCGACGAACGGGGGAACGCGGACCTCCACCGAATGGCCGGGCGCCGAGGCGGCCAGGGTGCGCGCGGTGGTGCGGACCGCGGCCGCGAGTTCGGTGCGCGCGGGGGCGGCCACCGTGTCGTCCCGGAGCCAGTCGCCGACCGCGTTCACCGCTGATCGCAGCTCCGCCGGACTCACCGATTGTCTTGCCACCCGGCCGAGATTACCGGTTTCGGGCAGGTCCACGGCCGACCGGGAGGCGCGGCCGACCCGACGCGGGATCCGATCATCGCGGCGGCGTCGTGGCTGCTCGAGGGATCAGTCGTTGTGCTTGGGCGTGGCACGCATCCCGACGTAGCAGGCTTCGGTGCCGTCGCCCAGGGTGGCGAACACGACCGGCATGTAATCCTCGCTGAACGAGGGGCCCGCACCGGCGGCCGCGAAAACCGTTGCCGAGACCGGGGTCAGGTCCATGCTCAACGGCGGGGACATGTCCTTCATGTCGTCGACGAACTCGTACAGCATGTGCGCGGAGCCGTCGTCCCGCTTACTGACCGTAATGACCACACCGGCCCGGCGGTAGACGCCGACGAACGGGTCGATGGACACCGGAGCCGGCGGGTCGGCAGGGGCGAAGGACTCCGGCATCTCGACGCCGGCCAGCTCGGCCAGCAGCTCTTCGAACAGCGCGGCGTAAAGCCTGCGTGCGCCACCGCCATTGGTGAGCAGGGCGACCGCTACTCCGGCTTCGGGGACGGCCCGCAGGTAGGCGTACTGGCCGATCGCCGCGCCGTCGTGACCGAAGCCCTTGATGCCGTTCCAGTCGTAGAGGGTCCAGCCCAGGCCCCAGCCGTCCGCGCTGACCGTCCACTTGTCCGGCACATCGATCTCCCGATGTTGCATCGCCGCAACGGTTTCCGGCGCGAGCACGGCCCTGCCGTCGGCGGCGCGACCGCCGTCGAGGTGCATGCGGGCGAACCGGACCATATCGCCGGCCGAGCTGATCACCCGCGCCGCGGGCGCCACCGCGCGCGGCATGATGTCCCATTCCGGGGCCGGATCCGGGTGCTGCCCGGGTTCGCCGAGGTGGCTCATGGCGGTACTGAACTTCAGCGCCTGCTCCGGCAGCGTCACCAGGCGGTCCAGGCCCAGCGGCTCGGCAAGCAGGTGCCGCACCGCCGCGTCCCAGGTCATGCCGGTCAGCACCTCGATGACCCGGCCGAGCACCATGTAGCCGAGTCCGCCGTAGGACATCGCCGTGCCCGGCTTGCAGTCCAGCGCGACTTCCCTTGCCGCACGGACATATTCGGCCAGGCAGTCGTCGCCTCGGCCGCCGTCGAAGTTGAAGTCGTTGGTCACGCCGCCGGTGTGGGTGAGCAGCCGGCGGACCGTGATCTCCTCGGTGGCGTCCGCGTCCGGCGTGGCGAACTCGGGCAGCACGTCGACCACGGGCGTGTCCAGTTCGAGCTTGCCCTGGTCGACCAGGCGCATGATCATCGTGGCGGTGTAGACCTTGGCGATCGAGCCGCACAGGAACACCGAGTCGGTGCTGACCGGAACGCCGGTGCCCCGATGCAGGACGCCACTGGCGATCTCGTAGACCTTGCCGTCGACCAGGACGGCCAGCGCCGCGCCGGGCACCTGGTTTGCGACCCGGAGTTCGTCGAGGCGCTGCTGCCACCGCGCGACGGCGAACGCACGCCCGGCCGAGTCGGCGCCGCCCCACTCGCCCCGCACCTTCCAGTCGCCCCGGGCGCTCCAGTTCACGTTGCTCGACATGGTCTTCTCCTGCTCTGAATCCGATCGATGGGAACGTCGTTCCCCATTGCGAACAATGTACGCACAACGGAACAGTGTGCGCAACTGCACGTGGCGTACTCACACGTCTTCGCTGATCAAACGGGTATCGGCAGCTCTTCAGGGCACCGGATCGACGGGTTCAGACGCGTGGCAACGCAAATCGCGCCGACCGACGTCAGCACGATCCCGGCGGAATTACCGCTTCGCGGCCGGGCCGAAGAGCCGGGCAATGCGGGGCGCTACCGCGCCACCAACGTTGAGGGCGAGGTGGAGCAAGGCCGGGGCGGTGGCACTTTCGGTGCGCCGGCGCAGCCAGCCCAGCGCGACCCCGCCCGCGGCTGTCACGGCAACCGTGACCGGGACGCCGTCGCCCGCGGCGCGAGCCGGGCGCACATGCCAGAGGCCGAAGGTCAAGGCACCGAGAACCGCCCCGGCGCGGGTGCCGAATATGTTGTCCAGCAAAGGGTCCAGGGTGGCACGGAAGATCAGCTCTTCGCTGTAGACCGTACCGACCGGAATATGCACCACGATCCACTCGACCGGCGATACCTCCGGCCCGCGATCGCCGAACTCGGATAACCTGCTCCGCACCGACGGAATCGCCAGCGCCGCACCGTAACCGGCGGCAACCAGCGACGCGGCTACCGCACCGTACCGAAACCCCTTCGCCGAGAACCAATTCGGCGATCCATGAAACGCCGCGCCATAGCCGGTGGCGAAAGCCGCGTTGGCGGCGGTCCGGCCGCGCACGCCGAGCCCGAGCCGCGGCAGCACCCAGTCGCTCCAGGTCAACGGAATAGCCACGGCGGCAGCAGCTTCCGGAACTCTGGTCATTTGGTCTTCCGCTCGAAGTCCTCGGCCGCCTCGATCTCCGCCCGGATCCGGTCGGACATCGCCGCGGTCCAATCCGGCGGCGCGGCGATCGCCGCCCACCCGTCCAGCACCAGGCTGCCGTAGCGGTGCCCGTGCCCGTCGGTGACGCCCTGCGCATTGGTGAGATCGGCGGCGACCTGCCAGAAGGTCACGAACGGCCACCAGCGCATCTGCGAGGAAACGTCCGCGCCGCGCGGCTCGGACAGCCAATCCGGTTGGGAGAAGATGAGATCCGTCGACCACCAGACGATCGGATCGGACGCGTGCTGGAGATAGGCGATCCGCGGCGGCCGCCACTCGGTGGACGGTCGCGCGAGATCGGCGCTGTCCGAGGCGAATCGCACGACCAGCCCGTCCGCGTACACCGGCTCGACCTCGCGCGAACCGGGGTCGCGCCGGGAAACGAACTGCTCCCATAGTCGATTCGAGTTCGGTGGCCCGACCCACAGCGCACCGTCCACCTTGGTCCGCAGATCGGCGAGCCCGTCGAAGGCCGCCTCGGAACCCTGCGAGCCCAGGCTCTCCCCGTACACCAGCAGCTTCGGCCGCTGCTGCGGTGGCCGCGCGCTCCAGTGCGCGTAGACCGCGTCGAACATCGCCTTGCCCGCGGTCGCGGCCTTGCTGCGGTCCGCGAGGAACGAGAGCACGCTGGGCAGATACGAATACTGCGAGGCCACGATCGCGCTGTCACCGCCGTACATGTACTCTAGCGCGGCGGCCGCCATGCCGTTCACCCAGCCGGTGCCGGTGGTGGTGACCACGACCAGCACCTTCCGGTCGAACGCGCCGGTGCGCTCGAGTTCCGCGGCGGCCAGTTCGGCCGGCTCCTGGTCGGCCTTGGCCGATTCCAGACCGACATAGGCGCGGATCGGCTCGCGGGCCGGCGCACCGGTCACCTCGCTGATCTTGCTCGCGGTCGGGCCGTGCGAAACGAACCAGCGCCCTTCGTATCCGAGGGTCTCCCACTTGGCCAGCGAGGCCGGACTGCCGGAACGTTCGGGCTGCACCGGCTGGATCGCGTTCGCCGAGCTGTGGTCGTTGCGCACGCTGAACGCCGAGTTGGCCACCGCGAAGAAGGCCCGCGAGGCGACGCCGTTGAAGATGGTCACGACCAGCACGACCAGCACCAAAAACCCGGCGGCCGGCGCTAGTTCGCGCGGCACCCGCACCCACTTGTTGAGCACGCGGGCGAGGAACCGGATGATCTCGCGCACCGTCCGGTACACCGCGACGACCGTTATGCCCACGGACAGACTCAGCAATCCGGTGCGCAGGTAGGCGGGTGTGGTGGTGCCTTCCATGCCCATCAGCGCGGTGATCTCGCGCTGCCAGCGCGCCGACTGGACCAGCATCAGCGCCGCGCCGATCGCGGCGGTGATCAGGATCGCGGACTTCACCGCGTAACGCACCCAGGTCGGCGGCGGCGCGATCTTGGTCAGCCGCGGCCGCACCCACAGCCGGAACAGCCACTCCAGCACACAGCCGACCCCGTAACCGAGCGCGGCGTTGATCCCGCTGATCAGCCCCTGGAACAGCCAGTCCCGCGGCAGCAGCGACGGCGTCACCGACAGCACGAAGAACACCGTCGCGAAGACCAGCCCGACATAGTTCAGGTCGATGATGTCCTCGGCGCGCCGCACGATGACGACGCCGCGCGCACGCAGCTTCGTCAGGGTGGAGGCGGACTCGAGCACCCGAACAGTATGGCGTTCCGGTACCGCCGGCGCGGCGATGCCCTGGCCGCCACGCGGTGCCGTAGACACAGATCACCGCCGACCGGCAACTACCCAGGCCGCTCGAGTAGTTGTACACGGTTGCGCGCCTGCGCGGCTCGGCAGACTTCTGCGTATGAGCACTCCCAACGCCCAGTCGAAAACCACTTCGGCCTTCATCGCGCAGGCCGCGATCGCGTTCGGCGTCAGCTTCTTCGGGGTCGGCGCCGGCATCTGCTATCTCCCACTGGACATGTGGCAGCGCGGGTTTCTCGCGATGTCGCTGCTGTTCCTGGTGACCAGCACCTTCACCCTGGCGAAGGTGGTGCGTGACCAGCACGAGGCCGCGACCGTGCACGGTCGCATCGATCAGGCACGGTTGGAAAAGCTGCTCGCAGAGCACGATCCGTTCAACACCGTGGCCTGACTCGCCTGGGCGGGCTCGGTGCGCGAGGGGTCCGGGTCCGTCCAGGTAGGCGTCCTACCAACTCATTTGAGCGAGCGTTCCCGAATCGCGGACTGCTCCAGGTAATTCCGGATCCGGTCGGACAGGTCCGCGGACCAATCCGGCGGTTCGGCCAGTGCGGCCCAGGCGTCGAGCACCAGCGTGCCGTAGCGATGGCCGTGCCCGTCGCTGACGCCCTGCGCGTTCGGCAGGTCCGCCGCGACCTGCCAGAACGTGACGATCGGATACCACGCCATGGTCGGCGACACGTCCGAGCCGCGCGGCTCGCGCAGCCAATCCGGCTCGTCGAACAGCAGATCCGGCGACCACCAGACCACCGGGTCGGACGCGTGCTGCAGATAGGCGATGCGCGGCGTGAGCCAGGTGCTCGACGGCTGCCAGAGATCGCCGCGGCCGTCGGCGAAGCGCACCACGAGTCCGTCCGCGTAGGTCGGCAACACCTCGGGCGAGCCCGGATCGCGGCGGGCGACGAATTCGCCCCACAGCCGGTTCGAGTTCGGTGGTCCGACCCACAGCACTCCGTCGGCCTTGGTGCGCAGGTCGGCCAGGCCGTTGAACGCGCCCTCCGAACCCTGCGAACCGAGGCTCTCGCCGTAGACCAGCAGCTTCGGCCTGGCCTGGGCCGGTCGCGCCGACCAGTGCTCATAGACCTTGTCGAACACCAGCTTTCCCATCCGCGTCGCCTTGTCCTTGTCCGAGAGGAACGACAGCACACTGGGCAGATACGAATACTGGGTGGCGACGATGGCGGTGTCCCCGCCGTACATCATCTCGACGGATTCGGCGCTGGTCGAGTCGACCCAGCCGGTGCCGGTCGTGGTCACCACCACCAGCGCCTTCCGGTCGAACGCGCCGGTGCGTTCGAGTTCGGCGACGGCCAGCTCGGCCTGCGCCTCCGGGCCGTCCGCCGATTCCAGACCGGTGTAGACCCGGATGGGTTCGCGCGCGGGTTTACCGGTGACCCTGGCGATGTCGTCCGCGGTCGGCACATACGAGACGAACCAGCGTCCCTCCGAGCCGAGCGTCTCCCACTTGGCCAATGAACCCGGGCTGCCGGAACGTTCGGGCAGCTGCGGCTGTGCGGCATTGGGCGAGGTGTGGCTGTTGCGCACGCTGAACGCCGAATTCGCCGCCGCGAAAAAGGCTTTCGCGAGCACGCCGTTGAACAGCGTGACCGCGAGGATGGTGACGATCAGAAACCCGATGGGCAGCGCGAACTTTCGCGGAATGTGCACCCGCTCGGTCAGCTCACCGGCCACCCAGCGCACCAGCCACCGCACGGCGCGGAACACCCCGATCACCAGTGCGATCACCGCCGCGCTGAGCGCACCGGTGCGTAGGAAGCCGGTGGTCGTCGTGTCGTCCATGCCCATCAGCTCGGTGATCTCGCGCTGCCAGCGCGCCGACTGGATCAGCATCACGATCGCGACGACCACGCAGGCGAGCACCACCAGCGCCTTGACCGCACCGGGCACCCAGGTGGGCAGATCGGCGAAAAACTTTGTCACGGAGGCGGGTAGCCGCGGCCGGACCCAGCTGCGCCACGCCCATTCCAGCAGGCAGCCGACGCCGTACCCGATGGCCGCGTTGACCCCGCCGATGAGCCCCTCGAACAGCCAATCCCGGGGCAGCAGCGACGGCGTCAGCGACAACGAGAAGAACAGCGTGGCAACCGCCACCCCGAAAGGCGAACCCGACAACTGATTTCGCACGAACATGGGTAACTCACCGGGTACCGGCCGACTCAGCCAGCTCCCGGCCGCCGGACGCCAACGCTGCGCCGCCCGCACCTAGATCTGGCCTGAATACGCGGAGAGGCGGGAATGCATCAGATCGCGCTTGCCCCGAACAACTTCGGCAGCGTGCCCTCGTGCGCGGCCCGCAGCTCGTCCATGGGGACGGAGAACTGTCCTTGTACCTCAATGGAATCCGTGCCCTGGTCGACCACGCCGATGCGCGTCCACGGCAGACCGCGGGCGGTGCACATCTTGGTGAACCGGGTCTCCTCCGAACGCGGCACCGCGACCAGCACCCGCCCCGCCGACTCGGAGAACAGCGTGACGAACGGGTCGGCGTCCTCGGGCAGCAGGACCCGGCAACCGGTTTCGCCGGCCAGCGCGGCCTCGACCACGGTCTGGATCAGGCCGCCCTCGGACAGGTCGTGCGCGGCACTGATCATGCCGTCGCGCGAGCCCGCGGTGAGCACCTCGGCCAGCAACTGCTCGCGAGCGAAGTCGACCACCGGCGGCACGCCACCGAGGTGATCGTGCACGACCTGCGACCAGATGGAGCCGCCGAATTCGTCCCGGGTGTCGCCGAGCAGGATCAGCGTCTCCCCCGGCTCCAGGCCGAGGCCGGTCGGGATGCGCCGGTGCACGTCGTCGATCACGCCGAGCACGCCGACCACCGGGGTCGGAAGGATCGCGGTCTGGCCGGTCTGGTTGTAGAAGCTGACGTTGCCGCCGGTGACCGGAATACCAAGCGCCACACAGCCGTCCGCGAGGCCGCGCACGGCCTGCTGGAACTGCCACATCACGCCCGGGTCCTCCGGCGAACCGAAGTTGAGGCAGTTGGTGACCGCCTTCGGGGTGGCGCCGGTGGTGGCCACGTTGCGGTAGGCCTCGGCCAGCGCGAGCTGCGCGCCGGTGTACGGGTCCAGCTTGGTGTAGCGGCCGGACGCGTCGGTGGCCAGGGCGATGCCGAGGCCGGTCTCCTCGTCGATCCGGATGACGCCCGCGTCCGCGTGCTCGGCGAGCACGGTGTTACCGCGCACGTAGCGGTCGTACTGCTCGGTGATCCACTTGCGGCTGCACAGCTGCGGGCTGGCCAGCATCTGCAACAGCGTCGCGCGCAGTTCGTCGCCGGTCTTCGGCCGGGTCAGCTTGTCGGTGCTGTCCGCGATCAGCGCGTCCTGCTCGTCCGGACGCCGCACTGGGCGCTCGTACACCGGGCCCTCGTGCGCGACGGTGCGCGGCGGCACGTCGACCACGGTTTCGCCGTGCCAGGTGATGACCAGGCGGTCACCGTCGGTGACCTCGCCGATCACCGTGGCCAGGGTGTCCCACTTGCGGCACACCGCCATGAACGCGTCCACGTTCTCCGGCGTGACCACCGCGCACATGCGCTCCTGCGATTCGCTGGAGAGCACCTCGGCCGGGTTCATCCCGGTGGCGCGCATCGGCACCTTCTCCAGGTCGATGTGCATGCCGCCGTCGCCCGCGGCCGCGAGTTCGGAAGTGGCACAGGACAACCCGGCCCCGCCGAGGTCCTGGATGCCGACCACCAGCTTGGCCGCGTACAGCTCGAGACAGCACTCGATGAGCACCTTCTCGGTGAACGGGTCGCCGACCTGCACGCTCGGCAGCTTCTTGCGGCCGGTGCCGGACTCGTCCCCGGAGAAGGTGTCCGAGGCCAGCACGGAGACGCCGCCGATGCCGTCCAGGCCGGTGCGCGCGCCGAACAGAATGATCTTGTTGCCGGTGCCGGAGGCGAAGGCCAGGTGCAGGTCCTCGACCCGCATCACGCCCGCGCACAGCGCGTTCACCAGCGGATTGCCTTGGTAGGACGGGTCGAACACGGTCTCGCCGCCGATGTTCGGCAGGCCGAGCGAGTTGCCGTAACCGCCGACGCCGCGCACCACGCCGTCGACCACACGCCGGGTGTCGGCCGCGTCCGCCGCGCCGAAGCGCAGCTGATCCATCACCGCGATCGGCCGGGCGCCCATCGCCATGATGTCGCGCACGATACCGCCGACACCGGTCGCCGCGCCCTGGTACGGCTCCACGTAGGACGGATGATTGTGGCTCTCCACCTTGAAGGTCACGGCCCAGCCGTCGCCGATGTCGACCACGCCCGCGTTCTCGCCGATGCCGGCCAGCATCGAGGAGCGCATCTCCTCGGTGGTGGTCTGGCCGAAGTAGCGCAGGTGCACCTTCGACGACTTGTACGAGCAGTGCTCGCTCCACATCACCGAGTACATCGCCAGCTCGGCGTCGGTCGGCCTGCGGCCGAGAATGTCCTTGATGCGGGCGTACTCGTCGTCCTTCAGACCCAGCTCTTTATAGGGTTGCGGCACGTCGGGAGTTGCTGCGGCTGCGCTGACGGTGTCGACCTGCGAAGTCACGGGGTACCTGGGTCCTTTCGGGCCGGAGCGCGAAGCTGGGGATTCGCCTGGAAGTTTAGCCGTGGCCCTCGGTGGGCAGCGTGGCGCATCGGCATCCCGCCCGGTTCGCCGGATTCCTGTGCGCCGGCTCACATGCCGCACCCGGGACCGCGCGCGCCGACGCGGGTCACACCACCGGTCACAGATACCCTGGGCCCGTGAACGAACGATCGGGGGTTGCGGATTCCGCTGAGCCGGTTGCCTCGAAGAACCTGACCGGCGGCGCGGCCGCCGAACCGGCCGCGGCCGGGCGCGTTCCGCTCTCGCGCGAGCAACTGCGCTGGCTGCTGGCCGCGATCGGCCTGTTCGCCGTGTCGGCGGTGCTTTCGCTGGCGGTCCACTGGTGGTCCGGCTATATCGATCTACAGGTGTACCGCAACGGCGCCCGGGTCTGGCTGGACGACGGCGAGCTGTACGGGCCGATGCCGCCGGTCGCGGGCATCGGACTGCCGTTCACCTATCCCCCGCTGGCCGCGCTGTTCTTCGCGCCGCTCGCGCTGATCCCGCTGCCGGTGGCCGAGGTGCTGGTGCTGGTGACCTCGCTGGCCAGCCTCGGCGCCACGCTGTGGGTGGTGCTCGCGCGGATCCGGCCCGAACTGCCGCGGGTCACCGTCGTGACGATCGTGATCGGCGCGGTCGCGCTGCTGCAGACGTTCGAGCCGCTGCGCCAGACCTTTGGTTTCGGCCAGATCAACCTGGTGCTGATGGCCGCCATCACGCTGGACTGCTTGGTGCGCAAGCCATTCTGGCCGCGCGGCATGCTGATCGGCATCGCGGTGTCGGTGAAGCTGATCCCCGGCGGGTACCTGCTGTACTTCCTGCTGCGCAAAGACTGGAAGGCGGCGGGCACGCTGATCGTCTCCGCGATCGGCGCGGTGGGTCTGGGATTCCTGCTGTTCCCGAGCGATTCGGCCGAGTACTGGTTCCACACCCTGGCCGACACCGGCCGGATCGGGCCGCCGTACTTCGCCGGCAACCAGTCGATCAAAGGCCTGACCTTCCGGCTCGGCGTGGCCGACTCGGTGGCCACCGTGCTGTGGATCGCGCTGTCACTGGTGGCGATCGGGCTGGCCGCGATCTGGATGCGCAGGCTGATCGAGGCGGGCGCGAACGTGGCCGCGCTGCTGGTGAATGCCGCGGCGGTGCTGCTGGTTTCGCCGGTCTCCTGGTCGCACCACTGGGTGTGGATCGCGCCCGCGCTGGTGGTGACCGCGGACGCGATCGTGCGCGGCCGGCGCAGCCCGCTGTTCCTCGGCTCGGTCGGCCTGCTGACCATCATGTTCATCATCGGGCCGCAGTGGCTGCTGCCGCACTCCGAGGACAAGGAACTCGGCTGGGCCTGGTGGCAGCAGCTCATCGGCAGCAGTTACGTCATCGCCACCCTCGCGGTGTTCGTCATCGCGGTGGCGACCTATCACCCGGTGACGACAGGTGTGAGGAAAGCGGCCAGCGCCGCGGCATAGGCCGCGACGTCGGCGGCGCCCATCATCTCGCGGGCCGAATGCATGGCCAGCTGGGCCGCGCCAACGTCGACCGTGGTCATGCCGGTGCCCGCGGCCGTCATCGGGCCGATGGTCGAACCGCACGGCAGATCCGCGCGATGCACGTAGCGCTGCAACGGAACTCCCGCCTGCGCGCAGGCCAGCGCGAACGCGCCCGCGCCGACGGCGTCGGTGGCGTAGCGCAGGTTCTGGTTGACCTTGAGCACCGGACCGCCGTTCACCTCGATCCGGTGCGCGGGCTCGTGCCGCTCGGCGTAGTTGGGGTGCGTCGCGTGCGCCATGTCGCCGGAGGCGCAGACCGAACCGGCAAGCGCCGCAAAGAATTCGGACCGGTCGCCGCCGCGGGACAGCACGATGCGCTCCAGCACGGCGGGCAGCAGATCGGACTGGGCGCCGCGATCGGACTGGCTGCCGACCTCCTCATGGTCGAACGTGGCGAACACCGGAATGGCCGCGCCCGGTTCCGCACTCGCGGCCAGGAAGGCCTGCAAGCCCGCGTAACAGGTGCCCTGGTTGTCCAGCCGGGGCGCGCTGACCAGATCCTGGTCGCGGCCGATGACCCGGCTCGGCGCCAGGTCGTGCGTCATCAGTTCCCAGCCCAGCAGCGCGGCCGGATCGACCTGCGCGTGCTCGGCGACGAAGGCGAGGAACGAGCGCGGCTCGCGGCCGACGCCCCACACCGCGTTGACATGGCGCTGCGGATCCAGCGTGACGCCCTTGCGGTCGTCGGACAGATGAATGGCCAGCTGCGGCACCCGCAGGATCGGTTCGTCGATGCGAACCAGCTTCTCCCGCACGGTGTTTCCATCCCGCACGCTGAGCCGGCCGGAGATGCCGAGCTCGCGATCCAGCCAGGAATTGAGCCACGCGCCGCCGTACGGCTCCAGGCCGACCAGCTGCCAGCCGGCCGAGGTCAGATCGGGATGCTGCTTGACCCGCAGATTCGGGCTGTCGGTGTGCGCACCGACCACCCGGAACGGGCGCACTCCCGCCGCGTCCGCCGTCGCCCACGCGATCAGCGAGGCGCCGCGCACCACGTAGTGCTTGCTCGGAGCGTCCGCAGGCCACGGCGCCGATTCGTCGAGCCGGGTGAAACCGTTGGCGTCCAGTTCGGCGGCCAGCGTGCGGCAGACGTGGAAGGGCGAGGGCGACTCATCGATGAACGCGCACAACCCGGTGGCCGTGGCAGCAGTGGTGGAAACGGGCATGCTGCGATCCTAGGGTCCGGTGATCCCGGGCGCGGAAGGCGCGGATCAGGGCAGGGCCGGTGGCGTTCCCGCCAGGCGCGAACGCCGACCTGCCCACCTACTACCTGCTAAGTCATCCGCTAAGTCATCCTGCTGCTGCCCGATACTTACTGGTGGGGCTGAACTACTCGGCGTACGTGCCGCAGGTCGCGCCGACCCGGCCCATCTTGGCGCCCAGGTCCGGGCTCTCGCCCAGCGCCTGGTCCAGTCCGTTGGTCACCTTCTGGCCGACCAGCTGCTGCAGCGTGTTCGCCCGCATTTCCGGCGCGACCTCGTAGGCCATCTTCAGCATGCCCTTCTGCATCGGCGAGGCATCCAGGCGCGCGGCCATCTCCGGCAGCTCCGTGTGGATCGCGCCGTCGATTTGCGTGAAGGAGCACTGCGAGGTGAGCAGCGGCGCGAGATCGCCGATCATATCCGCGGACGCAATTCCCGTTCCGAACAACGAAGCACCTGCCGCGACCCCGCTGACAGCGAGAGCGGCGAAGGCGTAACGCGGGTTGAGCATCTTCATGAATTCACCCTTCGGAGAGCTCGATCGGATGTTCGGGGCTGAATACCCCGGCGGTGATGGTACCCAAGGAATTACACGGGCCTCCGGCCACGTCCGGTAAGCGCAGGTTCACTCCGGATTCGCCGAGGTCCATTTACCCGCCGGACATGGGCGAATCGCTCGAATTGTTTCCGTACGGACGGGTCAGGGATCGTTGGCGCGTCGAACATCGTTGCGCCCCATGGCGGCAACCGATACCGCCGCATGTCAACCGACCAGTTCGTAAGCCGTTCTACGTAATTCGGACATTACATCGTGTCGCCGCACGAACCGTAGTTCCGACGTGCTAAAAGCTTGTCCTATGAATTGGAGCGTAAACGCAGAAGCGCACAACTCCCGCAGATCACGTTCCGTAGCCACCCTCGCGGCGTCCGGACTGATCGCCTGCGCTATGACCACACTGGGCGTATCGACGGCCGCGGCCGATCCGAGCGCCGATGCGAAACTCGTGAACACCTCGATCAGTTCTCCGGACGGTTCCCGGATAACCGGCACAGAGTCCATGGACGATCGCAATATCCGACTTCAGGTTTATTCCGCGGCCATGGACAAGACGTTTCCGGTCGAGGTCCAACTGCCCGCCGATACTTCGGTACCGCGCCCCGCGCTGTATCTGCTGAGCGGCGCGGGCGGGGGGATCGACATCGCCTCCTGGCAGGCGCAAAGCGACGCCCGCGAGTTCATGGCGGACAAAAACGTGAACCTGGTGTTGCCGATCGGCGGCATGTTCAGTTATTACACCGACTGGATCAAGGATGACCCGGTACTCGGGCGCAACAAGTGGAAGACCTATCTGACCGAGGAACTGCCGCCGCTGATCGACGCGGCCCTCGGCACCAACGGCGTGAATTCCATCGCGGGCATCTCCACCTCGGCCACCACGGTGCTCGCCCTGCCGATCGCCAAGCCCGGTCTCTACAAAGCCGCCGCGGCGTACAGCGGTTGCGCCCAGACCAGCGATCCGCTCGGATCCCGGTTCGTGAAA
This sequence comes from Nocardia sp. NPDC006044, assembly GCF_042871115.1. NCBI lineage: Bacteria > Bacillati > Actinomycetota > Actinomycetes > Mycobacteriales > Nocardiaceae > Nocardia > Nocardia sp. NPDC006044. The sequence continues at coordinate 65,420 of NZ_JBIAID010000006.1, forward strand.
TTCGTGGTCGACGGATATGGCAATGCCAACCACGAGAACATGTGGGGGCCGACCGGATCGCCGGAATGGCTCGCCAATGATCCGTATGTCAACGCCGAGGGTCTGCGCGGCACGGATCTGTACATCTCCTCGGGCAATGGCCTGCCGGGCCGGTACGACACCCTGGACGGCCCGCATACCCAGCCGGGCGTGAGCGGGCTGGCGAATCAGATCATCATCGGCGGCATGATCGAGGCGGCCACCAACAATTGCGCGCAGAATCTGCGGACGCGGCTGAACGAACTCGGCATCCCGGCGACCTACGCGCTGCGCGATTCCGGCACGCACTCGTGGGGCTACTGGCAGGACGAGCTGAAGGCGTCCTGGCCGGTGCTCGCGCGTGGTATGGGCCTGCCTGCCTGATCGGGTACTGACCAGCTGTTAGGACGGTCCTGGAGGACCGGGTAAAGCCCGCGCACAGCGGCCGCCCGGTCCTCCTTGTGCGTTACGGTGCGAGTTGCCGTGCGGGGCAGGCGGGTACGTAGACGGGCACCATTACCCGGTAGTGCGACAAGGCGTTTTCGAGGTGACCGAGAGGCGCGGATCCGCGACCGTTCCCCGGGTGCGCGCGGGCGGGTTCTCCGAGCTACTACATCAAGAGTCGGCCACGCAGACGCGAAGGCGATGCATTGGTGCCGTTCAATTCACGACAGGGCTATCCGGAAAACGAGACATGCCGGACGCCTGCAGTGCGTCCGGCACGATCTCGAGCTGTCCGGCTAGGCAGGGGCCCAGCCGGGCGGGTGCAAAACTAGACGACCGCGATGATGATCGCCAGAATCACACCGAGGGCCGCGACAGCAGCGCCCAGAAAACTACCAACACCGGGGAGCAGCATTCTTCCTCCTGTTTATGGATTGACCCACTGCGACGCGCAGTGGTCAGCATTGCCAAGGTATGGCTGGTGAATGTCGAACAACCTCACTCGGGAGGCGTTCATGATCTCGGCCGGCGCGGAGACTGCCAGTTGGACGCTCGATATCGCGGAGTATCCGACACGATCTCGATCGCAGCAGGCCGGAGAGGTTCTAGCTAGACGACGGCGATGATGATCGCGAGGATCACGCCGAGGGCCGCAACGGCAGCACCCAGAAAACTACCAACACCGGGCAGAAGCACAGTTCCTCCTGTTTGTCGGTCGAGCTTGGTGATCAGTGTGTCTCACTGCCTCGACCTCGGAAACTAGGCCGAGGTTTTCGCCTCACCGTGGAGGCACGCAGAACTCAGTTGACCGAAGTCGACCGATTTAGACGACGGCGATGATGATCGCCAGAATCACGCCGAGGGCCGCGACAGCAGCACCGAGGAAACTACCAACACCGGGGAGCAGCATTTTTTCTCCTGTTTGTCGGTTGATCAATTGATCGAGCAGCGGCGTGCACGCGAACTGCCGATTGAAGACTGTAGATCATTCCCGGCCGATAGAAAAATCGGCCAGATGCCATCTCATACCGGAGACGGCACCTCGAACACGATCAGCTCAGAAAGCTAGATGACCGCGATGATAATGCCGAGAATCACGGTCAGAGCGGCAACAGCGGCACCGGCCATACTTCCAACGACGGGGAGCAGCATTGTTCCTCCTGATAGTAGGTCGAACCATTGGATCGATCAGCGACGGCTTGTCGCTGTCGATTTCAGACTGTCGACTTCCTCGACGTATCAGAAAGTAGCCGACATTGCCTCACATCGGAGGCTTTTGACGAACTCGGTCAGCGGGAAACTAGATGACCGCGATGATGATGCCGAGAATCACGGTCAGCGCGGCAACAGCGGCGCCGGCCATACTTCCGACCACGGGGAGCAGCATTGTTCCTCCTGATAGTAGGTCGATCCATGGATGACTTAGCGTTGGTGATCATGCCAACTGTCAAGGAACAAAGGGCAATCCGACCCGGCGTGTCGGGAAATTGACCGGGGCACCCCCGTTGTGGGCGGCGAATTTAATTGGACGCCAATGCTCAATAATCGAATTGGACGATCGTCCGACCAGCCGAATGCTCAACCGGCGCAAGCAAATCCATCGAACGCGGCCCCCAGCGGACGCCCCCATACCATCTATCCCGCGCAATACGCAAAAGCGCAGGAACGAACAGATTTGTCCGACGGCCGACAATGGGGTCCCGGAACGAACCGCTGGACATCGGAACAGACCGCGGGATCAGCGGAACGAACCGCGCCGGCGGGACGCCGCGCGCGATCACCGCGCACTATCAGAAAGATTTACGCTTCTGATCTGCCGCACAGTTCAAGATCAGTCAATTCCACGCGGAATTAAAGAACGAACAGTCCGATCCATCGATCACCGACAGATCGGACTTTCGGGACATTTGTCCGGCGAATCCGTGCTACTCCGGGTTCGCGGAAACAAGTTCCAGTAAACGCATCAGTTCCGCGTACCGGCGCGCGCCGATCCGGGACCGCAGTTCCTGTTCCGCCCGAGCCTCCTCGGCGCGCACCGAGGCGACGAGTTCGGCGCCGAGCCGGCTCAGCCCGATCAGGATCCGCCGGCGGTCGTCCTGCGCCGCCAGCCGGAAGATCAAACCGCGCTCGGCCAGGTAGTCCGCGTGCCTGGTGGCCGAGGACGGAGCTAGCTGCGACCTGGCCGCCAGCTCGCTCATGGTGATGCCGGTCTCACTGGAGAGATTCGACAACATCGACCACTGGTCGGGTGTCAGCTGCCTGGCACACAGTGCGGCGTCCAAGTGACGCAGCCAACCGCGTTCCGCGGCACGCAGCGCACCATGCAGCGTCGAATATCCGCTTACAATGGTCGTCATTGTTATTCCTGCCTGCCATGAATTTCGCTCTAACGAGAAGAAGAGTACCGAATGCCGGCGTTCGGCGAGAGCCCAGAGGGCACTATCGAGATCCTGAACATAGTCCCGATGCAGGGACCTGGCGGTATCGTAGCCCCCTCCTGCGACGCGGCGATTTCGCTTGCCGTCGACGAAATCAACCGGGGCACAGGAATTCTCGGTCGCGAAATTCGTACTACGAATATCGATGGCGGCCGCCCGCCGCACGAGGTGGCGAGCGAGGTTTCCGCGCTCCTCGCCACCGGCATGGTGGACGCGATCACCGGGTGGCACACCTCCGCGGTGCGCCGGGTGGTGGCCAAGGCGGCCGACAGCCGGGTGCCCTATTTATTCGCCACCGGACACGAGGGCCTACCGGACGAACTACCCGGCGTCCTGATGCTCGGCGAGCACCCGGCCGGGCAGACGTTGCCCGCTTTGCACTGGCTCGCCCGCGAGCACGGTATTCGCCGCTGGGCCATCATCGGCAACGACTACATCTGGCCGCGCGAGTCGGCCAAGGCCATCCGCAACAGCCTGGCCGACCCCGGTGACGTGGTGCTCGAGCGATTCGTCCCGCTCGGCGCGCCCGATTTCGGCGACTTCCTGTCCCACCCGGCCCTGGATAAGGCCGACGGCGTGGTGATCCTGATGGTCGGCGCGGATGTGTCCCGATTCAACCGGCAGTTCGCCGCGACCGGACGGGCGGCCGACCAGCTGCGGATCAGCCCCGCGGCCGACGAGAACGTGTTACTGGCCGGCGGCGCGAGCGCCAATCACAACTTCTATGTCGCCTCGAGTTTCTTCATCGACGAGCACAGCTCGGACGGGCGGGATCGGGTCGACCGCTATCGCAAGCTGCACGGCGAATTCGCGCCCGCGCTGACCAGTTTCAGCAATATGACCTACGAGGCGATCCACACGCTGGCCGGGCTGGCCCACGCGGTGGGCTCGCTGCGGGTGCCCGACGTGCTGGGCGCGATCGACCACGGCGTGCTGCTGGACACCCCCGGTGGGCAGCGCGCGTTCCAGGGCAATCAGGCCATCCAGCACGGCTACATCGCCCGGGCGAACGGCGTCCGGTTCGACATAGTCGCCCGAATCACCTAGGCCGCACCCTTTTCGCCCTCCCGCGCGCGACGGCGCGGTGGATCGAAAAGTGTGCGGCTCGTGGTGGTTACGCGGAGACCAGGGTGTCCAGCACCGAGAGGAACAGGCCGAGGCCGTCGTCGCTCGGGCCGGTCAGTGCCTCGGTGGCGTGTTCCGGGTGCGGCATCAGGCCGACGATGCGGCCGTCGGCCGAGGCGATGCCCGCGATGCCCCGCTGCGAACCGTTCGGGTTGTCGCCGGCGTAGCGGAAGACCACCCGGCCCTCACCCTCCAGCTCGTCCAGGACGGCGGCCGAGGCCTGGAAGCGGCCCTCGCCGGACTTCAACGGGACCAGGATCTGGGCACCGGCCTCGTAGCGCGAGGTCCACAGCGTCGACGCCGATTCCACCCGCAGCCATTCGTCCCGGCAGATGAAGTGCAGACCCTCGTTGCGGGTCAGCGCGCCGGGCAGCAGACCGGCCTCGCACAGCACCTGGAAACCGTTGCAGATGCCGAGCACCGGCAGGCCGGTCTCGGCCGCACGCACCACCTCGCCCATCACCGGCGCGAACCGGGCGATGGCGCCCGCGCGCAGGTAGTCACCGTAGGAGAAACCGCCGGGCACGATCACCGCGTCGACATTCTTCAGAGCGGCGTCCGCGTGCCATAGGCTCACGGCCTCGGCACCGGCCAGGCGCACCGCGCGGGCCGCGTCGACATCATCGAGCGTGCCCGGAAACGTGATGACTCCGATGCGCGCGGTCATGACAGCCGCGTGACTTTCCACTCTTCGATCACGGTGTTGCACAGCAACGCCTCCGCGATCTGCTCGAGCTCGGCGTCACCGACACTGTCGTCGACATCGAGTTCGAATCGCTTGCCCTGCCGTACATCCGAGATGCCCTCGAATCCCAGGCGCGGGAGCGCACCGACGATGGCCTGTCCCTGGGGGTCCAGGATCTCGGCCTTCGGCATCACCTCGACCACGACTCGTGCCACGCGTTGCTCCTCATGTGGTGGTGGGGGGTTACCTGAGCAGCGTAGTTGTTTCGGCAGGCGTGCCCGACTCCGGGTGGCGCAATAGCATGGCGGAATGCGCATAGCTCACTTCGGCCACTCCTGTCTGCTCGTCGAGCTGCACGGAAAGAAGGTGCTCTTCGATCCGGGCGTCTTCTCGCACGGCTTCGAGGGCCTCACCGACCTGGACGCGATCGCGATCACCCACCAGCATCCGGACCACATCGATCCGAACCGAATCGAGGCACTGGTCGACGCGAATCCCGGCGCCCGGCTGCTGTCCGACCCGCAGACCGCGCAGCAGCGCGGAGAGAAGTGGGAGGCGGTGCACGCGGGCAACGTGCTCACCCTGGGCGAGCTCCAGATCACCGGGGGCGGCGGCAGGCACGCGGTGATCCACCCGGAGATACCGGTAGTCGACAACACCGTGTTCCAGCTGGGCACCGCCGACGATCCGGCGGAACTCGTGCACCCCGGCGACTCGCTGTGGGTGCCGCCGGTGCCGGTCGGGGTGCTCGCGCTGCCCGCCGCCGCGCCGTGGATGCGGATCAGCGAGGCGGTGGACTACCTGCGCGCGGTCGCGCCACGCACCGCGCTGCCCATCCACTACGGCATCATCGAACAGGCCGCGCAGGGCGTCTACTTCGGCCGGTTCGCCGAAATGGGCCCGGCCGGCACGGAATTCACCGTGGTGGAACCGGAAGACCAGCGCGAGTTCTAGGTCTCCCGGCTCGGCGCCCTAGCCGGACCGCTCGGCGTAGGTCAGCAGGAACAGCGCCTCGGCCAGCGCCATCCGCTCGATCTCCGACGGATCCACGCTCTCGTTCGGGGCGTGGATCAGGCACGTCGGTTCCTCGACGCCGAGCAGCATGATCTCGGCGTCGGGGTAGGTGTCGGCGAAGACATTGCACAGCGGGATCGATCCGCCCTGTCCCTGTGTGGTCGCGGCGCGGCCGTAGGCGGCGGCCAGCGCCGCCTCCATCGCCTCGCGCGCCGGACCGCCGTTGCCGGAGCGGAACGCCGCGCCGATGCCTTCCAGTTCGATGGTGAGCTGAGCGTTCCACGGGGTGTTCGCCTCGAGGTGCGCGACGAGAGCCTTGTGCGCCTGCTCCGGATCGGTGCCCGGCGGGATGCGCAGATTCAAGCGGGCCCGCGCCGAGGGCTGGACGGCGCCGGTGGAGCCGACCACCGGCGGGGCGTCGATGCCGAGCACCGTCAAAGCCGGTCGCGCCCAGAGCATGTCGGCGACCGTGCCGTCGCCGACCAGCTCGACGCCGCGCAGCACGCCCGCGTCGACGCGGAACTGGTCCTCCGGGTACTGCACGCCGGACCAGCGCTGATCATTGGGCAGCCCGGCCACCGTGGTGTTGCCGTGCTCGTCGCGCAGCGTGGCCAGCAGCTGGATCAGCGCGGCCAGCGCGTCCGGCGACGGACCGCCGAACATGCCGGAATGCAAAGGGCCGGCCAGGGTTTCCACGGTGACCACGACATTCACGCTGCCGCGCAACGTCTCGGTCAGCGTGGGCACGCCCGCGGCGAAGTTGCCGCAGTCACCGATCACGATCGCGTCCGCCCGCAGCAGGTCCGGATTGGCCTCGACGAACCGCTCCAGCCCGCCGGTGCCCTGCTCCTCGGAGCCCTCGGCGACCACCATGACCCCGAGCGGCAGGTCGGGGCCCAGCGCGCGCAACGCGGTCAGGTGCATGACGATGTTGCCCTTGCAGTCCGCCGCGCCGCGGCCGTACCAGCGGCCGTTCTTCTCGGTCAGCTCCCAGACCGGTGTGCGCCAGGCGCCGCTGTCCAGCGGCGGCTGCACGTCGTAGTGGCAGTACAGCAGCACCGTCGGCGCACCGGGCGGCGCGGGCCGGGCGGCGATGACGGCCTTGCTGCCGTCCGGCGTCTCGTGCAGGCCCGCCCTGGTCAGCCCGGCCGCGACGAACGCGTCGGCCACCCACTGCGCGGCCCGCTCGCACTCGGCGGGCGGGAACTGCCGTGGATCGGCCACCGACTTGAACGAAACAAGCTGCGTCAGATCGGTTTTCGCCTGCGGCATGAGTGCGGCCACCTTCGCGCGCAGCTCTGCGGTGCGAGAATCGTCGGTCATTGCCAGCGCCTCACTTCTTCGTCGTCGCGCGGCGCCCCCGCCGCTGATCCACTCTGGCACGAACCGTCCAGCACAACGGTGGAAATCTAGTCGACCGAGCAGTTCGTGTCGCCCGGCTTCCGCGGGCCGGACCGGGCCGGTGTGGTTGTGTGGGGTGACGCCAGCACGCGAGCCGACACTGCGGAGGTAATCCCATGTCCCCAAGCGCAGACCCCGACGACCTGTTCGCCCTGCCCGGCATGAGCCGGGTCGCGCCCAAAGGCGGGTTCCCGCAGGGCGAACTCTTCGCCGAGGTCGCCTACGAGATCGTGCACGACGAACTCATGTTCGACGGCGTCTCCCGGATGAATCTGGCCACCTTCTGCACCACCTGGGTGGACGAACAGGCGCGCAGGGTGATGGTCGAGTCACTGGACAAGAACATCGTGGACAAGGACGAGTACCCGCAGACCGCCGAGCTCGAGCGGCGTTGCGTCCGGATGATCGCCGACCTGTGGCACTCCCCCGATCCGGCCGGTACACACGGCACCTCGACCACCGGGTCCAGCGAGGCGGCGATGCTCGGCGGCCTCGCCGCCAAGTTCCGCTGGCGGCAGCGCGGCGGCACCGGCACACCCAATTTCGTGTGCGGACCGGTGCAGGTCTGCTGGGAGAAGTTCGCGCGGTATTTCGACGTCGAGATCCGGCAGATTCCGCTGCGCGGGGATCGGCTGACCATGCATCCGGACGACGTGGCCGCCTACTGCGACGAGCGAACCATCATGGTGGTGCCCACCTTCGGCCAGACCTTCACCGGGCTGTTCGAGGATGTAGCGGCGATCAGTGGCGCGCTGGATCGGTTGCAGGAGGCCAGCGGGCTGGATATCCCGATCCACGTCGACGCGGCGAGCGGCGGCTTCCTCGCCCCGTTCACCGCGTCCGATCTGGTGTGGGATTTCCGGCTGCCGCGGGTGAAGTCGATCAACGCCTCGGGGCACAAGACCGGCCTGGCGCCCCTCGGTGTGGGCTGGGCGATCTGGCGCGAGGCGGCCGACCTGCCCGCCGAATTGGTCTTCGACGTGGACTATCTCGGCGGCAGCATCGGCACCTTCAATCTGAATTTCTCCCGGCCGGGCGGGCAGGCGATCACGCAGTACTACGAGTTCATTCGCCTGGGCCGGGCCGGATACACCCGCGTGCAGTCGGCCATCTATCGCGCGGCCAAGCAGCTGGCGGCGGGCCTGAGCGAGCTCGGGCCGTTCGAGCTGATCCACGACGGCAATCCGCACCGGGGCATCACCGCGGTGGCGTGGCGGCTGACCGGTGATCCCGGATTCAACCTGTACGACCTGTCGGATCGGCTGCGCAGCCGCGGCTGGCTGATCGCCGCCTATCCGCTGCCCGCGGGCCGGGAGGACGAGACGATCATGCGCGCGGTGATCCGGCACGGCTTCACCGTCGACCTGGCCGATCTGCTGCTGGCCGATATCGACCGGTGCGTGAAACAGCTGGAGCGGCATCCGTTTTCGAGCTCGCTCACACAGCAGGAAGCGGGCGGCTTCACCCACAGCGCGCGGGCCGCCGTACCGAGCGAGAAGTCCGGGCCCGCTTGATCGAGCGGAGCGGCGCCGTCGCCCGATTTACGCCATTTCCGCGCGGCGGCGCCGATCGGCCCGCTCGGCGGCGCCGATAACCAGCCCGGCCATGCTGTTCGAAAGCGGCACGGCGCGGGCGTCTTTCAGGCCGCGCGCGCGATAGCGGGCGGCTCCCAGCGGTAGACGGCGCCGGTCGCGCCGTGGAAGAGGGCCAGGTCTACGGCGTCGAGCATGGCTTGACGCGGTCCGGAACGTTCCAGTTGCGCGGCCGACACCGCGAGCCGCAGCATGCCGCCGCGACGCGCCGTCCGGGCGGCGCCCATCACCAGTGCGCGGCACCACCACGGTTCGGCGCGGAAGCCCTCACCGATCCCGTACACCCGAACCTTCTGTGCCACATTGTGTTCCAGGTCCAGGATCGAGGTCAGGCCGAGCGCCACCCGGAAGCCGACCTCGGGCAGCGCCTCGATCGCCCCCGCCGACGCGTCCCAGCGCGGCGCGGCGAACAACCGGGTGCGCAGCTCCACCCGCTCCATCACCCGGTCCGCCGCCATCAGCCGCAGCCGCGCCTCATGCCTTGGCAGCGTGGCGAATTCGGCGCGCCTGGGCTTGGTCGCCGCCTGGTCGTAGCCGTGCAGCACGATCGCGTCGCCGCGGGCCCGGCGCCCGCGCAGCCACGCCTGCGTCGCGGGATCCTCGACCAGCTTGTACTTGCCCTTCAACCGGGGCGCCACGAGCAGCGACAGTGGCACACCACGCTGATCGAGTTCCGCGGCGAACTCGATCGCCGCGTCCCGAGTGGTGTCCCGGATCCCGGAAATGGATACGACCAGCTCAGCGTTCATGAATTTACGGTGCCAGGGGCAGATGTACTGGGCGTGCAGGCAGGATGGCCAGGCGACGAACACCTTGGCACACGTTCTCGCGGAAAACCTCTTCCACCGATGTACCTACACGTTGTACCCTCAGGTAAGCACGTTCGGGCGCGGCATTCGCCGACTCAGCCCGTTGGACCCTCGATCGAGGGGATTTATTCGGATGCGGACAGTTTCTGTCAGGGAATTCTCTTACAACCCGAGCGCGATACTCGCCGAAGTAGAGCAGGGGGAAACGATCCAAGTGACCAAACACGGTAAGACCATTGCCGTTCTCTCGCCACCATTCGAGGAGATGAGTACATACGACAGGTTGGTAGCGCAAGGAGTCATCGTCGAACCACCAGGCGGAGCACGCACAGTCGAGCAGATGCTCGGGACTTTTGCGGCGTACAAAGGCACAGAGGTCGACCAGACCCGGATCGACGCATGGGAACGGCGCAGCGCCAGACTCGATGAGCGGAAGGAGGAGTTGTTTCGCCGGATCATCACTGGTGACGACCTATCCACGCTCGAGGATGCCTTTCCCGATCTCGCCGACGACGAGGATATCGAAAAATGATCTTGTACATGGACGCGTCCGCGATTATCACGAAGGTGGTCGGCCGGGCACACGCGGACGCGCTCGATCGTTTTCTGGGTCGGCATCCCGCGGCGGCACCGGCAACCAGCAGTATCGGATTCGTCGAGTCGGTGCGTGAATGCGACCGACTCGGCGACTATCCGAATCTGATGCGGGACATGATAAATGAATATGTGAATATTCCGCTGACAGGCCGGATCCGCGACCTCGCGGCCTACCTACCACGTGGACTGAAGTCGATGGATGCCATTCATGTAGCCAGTGCTACACAGTTGGGATCCGAGTTGCTCGCCTTGGTTACATACGACAAGACGATGGCCAAAGTCGCACGGCAACAGGGCCTTCCGATCGCAATGCCGGGAATCGACGCGCGTACGACCTTCTGAATCCGCTCAACCCTCGAACAGACGCGGATACGTGCGGCCGGTCGTCGAACCGGCCGCACGTGCGGAATTCACGCGTCTGCCAGGCCGACCCGGTCCAGCACCCACGCGTACTCGAAGGCGACTTCCTTCCACTTCTCGTACCGGCCACTCACGCCGCCGTGGCCCGCGCTCATCTCCGTCTTCAGCAGTAGCTGCGAGTCACCGGTCTTGGTGGCGCGCAGCTTCGCGACCCACTTGGCGGGTTCGACGTAGAGCACGCGGGTGTCGTTGAGGCTGGTGATCGCCAGGATCGCCGGATAGTCCTTGGCCTCGACGTTCTCGTACGGGGCGTAGGACTTCATGTAGTCGTAGACGTCCTTGTCCGCCAACGGGTTACCCCACTCGTCCCATTCGATGACGGTCAGCGGCAGCGACGGATCGAGAATCGAGGTGAGCGGATCGACGAACGGAACGTTCGCCAGGATGCCGGTGAACAGCTCCGGCGCCAGGTTCGCCACCGCGCCCATCAGCAGGCCGCCCGCGCTGCCGCCGTCGGCGATCATCCGGTCCGCCGCGGTCTTCCCGGTATCGATCAAATGCTGTGCGCAGGAGACGAAGTCGGTGAAGGTGTTCTTCTTCGTGAGCGTCTTGCCGTTCTCGTACCAGAGCCGGCCCATCTCACCGCCGCCGCGCACGTGCGCGACCGCGAACACCATGCCGCGATCCAGCAGCGACAACCGGGAGACGGAGAAGGACGGATCCATGCTCGCCTCGTAGGAGCCGTATCCGTAGAGCAACAGGGGCTTCGGCGAATCCAGCGCCAGCCCCTTCTTCCACACCAGCGAGATCGGGATCCGGGTGCCGTCCGCGGCGACCGCCCAATCCCGGTGCTGCTCATAGTCGTTCGCGTCGTAGCCGCCGAGCACCGGCTGCTCCTTGCGCAGCAGCAGATCGCCGGTGGCCGGCACGTAGTCGAACACCTGAACCGGCGTGATGAACGAGGTCAGGCCGATGCGCAGGGTCGGCTGCGCCCACTCCGGGTTGGCGCCCGCGCCGACCGCGAACAGTTCCAGATCGAAGTCCAGTTCCCGCCGTTCGCCGTAGCCGCTGTCGGTCAGCGGCCACACCGCGACCCGGGTCAGCGCCTCGCGCCGGTAGCTCAGTACCAGGTGATCGGAGTAGGCATCGACATCCTCGAGCCGCACGTCGTCGCGGTGCTCGATCAGCAAGGTCAGGTCCGAGGGATCGGCGACCGGTGCGTCGGCGAGCACGAAGTTCTCCGCCTTCACCCCGTCGACCACGTCGTTGTGCAGGATCAGGAACCGATCCTCGCCGCCGACCACCGCGTGCTCGGCCGAGTACTCGACCCCCTCGCGGCGCGGCAGGATGACCCGGAATTCACCCTCCGGATCGTCGGATTCGAGCACCCAGCCCTCGGTGGTGATCTTGGAACCGACCCAGATCATCAGGTACTTCTCCGAGCGGGTCGAGGTGATGCTCACCCAGTAGCGCTCGTCCGGCTCGTGGAACACCTTCACATCGGTGGAGGTCGGGCTGCCGAGCCGGTGCCGCCACACGGTGTCGGGCCGCCAGGACTCGTCCACGGTCTGGTAGAAGACGTGCGTGCCGTCCAGCGACCAGGTCGCGCCGGGCGCCGTCTCGGCGATCGCGTCGGCGAGCATCTCGCCGGTGCGCAGGTCCTTGAACCGCAGCACGTACCGCTCGTCACCGACCGTGTCCACGGAGTAGGCGAGCAGGTTGCCGTCGTGGCTCAGCGAGAACGCGCCGAGTGCGAAGAAGTCGTGCCCCTCGGCCACCACATTGCTGTCCAGCAGGATCTGTTCGCCGGGCACCTCGGTGCCCGCCTCCAGCTGCGGCGGGGTCCAGGCGTCGATGCCCTCGGCGTCGGCCGCGATCGGACAGCGGCAGTGCACGCCGTACTGCTTGCCCTCGAAGCTGCGCGAGTAGTACCAGTAGTCGCCCATGCGGGTGGGCACGGACAGGTCCGTCTCCTGGGTACGGCCCTTGATCTCGTCGAAGATCGAGTCGCGCAGCCCGGCCAGATGCGCGGTCTGCGCCTCGGTGTAGGCGTTCTCCGCCTCGAGGTGCGCGATGACCTCCGGGTTCTCCTTGTCCCGCAGCCACTCGTACTCGTCGACGAACACGTCGCCGTGATGCACGCGTTCGGTGGGCACCGTCTTGGCGATCGGCGCCGTCACCCCGTCGAGGTCTGAGATCGTTCCGGTACCGCTGTCGAGAGCCATGGGCTCCACCGTAGCGGCGCGGGCCCCGCCCGTCCCGCCAGGACCCGGCAACACCCCTGCTCGAGCCGCCGCACCTCGCCGAATCCGGTCTAGCCCTTGCCCTCCGAGCGTGGCACGGCGCCGGACGCCGCGTGGATCACGCTGTCGAGCACGTCGTGGGTGCGTTGCAGGTCGCGCATCGCCTGTTCGATCCGCTCGCGTTCGCCGGTGAGCCGTTCCACCAGGAACGGCGTGGCGGCCGCGTTCGGCGTGCCGTCCACGTCGTGGATGCAGGGCAGCAACTCGCCGACGGTATCGCTGTGCAGGCCGGCGGCGAACATCTCCTGGATGCGCCGGACCCGGTCCACCGCGGCCTCGGGGTACTCGCGCTGCCCGCCGGAGGTCCGCTCGGACGCGAGCAGCCCCTTGGTCTCGTAGTACCGCAGCGACCGGACGCTCACGCCGGTCCGCTCGGCCAGTTCACCGATGCGCACAAATCGCTCCTTGACCTGACATTGATGTCAGGTTTTACGGTACAGGAATGTTGCTGCTGACCGAATACCGCACTCCCGCCCGTACCCTGCCCAACCGCATCGTCATGTCGCCGATGACCCGCTTGCGTTCGCTGCCCGACGGCTCCCCAACCCGCGATGTCGCCGACTACTACGCGCAGCGCGCGGCGGCCGGGCTCATCGTCACCGAGGGCATCTGGCCGCATTCGACCGGGCAGAGCGAGGCCTGGGTGCCCGGGCTGCAAACCGAGCGCCAGGTCGAGGCGTGGTCGCGGGTCACCGAGGCCGTGCACGCGAAGGGCGGGCGCATCTTCGCGCAGCTGATGCACGGCGGGCGCAAAGGACACCCGCTGGCCCGGATCGATGGTTCCTGGCCGGCCGGTCCGTCCGCGGTGCTGGACGAGGATCGGGTGCACCTGATCGCCGGCGGCAAGGCCGACCCGATCATGCCGGCGGCGCTGGATCGGGCCGACATCTACGCGGCCGTCGAGCACCATGCCCGCGCCGCGCGCAATGCCATCACCGCGGGCTTCGACGGGGTCGAAATCCACGGGGCCAACAGCTATTTCGTGCATCAGTTCCTGGCCGACAACACGAACCTGCGCACCGACGAATTCGGTGGCTCGATCGAGAACCGGATGCGGCTGCCGCTGGCCGTGGTCGATGCCGTGACCGCGGCGATCGGGGCGCGGCGCACCGGTATCCGGCTGTCTCCCGGCAACCCGCAGTTCAATATGTTCGAGGCCGATCCGGCACCGCTGTATCGCGCGCTGGTCACCGAGCTCGACGGTCGCGGCCTCGCTTACCTGCACCTGACCGACAACGACACCTACGGCGCACTGGCCGATCTCCGGCCACGCTGGCGCGGCACCCTCATCGCCAATGTCGGCGAAAACCGTGCGGCGACAACGGCGGAGGCGGCCGAGGGCGTATTGCGTTCCGGTGTCGCCGATCTGGTGTCGTTCGGTCGCCATTTCATCTCGAACCCGGATCTGGTCCATCGCATCACCCACGACCTGCCCCTCGCCCCGATCCGCGAGGACCTGCTCTACGGACGCACCGCCGAGGGGTACAGCGACTACCCGCGGTGGGAGCCCGCCACCGTTGCGGCGCACTGATCCGGTGCGCACGAATCGTCCTGCCGCGTACAGCATCGCCGGCTGCGGCGGTAGGACGATCCGTGCGCGGCCTCGGGGTTTACCCGCAGTGAGACTCAGGGGTTCAGGCTTCGAGCAACTTGACCTTGTTGTTCGACCGTTCGGCAAGCACTCCGCCGGCCGCGGCAAGCACGACCAGCACCGCGAGCTGACCGCCCCAGCCCCCCGGCACCCAGTCGAGCAGGCCCCACACCTGGGACTTGCGGTGGTCGATCAGCAGGCGGATGACGGCCTGGGCCGACGCGACCATCACGACCATGCCGGCGATCTGCAGTCCGATCCACGCGTTCTTGCCCATCACACTCTCCATTTCCGACCTCGTTCGGTAGCGATGCCTCTCATGGTTGCCCCGGGGCAGGTCATCGCGCATCGGCCGTCGGTCGGCGAGCGGTTCATCCTTTGGTAGATCCGAATTCGCCCTGCAGGCCGATGCGCGGCCGGTCCGCGGGCCCCTAAAGTCGCGTCATGCCCACCGATCCGCTCTCGTCGGCGCCGCCGCTTCGGCTGTGGTCGCACGCCTGGCGGATGGTGGCGGTGATTCTCATCGGCCTGCTGGCGTGGTCCTCCACGAAGAGCGAGATGGCACCGATCGACGGTGCGCTGCTGACCTGGTTCCAGGTCGGGGATCCGTTGCTCGGCGTGGTGTGCATGCTGCTCACGCTGCTGCGGCGGCGGTATCCGGTGGCCATCGCGGCGATCGTGACGGTGGCGTCCACGGCGTCGGTGACCGCCAACGGCGCGGCGGCGCTGGTGCTGTGTTCGCTGGCCACCCGGCGGCGCTACGCCGAGACCGCCGCGCTGGCCATCGTCAGCATCGGCACCGGGCTGCTCACCGACAGCGTGATCTATCCGAAACAGACCGAGTCGCAGCCCTATTGGATCGATACGGCGGTCCTCACGGCCGCCATCGCGACCATCGTCGCGATCGGCTTCGCGGTGGGCGCGCGGCGGGATCTGGTGTGGTCGTTGCGCTCTCGCGCGGAGACCGCCGAGCGGGAACAGCACGCGCGCGCCGCCGAGGCGCGGCTGCTGGAACGCAATCGGATCGCGCGGGAGATGCACGACGTACTGGCGCACCGGATTTCGGTGGTGGCGATGCACGCCGGCGCGCTCGGCTTCCGCACCGATCTGACCAGGGAGCAGACCGCCGCGACCGCGAAGACCATCGCCGAGAACGCGCATCTGGCCTTGCAGGAACTGCGCGAGGTGCTGGGAGTGCTGCGCACCAGCGACGATTCGCTCACCGCAAGCCCGGAACCGCCACAGCCGACACTGGCCGACCTCACCCGGCTGATCGAGGAGGCACGCTCGGCGGGCATGGACGTGTCGATCACCGACACCACCACCGACGATCTCCCGGCGACCAGCGCGCGCACCGCGTATCGCATCGCCCAGGAGGGATTGACCAACGCGCGCAAGCACTCTCCCGGTGCGGCGGTGCGCGTGCGGATCGAAGGCGGACCGGGTCAGGATCTGATCGTGGACGTCGGCAACTCCGCCCCGCGACAGCCGGGACTCAGGCTGCCGTCCTCCGGTTACGGTCTGCTCGGACTCGCCGAACGGGCCGAACTGGTCGGCGGCACACTGGATTACGGACCCGATCCGACCGGCGGTTTCCGGCTGCGGGCCGTGCTGCCGTGGCCGGCCGTCGTCGCGACGAGCGACAGATGACCGCACGCATCCGCGTGGTCGTCGTCGACGACGAGCCGCTGGCTCGTTCGGCGCTGACGATGATCCTCGGTGGCGATCCCGGGCTGGAATTGGTCGGTGAGGCGGCCGACGGCGAACAAGCGCTGGCCGTGGTCGCCGAACAGTCACCCGACATCGTGCTGATGGATCTCAGGATGCCGGTACGCGACGGGCTGGACGCCACGCGCGAACTGCTGAGCCGGCCAGGCCCGCCCCGGGTGCTGGTGCTGACCACGTTCGACGCCGACGACATGGTGTTGCGGGCGCTGCGCATCGGCGCGCACGGATTCCTGCTCAAGGACACCCCGCCCGCCGATATCGTCGCGGCGGTCAAGCAGGTGGCGGCGGGGCGGCCGATGCTCTCGCCGAGCGTTACCGCGCAACTGATTTCGGTGGCCACCGCCGGGCCGAGCGCGGACGACGCGGCCCGCGAACGGGCCCGCACCGCGCTCACGACGCTGACCGAGCGGGAACGCGACATCGCCGAGGCGATCGGCCGCGGGCTGTCCAATTCCGATATCGCCAAGGAGATGCACCTCAGCGTCGCCACCGTGAAGTCGTATACCAGCAGGCTGCTCAGCAAGCTCGACGCCGAAAACCGGGTCCAGATCGCGATTGTCGTGCTCAACGCGGGACGCGACTAGCGAATCCTGCTGCGCCCGTTATGGATTCATGCGCCGATGGCCGACGCGATGGTCGGCCAGGACGCGTGCAGTGTGTCCTGCCAGTAGGACCAGGAGTGAGTTCCGGTGGCGCTGTAGTCGACTCGGGCCGGTATGCCGAGTCCGCGCAACCGCTGCTCGAACGAGACCACGCAGGCGTTGACGCCGAACTCGACCGGGCCGCCGAGGAAGATGTTCTCCGCCAGTTGGGGTTTGATCTCCGTCTCGTGCGGGCCGGGGATGCCGGTGCCGCTGGACAGATAGATTGTCTTGCCGCGCAGGCGTTCTGCCAGCAGCGCGGGATCGTGCTCGGCCCAGGCCGGACTACCAGGGGGACCCCACATATTGAGCGGGTTGCCGCCGCGATTGGCGATCGAGAACATCACGGCACCCATCGCCAGACCGGTGTCGGGGCAGGCGCTGTAGCCCGCGACGGCGCGATACAGCCACGGATTGCGGGCGGCCAGAATGAAGGCCGCGTTGCCGCCCATCGAGAGTCCGCCGATCGCGTTGACGCCGTTGCCGTTGAACCGGGCGTCGATCAGCGGCGGCAGTTCCTCGGTCAGGAAGGTCTCCCACCGGTAGTGGCCGAGCTGCGGGTCGTCCTGCTCCCAGTCGGTGTAGTAGCTGGCCTCGCCGCCCACCGGCAGCACCACATTGACGTCGGCGCCGGAGAAGAATCGTTCCGCGTCGGTGGCGTTGGTCCAGGTGCTCTGGCTGGTGCCGGGATCGAGCCCGTCCAGCAGGTAGTACGCGGGCCGCGCGCCGCCGCCGGCCGGATGCAGCACCTGAACCTGCACCGTTCGGCCCATCGCCGGTGAATCGATGAACACCGCGGCGCGCGTAGGGGTCAGGTTGTCCACCCGCTCGATCTGCGCGGCCGAGGCCGTCGCAGGCCCGGCGACCGCAGGACCCACCACCCCGAGCGCCATGGTCAGCACTGCCACAGCAACTGGTGTTCGACGCATGACCACACCTCCATCGCCGCATCACAACGGCTTTCAAAGGTAGCTCACCATGGATTATTGCGGAAGTGACATTGCTCTCCGGCTTTTATTCAGCAAACCATCCGGTACGTGCCGCGCCGTCCGCCGAAACCGCCGCTCAGCGGCCCAGCGCAGCTCGAATCGAGCCGGCCAGATAATCCAGATCCGCCCGCCGCGGACTCGTCGGCCGCCCGCGCAACCCGAACCCATCCCCCGGCGTCCGCGGGATCACGTGCAGATGCACATGGAACACCTCCTGCCCCGCCGTCACCCCGTCGGCCAGAAAGAAATTCACCCCGTCACACCCCACCTCACTCGCCCGCAGCGCCGCCGCCACCCGCTGCCCCACCTGGAACAGCTTTCCCCCGACCACCGGATCCAGCTCCGCCAGACTCCGCGCCGCCACCTTCGGCACCACCAGCACATGCCCCGGCGTCATCGGCCGAATATCCATGAACGCCAACACATCATCGTCCTCATACACCCGGCTGGCCTCGGCCCGCCCGGCAACGATGTCGGCAAAAATCGTGTACGGATTCACGCCCGAAACCCTAGCCCGCCACCCCCACCCAGAAATTCGATACCGCCACCGAGCCACCCCCACATCCGGGGTACGCGCCGGCCCCGTCGGCGGCAGGTAGCTGCACTGCAATTACATAGCCATCGCACATCAGATGCAGTACTATCGAGACAGCTCTCGGCACTAGCTGAGAGAAGTGGACCCGGCTCCTCTCCGGACGGTGAGCAGTCGGGTTTCGCGCTATCTACACATGCTTTCGACGTCGTAGACGTCCTGCACCAACGGTGCGACCATCGCCCGCCAAACCCCACCGGCACCGAATGCCCAGGCGACAGCGTCCGGCCACCACAACCCGGGTTCACAGTGCGGGAGCATGTGCACGTAGGGCAGATCCGCCGATGCTTTGCGAAGCACCCCGGCGATGCAATGCCGATCCCGTTGGTCGAGGCTCTCCCGCGACTCGATGACCAACCGCTCCGCTTTCACGTCTACCAAGTGCGTCACCAACCGCGCCATGCAGTTGTCCCGCGCACGCACCTCGACACCCCGCCCCACGAACACCGCCACGCGAACACCGTCGAACCTCGACATAGTGGCGAGAATCAACCTGCGTCGACTGTCCGGCTCCTTGGCGAAATGCCAGCGCCGTTGGCCGGGCAGGCACAAACCGCGGACCAGCCCTCGCGCGTCGGACAACCGTCCAGACGGAATAAGAGCAGCGCAGAGCAGGTAACGGTCGCGACGAATCGACTCGTCCACGAAGGCGTGAATGGTCACCGTCGGACGATACCGTCCGGCTATGACACCTGCTAGCGAATTCGCGGCGAAACGGTCGCTCCCTCTACAGGATTGGCGAAGGTGTGTAGTTCGCGGCGGCCGGGTTCTGGTCGACCAATTTCTGGACCGCGGCGATGACGTCGGAGACCTGCGCTTCGGCGGCGCCGATGAACGCGGACTTGTCGGCGAGCGCCGCGTCCAGTGCGGGGCGGTCGAGCGGAAGGCGGTCGTCGGCGGCCAGGCGGTCGAGGAGGTCGGGTTCGCGGCCTTGTTCGCGCATGGCGAGGGCCACGGCGACCGCGTGCTCCTTGATCACCTCGTGCGCGGTTTCGCGGCCGACGCCGGCCCGGACCGCGGCCATGAGTATGCGGGTGGTGGCGAGGAAGGGGAGGTAGCGGTCGAGTTCGCGGGCGATGACGGCGGGGTAGGCGCCGAATTCGGCGAGCACGGTGAGGAAGGTTTCCATCATGCCGTCGATGGCGAAGAAGGCGTCCGGCAGCGCGACGCGACGGACCACCGAGCAGAACACGTCGCCCTCGTTCCACTGCGCGCCGGCCAGTTCGGCACCCATCGACGCGTAGCCGCGCAGCACCACCTGCAGGCCGTTGACCCGTTCGCACGAGCGGGTGTTCATCTTGTGCGGCATGGCCGAGCTGCCCACCTGGCCGGGCTGGAAGCCCTCGGTGACCAGCTCGTTTCCGGCCATCAGCCGGATGGTGTGGGCGAACGACGACGGGCCGGCGCCCACCTGGACCAGCGCGGAGAGCACGTCGTGGTCGAGCGAGCGCGGGTACACCTGCCCGACGCTGGTGAGCACGGTCGCGAAGCCGAGATGCCGGGCCACCTGCTGCTCCAGCGTCGACAGCTTGGCCGGATCGCCGCCGAGCAGATCGAGCATGTCCTGGGCGGTGCCCATCGGGCCCTTGATGCCGCGCAACGGGTACCGGTCGATCAGCTCACGCACCCGGGTCAGCGCGATCAGCAGCTCGTCGGCCGCCGAGGCGAACCGTTTGCCGAGGGTGGTGGCCTGTGCGGCGACATTGT
This sequence comes from Nocardia sp. NPDC006044, assembly GCF_042871115.1. Taxonomy (NCBI): domain Bacteria; kingdom Bacillati; phylum Actinomycetota; class Actinomycetes; order Mycobacteriales; family Nocardiaceae; genus Nocardia; species Nocardia sp. NPDC006044. The sequence goes on from NZ_JBIAID010000006.1 coordinate 85,454, forward strand.
GCGAGCGACCCGCCATCACCAGCGTCTGATACTCGGCGGCCCGCTCGGTGAGCCGGGCCGCGATCGCGATGCCGTGCGCGTGCACATGCTCGAGCGAGAGCCGGATCTGCAGCTGCTCCACGTTCTCGGTGAGGTCGCGGCTGGTCATGCCCTTGTGCACGTGCTCGTGCCCGGCGAGCGCGTTGAATTCCTCGATGCGCGCCTTCACGTCGTGCCGGGTGATCCGCTCACGCTCGGCGATCGAGGCCAGGTCGACCTGGTCGATCACCCGCTCGTAATCGTCGAGCACGCCCGCGGGCAGTTCGATGCCGAGCTCGGACTGCGCCCGCAACACCTCCAGCCAGAGCCGCCGCTCGAGCACGATCTTGTGTTCGGGCGACCACAGCCGCACCAGTTCCGGACTGGCATAACGGGTGGCTAAGACGTTCGGGACAAGGCTCACGTTTGATCAGTCTAATGCGCGGAAACGGTCCACTTGCTGGGGCGTCGCCGGTGCGACGATGTCGATCACCTCGAGCAGCGCGCCACGGGCCATTCGGCGCGGTTCGGGCTCCTGTTCGGTGAGCGCCGCGACCACCGCGCCATCGACCACCGCGACCAACCTGCGCAGTTGCTCCGGACGCACCAATCGGTCCGAGCGGCGCAACACGTCGGCGAGCAACTCGTCGAGCTGAGCTCGGAGACGGAGCTGCACTTCGCGTAACTCGGGGTGCCGCGCGGACGCGACCGACCGCTCGTACCTGGCGATCAACTGTCCGCGCGCACCCTCGTCGTGCCAGTGCCCGTCGACGCCGACGAGCAGATCGAGCACCAGGTCGACGGTCGCCTCGGCGCCGCGGCGGCGGTGGCTCACCTCGCCGACCCGGCGGCGCATCGCCTCGAGTTCCACGTTGCCGCTGAACTCGACCGCGCGCGCGATCAGATCTTCCAATGATTCGAAGTAGTAGGTGGTCGACGCCAGCGGAAGATCAGCGCGGGTCGCGACCGATCGGTGCCGCACCGCCTCGAACCCGCCTTCGAGCAACAACTCGGCGGCGGCAGCTACCAAAGCCTGGCGACGCCGTTCGCCTTTCGGGGTCGTCGCGGTGATCACCGTGCCATCGTGCCAGTCGTCATCAGTTCTTCCAGGGGAAATCAGCGAGGAAAAGCAACCATCGATGTTTTACCGTATCCGCGCGGCCACGGTGCCGAACTGCGGAAAGTTGTTGCCGGACACGACGATCAAACACCCAGATAGTGCCCTAGACGAACCAGGGCCTGCTCGATGTCCGCGGTGGCTCCCGCGAAGGAGAACCGAACTGTCCGATTTCCGTGCACAGTGTCGAAGTCGATGCCCGGTGCGAGCGCGACACCGGTGTTGTTTAGCACGTCCGCGCACCAGGCGCGCGCGTCATCGGTGAGATGGCCGATATCCGCGTACGCGTAGAAGGCGCCGTCGGCCGGCGCCAGGTCGGTGATGCCGATCTTCGGCAGGCCGTCCAGCAGCAGCTGCCGGTTGATCGCGTAGCGGCGCACGTGACCGTCGAGCTCCGCCTTGGCCTCCGCGCCGAACGCGTGCAGCGCCGCGTACTGCGAGATCGCGGGCGGGCACACGGTGAGATTGGAGGCGAGCCGTTGCAGCGCGGGGCGTAATCCGCTGGGCGCCAACATCCAGCCGAGCCGCCAGCCGGTCATCGAGAAGTATTTGGACACCGAGCCGATGACGACGGATTCGCGGGAGGTCTCCCAGGACGAGGAGGTCGCGGTGTCGGAGCCGGGATAGGTGATGCCGTGGTAGATCTCGTCGGAGATGAGCAGGGTGCCGTGGTCGTCGCACCAGCGGGCGAGCGCGGCCAGCTCGGCGGGGGCGATCATGGTGCCGGTCGGGTTGGCCGGGCTCGCGACGATCAGCCCGGCCGGCGGGTCGGGCAGCGCGTCCAGCATGGCGACCGTCGGCTGGAAGCGGGTGTCGGCGCCACAATCGAGTTCGACCACGTGGCAACCGAGCGCGGTGAGCGTGTTCCGGTAGGCGGGATAACCGGGACGGGCGACCACCACGGTGTCGCCGGGGTCGAAGGCGGCCAGGAAAATCAGCGAGAACGCGCCCGACGAGCCGGTCGTGACCACCACGTCGTCCGGGTCGACGGCATAGCCGTAGGTCTCGGTGTGATGCCCCGCGATCGCCTCGCGCAACGGCAGGATGCCGAAAGTCTCGGTGTAGCCGAGCAATTCGGATTCGATCGCGGCCTTCGTCGCGCGCAGCACCGGGGCGGGCGCCGGCGTCGACGGCTGTCCGGCGGCCAGCACGAGCACATCGCCGTGCGTTCTGGCCCGTTGCGCGGCAGCTTTCCAGACGTCCATCACGTAGAAAGGTGGAATGGTCGACCGGCGAGATTCTCTGCACACCCGTCAGACGGTAGACGGTGTCGCATCCCGGCACTGCGCTGACGCTCGCCTTTCCACCTGGTCGTGCGCTCCACTCCGACCAGGGTTATGGTCGGCTTGATGCTCGAGGATGCTCGACGAGCTGGGCTCGACCGGGTGCGCGGAGTGGGTGGCATCGGGGTCATTCCGCCGGACTGGCGCGCCCGGCTCCGGGAACGACCGGCGCGCGGCCTGCGGGCCCTGCTCGATCGGCGCAACGTCCAGGAACTCCTGCGACGCCGCCCCGATCCGCGGGAACTGTGGCAGCGGCGCTCCGAGCTGCGCGACCGATGGGACAAACGGCTGCGCGACCGGTGGGACAAACGCCCCGACCGCGACAAGATCCTCGCCCTGCTGCGCAAGCATCGAGTGCTGCTGGCCGCGCTGGTGGTCACCGCCGTCTTCGCCGCGGGTGATGCCTCCTTCGCGGCCGCGATCAGCGATCGCACCCCCGACCCGGACCACGCCCAGCGCGTCGCCGTGGCCTATCCCCTGCAGTTGCAGTCCACGCCGCCGTCGGTGCGCCGGCTGTTGAACGCCATCGATAACGGCGAACGCCTCCGCGAACAGGCCGTGGTCGCGGCCGCCGCCCGCGCCACGCTGGAACGGGCCAAAGCCGAAGCGGCCGCCGCGGCGGCCGGCGAATGGCAACCGTGGATGGGCGGCAACACATCGACCACCACACCCGGCGCGATCCTGCCCGGCCTCGGCGGCTTCGTCATGCCCGCGCGCGGCACCTTCACCTCCGGATTCGGTTCGCGCTGGGGCACTTTCCACGCGGGCATCGACATCGCGGCACCGATCGGCACGCCGATCTACGCGGTCGCCGACGGCACCGTCATCGACGCGGGCCCGGCGCAGGGCTTCGGTCTCTGGGTGCGGATCCGCCACGACGACGGCACCATCACCGTGTACGGCCACATGTACGACTTCTTCGTCTCCCGCGGCGAACGCGTCCCGGCCGGCATGCAGATCGCCCGGGTCGGCAATCGCGGCGACTCCACCGGCCCGCACCTGCACTTCGAGGTGATCGTCGGCGGCCAGCACATCGATCCGCAGCAATGGCTGGCCCTGCACGGGCTCACCTTCAGCTAGGCACGGCGATCCGGTCCTCGACGGCGGCGAGGCCGATGTCGGTGCGGTAGTGGCTGCCCGGCAGCTTGATCGTGCCGATGCGCGCGTAGGCGTTGGTGCGGGCCTCGGCGAGGTCCGCGCCGATACCGACCACGTTGAGCACGCGCCCGCCCGCGGAGACCAGGGCGCCGTCCTCGCGCAATGCCGTCCCGGCGTGCAGCACGGCGGCGGAGTCGTCGACCGCGCCGTCGCCCGCCCCGGTGATGACATCGCCGATCCGCGGGCGGCCCGGGTAGTTCTCGGCGGCGATCACCACGGTGATCGCGGACCCGTCCCGCCAGCGCGGCGGGTCCACCTCGGCCAGCGTGCCGGTCGCGGTGGCGTTGAGCAGTTCGGCCAGCGGGCTTTCCAGCAGTGCGAGCACCGCCTGGGTTTCGGGATCGCCGAAGCGGCAATTGAATTCGACCACGGCGGGACCGGCGGCACCCATCGCGAGGCCGGCGTAGAGCAGCCCGGAGAACGCGCAATCACGCCGAACCAATTCGGCCGCAACGGGTTTCACCACGTCCTCGACGATCGCGGTCACCGCTTCGCCGGACAGCCACGGCAGCGGCGTGTAGGCGCCCATGCCGCCGGTGTTCGGCCCGGTGTCCCCGTCCCCGACCCGCTTGTGATCCTGCGCGGGCAGCAGCGGCACCACCGTCTCCCCGTCGACCAGGCAGAACAGCGAAACCTCCGGTCCGTCCAGGAACGATTCCAGCAGCACCGGATGTCCCTGCTCCAGCAGTTCGGCACCGTGATCGCGGGCCGCCGAACGGTCGGCGGTCACCACCACACCCTTGCCCGCGGCGAGCCCGTCGTCCTTCACCACCCAGGTCGGGCCGAACCGGCTCAACGCGGCATCGAGGTCGGCCGGGTTGTCCACGATCTCGCTGTGCGCGGTCCGCACGCCCGCCGCCGCCATCACATCCTTGGCGAAGGCCTTCGAGCCCTCGATCCGCGCGGCCGCGGCGGACGGCCCGAAACAGGCGAACCCGGCGGCCCGCACCGCGTCGGCGACGCCGAGCACCAGCGGCACCTCGGGGCCGATCACCACGAGGTCGGCCGCCGCCTCGGTGGCCAGCGCGACCACCGCTTCCGCCGAGCACGGATCGACCGGCCTGGTCGTCGCGTGCTGCGCGATACCCGCGTTGCCCGGCGCGGCGACGATCGCGCTGACCGCGGGGTCGCGGCGCAACGCGAGGACGAGGGCATGTTCACGGGCTCCGGAACCGATGACGAGTACGCGCACGGCAGACAGCTTAGGTGAAGGCCCGCGGCGAGCTGCGCTCACTCATGAACAGCAGACGACCATCGAATATCGGTCTCGCGACATGGATGATGGAAAGGGATGGTTCGGGCAGACCGCATCCGGGCCACGCACCCACACCGCGCGAAGGATGTGCACACGATGGGTCTGATCGACGGACTGATGGGCAATGCCGGGCGGATCGATCCCGGCCGGGCGCAACAGGAATACGCGAAACTGATGGGCGACGGCGAGCAGGTCTATGCCGCGTATCTGCTGGTGCGCGACGCCATCCTGTTCACCAACCGGCGCCTGATCCTGGTCGACAAGCAGGGCATGACCGGCCGCAAGGTCAGTTATCACAGCATTCTCTACCGCTCGATCACCCACTTCTCGGTGGAGACCGCGGGCACCTTCGACCTGGATGCCGAGCTCTACATCTGGATCTCCGGCAGCCACGAGCCGCTGCAGAAGCGGTTCAACCGCCAGGTCGACATCTACGAGGTGCAGGGCATCCTGTCGCATTTCGTCGCGGTGTAGACGTTCGAGCCTCGGCTGTGGACGCTCAGGTCTCGGCGCGGTCGTCCGCCTCGACCACCAGCGGGCGCACCCTGGTCAGCAGTAGCTCGAGGAATTGCGCAGGCTGCCAGAACGACGCGAAGTGCGTCGCGTCGGTGATCAGCGCGAACTCCTTGTGCGGCGCCTGTACGTCATCGAAGTAGCGCCGGGCGCGGGCGACGGGCGTCAGGCTGTCCTGCTCGCCCTGAAAGATGAAGAACGGCAACTCGAATCGCGTGCCCTCGCGCCACGCGTCGAAGTGCACGGACTCGACGCCGATCCGCTCGGAGAATTTCATGCCGTCCGCGCCGGCCTTCAGGTCGCGCAACCGGTGCTGCGGCGAGAACCACATCGCGGGCAGGATCAGTTTCTTGATCATGGCCGCGATGAACGGGTCGACACTGGACGCCAGCTTGGCGTGCAGGCCCCAGTCGGCGGCACTCCAGGTGGTGGGGTCCGGGCCGATCTGCTCCAATTTCGCTGCGGCGGAACGCTTACCGCCCGAACGCAGTCTGCGCACCAACGCGTGGAACGCGATGTCGTCCCGCTCGCCGCCGGCGATGTTCTGATCGGTGCCGACGTAGGCGGAGTACAGCTCGGAATGGCTGCGGGCCAGCCGAAGTCCGAGCACCGATCCGAAGGAGTTGGCCAGCAACACCACCTTGTCGGTGCCCAGCCGCCGGTGCACATAGCGGGTGACTTCCACTGCGTCGGTGAGCAATTGGTCGAAGGTGACCGCGCCCTGCTCGCCGTGGCCGAACGTCTTCCCGGCGCCGCGCATATCCCAGCGAACGATGGTGAAGTGCCGCTCCCATGCCCGGGTTCGATTGGCGAAGTAGGTATTGGTGACGCCCGGGCCGCCGTGCAGTTCCAGCAGGACCGGGTTGGCCAGGTCCTCGCCGCGGATCTCGATCCACTGATCGATGCCGCCGATGCGCACGAAGCCGGACTCGGCGACGCCGTTCGGGGTGTCGATCCGTAGTTCCGCCGCGGCCCGGCGGCGGCGCAGCTGGCGATGGGCCAGCAGGCCGACGGGAGCGGCGGAAACTGCGGCGGCGGTGATGAGCGTGATCATGCCTGATTCCTAAACTGTGTCCACTGGAAACTGATATGTGTACGATAGACGCAGTTTCGATCCGGCGCAACACCACCTCGCCGCCGATACCAGCGGGCCACCGCAACCCGCGGCGCGTAGCCTGCGGAGCATGGCTTCTGTCTTCAGCGCGATCATCGCCGGTCAGCTACCAGGTCGATTCGTCTGGGAGGACGACGAATTCGTCGGTTTCCTCACCATCGCACCGGTCACCACCGGGCACACCCTGGTGGTGCCCCGTAAGGAAATCGATCAGTGGCAGGACGTCGACGCGGACACCTTCGCCCGCTTGAACGTCGTGGCCCAGAAGATCGGCCAGGCCGTGCGCGCCGCCTGGGACGCACCGCGCGCCGGCCTGCTGATCGCCGGACTCGAGGTGCCGCACCTGCACGTGCACGTCTTCCCGGCGTTCACCATGGGTGACTTCGACATCTCCGGCGCCGACACCGACCCGAGCCCCGAATCCATGGACGAGGCCCAGGCCAAGATCAAGCAGGCCCTGCGCGACCTCGGCTACGGAGCCAACGTCCCCGACTGAGTCCGCCGATCGGCACCGAGGGTGGCCCAGCGCCGAAGCGGCGTTCGGGCCACCCTTCTCGTTCACCGGTTGTACGGCTGTTCCTGGACCCAGCTGAAACCGCGCTCGAGCAGCGGGAAGGACTTCGGATCGACCTCGGTGAACGAGGTGTGGATGCGGTGGCCGGCGTAATCGTCCGCGTCGATGATCATGCGGCCGGGGGCCGGCCACCAGTAGGTGAGCCGCACCCGGACCGGGGTTTCCTCGAAGGTGCCCAGCGCTATCCGGTGGTGCAGGTCGATGATGTGCCGCTTCGGATCGATGGTGCCGCCGTACACCTCGAACGAGTCGTCCATGTGCTGGATGGTGAGCACCATCGGGTCCGAGACGTGGAACGGGCGGTCGATAACGACTCGGCGCCAACGTAATTCGTCGGTGAGCAACGGGTCGCGGGCGTAACCCTCGGAGGAGAAGCCGTCCACCCGGTAGATGCCGTACAGGTGCGGGGTTTCCTTCGACCACTGCTGCCAGTTCTGCGCACCGAACACGGCGAGCAGGCCAAGGCCCACCACCAGCTGTGCCGCCGGCGCGATCCGGTTGGCCCGCGCGGAACCGAACAGCGGCACGGTCCGGATCGCGGGCGCGGGCGCGCCGGCGAACAGCGCCGCCAGCAACCGCCGCGCGTAGGGCGCCAGCAGGAACAGGCTCAGCAGCAGGAACTGCGACGACACCGTCTTCAGCCGGATGTCATAGGTCAGGTTCAGCAGGAACACCTGCGTCATGTCCACCGCGCACAGCAGCGCCCCCGCGGCGGTCGCCCGCGGCACCAGCAACAGCACCCCGGCCAGCAATTCCGCTGCGCCGAGCGCGATCTCGTACGGCTGCGACACACTGACCTGCGACCACAGCACACCCTCCGGGCTGAAATTCCCGTACGGCTCGACCAGCCGATTCAGCACGAACGGCATCTGCGTCGGAATCGCCTTGGCCATCCCGAAATAGAACATCGCCAGCGCCAGCACGAATCGCAGATACAACTGCGTCCAAGCGAACAACCGGGTATATCCCGTCCGCCCGCGATCCAGCATCGACCACACCGCCGTAGCCACCGCCGACATCACCACCAGCAGAAACAACCCGGTCCACTGAAACGCGCTGTCACTCCCCACCTGCGCACTGGTCACCCGTAAACCCAGCACATGCGCAGCGGTCCACTCGATAGGCGGCCGAGCAACGCTCGACAAATTCAACACCGAGCCTGTCTCGATCCCCACCCCCGCCAGCAAGATCGGCACCAGCCCCAACACCCCCGCCACCCCGACCGCTCCGAAATAGCACACCCCGAACCGAAATCCGATGCGCGTCAACGGATGCCACCCCCCAACCCCACCCCCATCCTCCTGCCCCACCGGATCCTCCCCTACTCGCGAACTCTGTGCCGCGACAGTAAAAGTGCCCCCTTAACGAGCACCGGTCAGCCGCCTTAACAACGACGCCTTTGCCGCGGACGCATGGCGGACCGCTGCGCCGGATACGCCTATTCAGGATGATCACTACATGGATCAGCACACATCGAGACGAGGCGCCGAGTTGCTGGCAGCCGACATCGAGTCGGCTCTCGGCCTGGAGGTGCACATCGACGAAACGATCCCCGAACACCTTCGCCGGCAACCGTCTTCGCCCGGATGGTGGATCGAATTCACTGTCCCAGCCTTGAATTTCTTTATCGGCTGCACGCCCAGCGAATCCACCCCCGGCGGTGTGGCATGCGAACTGGCTCGGCGTATCCATGACGATGTTCTGGCTCGCAGTGGAAAGATCTGGCCCGCCGACCCCGTGGGTGGGGACCAGCCGCTGCTCCCCGGCCTCGACGGGTGGCACGGACAGAGCGGGTCGATTCCGTATGGGCGGGTCGATACGGCCACGGATCCTGATCCAAGCCTCGACGGCGTGGTCCGATGGTGGTTCCCGCACAGCTATGACGGTCTGATCGCCAATGCTTCCGGTGACGACGTGTGGTTCTCGCGCTGGGAATACCGGGGCGACGATCAAGGCATCGCGCCGGGCATGCCGGTCACCTGGCTCATCGGTGAGGGCCGGCACGGAAAGTACCGCAAGGCAAGCGAAGTCCGGCCGGCGCAGCCGTGAGCGGCGTGCTCCGCCTGAACGAAATCCGTGACCTGCTGGTTCAGCAGGTCACGGATCGTTGAGCCCCCTGTCAGGATTGAACTGACGACCTTCGCTTTACAAGAGCGGTGCTCTACCACTGAGCTAAGGAGGCGGGTGCCTTGGGAAAGCGGTTGTCATCATAGCCGGGCACACCGACTGCGTGACACCGGGTTTACGGCATCACGCAGTCGGCACGGTGTCCCGGCGCAGTATTCAGCTACCGCGGGATCAGGACTGGGCGCCCTGACGGGCCGCGTCGTCGGCGGCCATCGCGTCGCGCAGGCTCTTCGGACGCATATCGGTCCAGTTCTTCTCGACGTACTCGACGCAGGCAGCGCGGCTGTCCTCGCCGAACACGACCCGCCATCCGGCCGGGACCTCGGCGAAAGCGGGCCACAGGGAGTGCTGTTCTTCGTCGTTGACCAGGACGAAGAAGCGGCCGTCTTCGTCATCGAAGGGATTGGTGCTCAATTTCACCTCACTGGATACTGGCGCTATGTACGGGAGCGCTCGTGGATCCTTCGGCGCCGGGTCCGACGAACCGAGGGTTCAACGGACTTGCGCGCCGTTGGTGTCCCGAGCGTTGTTTCGACCCTAGCAAGGGAGACGTTACGCCTGGGCGGTTACCTCTGGCCGGAGAATCTCAGCTCGCGAAAAAGTCGAGCAGAATCTTGTTCACTGTCTCAGGGCGCTCGAGGTAGCCGAAGTGACCGGCGTCCGGCACTTCCTGATAACGCGCACCGGGGATGACCTCGGCGACTTCCCTGGACAGGTAAGGCGGGATCATCCGGTCATCGGCGAATCCGACGGCCAGGCACGGCACGGTGATCGCCCGGTAAGCCTGCACCCGGTCGAAATCGTGATCCATCCGGCGCTGTGCCCGGATGCCCGGAGTCACCGGCCCGCCGGTGAATTCGAACAGATCGAGCCAGTCGCGCGCCGAGTTCGGGTCGGCCAGCGTCGCGGGCGAGAGGTTCATCACCGCGGTCACCGCCGCCTCGTACTTCTCCGGCAGCTTCACCCCGCTGGCGTCGAGTTCGTGCTCGCCGAGCGAGAGCGTCTTCTGGAACTGGTCGAGGCGTCCGTGCCCGGCCATGAAGACGGCCTTGCGCACCAGTTCGGGCCGGGCCAGCGCCAGTTCCTGCGCGACCCGTGCGCCCATCGAGGTGCCGACGACCAGCGCGGGCCCCTCGTCGAGGAACTCGATCAGCGCGGCGGTGTCGGCGGCCAGCTCGTCGATGGTCATCCCGGTCGCGGCCTCGAACGACGGCGCGATACCGCGGTTGTCGAACGTGCACACCCGGTAACCGGCCGCGACCAGCGCGGGCACCTGATGCAGTTCCCAGACCCGCCCCGGACTACCGGTGCCCATGATCATGACCACAAGCGGCCCCGAACCCTTGACATCGGTACCCCGCGCGCGGTCACCTTTGACCTGGTAGTTGAGGGAAATTCCGTTCACCGTGGCCAGCGGCATATCGACCCTTTCGTGGAGTTGATGCTCCGTCCCACGGTATAGGGCGGGAGGGAGTCGGCACACCGGCCGGGGGCCGGTCTGACGCGGGTGCCACCCGCGCCTGGCGACGCCAGATACCATTGACTATTCGCACGTACGAGCGTAGTGAACCGGGAGGACTTGAAGATGGCCGCGAAGGGCAGCGCGAACGACATCGCGGACGACGATCTGGAACCACTCGCCGACGAAACCGCACGTCAGGCCCAGCGCGTTGTCGCGGCCTACGCCGAGGACGCCGACGAGTGCCGGATGCTGTTGTCGATGCTCGGCATCGGACCGAGCTCCCGGGTCGAATAAAGCTCCAGCCTTTCGACGCCAACGGCGACGTCGACTACACCCGATTCCCCGGGGGACCCAGCGACGCGCAAAGGATGCGTGAGTGGACCAGATGACATCGTCCGACGACTCCGACCCCGCCCTAGACACCCCACCTGACGACACCACCCCGACGGTCACCGGCCCGTCCGAATCCGGCTCCGGTTTCGTCGTCGTGGCCAACCGGCTCCCGGTCGACCTGGAACGCCTGCCCGACGGCACGACGCGCTGGAAGCGCAGCCCCGGCGGCCTGGTCACCGCGCTGGAACCGGTGCTGCGCAACAACAAAGGCGCGTGGGTCGGCTGGGCCGGCGTCCCCGACGCGGACGTCGATCCGATCATCGAGGACGGCCTCGAGCTGCACCCGGTGCCGCTGACCGCGGCGGAAGTCGCCGACTACTACGAGGGCTTCTCCAACGGCACGCTGTGGCCGCTCTATCACGACGTGATCGTGCGCCCGGTCTACGACCGCAAGTGGTGGGCCGCCTACGTCACGGTGAACCGGCGCTTCGCCGAGGCGACCGCCAAGGTGGCCGCCGAGGGCGCCACCGTCTGGGTGCAGGACTACCAGCTGCAGCTGGTGCCGAAGATGCTGCGCATGCTGCGCCCCGATTTGACCATCGGCTTCTTCCTGCACATCCCGTTCCCGCCGGTCGAGCTGTTCATGCAGATGCCGTGGCGCACCGAGATCGTCGAGGGCCTGCTCGGCGCCGACCTGATCGGCTTCCACCTGCCCGGCGGCGCGCAGAACTTCCTTTACCTGGCTCGCCGGCTGGCCGGTCAGCCGACCTCGCGCGGCACCGTCGGCGTGCGGTCCAAGCTCGGCGTCGTGCAGGTCGGGTTCCGCACGGTCCGGGTCGGCGCGTTCCCGATCTCCATCTCCTCGGCCGAGCTCGACGAGCACTCCCGGCGTCGTTCGATCCGCGAGCGGGCCGCGAAAATCCGTGCGGAACTGGGCAATCCGAAGAACATCCTGCTCGGTGTCGACCGCTTGGACTACACCAAGGGCATCGACATCCGGCTGAACGCGCTCGAAGAGCTGCTCTTGGAGCAGCGGATCGATCCGTCCGAGACGGTCATGGTCCAGCTGGCCACGCCGAGCCGCGAGCGGGTGGAAAGCTACATCCAGATGCGCGGCGACATCGAGCGCCAGGTCGGCCGGATCAACGGCGAGTTCGCCCAGGTCGGCTATCCGGTGGTGCATTACCTGCACCGCCCGATCCCGCGGGACGAGCTGATCGCCTTCTTCGTCGCCGCCGACGTGATGCTGGTGACGCCGCTGCGCGACGGCATGAACCTGGTCGCCAAGGAGTACGTCGCCTGTCACAGCGGCCTCAACGGCGCCCTGGTGCTCAGCGAGTTCACCGGTGCCGCAGCCGAATTGCGGCAGTCCTACCTGTGCAACCCGCACGACCTGGACAGCGTCAAGGACGCCATCGTCTCCGCCATCGAGGACGACCGCGACACCAAGCGCCGCCGCATGCGCTCGCTGCGCCGCCAGGTGCTCGCGCACGACGTGGACCGCTGGGCCCGTGCCTTCCTCGAGGCGCTGGCCCAGGGCCAGGTCGCGGGCAGCGCACTGCTGACCGACGACGACACCTACCCCGAGGAGCGCGAGCCGTCGCGGTAAATCGTTCACAGGAATCACCCAGGGTTGGTCCAGCAAGTTCGCAGGGAATTGCCGGACCATGAACCCATGAGTGGTGCGCCTGCGGAGCAGGCACCCGAGGCGCGGGTGCTGGTGGTCGACGACGAGCCGATGATCGTGGAGCTGCTCGCGGTGAGTCTGCGCTACCAGGGTTTCGCGGTGGACACGGCGGTCGACGGGGCGCAGGCGCTGGACAAGGCGCGCAGTTTCCGGCCGCAGGCGCTGATCGTCGACGTGATGATGCCCGGCATGGACGGCTTCGGCCTGCTGCGCCGGCTCCGCGCCGACGGCATCGACTCGCCCGTGCTGTTCCTGACCGCGCGCGACGAGGTACAGGACAAGATCACCGGTCTCACCCTCGGTGCCGACGACTACGTGACCAAGCCGTTCAGCCTGGAGGAAGTCGTCGCCCGGCTGCGGGTGATCCTGCGCCGCGCGGGTCACGCCGCGCCGCAGCGGGAGAGCTCCCGGCTGCGGTTCGAGGACATCGAACTCGACGACGACACACACGAGGTGTGGAAGGCGGGCGAGCCGGTCGCGCTCTCCCCCACCGAGTTCACCCTGCTGCGCTATTTCATGGTCAACGCGGGCACGGTGCTGAGCAAGCCGCGCATTCTCGATCACGTGTGGCGCTACGACTTCGGCGGCGAGGTCGGCGTGGTCGAGACCTATGTGTCGTACCTGCGAAAGAAGGTCGACACCGGCGACGAGCGGCTCATCCACACGCTGCGCGGGGTCGGCTACGTGATGCGCGCGCCGAGTCGCAGCCGGTCGGCTGGGAAATGACCGAGGGCCGGATCGCGGCGCTGCGCGCCAAGACCTCCGGTGTGCTGTCGGCGATCCCGTTGCGGGTGACCCTGATGCTGATCCTGGTCGCCACGGCGGGACTCGGCCTGCTGATCTCCGGCATGGTGGTCACCTCCGGCCTGGAACGCTCGCTCACCGACCGTACCGATCAGCAGCTGCGCAACGGCGCGATCGAATGGTCCCGCCGCCGGGTGCCCCCGCCGCCCAGCCTGCCCGGCGATCCGCGGCACACCAGCCAGTTCTATGTCCGTTCGACGCAGGACGACGGGCGGGTCTACGTGATCAAGGCGTTCGGCCTCGACGCCGAACCCGCACTGCCGGACGCACCGCAGATCGGCCCGCTGACCGTGCGCTCGGCCGGCGGCGGCCCGATCGAGTGGCGGACCCTGACCGTCCGGGTCCCGGACGGCACCACCACCGTCGCGCTGCCGCTCAATCAGAACCTGGAGATCGTGCAACGCCTGGTGATGCTGGAACTGGTGGTCGGGTTGATCGTGCTGACCGCACTGGCCTTCGCCGCCTACTTCGTGATCCGGCGCAGCCTGCGCCCACTGCTGCGGGTGGAGAACACCGCCGCCGCCATCGCCCGTGGCGACCTGTATCGGCGAGTTCCGGTGCGCGGCAGCAACACCGAGGTCGACCGGCTGTCCAGGTCGCTCAACGGCATGCTCACCCAGATCGAGCAGGCGTTCGCGAAAACCGAGGCGTCGGAGGCGGCCGCCAGGCGGTCGGAGGCGAAGATGCGCCAGTTCGTCGCCGACGCCAGCCACGAATTGCGCACGCCGCTCACCACCATTCGCGGTTTCGCCGAGCTCTACCGCCAGGGCGCGACCACCGATCCCGACCTCTTCATGGACCGCATCGAACGCGAATCGCAGCGGATGGGCATCCTGGTCGAGGACCTGCTGATGCTGGCCAGGCTGGACGCTCAGCGCCCGCTGGAGCGTGGTCAGGTCGATCTGCTCGCGGTCGCCAGCGATGCCGTGCACAGCGCGCGGGCGATGGCGGCGGCCGCAGATCCGGACGGGTCCAGCCGCCGCATCGAACTCGAAATCGAAACCGGTGAGGGCACTCTGGAGATCGTCGGCGACGAGACCCGGCTGCGCCAGGTGCTGGCCAACCTGCTCAACAACGCGCTCACGCACACCCCGCCGGACGCCGCGGTCGCGGTCCGGCTCACCCCCACCGCCGACGAGGTTCTGCTCGAGGTCGCCGACACCGGACCCGGCCTGCCCGCCGACGAGGCCGATCGCATCTTCGAACGCTTCTACCGCACGGACAACTCCCGCGCCCGCACCAGCGGCGGCGCCGGCCTCGGCCTGTCCATCGTGCAGGCGCTGGTCACCGCGCACGGCGGTTCGGTCGATGTGCGCAGCATCGAGGGGACCGGCACCACCTTCACCGTCCGGCTACCGCGCGAAACGACTGCGTGACAGCCGTTTTCGACTAGACCGGGGTGACCTGGTCGACCAGCCAGCGGTCGCCGTCCTTCTCCACCGTGGCCCGGACCCGGCTGCCCGTGGTGGTGCCCTCCGGCGAATCCTTGCTGGTGGTCACCTGATTCAGGAACAGCAGCACGACGACCTTCGACTTGTCGCCGGACACGACGCCGCCCGCCTGGGTGGTCGCCTTGACGTTGAGCTGCTTTTCCTTGGCGCCCGGCGCGATCGCCTGCTGGATGAGCTTCAGGTAGTCGTCCTTGAACTTCGGCGAGAGGTTGTCGGCCGCCTTCGGCAGTTCCTTGTCCACCGTCTGGAAGTCGTAGGTGAACATGGCCGAAACGGTCCGGCTCGCCGCCGTCACCGCGTCCTTGCGGGCCTGCTCGGCCTGGTCGTCGTTCCAGATCCGGTAGCCGCTGACGCCGAGCACCACCACCGCCGCGACGGCGAGCACGCTCAGGGTGGCCAGGAAGATCTTGCCTCGCTTGGTCATTGCACGCAGTGTCATCCGACGAACTCCACCTTGGAAACCGTCATGCCGGAGTCGCCGCGGCTCACGGTGACCCGGAAGCGGTAGAACCGGGTCTGCTCGCCCTGCTGCCCCGCGTTGGTGAGCGACTGCTTGGCCGCGACCAGCACCGTCGCGGAGTCGTCGCTGTCGTTCTCCAGCGCCGCGTCGACGATCTCGCCGTTGGAGACCACCTTCGCCTGCTGCACGATATTCATGAACGGGTCGACCCGCCCGTCGAATTCGTTCTTGAACTTGCCGGAGGCGACCGAGAGGATCCGGTCGATGTCGGCCTTGGCCGAATCGGCGCGGATGGTGGTGAGGTTCAGGATGGCCTGCCGCGCGGTCTGCTCGTACTCGCCGCGGCGGTCGTCGCGGGCGTCGATCGAACGCACCTTCATGCCCGCGAAGCCCGCGCCGATCAGCAGCGCGAGCACCAGGACGGACGCCGCGGCAACGCCGACGACGCGCCACGTTCCGCGACGGGTCCGCGCGGTATCGGCGTCCTGCGGTTCGGTCGCCGGCGCGCCCTTGGCGAGGTCGACCACAGTGCTGTCCGCCGAGTCTTCGGCGTCGACCACCGGTGCCGCGACTTTCGCCTCGATCGGCGTCGGCACGGAAGCCGGGACCGCAGACGTGTTTTCGGCATCCGAGGTGGTGCCGCCGAGCGCCGTGGACGCGGTGGTCTTCGCGGCACCGGTCTCGGCGACCGGAACCGATGTCACTGCCGGGCCCGCGGTCTCCTCGACCGGCGGACCCACCGAGCGCACCGCGCGTCGCCGCGTCCGGTGCTGATCTGCCTTCTTTTCGCTCATCGTTGCTGCTCCTCGAGCATCGCCTGCCAGCTCGACGGTACCGTGCCCGAACCGCCCGGTCCGATATCGCCCTGTCGGTAGGTGCGGCCGTCCGGGCCGATGTACTGGCCGGTGGACGGGTCATAGGATCTCGCGGCAGCGGGCGTGCCGGTGCCGTACGCGGCGGGTGCCACCTGTGTCGTCCCCGGTGTGACCGGCGCGGAGGCCGGGGCTACCGGTCGCGGCGGACCGAACGCGGGGTTGTCCCCTTCCGGGACGTAACCGGTCCGGCAGAGCTCGGGTGTCGGCGCTCGCACGCCGGGGAATTCGGCGCACGGCGTGTTGCGGATGCCGCGCACGTCCACCGGCGAGTCCTGCGGCACTTTGCAGTACAGGCCGGGCGGGGAGGGGATGGAATCCAGCTCGCTCGGTGAGCGACGTTCGTTGGCAGGCAGGAAGCCGGTCGTGCAGGCGGGCGGGTCGTTGACCACCACCATGAAGTCGACCATGGCGCCGTATTCCACCGGCCCGCGGATAATCGTCCGCAGCGCCGCGATCAGCGGCGGGAAAACGACCAGGAGTTGTTCCAGTCCAGCGTGATACGTGACGCCGACCTGTCCGGTGCTGACCAGGTTGGTCAGCAGCAGCGGCAGGGTCGGGCGCAGCGACTCGAACTGGGCGCTGACCCGCTGCATGGCGGACGGCCCGTCGCGCAGCACGTTGCGCAGCGACGGATCGTGCGCGCGCAGCTGGTCGGTGACGGTGGCCAGATCGCTGGTCCAGGACCGGATCGCCGCATCGGACTCGATTTGGGTGTCCAGCAGCGGTCCGATCTGATCGAGCAGCTTCTTGGTCGGTTCCGCGCTGTTCTGCGCCTCCTGCACCAGCAGCGACGCCGAGTCGATGAATCGTTGCAGGTCCGGGCCCGCACCGTTGAACGCCTTGAACGCCTCGTCGATCACCTGCCGCAGCCGGGTGTCGGCGACGCTGGACAGCAGCCGGTCGGACTGGTCGAGCAGCGTGCCGACGTCCTGCGGAAGTTTGGTGCGATCCACCGGGATCACCGCGCCGTCGCCCAGGTTCCGGCCGGCCGGGTGGTCCGGCGGGATCAGGTCGACGTACTGCTCGCCGATCGCCGAGACGCTGCGCACCCAGGCGCTGACGTCGGCCGGGACCTTGTAGTCGCTGTCGATGGACAGCTTCGCCTCGACCCCGCGGGCGGTAAGCCGAACATCTTGCACCACACCGACATTGGTGCCGCGGTAGGCGACGTTGGCGGTCGGGTAGAGACCACCGGTCGCCTCCAGCTGCACGGTGACGTCGTAGCGCCCGATGCCGAACATCGCGGGCACCTTCACATACACCCCGCCCATGATCACCAGGCCGATCACCGTGAGCACGGCGAAGATGGACAGCTGGACGCGGACGAATCGGGTGAGCGTCATCGGCCCGGACCCCCTTGTGGCGCAGTGTCTCCCGGCATCGGCACGGTCAGCCCGGGGATGGCGGGCAGACCCGGAATCGGCGGCAGGCCGGGAATGGCCGGCGCCGGCCCGGCCCCGGGGGCAGGCCCGGTTTGCAGGGGTCCGGTCGCCGGATTCCCGCTCTGCGTGGCGGTGTCGGGCGCGAAACTGCCGATCACGCCCTCGACGCCGCCGAATCGGCCGCCCAGCGGGGTGCCGGTCAACCAGTTGCTGTCCAGCCGCTTTCCGGTGAGGTCGACGGTGATGAACAGGTTCAGGTAGTCGCCCATGATCGCTTTGTCGAGGTTCTTCATCGGGAACGGGAACGTCGGGATGATCTTCAGCGATTCGACCAGGTTGTTCCCCGTGTCGGCCAGCGTCTGCAGCACCGGGGCGAGGCTGCGCAGGTTGGCCTTCAGGTTGTCGCCGCTGCTGGCGATGAGCCGGTCGGTGACGTCGCTGAGGTCGCCGAGCGCGTTGATCGTCGCGGTGATGTTCTTGGTGCGATCGGCGAGCACGGTGAGCGCGGGATGGATCCGCTCGATCGCGGCGGCGACCACGTCGCGCTGCTGAGCCAGCTGGCCACCCAGGCGGTCCAGTCCGCTCATCGCCGCGATGATGTCGTTGCGCTGCTTGTCCAGGTTGGTGGTCAGCTCGTTGAGCTGCGGCAGCAGATCGCGGATGTCGTTCGCCCGGCCGCTGAGCGCGGAATTCAGTTCGCGGGTAATGGTTTCCAGCTGCGAGATGCCGCCGCCGTTGAGTACCACCGACAGCGACGAGAGCACCTGCTCGGTGGTCGGATAGGCGCCGGCCCGCTCCAGTGGAATCAGGTCGCCGTCCTTCAACTGCCCCTGCGGCACAACGTCACTCGGCGGCGCCAGCTCGATGTGGTTGCTGCCGAGCAGACTGGTCTGGCCGATCTTGGCGACCGCGTTGGCGGGCAGCCGCACGCTCGGATTCAGCGTGACGGTGACCAGCGCGTGCCAGCCCTCCACCTCGATGCCCGACACGGTTCCCACGGTGACGTCGTCGACCCGGACCGGTGAATTCCTGGTCAGCGTGGTCACATTCGGCATCTGGATGCGCACCTTGTACGCGCCGTCCATGGTGCCCTCGGTGCCGGGCATCGGCAGCGAGTTCAAGCCGTCCCACTCACAACCCGAGAGGCCCAGCGCCATCGCGAGACCCACCACCAGCATGGCCATCCGGCGCGGCTTCCTCATCGCCCTCCTCCTGGAACAGCAAGTCCGGCAAGGCCGTTCGGCACGGTCACCGGCGCCGGTCCCGGCGCGGGCCCGGGCGGGGCGGTCTGCCCGGCCAGGCTCGGCGGGCTGTAGGTCAGCTGGTTCGGGAACGCGTGCACGCCGGTGGCCGGATTCAGCATGATCGGCGCGTAATTCATGGCGAGCGAACTGATCACCGGCGCGAGATATTGCGCGCACAGATCGGCGGAGCGATCCGAGTCGTTGGTTTCCAGCGCCCGCACCGACCCGCAGAGGAAGCCGAGCGGATCGGCCGTGTTGTTGAGCGAGACCGCACCGGCCAGCGTGCCCTGGGCCGGCTTGTAGATCTGGTAGAAGTTCACCAGCGCCGTCGGCCCCGAATGCAGCACCCGCTCCAGCTCCGGCCGCTTGTCCACCAACTGCTGGGTGACCTCGGCCAGCCGCTGCACACCCTCGGTGAGTTCGGCGCCGCTGCCGTCCAGGAACCGCTTCACGTCGCCGAGCGCGGTATCCAGATTGTCCAGTCCCGCACCGAGTTCCTGCGCGGTGCCGGCCAGCACCGAGGAGACCGACGCGAGCCGGCCGCCGAACTGCACGATCTGCTCGTTGCTCGCCGAGAGCACATCGACGAACTTCTGCAGATTGCGAATGGTGCCGAACAGATCGGTTCGCCCGTCGGACAACGTGTTCAGGGTCGCGGACAGCTCGCGCAAGGTGTCGCGCAGCTTCTGCCCGTTGCCGTCCATATTGTCGGCGGCGGTGTTGACGAAGCGGCCGAATGAGCCCTGCGCGTCGTCGCCGACCGGGCCGAGCGTCGTGGACAGCTTGGACAGTTCGGCCTTGATGTCGTCCCACTCCACCGGCACGGCCGTGTGCTCGAGCGGAATCTCCGCGCCGTCCCGCATTTTCGGACCGCTGACGTAGGCGGGCGCCACCTGGATGAACCGCGCGGAGACCAGCGACGGCGAGATGATCACCGCGCGGGCGTCGGCGGGTAGATCGATGCCGCGGTCGATGGTCATCTCGACCTTGACCCGGTCCTTGCCCGGTTCGATCGAATCGATCCGACCCACGTGCACGCCGAGCACCCGGACCTCGTCGCCCTGATACAGCCCGGACGTCGACGGGAAATACGCGGTGATCTTCGTCTTCCCGATCCGGGTTACGCCGCCGTAGACGCCGGCCAGCACCAGCGCGGCGACCAGTCCGCCGGCGACCAGCAGCGTCCAGCGCGGTAGTTTTCGAGCTCTGTCCAGCATGTTCATCGCGGTGGCTCCTGAAGGGCGGGCCCGATCGACGGCGGTGCCGGGTTGGTGAAGATGTTGCGCAGGTCCTCGGGCAGATGCTCGGGCCACACCAGCGCGTCGACCAGCGGCTGCAATTCGGTGCTGGTGGCGTTGACGACATAGGCGTTGAACCACGGCCCGTTGCCGACCTGCTCACCCAGCGCGGCGGCGTACGGGCCGAGGCTGTCGAGCGCGTCGGAGATGTTCTGCTTGTTGCGTTGCAGCAGGCCGAGCACCGAATTCAGTTTGTCCAGTGCGGGTTTGAGGATCGGCTCGTTGTCCGAGACCAGGCCGGACAGCTGCTTGGCCACCTCGTTCACGTAGACGATCAGCTGCCCGATCGCGGCGCGGCGCCGGTCCAGCTCGCCGAGCAGGTTGTTGCCGTCCAGCAGCAGCGCGTTGATCTGGTTGCTCCGGTCGGCCAGGATCTTGGTGACGTTCTGCGCCCGGGTCAGCAGCTCGGACAGGGCCTGGTCGCGGGCATTGATGCTGCGCGACAACGCGGTGACCCCGTCCAGCGCCGCCCGCAGCGGGGCCGGGGTGTCGGCGAATGTCGCCGAGAGCGTGTCCAGGGTCTTGTCCACCTGATCCATGTCCAGCCCCTGCACCGTGCGGCCGAGGTCGCCGAGCGCGTCGTTGAGCGAGTACGGAGAGGTGGTGCGGTCCAGCGGAATCGTGTCGTCGCGGCGCAGCGCGCCCGATCCGGTCGGGGTCAGCTCGACCGACTTGCGGCCGAGCACGGTGTTGGTCTTGATCGCGGCGGAGGTCTTCTGGCCGAGCACGATCGACTCGTCGAGGGTGAACCGGACCAGCACCTTCGCGCCGTCCAGCCGCACATCGTCCACCCGGCCGGTGCGCACACCGGCCACCTGGACCGGGTCGCCGGGCAACAGCCCGCCCGCGTCGGCGAAGTAGGCGGTGTAGCTCGCACCGCTGCGAATGAACGGCAACCGGTCGAACTGCAAGGCGGACAGGGCAACACACGCCGCGACGACTATCCCGACGATGCCGATGGTGACGGCGCGTGATCGCTCGTTCATCAGGGCGTGCACCTTCCGGTCGTCTGCTTACCCGGCAGGTTCACCTGCATCGGCTGCCCGTTCGGGCCGTCCACCACCAGGTTGGTCCCGCAGACATAGAGCTGCAGGAACGAGCCGTAGGCGCCGATGCGGATCAGCTTCTTGTAGGTGTCGGGCAGCTTGTCGAGCACCCACTGGATGGTGTCGGAGCCCTCGTCGAGATTGGTGGACAGCCGCCCGGTCTGCTCGATGGTGGAACGCAGGTCCGGTCGCGCCTGCTGGAGCAGTCCGGTCAGGTCGCGGGTCGCGCCGGCGATCCGGGGCAGCGCGTCGCCGATCGGGTCGCGGTCGGCGGCCAAACCGCTGACCAGCCGCTGCAATTCGTCGAGCGTGGCGGCGAACTGGTCGCCGCGCTGATCGATGGTCTGCAGCACCGTGTTCAGGTTGTTGATCACGGTGCCGATCAGCGCGTCGCGGTCGGCGAGGGTCTTGGCGAACGACCCGCCGCTGTTGAGCAGCGAGACCAAGGTGCCGCCCTGCCCCTGGAAGATCTGCAACAGCGCGCTGGTCAGATCGTTCACCTGAGCCGGGTCCAGGCCGCGCAGCAGCGGGCGGAACCCGCCGAGCAGCATGTCCAGGTCCAGCGCGGGCGCGGTCTTGTCCTTGCCGATGGTGCCGCCGTCGCGCAGCGCCTCGGTCGTGCCCGGCCCCTCCAGCAACTCCAGATACCGGTCGCCGACCAGGTTTTCGTAGCGGATGGTGGCGCGGGTGCTGGTGAGCAGCCGGTACTTGCGGTCGACGTCGAACTCGACGTGCGCGAGATGGTCCTCGCCCACCTTCACCGAGGAGACCGAGCCGACCGGCACGCCGGCGATGCGCACCTTCGATCCGGGCAGCATCCCGGACGAACTGGTGAACACGGCGTGGTACCCGTATTCCCTGGCGAACCGCATCTGGCTGAACACGATCACCAGTCCGGCGAAGATCAGCGCCATCACCAGGGTGAAGACGAGCAGCTTTACCGTCGTCGCGGTGTTCTTCACAGCGAGCCCACCCCCGGCAGTCCGGCGAACAGGAGCTGGAACACCTTCGGCGCCTCGTTGGGCTTGGTGAAACCCGTGTTCGGCACGTACGGCGCTCCCTCGTTCGTGTCGGTGACGACGTATCCTGCGTGGCTGCCCGGCACCCGATCGACCACGCCCTCACAGTGCGGGCCGCCGGTCGCGTTCACCTTCGGCAGGTCGTCGGGGTACTTGTAGGGTTGCGCGCCGAACATGAAGTTGGTGTTCATCCCGATGCCGGGCAGCTTGCCGCCGAACACCTCCTCGGCCAGCGGCATCATCGGGCCGAGGCCGTTGATGATGCAGCTGAGCGCGGGCGCGTATTCGAACAGCAGGCTCGTGGTCGGGCGCAGCAGATCGAGCGCGGTGCTGAAATTGCCCTCGTTCTCCCGCAGCACGGAACCGGTGGTGTCGGCCAGGCCGATCAGGTTGGCCAGCACATCGTCCAGGCTCTGCCGCTCGTCGACCAGCGTCTGGCTGGTGACGGTGGCGTTGTCCACGGTGCGCAACAGGTCCGGGACGGTGTCCGCGTACAGGTCGGTGACCTGGCCGGTGCGCACCAGATCCTGTTGCAGCGTGGGCAGATACGGGTTGATGTCGCGCAGGTAGGCGTCGCTGCGGGCGAGCAGGTCGCCCAATTTCTCGCCCCGGCCCTGCAGCGCCGTGCCGAGCGCGGACAGCGTCGCGTTCAGCTTCTCCGGCTCCACCTTGGCCAGCACGTCGGACAGATGCTGGAACAGCGTGTTGAATTCGACGGTCACGTGCTGAGCCGTCACCCGCGCGCCGGGTTGCAGCGAGGCCGACGAAGGTTGTTGCGGCACGGTGAAGTTCACGTACTTCGCGCCGAAGACGGTGGTGGAACGGATATCCACGCCCGCGTTGGCCGGAACCAGCTTCAGCTGTTCGGGATTCAGCGCGAGCTTCAGGCTGGCGCCATCGGCGGTCTGATCGATCGAGACCACGCGGCCGATCTCCACGCCGCGCACCTTCACCTTGGCGTCGGGGTCGAGGACGAGCCCGCTGCGCGGCGCGTCGATGGTCACGGTGGCCGTCGAGGTGAACCCGCCGACGAACATCACCATGGCGACGGCGACGATCGCGACCAGCGCGAGCACCATCGCGGAGCCGGCCAACTTGTAACCCACTGCTGCGCGCACTTTGTTCGAATCCGCCATATCGCGTTACCCGGAGAGGTGAAAGTTGCCGGAGGTGCCGTAGATGGCCAGCGAGATCAGCAGGGTCACCGTGACCACCGCGACCAGGGAGGCGCGCACCGCGTTGCCGACCGCGACGCCGACCCCGACCGGTCCGCCCGCGGCATGAAAGCCGTAGTAGGTGTGGATCAGCATGACCGCCAGGGCCATGAAGATCGCCTGGGCGAACGACCAGAGGATGTCGCTCGGAATGAGAAAGGTGGAGAAGTAGTGGTCGTACACGCCCGCCGACTGCCCGTAGATGACCACCGTGGCGAACCGGCTGGCCAGGAACGACGCGATCACCGCGAGGGCGTAGAGCGGCACGATCGCGATCATCCCGGCGAGCACCCTGGTACCGACCAGATACGGCACCGGCCGGATCGCCATCGACTCCAGCGCGTCGATTTCCTCGGCCACCCGCATGGCGCCCAGCTGCGCCGTCGACCCGGCCCCGATGGTGGCGGCCAGGCCGATGCCGGAGATCACCGGCGCGGCGATGCGGACATTGATGAAGGCGGCGAAGAAGCCGGTGAGCGCCTCGACCCCGATATTGCCGAGCGAGCTGTAGCCCTGCACGGCGATGGTGCCGCCGGCGAACAGCGTCAGGAAGCCGACGATGACGACGGTGCCGCCGATCACCGCCAAAGCACCGCTGCCCATGCTGATTTCGGCGATGAGGCGAATGGTTTCGGTGCGATAGTGCGTCAGGGCACGCGGAATAGCCCCCAGGGCCTGTGCATAGAACACAGCGTGTTTACCAACAGAATCGAGCGAGTCCGACATCCGACGCACTCGTCGCACGGTACGCGGGAAGCGGGATTCGATCACGAAGGCCATGCGGTCACCGCGCCGTGAACTTGATACCGACCGCGGTGACCACCACGTTGACCACGAACAAGGCCATAAAGGCGAAGACAACGGTCTGATTCACCGCATCACCGACACTCTTCGGACCACCTTTGACATTCAGGCCCAGATAACAGGCGACCAGCCCGGCGATCAGCCCGAACAATCCGGCCTTCACCTCCGAGATGACCAATTCGGGCAAATGCGTCAGCAGCGTGATGCCGTTGACGAACGCGCCCGGGTTCACGTCCTGCAGAAAGACGGAGAACAGAAATCCGCCGACGATACCGATGGTGCAGACCAGGCTGTTGAGCATCAGCGCGACGAACATCGACGCCAGTACCCGCGGCACCACCAGGCGTTGCACCGGGTTGATGCCGAGCACCCGCATCGCGTCGATTTCCTCGCGAATCGTGCGAGCGCCCAGGTCAGCGCATATTGCGGTGGCACCGGCCCCGGCGACGATCAGCACGGTGACGATCGGGCCGACCTGGGTGACCGCGCCGAAGGCCGCGCCCGCCCCGCTGAGATCGGCCGCGCCGATCTCGCGCAACAAGATGTTCAGCGTGAAGCTCACCAAAACGGTGAATGGAATCGCGACCAACAGTGTCGGCACGATGGAAACGCGTGCGATGAACCAGGACTGGTCGATGAACTCGCGACCTTGAAATGGTCTGCGCACACTGGAACGCGCGACTTCGGCCGTCAGTTCGAAGAACCCGCCCACTGCGCGCAATGGCACAGCAAGGACCTCGTTCATCTTTGAACCTCCTTGCTGAAATCTGCGCGTACGACTCACGGCACGATTCTTCACCGAGGCCGCACCGCCTCCACGATTAGAACACGTTCACTGCGTCGCCGGAAGATGTTTGACACTTTTGAACTGCACTTTTTCTTTGCATCGGCATATGAATGTGGAACGAGTGCCAGGAGATTGATCCCACCTTTGTGAGGCGGCACACATCTCACACTCCAATGTCTACCAACTGCCCGACCCTTGATCAACAGCTGGACGGCTGATCAGCAGTTCATTGTCAGCGGGTCTTGCAGATGTCAGTCCTCGATCGGCACGATTCGCCGGAGGAGTTCCACCGAACGAGGCTCAGCCGAGATCGAGCAGCGCCGAGGCCGAGAATGTTTGCCCGGCAGGGCGTTCGGCGAAATAGCCGCCGAGGGTCGCGGCGAGGTCGTCGGCGGACCATTGCCCACCGGTGGCGTCGAATCGTTGCTCGACGACGGGGGCGGCCATCAGCGCCACCATGCCGCCGTAGACCACGAAGAGCTGACCGCTCACCGAATCGGCGGCGGGCGAGGCGAGGTAGGCGACCAGCCTGGCCACATGATCGGGCGAGAGTGGATCCACCTCACCCTCGGGCGCGGCGCTGAACACGGACTCGGTCATCGCGGTGCGCGCGCGGGGCGCGATCGCGTTGGCGCGCACGCCATACCGGGACAGCGCCCGCGCGGCGGACAGGGTCAGCGCGGTGATGCCCGCCTTGGCCGCGCCGTAGTTGGCCTGCCCCTCCGGGCCGAGCAGGCCGGCCTCGGAGGACGTATTGATCAGTCTGCCGTAGACCGGCGCGCCGGCCGCCTTCGACTTACCGCGCCAGTACGTTGCGGCGTTGCGGGACAACAGGAAATGACCGCGCAGGTGGACCGCGACAACGGCGTCGAAGTCCTCGTCGGTCATGTTGAACAGCATCCGGTCCCTGGTGATGCCCGCGTTGTTCACCACGATGTCGACGCTGCCGAAGGCTTCGTCGGCGGTGCGGATCAACGCGTCCGCGGTCGCCCGTTCGGCGATGCTGCCCGCGACGAATTCGGCCTTGGCGCCGAGCGCGCGGATCTCCGACAGGGTGTCGGTCACCGCGTCGGATTCCGACAGGTCGTTCACCACCACCGAGGCGCCGGCCGCCGCCAGTGCGAGCGCCTCTGCCCGCCCCAGCCCCGCGCCGGCTCCCGTAACAATCGCCACCCGCCCCGCAAGACTCACATCAATCACGAGCCCGACCCTAGAACGTGTTCCATTCTATGGCAAGGGTCGGCGTCACTGGAGCCGCAGCGCGGCTTTCGGGCACTGCGCCACCGCGTCCTCGACGTCGGCCAGCCGGTCGGCGGGGACATCGGCCGCGAGGATGTGCAGCTGGTCGTCATCATCGAGTTCGAACACGTCGGGGGCGATTCCGACACAGATTCCGTTCGCCTCGCACTGGTCCAGATCGACGCTGACCTTCATGAGAACTCCTTTACCGCGATCCTTGCCGAAGCCTAACAAGCCGGCGCCGCCGCGGGTGGCGGCATCGGCCCGATTCACCCTCAATACTGGAACATGTTTCAGTCCATATGCAATGATCGGGTGAACCCACATCGACGAAGGCCTGAGGTATTTGCCATGCGCATTGCGTACACGCCGCAGCAGGAGGAGCTACGCGCGGAGTTGCGCGACTACTTCGCGCGACTCATCACCCCCGAGCGCCGGGCTGCGCTCAGCGCGCAGACCGGCGAGTACGGCCAGGGCAACGTCTACCGCGAGGTCGTGCAGGAGATGGGCCGCGACGGCTGGCTGACCCTGGCCTGGCCGAAGGAGTTCGGCGGCCAGGACCGGCCGACCATGGATCAGCTGATCTTCACCGACGAGGCCGCGATCGCCGGCGCGCCGGTGCCGTTCCTGACCATCAACTCGGTCGCGCCGACGATCATGCACTACGGCAGCGAGGAGCAGAAGCGCTTCTTCCTGCCCAAGATCGCGGCCGGTGAGCTGCACTTCGCGATCGGCTACTCCGAACCCGGCGCGGGCACCGACCTGGCCAGCCTGCGTACCAGCGCGGTGCGCGACGGCGACGACTACGTGATCAACGGTCAGAAGATGTGGACCAGCCTGATCGCGTACGCCGACTACATCTGGCTCGCGGTGCGCACCGACCCGAACGTCAAGAAGCACAAGGGCATCAGCATGCTCATCGTGCCGACCACGGCCGAGGGGTTCTCCTGGACGCCCGTGCACACCATGGCCGGGCCGGACACCAGCGCCACCTACTACCAGGACGTCCGGGTGCCCGCGAGCGCGCTCGTCGGCCAGGAGAACGGCGGCTGGTCGCTGATCACCAACCAGCTCAACCACGAGCGCGTCGCGTTGACCTCGGCCGGGCCGCTCGGTCTCGCAGTGAGCCAGACCGTCGAATGGGCGCGCAACACCAAGGCGAGCAACGGCTCCCGGGTGATCGACCAGGAATGGGTGCAGCTCAACCTGGCCCGGGTGTACGCCAAGGTCGAGTACCTGAAGCTGCTCAACTGGGAGATCGCCAGCCGGGCCGACGCGGGCGGTGACGCGGCGCCGCGGCCGTGGGATGCCTCCACCTGCAAGGTGTACGGCACCGAACTGGCCACCGAGGCGTACCGGCTGCTCATGGAAGTCCTCGGCCCGCAGGCGTATCTGCGCCAGGACTCGCACGGCGAAGCACTGCGCGGCCGGCTCGAACGGATGCACCGGGCGGCCCTGATCCTCACCTTCGGCGGCGGCACCAACGAGGTGCAGCGCGACATCATCGCCATGACCGCCCTCAAGCAGCCCGCCGCGGCGCGCTGAGCTGTGCTCGCACCACCAGAAAGCAGGTAGCAGACATGGATTTCAGGCCAACCGAGGCACAGCTCGATCTGGGCCGGTTGACCGGCGAGGTATGCGGCAAGCTCGTCACCGCCGATCGGCTGCGCGAACTCGACACCGCGACCGAACGATTCGACGAGACGCTGTGGGGATCGCTGGCCGAGACCGGCGTGCTCGCGGCGGCGCTGCCGGAGACTGTCGGCGGCAACGACTTCGGCGTGCTCGAACAGACCGCGGTGCTGCGTGAGCTCGGCAAGCATCTGGCGGCGGTGCCGTATCTGTGGTCGATCGTGGTCGGTGCCGGAGCACTGGCCCGGT
The DNA here is from genome assembly GCF_042871115.1 of Nocardia sp. NPDC006044. Classification (NCBI taxonomy): domain Bacteria; kingdom Bacillati; phylum Actinomycetota; class Actinomycetes; order Mycobacteriales; family Nocardiaceae; genus Nocardia; species Nocardia sp. NPDC006044. Next base: position 113,599 of record NZ_JBIAID010000006.1, read on the forward strand.
TCGGCGATGCGGCACAACAGGATCGGGCCACGCGGGCGGGCGCCGGAGAGGTGATCCTGACCGCCGCGCTCAGCGAAGCGCGCAACTGGGAGCCCACCGAGCCCACGACCACCGCCGTCGAGGCGGACGGCGGCTGGCGGCTGACCGGCGCCAAGATCACGGTGCCGTTCGCCGGGCGGGCCGACCGAATCCTGGTGCCGGCCACGGTTTCCGGGGCGGCCGCGGTATTCCTCGTCGATCCGTCGGTGGTGACGGTCACCGCACAGGAGGTGGTCGACCACACGCCGGAGTACGCGATCGAACTCACCGACGCGCCCGCCGAATTGGTCGGCACCGTCGCGCAAGGCGCCGAGATCCTCGACTGGCTGCTCACCCGCGCCTGGCTCGGGCTCAGCGCCCTACAGCTCGGCACCTTGGAGCGCGCCCTCGAATTGGTCGCCGAATATGCCCGCGAGCGTGAGCAATTCGGCAAGGCGGTGGGCAGCTTCCAGGCCGTGGCACAGCGCCTCTCCGATGCCTACATCGATGTTCAGGGCCTGCGGCTGGCCGTCACCCAGGCTGCCTGGCAGATCTCCGAGGATCTGCCGAGCGGGGAGGCCGTGCACACGGCCAAGTTCTGGGCCGCCGACGCGGGTCACCGCGTGGCGCACACCGTCGTTCACATCCACGGCGGCGTCGGCATCGACCGAGATCACATCGTGCACAACTACTTCACCGCCGCCAAACACAACGAGTTCGCGCTCGGCGGCGGGACCGACCACCTTCGCGCGCTCGGCGCGCTGCTGGCGGCCGGACCGTCCTGATCTGTTCCGAACAAGAACGCCCCGCTGGTGCCGGCGGGGCGTTTTTTGTTGTGCCGACGCGAGCGGCGCGTCGGCAATTGCACTGCGGGCAAAGCTATTTGCGTCGGCAACCCGCCGCGCACCGGATCGGCAGCGGCCGAAGAACGAAGCCATCCGCGCACGTGCCGGCACCGAATATCGGGCATGTCCCGGGCAACAGCCCGCGTGACACCGACGTGCGCACCGCGCATCGAATATTCCGGAGGACGCTATTCCAGCCGTACGTTCCGCCCTCGCCCGCATCTCGGTCGCCGTGCTCGGCCTCCTGGCCGTCGCCGGTGCCAGTCCAGCGGCCGACGCCCGCCCCGACGCTCCGGCCAACGGGCAGGGTACCGAGACCGCGATACCGGCGGCAGACCTCACCGCGTTGATCACGCAGGCGGGCGCCCGCGCCGCCAGCGCCAAGGCACGCGGCGCATCCGCGCTCGCGGCGGTGGCCACCGTCACCACCAATGAGCCGGGAACCGCGCCGAGCGACCCGGCCGACGTGGAGATCCAGCCGCACGACACCGCCCAATTCATCCAGTTCCGGCCGTTCCTGCCTGCCGCACAGAAGGCGACGGTAGTGGCGGCCAAGGCCGCGACCGCCGCCCTCATCAGCATTGAAAAGCTGCCGCACCCACCGAAGGACGTCCAGCTGACCGCGGCGGTGGCGAAGCGGGCCGCCGACAAGGCCGCGGCGACACCGACCGATATCGCGCTCGCCAACGCCGCCGCGACCGCGGAGAACAATGCCCTCGCGGCCAGCGCGGTCGCGTTCGGCACGACCGCGACCAAGGTCGAGTGGGTCAGCGCCAGCTAGCCGCCGGCCGGTCCAGGATCGAGCCGGTCGCGTTCAGCCAGTCGAAGTCAGCTCGGAGCGGTCGAAGTCAGGTAGTGCTGAAGGGTCGGCGCGATGTCGGCGATGAGCTCGTCGCGGGTGAACGCGACGACCGGAGGGATGCGCAGGATGTAGCGGCAGAGCGCTATGCCGAGAAGCTGGGTGACGACCAGTCCGCTGCGGCGGGGGCCGTCGGCGGGATCGCCGAAGCGCAGGACGGCGGGCAAGACCTGCTGGGCGAAGACATTGCGGAAGCGTTCGGTGACGGCTTCGTCGGTGATGGACGAGCGCAGCAAGGTCAGCAGAACGGCGTTGCCCGGCGGCTCTTCCCAGAGGGCGAGGAAACGGCGGATCAGTAGTTCGCCGACCTCGCCCTCGTCGGCGGCGGCGAGATCGGGCAGCGCCAGATCGATGTCGACCGCGGCGGCGAACAGTCCGTCCTTGCTGCCGAAGTAGCGCATGACCATGGACGGGTCGATGGCCGCGTCCCCCGCGATGGCGCGAATGGTCGCCTTGCCGTATCCCTCGGCGGCGAACCGGGTACGGGCGGCGTCCAGGATCGCCGCGCGCGTGGCGTCGGAGCGGCGCGCAGGCTGTTGATCAGGCTCGATCGTCATGCCAACGAATGTAGGCCAACAACTGTTGACTTTGCAACGCGCACCAGGCTACGGTTATGCCAACAGGCGTTGGCCTACAGTTGTTGACCGTCAGGAGTTCGAATGAACACCATCCAGAACCCGCTCCCGGACACCACCTCCGTCGTGATCGTCGGCGCGGGCCCCGCAGGCTTGACCGCCGCGATCACCCTGGCCGACGCCGGAGTCGACTTCGTCCTGCTCGACCGTCTCGCCGAGGGCGCCAACACCTCTCGCGCCGCCGTCGTGCACGCCAGGACCCTCGAGGTCCTGCACGAACTCGGCATCGCCGAGGAACTCGTCGCCAAAGGCCTTGTGGTGCCGCGATTCACGGTGCACGACGGCGCCCGCACCCTGGCCACCATCCGATTCGACAGCCTGCCGACCCGGTACCCGTACACCCTCATGGCGCCGCAGGACACTACCGAGGCGGTGCTGCTCGCGCGGCTGCGCAAGGCGGGCGGCGACGTCCACCGGCCGTATCAGGTGACCCGGGTCGCCGACGAAAACAACGGCGTCACTGTGGAATACACCGACGCCGCAGGCACCACCGGTACCCTGCGCGCCGACTACGTCATCGGCGCCGACGGCATGCACAGCGTCGTCCGCGAGCAGGCGGGCATCGGATTCACCGGCGACACCTACCCCGCCTCCTTCGTCCTCGCCGACGTCCGCATGGACTGGCCGATCGCCCGTGACGAAGTGGCACTGCATCTTTCACCGGAGGGTGTCACCGTCGTCGCTCCCCTGCCCGACGAATCCGAGCCGAACCGCTACCGCGTGGTCGCCACCGTCGACGAGGCTCCCGAACACCCCACCCGCGACGACATCCAGACCATCCTCGACACCCGCGGCCCCGGCAGCGACATCAAAGTCCGTGAGGTGCTGTGGAGTTCACGCTTCCGCGTCCACCACCGCGTCGCCGACCACTACCGCGCCGGCCGGATCCTCCTGGCCGGCGACGCCGCCCACGTACACAGCCCGGCAGGCGGCCAGGGCATGAACACCGGAATCCAAGACGCCGCCACCCTCGGCCCACTGCTCGCCCGAGTCCTCGCCGGCGAGCCGGACACCCTGCTCGACACCTACGAAACCACCAGGCGCCCGATCGCCCTCGACGTAGTCGCCTTCACCGACCGCATGACCCGCATGGCCACCCTCACCCCCCGCCCCGCCCGCGCCCTCCGCAACCTCGCCATGTCCACCCTCACCCGAATCCCCAACGTCCGCAACGCCCTCGCCTACCGCCTGGCCGAACTCGCCAACCGCTGACCTGACGATGGCACCCGAGGAGGCATCCGGTTGGGCCAGGTGGTCAGCATCTCCGAACTCGCCAATCGTTGGGCAAAAGATCACTGAACTACTTCAGCACTTCCCGTAAGATGGCTGGCATGAGCTCGAAGTCCTTCCCCTTCAGCGACCTGGTTCGCAAGCAGACCTCGGTGTTCCCGGCGCTCGACGATGCCGACGTGATTCTCGAGCGCCGCGACGCCGAGAATCTGGTGCTGTCGCGGTCCGAGCGATTCGAAGCAAAGGAAACCGCGATCCGCCTGCTGGCCCGGGCCATCGCGATCATCGCAAGGACGAACCGGAGCATGGCCGAGGAAGTCTTCTCGGAGGAGCTGCCCTGGTTGAGGTGGCTGCCGGAAACCGGACGCACCGAGGCGGTCAAGGAACTACTGGAGCATTTGATCGCCGGCGCCGACACCGGCCTGTTCACCCCATTCGCCCGCGACCTCGTCGCATGGCAACACACCGCCGAGATCTACGCCCAGCCAGAACTGGTCGAGCGCCTAACCGGCACCTTCGACCGCGACGACTTCACCGAGGTGGTCCGCCCCGGCGGTGGCAAATGAAGCTGCGCAAAGGTGAAGAAGTTCCCCGGCCGCGACCTTGGCGGGTGGTCGTACACAACCTCAATGCCGGACGCGGATGGGCCGAATTGCTTGCCCAGGCACCAGGCAACCTTGATCGCGCTTGGGTCGAGATCACCAGCGACCCACGCAGCGTCGCGAATCCATCCCGGCAACACCGACTCAAATACGACCTGAAGTCGATCAAGCTGGGTGGCAACGAACTCGAACAATGGCAGTACGAGATCACGGGCGGTGGCCGAATCTGGTACGCCATCGATGACGCGGAACGCACTCTTTATCTGACGCTTGCCGGTACCGGACATCCCCGGCAGACCGACCGTCGGCGCTAGAGGAGGCCCGGCACCGCCGGAATCGAACGTATCTGGAACTCCGACATACGCGAAAGGTGTTACTGGATAACGGCTTTCGCGAGGGAAAGGTCGCCGTCGGTGAAGTCGACCTGGCGTTCGGCGTTGGACAGGGCGGTGACTACGCAGGTGCCGAAGGGGCCGGTTCGGTCGAACAGGGTTGCGCTGCCGACGGCGACGCCGTCGGCGCTGAGGTGACTGTCGGCTTCGACGCCGATCTCGGAGCCGACCGGGGTGCGCGCCAGTGCCAGGGTCATGTCGGTGTTGATGAAGCCGACGCCGGCGCTGCCCCAGTTGGTCATCAGGCTGGTGGCCTCGCCGAGCACCACGGCACCGACGAAGGGTGAGGGCGGTTCGCCTTCCAGCACCGGTAGCGGCACCTGCCACATGCGCTTTCGGCTGTCGTTCTGGTGTTCGCCGATCGCGGCGGACCAGCCGTCGGCGTGTGCGTCACTGCCGAAGAGCGGGCGCGTGACCTCGGTGGCGACCGGCACGGACGGCGGCTGCGGAAGCTCCGTGCGCGTCCACACCTGTCCGGGCGGCTGGATCGAGCGCTTGAGAAAGACGACGGTCGCCCTGGCGACGTCGACGCCGTCCTGCATCAGCGCGGCGTCGGCGACGCGGATCCGCCTGCCGTCCCGGACCAGTTCCGTCACCACGGTCACCGGTTTGGCCAGGGTGGGCCGGAACAGGTCTACGGTCAGCCGGGCGGGAACGAAACCCGCCGAACAGTGCTGCTGTTCCAGCGCTCTGGCCATCAGTCCACAGACCGCGGGCCCGTTGATCATCGTGGGCGACCAGGCACTCGCGGCGAACGGCAACGGCTCGAAGCCGTGCGCGGTCGCCTCGAAGTACCCGAAGCGGACATCCACTGTCGATTTCCCCCTGTTTCCGATGGACCTACTTGCGGCTCGCCTCGGAGTGCTCGTCGGCGGCACGCTCCTCGGTCTGTGCCTTGGCCCAACGATAGTCGGGCTTGCCCGCCGGGGAGCGCTTGATCTCGTCGACGAACCAGAGGCTGCGGGGCAGCTTGTAGGGGGCGATCTCCTTGGTGAGGAAAGGGCGCAGATCATCGATGGTGGGCCGGTTTTCGCCACGGCACTGCACGACCGCGGCGACGCGCTGACCCCAGCGTTCGTCCTCGACGCCGACCACCAGGGCGTCGAAGATCTCCGGGTGCGTCTTCAGCGCGCCCTCGACCTCTTCGGGGTAGATCTTCTCGCCGCCGCTGTTGATGCTGACCGAACCGCGGCCGAGCATGGTGACCGTGCCGTCCTCCTCGACCCGGGCGTAGTCGCCGGGGATGGCATAGCGAATTCCGTTGTACTCCTTGAACGTCGCGGCGGTCTTCGCCTCGTCCTTGTAGTAGCCGAGCGGAATGTGCCCGCGCCGGGCCAGAATTCCGACCACGCCCGAACCCGGCCGCACCGGGTTCCCGTCCTCGTCGAGCACCTCGGTGGAGCCGTCGATCTTCACCCGCGGCCCGCCGGTGTGGTTGACGCCCTTGGCCACGATGGACAGGCCACCGAATCCGGTCTCCGAGGAGCCGATGGAATCGGAGATCATCCGGTTCGGCAGCAACTCCAGGAACTGGTCCTTGAGCGCGGGCGAGAACAGCGCCGCGCTGCTGGCCATCACGTACAGGCTCGAAAGATCATAGGGCTGACCGGTTTCCGGGTTGCCCTCGATCAGCGCGTCCAGCATCGGCCGCGCCATCGCGTCGCCGGTGATGAAGATCAGGTTGATCTTGTGCCGGTCGATCGCCTGCCACACGCCGTGCCCGCTGAACTCGGGCAGCATCACGGCCTTGCCGCCGTCGAACAGGCTGTGGAAGGTCGCGGTCTGCGAACCGCCGTGGATCATCGGCGGAATCGGGAACCGGACCATGCTCGGGTTGTTGGCCGCGCCCACCTTGGACTGCTGCCACTCGTCCTCGATCGGCTCGCCGGTGATGAAGTTGATGCCGCCGCCGAGCACCCGCCACCAGTCCTCGTGCCGCCACATCACGCCCTTCGGCAGGCCGGTGGTGCCGCCGGTGTAGAGCATGAAGATGTCGTCAGGGGAACGCTCACCGAAGTCCCGCTCGCCCGAGGACTGCGCGAGCGCCGTCTCGTATTCCACCGAATCCGCTGCGGTCGGGATCGTCCCGGTCGTATCGTCGTCGACGACGAGAACCGTCTTCAGCAGCGGTGTCTTCGGCCGGACCGCGGCCACCCGATCGCTGTAGCGGCGCTCGTGGATCAGCGCGACCATGTCCGAATTGTCGAAGATATATTGCAACTCGTTCTCGACGTATCGGAAGTTCACGTTGATCATCACCGCGCGCGCCTTGAACACCGCGACCATCGCCTCGACGGCCTCGATCGTGTTGCGCGAGTAGATGCCTACCTTGTCACCCGGCTTGACACCGTGTTCGAGCAGGTAGTGAGCCAACTTGTTGGCACGCTCCTCCAGCTGTGCGTAGGTCACCTCGCGGCCGTCGTCAGCGAGCGCGACGCGGTCGGGCATCAGGTCGATGGAGTGTTCGACAAGGTCCGCTATGTTGTAGCTCACAGGCTAAAAATAGAACGTGTTACTGTTCCTGGCAAGGGTGCGAACGTCAGGAGATTCGTCAATGCCACACTGCCTCGTCGAGAAGCGCGACCATGTCCTCATCGTGACGATGAATCGCCCCGAGGCGCGCAATGCGCTGTCGGCGGAAATGATGGCGATCATGCGGGATGCCTGGGACCAGGTGGACAGCGATCCGGACATCCGGGTGGCGATCCTGACCGGCGCCGGCGGCGCGTTCTGCGCGGGCGCGGACCTCAAGGCGATGACGGCCCAGCACCCCGGCGATTCGTTCGCGGGCGGCGGCTGGGACCTGTCCAAGATCGAGGCGCTGCTCAAGGGCCGCAGGCTGACCAAGCCGCTGATCGCGGCGGTCGAGGGCGCGGCCATCGCGGGCGGCACCGAGATCCTGCAGGGCACCGACATCCGGGTGGCCGGCGAAAGCGCGAAATTCGGTGTGTCCGAGGCCCGCTGGGGACTGTTCCCGCTCGGCGGGTCCGCGGTGCGCCTGGTCCGGCAGATTCCGTACACCGTGGCCGCCGACATCTTGCTGACCGGCAGGCACGTCACCGCCGCCGAGGCCAAGGAAATCGGGCTGATCGGGCATGTGGTGCCGGACGGCGGCGCGCTGGACAAGGCGCTCGAGCTGGCCGCGCTGATCGCCGCGAACGGCCCGCTGGCGGTGCAGGCCATCCTGCGCACCATCCGGGACACCGAGGGCATGCACGAGGAAGAGGCCTTCCAGATCGACGCGAAGCTCGGCATGGCCGTCTTCCGGTCGACCGATGCCAAAGAGGGTCCGAAGGCCTTCGCGGAGAAGCGCAAGCCGACGTTTACCGGCAGCTGACGAACAGCCGCCCCCGGCGCCTTCCGGTACCGGGGGCGGCGCTTGCCGAGGACTCAGCCGGTGTAATCCATCCAGAACGGCTCCCACTGATGGCCGTCCGGATCCAGGAAGCTGCGGCTGTACATGCCGACCTGCTCCTCCTGCGCGCGTTTGTCCGCGTTGATCTCCTCGGTGCCGCCCGCGGCGAGCGCGGCGGTCGCGAGCGCGTCCACCTCCGCGGCGCTGGTCAGCGCCAATCCGTAAGTGGCGCCGACCTTCTCGCCGGTGTCGGCGACCTCGCGCCGGCAGAAGGTGGTGAAGAACTGGGTGGTCAGCAGCATGAGGCAGATGTTGTCGTCGATGACGATGCAGGCCGCGTTGTCGTCGGTGAACTCCTGGTTGACCTTCCAGCCGAGTGCCTCGTAGAAATCCTTCGACCGATTCAGCTCGGCGACGGGTAGGTTGAGAAAAATCATCCGGCTGGTCATGTCGGGCACCTTTTCGTAGTCCGCCTGTTTAGTTGCGCATCAATAGAGACGAATCCCGGCGGCCGAACTAATCGCTCGCCCACACGGTGTGACCGCACCCACTGCGGCGGGCCGCCCGATGATCTTGATGGTGCTGGTAGCGGACTTTTGGGTCTCGAATGTGTCGGTGGGCTGTGGCAGGGTGACACCCATGAACGACTTGTCCGGCCAGACCGCCGGCCTCGCTCCCGACGTGCTCGAATCCTTCGAGAAACACCGCCGGGAATTGTGCGCTTACGCTTACCGCATGCTCGGCTCGTCCTTCGAGGCCGAGGATGCCGTCCAGGAGACCTTCACCCGCGCGTGGAAGTCCTACGACTCGTTCGAGGGCCGCGCGAGCCTGCGCTCCTGGCTGTATCGAATCACCACCAACGTCTGCCTCGACATGCTCGACGGACCGCAGCGCCGGGCCAGGCCGATGGACCTGTCCGGACCGTCGCGACCGGATTCGCCGCTACCCGCGCCCCAGCCGGATTACGTCTGGATCGAGCCGATCCCGAACGCGCTGGCCTTCGGCGCCGACCCGGCCGACCACGCCTCGGCCAAGGACACCCTGCGTCTGGCGTTCGTCGCGGCCTGTCAGCACCTGCCCGCGACCCAGCGCGCGATCCTGATCATGCGCGAGGTGCTGCGGTTCTCCGCCAACGAGACCGCCGAGGCGCTCACCATGTCCCCCGCGTCGGTCAACAGCGCGCTGCAACGGGCCAGGGCCACCATGTCGAAGGTGCAGCCGGCCGCCACGGATACCTACGACGAGTCGAACGAGGATCAGCGCAAGCTGATCGACAACTTCGTCGAGGCGTTCGAGGCCTACGATATGGACGCCCTCACCACGCTGCTGAAAACCGATGTGTCGCTGTCCATGCCGCCGCTCGAGTTCTGGGTCTCCGGCCCGGCCGACGTCACCGCGTTCATGCTCGGTCACGGCAGCGCTTGCCGTAATTCCCGCATGATCCGGCTGGAGGGCGCCAACGGCGAGCCCGCGTTCGGCCAGTACAAGCCCGGCGACGAGCCCGGCGTCTGGATCCCCTGGTCGGTCATCGTGCTCGAGCTGGACGGCGGCGCGGTGTCGAACATGTGCTTCTTCCTCGACACCGAGAAGCTGTTCCCCCTCTTCGGCCTGCCCCCGGAACTGCGCGAACCGGTCTGACGGCACAGCGAAGGCGACCTCCACGGTCCGGAGGTCGCCTTCGACGGTCCTACGACGCGGGCACGTACCGCTCGCGCAGCTTGCGCTTGTACAGCTTTCCGTTCGGGTCACGCGGCAGCTCGGCCAGATAGTCCACCGACTTCGGCATCTTGTACTTCGCCAATTGTGTTGCGGCGAAGGCCAGTAGCTCGGCGGTGAGTTCGTCGCCGCCCTCGATGCCCTCGGCGGGCTGCACCACGGCCTTGACCTCGGCGCCCCAATCCGGGTGCGGGATACCGAACACCGCGACATCGGCGACCTTCGGATGGGTGACCAGCACGTTCTCGATCTCGGCCGGGTAGATGTTCACGCCGCCGGACAGGATCAGGTCGGAGCGGCGATCGTGCAGGTAGAGATACCCGTCCTCGTCGAGGTGGCCGATGTCGCCCACGGTGAACAGGTCGCCGACGCGCGAATCCTCGGTCTTGGCCTTGTCGTGGTGGTATTCGAAACTCGAAGCGCCCATGCGCATGTAGACCAGGCCAGGCTCGCCGGCGGGCAGTTCGGAGCCGTCCTCCTCGCTGAGCACCTTGATCACCGACCACGGCCACGCCTTGCCGACCGAGCCGGGCTTCTGCAACCACTCGGTCCCGTTGATCACCGTGCCGCCACCCTCGGTGGCCGCGTAGTACTCGGTGACCGTCGGGCCCCACCACTCCAGCATCTTCCGCTTGGTTTCCGGCGGGCACGGCGCGGCGCCGTGAATCATGCTGCGCAACGAGGACACGTCGTACTTGGCCCGCACCTCTTCGGGCAGCGCGAGCAGCCGATGGAACTGGGTGGGCACCATGTGGCTGTGCGTCACCCGGTACTTGTCGATCAGCCGCAGCATGTCCTCGGCGTCCCAGCGATCCATGAGTATGAGTTTGTGCCCCAGCTGAATCGAGATGGTCGCGTAATTCAGCACCGCGGTGTGATAAAGCGGCGAGCCACAGATGTGCACGTGGTTGTCGTACGGCGCCAGGTCGAACAGGCCGAAGAACGCCGTCGTATGCGGCGGCACCACATCCGGGTCGGCGCCGGTCAGCGGACGGCGAACACCCTTGGGCCGCCCCGTGGTTCCGGACGTATAGAGCATCGGCGCGCCGGTGCTGCGATCGGACGGGCGCCCGGTGTCCGCCGCGCCGAGCCAGGCCACCGACTTGAAGCCCTCGATCTCACCGACCGAAAAGCGCGCCGAAGCAGGCAGATTCGCCTCGTCGGCGGCGGCCTTCCCGGTGGCCGCGAACCGATCGCTGACCAGGAACGCCTTCGCCTCGCTGTCCTGCAGGATGTAGGCGACCTCCGGGCCGGTGAGATGCCAGTTCACCGCGACGATGTACAGCCCGGCCTGGTACGCCGCGAAGTAGGCGGCGATCGCCTCGACGCAGTTGTGCACCATGCTCACCAGCACGTCGCCCGTTTCCAGGCCGAGCCCGCGCAGGCCGGTGGCATAGCGATTGGCCAGCGTGGCCAATTCGCGATATGTCACCTCCCGGCCCACCGGATCGACCATGGCGATCCGATCGGGTTCGGCTTCGGCGATGTTCCAGAGACCGAGAATTTCTACTGACTCCTGCGTCGTCATCTTATTGAATCTAGAACGTGTTCTACATATCGACAAGGGGTGCGAGCCGACGTAATTGTTCGACATCCGGAGCCGACACCAACATCATGGTGACGCCGGCCGCCGACCAGACCCCGAGTTGCTTGCGGACGTGCTCCTCGTCGCCGACGATCGCGGTATCCAGAATCATCTCGTCCGGCACCACGGCCGCGGCCTCGGCCTTCTTGCCCGCCAGGAACAGCCTGCCGATCTCGTCGACCTCGCGCTCGTAACCCATCCGCCGATAGACCTGCGCGTGGAAATTCTGTTCCGGCGCACCCATGCCGCCGATGTAGAGCGACATGATCCAGCGCATCTTCTCCAGCTCGCTCGCCGGGTCGTCGGTGATCACCACCTGGCAGCTCGCCGCGATCTCGAAGTCCGCGCGCGAGCGGCGCGCGCCGGCCCGGGCGAACCCCTCGTCCAGCCAGTCGTTGTACATGTTCGCCAGCCGCGGGGCGTAGTAGATGGCCAGCCAGCCGTCGGCGATTTCCGCGGTCAGGGCCACGTTCTTCGGCCCTTCCGCGCCGAGCCAGATCGGCAAATCCGCACGTAGCGGATGCACGATCGGCTTGAGCGGCTTGCCGAGTCCGGTCGATCCCGGGCCGGTGTAGGGCAGCGGGTAGTTCGGCCCGTCGTTGGTGACCGGCGCCTCGCGCTCGAGGATGCGCCGGACGATCCCGACGTATTCCCGGGTGCGCTGCAACGGCTTGGCGAACGGCTGCCCGTACCAGCCCTCCACCACCTGCGGCCCGGACACCCCGAGCCCGAGGATCGCCCGGCCGCCGCTGAGATGATCGAGCGTGAGCGCGTGCATCGCGGTCGCGGCCGGCGTGCGGGCCGACATCTGCACCACGGACGTACCGAGGCGCACCCGCTCGGTCGACGATCCCCACCAGGTCAGCGGGCCGAACGCGTCCGATCCCCACGATTCCGCGGCGAAGACCGCGTCGAACCCGGCCTCCTCGGCCGCGACCACCAACCCCCCCGCATTCCGCGGCGGCTGCGCCATCCAGTACCCGAGTTGCAGTCCGAACTTCATGGAACACCCTTTCCGAGCCAACTGCTTGCCAGCAGAATAAGAACCTGTTCTACTCGACATTGTGACTCAGGGGAATACTGCATCCGGCGTAATCGCGGATGGGAGAGGGTCGGATTTGAATACCGTGCCCGATGTGCTCAGCGCGCCCCTTCGGGTGCGATTCGACTACACCCGGTCCACCGGACCGACGATCGGCAATTTTCTGACCAATCTGCGCGCCCGCAAGCTCGTCGGGGTGCGCGGCTCGGACGGGCGAGTGCTGGTGCCGCCGCCGGAATACGATCCGGTGACCGCCGAACCGCTGACCGAGTTCGTCGATGTCGCCGAAACCGGCACCGTCGAAACCTGGACCTGGGTGCGCGAGCCGTTGCCTGGCCAGCCGTTCGACCGGCCGTTCGCCTGGGCGTTGATCCGGCTGGACGGCGCGGACACCACGCTGCTGCACGCGGTCGATGTCGCCGCACCCGAGGACATCCATACCGGCCTGCGCGTGCGGGTCAAGTGGGCCGCGGAGACCACCGGCAGCATCCACGACATCGCCTCGTTCGTGCCGGGCGAGGAATCCGAGGCGGCCGTGGCCGCGGCCGACGGCGAACCGGTCACGGTGATCACCACGCCGGTGGACCTGAGCTACAAGCACACCGCCTCGCCGCAGGAGACCGTCTACCTGCGCGGACTCGCCGAGGGCAAGCTGCTCGGCGGGCGCACCGACGCCGCGGGCAAGGTGTACTTCCCGCCGCGCGGCGCCAACCCGACCGACGGCAGGCCCACCGACGAGGTCGTCGAACTGCCCGACCGCGGCACGGTCACCACGTTCTGCATCGTGAACGTGCCGTTCCTCGGTCAGCGGATCAAGCCGCCCTACGTCGCCGCCTATGTGCTGCTGGACGGCGCGGACATCCCGGTGCTGCACCTCGTACTCGGTTGCGAGGCAAGCGAAGTGCGGATGGGCATGCGGGTGGAAGCGGTGTGGAAGCCGCGCGAGGAGTGGGGCTTCGGCCTGGAGAACGTGGACCACTTCCGTCCCTCCGGCGAGCCCGACGCCGAGTACGACACCTACAAGCATCACCTCTGAGAGGCGCACGTTGACTGACAACGACATCGCGGTCGTGGGTTTCGCTCACGCGCCGCACGTGCCGGAGACCTTCGGCACCACCAATGGTGTGGAGATGCTGGTGCCCTGCTTCCAGCAGCTCTACAGTCAGCTCGGCATCACCAAGTCCGACATCGACTTCTGGTGCTCCGGCTCCTCCGATTACCTTGCCGGACGCGCTTTTTCGTTCATCTCGGCGATCGACGCGATCGGCGCGGTGCCGCCGATCAACGAGTCGCACGTGGAGATGGACGCCGCCTGGGCGCTGTACGAGGCGTGGGTGAAACTGCGCTCGGGACAGGCGACGACCGCGCTGGTGTACGGATTCGGCAAGTCCTCGGCGGGCACGCTGCGTCAGGTGCTCACCATGCAGCTCGATCCGTATCTGGTGACTCCGCTGTGGCCGGACGCCTGGTCCATCGCGGGCCTGCAGGCCAGGGCCGGGCTCGACGCGGGTCGCTGGACCGAACGCGATATGGCGGCGGTGGCCGCGGGTGACGGCGGCGATGTCGAAAGCCTGCTCGATGCACCCTATGTCGCGGACCCGCTGCGCGCGCACGACGTCGCGCCGATCACCGACGGCGCGGCCGCGATCGTGCTCGCGGTCGGCGACCGGGCGCGCGAACTCTGCGAGCGCCCGGCCTGGATCACCGGCATCGCGCACCGGGTGGACACCCCGGTGCTCGGCGCGCGCGACCTGACCGTCTCGCCGTCGACTTCGGCTGCGGCGCAGGCGGTTACCGGCGGCGACAGCACGTTCGACCTCGCCGAGCTGCACGCGCCGTTCAGTCATCAACAGCTGATTCTGGCCGAGGCGATCGGCCTGAAGAACGGCACCAGGGTGAACCCATCGGGCGGCGCGCTCGCCGCGAACCCGATGTTCTCGGCCGGCCTGGAGCGCATCGGTTTCGCCGCGAAGGCCATCATGGCGGGCGATGCGAATCGCGCCCTCGCCCATGCCACCAGCGGGCCCGCGTTGCAGCAAAACCTTGTGACAGTTCTGAATTCGGAGGCGAGCCGATGAGTGTCCCGGCCGCGGTGCTCGGCACCGGACAAACCCATCACGTGACGAAAAGAACCGATGTATCGATGGCGGGCATGTGCCGCGAAGCCATCGATCGCGCGCTCGAAGACTCCGGTCTCACCATTGCCGATATCGATGCGGTAGTGGTCGGCAAGGCGCCGGATCTGTTCGAGGGCGTGATGATGCCCGAGCTGTATCTGGCGGATGCGTTGGGCGCCACCGGAAAACCGCTGTTGCGCGTGCATACCGCCGGTTCGGTCGGCGGCTCCACCGGCGTGGTCGCCGCCAATCTGGTGCAGGCGGGGGTGCACAAGCGGGTGCTCGCGATCGCCTGGGAAAAGCAGTCGGAGTCGAATGCCATGTGGGCGTTGTCGATTCCGGTGCCGTTCACCATGCCGGTCGGCGCGGGCGCCGGCGGCTACTTCGCCCCGCACGTGCGCTCCTACATCCGGCGCTCCAACGCGCCGAGCCATATCGGCGCGATGGTCGCGGTCAAGGATCGCCGCAACGGCGCGAAGAACCCCCTGGCGCACCTGAAACAGCCCGACATCACGCTGGAATCGGTGCTGGCCTCGCAGATGCTGTGGGATCCCATCCGTTTCGACGAGACCTGCCCGTCCTCCGACGGCGCGTGCGCTCTGGTGATCGGCGACGAAGAGGCGGCGGCCGCGGTCGAGGCCACTGGCAAAAAGGTCGCATGGGTGCACGGCACCGCGATGCGTACCGAGCCGACCACCTTCGCCGGCCGCGATCAGGTGAACCCGCAGGCAGGCCAGGACGCCGCCGCCGCGCTGTGGCAGGCGGCCGGAATCACCGACCCGCTCAACGAGATCGACGTGGCCGAGATCTACGTGCCGTTCTCCTGGTTCGAGCCGATGTGGCTGGAGAACCTCGGCTTCGTGCCGCAGGGCGACGGCTGGAAACTCACCGACAAGGGCGAAACCGAGATCGGCGGCATCCTTCCGGTCAACCCGTCCGGCGGCGTGCTCTCCTCCAACCCGATCGGCGCCTCCGGGCTGATCCGCTTCGCCGAGGCGGCCAAGCAGGTCATGGGCCGGGCCGGGGCCTACCAGGTCGAGGGAGCGCGCAAGGCCTTCGGCCACGCCTACGGCGGTGGCTCCCAGTACTTCTCGATGTGGGTAGTCGGGTCGGAAAAGCGATGAGCCCGCTGCAGTTCACCCTCGGCATCGCGCTGAGCCCGCTGGAGCAGCTGCCGGAGCTGGCGAAAACCGCTGAGGAGTGCGGATTCTCGTCGGTCGCGCTGCCGGACTCGCTGTTCTATATGAAGTCCGCCGCGGCGAAGTACCCGTATACCGCAGACGGCAGCCGGTTCTGGGGGCCGGAGACCCCCTGGGTCGATCCGCTGATCGGCGCGACGGCAATGGCCGCGGTGACCAGCCGGATCCGGTTCTACACCAACGTGCTCAAGCTCGGTTCGCGCAATCCGCTGCTGCTGGCCCGGCAGGTCGGTTCGGTGGCCAATCTGTCCGGCAACCGGTTCGGCTTCGGCGTCGGGATCGGCTGGGCTCCGGAGGAATTCGAGTGGTGCGGGGTCCCGTACGCGCGGCGCGGCGCCCGGGTCGACGAGATGATCGAAGTCATCAAGTTGGTCCTCGGCGGCGGCATGGTCGAATTCCATGGCGAGTTCTTCGATTTCGACGAACTCCAGGTCAGTCCCGCGCCGACCGAGCCGGTGCCGTTCTATATCGGCGGGCATACCGAGGTGGCGCTGCGCCGCGCCGCCAGGGTGGGCGACGGCTGGACCTCGGCGATGATGACCTACGACGAGCTGTGCCGCACCATCGGCAAGCTGGACGCGCTGCGCGCCGAATTCGGCCGCGGCGAGGCACCGTTCGAGATCCAGGCGGTGTGCATCGACCGGTTCGGCCGCTCCGGTTACCAGGACCTGGCCAATGCGGGCGTCACCGACGCCATCGTGGTCCCCTGGCTCTTCGACGGCATCGGCTTCGACGGCGACCTCGCCGCCAAACAGGACTCGCTGCGCCGATTCGCCGCGGCGAACATCGAAGATCCGATCGTCGCGGAGGGTTCTGCATGACAACCACCGATCATCCGGCCCGGACCGCCGGGCTCGCCTCGCAGGCCGCGGTGCGGGCCAGGGACAAAGACGCGTGGGTCGCGCTGTTCGCCGAGGACGGCATCGTCGAAGATCCCATCGGCCCTTCGGGTTTCGACCCCGAGGGCAAGGGACATCGCGGTAAGGAGGCGATCGCGGCGTTCTGGGACAAGGCGATCGCACAGACCGAACTGATCGAGTTCCGGTTCGGCGACTCGTTCGCCTGCGGGAACGAGATCGCGTTCACCGGCACCATCCGC
This sequence comes from Nocardia sp. NPDC006044, assembly GCF_042871115.1. NCBI lineage: Bacteria > Bacillati > Actinomycetota > Actinomycetes > Mycobacteriales > Nocardiaceae > Nocardia > Nocardia sp. NPDC006044. The sequence continues at coordinate 130,293 of NZ_JBIAID010000006.1, forward strand.
AGCACGCTCGGCGGCCATCAGATCGACGCCGAGGGCGTATTCACCTACCGGGTAGACGATTCCGGCAAGATCGCCGCTCTGCGCGCCTTCTGGGAAGTGGACCGCGCGATGGCGACCGCGAAGAAGCTCGGCTGAGCTGGACCAACCGGCGAAAGGCCCTCGAACCGGAAGTGGGGACTACCGGTTCGAGGGCCTTTGCCGTTGCTCGGTGCGCCGGCGCGACTCTCAGTGCGCGACCGGGCACGTCCGATAGTCGACCGGGAACTCCTTGATCCCGTTCAGCCAGCCGGACCGCAGCCGTTTCGGATCGCCGATCTTGGTGATGTCCGGCAGGTGGTCGGCGATCGCGTTGAAGATCAGCTCGACTTCCAGCCTGGCCAGGTTGGCGCCGACACAGAAGTGCGCGCCGGTACCGCCGAAGGCCAAGTGCGGGTTGTTCTTCCGCATGATGTCGAACTTCTCCGGGTGCTCGAAGACGTCCTCGTCGAAGTTGGCCGAACGGTAGAGCATGATCACCCGCTGACCCTTCTTGATCTGCACACCACCGAGTTCGGTGTCCTCCAGCGCGGTCCGCTGGAACGAGGTGACCGGGGTGGCCCAGCGGATGATCTCGTCGGCGGCGGTGGCCGGACGCTCCTTCTTGAACAGCTCCCACTGCTCCGGGTGCTCCATGAACGCGTTCATGCCGTGCGTGATGGCGTTGCGGGTGGTCTCGTTCCCGGCCACCGCCAGCATGATGACGAAGAAGCCGAACTCTTCCTCGCTGAGTTTGTCCCCGTCGAGGTCGGCCTCGATCAGCGTGGTCACCAGATCGTTGGCCGGGCATTCCTTGCGCGCCGCGGCCATTTGGTATGCGTAGCCGAGGATTTCGGCGGACGCCAGCACCGGGTCCGCATCGTTGTCCGGGTCGTCGTACCCGGTCATGTCGTTCGACCAGGTGAAGACCTTCATCCGGTCCTCCTGCGGAACACCGATCAGTTCGGCGATCGCCTGCAGCGGCAGTTCGCACGCGATCTGCGTGACGAAATCACCGGAGCCGGACTCGGCGGCCGCCTTGACGATCGACTCCGCCCGCGCCGAAAGTTCCGCGCGCAGACCGTTTATCGCCCGCGGGGTGAAACCGCGTGAAATGATCTTGCGCAGCTTGGTGTGCTCGGGTGCGTCCTTGTTGATCAGGACGAACCGCTGCAATTCGATCTGCTCGCGGGTGATGTCGTCGTTGAACCGCGGGATGGCGGTGTTCTCGTAGGTGGAGAACACCTCGCCGCGCCGCGACACCTCTTTGACGTCGGCATGCTTGCTGACCACCCAGAAGCCCTCGTCATGGAAACCACTGACCTCGGCGGGCTGTGGGTTCCACCAGACCGGGGCGGTCCGGCGCAGCTCGGCGAATTCCTCGACCGGGACCCGCTCGGCATAGATGCCGGGGTCGGTGACGTCGAATCCGTCCGGCAGATTCGGCCGGATATTCCGAGGGTCTACCACCAGATGTCTCCTTCGACAAACTGAAACACGTTCTATAATCATTGAAGCATAGGCGGCCGGATCAGGAAAGAAACCGGACAGAACCGCCCCAGAGCTACCTGAACTCGTTTCAATTTTTGTATCAAACGAAAGGTTGGACATGGGCACACCCGTCATCGTCGAGGCCGCTCGAACCCCCATCGGCAAGCGCGGCGGCTGGCTGTCCGGCCTGCACGCGGCCGAGCTGCTCGGCCTGGCCCAGCGCGGACTGCTCGAGCGCGCGCACCTGGATCCGGCCCAGGTCGAGCAGGTCATCGGCGGCTGCGTCACCCAGGCGGGCGAGCAGTCCAACAACGTGACCCGGGTCGCCTGGCTGCACGCCGGACTGCCCTGGCAGGTCGGCGCGACCACCATCGACGCCCAGTGCGGCTCGGCGCAGCAGGCCAACCATCTCATCGCCGGGCTCATCGCGGCCGGCGCGATCGACATCGGCGTCGCCTGCGGCGTCGAGGCGATGAGCCGAGTCCCGTTGGGCGCCAACGTCGGCGAGCACGCCGGACCGCGCAGGCCGGCCTCCTGGAACATCGACCTGCCCAATCAGTTCGAGGCGGCGGAGCGGATTGCCAAGCGGCGCGGCATCACTCGCGCCGACGTCGACGCGTTCGGCGCACGCTCGCAGCGGCTGGCCGGGCAGGCCTGGGCCGAGGGCCGCTTCGACCGCGAAGTATTGACCGTGACCGCGCCGGCCGTGGACAAGGAGGGAAACCCGACCGGCGAGAAGCTGGACGTGTCCCGCGACCAAGGCCTGCGCGAGACGACCGCCGAGGGACTGGCCAAGCTGAAGCCGGTCCTCGACGGCGGCATCCACACAGCGGGCAGTTCGTCGCAGATCTCCGATGGCGCGGCCGCCGTGCTGCTGATGGACGAAAAGGCCGCGCAGCGAGCCGGATTGCGGCCGCGGGCGCGGATCGTCACCCAGGCGCTCGTCGGTTCGGAGCCGGCGTTCCATCTGGACGGTCCGGTTCAGGCGTGCTCGCGCCTGTTGGAGCGATCGGGTATGACCATCTCGGACATCGATCTGTTCGAAATCAACGAGGCGTTCGCCTCGGTCGCGCTGTCCTGGGCCTCGGTGCATCAGCCGGACATGGACCGGGTGAACGTCAACGGCGGCGCGATCGCGCTCGGCCATCCGGTGGGCTCGACCGGATCCCGGCTCATCACAACGGCTTTGCACGAGCTGGAGCGAACCGGCCGCAGCACCGCCATGGTGCTGATGTGTGCCGGTGGCGCATTGGCGACAGGCACCATCATCGAACGGATTTAGGGCCTTCGACCCCCGGAAACCGGATTGTTGAACGTTCATCCCCCAGGGCCGGAAACGTGTCGTACGCCACATGCCAGCCACGACTTGCAACTAGATGAGACGTCAGCTATCTTTCCGCTATCAGGACCGCGTCGGGGAAGACCTCCGCGACGGGCCAGAACCGGTCCGTACCTCGGCTTCTCGAGAGCCGTTGGGGTGACCCGCAAACGCGACGGTCCCAGTACCTTCGCCGGAGCGGCACCTAGAAGCTTCAAGGAAATCCGGAATCAGGCGTAGGTTTTCAGTTACTGAGCCGCTAATATCAATGATACGTATCCGAGATAACGACTGTTAGTACAGCGAAGGGAATTGGGCGGCTCACAATGGCTGATTTCGCGGCGCGGCTGAACAAGCTGTTCGAAACCGTGCATCCCCCGGGGCGTAAGCCGCACACCAACGCAGAGGTTGCGGCTGCACTGACGGCCTCCGGACATCCGATCTCGAAACCGTACCTGTCGCAGTTGCGGTCGGGACAACGGACGAACCCGTCCGATGAGACGGTGGCCGCCCTGGCGAAGTTCTTCAAGGTCAAGCCGGACTACTTCTTCAACGACATCTATGCCGCCAAGATCGATCATGATCTGGAGTTGCTGTCCCAGCTGCAGGGCTACGGACTGCGACGGCTGTCGAGTAGAGCGTTCGACCTGTCCGAAGAATCTCAGAACCTACTCACGTCCATGGCGGAGAAGTTGCGAGCAAGTGAAGGCTTGCCCGAAATTCCTCCGGATGGCACCGAATAGGTTCGCTTGCACGTCAAGCACAGTGCGACCCGTCCGGGTCGCACTGTGCTGTGTTATGTGTGTGTCAATGTGAACAGTGGAACAGGGCATGCCCGGAAAAATAGGGGCAGGCCTGCCGCCGAGGCCCGAACACGCTCAGATGCACACACATTCGACAATTCTCGGACAACAGATTCTTGCGCCCGTGGGTAAACCATCGGGCGCGCAGAACTCCGCGGGCGCCGACGCCGCAGCCCCGCAGCACAAGATCTCGTGGTACGTACTAGTGCGCCGAATACTCGGCGGAGCGGAACACCGCTAGCTCAATTTCGGACGTGCTCCAGAGATGTCGCGTCATACGCCCGCGCGATGGCCTGAACCCAGCCGCGCGGACTAATCCCCTCCGGCGGAGCAATCCATCGTGCGTCGACCGCCACGTCGCCCAACGGGTTTCTCGCCCACTGCGCCACGGTGTCCGCCCGCTCGGCGACCGACCGCGGCGGCGGGGCGACCGTGGCGAGCACCACACCGCCGCCGGACTGCAGGTACAGCGCGTCCATGATCTGCGCCACTTGGTCGGATGCCTTCAGCTGCGTCGAGGTGCCGGTCTGGTCGTGCGCGACCACCTCGGGGAAGCGGCCGACCAGAATCCGGTGCAGCAGCCGAATCTGGCGCAGCAGCAGGCGCGCTCGCACCCACAGCTCCACCACGATCCACACCGCGCCGAACGCGACGAGCAGGGCGGCGACCTCCCAGGCCGGCCACGCCCAGTTCGGCTGGTCCGGCGGCACCGGCGCCGGGTCGGTGAACGCACGCCGGACCTCCAGCACCGCGAGCACCGCGACGACCGCGGAACCTGTGGTGTAGATGGCGATTCCGCGCCCGAGCGTGGTCCAGTCGAGGTTGCGCAGACCGGTGATCACGATGAACACCGCACCGAACGCGACCACCTCCCAGCCGAGGGTGAACGACCAGGCGATGGTGGCCGCCACGGCGACCAGGCCCATGCTGTAGATCACCACGGCGACCTGACGCAGATTCTGCCGGGAGACGACCGGCCAGGCGGCCGAGGCAACCACCGAGGTGGCGGCCACGAAAACGATCCAGGCCGAGACCACGACAGCGTCGGACAGCCAGCCGGCGTGCACGCCGTTCGGGCGCAGGTTGTCGATGGCCACGGCGATCTCGGGAATCGCGACGGTGGCAGCCAGCGCGACGGCGGCGACCGCGACCACGATGGCCACCCGGGCCGTCGTCGCCGGCTTGACCAGCACGCGGCCGACTCGGGCGCCTGCCGCCATCCAGACCAGCAGAGCCGTCAACCAGAGGGTCATCCCAGAGCCTCATCGAATCGAAGGACCGAGACGCCTGCGCCTCGACTGTTGAACACGCGGAGCCGGGTCATCAGCATCGCGGCGAAGGTCTCGGCCTCCCACTCGGCGAGTTCGTCCGCGCCGTCGTCGACGATCTGCTGGTGCGCCCGCTGGCTCAGCATGTAGGCGATCAGATCGTCGCTGGCCTCGAGGGTCACCTCGGGTGCGGGCGCGCCCTCGTGGTCGAACACGATATGCCCCAGCTCATGTGCCAGGGTGTGCTCTCTACTCGGCAGTGACTGGGCGAGCACGATCACGTCGCGATCCGGGTAGAGCCGGCGCTGCCCGCACACGCCGGGCCCCAATTCCGCACTGGCGATTTCGATTTCGCGCCGCCGCTCGCTGGCGATGGCGAGCACCACCTCGTCGAGCGTGGTGGCGTCCGAGTCCGCGGCCACCGCACACACGGCATCGACCGCGGCCGCGACCCGGCGGTACGACCGCGAGCTGCTCTGCGTCTTGATTCGTTCGCTTCGCTCACTCATGCCACACCCCTCACGGCCTCGGGAAGAACATGGCGCGGGCGGCGTCGACTCGGGCCTCTGCGGCCGAGGCACCCTGGAAACTGACTGCGCCGGAACCGGCTCCGGCCAGCCCGAGGGCGAGCAGGCCACCGATCACCGACAGCAGTTTGGGCTTGGGGAGGCCGTCGTTCGCACTCGTCGGGCGCACGTCGGGGTTGGGCTTGGCGGGGGCCGCCTGCACCGGGGCGGGCGGTGGCGGCGGTGGTGGCGGGGGCACGGCCGCCGGAGCCGCGGCGGGTGCGGGCACGAGCACCGGCAGCGCCGGGATGGCGGGGATCACCGGGGACGGCACCGGCGGGATCGCGATCGGCGGCACCGCGGGCGGCACGGGCGGCGCCGGGATCGGGATCAAAAGCAGCAGCAACGGCGCGGCCGAACCGACGGCCGCCGAACCCACCGCGGCGGAACCGACTGCGGCAGAACCGGTTCCGGCCGAACCGACCCCGGCGGAGCCGACGCCTGCCGAACCCACACCGGCCGAACCCACCGCCGCCGAGCCGACGCCGGCGGAGCCGACAGCGGCGGAACCTGTTGCGCCGACTCCGATTCCGGCCGAACCGAGGGCCGCGGAACCGGTGGCCAACGCGCCGACCCCGGCGGAACCGGTGATGCCGAGCGCGGCCGAGCCCGAACCGAGGACGAGACCGAGTCCGGCCGAACCGGATCCGAGCGTCAGGCCGAGTCCGGCCGAGCCGGTACCGAGAACCGCGCCGAGCCCGGCGGAACCGGCGGCGCCCGCCGCGGCCGAGCCACCGGCCGCCGCGGAACCCGCGGCGGCGGAGCCACCGGCCGCGGCCGAACCGGCGGCGGCGGACCCGGCGGCCGAGCCCGAACCGATCGCCGGATTGGTCGGCACCGCACTGACATCTGACGGCTGCCCTGGCACCGACAGCGGGTACCAGGGATCTCCGGTGTCATACGGGGGCGGAGCGGGGTCCACAGCGCACCCGGGGCACCGCTCTGTGGGTTGCGCCTGCGCGGCCACCGGGCCGAGTAGCGCAAAGCCGGCCACAGTCCCAGCTACTGCAACCACGCGGAACGTGCGACCAACGGCCATGCGCCGAGCCTTCCCCTCATTCGTAAAGCGCAGATCTCACCCGGTCGCCACTCTCACACGGGACTTTTAACGGATGGGGGCCATAGTAAACCCCTATCGTTACGTGCGCAGGAAGAAGGTCGGAAGCTTGGTCAGGCCCCGTACACCGGTTCGGGTGGCATCCCCTTGGCAATCAGGTCAGCTACTACCGGGCCCAGTTCGGCGGGTGACCACCGCGCTCCACGGTCGACCGCGACCCCGTGCCGCCAGCCCTCGGCGAGGGCCACTTTCCCGCCTTCTACCTCGAACATGCGTCCGGTGACCGCTGCGGATTGCGCGCTGCCGAGCCACACGACCAGCGGCGAAATGTTCTCCGGCGCCATCGCGTCGAAGCCGTCCTCCGGCCGTGCCATCGTGTCGGCAAACACGGTCTCGGTCATCCGGGTGCGGGCCGCGGGTGCGATGGAATTCACAGTCACGCCGTAGCGTCCGAACTCCGCGGCCGCGGTCAGCGTCAATCCGGCGATGCCCGCTTTGGCCGCGCCGTAGTTGCCCTGGCCGACACTGCCCTGCAGGCCCGCGCCGGAGCTGGTGTTGATGACCCGGGCGTCGACCGGACGACCCGCCTTGGATTCGCCGCGCCAGTACTCGATCGCGTGCCGCATGGTGACGAAGTGGCCCTTGAGGTGCACGCGGATCACCGCGTCCCACTCGTCCTCGCCGAGATTGACCAGCATCCGGTCGCGGACGAAGCCGGCGTTGTTGACCAGCACGTCCAGTCCGCCGAAGGTGTCCACGGCCTGCCGGACGAGTCGTTGCCCGCCTTCCCAGTCCGCGACGTCGTCGCCGTTGGCCACGGCGCTGCCGCCGAGCGCCTCGATCTCCGCGACGACCTGTTCGGCGGGGGTCTCGCCGGTCGCGGCGCCGTCGAGCGCGGAGCCGAGGTCGTTCACCACCACCTTCGCCCCGGCCGCGGCGAAGGCGAGCGCGTGCGCGCGTCCGATGCCGCGGCCCGCGCCGGTGACGATGACGGTGCGGCCTGCGCAGATCTGCTCGGTGTCCATTCCTCTGTCCTCTTCGTGGGTGTCCGTTGTATTCAGGACTGCTGACCGACCGCGGTGGACGCGGCCAGGAAGGCCGGGCGCTCGCCACCGCCGTGCACCAACAGGGCGGCCCCGCTGACGTAGGCGGCCAGCGGGGAGGCGAGGAAGACCGCGCAGCGGCCGACGTCGTCCGGCTCGGCCATCCGGCCGAGCGGAATGGTCTCCCCCACCGCGTCGATGCCGGCCTGGTCGCCGTAGTGCAACTGGCTCTGTTCGGTGACGACCGGGCCGACGACGAGTGAGTTGACCCGCACCTTCGGCGCCCATTCGACCGCGAGCGAGGAGGTCAGGCTGTCGATCCCGGCCTTGGCGGCGCCGTAGGCGGCGGTGCCCGGCGATGGCCGGGTGCTGCTCACGCTGGAGACGTTGACGATCGAGCCGCCGTCCGCCTGCTGCTGCATCACCGCATTGGCGGCCTGTGAAACCAGCAGCGGGGCAAGCAGATTCAGTTCGACAATCTTGGCGTGGAAGTTCTTGCTCGCGGTGGCGGCGAGGGCGAACGGGGCCCCGCCCGCGTTGTTGACCAGGTGGTCGAGGCGGCCGTGCCGCTCGACGACGGTCTCGACCAGTTCGCGCACCGCGTCCGCGTCACGAATGTCACAGGGCAGGAAGTCGATGGCGCGGCCGTCGGCCTCGACCGGAGCCTCGGCGGGCCGCCGGGCACAGGCGATCACGGTCGCGCCGGCCGCGAGGAAGGCCCTGCTCACACCCGCACCCACGCCGCGGACGCCGCCGGTCACCAGAACGACGCGGTCGGCCAGATCGATTTCGAGTGCCACCGTGCTAACCTACCAAGCAACTGCTTGCTTTGCCAATGCTGAGCTCAGGCCGGGCCGGGTCGATCCGACGGGCCGCGGCCTCCATGAAGGGATAGGGCGATGGGGATCAACCGTCACTCCGAATCAACCGGCATCACCGTGGTCACGGTCGACTACCCGCCGGTCAACGCGATACCGACGGACGGCTGGTTCGACATCGCCGACGCGATCCGGGAAGCGGGCCGGGACAAGGAAACCCGGGTCGTGGTGCTGCGCGCCGAGAATCGCGGTTTCAATGCCGGGGTCGACATCAAGGAGATCCAGAGCAAGCCGGGTCATCAGGCGCTGATCGACGCGAATCACGGCTGCTTCGAGGCGTTCGCGGCGGTGTACGACTGCCCGGTGCCGGTGATCGCGGTGGTGCAGGGCTTCTGCCTCGGCGGCGGGATCGGCCTGGTCGGCAACGCGGACGTCGTGATCGCCTCGGACGACGCCACTTTCGGCCTGCCCGAGGTCGATCGCGGTGCGCTCGGCGCGGCCACCCACCTGTCCCGGCTGGTGCCGCAGCATCTGATGCGGGCGCTGTTCTACACCGCGAGCACCATCACCGCGCAGCAGTTGCACCACTTCGGGTCGGTGTATCAGGTAGTGCCGCGCGCCGAACTCGACGCCGCGGCAATGGAAGTCGCCAAGAACATAGCGGCCAAGGACGGCCGGGTGATCCGCGCGGCGAAGCGGGCGCTCAACGGCATCGATGCGCAGGACGTGCACCGCAGCTACCGCTACGAGCAGGGATTCACCTTCGAGCTCAATCTCGCCGGTGTCGCCGACGAGATCCGCGCCCGGTTCGACGAGGATCTGGCCGCGCGCAAGGCCGAGAAGTAACGGCGGCGTGAGCGCAGGCCCGGAGGCGGCAGCCTGCGTAACCACGGAGGGACCGAGAACGCCGCCAAGTAGATACGGATCGGAAGTCATGCGAGACAAGCGAATGTCGCTCGACGAGGTCGTCGGCGAGTTGCGCAGCGGAATGACCATCGGGATCGGCGGCTGGGGTTCGCGGCGCAAGCCGATGGCGCTGGTGCGGGCCATCCTGCGCTCGGATCTCACCGATCTGACCGTGGTCACTTACGGCGGACCGGATCTGGGGCTGCTGTGTTCGGCGGGCAAGGTGCGCAAGGCGTACTACGGCTTCGTGTCCCTGGATTCGGCGCCGTTCTACGACCCGTGGTTCGCCAAGGCCAGGACCTCGGGCGCGCTGATCGCGCGGGAGATGGACGAGGGCATGCTCAAATGCGGGCTGGAGGCGGCGGCGGCGCGCCTGCCGTTCCTGCCCATCCGGGCCGGGCTCGGCTCGGACGTGCCGAACTTCTGGGACGGTGAATTGCGCACGGTCGCTTCGCCCTACCCTACCGCCGACGGTCAGACCGAGACGCTGATCGCGATGCCCGCGTTGAATCTCGATGCGGCGCTGGTGCATCTGAACATCGGCGACCGGCACGGCAACGCCGCCTACACCGGCGTCGACCCGTACTTCGACGACCTGTACTGCCTGGCCGCCGAGCGCCGGTACGTCTCGGTCGAACGCATAGCCGAGACCGAGGAACTGGTGAAAACCGTTCCGCTGCAATCGCTGTTGCTCAACCGGATGATGGTCGACGGCGTCGTCGAGGCACCCGGCGGTGCGCACTTCACCCTGGCCGGGGACAGCTACGGCCGGGACGAGAAGTTCCAGAAACACTACGTCCAGTCGGCGAAGACGCCCGAGACGTGGCAGCAGTTCGTCGACACGTATCTGGCCGTCTCCGAGGACGAGTACCAGGCCGCCGTCCGCGAGTTCGCCCAGGAGGCTGCGCGATGACCACCACCGAAACCATTACCCGCGCCGAGGTGTGCGCGGTCGCCTGCGCCGAGATCTTCAGTGGCGCAGGCGAGATCATGGCCAGCCCGATGTCGCCGATGTCGATCATCGGCGCGCGCCTGGCCAAGCTGACCACCGAACCGGACCTGTTGCTCTCCGACGGCGAGGCGCTGTTGTTCGCCGACACTCCCCCGCTGGGCGGCAAGGCGCCGATCGAGGGCTGGATTCCGTTCCGCCGCGTGTTCGACGTGGTGGCCTCCGGCCGGCGGCACGTGGTGATGGGCGCCAACCAGATCGACCGCTTCGGCAATCAGAACCTGTCCGCCTTCGGCGCGTTGCAGCAACCGACCCGGCAGATGTTCGGCGTCCGCGGCGCCCCGGGTAACACGATCAATCACGCGACCAGCTACTGGGTTTCGCGGCACACCAGCCGGGTGTTCACCGAGCGGGTCGACATCGTCTCCGGCGTCGGATACGACAAGGTCGATCCGGCCGACCCGGCCTTCCGGTTCCATCACCTGCACCGGGTGGTGACCAATCTCGGCGTCTTCGACTTCGAGGGACCCGACCACACCATGCGGGCACGCAGCCTGCATCCCGGCGTCACCGCCGCCGAGGTCGCCGAGAACACCTCGTTCGAGATCCACGGACTGACCGACGCCGGCGAATCCCGCCTGCCCACACCCGAGGAACTGCGCCTGATCCGGGACATCCTCGACCCCAACCGCATCCGCGATACCGAGGTGCCCGCATGAACCGCCCCGGTCCGGTCGAAGGTCCCCCTCGCCCCGTCTACCCGACCGGAAGTGCCTCTCGGTCGGCAGGTTCCGCCGGCCGGAAGGGTGTGCTGGTATGAGCGTGCGGTTGCGGACTGCGCTGACCGACCTGGTCGGGATCGAACATCCGGTGGTGCAGACCGGGATGGGCTGGGTGGCCGGCCCGAGCCTGGTCGCGGCGACCGCCGAGGCGGGCGGGCTCGGCATCCTGGCCTCGGCCACCATGACCTACCCGGAACTCGAGGCGGCGATCTCGAAGACCAAGGCGCACACCGGGAAACCGTTCGGCGTGAACATCCGCGCCGACGCCTCGGACGCGCCCGAACGCATCGACCTGCTGATCCGGGAAAAGGTGGCGGTCGCGTCGTTCGCGCTCGCCCCCAAGCAGGACCTCATCGCCAAGCTGAAAGACGCGGGCGTGGTGGTGATTCCGTCGATCGGCGCGGCCAAGCACGCGGTGAAGGTCGCGTCCTGGGGCGCCGACGCGGTGATCGTGCAGGGTGGCGAGGGCGGCGGGCATACCGGTCCGGTCGCCACCACGCTGCTGCTGCCCTCGGTGCTGGACGCGGTGGACATCCCGGTGGTCGCCGCGGGCGGCTTCTTCGACGGGCGCGGCCTGGCCGCCGCGTTGGCTTACGGTGCGGCGGGTGTCGCGATGGGCACCCGCTTCCTGCTCACCCAGGAGAGCACCGTGCCCGAGGCGGTCAAGCAGGAGTACCTGCGCAGGCAGCTCCAGGACACGGTGGTCTCCACCAAGGTCGACGGCATGCCGCACCGGGTGCTGAACACCGAACTCGTGCAGCGCCTGGAACATTCGGGCCGCACCCGGGGCCTGGCCGCCGCGGTGGCCAATGCCGCCAAGTTCAAGAACATGACCGGGATGAAGTGGTTCACCCTGGTGCGCGACGGACTGACCATGCGAAAGACCAAGGACCTCACCTGGTCCCAGGTCGTCATGGCCGCCAATACGCCGATGCTGTTGCGCGCCGGTCTGGTCGAGGGCAACACCCAGGCCGGCGTGCTGGCGGCCGGACAGGTCACCGGCATCATCGAGGATCTACCCACGTGCCGGGAGCTGATCGATCGCATCGTCGCCGACGCGATCATCCGGATCGAGGCGCTGCAGAAGAATCTCTGAGTCCGCCCGCGCAGATGCCTCGCCCCCAGTTCCGGGGGCGGGGCATTTTCGCTCAGCGAACTACGGTCGCCGCGCACGTTGCCGTGCCCGTAGCATCCCGCTCATGAACCAGCCGATGCCCCCGCAACAGCCGCAATATCCGCAGCAGCAGCCCGGATTCCAGCACCAGCCGCCGCCGGGGTACCAGCAGCAACCGCAACCTCAGCCCGCCCCGCAGTTCCCCATCCTCGTCTCCACCATGAACGACGTGCCGGGGCATCGCGTCGTGCGGGTCTTCGGCGAGGTCGCGGGCCTGACCGTGCGCAGCCGTGGGCTCGGCTCCAACCTCGCGGCGGGCTTCCGCTCGCTCGGCGGCGGCGAGATCACCGAGTACACCCACCTCCTCTACCAGTCCCGGCACGAAGCGATCATGCGAATGTGTCAGCACGCCATGTCTTTCGGCGCGAACGGCATCCTGGCCATGCGCTTCGACTGCAACGAGATCGCCAACACCATGAGCGAGGTCGCGGCCTACGGGACCGCGGTGCTCCTGGAGCCCGCCGACAAGGTGTAGCCGTACGCCGGGTCGGCGGACGGCTTGCCCGGCCTGATCTCGCCGACCCGCGCCGCCCGCCTGCCCGGTTACGTCAGTTGCCGAGGCGCTCGATGATGGTGACGTTGGCGGTGCCGCCGCCCTCGCAGATGGTGAGCAGGCCGTAGCGGCCGCCGACACGCTCCAATTCGTTGAGTAGCGAAGCGAAAAGCTTTGCGCCGGTGGCGCCGAGCGGGTGGCCGAGGGCGATCGCGCCGCCGTTGACGTTGACCCGCTCCGGGTCCGCGCCGGTTTCCTTCAGCCAGGCGAGCACGACCGGGGCGAACGCCTCGTTGATCTCCACCACGTCGATGTCATCGATGCTCAGGCCGGTCTGCTCCAGCGCCCACTTGGTCGCGGGGATCGGCGCGGTGAGCATGAAGATCGGGTCGGCGCCGCGCGCGCTGACGTGGTGGATGCGGGCCCGCGGCGTCAAACCGTAAGCCTCGACAGCCCATTCGGAGGCGAGCAGGGTCGCGCTCGCGCCGTCGGAGATCTGGCTGGCGACGGCCGCGGTCAGCGGGCTGCCCTCGGCCAGCGGCGGCAGCGACGCCATCTTCTCCAGGCTGGTCTCGCGCGGCCCCTGATCGATCCAGAAGTCGCCGACCGGCACGATCTCCTTGTCGAAGCGGCCGTTCTTGATCGCGTCGCGCGCCCGCTCATGGCTGCGCAAGGCCCAGCGCTCCATGTCTTCTCGGCTGATGTTCCACTTCTCCGCGATCAGCTGCGCGGCCCGGAACTGGGTGACCTCGGCGGTGCCGTAGCGATGATCCCAGCCTGCGGAACCGACGAACGGCGAGTCGAAGCCGTACTCCTTGCCCGCGTACATGGCGGCCGAGATCGGGATGGCGCTCATGTTCTGCAGTCCGCCCGCGACGATCACCTCGGCGGTGCCGCTCATGATCGCCTGCGCGCCGAAGTTGATCGCCTGCTGGCTGGAACCGCACTGGCGGTCGACGGTGACGCCGGGCACCTCCTCCGGATAGCCCGCGGCCAACCATGCGGTGCGCCCGACGTTTCCGGCCTGCGGCCCGACATTGTCGACACAGCCGACGATCACGTCGTCGACGTTGCCCGGGTCGATCGGGCTGCGGTCCAGCAGCCCGCGCAGCGCGGCCGCGCCGAGGTCGGCGGGGTGCACGGCGGCCAGCGCGCCGCCACGCTTGCCGACCGGGGTGCGCACCGCGTCGATCACGTAGGCGTCCCGCAGCGGGGTGTAGGGGCGACGGGGTGCGGAAGGTGCAGACATCTAGAACTCCTACGTGGTGTGCTCGGCCGTGGAAAGCGTGAGGCCGTCGAGCACGATGGTCAGATATTGCTTGGCGAGGTTGTCCACGGTGATGGGGCCGCCCGGCTGGTACCAGCGCACCGCGACCCACACGGTGTCGCGCAGGAACCGGTAGGCCAGTTCGACGTCGATCTCGGGCCGGAAGCTGCCGTCGGTCACGCCGTTGGTCAGCACCCGGTGCCAGAGCTCGCGGAATTCGCGGTTGTAGTCGGCGATGTAGGCGAACCGCTCGGCGGTGCGCAGGCGCTTGGCCTCGGCCTGGTAGATCGCCACCGCGGCGTGATGGCGATCGAAGGACTGGTAGGACGCGATCACCAACGCTTCCAAGGTGTCTCGCGGGCTGAGCCCGGCGCCGACGATCTCCCGGTAGTGCCCGAACAGTTCGTCGAGGAAGCCGCGCAGGATCTCGTCGACCATCGACTCCTTGGAATCGAAGTGGTGGTAGAGGCTCCCGGATAGAATTCCGGCCGCGTCGGCGATGTCGCGCACGGTGGTGGCGCGCAGGCCACGCTCGGCGAACAGTTCGGCCGCCAGCGTGAGCAGTTCATTGCGCCGTGCGGATTTCGAAGGTTCGGGTGCGGTCACATCGGCCATAATACAACCAAGCATTTGCTTGGTACAGGGTGGCGCGTCATTGTGCGTGCCGAAGGCCGGGCGATACGTCTGTTCAGCGGACCGAATAGCGCAGCGGCGAGGACACCGATAGGTCCGCTAGCAGCCGGTCGCAGATCACCACCGGCGCGATGCCCGCCCTGGCCATCCGGGCCACCAGCGCGAGCCGGCGTTCGCAGCTGTCCCATTCGACAGTCAGCTGGCCGCGCCCCGGCCCGGCGTCCACCGTCGCCATCACCCGCGGCGGACCGTAGGCCATCGGCTCCTCGATCAACTTGAGCACCATGCCGCGTTGCCAGGCCTGATAGGTGTCCATGTCCGCGCCGACCACCAGCTTGTCGGTGGCGGCGCAGAGGCCCTGCGCGATCTCCTCGTCGAAGGCCACCCGATCGAACCGGAACTTGCGGCATTTCGCCACCACGTCGAGCAGATCCGCGCGCACCTCGCACAGCAGCGCGGACTGCCGATGCCTGCGCCGGTCCTGCTCGCTCTCCGCCGGATCGGCGCCGAGCCCGATCTGCTTGGCCCGCTCCTGATCTCGCGCCATATCGGCGCGTAGCGCGCCCCGCGGGTCGCGGGCCACCTCGCGCTCGTCGACGGCGTACTGCTCGAGGATCTGGACCGCGCGCGTCGCGGTCGCACATTCGGAGGTGTGCTCCATGAGTTCGGCGCCAAGGGTTAGCGCGGCGAGCACCATGCTGTCCAGCCTGCGCCTGGCTAGCACCACTTCGCGCACCAATTCGAGTTCCAGTTGTTCGCGGGCAGCTGGGCTATCCAGGCCCATAGCCATCGCCCCTTTGGAGAGTGCGGGATCCGATCTAAACCAGCATGGCACACCCCGGGGGCATCTGGCGCTGCCTTTTCTACCTGATCAGCCGCCCATTTGCTCGATATGCGCCGGAAGCTGGAAGGCGATCGCACTCTGGCGCGCTCGGCCGTCCGTCCAGTCTGTCGCGGCCGGGCAATCGCGGCGCGTAGCCAACGACGGGCAACGCGAAAGAGATTCGAGCAACCGTTAGCGAAAGATGTTGCGGCCTACGTCGGATCGCCGAATTTCGCGTGTGCGCCACCCGTGGTGCGCGAAGATCGCGGAGAATCACCCGACCGAGTGCGGTGCCCGCCCGAGCCGCCGCGCGCGGGCCGCCGACCGAGTTCGCCACGAAGGGATATCCATGCGTATCGCCACTACACCGCGACTGCTCGCGGTCGCCGCGTCGGTCGCGCTGCCGATGCTCGCCGCCGCGGCCCCGGCCACGGCCGCACCGCCCGGAGAATCCTGGGACACGATTTTCACGACGGCCCGATCCGGGCTCTGCGTCGGCCGGATCGACCCGAGCATCGGGCACGGCGGTCTCCCCAATGGCGGTGCCCTGTTCAACTTTCAGGCCACGCTGTGGGGCATCGGGGACTGCCGGGTGACCATCACCGCCCAGTGGACCAACACCGACAACGGACGCAGCGGCATGGTCAGTCAGGAGATCACCGGACCGGGTTATCACCACTACGGCGCCGAGCCCCGGTTGTATCCGGGACCCGGCCACGTCGAGGTGACCTTCACGCTGGACGCCGCGTCGGTTCCCGCGCCCGCCCACGGCCGGTGGCAGATGCCGGACTACGGAAACTGAATCGGCTCAGGCGCGCTGGCTGCTGACCGAGACGACCTCGCCGGTCAGGTACGAGGTGTAGTCGCTGGCCAGCATGGCGATGGTGGCCGCAACCTCCCACGGCTCGGCGGCCCGGCCGAAGGCTTCCCGCTCGGAAAGACGGTCGAGCAGTTCGGTCGAGCTGACCTTGTCCAGGAACGGGTGCCGGGCGATGCTCGGCGCGACCGCGTTGATCCGCACGCCGAGCTCGGCGGCCTCGACCGCGCTGCATCGGGTCAGCGCCATCACGCCGGCTTTGGCTGCGGCGTAATGGGCTTGGCCGTGCTGCGCGCGCCAGCCGAGCACGCTGGCGTTGTTGACGATCACGCCGCCGTGGCCCGCGTCGCGGAAATAGCCGAGCGCCGCGCGGGTGCAGCGGAAGGTGCCGTTGAGCGTGATGTCGAGGACGCGATCCCATTGCTCATCGGTCATGTCGACCACCGGGGTCTCGCCGCCGAGGCCGGCGTTGTTGACCATGATGTCGATCCGGCCCATCGCCTCCGCCGCGCCGCGCACCAGCGCGTTCACCTGATCGGTGTGCTGCACGTCGCAGGCGATCGTGGCGACTTTGCGCTCCGGGAACTCGGCGGCGAGTTCGGTCGCGGTCTCGGCCAGACGCCGCTCGTGCCAATCGGAGACGACCACATCGGCGCCCTCGGCGAGCAGCCTGCGCGCGGTGGCCGAGCCGATGCCGGTGCCCGCCGCCGCGGTGATGACGGCGGCACGCCCGGTCAGCAGGCCGTGCCCGGGGACCGGCTGCGGGGCAACAGAAAGATCGCCCATCAGCGGGCCTCCCGCGGCAGGCCGAGCACGCGCTCGGCGATGATGTTGCGCTGCACTTCGTTCGAACCTCCGTAGATCGTGTCGGCGCGGGTGAACAGGTAGAGCCGCTGCCATTCGTTCAGGTCGTTCTCCTCGGCCACCAGGCCGGCCGGGCCGAGCACCGCCATCGCGAGCTCGCCGAGGCCGCGATGCCAGTTGGCCCACAACAGCTTTGCCACCGAGGCCTGTCCGCCGTCGTCGACGCCCGCGCCCTCCATGGTGCGGATGGCGTGCGCGCGCAGCACCCGCAGGCCGACCCAGGCCCGGTCGATCCGCTCGGCGATGAGCGGGTCGTCGGCGGCGCCGGTCCGGCGGGCCAGCGCCTCGACGTCGGCGAGTTCGCGGGCGAACCTGATCTGCTGGCCGAGCGTGGAGATGCCGCGCTCGAAGGTCAGGGTGCCCATGGCGATGCGCCAGCCCTCGCCCGGCGCGCCGACCACCAGATCGGCGGCGGTGCGCGCGTTGTCGAAGAACACCTCGTTGAACTCCGAGGTGCCGGTCAGCTGGATGATCGGGCGCACATCGATGCCCGGCTGGTTCATCGGTACCAGCAGGTAGGAAAGGCCCTTGTGGCGCAGCGAGCCGCGCTCGGTGCGGGCGATCACGAAGCACCAGTCGGCCACGTGGGCCAGCGAGGTCCAGATCTTCTGGCCGTTGATCGACCACTCGTCGCCGTCGAGCTGGGCCGCGGTGGTGATCGCGGCGAGATCGGATCCGGCGCCCGGCTCCGAATAGCCCTGGCACCACAGCTCGCTCACCGTGCGAATGCGCGGCAGGAAGCGGTCCTTCTGCGCCTGGGTGCCGAAGGCGAGCACGGTCGGGCCGAGCAGTTCCTCGCCGACGTGCGAGACCCGGGCCGGGGCGTTCGCCTTGGCGTACTCCTCGTGGAAGATCACCTGCTGGCGCACCGTCGCCTCGCGACCGCCGTACTCCTTCGGCCAGCCGAGGCAGGTCCAGCCGGCCGCCGCGAGGTGCCGGTCCCAGGCAAGGCGCTCGTCGAACGCCTCGTGTTCGCGGCCTGGACCGCCGAGCCCGCGCAGTTCGCGGAATTCGCCGTTCAGGTTCTCCGCCAGCCACTCGCGCACGTCGGCGGCGAATTGCGCGTCTTGCGTCGCGGAAAACCGCCCGTCCTGCGCGGCGGTGTCGGATTCTGAGGTCTGGATCGCACCCACGCCGGTAGGATAACCTACCAAGCACTTGCTTTGTAGGGCGCTCGTACAAGTGCTCGACACCCGGACGGTAAGGACAACCGTGACAACCCCTGCACTGACGACACCGCTGGCGCTGCAACACGCCGCCCGCACGTTCGGCACCGCGCCCGCCCTGGCCGACGGCCCGGTGCGACTGGACTGGGCCCAGCTGCTGGCGGCGGTCCAGGAGGTGGCGCGGGCGCTGATCGCGCGCGGCGTGCAGCCGGGCGACCGGGTCGCGATGTGGGCGCCCAACACCCACCACTGGGTGGTCGCGGCGCTGGCCGCGCACTATGCCGGGGCGTCGCTGGTCCCGTTGAACACCCGCTATGTCGCCGACGAGGCCGCCGACGTGCTGGTCCGGGTCGACGCGCGGGCGCTGTTCATCGCCGGGACCTTCCTCGGCCGCGATCGGCTGGCCGAATTACGCAAGGCCGCACCGGAACTCGATATCGAGACGGTCGTCGTCATCCCGGTCGAGCCGGGCACGAAGACCGGCGACGAGACCGCGTTCGACTGGTCCGAACTGGCCGACGTCGCCGAAAAGGCCACGCTCGCCGAAGCCGAGGCGCGCGCCGCGGCGGTTAGTCCCGAGGACACCTCGGACATCCTGTTCACCTCCGGCACCACCGGACGCAGCAAGGGCACCGTGGTCGCGCACCGGCAGGCGCTGTCGGTGGTGCGCGCCTGGGCCGAATGCGCGACGCTCACCCGTGCCGACCGGTATCTGGTGGTCAGCCCGTTCTTCCACAACTTCGGCTACAAGGCGGGCATCCTCGCCTGCCTGGTCACCGGGGCCGCGATCGTGCCGCAGGCGGTGTTCGACGTGCCCGCCACCATGCGGCTGGCGAGCGAGGAGAAGATCACCGTGCTGCCCGGGCCGCCGACCATCTATCAGACGCTGCTCGACTACCCGGACCGCGCGGAGTTCGACCTCGGCACCCTGCGGGTCGCGGTGACCGGCGCGGCGAACGTGCCGGTGGTGCTGGTCGAGCGGATGCGCGCCGAGCTGGACTTCGAGGTGGTCATCACCGCGTACGGCCTGTCCGAGGCGGCCGGCTTCGGCACCATGTGCCGCCCGGACGACGACGCCGAGACCATCTCGGGCACCTGCGGCCGACCGATCGCCGATTTCGAGCTGCGGCTCGCGCCCAACGGCGAGGTGCTGCTGCGCGGGCCGAACGTGATGCTCGGCTACCTCGACGATCCCGAAAGCACCGCGGCGACCATCGATTCCGACGGCTGGTTGCACACCGGCGACATCGGCACGGTGGACGAGCGGGGCAATCTCAAGATCACCGACCGGCTCAAGGACATGTACATCTCGGGCGGGTTCAACGTGTATCCGGCCGAGATCGAGCAGGCGCTCGCGCGGCTGGACGGCGTCGCCGAATCCGCGGTAATCGGCGTGCCGGACACCCGGATGGGCGAGGTGGGCAAGGCGTATGTGGTTCGCAAGGCGGGCGCGCAGCTCACCGCGGAGCAGGTGCTCGCCCATGCCACCACCGTGCTGGCCAACTTCAAGGTGCCGCGGTTCATCGAATTCCGCGACGAGCTGCCCTACAGCGCCGCCGGGAAAGTGCTCAAGCGTCAACTACGTGAGGAGATTCGTTAATGTCGGAACCGATCCCGGACGAGGGTGACGTCGTCACGTACGAGGTGCGCGGCCGCACGGCGATCGTCACGCTGAACCGGCCGGACTACCGCAACGCGCAGAACTCGGTGATGACCTATGCGCTCGACGCCGCCTTCGAGCGGGCGGTCGAGGACCCCGAGGTCGGCGTGATCGTGTTGGCGGGCAACGGGAAACACTTCAGCGCCGGGCACGACATCGGCACCCCGGGCCGTGATCATCACATCCGCTACCCGAACAAGGCCGCGCTGTGGTGGGACCACGTCGACCGGGTCGGCGGCGATCAGCGCTTCGCCCGCGAGCTCGAGGTCTACCTCGGCATGTGCCGGCGCTGGCGGGAGATTCCCAAGCCGACCATCGCGATGGTGCAGGGCGCGTGCATCGCGGGCGGGCTCATGCTGGCCTGGGTGTGCGATCTGATCATCGCCGCCGACGACGCGTTCTTCTCCGATCCGGTGGTGCGGATGGGCATTCCGGGCGTCGAATACTTCGCGCATCCGTGGGTGATGGGGCCGCGGGCCGCCAAGGAGTTCCTGTTCACCGGGGACCGGTTCGGGGCGGCGCAGGCCAAGGAGTGGGGCATGGTCAACCGGGTGGTGCCGCGCGCCGAACTCGAGGCCGAGACGCTCGCGCTGGCCGAGAAGATCGGCACCATGCCGCAATTCGGGCTCGCGCTGACCAAGAAGGCGGTCAACCAGGCCGAGGACCAGATGGGCATGCGCACCGGGATGGATTCGGTGTTCGGGCTGCATCATTTCGCGCACGCGCACAATGCCGAGGTCGGCGCCGATTCGCTGGGCGGCATGAACGCCAAGTCGATGAAGGCGCAGGCGGCCTCCGCCGGCGAGAACGGGGCGAAGTAAGTGGATCTCGAGATCGACCAGGCGACCCAGGAATTCCAGACCGAGGTCCGGGAGTTCCTGGCGGCCAACAAGCCCGCGCAGCCGCTGCCCTCGATGGACACCAAGACCGGGTTCGAGGCGCACCGCGCCTGGGAGCGCACCCTCGCCGACGCACGGCTCTCCGTCGTGGCGTGGCCGGCGGAATACGGCGGTCGCGATGCCTCGCTGCTGGAGTGGGTGCTGTTCGAGCAGGAGTACTACGCCGCGGGCGCGCCGGGACGGGTGAGCCAGAACGGCATCTTCCTGCTGGCGCCAACGCTTTTCGAGCACGGCACACCCGAGCAACTCGCCCGGATCATGCCGCGGATGGCGCGCGGCGAGGACATCTGGGCGCAGGCCTGGTCGGAGCCGGAGGCAGGCAGCGACCTGGCCGGCATCCGGTCGACCGCGCGCCGGACCAACGGGGGCTGGCTGCTGAGCGGCCAGAAGACCTGGAGTTCACGAGCGGCCTACGCGGACTGGGCCTTCGGGCTGTTCCGCAGCGACCCGGAGGCGGAGCGGCACAAGGGACTGACCTATGTGATGTTCCCGTTGTCCGCGGATGGGGTTGCGGTGCGGCCGATTCCGCAGCTGGACGGCGAGCCCGGCTTCGCGGAGATCTTCCTCGACGAGGTGTTCGTGCCCGATCGCGATGTGATCGGTGCGCCCGGTGAGGGCTGGCGGGTGGCGATGAGCACGTCCAGCAACGAGCGCGGCCTGTCGCTGCGCAGCCCGGGACGGTTCAGCGCGACCTCGCAGCGGTTGATCGATCTGTGGCTCGACACCGGCGACGAGGCGAACACCGGGCAGCGAGATGCCGTGGTGGACGCCTGGATCGGCAGTGAGGCCTACCGACTGCACACGTTCGGCACGGTGACCCGGCTCAACGAGGGCGGCAAACTCGGCGCGGAATCCTCCATCACCAAGGTGTTCTGGTCCGAACTCGATATCGCCATGCACGAGACCGCGCTCGAGGTGCTCGGCGCCGGTGCCGAACGGTCCGGGTCGTGGACCGACGGATATCTGTTCTCGCTGTCCGGGCCGATCTACGCGGGCACCAACGAGATTCAGCGCAACATCATCGCCGAGCGGCTGCTCGGACTACCGAGAGGAAGCAGCCGATGAGGTTCGCGCTCAGTCCCGAACAACTCGACTTCGGTACCAGCGTGCGCAAGCTGCTCGACGCGGGACGCACGCCCGCGGCGGTGCGCGCCTGGGCGAGCGGGGATCCGCGGCCCGGACGCGGGCTGATCCGCCAGCTGGCCGGTGCGGGAGTGCTCGGCCTGGCCATCGATGACGAGCACGGTGGGGTCGGCGCGGAGCCGATCGATCTGGTGGTCGCGTTCATCGAGCTCGGGCGCGCTGCGGCGCCGGGTCCGCTGGTGGAGACCGCCGCCGCGATACCCGCACTGCTGCAAGCGCTTCCGGACAAAGAACTGGCGGCGTGCTGGTTGCCCGGCTTCGCCGAAGGCGCCGAGCTGGGCACCATCGCTTTCGCGGCAGCGGAGCACAGTCCGGTGGCACTGGATGCCGACAATGCCGAGGTCGTGCTGATCGCGGATGGCGGTCGAGTGCACGTCGGCCACCGGACCGGGCTGGTGCGGTCGATCGATCCGGCGCGCCGGCTGTTCGCTGTGGCCACCGACGAGCCCGTCGCCGAGGGTGTCGCCGACGCGGTTGCCACCGGGTTCGACACCGGTGCATTGGCGTGCGCGGCACAACTGCTCGGCGCGGGCCGCGCGCTGCTGGACTCCACCACCGGATATGCCAAGCAGCGCAAGCAGTTCGGCAAGCCGATCGGCGAATTCCAGGCGGTCAAGCAGAAACTCGCCGACGTGCTGATCGGCCTGGATCTGGCCGAACCCCTGCTCTACCGGGCCGCGCTCACCCTGGGTGAGCCGACCCGCGGCCGCGACGTCTCGGCCGCCGTGGTCGCCTGCGGGGACGCCGCCTACCGGGCGGCCAGGGCGGCGCTACAGGTGCACGGCGCGATCGGCTACACCGCCGAATACGACCTGTCACTGTGGTTGACCAAGGTCACCGCGCTCCGTTCCGCCTGGGGCACACCGGATCTGCACCGGGCCCGGATCGCGCAGGCGCTGCGCGCCGACCGGCAACTTCGAGGGACGGCATGACCAGCACCGAACATCAGGAATTCACCGCCTCGGTGCGCGCATTGCTCACCAAGCACACCGGATCGGCCGCGGTGCGTACCGCGATGGATACCGAACTCGGCTACGACCAGGCGCTGTGGCAGCGGCTGTGTGCGCAGATCGGCGTCGCGGCGCTGGCCATTCCCGAGGAATACGGCGGCATCGGCGCGAGCCTGGTCGAATCCTTGCTCGTGGTCGGTGAACTCGGCCGCACCCTGGCCGGCGTGCCGATGCTCGGCTCCGCCGTACTCGGGGTGCAGGCCGTGCTGCTGTCGGCCGACCAGGAGGCGTGCGCGCGGTTGCTCCCCGAGGTCGCGGAGGGTACCCGCACCCTCGCGGTGTGCTGGGCCGGCGACAAGGGCTGGGACGAGCCGGGAGTTCAGGAGACGAACGGAACCCTCACCGGCACAGCCCGATACGTGCTCGACGGCAGCATCGCCGACACCCTGATCGTGGTCACGCCGACCGGGCTCTTCGAGGTCGACCCCGCCGCGACCGGGGTCACCCGGCGCGTCGTGCCGACCATGGACCCGACTCGCAAACTGACCGAAATCACCTTCGTCACCGTCGAAGCCCGCCGCCTCGGCACGGCCGATCCGCAACCGGTTATCACCCGTCTACGCGAAATCGCTTGGGCCGCAATCGCCGCCGAACAGGTCGGCGCTGCCGAACACTGCCTGGACATGACGGTCGAATACGCCAAATCCCGGGTCCAATTCGGCCGCCCCATCGGCAGCTTCCAGGCCCTCAAACACCGCATGGCCGACATGTACGTCCTCCTCGAATCGGCCAAGTCCGCCTCCGCCGCCGCCACCCTCGCGGTAGCCGAGCACGCCCCCACCGCCCCCGAAGACGTCTGGGTCGCCCGCCTGCACTGCTCCGACGCCCTCACCACCATCGTCGCCGAAACCGTCCAACTACACGGCGGCATAGCCATCACCTGGGAACACGACGCCCACCTCTTCTTCAAACGCGCCCACGGCAACACCCACCTCTTCGGCACACCACGCCGCCCGGTGACTACATCGGCATAAGGCACCCTGTACGTCTCAAAGTCGCAGACATCGTTTACGGAGGATGACCTGGTCTAGCAAGTCGCACTCGACAGTCCCTAAACTGACGGCTATGACCTCCGCACACGACTACGAGGAGCTACATCACCTGGTAGACCGGCTCACTCCGGCCCAGGCTCGGCATCTCCGCCTGCTCGTGTCGGAGGACCCGGAGTTGTCCACCACAGCTGCGGCGGAGGACAACGAGCACCGAGGCCGGTCCGAAAGCCTGCGATCACTCGCCGGGATCTGGGATTCCGGCAGGACCGATGCTGCCGAGCGCCATGACCACTACATCCGTGAACGCCTGCGTCAGCGGCGCGACGAATGGCAGTGACCACCACCGTGCTGGACACCGGTCCGCTGGTAGCTCTGATGGATCGCAGTGACAACCGGCACGCCGAATGCGCCCACTTCTTCTCGACTTTGCGCGGCAGGCTTTTGTTACCCGCATCAGTGATGATCGAGGTCTGCTGGCTGTTGGAAGAACGTCCCGATATCGAAGCCGCCTTCCTCGACAGGGTCGAAGAGGATGTCTTCGAGCTGGTCTCGTTCACGAAACCAGACGTCGGCCGGATCGCCGAGCTGGTGCGTCAATATGCCGATTTCCCCTTGGGCACGGTCGACGCGTCGGTCGTCGCCGTCGCCGTCGCCGAGCGGTTCGACACCGACAGGGTTGCCACGCTCGACCGAAAGCACTTCGGCGTGGTCCGCCCATCCCACGCGGGGTCGTTCGCACTGCTGCCTTAACTCCGAATCGCCTGGTCAGAGCCCCGGTATGCGTTGCGTACCGGGGCTTTGGTGTGTTCGTGACCGAGTTCACGGGACATATATAGTTAGCTTATGTAATAATATGTGGGTGCAGCAGGCTCAGGTGAACACAGCGGATGACATTGTCGTCGATCTACTCGTAACCGCGGGCAGGCTCACTCGGCTGGCCGGGGTGATCAGCGGCGATGATCTGCCGCGGGCGGTGTTGCGGGCACTTGCGGTGCTCGACGAACACGGCGCCGTACGGGTCAGCGAGTTCGCCAGGATCGACCGATGTTCGCAGCCGGCGGCAACGACGCTGATCGGCAGGCTGGTCGCGGATGGTTTCGCGACCCGGCGCAAGGACTCGGCCGATTCCCGGGCCGTCGTCGTCGAACTCACCCCGGCCGGACGCAACCGGCTCACCCAGGCGCGGCAGGCGTTCGCCGCCGCGCTTACCACGCGGCTCACCGGCTTCGATACCGAACGCCTCGCCCGCATGGACACCGATTTGAACGAACTGCTGGAGGCCCTGAAAACGGCTACGCCACAGCATCATCCGATATAAAGGGAAGATCGATGAGCACCTTGGCTCCTGATCGCGCCACCGGCGCGGAACCCACCACAAGCCATCGGCAACCGAAAGCCGTTTGGGCCGTTGCGTTCGCGAGCGTGATCGCCTTCATGGGCATCGGGCTGGTGGACCCGATCCTGAAACCGATCGGCGAACAACTGCACGCCTCGCCGTCGCAGGTGTCGCTGCTGTTCACCAGCTACATGCTCGTGACCGGCGTGGCCATGCTGATCACGGGTGTGGTGTCCAGCCGGTTCGGCGCGAAGAAGACGCTGGTGGCCGGCCTGGCCATCATCATCGTGTTCGCCGCGCTGGCCGGTTTGTCCAACACCGTCACGCAGATCGTCGGGTTCCGCGCCGGGTGGGGTCTGGGCAATGCCCTGTTCATCGCGACCGCGCTGGCCACCATCGTCGGCGCGGCGAGCGGCGGTGTCGCGCGGGCGATCATCCTCTACGAGGCCGCGCTCGGCATCGGCATCGCGACCGGGCCGTTGCTCGGCGGCGTGCTGGGTGGAATCAGCTGGCGTGGACCGTTTTTCGGCGTCTCGGTGCTGATGGCCGTGGCCTTGGTGAGCATCGTCGTGCTGCTGCCCGAAGGCCCGAAGCCGACGCATCACACCTCGATCGCCGCGCCGTTCCGCGCGCTGCGCCACCGCGGCCTGCTGACCGTCAGCCTCACCGCGCTGCTCTACAACTTCGGCTTCTTCACGCTGCTCGCCTACACCCCGTTCCCGCTGAACATGGGCACCTACGCGATCGGCTTCATCTTCTGCGGCTGGGGCATCCTGCTCGCGCTCTCCTCGGTGTTCCTGGCGCCGCGGTTGCAGCGGCGGTTCGGTTCGCTGCCGATGATGAGCCTGTCCATCGCGCTGTTCGCCGCGGACCTCGCGGTGATGGCAGCGTTCGCCGAGCACAAGCCGGTGCTGATCGCCGGCACCGTGCTGGCCGGGCTGTTCCTCGGCGTGAACAACACGCTGATCACCGAGGCCGTGATGATCTCCGCGCCGGTCGAGCGGTCGACCGCGTCGGCGGCCTACAGCTTCGTCCGCTTCGCCGGTGGCGCGGCCGCGCCCTACCTGGCCGGCAAGCTCGGCGAGCACAGCATCGCGCTGCCGTTCTGGGTCGGCGCCGCCTGTACCGCGGGTGCGGTACTGGTGCTGCTGGCCGGGCGCGCGGCCCTCGCGCACATCGACGACCACGACCCGGCGCCGCACAGCGTCGCCGAGGCGCAAGCGATCACCGTCGGCGACTGAACCCGGGACTGCTGCCTGGACCTGCTGAGGGTCCAGGCAGTTGTGCTGTGTGCGACCCATGCTCGAGCCGCTGGTCGCGAGTACCGTCGGATGTCATGGGCGATGCGCAGCGCGGGCGGGTGAAGATCGAGACCAGTCAGAAGCGAGTCCGGGCATTTCTCGGTGGCCGGGTCGTGGCCGACACGACGCAGCCGGTGCTGGTGTGGGAGGGCCCGCACTATCCGGCCTACTACATCCGGGCCGCGGATCTCCAGGCGAAACTCGAGCCGACCGGCCACTCCCACCACTCCCCCAGCCGCGGTGATGCGACGGAGTACGACGTGGTGGTGGACGGCGCCACCGCGACCGCCGCCGCGCTGCGCTATCACGATTCACCGCTGGCCGAGCTGAACGATCTGGTGCGGCTCGACTGGAACAAGATGGACGAGTGGTTCGAGGAGGACGAGCCGGTCTACGTCCACCCGCGCAGTCCGTACACCCGGGTCGACATCCTCGGCAGCTCCCGGCACGTGCGGGTCGAGATAGACGGCGTCACCGTCGCCGACTCGCACACACCCCGCATCCTCTTCGAAACCGGCCTGCCGGCCAGGTACTACCTGCCGATGACCGACGTCCGAATGGACCTCCTACACGCCTCGGACACCCACACCAGCTGCCCATACAAGGGCACCGCGGACTATTGGACAGTCCGCATCGGCGACAACGAGTACCAGGACTACGTGTGGGGTTACCGCACACCGCTGCCGGAAAGCCAGAAGGTCGCGGGGCTGCTCTGCTTCTACAACGAGAAGGTCGATATCTACCTGGACGGGGAGTTGCAGGAGCGGCCGAAGTCGCCGTTCAGCTGAGTCAGCGATAGCGGTCAGACATCGCGGTACACGTCACGACGCCACCCGACCTTGACTACCAGGATCACCAACACGTCGTCTTTCACTTGGTATACGACGCGAAAGCGGCCGACCCGCAGCCGGTATGCGTCCACATTCACCAGCTTGCGGACAGCCAACCCTGGGGCGTAAGGATCGTCGCCGAGGACCGTGAGCGCGGTGAGGATGCGCATCGCGTCTCGTTGTTCCAGGTCTCGCAGTTCACGCCGGGCCGACTCGAGGAACTGAAACGTATATTTCACTTACGCGACTCGAATATGTCTGCGAGCACCTCGGCCATGCTGGAGGTCTTTTCACCGGCGGCGAGCCGTGCGACGGCCTCGCGCGCCAGCATTTCGTCTTCGGCGTCATCGACCGCTTCGACCACGGACAAGGGAACCAACGCGGCGGCGGGAGTGCCGTCGCGGAGAATGATCACCTGCTCACCAGACTCGGCGGCATCGATGTACTTCGCCAGGTTGGTGCGTAGTTCGCGGGTGCTGATCTCGCTCATACAGAGAGTGTACACACAACCGTGTACACAACAGTGCTGATGCCGCGACTATTGGACAGTCCGTATCGGCGACAGCGGGGTGACAAGATTACGTCCGGTTTAGCGCTGCCGGAGAGCCAGAAGGTCGCGGGGCTGGTCTGCTCTACAACGAGAAGGTCGATATCTACCTGGACGGGGAGTTGCAGGAGCGGCCGAAGTCGCCGTTCAGC
This sequence comes from Nocardia sp. NPDC006044, assembly GCF_042871115.1. NCBI lineage: Bacteria > Bacillati > Actinomycetota > Actinomycetes > Mycobacteriales > Nocardiaceae > Nocardia > Nocardia sp. NPDC006044. The sequence goes on from NZ_JBIAID010000006.1 coordinate 158,416, forward strand.
TGAGTCAGCGGTAGACGGTCAGGCCGTCGGCCAGTTCCTCGGGGTCGCCGTCGCGGTGGGCGTCGAGGGCTTGTTGGAGGGCGAAAGTTCCTTGGATGGTGGCTATTCGGGGGGCGAGGTCGTTGTTTGCGGGATCGGCGAGTGCCAGCAGCCGGTCGAGGACGTCCGCGCCGTATCCGGCACCGAGCGCGGCGTAGTCCTCGGCCGGGTCGCCGAGGCAAGCGCTGTCCCAGTCGACGACGCCACGCAGCACCGGTAACCCAGATGCGTTGTCCCACAACAGGTTCTCACCGCCGAGATCTCCGTGCACCAGGGCGTCGGTCAGGTGCGGCAGGGCGGCTAGTGCGGAGAGTTCCTGGTCGGCCCGATCTCGACCGGCGATATTCATCAGTGGATACAGTTCGATGCGCACGTCCTCGGCGAACCGGCTCCAGCGGTCCGCGGGCGCGGCCGGAAGTGCCTCGCGGACTCGTCGGTCACTTCCTGCGATCGACAGTCTCGCCAACAGGTCGTGGCATTGCCGCGCAACAGCTTCCGCCGCCCCGGGACCGCGCAGCGACTCCTCGTCCAGCGGCGCACCCGCAACCCTGGTCATGACCAGGTAGTCCCCGCTCGGCGAGACGATCGGCAGGTACTCCGGTACGGCTACGCCGAGATCGATACCGGCCAGCGCCCGCAACACCGCGCCACGCGCCGGTAGTCGTTGCGCGGCGGCCTCGGTCCGCGCAAAGCTGACCACCCGCTCGGACCCGACGACCACGTAATGAAACTGCCCCTCCCGCACCACCAACTCGGCCGGCCGATCCCCAGGAAGCAACCGGTCGAGCACCTCCCCGTACACCTCCAGCACCCGTGCCTGCATCCCCCGAACCTACCGCCGCACGCTGGGTCAGACGGCGACGAGTGGGGGCTGGTCTTCGGCCCGGCGGTATCGGCCTGGGGCCAGGCCGTATTCGCGCTTGAACGCCTTGGCGAAGGCGAATTCGGAGGTGTAGCCGACCTTTCGGGCAACCGTGCCGAGGGGGGCGTCGGTGTCGCGGAGGAGGCGGGCGGCGGTGAGCATGCGCCAGCGGGTGACGTAGGCGAGCGGTGGTTCGCCGACTGTGGCGGCGAAGCGGCGGGCGAGGGTGGCGCGGGAGACGCCGGCGATGTTGCTGAGGTCGGGGACGGTCCAGGATCGGGCGGGGTGTTCGTGCACGGCTCGAAGGGCCGCGGCCACCGCGGGATCGGCGAAAGCGCCTGCCCAGCCGGTGGATCGCGCGGTGGACTGCTCGTCGAACCACGCGCGCAGGACGAAGAGCAGCAGGGTTTCCAGGATGGCCGGGACGGCGGCGTCGCTGCCCGGGCGTGGTTCGGCGATTTCGGCGGCGAGCAGGTCGACCGCGCCGCGCAGCGCCGGGTGCCGGCCGGGCCGGGCGGGCAGATGGATGAACTCCGGTAGCTCGTCGAGCAGCGGATGACTGCGTTGCTTGCCGAGTTCGTATGCGCCACAAAGCAATGCGGTGCGCACCCCGGGCCCGGTGATCTCCCTCGGTTCCCCCGCCTGCGCTTTCTCGGTGACCGGGCTGTCGAGACTGTCGATCAGCACATGGTCGGCGCCGCGCGGCATGAACACGACGTCACCGGCGCCGAGCGCCATCGGGGTGCCGCCCGGCGGCAGCAGCCAGCACGAGCCCTGCAACACGACATGGAAACCGGCCCCGGGCACGACCGGATAGTCGCGTCCCCACGGGGCGTGCCGGATGAACATCCCGGAGGTCGGGCTGCCCGTGCGGATGACGGCGATGGTTTCACTGAGAACGTCCACTTGATCACCATAGCGCTCCATAGTGAGTGTTTGAGATATAGCGGCGAGCAAAGCAACCATTGGTCAACTCATGCAGCGCTCTTAGATTTGAGCCATGACATCGACGGGCCCCACCGGATCCAGCAAGCACATCGCCGTCTACGGCGCCACCGGCATCACCGGCGGCTACGTCCTCACCGAACTACGCCGCCGCGGCCACACGCCGATCCTGGTAGGCCGCAACGAAACCCGCGTCCGCGCCGCCGCGATCGCCGCCGGCCTCCCGAGCGCGCAGATCCGCATCGCCGGCCTCTCCGATCACGACGCATTGGTCGCCGCGTTCGCCGGCGCCGACGTGGTGATCAGCAGCCTGCCCGCCTATGTGGAGCACGGCGCGGCGGTCCTGGCCGCAGCGATCGACGCGGGGGCGCACTACACCGACATGTCCGGCGAGCAGCTGTTCCTGAAGCAGGTGTTCGACGAGTTCGGCCCGCGCGCCGCAGCGGCCGGGGTGAGCCTGGTCGCCGGCGTCACCGACAGCAATCTGCCCGGTGACCTGCTCGGCTACCTCACCACCCGCCGGGTGAGCGGCCCGGCCGAGGTCGTGGTCAGCCATCTGAGCAAGAGCGGCGGCAACGGTTCCAAAGGCAGTGCGAAGACGGTGCTGGCGAGCCTGGACTGGTTCCGCGGCGGCGGCTGGCACTACGCGGACGGTGAATTGCGCACCGGCGCAACGGCCCGGCACGACTCGATGACCTTCCCCGGGATGACCGCGCCGACCGCGGTGGCGAAATTCCCGCAGCCGCCGGTCCTCACGATCCCGCGGCACTCCGATGTTTCCTATGTCGAAGGCGTGCTTGCCACGTCGATCCTGGACACCCTGAGCGGCTTCACCGCGGAGATCATCGACTCGCTACCTGGCGCGCCGAGCGCCGATCTGCGCTACGACCTGGTCGTCGACGCGTTCGGCGTGGACGGTCGCGCGGTCCGCGTCGTGGTGAGCGGCGTGCACTCCTACCGCGATTCGGCGCTGATGGCGGTGGCGGTCGCCGCTCGGCCGGCGGAGGGCACCGCCGAGCCGGGTGCGCTCGCGCCTGCCGAAGCGTTCGAGGCGGGCGAATTCCTGGACGCGCTGGCGCCTTTCGGCATCACTTGGCACATCGCGGAGCTCTGAACGAGCGTTGGGGTGAGTGACCGGACTCGAACCCGGAACGTCCGGCACTGCCCTATGCGGATCAGGCATAGTCGAGAGATGACCGACAATCGACCCGAGCTCGCCGCCGCCCTCGACCTGTCACCGCATCCGGAGGGTGGCTGGTTCCGCGAAACCTGGCGCAGCGCCGTGGAATTCAAGCCGGAGGGCTACGACGGCGCACGGTCGAGCGCGACCGCGATCCACTTCCTGCTGCTGCCCGGCGAGCAGTCCGCGCCGCACACGGTCCGCTCCGACGAGCTGTGGCTCTGGCATCGCGGCGGCCCGCTGGTGCTGAACATCGGCGGCGAGGAGATCGTGCTCGGGCCCGATGTCGAGCACGGTCAGGTGCTGCAGGCCGTGGTGCCGGGCGGGGTCAGTCAAGCGGCGCGACCCGCAGGCGACGAATACGTGCTGGTCAGCTGCTTCGTCTCGCCCGGTTTCGATTTCGCCGACTTCCGGATGGACTGAGCCTCACGCCCCGGCGTACTCACGCCGCGTCCGTTCCACGAGTTCGGCGACGCCGAGCACCTCGCTGACCCCGGACGCGGCGTGGCCCGCGCTCCAGATGTCCGACCAATTCTTCGGTGCGCCAGGGTCGGCGAAATGCGCTGCGGTGTCGAATGTTCCGGCACGCAGGGCGGCGACGTCGATGCCGAGCGATCGCATCGAGCCGGCCAGCATGTTGGTCGGCAAGCCGGTGAAGGCCGAGGTCAGCACCACGTCGTCGAGGCTGGACGCGGCGATCAGGTCCTTGTGCGCGGGCGCGGCCAAGCTCTCGGCGGTGGCGAGGAATTTGGTGCCCATGTAGGCGAGGTCCGCCCCCAGGGTGATCGCCGCCCGCAACGCGACACCGTCGGCGATGCCGCCGGCCAGAACGACCGGCCCGGTGAAGAATTCGCGCACCGCGCGGACGAACGCGAACGGGTTCGCCCAGCCGGTCTGCCCGCCCGCGCCGGCGGTGAGCAGGATCAACCCGTCGACCCCGCACTCGACCGCCCGCACCGCGTGATGCACCGACGCCACGTCCGCGAGGACCAGCGAGCCCACCTCGCGCAACGGGCCGACCACCGCGCGCGGGTTCCCGACCGAGGTGATCACGATCTCCGTCGGCTGCTCGCGCAACACCTGAAGATCGGGCAGCAGCCGCGCGTTCCCCGGGTGCACGATCAGATTCGCCGCGACCGGGGCGGGCCGCGCCCCGCTATCCGATGCCAGCGCCGCATCGATCGCGGACAACCACTCCGACAGTTGTTCCGGCGTACGGGCATTCACCGTCGGGAACGCGCCGATCACGCCGGCCCGGCAGGCCGCGATCACCAACTCCGGCCCGGAGACCTGGAACATCGGCGCGGCGATCAACGGAACCGTCAGCCGTGCCGTGAGTTCGGTGAATCCGGTCTGCGCCATGTCCGGACAATAGAGCAGCCCGCGCGACATCGAAAAACGGTTGGCGAACTGCCCATACGACGCCCGCCCGGTTTGTCACCTCGCCCTCGGGCGGCTACTCCGGGACCTCGACCAGGCCCTCGTCGACGGCCCACTTGATCGTCTTCTCCAACTGGGGGCAGGAGTCGGGACGGCCGAGACCGCCCCCGTTCCGGCTCAGTTCGGCGAAGACCGGGCAGTGCGTCTGCGGCGGCTCGGTCCACTGCACCGAGGTCTGGTGTGAACTGCTCTTGCGCACCAGTACCCGGCTCCGGCAGGCCTGACACGACACCGGTGTCAGGCCCTGCTCCAGATAGCGCTGCTTGTCGACCACGGTCTGGGCGCGCACTTCGGCCTGCCGCGCCGGTTGGTCGGCGAAGTCGGGTGCTTTCGCCCAGGTGGCCATCAGACTCCGGCCTCCGCCTGGTTGGCCGCGGCGGCAGCCTCGTCGGCCTCCCGCTTGCGCCGCAGGTTCTCCGCGACCTCGGCCTCCCACGCCTCGTTCGCCTTGGTGGTGTCCACCTCGAACTCGAAGCGCTGGGTCATCTTGTCGGTGACGTCGGCGAGGTCGACGTAGAACTGGTCGTACCAGCGACGCAGCTGGTAGACCGGGCCGTCCTCCTCGCATAGCAGCGGATTCTCAACCTTGGACTTGTGCTTCCAGATCTCCACGTCCTGCAGGAAGCCGACGCTGATGCCCTCGGTCATCTTGGCGGCGAGCTTGTCCGCCATCTCACCCTCGACGCCCTCCGGCTTCTCCAGCGTGATGCCCCATTGCAGCACGAAGGAGTCCTGGGTCACCGGGTAGTGGCAGTTGATCAGGACGCTCTTGACCTCGTAGCCGCTGTACAGGTTGACCAGCGGATTGATCATGTAGGACGGCCCGAAGTACGAGGCCTCCGAGGTCAGCGTGGTGTCGCCGCCGTATTTGGAGGCCATCCCGATGTCCGGCCTGCCCTTGGTGTTCAAGTACTGGGTGGCGATGTGTCCCTCGAAGACATTCTTGAAGAACGTCGGGAAGGCGAAGTGGATGTAGAAGAAGTGCGCCATGTCGACCACGTTGTCGATGATCTCGCGGCAGTTCGCGCCCTCGATCAACATGGAGTTCCAGGTCCAGTCGGTCCAGCCGCTGTCGATCTGCTCGACCGGGTTGCCGTCCGCGTCGGTGTAAGGGCCCTTGATATGCGGGATGGTCACCTCGGGCGGCGGCTGGCTGCCCTCGACGTCGTGCCAGACGAACAGCTGGCCGTTGCGCTCCAGCGTGGTCCACTTGCGGGTGCGCGCCAGCGGCGGCACGCGCTTGCCGTACGGAATCGCGGTGCATTTGCCGTTCGTGCCGGACCAGCGCCAGTCGTGGAACGGGCAGGCGATGTCGTCACCCTTGACCTCGCCCATGCTCAGATCGCCGCCCATGTGCCGGCAGTAGGCGTCGAGCACCCGCAGCTCGTCGTTGCTGTCGGCCCAGATCACGAGCTTGGTGCCGAACACATTCACCGCGTGCGGCTTGCCGTCGCGGAACGACTTGGCCAGACCGAGGCAATGCCATCCCCTCGCATAGCGGGTGGGCACGGTGCCGACATCCAGCTCCCGGACCTTCGCACCGCTCCCCTGTGGGGTAACTGCCATCGCGAATCCTCCTCCTTCTGTACTAGAACACGTTACAAAAATGTGGCGTTCCACGCCAGCGATTCACGCCACTTCCTGCACATGTCCATCCAGGACACGCGATCGACACCCGTTCTCGACAGAAATAAGAACCTGTTCTAGTCTCAGAAGCAAATGAGTACCGGTTATCCAACTGACCAGGCAGGAGCAGGTCCCGAGATGACGCAAGAAGTGACCGAACGGGTCGACGCGCTGTTGCCGAGCCTGCGCGAGCGCGCGCAGGAGGCCGAGGACCTACGCCGCATTCCCGACGAATCCATGAAGGCGTTGCAGGAGACCGGGTTCTTCCGGCTGCTGCAGCCCAAGCAGTGGGGCGGTCACGCGGCCGACCCGGTGGTCTTCTACGACACCGTGCGCAAACTGGCCAGCGCCTGCGGATCCACCGGTTGGGTGGCAGGCATTGTCGGCGTACACAATTGGCATCTGGCGCTGTTCGACCAGCGGGCGCAGGAAGACGTCTGGGGCGAGGACACCGAGGTGCGGATCTCCTCGTCGTACGCGCCGATGGGCGCGGGCACGGTGGTCGAGGGCGGCTATCTGGTCAACGGGTCCTGGGCCTGGTCCTCGGGGTGCGATCACGCTACCTGGGCGGTGCTCGGCGGTCCGGTGATCAAGGACGGCAAGCCGGTCGACTTCGGCAGCTTCCTCATCCCGCGCGACGACTACCGCATCGACGATGTCTGGAATGTGGTCGGATTGCGCGGCACCGGGTCCAATACCGTTGTGGTGAAGGACGTTTTCGTCCCGACGCACCGGTTCCTCAGCTTCCGCAAGATGAGCGAGCTGACCGCGCCGGGCCTGGCGCAGAACACCGACCCGGTGTACCGGATGCCCTGGGGCACAATTCATCCCACCACCATCGCGACCCCGATCGTCGGCATGGCCTACGGCGCGTACGCGGCGCACGTCGAGCATCAGGGCAAGCGGGTGCGCGCGGCATACGCGGGCGAGAAGGCCAAGGACGATCCGTTCGCCAAGGTGCGCGTCGCGGAGGCGTCCAGCGACATCGATGCCGGCTGGCGTCAACTGTCCGGCAATGTCGCCGACGAATACGCGCTACTGTTGGCGGGCAAGGAGATTCCGTTCGACCTGCGGGTGCGCGCGCGGCGCGACCAGGTGCGTGCGACCGGGCGCTCGATCGCCGCCATCGACAAGCTGTTCGAGAGCTCGGGGGCCACCGCGCTGGCGAACGGCACTCCGCTGCAAAGGTTCTGGCGCGACGCGCACGCGGGCCGGGTGCACGCGGCGAACGATCCGGAACGGGCTTACCAGATGTACGGCCAGCACGAGTTCGGGCTGCCCGTCGCCGACGCGATGGTCTAGGAGGAACCGTGACGTCTACCGTGGAACTCACCGCGGAATCGACCTCCCGCTTCGCGCAGGTGCGCCCGGATCTGCGGCTGCACTATCACGAGGCCGGCGTCGGCAACGGGCCGACGATCGTGCTGCTGCACGGCGGCGGGCCGGGCGCGTCCTCCTGGTCGAACTTCGCCCGCAACATCACGGTGCTGGCCCAGAACTTCCATGTGCTCGCCGTGGATCAGCCCGGATACGGGCAGTCGGACAAGCCGACCGAGCATCCCCAGTACTTCGTGCACAGCTCCTCGGCGCTGAAGGATCTGCTCGATCACTTGCAGATCACCTCGCGGGTGCACCTGCTGGGCAATTCGCTCGGCGGCGGCACGGCCGTGCGGTTCGCGCTGGACTATCCGGATCGGGCCGGGAAACTGGTGCTGATGGGTCCGGGCGGGTTGAGCACCAACCTGTTCGCGCCCGACCCGACCGAGGGCGTCAAGCTGCTCGGCAAGTTCAGCTACCAGCCGACCAGGGAGAACCTGGAGGCGTTCCTGCGCATCATGGTCTTCGATCAGTCGCTGATCACCGACGAGCTGATCGACCAGCGGTTCGCCGCGGCGAGCACGCCGGAATCGCTGGCCGCGGCCAAGGCGATGGGAAAGTCGTTCGCCGGTGCGGATTTCGAGCAGGGCATGCTCTGGCGCGACGCCTATAAACTGCGTCAGCCGGTGCTGTTGATCTGGGGTCGGGAAGACCGGGTCAATCCGCTCGACGGCGCGCTGGTCGCGACCAAACTCATTCCGCGCGTTCAGCTGCACGTGTTCGGCGGGTGCGGGCATTGGGCACAGTTGGAGAAGTTCCACGAATTCAACCGGCTGACAATCGAGTTCCTCGCCGGTTCCAAGGAGAAGTGATGGGGATTCGATCGCTGGCTTACCTGCGCATCGAGGCGACCGACATGGCCGCCTGGCGCGAGTACGGCCTCAAGGTGCTCGGCATGATCGAAGGCAAGGGCGGGAATCCGGACGCGCTGTATCTGCGGATGGACGAATTCCCGGCTCGGCTGGTGATCTCGCCCGGCGAGCAGGACCGATTGCAGATCTCGGGATGGGAGACCGCCAACGCGCAAGAGCTGCAAGACATCCGGACTCGCCTCGAAGGCGCGGGGGTGCCCTACAAGGAGGGCACCGCCGCGGAACTGGCCGATCGACGGGTGCACGAGCTGATCCGATTCGATGATCCCTCCGGCAATACCCTGGAGGCGTTTCACGGTGCGGCACTGGAGCATCGGCGGGTGGTGAGCCCGTACGGGCACCGGTTCGTCACCGAGGAGCAGGGGCTCGGGCACGTCGTGCTCAGCACCAAGGACGATCAGGCCGCGCTGGAGTTCTACCGGGACGTGCTCGGCTTCCGGTTGCGCGACTCGATGCGGTTGCCGCCGCAGATGGTCGGGCGACCGGCCGACGGCGACCCGGCCTGGCTGCGCTTCTTCGGCTGCAACCCGCGGCATCACTCGCTGGCGTTCCTGCCCATGCCGACGCCGAGCGGCATCGTGCACCTGATGCTCGAGGTGGAGGACGCCGACGATGTCGGGCTCTGCCTGGACCGCGCGCTGCGCAAGAAGGTGCGCATGTCGGCGACCCTCGGCCGGCACGTCAACGACAAGATGCTCTCCTTCTACATGAAGACGCCGGGCGGCTTCGATGTCGAATTCGGCTGCGAGGGACTCGAAGTCGACGACGATGATTGGATTGCCCGCGAATCCACGGCCGTGAGCCTGTGGGGCCACGACTTCACGGTCGGGCAGCGCCAGCAGTGACCGACAAGGGGACGGCAGATGGCGGGGTGGGTGAGCAGAAGGCGAGCGAAATGACCCATCCCGACATCGACGCACGGGCATTCCGCAATGTGCTGGGCCAGTTCTGCACCGGCATCACCGTGATCACCACCTTCGATGACGCCGGCGCACCGATCGGTTTCGCCTGCCAGTCCTTCGCCGCCCTCTCCCTGGACCCGCCCCTGGTCCTGTTCTGCCCCACCACCACGTCGCGGTCCTGGGCGGCCATCGAGCAAGCCGGCCGCTTCTGCGTCAACGTGCTGGCCGAGGAACAACGAGAACTGTGCGCCCGCTTCGGTTCCCGCGAACCCGACAAGTTCGCCGGCGCCCCCTGGCACACCTCCCCCCGCACCCTCCCCGTCCTCGACGACGCCCTGGCCACCATCGAGTGCACGGTGGAAAGCGTCGTCCCCGGCGGCGACCACCACATAGTCATCGGCCGAGTCCAAGCCCTCACCGAATCGACCACCTCCGGCCGCCCCCTCCTCTTCTACCGCGGCCAATACACCGCCATAGAACCCGAGAAGACCACCCCCGCCCCCTGGCGCGCCGACCTCGACCACTTCCTCACCACAACCACCCTCGACACCTGGTTGTAGCGGACAGTTGACGAAATGGCCGAGAAACCCTGGTTTCTCGGCCATTTCGCGGTTTGGCCGCCCGTGGGCTGATGTCGCGGTGGACCACCGCGACATCAGCGCGGTTCAGGCGGAGACGGTTTCCTGCTCGCGTTGGAGTTCGAGGGCGATGTCGATGAGCTGGTCTTCCTGGCCGCCGACGAGCTTGCGTTGGCCGGCCCGGACGAGCATTTCGGCGGCGGAGACTCCGTAGCGTTCGGCTTGGCGTTCGGCGTGCTTGAGGAAGCTGGAGTAGACGCCTGCGTAGCCCATCATCAGGGAGGAGCGGTCGAGGAGGCATTCCTGGGGCATGGCGGGGCGGACCACGTCTTCGGCGGCGTCGGCGATGGCGTAGAAGTCGATGCCGGTTTTGATGTCGAGCTTGTCGCAGACACCGACCAGGGCTTCGACCGGGGTGTTCCCCGCGCCGGCGCCGAAACGACGGGCGCTGCCGTCGATTTGGGTGGCGCCGGCCCGGATGGCGTAGACGGAGTTGGCCACGGCGAGGTCGAGGTTCTCGTGGCCGTGGAAGCCGACCTGGGCGTCGGAGCCGAGTTCGGCGACCAAAGCGGCGACGCGGTCGGTGACCTGGTCGAGCACCAGGGCGCCGGCGGAGTCGACGACGTAGACGCACTGGCAGCCGGCGTCGGCCATGATCCGGGCCTGCTTGGCCAGCACCTCGGGCGGCTGGGAGTGCGACATCATCAGGAAGCCGACGGTTTCCAGGCCGAGCTCGCGGGCCAGGCCGAAGTGCTGAATCGAGACGTCGGCCTCGGTGCAGTGGGTGGCGATGCGGCAGATGGAGGCGCCGTTGTCCTGGGAGATCTTGATGTCCTCCTTGACGCCGACGCCGGGCAGCATCAGGACCGCGATCTTGGCCTGGGTCGCGGTCTCCGCGGCGATCTTGATCAGTTCCTGCTCCGGGGTCTTGGAGAACCCGTAGTTGAACGAGGAGCCGCCGAGTCCGTCACCGTGCGTGACCTCGATGACCGGCACCCGGGCACCGTCGAGGGCGGCGACGATGTCGCGGACCTCGGTGGCGGTGAACTGGTGGCGCTTGTGGTGGGATCCGTCGCGCAGCGAGGTGTCGGTGACGCGGATGTCGAGTTCTGCTGAGTAAGCCATGTTTTCGCTCCTTACACCCGCGCCGCGGTGTCTGATTGGTCGCCGCGCTGCGCACGGCTGCGGATCTGCCCGGCGATGACTTCGCCGACCTGCGTCGCGGCGGCGGTCATGATGTCGAGGTTGCCCGCGTACGGCGGCAGGAAGTCGCCCGCGCCCTCGACCTCGACGAAGACCGAGACCTTCGCCATACCACCGGAAATCACCGACGGCGGGTCGAACTGCGGCTCGTTGAGCAGGCGGTAGCCGGGCACGTACTGCTGAATGTCGGCGACCATCCGGTGGATGGAATCGGTGATGGCGCCGGTGTCGGCGTCCTCGGGGATGGCGCAGAAGATGGTGTCGCGCATGATCATCGGCGGCTCGGCCGGGTTGAGGATGATGATCGCCTTGCCCCGCTGGGCGCCACCGATGGTTTCGACGCCGCGGCTGGTGGTCTTGGTGAACTCGTCGATGTTGGCGCGGGTGCCGGGGCCGGCCGACACCGAGGACACCGAGGCGACGATCTCCGCGTAAACCACTGGTACGACGCGGGATACGGCGGCGACGATCGGGATGGTGGCCTGCCCGCCGCAGGTGATCATGTTGACGTTCGGCGCGTCCAGGTTCGCACCGAGGTTCACCGGCGGCACCACGGCCGGGCCGACGGCGGCCGGGGTGAGGTCCACCGCGCGGATGCCCGCTTCGGCGTACCGCGGCGCGGCGGCGCGATGCACGTACGCCGAGGTCGCCTCGAAGATCAGGTCGGGCAACTCGGATCGGCCGAGCAGCCAGTCCACCCCTTCGGCGGAGGTCTCCAACCCCAGCCCGCGGGCCCGCTTCAAACCCTCACTGTCGGGATCGATCCCGATCATCCACCGCGGCTCGATCGCCTCCGAACGCAGCAGTTTGTAGAGCAGATCGGTACTGATATTGCCGGACCCGACGATCGCGGCGGTGACGGTCCCGTTGTCGGACACCACAAGCCTCCTAGATGAATTGCAAACGGACAGAACCGAGTCCAGCGAACTCGGCGTGGAATGCGTCGCCAGGACGAGCGTCGATGGCGCGGGTGCACGAGCCGGGCAGCACGATGTCGCCCGCCTTCAGCCGCACCCCGAAGCTCGCGACCTTGCGTGCCAGCCAGGCCACCGCGATCACCGGGTCGCCGAGCACGGCGTCGCTGCGCCCCTCGGCCACCACCTCGCCGTTGCGGGTGAGCACCGCGTCGATCTTCTTGATATCGATGTCGCCGGGCGCCACCCGCTCCGGGCCGAGCACGTACCCGGCCGAGGACGCGTTGTCGGAGATGGTGTCGGTCAGGCCGATCTTCCAGTCCTTGATCCGCGAGTCGATCAGCTCGATCGCGGGCGCGAAGGCGACGGTCGCGGCGAGCACGTCGGCCTCGGTGCAGTCCGCGCCGGGCAGGTCGGCGCCGAGCACGAAGCCGACCTCCACCTCGACCCTGGGGAACAGGTAGCGCGCGGCCTCGACCGGAACGTCCTCGTAGACTTCCATTTCCGCGAGCAGGTGACCGTAGTCGGGCTCGTCCACGCCCATCATCTGCTGCATGGCCTTGGACGAGAGGCCGACCTTGTGCCCGACGATCCGGGCGCCGCTGTCGAGCCTGCGCCGGATATTGATCAGCTGGATCTCGTAGGCATCGACCACATCGATGTCCGGATGCCGGGCGACCAGCGGATCGATCGCCACCCGGTCGCGTTCGGCGAGCTCGAGCTCGTCGGCCAATGCGGTTCGTACCGTGTCGGACAGCACCTAGTTTCCTTCCATTCGATCGAGCGCCCCGAGTTGTTCGGAAAGCACCTGTTCCCCCGCCGCGGATCGACCGGCCCGGCGACCGGAGAAGATGCAGTCGGACAGCGAAAGCCCGCTGACATAGGACTCCGAGCAGATGCCGACGGCGGTCCGGCCCGCCGCGAACAGACCCGGAATGTCGTTTCCGGCAGTCGATTTCACCGCGCCGGTGCGTTCGTCCACGACGACGCCGCCGAGGGTGAGCATCGGGCACGGATTGGCCAGGCTAGGTTTGATGCCGACGTCGAGCAGCCAGAACGGACCGGTGCGCAGCGGTCTGGTGAACTCGGCGGGCTTGCCGACCGGGTCCGGTGCGCCGTCCTCGATCGCGGCGTTGTGCGCGTGCACCGTGGCCAGCAGCCCGGTCACATCGATACCGGCCTTCGCCGCAACAGCTTCGAGCGTCGCGCCGCGCTTCGCGGTGCGCCGCATCGTCTCGAACTGCCCGCGCTGGAACCACGCGCCCTGCTTGCCGATCTGGCCGATCGCGGTCCGCATCAGTTCGTCGTCGGCGAGCAGCCAGCCCTTGCCGTCGTGTCCGGTGATGAGCGCGTGGCCGACCGCCGCGCCGTACCTGGTCTCGTCGATGACCCGGTGGCCTGCGGCATCGACCAGGATCGCGCCGGTAAAAGCACTGGGCGGCAGGAGGAATCGCCACGCGGAGACATTGCTCATCCGATCGGTGGCCGCGCCGGCCCGCTGCGCGAGCTGGATGCCGCTGCCGTCGTCACCGGTGGTGCCGAGCGCGAGGCCGCCGCGATAGGCCGGGGCGTGTTCGCGCACCAGCGCGCGATTGGCGATGAATCCACCGGCGCTGAGCACCACGCCGCGGCGAGCCAGCACTCGAATCGGCTTGCCGTACTGGCGATCCAGCCGTTCGAGGCGCTTCTCCAGCGCGGCCCGCAGCGGCGGGTAGTAGATGCCGGGCTTGGCCGCGACTTTCGCCATGCGCGTGTACCGATCACGGACCCGGCCCGGTGCGTCCCGCAGCGACCGGCACTCGACCCCGATCACCGAACCCGCGTCGTCGACTATCAGTTCGGTTGCCTGCGTGAGCGTTTCGACCCGCACACCGAGCCGGGACGCGGCCGCGCCGAGCGGACCCGTGAGCTGCTTGCCGGAGGTACCCTTGCCCTTGACCCGATGCCCGCGCTGCGCGGCGGGGATGTCCCGGAACGCGCCCGAGATCTCGCTGCCGGAGTAGTACAGGTAGTAGCTGTCGTTCGGATACGACGTCTTGTACGGGCACAGCGACGCCTCGAACGGAACGCCATGGCCCTTCAGCCACTCGATCATCGCCGGGCTGCCGTCGACGAACCGGCGCAGCGTCTCCGGCGACACCGCGTCGCCGACCTCGCGCTCCAGATAGGCGAGCATCGCCTCGGGCGTGTCCGTGACACCGGCCGCCTGTTGCACCGACGTCCCGCCGCCCGCGTAGATGATCCCGCCGGACAGCGCCGACGCCCCGCCGCCGGCGAATCGCTCCAGCGCGAGCACCTGCGCACCGTCGGCCGCCGCCTCCAGCGCCGCGGCGGCGCCGGCCGCGCCGAAACCCACGACGACCACGTCGGCAACCAGGTCCCAATCGAACCCCATGTACTTCACTCCGGTCTGAAACTGAAACGAGTTTCTCAGCTAGCGGAAAGCCGAGTAAGTCTTCTGCCACACAACATAGACCAACGGCCGCATCATTCTATAACGTGTTCTACATGATTGATCGGGAATACGATGTGGTGGTCGTCGGCAGCGGCGCTGCGGGCATGACCGCCGCCCTCACCGCCGCCCACCACGGGCTCAGCGTGGTGCTCATCGAGAAGGCCGCGCACTACGGCGGGTCCACCGCACGCTCCGGCGGTGGCGTCTGGATCCCCGGCAACAAGGCGCTGCGCGCGTCCGGCCGACCGGACGACCGCGAGGCGGCCCGCACCTACCTGCACAGCATCATCGGCGACGTGGTGCCCAAGGAGCGGATCGACACCTATATCGACCGGGGTCCGGAGGCGTTCGACTTCGTGCTCGACCACACCCCGCTGAAGATGAAATGGGTGCCGGGCTACTCCGACTACTACCCGGAGGCGCCGGGCGGCCTGGGCGAGGGCCGTTCCTGCGAACCGGCCCCGTTCAACGCCAAGGTGCTCGGCGCGGAGCTGGCCAACCTGGAGCCGCCGTATGCCAAGGCGCCGCTGAACGTGGTGGTCATGCAGGCCGACTTCGTCCGGCTCAACCTGATCCGCAGGCACCCGAAGGGCATGGCCCGCGCGCTGCGGGTCGGCGCGCGCACCTACTGGGCCAAGTTCACCGGCAAGCACATCCTCGGCATGGGCCAGGCGATCATCGCCGCCATGCGCAAGGGACTGCTCGACGCGAACGTTCCGCTGCTGCTGAACACCCCCCTGACCGGTCTTGTGGTGGAGAACGGCGTGGTCACCGGAGTCGAGGCCGAGCACGAGGGGCAGCCGGTCACCGTCACCGCGCGCTACGGCGTGGTCCTGGGCACCGGCGGTTTCGAGCACAGTGCCGAGCTGCGCACCAAGTACCAGCGCCAGCCGATCACCACCGAATGGACCACCGGCGCGGCCGCGAATACCGGCGACGGCATCGTCGCGGGCATGGCGGCGGGCGGCGACGTCGGCTTCATGGAGGACGCCTGGTGGGGTCCGACCATTTTCAAGGGCGGGCGGCCGTGGTTCGCGCTGGCCGAGCGCAACCTGCCGGGCACCATCATGATCAACGCCACCGGCAAGCGATTCGGCAACGAATCCGCACCCTATGTCGAGGCCGTGCACACCATGTACGGCGGGGAGTACGGGCAGGGCGAGGGTCCTGGCGAGAACATTCCGGCCTGGCTGGTCTTCGATCAGCGCTACCGCAATCGCTACATCTTCGCCGGATTGCAGCCGGGCCAGCGCTTTCCGTCGCGCTGGCTGGAGAACGACAACATCGTCAAGGCGGACACCCTCGAAGAGCTGGCGACCAGGATCGGCGTTCCGGCGGCCGAGCTCGCCGCCACCGTCGCCCGGTTCAACACCTTCGCCGAGACCGGCAAGGACGAGGACTTCGGCCGCGGTGACAGTCACTACGACCGCTACTACGGCGACCCGACGGTGAAGCCGAACCCGTGCCTCGCGGCGCTGGTCCAAGGTCCGTTCTATGCCGCGAAAATGGTGCCCGGCGACCTCGGCACCAAGGGCGGCCTGGTCGCCGATACCGCGGGCCGGGTTCTGCGCGAGGACGGCAGCGCGATCGAGGGACTGTATGCCGCGGGCAACAGCTCGACCCCGGTGATGGGTCACACCTACGCCGGGCCCGGCGCCACCATCGGTCCCGCGCTCACCTTCGGTTACCTGGCGGTGCTCGATATCGTCAAGAAGAAGGCGGCCCAGCCCACCCGTCCGATGCCGTCCGGCAAGGAGTCCTGATGCCGATCAATCCGAAAGTCGCGCTCGGGGCCGAACTTCCGAGCCGGGAATTCGCTTGGACGCCGTCCGACGTGCAGCTGTATCAGCTCGGCCTCGGGGCGGGCACGCGCTGGACCGATCCGGCCGAGCTGCGCTATCTCGACGACCGCGGGCCGCAGGTGCTGCCGACGTTCGCCACCGTCGCGCCGACCCTGCACGAGACCGAGCCGCCGCGGGTCAGCTTCCCCGGCATCGACATCGACCTGGCGAAGGTGGTGCACGGCCATCAGGAGGTGGAGGTGCACCGCCCGATTCCGGCCGCGGGCAAGGCGACCAGCACCGGGCGGATCACCGAGCTCTGGGACAAGGGTTCCGCGGCGGTGGTCGTGCAGGAGCAGACGGTCATCGGTTCCGACGGTGCGCCGCTGTGGACCGCGCGTTCGTCCATCTTCGCGCGTGGTGAGGGCGGTTTCGGCGGCGAGCGCGGGCCGAGCACCAAATCCGAACTGCCGGATCGCGCACCGGATTTCGACGTGACCACGGCGACGCTGCCGCAGCAGGCGCTGCTCTACCGGATGTGCGGGGACCGCAACCCGCTGCACTCGGATCCCGAGTTCGCCCGCGCCGCCGGGTTTCCCGCGCCGATTCTGCACGGGTTGTGCACGTACGGCATCGTCTGCAAGACGGCCACCGACACCGCGCTCGGCTCGGATACGAGCCGGGTCACCGGATTTCGTGCCCGGTTCGCAGGCGTCCTCTATCCGGGTGAGACGATCCGCACCCGGATCTGGCGGCAGGACGGCGAACTGACCATCGCCGCGACGGTGGTCGAGCGCGAGGACGCGCCGGTGCTCGGCGACGTAACCCTGCGGTATTCCGCCTGAGGTTCCCGAGCACCCGCACGCTTTCTGATTTCAAGAGGCGTGCGTTTGGGGGGCGCCGGGTGGCTCGGCGGTCCGGGCGCGGCGGACCGCGGCGCCGTGGACTGTCAAGGCGTACAGGACGATCACCAGGACCGGTGCGGCCAGCGGGGCCCAGGCCAGGCGCAACGGGAGCAGGGCCGCGCCGACGGCGACCGCGGCGAAGCCGACCGCGCCGGTCACCGACGGCACCGTGGTCGGCACCACGCCGTGCGGAGCGGTGACGGTGGCGGCGTTGAGCAGGTAGGTGGTCGCCACCAATCCCATTGCGGCGGAGGCGAGTACACCGGCATTCGCGACGGCGAGCACGCCGACGGCGAGCAGGACGGCCGCGACCGCGACCGGGCGGAACCACCAGCCGAGGGCGACCAGGACGAGAGCCGGGATGGCGACCCAGGGCTCCAGCAGCGCCACCGACGTCACCAGCAGTACGCCCGACAGGACGGCGAGAAATCGGGTCATCGGCGCACCCGCACGGTACGCCGGTGTTCGGGCAGCACGCGCATGATCTGATCCAGCCGGGTGTCCGCGGGCCAGGCCACGATATCGACCCCGACGGTGCCCATGTCGCGGTACATGGAGGCGCGTTCGAGCTGCCACATCTTGGCCAGGGTCGGGTCGAGCGCCCCCCGGAATGGCGTGCCACGCAACACATCCACCACTACCACGACGTGCCCGCGCTTGCGCAGATCGATCAGCGCGAGCGCGAACTGGGTATCGAGCAGCGTGGAGAACGCCACCACGATCGCGCCGAGCGGCACGGCCGAATGCGGCGCCAGGCTGCCGGTGGTCGGGATGTGCTCGTCGCCGACGCCGAGGACGGTGTCCACGACTCGATAGAACTGCCGTCGCCCGATATCGGGCCGCAGCCAGCGCGGCGCGTGGCCGAGACACACGACGGCGGTCCGGTCGCCGGCCTGCAAGGTCGACTGGACCACCTGCGCCGCGCCGCGCACCGAGAGTTCCAGAGAATCGGTCGCGGGACCGGGGGCCTGTTGTGAAGTATCCACCAGCACAACGACGTCCGCGGAACGATTGGTCAGCCGCTCGGTGACGTACAACCGGCCGCGCCGCGCACTCACCGGCCAGTTGACGATGCGCAGCTGGTCACCCGGCGCGTAGGCGCGGATATCGGCGTACTCGACGCCGGGCCCGTGCCGCCTGGTCAGATGCGTGCCGAGCCGCTCGGGAAGTTCGGTGCGCGGCAACCGCATTCGCTGCGGATCGGTGATCGGATAGACGAACAACTGCCCGGCGGGCAGCACGACGTTCGCCACCGCGAGACCCGCCGGGCTCAGCGCGGACACCCGCACCGACACCGGATAACGCCCCCACCGATCCGCCGAAAGCGCGAGCCGCAGGCCGGCGGGCGCGGCGCCCGAGTCGCTGGCCTCCTCCACCTCGATGCCGAGCGCCGCAACCCTTTCCGGCTTCAACCGCAGCAGCGCGTGCCCCTGCTCGACGAACGCGGCGACGGTCAGCACCACCTCTTCGGATTCGAAGCAGCGCAGCGTCCCGCCGCCGTCCACCTGGATCCGGGTCGAGGACTGCTGCCACGGCGCGGTGGCGAGCACGCCGAGCAGCGGCGCCGCGAACACGACCAGCTGCCACCGCCCGAGCACGACCGCGAGCACCAGCGCCGCGGCGGCGCAGATGGTCAGCATGAAGACCAACGGCGCCGGGCGCCACCGCAATTCGGCCTCGACCGTGGTGCTGGCGTCCCGATGCCTCATGGCCGCGCCTTGTCGGCGGCCGGCTCCGTCACGCTCACTCAGGTCACCGTGGCGCGCGGAACAGGCAGGCGGCGCAGCAGTTCGGTGATCACGTCCTCGCCGCGGATCCGGCGCACCCACATCTCCGGGCGCAGGGTGATCCGGTGCGCCATGGCCGGAATCGCCAGGGCCTTCACGTCTTCCGGGATCACGTAGTCGCGGCCGAGCAGCAGGGCGCGAGCGCGCGCCATCTGCACCAGGTCCAGCTCCGCGCGCGGGCTCGCGCCGACCTCCACCTGCGGGTGCGCCCGGGTGGCCGAGGCGAGCGCGACCACGTAGCTCACCACGTCCGGATGCACCGTGACGTACTCGACCGATTGGCGCATCTCCAACAGCCCGTTCGCGTCCACCACCTGGGTGACCTGCGGCGTCGTCGCGCCGCGCTCCAGCCTGCGGCGGATCATCTGCTTCTCGTCCTGCTCGGACAGGTAACCGAGCCGGAGCTGGATGGCGAACCGGTCCAGCTGCGCCTCCGGCAGCGGATAGGTGCCCTCGTACTCGATCGGGTTGTCGGTGGCCAGCACGATGAACGGCTGGGGCAGCTGGAAGGTCTCGCCGTCGATGCTGACCTGTCCCTCGGCCATCGACTCCAGCAGCGCGGCTTGGGTTTTGGGCGGAGTCCGGTTGATCTCGTCCGCGAGCAGCACATTGGTGAACACCGGTCCGCGGCGAAAGGTGAAGCGGCCCGAGGTCATGTCGTAGATGGTCGAGCCGAGCAGGTCGGCGGGTAGCAGGTCGGGGGTGAACTGCACGCGGGTGAACTGCAGGCCGAGCGCCGCGGCGAACGACCTGGCGATCAACGTCTTGCCGAGACCGGGCAGGTCCTCGATCAGGACGTGACCGCCGGCCAGCACGGCGATCAGGATCAACCGCATTTCTTCCTGCTTGCCCACGATGACCCGGGATAGCTCCCGGAGCACGGCATCGCTGCGCTGGACCGTGACATCCATCGGCATCGTCATGTGTGTACCCGCACTTGCCTCAACCCATTTCACATTCTCTGCAGGCGGCTCAGGATCTCGTCCAGCGCCGCCCGTCCCGGTGCCCTACTGGTTTGATCACGCAATGCCGAGTTGGCCGGGTCCACCCAGCGCCACAGTTCCGGCCCGAACAGATGGATCCCGGCGGCCTCGGTCGCCCTGCGGTTCTTCGTCACCCGCTGTCCGCTGGACAGCTCGAACTCCTTGGCCAGCAACGGCCGCAGGTGCCGGTCCCAGTCGGCGCGGGTGCCATCGGCGCGGTCGGCGAGCATCTGCGCCCTGGCGTGCCAGCGGCGCAGCATCTCGGCCGGACCGTTCTCGATCTCGTCGATGTCCTGGTAACCGCGCGGCTCCGCCCGCTCGAGCAGCGACCAGATCAGCCAGCCGAAGGCCACCAGCACGGGTATCGCGGCGACGTACAGCAGCACCCCGCGCGCGCGGTCCAGGGTGACGATCTCGATCAGCGCGATGACGATCGCGGCACTGACGACGATGGCCGTTCGATTCAAGCTGCCGCCTCTCCCTGCAAGTCCGCGAGGACAATTCGCAAAAGCTGCTCGGCCCGCATCCGCTGCCACTCGAGCATCGCATGCGGACTGAACCTGGCCTCCTCGAACAGTGCGACCAGTTCCCGCGCCGAGGCGTCGTGCAGCGCGCCGCGTTCGAAGGCGCGGGCCAGCACCTCCATCGGAGTGTCCGACGCCAGCGGCGCGGCGGCCCGATCGGAGGCGAGGCCGCGTTCCATGGCGACGTAGCAGGCGATGATCGCGGCGCGCGGCTCCTGGCCGGGCACATTCATTGCGGCCAAGCCCATTTCGGCCGCTCTGGCCAGCGAGTCCACCGCGGTGGGAGCGACCGGGACCAGCGGCAGCGGGGCCGGCGCGGGCCTGCGCCGGGCGGCCACCGCGACCACGAGCAGTCCGGCGATGGCCACGCCGACCAGCGCGGCGGCGGCGATGGCGGTGAGCAGCAAGGCGGTGCCGGTGAGTTCGGCGGGGGTGCTGCCGGGATCCGGTGCGCCGGTGGCGAACTCGGCCGGCGGCTGGCCGGTGGCCGGTGCCGAGGCCGGCGGTGGGGGCGCGTTTTCCTGGCCCGTCCCGACGAAGAACACCGCGGCGGCGACCGCGAGGATGAGGGCGACGACGGCGAGGCCGGCCAGCACCAGCAGCCCGGCGCGGCCGAGGCGCCACTGCTGGCGGTCGGCGTCGCGGTCGGGTTCGGGCATGGCCAGCGGCAGGCGGTGCTGGCTGGCGATCACGCCGGCCAGCAGGATCACCATGGACACGGTGAGCAGCACCGGCATCAACGCCACCGACAATGCGGAGGGCGCGGACGAATTATCGCGGGATTCGGTCACTCCTGGGATGTATCCACGCAGGGCGATCGCGGCAAGGGCCAGCAGCGTGATCAGCACGATCACGCGCATTATCGGCGCTCGCGCCCGGGCCACTGATTACCACCAAATCTGAGTACTGCACAAAACAGCCACATAGTTACATGCCGGGCGGTCCGCTCGAGCGGGAATCGAATACTTCGGAATACATCCGCTAAAACCGTGCATGGCACCGCTCAGAGCCGGATGATCCGTGGCTTGCACAACTATCCGACGGGAGCGGTCGCGAATTGTGACAGTTCACAAAGTCGGCTGGCGAGGCGCGCGATATCCGGGACGCCGCGGACGCCGTCGACCAAGTCCGCCAAAGGCGCTCGCGCCCGCACGGTGAGTTCGCGATCCGCGTCATAGAGCACGTCGACCACGTTGACGAATCGCATCGCCCAGTCGGGTGGCACTGCGCGCAGCGGCGGTACGTCGGCGATGGTCCATCGCGGAAAGCGCTGGGCCAGTTCGACATAGTCGGCGGCCGCGGTGGGAGTGCCGCAGAGTGCGGCGAATTCGATGGTGAGCGCGGTGTCGGTGGCCGATCGGGCGAGCAAATGGCGGGGACCGATCCGGATCCGGACCGCGTCGCGATTCGATCCACCGCGCAACGCCGGGGGTTGCCCGGATTGATCCGGAGGATCGACCAGATACCGACCGGCCGCGAAACCTGTTCGGCCGCGGGACGTCCGGTCCGCCCGGGTGCGATAGTCCACCGGCCCGTCGAGCGAAATCACGTCGAGGTTCGCGGTGATCCGCGCGATTGTCGGCAAAAAGTGCTCGTGAAACAGCGGATTCGGCAACAACTCGGCGGGCGCGTAATTCGACGTAACCACCAGCGTCACTTGACGCTTGAACAAAGCATCGAGCATTCGCGCGATGAGCATCGCGTCACCGATGTCGTGCACATGGAATTCGTCGAAGCACACCAGCCGCGCATCCCCGAGCAACGCGGCGACCGCCTTGTCGATGGAACCGGACGCGTGCGCGGCCGCGTGCAATCGAACAAAGAACTGATGAAAGTGAAAGCGCCGCTTACGATCCGAGGCCACCCCGGCAAAGAACCGATCCATCACCATGGTCTTCCCCCGCCCCGGCCCGCCGTGCAGATAAATCCCCCGATGCCGCCGCACCGGCCGCCCCCGTCGATCCACCAGCTCCCCCAGCCGGCTCACCGCCCGCACCTGATCCGCGTCCAGCTGGATCTCGCCAGTCCCCATGACCACCTCCTCCCCTACATGCTGGTAGGCGGCGAAAGGCGGGAGCCAGCAAAGGTGACCAGGCCGACAGCGTGACGACCAGCTCAGATCACGCCGGTTCGGCCGGCATCCACGGATCGAAGACCGCCACACCGGTCGGTGCGAAGTCGCGCACATTGCGGGTGGCCACGGTCATCCCGTGCACCAACGCGGTAGCAGCTATGAGCGCGTCGCGCACCGGCCGGGAGTCGGGCACATGCAGCTTGGCGCTGCGTCGAGCCACCGCCACATCGACCGGCAGGATCCGCTCGGCAAACGACGGCAGGACTTGCGATTCCAGCCACTTTCGCAAGACGACGCCTTGCGCGCGATCACGTCGCTCGACCCGCAATACACCGATCTCCAACTCCTGGACGGTGATGGCCGAGACGAACATGCCCGCGACCGGGTGGTCGGCTGCCCATGCGTAGACATTCTCGTCGACCTTGCCGGATCCGGCCTTCCTGAGTTCGGAGACCACATTGGTGTCGAGTAGAAACATCAGTCGAAATCCGCGCCCTGGGCATGGTCCCGCAGAGCGGGCAGGTCCAGTTCGATGTCCTCGGCACCCGCAGGCAGGCCGAGCAGGTCGAGAATCGTCACGCCACCCCCCGTAAGTCGCTCGTAGTCCGCGTAACTCAACAGCACATGCACAGGACGCCCCCGATCCGTGATGATGACCGGCCCACTCGACGCGGCCCGCTTGGCGCGACCGGTGTCTTGGTTGAACTCACGACTCGTCATGGTGGTGGCCGTCATGTGACCTCCTAAACGCTATGTAGGTACGTTACTACATTACCGAGCAGGGTTGTCAACCTCCAGCAGGCGGGGTCGGCGCGGAGGCATACCAGCCGCGTTCGCTGTAGGTGGCGCCGGTGAAGTGGGCGCGGATGCCCGCGGCGGGGTAGGCGATCATGGCGTCGGGGAGGGCGTCGAGGGGGAACCAGCGCAGTTCGTGGCAGCGGTCGGGTTCGCGGTTGGTGGGGTCGCCGGTCCAGTGGCGGGCCTCGAAGAACAGGCCGAGGCGGGGGTCGCGGCCGGAGCCGACCACGTGGGCGGTGTGGATGTGGCGCAGGTCGGCCGGGTCGAGGCGGACGCCGGTTTCCTCGGCGGCCTCCCGGACCGCGGCGGCGGTGGCGGATTCACCCGCCTCGAGTTTGCCGGCGGGCAGGTGCCAGAGGCCGTCGAATTCGTCGTCGCTGCGCCGCTTGCTGAGCAGCAGGCGGCCGTCGCGGATGAGCAGGACGTGGACGTCGACCAGGTGCCGAGCGGTCATAGGTTTCCTCCGGTGCGGCGATCTTGCCGATTCCAACTTACGCGGGGCTCAGGACCGCACGCCCAATTCGAGAGCGATTGCGCCGCGCACCAATTCGCGGGCCCGGTCGAGTTCGAGGGTGCCGCTGAGCCAGCGCATGCTGACGCCTTCGACCAGTGCGGTGAGGCGTTCGGCGGCGTCGGCGGGGGCGATCTCGGCGGGGACGGTGCCCCGGTCCTGCGCGCTGCGGATCAATCCGCCCAGGTGGTCGGTCCAGTGCGCGGTGGCGTCGCGCAGCTGGTCCCGCAGTTCCGGCTGGAAGACGGCGGTGGCGCGGGATTCGCCCCACGCGGTGCTGTTCTCGACGACCAGCGGGGCGTCCTGGAGCTCGAGCAGCAGCAGTTCCTGGAGGTGGCCGAGCGGGTCGGCGGCGGCGTCGACCTCGGATTCGGTGTAGCGCTCGGCCCGGGTGCTGATGAAATCCAGGGTCTGCGCGAGCAGGCCGGCCCGGTCCTTGAAGTGGTAGTAGATCAGCGAGGTGGAGACGCCGGCCGCTTCGGCCAGCTCCTCCACCCGTAGGCCGCGGATACCGCGTTGCGCGACCACGCGGGCGGCCGACTCCAGGATCGAATCACGACGAGACATGCCGACCATGGTACCGTGCAATCCTGACTGAAATTTCAGTCAGGATCTTTCGCCAGGATCATCGACTATCGGAGCCCCGTGATGGAGAACCACATGTCCCGCCGATCTGCCTTCAGCGTCCTCGCCGGCCTGCTCGCCGCAGGCGTCTCGGCATGCGCCTCAGCGGAGCCGTCCCGCCTCGGCGACCAGAGCGGTTCCGGCACGCCGGCACCGGCCGGGCCGGGTGGCCGGTTCGGCGCCGAGTGGGAGAGCCACGCGCGCACCTTCATGTCCTGGCCGGCCCAGGCGGCGATCTGGGGCAGCTACCTCGGCGACGTGCGCAAGGACATCGCCGGGCTGGCCCGGGAGATCGCCGAGTACGAGTACGTCGTCATGCTGGCCAGGGAGGATCAGCGCGATGCCGCGCAGCGCGCGTGCGGCAGCGGCGTCGAGGTGATCGGGCTCGCGGTGGACGACCTCTGGGCTCGCGACACCGTCCCGGTCTTCGTCGAACAGGCGGGCCAGGTGGTCGGCGTGGACCTCGGCTTCAACGGCTGGGGCAACAAGCAGCGCCACGACAACGACGGTCCGCTCGGTCAGAAACTGTTGTCGCGCTATCAGATTCCGCGCTATCGGGCCCCGTTCGTCGCGGAGGGCGGCGCGCTGGAGACCGACGGCGAGGGCACCCTGCTGGTCACCGAGAGCTCGATCGTCAACGACAACCGCAATCCGGGCAAGAGCCGCGACCAGCTCGAGGCCGAGTTGAAGCAGACCCTCGGCATCGAGAAGGTGATCTGGTGCGCGGGTGTGCGCGGCGAGGACATCACCGATGCCCACATCGACTGCCTGGTCCGCTACGTGGCGCCCGGGGTCGTGTTGCTGGACACCGCGTTTCCGGGTTCGCCCGCGGACTCGTGGTCACGGTCGAGCGAGCAGGCCCGGCGGGTGCTCGCCGAGGCCACCGACGCACGCGGACGCAGGTTGCAGGTGATCGACCTGCCGCAGCCCGATCCCGACGAAATCACCGGCGAGGGTGACGAATTCGTGTCCAGCTACGCGAACTTCTACATCGCCAACGGCGCGGTGTTCGTGCCCGAGTTCGGCGACCGGCGGGCCGACGACCGGGCGCAGGGCATCCTGCGCGATCACCTGCCGGGCCGGGACGTGGTCCCGGTCCCGATCGATGAGATCGCCGCGGGCGGCGGCGGCATCCACTGCTCGACGCACGACCAGCCGGGCGCGCCGATCCACTAGCGGCTCAGCCGGCGCTGAGCACCAGACCCGAGGTCGGTACGCCGGTGCCCGCGGTGACCACGACGTTCGTCACGTTGTCCACCGGGTTCACCGAGGTACCGCGAATCTGGCGTACCGCCTCGGCGATGCCGTTCATGCCGTGGATGTAGGCCTCGCCGAGCTGGCCGCCGTGCGTGTTCAGCGGCAGCCTGCCGCCGACCTCGATGGCGCCGTCGGCGATGAAGTCCTTGGCCTCGCCGCGACCGCAGAAACCGAGCTCCTCCAGCTGCATGAGGACGAAGGGGGTGAAGTGGTCGTAGAGAATGGCGGCCTGCATATCGTCCGGGCGCAAACCACTTTGGGCCCAGAGCTGATCGCCGACCAGACCCATCTCCGGCAGGCCGGACAGCGCGTCGCGGTAGTAGCTGGTCATCACGTACTGGTCGGCGCCGGAACCCTGTGCGGCGGCGGTGATCACGGCCGGGCGCCGCGGTAGGTCGCGAGCCCGTTCGACGCTGGTGACGACGATGGCCACGCCGCCGTCGGACTCCTGGCAGCAGTCGAGCAGATGCAGCGGTTCGGCGATCCAGCGCGAATTCTGATGGTCCTCCAGGGTGATCGGCTTGCCGTAGAAGAAGGCCTCCGGGTTCACCGCGGCGTGCTTGCGGTCGGCGACCGCGACGCGGCCGAAATCCGCACTGGTAGCGCCGTATACGTGCATGTAGCGCCGGGCGACCATGGCCACCTGCGCGGCGGGCGTGCCGAGACCCTGCGGGTAGGACCAGCCCGCGTCGATGCCCGACGACGTCGGAGCCGAGGCCAGCGCGGTGGAGAACTGGCCGAACCGCGACACCGACCGCTCGTTGAAGGCACGGTAGGCGACCACCACGTCGGCGACGCCGGTGGCCACCGCCATGGCGGCCTGCTGGATGGTGGCGCAGGCCGCGCCGCCGCCATAACCGATGTGGCTGAAGAACTTCAGCTGCGGGATGCCGACCGCCCTGGCCACGGCGGCCTGGGTGTTGGTGTCCATGGTGAAGGTGGTCAGGCCGTCGACGTCATCGGGGGTGAGGCCCGCGTCGGCCAGCGCCGCGGTGACCGCCTCCGCGGCCAAGCGCAATTCGCTGCGGCCGGAATCCTTGGAGAAGTCGGTGGCACCGATGCCGACGATGGCCGCGCGGCCCGAGATACTAGGCTCGCTCATCTGAACTCCGGTATGCGATAACGGCTTTCGCCGTGATGTGGTCGCCGAGGCTGTCCTTGCCGACGATGTCGAGGTGGATGTCGTCGCCGTCGATGGCGGTCACGGTGCCGGACAGGGTGAGCGTGTCACCGGCGTAGAGCGGGACGCCGAGCCGCAGCGAGATCGACTTCAGCACCGCGCGCGGCCCGGCCCAGTCGGTGACGAACCGCTGCACGATGCCGGTGTCGGTGAGGATGTTGACGAAGATGTCCTTGGAACCGCGGGCGATCGCCTTGTCCCTGTCGTGGTGCACATCCTGAAAGTCCCTGGTGGCCAAGGCCGTACTGACCACGAAGGTCGGATCGGCGTGGATGGACAGCTCGGGCAGCACGGTGCCGACCCGCGCTGTGGCCGGTGTGACGGTCGCCGTCATGCGATCACCTGCCAGACCGGCAGCGTCGCGTCGTCGTCGAGCTTCTCGAACTCCACCTGGACGGGCAGCCCTACCTGAACCTCGGCGGGATCGATCCCGCGCAGTTCCCCGAGCATGCGCACCCCTTCCTCCAACTCGACCAGCGCGACCACGAACGGCAGTTGCCGCCCGGGGACTTTCGGCGCGTGGTGCACGACGTAGCTGAACACGGTGCCGCGCCCGGAGGCGACGACGTAGTCGGTCTGTTCCGATTTGTCCTTCCACAGGGCGGGGATCGGCGGGTGCCGTAGCGAGCCGTCGGGCAGTCGCTGGATCCGCAGCTCCCCCGCTTTCGTTCCGTCCCAGAAGAATTCGGTATCCAAGGAGACCAGCGGCTTGACCCGCTCGCCGGCGGGCGCTGGTGGCGCGGCGGTACCCGGCGCGAATTTCAGCAGCCGGAACAGCATTTCGGCGACCAGCTCGTCGCCGACGTGCCAGCTGGTCAGGAAGGTGACGAACCAGCCCTCGCCCAGCGCCGTTCGCTTCGGGCCACGGATCTCCGACAGCCTGCTGGTCGCCGAGACCTGTTCGCCGACATTCAGATACCGGTGATAGGTCTGCTGGCAGTCGGTGGCGACAACCGAGGTGTATCCGGCCGCGTCCAGCAGTTCGGTGGCGTCGCCCATCGGATCGTCCGCGGGCCGGACGCCGTTGAGCCCGAACATGGTCCACACCTGCGCCATGGCGGGAGGTGCGACGATTCCCGGATGTCCGGCCGCTTTGGCGGCCTCCGCATCGACGTAGATGGGGTTGGTGTCGCCGATCGCCTCGACCCAGTTGTTGATCATCGGCTGGTTCACCGGGTCACGCCCGAACCGGGGGGTGCAATCACCGGCCGCCTTGATCCGTTCCGCCTCGGCGACGATCGCTTCCGGACTGGTAGTTTCCGGCACGCGCGGCTCCTTCTCGACTAGCACTGTCTGGTGGCTATCTGGGTACTCGCGGCAGCTTCAGCCCGGCCGTGGCGACGAGTTCGCGCATCACCTCGTTGACACCGCCGCCGAAGGTCACCACCAGGTTCTGTTTGGTTCGCCGGTCCAGCCAGGTGAGCAGCTCCGCGGTGGCCGGCTCGGCGGGATCGCCGTAGCGGCCGACGATCTCCTCGGCGAGGCGGCCCGCTTCCTGCAGCGCCTCGGTGGAGAAGACCTTGGTGGCCGACGCGTCGGCGATCACGCTCGCCGGGTCCCCATCGACGGTCGCGGCCACCTGCCAGTTCAACAGCTCGTTCAACCGGACCATGGCGTGCATGCGCCCGAGCGAGCGGCGCACATCGGTCTCGCCGAGCACGCCGCGCGGCTGCGCCCACTCGCGCACCCGGTCGTAGAGCTGCTCGATCTTGCCGGACGGACCGAGACCGACCCGCTCGTGGTTGAGCTGGGTGGTGATCAGCCGCCAGCCCCCGTTCTCCTCGCCGACCAGCATGTCGGCCGGCACCCGGACGTCGTCGAAGTAGGTCGCGTTGGTGTGATGGGCGCCGTCGCAGGTGATGATCGGCGTCCAGGAGTAGCCCGGATCCTTGGTGTCCACGATCAGGATGGTGATGCCGCGGTGCCGCGATTCGACCGAACCGGTGCGGCAGGCCAGCCAGATGTAATCGGCCTCGTGCGCGCCGGTGGTGAAGATCTTCTGGCCGTTGACCACCCAGTCGCCGGAGTCGTCGCGCACCGCGGCGGTGCGCAGCGAGGCCAGGTCGGTGCCGGCCTCCGGTTCGGAGTAGCCGATGGCGAAATGGACTTCGCCGGAAAGGATTCCGGGCAGGAACTGCTTCTTCTGCGCGTCGGTGCCGAACTGTTGCAGGGTGGGCCCGACGGTCAGCAGCGTGACCAGCGGCAGCGGAACGTCCGCGCGCACCGCCTCATTGAAGAAGATCTGCTGTTCGACGGGGCCGAAACCCTGCCCGCCGTACTGCTTCGGCCAGCCGACGCCGAGCCAGCCGTCGCGGCCCATCCGGCGCACCACCTCGCGGTAGGCGTCGCCGTGCCGGTTCACCGCCATCGCGGCTTCCTCGTCCGCGGTGACGAGATCGGCGAAGTACGAGCGCAATTCGCCGCGCAGCTGACGCTGCTCGGTGGTCAGGTCGATGAACATCTGGCCCCCAGTCGATCTAGTCGGAACGATGCGCCGCCGAGCCAGCGAGCGATGTCCTTGGCTTGTGAGTAGTAGCGGTGCATCGGGTGGGTGATGTCCACGCCGAGCCCGCCGTGCAGGTGATGACACTTCTGCAT
Organism: Nocardia sp. NPDC006044; assembly: GCF_042871115.1. Taxonomy (NCBI): domain Bacteria; kingdom Bacillati; phylum Actinomycetota; class Actinomycetes; order Mycobacteriales; family Nocardiaceae; genus Nocardia; species Nocardia sp. NPDC006044. The sequence goes on from NZ_JBIAID010000006.1 coordinate 187,831, forward strand.
GGCGGCAGGCAGATCGGCGGCCACGCTGTAGGCCAGGACGTCGAGATCGTCGTCGATCCGCGCCTGGTGTTCCGGACTGGAATCGTCTTGCGCCAGTGCCCAATTCGCCGAGACGGCGGCCACGTGCAGGGTGCGCGAGACGACGTACAGATCCGCGATCTGCTGGGCCACGGCCTGGAACTCGGCCAGCGGCCTGCCGAATTGGCGGCGGGTGCGCAGGTGTTCGGCGGTCAGCACGAGCGCGCCCTTGAGCAGTCCGTCCGCGACCGAGCCGATCGACGCGAGCGCTAGTCGGTGCAGCTCGGCCAGGCCACCGGGTAGTAGCTGGTCGGCCGGGATGCGCACCCGATCGAGCCGGACGGTGCACTCGGGGCCGCCGCCGGACACCGGTGACGGCACCCGGATCAGGCCCTTCGCGTCCGAATCGATCAGCGCGATACCGGAATTGGTCGGGATCAGCAGCCAGCGGGCCTCCTCCGCGTACGGCACGGCGATCTTGTGCCCGGTGATCCGCACCGAATCGCCGTCGGCGACCGCCGCCGTCTCCGGCTTGACCGCGAACGGCGCGGCCGGCTCGCTGAGCGCCGCGGTGAGCACCGCGCCCTCGGCCACGTCGGGCAGCACCCGCTCGGCCAGGCTGTCCGGCAGCAGCGAAAGCAGCGGCAGCAGCCCGAAGCCCAGCGTCGGCAGTGCGGGCACCGCGACCGCGTCGGTGGCCAGCTCGGTCAGCAGCACCGATATCTCGGACAGCCCCATCCCGTCGCCGCCGAACCGCTCCGGCAGCGCGACCGAGAGCAGCCCGGTCTCGACCAGGCTGGGCCACAAGGCGAAATCACGGGCCGGTTCCCGTTCCAATAAACTCACGACGACCTCGGCCACCGCGTCCTGGCCCTCGTCCCTGGTGAAATCCATGCTTAATAGCTCCAGTCGACTCGTCGCTAGCTGTCCGCGTCGCGCGGTAGTCCGAGAATCCGCTCACCGGCGACGGTCAGCAGGATTTGTTCGGTGCCGCCTGCAATCGATAAACAGCGTGTGAGCAGGAATTCTTTTACCACTTCCGAGTCCTGCGCACCGGCGGGACCTGCCGACTCGGCGGCGAATTCCGCGACCGCCTGGCGATGCCGGACGCCGACGAGTTTGCGTACGCTGCTCTGTGCGCCGGGATCGGCGCCTGCCAACATTTTTACGGCGGCGCGCTGTTCGAGCAGCAAACCTGCAATCGCATCGGCGACAAATCCGCCAAGTCGGTCGTTGGTCAATTCCGAACCGGGCCCGGTGGCGGGCAATTTCGCGATGAGTTCTTCCAGCACCGGCCCGATGCCGTTGGCGCCCATCGCCACCCGCTCGGTGGACAGCGTCGACCTGGCGATCTTCCAGCCGTTGCTCAATGCGCCGACCACGCCGTCGTCCGGGACGAAGACATCGTCGAGGAACACCTCGCTGAATCGCGCCTCCCCGGTGATCTGCACCAGCGGACGCACCTGCAGTCCGGCGCTGTGCATGTCCACCAGGAAGTAGCTGATGCCACGGTGTTTCGGCGCGTCGGGGTCGGTGCGGGCCAGGCAGATCGCCCAGTTCGCCTGGTCGCCCAGCGACGTCCACACCTTCTGCCCGTTCAGCACCCAGCCGCCGTCCACCTTTTTCGCGGTGGTGCGCAGCGCGGCCAGATCGGACCCGGCGCCCGGTTCGCTGAACAGCTGGCACCAGACGACCTCGCCGCGCAGGGTCGGCCATGCGAAGCGATCGATCTGCTCCTGCGTGCCGTGCTGCAACAGCGTGGGCACCGCCCAGCCGCCGATGGCCAGATCGGGCGCGGTGAGGCCGGCCCGGCGCAGCTCTTCCGAAATCAGCAGCCCGGTCATCGGATCCGCGCCGCGGCCGTAGGGCGCGGGCCAGTGCGGCATGGCCAGCCCGGCGTCGACCAGGGCCGAGCGCTGCTGATCGACGGGCAGCGCGGCGATCCGGGAAACCTCCGCTGACAGTTCGTCGGCGCTGTTGTTGTCAACGGCCGCAACACCTTCGGCGGCGAACACGCGATCGGCGCCGGTGCTGCGCCGCTGACCCGCACGGGTCAGTTCGGTGAGCCTGGCCCGCCAGCGCGCCGACCCGCCGAGCAGCTGACGCAGGGCCACCGCCCGGCGCAGGTACAGGTGCGCGTCGTGCTCCCAGGTGAAGCCGATGCCGCCGAGCACCTGGATGCAGTCCTTGGCGGTGTCGACCGCGGCGTCCAGCGAGATGGCGGCGGCGATCGCGGCCGCGACGGGCAGCTCCGCGCCGCCCTCGTCCACGGCGGCCGCGGCGTCGGCCGCCACCGCCCGGATGAGTTCGGCCCGGCACAGCATCCAGGCACAGATGTGCTTGACCGCCTGGAACGAGCCGATCTTGCGCCCGAATTGCTCACGGACCTTTGCGTATTCGACCGCGGTGTCCAGGCACCAGCCCGCCAGCCCGGCCAGTTCGGCCGCGGCGAGCACCACGACCAGATCCTCGACCGCGTGCGGCGACACGAAGCTCCGCCCGGCCGGTACCCGCACGTCGGCGCAGTGCACCCGGGCCAGCGGCGTGCTCAGGTCCAGCGGCGAAAGCGGTTCGACCCGAAGCCCTTCGGTGTCCGGCTCGAGCAGGATCCAGCGCTGCCCCTGCGGGGTGGAAACCGGAAGCAGCACAGCGGTTCCCGGCGCCGCGCCGAGGACCGCGTCCCAGGAACCGGTCAGCGACAGCTCGCCGGCCTCGGCCGGTACGCTGACCTGCGCGCCGACAATGAAGTCCAGCGCGACGCCACACGGTAGTTGCTCGTCGATCCGTCCCGCGGTGATCAGATTGGCCAGCGCCGTGGCCAGCACGGGCCCGCCGACCAGATCGTGCGCGGCCTGCTCGACCAGCACGGCGAGATCGGCGACCGAACCGCCTGCCCCGCCGGCGTCCTCGGCCACGGCGACCCGGAAGATGCCGAGATCGGCGAGGCCGGGCCAGTACGCGCGCCAGAAGGCGCTCGGATCGGTCCGCATTGTTGCAATTGGACGCACCGATCCGGCCCACCCACGCATCGACTCCTGGACGGCTTTATGCTCGTCAGTGGTGGCGATGGTCACACTCCGTACCGCCTTCCCGGCGTGACTCCCACACCTAGAACATGTTCTAATATCCTAGCTGTGCGGAAGTCAAGAGACGACCGCCGAGCCGATACTCGGGCCAGTTACACCAACGACGTCTCCGGAAAGGACTCTCACCGATGGCCAGTCCCTCCCGATCGCAGCCGGCCGATGGCAATTCGGCGGCACGAGCGACGGCGACCGCGACCGTTACGACGCTCAGTGAGGACGAGCTGAGTTCGGCCGCGCAGCGGGAGCGGCGGAAGCGGATTCTCGACGCGACGCTGGCGCTGGCCTCCAAGGGCGGCTACGACGCGGTGCAGATGCGGGCCGTGGCCGAACGCGCCGATGTCGCAGTCGGGACGTTGTACCGGTATTTCCCCTCGAAAGTGCACCTGCTGGTGTCCGCGCTGTCGCGCGAATTCGAGCAGATCGAGGGCAAGCGCAAGCCGCTTGCCGGGCAGTCGCCGCAGGAGCGCATGCACCTGCTGCTGCAGCAGATCACCCGGATGATGCAGCGCGACCCGCTGCTCACCGAGGCCATGACGCGGGCGTTCATGTTCGCCGACGCGTCGGCGGCCGCCGAGGTCGACCGGGTCGGCAAGGTGATGGACCGGGTGTTCGCCCGCGCCATGAACGACGGCGAGCCGGACGAGCGTCAGCTGGCCATCGCGCGGGTGATCAGCGATGTGTGGCTGTCGAACCTGGTCGCGTGGCTGACCCGGCGCGCGTCCGCGACCGACGTGACCGAGCGGCTCGAGCTGACCGTCGATCTGCTGCTCGGCGACCGCTCCTGACATTCGGACAGCCAGCGCATACCCGGCAAATCCTGGATCGGCGCCGGGTTCGTGCGGAAGATCACATTCGGGCCGAAGGCGGGCCGGGCACACACAATTCGCGTCCGCGCCCGCCGCTCGGCGTCACCGGGTAGCGCGAGTTTTGCGCGACCCCCGCACTACCCATGGCACATCGGCATGATCGCAGCGCACGCGAAGAAGTGACCGGTTGTGGCCGCTCGGACCCGAGTTCGGGCCCTCGCCGCGCACTCCGGCGCGAACAGGCGGAAAATCAGACACAGCGCACGCATAGCGGCGGGCGTCGGTGCGGCAAATCTAACCCAGTATTGTTCTGCCCGCCCATGAAAAAACTCCTCCGATCACTAGGTTGGATGCGTGAGCGCACAGGATCTGCCACTGGAACTTCGTCGTGCACTGTCGACAGTCGCGCGAGTGCCGAGACTGTTGGTTGCCTCGGATTATGACGGGACGCTTGCGCCCATCGTTTCCGACCCGGCGAAGGCCTTTCCACACCGGGAATCGGTGAGTGCGTTACGCGCGCTCGCCGGACTCACCGGCACCACCGCCGCGGTCATTTCCGGCCGCGCACTGCGAGACCTCGCCGCTTTGTCGCGACTTCCGGTCGAGGTACAACTCATCGGTAGCCACGGCTCGGAATTCGATGTCGGCTTCGTGCACGCCATCGACAACGACGCCAAACAACTGCTCCAAGAGGTGCAGACCGCGCTGACCCAGGTCGCCGCGGAGAACCCGGGCGTCACCGTCGAGATCAAGCCGGCCAGCGTCGCGCTGCACGTGCGCAACGCCGGCCCGGAGATCGGCCACCGGGCGCTGACCCAGGTCCGGCAGGGTCCGGCGCTGTGGTTCGGCGTGCAGGTGACCGAGGGCAAGGCCGTCATCGAACTGGCCGTGGTGCAAACCGACAAGGGCACCGCACTCGACACCATCCGGCATCAGGCCGCCGCGTCGGCCGCGGTGTTCTTCGGTGACGACGTGACCGACGAGAAGGCCTTCCGCGTGCTGTCCGGCCCCGACCTCGGCATCAAGGTCGGCGAGGGCGACAGCCAGGCCAAGTACCGGGTCGACAGCACCGAGGCGGTGTCCTGCGCCCTCGCCTTCCTGCTGGAGGAGCGGCGCACCTGGCTGGCCGGCGCGAGCGCGCCCCGGATCGAGCGGCTGACCATGCTGGCCAGCCCGCGCTCGGTGGCGCTGCTGACCCCGGACGCGACGGTCACCTGGTTCTGTCATCCGGAACCGGACTCGGCCGCGGTGTTCGCCCACCTGCTCGGCGGACCGCAGGCCGGGCACTTCACCATCGAGCCGGAACGGCCGGGCCTGCCGCTGTCGCAGCGCTACATCGACAGCACCATGACCGTCGAAACCCGTTGGGCCAAGCTGCAAGTGGTGGACTATCTGCCGCACGACGTGGCAGCCACCCGGACCGACCTGACCCGGGTGATCACCGGCGACGCCAAGGCCGTGGTGACCTTCGCGCCGCGCCCGGAGTTCGGCCAGGTGCCGGTGAGCATCGAGGCGTCCGAGAACGGCCTGCGGGTGCTCGGCACCAACGATCCGATGGTGCTGCGCTCCCCCGGACTGACCTGGGAGATCACCAGCGACGGCACGCACGACTCCGCGCGCGCCGTGGTCGACCCGGCCAAGGGGCCGATCGTGCTGGAAATGCGTTGCGGCACCTCCGATCTCGCGCCGGCCAAGACCGACGAGCTGGAGCGGCGGCGGATCGCGGAGGGCTACTGGTCGCAGTGGGCGGGCACGTTGCAGTTGCCGCAGCTGAAGCCGGATCTGATGAAGCGTTCCGCGCTGACCCTGCGCGGGCTGGTGCACGCGCCGTCCGGGTCCATCCTGGCCGCGGCGACCACGTCGCTGCCGGAAGACATCGGCGGCGTGCGCAACTGGGACTACCGGTACTGCTGGCTGCGCGACGCGTCGCTCACCGCGCAGGCCCTGGTGTCGCTCGGTTCGCTCGACGAAGCCGAGCAGTTCCTGGTCTGGGTGCACCGCGTGCTGGAGACCCTGCCGGGGCCCGAGCGCCTGCACCCGCTGTACACGCTGTACGGCGAGACGCTGCCGCCCGAGGCCGTGATCGATCAGCTGCCGGGTTACGCGGGTTCGCGCCCGGTCCGGGTCGGCAACGCGGCCAACATGCAGGTGCAGCTGGACGTGTTCGGCCCGATCGTCGACCTGATCGCGAGCCTGTCACACGCGCGGGAACTCCAGGGCATCACCGATCCGGCCGCGGCGCTGCCGGACGCGGACTGGGAACTGGTGCGCGCCATGGTTTCCGCGGTGCAGCGGCGCTGGCAGGAACCCGACCACGGCATCTGGGAGATCCGCGGCAACCCGCGTCATCACGTGTACTCGAAGGTGATGGGCTGGCTGACCGTGGACCGGGCGCTGACCCTGGCCCGGAAGTTCGCCCGCGAGGTCGACCCGGCCTGGACGGTGTTGCGCGACACCATCGCCGAGGAGGTGAAGTCGAAGGGCTGGAACGACGAGGTCCAGTCGTTCACCGCGGCCTACGACGGCACCGATCTGGACGCGGCGACGCTGCACATCGGGTTGAGCGGGCTGATCGATCCGTCCGATCCGCGCTTCGCCGCGACCGTCGTCGCGACCGAGGCCGAGCTGCGCAGCGGCTCGACGGTGTACCGGTACCACCACGACGACGGCCTGCCCGGCGGCGAGGGCGGCTTCCACCTCTGCGCGGCCTGGCTGGTCGAGGCGTACCTGCTGATCGGCAAGCGCTCGGACGCCGAGGCGCTGTTCGCCCAGCTGGTGGACGTGGCCGGACCGACCGGGCTGCTGAGCGAGGAGTACGACCCGGTGGCCGAACGCTCGCTCGGCAATCACCCGCAGGCCTACAGCCATCTCGGCCTGCTGCGCTGCGCCCAGCTGCTCGGTCAGCCGGCGGAGGTGCTCGTCTAACCGGGTCCACCGGGTTCGTTCCGGGCCCGTCGACGGAGGCGCAACCGCGCGTCCCGGTCGGCGGGCCCGGACTCGTCTCGGCGGCACGCGGTTGCTAAAGTGAAACAGAAACCATTTCCATTAAGCTGCGTAGTGTCACCCGCTCGAGTGCGTCACCAGCTGTTGAGCGTCACAGGAGTGCCCCCGCGTGAAGACAAGCATTGCCATACGGTTCGCCGGTGCCGCCGTGGGGGTTGTCGCCGCACTCTCGCTCACCGCCTGCGGCGGCGACACGAAGGATTCGGGTAAGCCGACCGTCATCGCGTCCACCAATGTCTGGGGCGATATCGCCGCGACGATCGCCGGTCCGGACGCCACCGTCGAGTCGATCATCAGCGATCCGTCCGCCGACCCGCACTCGCACGAGACCTCGGCCGTCGAGTCGGCCAAGCTGCGCGACGCGGACCTGGTCGTCTACAACGGCGGCGGTTACGACGAGTTCGCCGAAAAGGCGGTCGCGGGGCGGAACAAGCGCACCGTCGACGCGTTCGAATCCCGGCCGGACAAGGGCGACCAGAACGAGCATGTCTTCTACGACCCGAAGACCGTGGCGGCGGTCGCGGACCGGATCGCGAGCAGCCTGGGCGAGCTGGCACCCGGCGCCGCGGGCGGCTTCACTGAGCGAGCCAACACATTCAAGACCGGGCTGGCCGGAATCACCTCGATCGCAGGCAAACTCGCCGCCGAGCACCCGAAAACACCGGTTTTGCAGACCGAACCGCTGGCCCACTACCTGCTGCTCGCCGCAGGGGTGGAGGACAAGACGCCGCACGAGTTCCAGGAGGCGATCGAGCAGGAGACCGATCCGGCGCCCGCCGCCGTGGCGGCGACCCGGGAACTGTTGACCGGCAAGCAGGTTCGCGCGCTCGTCTACAACGTTCAGACCCAGGACAAGATCACCAAGGACCTGCGCTCGGTGGCGCAGTCGAACGGGCTGGCGGTCGTCGAGGTGACCGAAACCCTGCCCGCCGGAATGGACTACTTGCAGTGGCAGACCAAGAACGCGCAGGCGCTCAGCGCGGCGTTGAGTTGAGCGGGACCGTGACGACGCCGGGGGTCGCGTCGAACGAGCACAGGGAAACGGTACGGCGGCAAGTCCTTCCGGCGGTCCGGCTGGACGGGGCCCGGTTGTCGTTCGGCGACCGGACACTCTGGCAGGGTTTGGATCTCGAGGTCGCGCCGGGCGAATTCGTCGCGGTGCTCGGACCCAACGGCTCCGGCAAGACCTCGCTCATGCGGGTGCTGCTCGGCCAGCTCGGGCTCAGCGCCGGTACCGCGCAGATCGCCGGCGCGCCCGCGCGGACCGGCAATCCGGATATCGGCTATGTGCCGCAACAGAAGACGATCGACGCCGGGGTGCAGCTGCGCGGCGTGGACCTCGTCGGCCTGGGCTATGACGGCCACCGCTGGGGACTCGGGCTGCGCGCGCGGGCCGAGCGCAGGCGCAAGGTCGCGGCGGCGATCGCCGATGTGGGTGCGGAGCGGTTCGCGAACGCGCCGCTGGAGACCATGTCCGGCGGCGAGCAGCAGCGGCTGCGGGTGGCGCAGGCGCTGGTCGGTGACCCGAAGGTGCTGCTCTGCGACGAACCGCTGCTGAGCCTGGATCTGGCCAACCAGCGCCTGGTGGCGGAACTGATCGACAAGCGCAGGCGCGGCCACGACACCGCGGTGCTGTTCGTCACGCACGAGATCAATCCGATTCTGCCGCTGGTGGATCGGGTGCTGTACCTGGTGGACGGCAAGTTCCGGATCGGCACGCCGGCGGAGGTCATGACGTCGGCGGTGCTGTCGGAGCTGTATCAGACCGAGGTCGATGTGCTGCGGGTGCGCGGACGGCTGGTGGTGGTCGGCACCGGGGACACCATGGACGCGCTCGGCACGGCCGGCGCGCACTGCCACGGGGACAATCCGGCGGTCGCCGCACCGGAGGCGAGCGTGGTGCGCTCGTGATCGACAAACTGTCCGGGGTGCTCGGCAAGATGTTCGACTTCGGCACCACCGCGAACCTGATGTCCTACGACTTCGTCCAGCAGGCGGTGCTGGCCGCCGCACTGCTCGGACTGCTGTCCGGGGTGATCGGGCCGCTGATCATCAGCAGGCAGATGTCGTTCGCGGTGCACGGCACCAGTGAACTGTCGCTGACCGGCGCGGCCGCGGCGCTGCTCGCCGGGATCGGCGTCGGCGTCGGCGCGATCGCCGGGTCGGTGGTGGCGGCGGTGCTGTTCGGCCTGCTGGGAACGCGGGCCAGGGAACGCGATTCGGTGATCGCGGTGGTGCTGTCGTTCGGGCTCGGGTTGTCCGTGCTGTTCCTGTGGCTCGGTCCGGATCGGGCCGGGTCGAAGTTCTCGCTGCTGACCGGGCAGGTGGTCAGCGTCGGCAACAGCGGGATCACGCTGCTCGCGGCCTGCACCGTCGGCGTGCTCGCGGTGCTGGCGATCGTCTACCGGCCGTTGCTGTTCGCCAGCTCCGATCCGGAAGTCGCGGTGGCGCGCGGGGTTCCGGTGCGGGCGCTGTCGATCGTGTTCGCGGTGCTGCTCGGCATCACCGCGGCGTTCGGGGTGCAGATCGTCGGCGCGTTGCTGGTGCTCGCGTTGCTGATCACGCCGGCCGCCGCGGCCGCGCAGCTGACCGCGAATCCGGTGCGGGCCACCGTGTTCGCCGTGATCTTCGCCGAAATCGCCGCGGTGGGCGGCATTCTGCTGTCGCTGGCGCCCGGCGTACCGGTGTCGACGTTCGTCACGACGATCTCGTTTCTGATCTACCTGGTCTGCCGGGTGCTCGGTGCCCGGCGGCGCCGGCTCGCCCGCGCCCGCTGAGATCAGGGACGGTTCCCTGATCTCGCGCAACGGGTTTCACGCGGGCTGGTCGACTCGATAGCGGACGAGGATGTTGTCGGAGTCGTCGAACGTGCGGGTGCCGAGGGGGTGCAGGGCCGGCAAGTCCGGCCCGAACAGCGGGGTACCCGCGCCGAGCGGCGTCGCGCCGACGATCAGGTGGAGTTCGTCGATCAGGCCCCGTGCCGCCAGGTCGTTCCACAGCACCCGGCTCGCGAAAATGACTATGTCGCCGCCGTTTTCCCGCTTCAGCGCGCGCAGCGCCGCCGACGCGCCGGACCGGCCGATGATGGTGGTGTTGCCGGCCCACGGGTGCCCGGCGGCGGGCGGGGTCGCGCTGTCGGAGACGACGAGCTTGTCGATGGCGTTGTAGCGCTTGGCGAATTCCTGATTCGTGGCCGAGGCCGAGGTGTCCTCCGCGACGCTCGGCCAGAAGCCTTGGAACAGGCCGTAGGAGTTGCCGCCGAGCACCACGGTGCCGGCGGTACTGATCCGCTCCAGGTTGTAGCCGTCGAAGGCGGCGTCCATCGGCATGGCCATGACGTTGCCGCCGGGGCCCTCGTAGCAGCCGTCGAGGGACATGACGTTGACGACGATCAGCTTGCGCATCTGCTTGTTCCTTCCGGTGTCGCGAGCCACGGTGGCGCGCACTGTCAGGTCGGAACATGGCCGCGGATCTCTACGCATCTCCCGCAGGAGTTGCATAACGTTCAGGTAACGGTCCATCGGACGCCTTGATGGCAGGTGCCTTCAGTCGCTCGATCCGGGTTTCGTATGCTCGACCCAAGCACCCTCCGAACGATTGGTGACCAACGATGATCGACTTCTCGATGCCCGCCGAGCTCGCCGCCGAACGCGATCGAGTACGACGGTTCGTCATCGACCAGATCGTTCCGTTCGAACGGGATCCGCGGCTCACCGCGCACGGTCCGACCGACGAACTGCGCCAGGAATTGGTCGAGCTGGCCAGGGCGGAGAAGCTGCTCACCGTGCAGGCGCCGGAGTCGCTCGGCGGACGCGGGCTCTCGCACCTCGAGCAGGCGGTGATCTACGAGGCGGCCGGCTGGTCCACCCTGGGCCCGATCGCGATGAACTGCGCGGCGCCGGACGAGGGCAATATGTTCCTGCTGTCCAAGGTGGCGAACCCGGAACAGGTCGAGCGGCACCTCGCGCCGATGGTCGCCGGGCAGCACCGCTCGGTGTTCGCCATGACCGAGCCGGACGGCGCGGGCTCGGACCCGGCGCAGCTGGCCACCACCGCCACCTTCGACGGCGAGAACTTCACCGTCAACGGCCGCAAGTGGCTGATCACCGGGGCGAACGGCGCCAAGACGTGGATCATCATGGCCCGGCTCGCGGAGAACCCGCACCTGCCCGCGGGCCCCACCCTGTTCCTCACCGACGGCGATCAGCCGGGGATCGTCATCGAACGCACGATGAACACGATGGACCGCAACTACGTGGCCGGGCACGGCGTCGTCCGGTTCGACAACCTGACGCTGCCGCAGTCGGCGCTGCTCGGCGACGCGGGCCAGGCGCTGCGCTACGCCCAGCTGCGGCTGGCACCGGCGCGGCTCACGCACTGCATGCGCTGGCTCGGCGCGGCCGAGCGAGCGCAGAGCATCGCGGTCGCGCACGCGCGCACCCGGACCGCGTTCGGCAAGCCGATCGGCGAGCACGAGGGGGTGTCGTTCATGTTGGCGGACAACGAGATCGCGCTGCACCAGTGCCGGCTGACCATCTGGCACACCTGCTGGCTGATGGACCAGGGCGAGAAGGCGCGGCACGAGAGCTCGATCGCGAAGTCGTATGTCTCCGAGGAGCTGTTCAAGGTGGCCGACCGGTGCGTGCAGGTGCTCGGCGGCATCGGCATCAGCGACGAGACGGTGGTCGAGATGATCTTCCGCGACATCCGCGCGTTCCGGCTCTACGACGGCCCGACCGAGGTGCACAAGTACGCGATCGGGCGCAAAGTACTGCGTGGTTGAGCGAGGTTTTTCGGGGCCGGGTCAGGGCGGGGCGACCTCGACTAACATGCTGGCATGAGTTCGGAACTGCACGTCGATGTCTCCGCGGGCATCGCCGTGCTCACGCTCAATCGGCCCGCTCAGCAGAACGCCTTCACCCCGGCGTTGGCCGCCGAATTGAGCGCCGCGTTGCAGCGCTGCGATGACGAGGACAACATCCGGGTCGTGGTGATCACCGGGACGCCGCCCGCGTTCTGCGCGGGGGCGGACCTGTCCAGCCGGGTCGGCGACGTCAGCGCCACCATCGAGCCGGCCCCGTGGCGGGTGCGCAAGCCGGTGATCGCCGCGGTGAACGGGCACGCGGTCGGCATCGGGCTGGCCCTGGCGTTGCAGTGCGACCTGCGGTACATGGCGCAGGACGCGGTCTACGGGCTCAATCAGGTCCGGCGCGGCGTAGTGGCCGACGGCTACGCGCACTGGACGCTGCCCCGCCTGGTCGGCATGGCCAACGCCGCGGACATCATGCTGACCGGTCGCACCTTCGACGGCGACGAGGCCAAGGCGATGGGCCTGGCCAACGGCAGCATGCCCGGCGGCGAGGTGCTGCCGATGGCGCTGGCGATCGCGCACGACATCGCCAACGGGTCGGCGCCGCTGCCGGTGGCCATGTCCAAGCGGCTGCTGTGGGAAGGTCTCGGGATGAGCCCGGCGATGGTCGGGCAGCTGGAGACCGACCTGAACGCGCACGTGAGCAAGAGCATCGACGGCGGCGAGGCGATGGCGGCGTTCAAGGAACGCAGGCAACCGAACTGGACCGGCAGCGTCAGCGAGGAATGGCCGGCCTGGGACGACAAGGAAGACCAGGAACGGCCCAGCCTCGGTTAAGCGTTGCCGCCCAACAGGATCAGCAGATAGAGCACCGCGAAGATGATCATGAAGATGGTGCCGATGATGCCGAGGATGTACCCGACCACCACCTGAACGCGGCCGCCGTAGGCGCCGTGGGACTCCTCGATCTGATCCAGCGCGCGCTTGCCCATCGCCCACGCCACCGGACCGAGCACACCGCAGCACAGCACGCTCGCCACCCCGAGCCACAGCACCGCCGTCGCGTTCGGATGCTCGATCGGATTGCCGATGGGCTGGTTCGGTATGACCACGACGCGAATTCTACGGTGCGCGCCCGCTCCGCCGCGTCTATTGCCGTGTGCCGGGGAGCGTTTCGCGGTGCGGCGAGGTGTTCAGTAGCGGCGCTGGCGAGCGATTTCGGCGAGCACGACGCCCGCGGCGACCGAGGCGTTGAGCGATTCGACCGGGCCCGCCATCGGGATGCTCAGGATCGAGTCGCAGTTCTCCCGGACCAGGCGGGACAGGCCCTTGCCTTCCGAACCGACCACGATGACGGTGGGTTCGCGACCGTCGAAATCGTCGAGGTTGGTGTCGCCGCCCGCGTCCAGACCGACCACCTGGATGCCCTGCGACGCCCAATCCTTCAGCGTGCGAGTCAGATTCGTCGCGCGCGCGACCGGCAGCCGGGCCGCGGCACCGGCGCTGGTGCGCCAGGCGACCGCGCTGACGCTGGCGCTGCGCCGCTGCGGGATCAACACGCCCTGGCCGCCGAACGCGGCGACCGAGCGGATGACGGCGCCGAGATTGCGCGGATCGGTGATGTTGTCCAGGGCGACCAGCAGCGCGGGCTCCGCCGTGTTGCGCACCTCGGTGAGCAAGTCGTCCGGGTGCGCGTAGCGGTAAGGCGGCACCTGCAGGGCGACGCCCTGGTGCATGCCGTTGGCGCTCAACCGGTCCAGGTCGCCGCGCGGCACCTCGAGGATGGAGATGCCCGCGTCGGCGGCCAGCTTCACGCTCTCGGTCAGCCGCTCGTCGTTCTCGGCGCCGAGCGCGACGTACAGCGCCGTGGCGGGCACGCCCGCGCGCAGGCATTCGACCACCGGGTTGCGGCCGAGCACCATTTCCGGGCTGTCGTCGTCCTTGCGTCCGGCGGCCCGGCCCGAGCTGCCCCGGGGTCCGCCGCCGCCCTTGGCCGCGGCCTTCGCCGCGGCGGCGGCCCGCTTGGCCGCGGGATGCTTGGTGCGCGCCTCGGCGGGCGGGGTCGCGCCGCGACCCTCGAGCCCGCGCCTGCGCTTACCGCCGGAGCCGACGACGGCGCCCTTCTTGGTCCCGCCCTTGCGGATCGCGCCACGACGCTGCGAATTGCCTGCCATTACTTGGCCTTTCCAGGTTGTAGCGCGTCCGGCGCCGCGAGCGGCGCAGCGCCAAGGGCCCATTCGGGACCGTTTTGCGTGTCGGTGACCTCGATTCCGGCTGCCTGCAATCGATCGCGGGCGGCATCGGCGCTCGCCCAATCCTTGTCTGCTCGCGCCTGCTGACGGCGGTCGAGCTCGGCGCGCACCAGCACGTCGAGCGCGCCCAGTGCCGCCGACGAGTCGCGTGGGGTGAACCAGTGCGGATCCAGCGGGTCGACACCAAGAATACCGAGCATGGCGCGGACCTGTCCGGCCAGGTCCCGCGCGCTGTCGATCGCGCCCGATTCGAGCGCCTTGTTGCCCTCGTGCACGGCGCGGTGGATCTCGGCCAGCGCCTTCGGCACGGCGAGGTCGTCATCGATGGCCGCGGCGAACGCGTCGGTCCACTTGCCCACCGGGATGTCGCCCGCGCGATCGGCGGTCCGGTGGATGAACGCCTCGATGCGCTGATAGGACTGGGCCGCGTCGTTGAGCGCCTTGTCCGAGTACTCCAGCATCGAGCGGTAGTGCGCGCTGCCGAGGTAGAACCGCAGCTCCACGGCGCGCACGTGGGTGAGCACGTTCGGCACGGAGAGCACGTTGCCCAGCGACTTGGACATCTTCTCCCCGCCCATGGTCACCCAGCCGTTGTGCAGCCAGTACTGGGCGAAGCCGTCGCCCGCCGCCTTCGACTGGGCGATCTCGTTCTCGTGGTGCGGGAACACCAGATCCATACCGCCGCAATGGATGTCGAATTCGGGGCCGAGGTAGAACTCGGCCATCGCCGAGCATTCCAGGTGCCAGCCGGGCCGGCCGGGACCCCAGGGCGAGGGCCAGGTGGGCTCACCGGGCTTGGCGGCCTTCCACAGGGTGAAGTCGCGCGGGTCGCGCTTGCCCTCGCCCGCGCTCTCGCCCTGGTGCACGTCGTCGAGGCGGTGGCCGGACAGGCTGCCGTAGTCGGGGTAGCTCACCACGTCGAAGTAGACGTTGCCCGCGGAGGCGTAGGCGTGACCGCGCTCGATCAGCCGCTGCATCATGTCGACCATCTGGGTGATGTGGCCGGTGGCGCGGGGCTCGACGGACGGCGGCAGCACGCCGAGGGTCTCGTAGGCGTTGTCGAAGGCGCGCTCGTAGGTGGCGGCCCACTCCCACCACGGCCGGCCCGCCTCGGCGGCCTTGGTGAGGATCTTGTCCTCGATGTCGGTGACGTTGCGGATGAACCACACGTCGTAGTCGTGCGCGAGCAGCCATCGGCGCAGCACGTCGAAGGCGACGCCACTGCGCACGTGGCCGATGTGTGGCGCGCCCTGCACGGTCGCCCCACACAGGTACACCGAGGCACGGCCGGGAACCAGGGGCGCGAAGTCGCGCATGGTTCGCGTGTCGGTGTCAAAGAGGCGCAGCGTCACGGCGTTCGATCCTAGCTGGTAGATAGACCTGTACCCGGACCGGCTCGGGTCCGTCGGAGCGGGGTCAGCGACAGGATCGCAGCAGAGCGGTTGCCATCGCGGCAACGCCCTCACCGCGACCGGTCAGCCCGAGGCCGTCGGTGGTGGTGCCGGAGACCGAGACCGGGGCACCGAGCAGCTCGCCGAGCAGTTGCTGGGCCTCGGCGCGGCGCGGGCCGATCTTCGGCCGATTGCCGATCACCTGGACCGCCGCGTTGACGATCCCGAAGCCTGCCTCGTCGAGCAGCCTGCGCACTTCCTTCAGCATGGCGGCGCCGGAGACGCCCGCCCATTCCGGGCGGCCGGTGCCGAAGACCGCGCCGACGTCGCCGAGTCCGGCGGCGGACAGGAGCGCGTCGCAGAGCGCGTGCGCGGCGACGTCGCCGTCGGAGTGACCGGCGCAGCCGTCGTCACCGTCGAAGAGCAGCCCGGCCATCCAGCAGGGGCGGCCGGGTTCGATGGGGTGCACGTCGCTACCGATGCCGACGCGCATATCGGCGACTGCGCCGCCCTCGGTCACTGGGCCACCGCCCCGCGCAGGTCCGCGCCGTCGAGCACCGCGTGCGCGAGCAACAGGTCGAGCGGAGTGGTGATCTTGAAAGCCAAGGGGTCGCCGGGGATGGTGCGCACCTGGGTGCCGAGCAGTTCGACGAGTCCGGCGTCGTCGGTGGCGTGCACGCCCTCGGCGAGGTACGCCGAGCGAAGCAGCCCGGCGGCGAAGCCCTGCGGGGTCTGGATGGCGCGCAGCTGGGCGCGGTCCGGCGTGCCGGTGACGGCGCCGGCCGCGTCGACGGACTTGATCGTGTCGGCGACCGGAAGCGCGGGGACCACGGCGAGGTGGCCGGCGCGCAACTCGGCGACAACCCTGGCGATGAGCTCGGGCGGGGTGAGGGCGCGCGCGGCATCGTGGACGAGGTAGTAGGCGGCCTCGGGTGCGGCGGCGAGGCCTGCCCGCACCGAGTCGATGCGTTCGGCGCCGCCGACGACCACGTGTACCGAATCCGAGGGCGGCAGCAGGGCAACGGCGCTCTCGACGAATTCGGCGGGAACCATAACGATGATCCGGTCGACCGCGCCGGAGGCGATCAAGCCCTCGACGGCGAGCCGGACCATAGGGCTGCCGCCGACCGGGACGAACGCCTTGGGCGTGGCTTCACCCAGGCGTACGCCGCGACCGGCGGCAGGCACCAGAGCAACGACGGTTCCGTCGGCACGACGAGCACCGTTGTCGAGTTTGTTCACGGTCAGGAAGCCGCGGCGAGGACCTCGTCCAGCAGCGTCTCGGCCTTGCCGTCATCGGTCCCCTCGGCGAGCGCGAGCTCACCGACGAGGATCTGGCGGGCCTTGGCAAGCATCCGCTTCTCACCCGCGGACAGGCCGCGGTCCTGCTCTCGACGCCACAGATCGCGGACGACCTCGGCCACCTTGTTCACATCGCCGGAGGCGAGCTTCTCCAGGTTGGCCTTGTAGCGGCGGGACCAGTTGGTCGGCTCCTCCGTGTGCGGCGCGCGCAGCACCTGGAAGACTCGATCGAGACCTTCCTGGCCGACGACATCACGTACGCCGACGTATTCAGCATTCTCAGCGGGAACCCGAACAGTCAGATCGCCTTGGGCGACCTTCAGGACCAGATACTCTTTTTGCTCACCCTTGATGGTGCGAGTCTCGATAGCTTCGATCAGCGCCGCTCCGTGGTGGGGGTAAACGACGGTGTCTCCGACCTTAAAAATCATGTGTCCCGTGCCCCTTTCGATGTTCACAGTTTAACATGCGACTCGGTAACGGCGCGATCAACTGTGCAGGTCAGGGCCACAACGAGGTAGCGGTGGGGCTTGACAGAACGGGGTCGGTGTGCATTACGTTGTGCCAGAACGGGTTACCTCCCCGCACTGCCCCCGTCCCGGCCCCCCGACCCGAGGCGGCAGTGCGTTCGCGATCCGACCGTGCTCGACCGATCTGTTACCAACCGACCCGCGCGTCGCGAGCCCCGGCTCCCGGTCCGTAGCGGGAACTACTACGCTGCCTAGTTACTACTCTCCCCTACGGAGATGAGCCCGGTCGACATGGAGGGACAACCCGTGACTGCCCTGAAAGCTGTGACCGCCCTGAAGAAGGCGCGACGTCGCATGGTGCCGGTGGCCGCACTCGCCGCCGGCGCGGCCATCGCGCTGACCGGCTGTAGCTCGGGCCAGATCTCGCAGACCGCGGACCAGGTGGCCGCGATCAACGGCAACCACGCCGACATCGGCAAGGTCGCGCTGCGCAACGTGCACATCGTCTTCCCCGCCCAGGGCACCGAATACAACAACACCAAGGGCGGCAAGGCGATCATCGCGCTGTCCATCATCAACAACAGCCCGTCGGTGCCCGACGAGCTGACCAGCCTGACCACCGATCTCGGCACCGTGAAGATCACCCCGGCGGCCGGCAAGTCGACGGTCGAGCTGGCCCCCCAGCAAACCGTGGTCGCGGCGGCCAAGCCGGTCAAGGCGGCCGCGCCGGCCGCCGACACGCACGGCGCCACGCCGACCAGTTCGGCGGCGCCGACCTCGGCCAAGCCGGACGCGCACGGCGCCGGCCACGCCGACGTCGCCGAGGCCACCGCCGATCCGGAGGCCCGCCCGATCCTGATCGAGATCACGGGCCTGACCAAGGACATCACGCCTGGCCTGACCTACAACGTGGCGTTCAACTTCAAGCAGAACGGCACCGTGCAGATCCAGGTGCCGGTCGACGCGGGCGCTTCCACGGCCCGGCAGGAGTCGGACGAGTCCGGCGCAACCGAGGCCGAGCACAAGGGCGGACACTGAGCGTCTAGCCCCCTTACGGAGACGGCTGCCACACCTGTCAGGTGTGGCAGCCGTTCGTTTATCCCGCCACCGCGCTGTCAGTGGGCCTGGACGGGCGGTTTTGTCGGACGCGATACGTAAGGTGCCCGTGTGGCCAAGACCAAGTCGATCTTCCGGTGCTCCGCCTGCACGCACGAGGTGGCCAAGTGGGTGGGCAAGTGCCCGGATTGCGGCGCGTGGGGCACGGTCGACGAGGTAGCCGTCGCGGCGACGGGCGCGGGCGCACCCGCCCGGCGCGCGATGCTGCCGAGCACCGCCGCCGCCCCGATATCCACCATCGACTCGCAGATCACCAGGGCCAAGCCGACCGGGGTCAGCGAGCTCGACCGGGTGCTCGGCGGCGGCGTGGTCCCCGGTTCGGTGGTGCTGCTCTCCGGCGAGCCGGGCGTCGGCAAGTCGACCCTGCTGCTCGAGGTCGCGCACCGCTGGGCCAGGCAGAACGACGCGAAATCGCTCTACGTCACCGCGGAGGAGTCGGCCGGACAGGTGCGGTTGCGCGCCGACCGCACCGGCGCGGTGCACGAACGGGTCTATCTCGCCGCGGAATCCGATCTCTCGGTCCTGCTCGGCCACGTCGAGCAGGTGCGGCCGACGCTGCTGGTGGTGGACTCGGTGCAGACGATGCTGGCGCCGGAGGTGGACGGCGTGATCGGCGGCGTCACCCAGGTGCGCGCGGTGACCTCCGCGCTGACCTCGCTGGCCAAGGCGAGCGGGATCGCGGTGCTGCTGGTCGGGCACGTGACCAAGGACGGCAATGTCGCGGGCCCGCGCACCCTGGAACATCTCGTCGACGTGGTGCTGCACTTCGAGGGCGACAAGAACTCGACGCTGCGCATGGTGCGCGGCCTGAAGAACCGCTTCGGCAGCGCGGACGAGGTCGGCTGCTTCGAGCTGCACGAGGATGGCATCGCCTGCGTCGACGACCCGTCCGGGCTGTTCCTGCATCACCGCACGGATTCGGTGTCGGGCACCGCGGTCACCGTCGCGATGGACGGCAAGCGGCCGCTGGTGGCCGAGGTGCAGGGGCTGACGGTGGAGACCGAGATCCCGAATCCGCGGCGCGCGGTCAGCGGGCTCGACTACAACCGGGTCGCGATGGTGCTGGCCGTGCTACAGAGCCGCGGCAAGGTGTTCCTCGGCAAGTCCGACGTCTACGCGGCGACGGTCGGCGGCATGCGGCTGCTGGAACCCTCGGCCGACCTGGCCATCACGCTCGCCATCGCCAGCGCCAATTCCGAGGTGGCGATTCCGGCGGGCTGGGTGATCCTCGGCGAGGTCGGCCTGGCCGGTGAGGTGCGCAAGGTGACCGGGCTGGAACGCAGGCTGGCCGAGGCCGAGCGGCTCGGCTTCACCACCGCGCTGGTGCCGCCCGGCTACGCCCCGTTCAAACGCGGCGGCATGAAGATCCACGAGGTGGCCGATGTGCGCTCGGCCATCCGCATCACCGGCACGCGCAAGCGGCGCGCGCCGAAGGAGGACAAGGAAGTGGCACCCGATTTCTGACCGGCCCCACCGGATCCCGGACGGCTCAGGCGGGCGTCAGATTGAACGGCTCCGGCGAGCTGTGCAGCGAACCGAACTGCGCGATCACCTGATACGCCCCGGCCGGCACCGGCACGCGCTCGCCGACGCAGCCCTGCTGCGAGGTGGTGCCGGACCAGCGCACCGTGAACAGCGCCTGCTCACCGGGTTTCAGGTTCCGCTGGTTCGACTCGTCGACCGGCGAGCAGTCCGAGCTCGTCCAGAATCGGCGCTGACCGTCCAGCGACAGCACCGACGCCTGGATCTGGGCCAGGTTCATGTCCCGCTGGCACACCGAGCTGGAGATGTTGGTGATGACGAAGCGGAAGTTCGGCTGCTCACCGACCTTGTAGGTCGGCTGGTCCACACTGATCTTGATCGCCAGCGACTGATCCGCGCACTGCCCCGGCCCGGTCGCGGGCTCGTTCGAGGCGGTCGTAGCGACGCTCGGCGTCGCCGCGGTGCTGGATTCGGCCGGGCCCGCCGCCTTGGTGGGCGAGACGTCGGCGGGCTTGCTCGTCGTCGAGGACGACGAACCGGCCGCGGCGGGCTTCGAGTCGTCGGGCTTCGAGTCACCGCCGCGCGCGACCGTGAGCACGAGCCAGATGACCAGCGCCAGCGCGACGATCAGGGCGCCGATCGCCAATGCGCGTCGACGCCAATAGATCTCCGGTGGCAGCGGTCCATTCGGTTCCAGCACGCCTCAACGGTAAAGGCACGACCGGACGCAACGACTCATACGCCCGGCGTGTCGGTCCGGATTACGCGATCGTGGCGATCCAATTCCGGCCCGCACGCTGGGCTGACAGCGACGCCCGCGGCTCAGGCGACCTCGCCGATGTTGCCGACGACACGCTGCAACTTCACCTGGCCTTCGGCGAGCTTGTATGTGACACAGGCGATCGCGCATTCACCGGACGCGACCCGCTGCGAGATGATCATCGACCGTTGCATGAGCAGCCTGCTCGTTTCCACCACGTGCCGGGCCTCCATCTCGTCGACGGTGGACAGGCCTTCCCGGCGGCCGATCAGAATGGACGGCGTGACCCGCTCGACCACGCTGCGAATGAAGCCGCCCGGCACCTCACCGCCGTCCAGCGCGTCGATGGTGGCCTTCACCGCGCCGCAGCTGTCGTGCCCGAGCACCACGATCAGCGGAACGTTCAGCACCTCCACCCCGTACTCGATCGACCCGAGCACCGAGCTGTCCACGACGTGGCCCGCGGTGCGCACCACGAACATGTCGCCCAGGCCCTGGTCGAAGATCAACTCCGCGGCCACCCTGGAGTCACCGCAGCCGAACAGGATCGCGGACGGGTGCTGGCCGCTGACGAGCTTGGCTCGGTCGGAGGCGCCCTGGCTAGGATGCTGCAGCGCACCGGAGACGAAGCGGTCGTTGCCTTCACGCAGAGACTTCCAGGCAGTGACCGGATTTGAATCAGGCATACCGACCATTGTGCACAAGGCTTGGGTTACCAGCGAGTTCGTTTGGTTACAGGTCGGCAAATACCAGCTGGCGACAGTAGGGCAGGAATCGTGAGGAAAGCACCGAACAGCATCGATGCCGACGTGTTGCTCGACTGGTACGCGGAGACCGCGCGCGACCTGCCGTGGCGCCGCCGCGAGGTCACCGCGTGGCAGATCCTGATGAGCGAGATCATGCTGCAGCAGACCCCGGTGGTCCGGGTCGAGCCGATCTGGCGGGAGTGGGTGGCGCGCTGGCCGGTGCCCTCGGCCATGGCGGCCTCCTCGCAGGCCGAGGTGTTGCGCGCCTGGGGCAAACTCGGCTATCCGCGCCGGGCGCTGCGGTTGCACGAATGCGCGCGGGTGCTGGCCGCCGAGCACGGCGACGAGGTGCCCGCCGACGTGGACGTGCTGCTCGGCCTGCCGGGGATCGGGGCGTACACGGCACGGGCGGTCGCGTGTTTCGCCTACGGGCAACGAGTTCCGGTGGTGGACACCAATGTTCGTCGGGTGGTCGCCCGGGCCGTACACGGGCGGGCAGCGGCCGGGAATCCGTCGTCGCGGGACCTCCCGGAGACCGAAGCCCTGCTGCCGCAACAGATCGATCGCGCGGCGGTGTTCTCGGCCGCGTTGATGGAGCTGGGCGCGACGGTGTGCACGGCGCGCACTCCGGACTGTTCGCGTTGTCCGCTGCCGAGTTGCGCGTGGGTCACGGCGGGGCGTCCGGTCGCCGAAATCGTCCGTCGCACACAGAAATACGAGGGCACCGACCGGCAGGCGCGGGGCAGGCTGCTCGACGTGCTCCGGGGTGCGACGGGTCCGGTCGAGCGCGTACAACTCGATCTGGCCTGGCCGCGCGACCCCGGGCAGCGCGACCGCGCGCTGGACTCGCTGCTGGTCGACGGCCTGATCGAGCAGACGAACGACGGCCTGTTCGCCCTGGCGGGCGAAGGCTGCGCCGCTCCCTGATCACCCGGCCCTGATCAAGAGGCCTGCGGCTCGGCGAGTACGCGGCCGAGGAAGCGCTCGACGGCGGCGCGGTACTGCTCGGGTTGGTCGTCGTGCACGAGATGCGCTGCGCCAGGGACGAGTACGTGCTCGGCATCGGGATGCGTCTCGGCCATCTGCCGCATCTGGCCGGCCGGGGTGATCGTGTGCTCGCCCTCGAGCAGCAGCGCGGGCACCCGGATGGCGTGCCACTGCGGCCAGAAATCGCGACTGCCCCACTCCTCGGAGATGTCGCGGAATGTCGTCACCGACCCATGCAGCCGGTAGCCGTCCGGTCCATGCTCGAACGAGTTCAGGAAATACCGCCCGGCGACCGGCCCGAAGAATCTCAGCACCGCGTTCGCGTCCGGGAACGGTTGCGGCCACGCCTCGATCATCGCCGCCCAGTCCGTCGCCGTCCGGCCGGTGAAGTCCGGGGCGATGTCCTCGATCACCAGCGCCCGCACCCGGCCCGGGTGCGTCGCGGCGAACACCCAGCCGTGCAGCGCGCCCATCGAATGCCCGATCAGCACCATCGGTTCGGTGATGCCGGCGGTCGCGGCGGCCAGATCGGCGACGAACGCCTCGGTGGTCAGCTCGTCCGGGGCGGGCCTGCCGTGCCCGGCCGCGTCGAAGGTGAAGACGTGGCCGTAGTCGCGCAGCCAGTCCAGCTGGTCGTGCCAGGTCCTGGCGCTGCCCATCAGTCCGTGCAACAGCAGGATGGGCACACCCGCTCCGCCTTCGTCATGCAACACTCCGCCGATTCTGCCGGGCCGCGCCGACAGGTGCGCACAACCCCCGATACGGCCCATACCGGGCACTCGCGCGCGGGTCGTATTGTCGAGCGCATGGCTGTTGTGAAGATCAACGCGATCGAGGTTCCCGAGGGCGCGGGCCCCGAGCTGGAGAAGCGGTTCGCCCACCGGGCGCACGCGGTGGAGGGCTCGCCGGGTTTCCTCGGTTTCCAGCTGCTCCGGCCGGTCGCCGGGGACAACCGGTACTTCGTTGTCACCCAGTGGGATTCGGAAGAGTCGTTCGCCGCGTGGCGGGACGGCCCGGCGCGCGAAGCGCACGCGGGCGAGCGGCAGAAGCCGGTGTCCACCGGTGCGTCGCTGCTGGAGTTCGAGGTCGTGCTGGACGTGGCGGCCAAGCCCGCGGGCTGACCCGGCCACCCACGCCGGGCGGGCCGAACCGTCCGGCGACTCGCCCGACGCCGGGGCGCGACCGTGCTGGTCGTGTTGACGGCGGGTGCCTCCAGGTGTCACAGTTCGAATGACAAAACGCGAGGGTGATGCGGTAATCCGGTGAAATTCCGGAGCGGTCGCGCCACTGTGTTCCATGCACCGGGTCCCTGGGTGCCGGAAAGCCAGACACCGGCATCTTCGCACCCATTCGACGGGACGCGCATCCCTAGGAGGACCGCATGGCTATCGTGCATTCGCCGAGCCGGGCAAACGAAACTCTGGCCACTGTGCTCGTCACAGTAGGCGTCGTTCTTCTCGCACTGCTCACGCTGTACCTGGTCGGCTTCGATCAGGGCGTCATCTCGCGCAGCGGGATGTACCTGCACGAGCTGATGCACGATGGACGGCACCTGCTGGGGCTTCCGTGCCACTGACTTCGTCGGCTGCCGTTTCTCAGGATCCACCCGCTGCGTTCCCGTTGACCGGTTCGCTGAAGACCCTGCTGCTGCGCGGTCTGCTGGCCGGTCTCATCGCGGGCCTGCTGGCCGCGTCGGTCGGCTTCTTCGTCGGTGAATCGAAGATCAACGCCGCGATCGCCATCGAGGAAGCCAATTCCGCGGCGGCGCAGCACGCGCCCGGCGCGGAAGCGGAGGCGAGCGGCGGACATTCGCACGGCGACGAGGAAGAACCCCTGGTGAGCCGCACCGGGCAGAAGGCGGGACAGTTCCTCGCCCTCGGCCTGGCCGGTCTCGCGCTCGGCGCGATCTTCGCCTCGGTCGCGAACGTCGCCCGGCGCTACAGCACGCTGTCCGGGCCGAAACTCGCGCTCGCGCTCGGGCTGGGTGGCTGGGCCGCGATCGTGGCGGTGCCGTTCTTCAAGTACCCGGCGAACCCGCCCGCGGTGGGTGACCCGGAGACGATCAATCAGCGCACCCTGCTCTGGGTGGCGGCGGTGCTGCTCGGCCTGGCGGCCGTCGGTATCGGCGTGTACGTCTACAAGGCGCTGCGCGGTCAGCTGAGCACCGTGCGGCTGATCGGCGGGGTGGCCGCGTTCGTTCTGGTCACCATCGTGGGCTATGTCCTGCTGCCCGGCGTCAACGAGGTGAAGGCGGACTTCCCGGCGACGCTGCTGTGGCAGTTCCGGGCGGCCTCGCTCGGCGAGACCGCCACGCTGTGGGCCTGTCTGGCCCTCGGCTTCGCCGCGCTCAGCGAATTCGCCACGCGCGGTGATACTCCGGTACGAGGGTCGGTCGCTACCGCGGGCTGATCCGCATCCACGAGACGAGGGGCAGTGTCGGTGTCATGACCGGCACTGTCCTTTCCCTTTGGCCCGCACCGCTGCGTTCGGGCGCACCCGCGCAACCACCGCGCGCCGTCCTCGTCGCGTTCGTCGGCTTCGTGGTCGCGCTGCTGGCCGGCGTGGCCGAGGCCGTCGAACAGGCCGCGCTGCTGCTGGAGCGCGACGAGGTCGACATGGCCGGCCTGGCCACCGGACTCGCGGTGCGGCTGGGGATCTACCTGGTCGTGCTCGTCGTCGCGATCCGGATGACGCACGGCGCCCGCTGGGCGCGGCTCCTGCTGACCTTCGGCATCGGCGTGATCGGCCTGCTCTCGCTGATCATCGAACCGCTGGCGGCACTGTTGTCCGCGGACAAGTTCGGCGACCTGTTCGCGCGTCTCACCGTCGAATCCGTGGTGATCGGCGGGTTCCGCACGATCCACGTGGTCGCGGTGCTGGTCGCCGTCCCGGCGATGTATCACCCGGCGGCGCGCCGATTCTTTCGCCGCGCCTGAACATTTCGCATCATCACATGGCTCCTCGCACATCCGGGGATGTGCGGGGAACCAAGCGATTACGCGAGGGCCGCGTCCAGCTGGATGTGGTCGACGCCGGCCAGGGCCTTGCTGACCGGGCACCCGGCCTTGGCGGCCTCGGCAGCGGCGGCGAACGCGTCGGCGTCGATGCCGGAGACCTTGCCGCGCACGGTCAGCTTGATTCCGCTGATCCGGAAGCCGCCGGCCGGATCCGGCCCGAGGGTCACGTCGGCGCTCACGTCGAGGCTCTCCGGGGTGCCGCCCGCGTTGCCGATCTGCGCCGAGAGCGCCATCGCGTAGCAGGACGAGTGCGCCGCCGCGATGAGCTCCTCCGGGCTGGTGGTGCCGTCGGCGTCGTCGGCCGAACGCTTCGGGAACGACACGTCGTACTTGCCGACGCCGGAGCTGGCCAGCTCGACCTGCCCCGACCCCTCCTGCAGAGTGCCGGTCCAAGCAGTACGCGCGGTACGTGTAGGCATCACGATCCTTCCTAGTCCGCCTCTCCGAGTATTCAGGCCAGATTCAGGTGCCACCGCGGGTGCGCTGGCGGCCGACAGTGAGGCGCGGGTCACGTTACCCCGTACCCGGCGAGTTACCCATGTTCATACGAAATCAGTTGTCGCATTTGATTACTCGGGAGTGGTGACCCGGGCCAGCACGATGCCGCCGATGATCAGCGACAGCGCGAACACCCGCCCCGCGCTGAGCGGATCCTTGTTGAACACGATGCCGAGGCCGATGGCGCCGACCGCGCCGATGCCGGTGAAGATCGCGTACGCGGTGCCGACCGGCAGCGTCTGCATGGCCCTGGACAGCAGGTACACCGCGGTGACGCCGAGCACGAAGCAGAGCACGGTCGGCCACAGGCGGGTGAAGTTCTCCGTCGGTTTGATGCTCTGCGACCAGACGATCTCGACCAGACCGGCGATGCCGAGGACGACCCAGTTCATCTCAGTACTCCTTCGCGAGACCGCGAGCGGTTTCGAGGGCGAGCGCGTACGACTCGTCGTGCTTGTCGCGCAGGTGCGCCAGCGCGGGATCCTGCCGGGCATTGGCCAGTTCGGCATTGACGAAAACCGTGTCGTGGACGGCGAAATGGCCGGCGAAGAAGTCGCGCAGGAAGCGCTCCTGATAGTCGAACGCGGCCTTCGGCGCACCGGGCGAGTACGCGCCGCCGCGCGCGGTCGCGACGACGAAACGGCGGTGGCCCAGCGACATTCGCGGGAACGTCACCTGATCCAGCCAGGCCTTGAGCGCGGCCGGAATGGAGTAGTTGTACATCGGCGTGCCGATCAGGACGACGTCCGCGGCCAGCAACTCGGCCAGCAGCGGTTCGACGATCGCCCAGGCGGCGGCCTGCTCCGGCGTGCGCACCAACTCGCCGAGCCGGTCCAGATCGGTGGTGGCCTGCGCGAGCACCGCGTCGCACAGCTCGGTCCACGCCTCGCCGATGAACGGCACCGGCTCTGCCGCCAGATCGCGGTAGCGGTAGCCGCCGTCGGGGTTCTCCGCGCGCCACGCCTCGGCGAAGACGGCGCTCAGCTCGCGGCTGATCGAACGGGTACGGGCGCTCGCGTCCAGGTGCAGCAACGTTGTCATGACGAACCTCTCGGATTAACTGGACATTGCGTCCATTTATCGACGAGATCGACTGTATCGCCAACTGGACGCATTGTCCACTTAGTCTCGAACTCGGGTACAGTCAGCGGCATGACCAGGCACACGGATCTGCTGAGCGGGCAATCGGCCGCCCCGCCGGAGCGCGCGGACGCGGCGCGCAACCGGGCCAAGGTGCTGGCCGCGGCCGCCGAACTGTTCGCCACCCGGGACCCGCGCACCGTGACGATGGACGACATCGCCAAGGCCGCCGGCGTCGGCCGCGGGACGCTGTATCGCCGCTACCCGGACACGAATTCGATCGCCGTCGCTCTGCTCGACGAACACGAACGGGCATTGCAGGCGCGGTTGATCGGTGGCGAACCGCCGCTGGGCCCCGGCGCGCCGCCCGCGCAACGGCTGGCCGCGTTCTACGCCGCGATGGTCGAATTGCTGGACGCGCACGCCGATTTGGTGCTCGGCGCGGAAATCGGCGGGGCCCGGTTCGCGACGGGGTCCTACGGATTCTGGTTCGCCCATGTACGAGCGCTGTTGCTGGCGGGCGGTATTCGGGAGCCGGACGCGCTGGTCGATCCGCTGCTCGCGCCGTTGGGCGCCGAGGTCTACCAGCATCAGCGCGGTCGCGGGCTGAGCTCCGCGCAGATCGCCGACGCCCTGCGCGACCTCGCCCTCTCCGTCCTCGGCAAGCCGCGCTGAAAGCCGTCGGCGGCGCTGCGCCAACGGCTTTCGGCATCGATCGCTCACACCAGATCGCGCCGGCGCATCAGCCATACGGTCCCCGCCGCGAAGAGCGCGATGTAGACCCCGAGCACGATCAGCGCCTCGGTCCGGGACAGGATGTCGAGCACGCCCGGCGTCCCCGCCCCGACCGTCCGCATCGCCCCCGCCATCGAACCGGCGGCGGTGCCGGGCAGATGATCGGTGATCACCGCGATCGGCGAGAAAATGGACGCCACTGCGCGCAGCAGGTTCTCCACCACCAGCACCCACACCAGGCCGAGCCCGACGGCCAGCGCCGGACCGCGCGCGACGACGCCGATCAACGCACCCGCCAACGTCCACATGCCGAGAATCGCTATCCCCGTGAGGATTCCGAGCGCCGACTGCTGAGGCGAGGGCAGCGCCAGCGTCTGCGATTGGGTCGCGCCGATCAGCGACGCCACCCCGAGGTCCACGACGAACGCGGTGAGCACCAGCCCGGCCACCACGACCATCAGGCTCACCAGCACCCCGCCGACCGCGCTGATCCGCGATGGTCCCTGGGTGAACACGGTTTTCCAAGTGCCCCAGCCATATCCGCTGCCAGTGGCCAGCGCGCCGAGCACCAGCATCAGCGCCCCGCCGAACATCGCCATGCCCTGGGTGAACACCTCAGGCACCGCCGCGGGCAGCATCTGGTGCAGCAGCGCGTCTTTCGGCAGGCCGTTCGACATCCGGCCCGACTCGCCCGAGGTGTAGGCGAGATAGTTGAACAAGTAGGAGAAGGTGAGGTTCAGCAGGATCCAGGTGCCGAGGATGATCCAGAACGCCGGCCACTTACGCAGCCGCAGCGCCTCCGCCCTCGTGCTCGCCAACAGGTCTTCGATGGTCATTTCGCCACTTCCAGCTGCGTCATTTCGAAAAACACTTCCTCCAGGGACTTTTCGTCGATCCGCAGTTCCAGCAGATCGGCGCCCGCCGCGACCACCGCCCGCGCCACCGCGGGCGCGGTGCCGTTGCCCGCCTCGATCCGGATGCCGCTCGCGGTCAGCATCGCGGCCCGCTCGCCGACCACCTCGCGTACCGCCGGGAACGCGAGCTCCAGCGGTTCGGCCCGCAGCAGAAGCGATGCTGCACCGCGTAATTCGGCCACCGTCGACTCGGCAAGCAGCTTGCCCCGCGAGATCACGCCGACCCGGTCGCAGATCTCCTGCACCTCGCTGAGCATGTGGCTGGACAGCAGCACGGTGTGCCCGTCGGCGGCGAGAGTGGTGATCAGTTCCCGCATTTCGGCCATGCCCTGCGGATCGAGGCCGTTGGTCGGCTCGTCCAGGATGAGCAGGTCCGGCCGGCCGAGCAGGGCCGCGCCGACACCGAGCCGCTGTTTCATGCCGAGCGAGTAGGTGCGGAACCGGTCCTCGGCTCGATCGGCCAGGCCCACGCGCTCCAGCGCCTCCTCGACTTCGGTGTTGCCGATGCCGCGGTACTTCGCGAGTACCCGCAGGTTGTCCCGGCCGGACAGGTACGGATAGAAGCCGGGACCCTCGATGAGCACGCCGATCCGGCGGACCACCGCGGGATCGCCCGGCGCGTGCCCGGCCACCGTCGCGGTGCCGTCGCTGGGCCGGATCAGCCCGACCAGCATGCGCAGCGTGGTCGTCTTGCCCGCGCCGTTCGGACCGAGAAACCCGTAGATCTCGCCGGCTGCGACGCTCATGCTCACGGCGTCCACGGCGGTGTGCGCGCCGTAGCGTTTGGTCAACCCGCGGGTGACCACGATCGAATCTGTCATGCACCGAGAATCCGCCCAGGACCAGGTCCGCCACATCCGTCGCGCGGCGACGTCCGGAGTACGTACCGCGGACGACGACCGGCACCCGCACGGCCGTTATGGTCGAAACAGGCGCGGCACGACAGCGGTCGCGAAGGCGTCGAAGACGCTACTGTCTAACCGCAGCCGCCGACTCGACTGACTCGGCACTTGTGTATGGCCTGAATACGCGGAGAGGCGGATGAGCATTTCGAGTCGAGGCTCGCTCGGATGGGACTGGGGTGTGGCGCTGGTGGTCGCCGCGCTGCAAATCGTCGGCGGCACATTCGCGAACCAGAGGATGGGCGACACTTCGCTCGACGTCCTCGGCTACCTGCTACTACTCGCCGGTCCGGTGGCGTTGATCTGGCGACGCGCCCAGCCGGTGCCGGTGCTGCTCGTCGCGCTCACCGCGTGCGCGGCCTACCTGGCGCTCGGTTACGGGTATGGGCCGATCTTCTTCTCCCTGGTGATCGCCTTCCTGACCGCCGCGAGCTCCGGATCCCGCTGGTGGACTTACCCGCTCGTGCCGATCGGCTACCTGGTGCTGGTCTGGCCGGTGCCCGCGCTGTTCGGCCGCGGCGCCAACGTGTGGCAGATCTTCGCGCTGATGGCCTGGCTCACCGTGCTGCTGTGCGTGGTGGAGGGCATCCGGCAGCGCAAGGCCGTGTTGCAGGCACGCCGGCAACGCGCCGAGGCCGCGCGCCGGGACGAAGAGGCGCAGCGGGAACGCCGGGCCAGCGAGGAACGCCTGGCCATCGCGCGCGAGCTGCACGACGTACTGGCGCACAGCCTTTCGCTGATCAACGTGCAATCCTCGGTGGCGCTGGAACTGTTCGACAAGAAACCCGAGCAGGCCGCCAGCGCACTGGACGCGATCAAGACCGCAAGCCGGGACGCGCTCGCCGAGGTGCATACGCTGCTGCACTCGATCCGCACCGGCGGCAACGTGGCCGGCGAATCCGACAGTGCCGACGGCGAATTCGGCGATGCCGAGCGGACCGCGCCGAGCCGGCGTCGCCCGCGCGGCTGGAGTGGCCGCAATTCCGCTGGCACCGACCGTCTTTCGGGCGACGAATCGAACCGGGCCGAGGGCGAATCCGCCGAGCCCGAGACGCGGCCTGCGGCGCCGCGCAACCCCGCACCGAGCATCGGCGACCTGGACACCCTGCTCCAGCGCGCCCGCGCGGCCGGATTGCCGGTGAGCACCAAGATCATCGGCGAACCGCAGCAGCTGCCGAGCGTGATCGACGTGGCCGCCGCGCGGATCATCCAGGAGTCGCTGACCAATGTGGTGCGGCACGCGCCGGGCGCGGAGGCCACGGTGAGCGTGCGCTACGCGGCCCAATCGGTCGACATCACCGTCGACAATGCTCGACCGACCGCACCGGCGCCCAGGACCGGCACCGGCGGCGGCAACGGAATCATCGGCATGCGCGAGCGCACGCACGCTCTCGGCGGCGCACTCACCGCGGGACCGCGCCCGAGCGGCGGCTTCCGGGTCGCGGCGCGACTGCCGTTGCGGCCGATGGAGCCGAGCGAACCGAAGCCAGCGCCCGGCCGCGCCGACGACACCGCCCGCCCCGACAACGTGCGCCAGATCCGGCCCGGCGACAAGGCGCAGCGGTCCAGCGCGCCGGGGGCGCAGTAGGAGGGCTCGTCGTGACGAATATCCGGGTCCTGGTGGCCGACGATCAGGCGCTGGTGCGCGGCGGCTTCGTGGCGCTGCTGGAGGCCCAGGACGGCATCGAGGTGGTCGGCGAGGCGGACAACGGCGAACAGGCCGTGCGGATGACCCGCAGCCTCACCCCGGACGTGGTGCTGATGGACATCCGGATGCCGATCCTCGACGGCCTCGCCGCGACCAGGATGATCGCCGAGGACGCCGGGCTGGCCGCGGTGAAGGTGGTGGTGCTGACCACCTTCGAGCTCGACGAGTACGTCTTCGAGGCGATGCGCGCCGGCGCGACGGGGTTCCTGGTCAAGCACACCGAACCGGCCGACCTGGTGCGCGCCGTGCGGGTGGTGGCGGCCGGGGACGCGCTGCTCTCCCCCGGCGTCACCCGCCGCCTCATCGCCGAATTCTCCGCGCACGCCAAGACCCCGCCGCCCGCAACGCTTTCTGAGCTCACCGAGCGCGAGCGCGAGGTGCTGGTGCTGGTCGCCGAGGGGCTCACCAACGCCGAGATCGGCGAGCGGCTGTTCATGAGCCCGGCCACCGCCCGCACGCACGTCAGCCGGATCCTGATGAAGCTCGGCGCCCGCGACCGGACTCAATTGGTCGTCATGGCATACGAATCCGGCGTGGTGCGCCCGGGCTGGCAGTAGCTACGCGCCGCCCGGATTCGCCTGTTCGCGCTCCGCGTCGGTGAATCCGCGACCCCGGGCGCCGCGCGCGGACTTCTGGATTCGGGCCGAGCTGGCCGACGCCGCCCGGAACACTCCCGAAACACCCTGCGGCGCAGCGGCATAGGTGATCGAGTTGCCCGGGTCGAAGCCCATCTGAGCGCCGATCGCGACCGCGTCCATGTTCGCGCCGAGGAACAGGAAATTCCAGTCGTAGACGTCCTGCTGCTGAGTGATCAACGATTTCACCGCCGTGTGCGACCACTCGGTGCTGGAATTCTCGTGACCGTCGGTGAGCACCACGACGATGACCGTGCCCGGGCGTTCGGCTTCCGGTCGCTTCGCGAGTTCTGCGCCGACGTCGGTGACCAGCCGGCCCACCGCGTCGTAGAGCGCGGTCATGCCGCGCGGTTGCAGGTCGAGCGGCGGCACCTGGGCGAGCGGGCGGTTCGCGTAGACGCATTCGTATTCGGTGTCGAACCTGGCCAGCGTCACCTCGATGGTCTTCGGCACCTTGCGCTGTTCCTCGATGAAGGCGCTGAACCCGCCCTCGGTGTCGGACTTGATCGACTGCATCGACCCGGAACGGTCGAGCAGTACGGCTATCAGGGTCAGATCTGGATTTGTCATGAGCACCCCCGGTCGGTTCGATGAACCCCATCCAACCTACCCCGGCATACGCGCTGCGGCGTACGGCGAGCAACGCCGCGCGACCGATGTCCCGGGGTAAGCCGGCGGCGCAGGCTTTCGGCATGAACATTTCCACGCACCCCGAGGCCATCGCGTTCCTCGCCGACCATTACGACGGTGGCTGGCATCCCTGGCCGTTCTTCTGGATTTTCCCGCTGCTGTTCTGGACCACCTTTATCGTCCTGGCGTTCTTCGCGCGGCGCCGGTTCTCCGGCCGGGACAGCGGTATCGGCGCGCTGCGCACCGCGTTCGCCCGCGGCGAGATCACCGAAGATCAGTACCGCAGCCGCCTCGCCGTGCTGCGCGAGCCGAAGGGCCCGGCCAAATGAGCATGCGATTCGGCATTGTCCTCACCCCGCGTTCCGGCGCCGAATGGGCCGGTGCGGCAAAGGATGCCGAGCAGCAGGGGTATCGGACGATCCTGTTGCCGGACACGCTGAACACCCCGTCACCGTTCCCTGCGCTGGCCGCGGCGGCCGCGGTGACCAGCACGGTGCGGTTGCGGCCCAATGTGCTTGCCGCGCCGCTGCGCACCGCTGCCGCGACCATCCGGGAAACCGCGGCGCTGCAACTACTTTCGGACGGACGGTTCGAGCTCGGCATCGGCTCCGGCCGCCCGGATGCCGGTTCGGAGGCCGAACGGCTCGGCATGCCTTGGGGTTCCGCGGCCGAACGCCGCGCGCAGCTGGCGGACACGATCGCGGCGGTGCGCGCGGCGGTCGATCCGGTCCCGCTGGTCGTCGTGGCCGCGAGCGGCCCGCGAATGCTCGCCGCCGCAGCGGGATTCGCCGACCGCATCCTGCTCGCCGCCGGCCCCGAGGTGACCGAGGCGGAGCTGGCCGACCTGGTCCGCGTCGTCCGGGACAACACCGACCGCGACATCCGGTTCAGCCATCAGCTGATCGGCATCGGCGACCGGCTGCCCTACTGGATCAGCACCCGGCTCGGCCGCACCGCCGACGAGTTGCGCGCGGCAGGCGCGGCGGGCGTCCTCGACGCCGACCCCGCAGCCGCCGCGGAAGTCCTCGAAACCCGCAGAGAAAAGTACGGAATCGACGAGCTGATCATCCCCGGCGAGCTGTCCGCCCCCTTCGCCCCCGTGCTCGCACACTTCTGACCGACCAGCGACCACTGACCTGCGTTCCGGTGCCGACCTAGTCGGCACCGGAACGCCGACAGTAGGAATCTCTGCTCGGTGTCGTAAACCGCTCAGGCGATCGCGGGCACAGCGTGACCGGAGGACGTGCCAGCGGTGCATCGTCACGGATCGAATGAGATTCGGCCAGGCCGAGGCCGATGCTCATAAACCGACGAGGTCACTGAGTTTCACCAAGCGCGGCGGTAATCCACTGGCTGTCAACAGGATTCCAAGTGCCGATTGAGATGGTTCCGTCGAGCAAGGGATCGGCGAACCTGGCGAGCGCGACCAGCGCGGCGTCGAGGTCGTGCAGGTCAGCCGGCAGTGAGGTGCCTGCGGCTTCGCGCGGGTATCCCATATCCCATCCGGATCCAGGTCGGGTGACGGCGCCAGGCAAGGTCAGATGGTCACGTCGTTGTTGTTGAATCCGAAGTGCTCGCAGGGTTTTGGCGGCGTCGATGGGGAACCTGTCGATGATGAGCAACAGGTCCACCAGATCGTGCCAGCGCGTGGATGGCGTGGCGTTGGGGCCGTGGACTTCGTACATCGCGGCGATCTTGTCCGCGATCTGATCGGCCAGAGAAAGGCAGCGAAACGGCGGCAGATCGGCGAAGTTGTCGAACTCCAGGACTGTTGCCGGTTCGACATGATCGATATCGGAAGCCAGGGTGGGCCTGATCGAGAGATCGATGGGGAAATGGTGGAGTTCGGTGACGCCGTAGTAGACCGTGGTCACCAGTTGCGCGCTGTGCGAGGTGGCAGGATCGTTCTTTCCGCGGCGCACCTCGAAAGTCAATGGATCGAGATCGCTGGGAGTAGCGCAGAGCTGCTGGAGTTCGGTCACGGCTTGGTCGGCGTCGACGTCGGTCCGCAGAATGTCGATGTCACGGCTGTACCGAGCGCCATCGGCGATGCGGACCAGCAGGCCGCTGCCGCCTTTGAGCACCCAGGGGCTACCGGCGTCGGAGAAGACGCGGCCGAGAAATCTGAGCAAGTAGAACTCGCGGTGGATCTGCGTGGGTGGTCGCCCGGTGGCGCGGGCAACCTGTTTGACCTTGGCGTTGAGCGACATTCGGAAGGCGGACGCCGATCGATGTGGCTGGTTCATGACTCCCCAGCGTCGTACTCGGGTTCTGGCTCAGCAGCACGGTTCGGCGCTTGTCCGAAGTCGCGGGTGACCGTATCGCGGATATCCGCGAGCAGATCCGCCCATTCAGAGGTGGAGGTCAGGGCGCTGATCACGGCCGCGTTGATGTCGTCGAGTTTGGCCGGCGGAATCGAGGATGCTGAGGCATGGACGGCTGCCATATCGATGGCGGAGGCGGGGATGCCGGCTTCTGCGATGAAGTCGCGGACCAATCCGTCGCCGTCGCCGGGGCGCATGCCGTAGTGGTGTGCGTACGGACGCAGCGCATCGGCGACCTGGTGGGAGGTCGTATCGCCGGTGAGGATAGCGTCCCGGACGACGGTGGCGAGGTGACCGCCATCCGTGTGGGCGGCGGCGAGATCTACGACGGTGCGCAACGGGCGGGTGACGGGCAGGCCTTCGACGCGGTGCCAGTCGGAACGCTCGAGTGTGCCGACACGGAAGGCGAGCTCAGGATTGCGACTGCTGTTGCGTCGCCGAGGAACAGTGAATGTGTGAACGTCGGCGTCGAGATCGCCTAGGTCCTGCAGGGCCGCTGCCGAGCGATGACTGACCACCCCGATCGGCACCGGGTCCGCCAGCCGATCGGCCGCGCTTCGTTTCGGTTCCAGCGCAAGCCATTCCGCGCGGAGTGCCTCGTGCCGGGATCCGGGGGCGCCCGAGAGCCGGTACACACCGTGACGCAGCCGGACAAGCAGCCCACGATCGGTGTAGCGCTTGAGCTGCATCGGGCTGACTCCTCTGGTGGCAGCTTGGCTGGTTGTGAGCAGGCCCCACTGCCCCTCAGCCAAGTCGGCGAGGTCGAGTAGATGCCCGTCATTCATACACCAATAATATCATTTTATGCATCAATAATATCACTTAAGCCGATATTTTTGGCGGCTACCAGATGACTGGGCGCGCCCAGTCGATCGACCCAACACGAGGCAGTTTGGCGCAGCTATGCGAAAACAATCATCCCGCGGGTGGCTGAAGGTGGCTGACAACGCAGAAGGCCCGCCTCCCTTGCGGAGGCGGGCCTTCTGCGTGGTGCTGTTACTCGCCGGAGGCTTCGGCGGTGCCTTCGGTGGCGCCGGTCAGGACGACCTCGGGCTTTTCGTCGCCCTTGTCGTCGGCCTTGGTGAGTTTGGTTTTGCCGGTGAAGGTGAACTTGGCGTCTTCGCCGGTGCCTTCGCCGTCCCAGCCTTCGACGTCGACGAACACGGTCTGGCCGGGTCCGATCTCGCCGAACAGGATCTTCTCCGAGAGCTGGTCCTCGATCTCACGCTGGATCGTGCGCCGCAACGGACGCGCGCCCAGCACCGGGTCGAAGCCACGCTTGGCCAGCAGCGCCTTGCCCTGCTCGGACAGCTCCATCGACATGTCCTTGTTCTTCAACTGCACACCGACCCGGCCGATCATCAGATCGACCATCTGCACGATCTGCTCGGTCGTGAGCTGATGGAACACGATGACATCGTCGATACGGTTGAGGAACTCGGGCCGGAAATGCTTCTTCAGCTCGTCGTTGACCTTCAGCTTCATCCGCTCGTAGTTCGAGCCCTGAATGTTGGACTGGGAGAAGCCCAACCCGACCGCCTTGGAAATATCCGAGGTGCCCAGGTTCGAGGTGAAGATCAGCACCGTGTTCTTGAAATCGACCGTCCGGCCCTGACCATCGGTCAACCGGCCGTCCTCGAGGACCTGCAACAGGGTGTTGTAGATCTCCTGATGGGCCTTCTCGATCTCGTCGAACAACACCACCGAGAACGGCTTACGCCGCACCTTCTCGGTCAGCTGACCACCCTCCTCATACCCGACATAGCCCGGAGGGGCACCGAAGAGCCGCGACGCGGTGAACCGGTCATGGAACTCACCCATGTCGATCTGGATCAACGCGTCGTCATCACCGAACAAGAAATTCGCCAGCGACTTCGCCAGCTCGGTCTTACCGACACCGGACGGACCGGCGAAGATGAACGACCCCGACGGACGCTTCGGGTCTTTCAGGCCGGCACGCGTGCGGCGGATCGCCTTGGACACGGCCTTGACCGCGTCTTCCTGGCCGATGATCCGCTTGTGCAGCTCGTCCTCCATGCGGAGCAGACGGGTGGTCTCCTCCTCGGTCAGCTTGAACACCGGGATACCGGTCCAGTTGGCCAGCACCTCCGCGATCTGCTCGTCATCGACCTCGGCGACCACATCCAGATCACCGGAACGCCACTGCTTTTCCCGCTCGGCACGCTTGGCGACGAGCTGCTTTTCCTTGTCCCGCAACCGTGCCGCCTTCTCGAAGTCCTGCGCATCAATCGCGGACTCCTTCTCCCGGCGCGCATCAGCGATCTTGTCATCGAACTCCCGCAGATCCGGCGGGGCGGTCATGCGACGGATCCGCATCCGCGCACCCGCCTCATCGATCAAATCGATCGCCTTGTCCGGCAAGAACCGGTCGTTGATATAGCGGTCGGCCAACGTCGCCGCGGCCACCAGCGCGCCGTCGGTGATCGACACCCGGTGGTGCGCCTCGTAGCGGTCGCGCAGACCCTTCAAAATGTTGATGGTGTGCTCGACCGTCGGCTCGCCGACCTGGACCGGCTGGAACCGGCGCTCCAACGCCGCGTCCTTCTCGATGTACTTACGGTACTCATCCAGCGTGGTCGCACCGATGGTCTGCAACTCACCGCGAGCCAGCTTCGGCT
Source organism: Nocardia sp. NPDC006044 (assembly GCF_042871115.1). Classification (NCBI taxonomy): domain Bacteria; kingdom Bacillati; phylum Actinomycetota; class Actinomycetes; order Mycobacteriales; family Nocardiaceae; genus Nocardia; species Nocardia sp. NPDC006044. The sequence goes on from NZ_JBIAID010000006.1 coordinate 225,142, forward strand.
TCAGGATCGAGGCCGCGTCGATCGCGCCCTCGGCAGCACCCGCACCGACGAGCGTGTGCAGCTCGTCGATGAACAGAATGATGTCACCACGAGTGTTGATCTCCTTGAGGACCTTCTTCAGGCGCTCTTCGAAATCACCGCGGTAGCGGCTGCCCGCGACCAACGAACCCAGATCCAGGGTGTAGAGCTGCTTGTCCTTCAGGGTCTCGGGCACCTCGCCGTTGACGATCGCCTGAGCCAGACCCTCCACCACGGCGGTCTTACCCACACCGGGCTCACCGATCAACACCGGATTGTTCTTGGTGCGCCGGCTCAGCACCTGCATCACCCGCTCGATCTCCTTCGAGCGCCCGATCACCGGATCCAACTTGCCCTCGAGCGCGGCCTGGGTCAGGTTACGGCCGAACTGATCGAGCACCAGCGAGGTCGACGGCGTACCCGCCTCACCACGCGAACCGGAGCCCTCCACGGGCTCCTTGCCCTGATAGCCGGACAGCAGCTGGATCACCTGCTGACGCACCCGATTGAGATCAGCACCCAGTTTGACCAGCACCTGCGCCGCCACACCCTCACCCTCACGGATGAGACCCAGCAAAATATGCTCGGTACCGATGTAGTTGTGGCCGAGCTGCAACGCCTCCCGCAGACTCAGCTCCAAAACCTTCTTCGCCCGCGGCGTGAACGGAATATGCCCCGACGGAGCCTGCTGACCCTGACCGATGATCTCCTCGACCTGGCTGCGCACCCCCTCCAACGAAATCCCGAGCGACTCCAGCGACTTCGCCGCGACACCCTCACCCTCATGAATCAGCCCCAGCAGGATGTGCTCGGTACCGATGTAGTTGTGGTTGAGCATCCGGGCCTCTTCCTGGGCCAGGACAACGACACGCCTCGCGCGGTCGGTGAACCTCTCGAACATCGCTCCCTCACTCTCCTGCTTCCGACATTCTGGCAACAGACGCCGCAGTGTGCTGTGTAACAACCGTGGGCGTCAGCCTGCCATGAAGCCCGGGGGTCGTGGCCCCCGCCTTCCACTCTAGTTGGCGGGGGATGCTGCCGCCGCCAGTCCACCCTATTGGCGACCAGCGTCAGCACGGTCATTCACTCATAACGTGAGCATTGCATGATTCGTTTCCGGAATGGGTTTTGCCCTCAGCGAACACCGCCGGCGCACCCGGCGACCGTTGCCCGGGTGCTACCCCGTGAAGGGTGGGATGAAACCGCACGGCACCTCGTGCGGATGCCCGGGATCGAGCGCGTTGAGCACATAGGCGGCCGCGCGTGGGCTGCCCGCGATGCCCGCGTGCTCGGAAAAGTCCTGGGCACAGCCGTCCTGGACGACGATGTTGGTCACGTTGGGGCCGGGCACCAGGCCTGACGTGTAGGGCACCACGAGTTCGTCGAGGCGGGTGGCGATATTGGTGTAGGTCACCGCCGGGTGGTAGACACCGTCCGCGTTCAGCGCCGCGAGGAAGTCCGAGCCGGCCACGACCTGACGGCAGGCCTGGCACAGCGAGCCGACCAGCGTGTCGAACGCGCGCCCGGCGCCGAGCCGCTGGCTGAACGCGGCGATTTCACCCGCCCCCGCGACGTTCGAGCCGAGCCAGGGCGGCGCGATGGCGACCAGTTTGTCCACTTTGGCCGCGCCGCCGAGCCGCTTGACGAAATAGTTGCCGATGAAATTGCCCTGCGAGTGACCGACGATGTCGACCCGCGCGGCGCCGGTCGCGGCGAGCACCCGGTCGACGAAGGCGGCGAACTGCGGTGCGCTCTGTTCCATCGGCAGCATGCCGCCGATGGCTGAGATCGGCCAGGGCAGGTCGTAGGCGCCGTAGGTCATCGAGTACACGCAGTAGCCCTGATCGGCCAGCAGCGGCGCGTATACGCCCCAATTCGTCTGTGCTCCACCGCCGGTGCCGTGCGCGAGCACCACCGGGTTCGGATGCGCGGCGCTCGGGCGGCAGGACCAGTCGTTGGCGCCGGGCAGCGAACCGCCCGGATTCGCCAGTTCGTTCGGGATGCCTGCGAAGAAGTTGTAGTCGACCGGATATTGCTCGGCCTGGGCCGGCGCCGAGGCGAGCGCGCACAGCGCGGCGAACAGGACGACGAGAAGCGAAAAGCCTGGAACACGCTGCACAGTAGCCTCCAAATCTGGAACGTGTTCCAGAAAGCTACCGTGCGGCGTGTCCCAGGCGCGGTCGAGTCGCGAAACTGGTTGTGCCCGTTGCGGTCTAGCCCTGCCGGTAGGCGGGGGCACCCGGCTGGCCGGGGAACTGGCCCTGCGCCATCTGCGGTCCGGGCGCCGCGGCGCTCGCCTTGCCCTGCTGGACGCCGGAGGCGAACAGCGCGCCGCAGAGCACCAGGAAGGCCAGCGTGTGCAGCACCGCGCGGACGATGTTCCACCGCACCCAGGTGGCCTCGAAGTCGGCCCGGACCTTGGCCAGGTCGGCGATCTGGGCCGGATCGCCCGCGGCGGCCAGCTGGTCGTTCAGCGGCACGTTCAGGCCGGAAGTGACGGCGAAGGCGATGATGTTGATGACCAGGCCGACACCGATCCAGATCAGCGTGGTGCGCTGGTCCTTACCCAGGTGCAGCGCCGCGGCCAGAATCGAGAACCCGACGGTGCCCATGAACCCGATCATGAACACCGGGTTGATGATGACCACGTTGATCTTCTGCATCACGTCGATCATGGTGCGATCGTCGGTCTGGTTGAGCGCCGGCATCACCGAGTTCGCGTAGCCGTAGAAAAGACCCGCGATGAGCCCGGTGGCCAGGGTGGCCGCGACCAGGGCGGCCAGGCGTGCGGCGGTCATAATTCCTCCTGAGTGAAACCCGACTGGAGCCCTCATCGCTCCGGTTCGATGTGTCTAAGTCAAGCCGGTTCCGACACGGCTATCCATGGCCGAGACACTCGGCCGGCTAAGCGATCGTCTACGCGCGGGTCACAGATCCCGGTCGGAGATGAGCCCGCTCTGAATCGCCAGGAAGGCGAGGCGGACCCGCTTCGCGTTCTGCGGCAGGTCTTCGACGCCGAACTTGGCGAACAGCGCGCGCAGATGCGTCTTGATCGCGTCGACGCTGAGGAACAATTCCTCGGCGATCTGCTGATTGGAGGCGGGCGTCGCGAAGGCCGCGCCGTTCTTGTACGGGCGGCACAGCGCGATCAGCACCGAACGCTGAGTTTCGGTGAGCGAGCGGAAACTCGGCGGCACCGTTCCGCTGGAGACGCGGGTGATGTCGTCGGCGACGCCGCCGAAATCATGGAAGGACACCCGCGAGGTGCCGACCCGGATGACGTCGCCCGCCATCAGCCTGCGCCGGCCGACCAGCCGGTCGCCGTTGACGAAAGTGCCGTTGCGGGAAAGGCCGTCGTCCACGATGGTCCACTGCGCGCCGAGATATTCGATCGCGGCGTGCAGCCGGGACACCTCGGCGTCCCAGGGCAGCGCGAGGTCGGCCTGCGGCGAGCGGCCGATGGTCACCCGCTCGCGATCGGCGCTGAGCATGAGTTCCTGCTGACGACCCGTGTCATCTTGGAATCGCAAAAATGATCCGACGAATCCAGTCACTGCGCTGATACCTCGTCTCTCCATACCGCCAGTGACCGTCGCACGTTTCCATGGTGCCGCGTCCTGGAACCACGAGCAAGATCGATCCGCGCGCCACTTCGAGCAGCGTGTCTTCGCGCCGCGCGGTTATATCAGCAGCCTATGAGCCGCCGGACAAAGAGAAAACCGCCGCCCCGGCGTCGCACGATTCGCTGGGACGGCGGCTGAAAAATATGAAACTAACCCTTCGCGGCCTTGTTGTACGCGTCGGTGATGTCCGCGGAGATACGTCCCCGCGCGGACACCTTGTGTCCATTCCGGCGAGCCCACTCGCGAATTGCCGCACTTTGTTCGCGGTCGATGGAGACCCGGCTCTTGGGGGCACCCGTCGCGGTCGCGGCGGCCTTGACCCGGCGACGGCCACTCACTCGGCGGGCACTCGAAACCCACTCTTCCAGCCCGTCGCGCAGCTTCGCGGCATTCGCCGACGACAGGTCGATCTCGTACGAAACACCGTCGATCGCAAACTCGATGGTCTCGTCCGCGATGGACTCCCCATCGACATCGTCGATCAGGCTAACGGTGACCTTCTTTGCCATGAGATGAACGTCCTCTCGAAATCGTGCGACCCGCATACTAGGCCGATTACCCGAGGCAAGAATACCTCGAATTCCAAATTTTCCAAGACGAGGCCGAGATTTTGCAATCAGCTGGTCAGCGAGTGACCGGTCGCACAATTGGGAACAGTATTGTTTCCCGGATTCCGAGACCCGTCAACGCCATCAACAGACGATCGATTCCCATACCTGTACCCGTGGTCGGCGGCATGCCGTGCTCCATCGCGGCAAGGAAGTCCTCGTCCAACGCCATAGCCTCGTCGTCGCCTTGCGCGGCCAGTCGCGCCTGATCCACGAAGCGCTCGCGCTGGATCACCGGATCCACCAACTCCGAATAGCCAGTAGCCAACTCGAAGCCACGGACATAGAGATCCCACTTCTCGGTGACCCCGGTCGTGGTCCGATGTTGCCTGGTGAGCGGCGAGGTCTCCACCGGGAAGTCGCGCACGAAAGTCGGCGCGTAGAGCTTGTCGCCGTACTGGTGTTCCCACAGTTCCTCGACGAGTTTGCCGTGGCCATAGCCCTTACCCTCGGGAATTTCCAGACCGACCCGATCGGCGAGCGCGCGCAATTCCGCGACCGACGTTTCCGGTGTCACGGAGACGCCGAGGGCGTCGGAGAGCGACGGGTACATCTCGACCGTCGTCCACTCCCCGCGCAGGTCGTATTCCGTGCCGTCGGCCAGGGTGACCACCTGGGTGCCGAACACCTCCTGGGCGACTTCCTGGACCAATTCCCGGGTCATCCGCGCGGAGTCGTCGTAGGTGCCGTACGCCTCGTACGTTTCCAGCATCGCGAACTCGGGAGAATGCGTGGAGTCCGAGCCCTCGTTGCGGAAGTTCCGGTTGATCTCGAAGACCTGCTCCAGCCCGCCGACCACGCAGCGCTTCAGGAACAGCTCCGGCGCGATTCGCAGGTAGAGATCGATATCCAGGGCATTGGAATGGGTAACGAACGGCCGGGCCGCGGCGCCGCCGTGCAGCGTCTGCAGCATCGGCGTCTCCACCTCGAGGAAGCCGCGCCGTTCCAGCGCATTACGCAGGGCACGCACCACCGCGATGCGCGTCCTGGCCATTTCCCTGGCCTCCGGACGCACGATCAGATCGACATAGCGCTGCCGGACCCTGGACTCCTCGTTCATCTCCTTGTGCGCCACCGGCAGCGGCCGCAGCGACTTGGCCGCCATGAACCAGGAATCGGCCATGACGCTCAATTCACCGGTGCGCGAGGAGATCACCTCGCCGTGCACGAAAACGAAGTCGCCGAGGTCGACATCGGACTTCCAGGCCGCGAGCGCGTCGGCGCCGACACCGTTGAGGCTGATCATCGCCTGCAACTTGGTGCCGTCACCCTCCTGCAGCGTCGCGAAACACAGCTTGCCGGTATTACGCATGAATATGACGCGACCAGCGACACCCGTCTGCAACCCGGTCTGGGTGTCGGCGGCCAGATCCGGATATGCGGCACGAATTTCGGCGAGGGTATGCGTGCGCGGCACGACGACGGGATAGGCGTCACCGCCGTCCGCGAGCAACCGCTCCCGCTTCTCCTTGCGAATCCGTATCTGCTCCGGGGCATCGTCGGCGTCGGGCGCCACGGCAGGCCGCGAATCCGATGCGGGATCGCTGGACGAGGAAGTGTCGCTGGTGCTCACATCCAACAACCCTAGCGTGCACCGGAAATCGTTTTGCGGCCCGCCCGGCCTACTTCCCGGAGTAACGAAACGGTCTCGGCCCGTCCCCGCGTTGTTCGCCGGATTTGCACGGTCCGCTATCCGGGGAAATAGCGGGCATGCATCGATCCGGACGCGAAACCGCTTGTGCGCCCGGATCTTTCGAGATGGAAGTGATGCAGGGTAATTACAGCGAGGCGAGCGAGTCGACCTCGCGGGCGAAGTGCGGCGCTTGGATTCCGATGTGCAGCAGACCGGCCGCCTTCAATGCGTGGAAGCCGCCGACCAGATCGGTCGCCCGGTGCAGCCCGAGTTGTTGCAGCGCCGCGGCGGCGAGGCTGGAGGTATAGCCCTCGGAGCAGGCGACGATCCATTCCACATCGTGGTCGGTGGCCAGGGCCAAGCGGGCCGAACTGGTCGGATCGAGCCGCCATTCCAGTACATTCCGCTCGATCACCAGCGCTCCGGGCAACGCGCCCTCGCGCACCCGCTGCGCCTGCGGGCGAATGTCCACCAGAATCGCGCCCCTGGCGAGCGCCTGCGGCAATTCGAAGGCGTAGATGCGGTTCAGTTGGGCCCGCGCGTTGTCGAGCATCTGATCGATGGTCAGGCGAGTCATTACATATCACCTTCGGGCTGGTCGGTGAGAACGGTTCGGGTGCGCCGCAGGCTTCCGTGGCCGGTGACCTCGTAATAGGACATGGCGGTGAGCGGCGGTGAATAGGCGTGCACGCTGAGCGTCGGTTCGAGCAGTGCGGGGTCGATCGACTCGGTGGCGCTGCCGGCCACGGACTGCGCCGGGGCCCGCATTACATCGTGCACCCAGCCGATGGGAAAGGACGCTTGATCGCCCGCGGACAGCACACGGCGGCGTAGTTCGCTGCCGTTCCAGCGGAATTCCGAAAGCGCCCCGCTGAGCACGGTCAACGCGCCGAGCGAGCCGGCGTGGTCGTGCAATTCGGTGGATTTTCCCGGTGTCCAGCTGATCAGCCAGACATCGACTTCGTCATCGGTGAGCAGCCGGGTCGCCCACCGTTCATCGGCGGGCCACACGCCGTTCGCGGGCAGCAGATGGTCGTACCGCCCGGCCAATACATCCTCGGCGCCTTCGTCGGTCAGCCGCAGCAAATCGGCGGGACGCAGGCGGGTCGGCAATGCGGAGGCCACGGCGCGTTCGAGCGGCGGGGTAGCCGGAAAGGCATCCCGGGCTACGGAAAGGGAAAGTACGGAAGAACGCATGAGCGAATCTCCAGGAGGTCGCGAACGGTCGAGGGCGGTGGTCAGCCTCGATCGGTCGAGGCTTGGTCAGCCTCGACAACACTCCTGGGTGCGCACGCGGAAATACACAGCGGTGAGTGTATCAGCATCGGACACTGGGGAGGCAAGCGCCGATGGGTGCGACGAATCCGACATGGCGAGAATCAGACAGCGCCCTTGCGACGCTGGTTCCGCTCATATACGAGCCGCAACCCGGTCAGGGTGAGGTACGGGTCGTGATCGTCGATGGTCTCCGATTCCGGGACGATCAGCGCCGCGGTCGGGCCGGTCGCGACCACCGCGACGTCATTGCCGGAAAAGGCCTCGAACTCGTCGCGAATCCGATCGATCAGTCCGTCCACCATCCCGGCGAAACCGAAAACCGCGCCGGATTGCATGGCTTCCATACTGTTCTTCCCCAGTACCGACCGCGGCCGCGCCAGCTCTACCCGGCGCAGCGCACTGCGCTCCACCAGGGCTTCGGTCGCGATCTCCACGCCGGGGGCGATGATTCCGCCGAGGAACTCGCCCTTGGCCGAGACCAGGTCGACACAGATGGCGGTACCGAAATCGATGACGATGGCCGGCGAATTGTAGTGCTGATAGGCGGCCAGGCAGTTCACGATCCGGTCGGCGCCGACCTCTTTCGGGTTATCCACCAGCAGCGGAATTCCGGTGCGCACACCGGGTTCCACCAGCACGTGCGGCACGTGTCCCCAATATTGGGTCAGCATCGTGCGCAGTTCACGCAGCACCGGCGGCACCGTGGCCAGCCCGGAAACTCCGACCACCTGGTCGAGTTGCGGGCCGACCAGCCCGCGCACCTGCATCGCGAATTCGTCCGCGGTCAGCAGCGGATTGGTGTGAATTCGCCAGTGCCGCACCAGTTTCGAATGCGCGCCGGTACCCGAGAAAAGGCCGAGCACGATATTCGTATTGCGGACGTCGATGGTCAGCAGCATGTCAGGCGAGCGAGAGCGAGCGCGGCGAGGTGAGCCCGGAGCCGGCCGGCGCGTGCGCCGGATCGGAGCCGAGTTCGACCGGACGATTGCGCTCGTCCACGAAAACGACCTTCGGCTCGTATTCCGCGATTTCCTGCTCGTTCAGCTGGCCGTAGGCGATCAGGATGACCAGATCGCCGGGGTGGACCAGATGCGCGGCGGCGCCATTGATGCCGATCACGCCGGATCCACGTTCGCCCGCGATGACATAGGTCTCCAGGCGCGCGCCGTTGTCGATGTCGACGATGCAGACCTGCTCGCCCTCCAGCAGATCGGCGGCGTCCAGGAGATCCTGGTCCACCGTCACCGAGCCGACGTAGTGCAGGTCGGCGTGGGTCACCGTGGCGCGGTGGATCTTCGACTTCATCATGGTGCGCAGCATTGCGTCGCCCTTTCGTTGGTTCGTCGCCTAAACGGGCTGGGAGGTCCGCTGGACGGAGGCGTTGGGGTGGCCGTCGATCGGCGCGCCGAGAGTGACGGCGACATTGTCGATCAGCCGGGTGGGGCCCACCCTGGCCGCGACCAGCAGCCGGGCATTGCCGGTCTCCGGCGCGGGACCGAGATTGGTGGAACGCAATTCGAGGTAGTCGACGTCGAGGCCGGGCACCGCGGCCAGCACCTGGCGGGCCGCTTCGACCACGGCCTCGGGCCCGAGGCCACCGGCGTGCTTGCCCGCGGCCAGCGCCGCGGACAGGCCGAGCGCCGATTCCCGCTGTGCCGCATCGAGAAACCGGTTCCGGGAGGACATGGCCAGGCCGTCGTGCTCGCGCACGGTGGCCACCGGCTTGATCTTCACATCGAAGTTCAGGTCCCTGACCAGCTGCCGGATCAGCGTGAGCTGCTGGTAGTCCTTCTCGCCGAAGTACACCTCGGTTGGGCGCGCGATCTGCAGCAGCTTGGCGACCACGGTCAGCATGCCGGCGAAATGCGTTGGCCTGCTTGCCCCTTCGAGCTCGGCGCCGATCGGGCCCGGCTGCACGGTGGTACGCGGGCCGTCCGGGTACATGTCGGCGACGCTCGGCGCGAACACCAGCCCGACGCCCTCGGCCCGGAGCAGTTCGACGTCGGAGTCCAGGGTGCGCGGGTACTTGTCCAGATCTTCGTTCGCGGCGAACTGCAACGGATTCACGAAGATCGAGACGATCACGACCTGGTTGTTCCGCTTGGCCAGCCGGACGATCTCCAGATGCCCCTCGTGCAGCGCGCCCATGGTCGGCACCAGCGCGACGGTGCGGCCGACGCTGCGCAGGGCAGTGGACACCTGGGTGATCACGGCGGGATCGTGGTGCACGGTCAGCTCACCGGGCCGGTAGGCGGCACGTAATTTCGGATCGAACATCAGCGCCCTTTCAGCAGCTCGATGACGGCGGGATTGGTGCCCGCGCGTTCGGCGGTGCGCAGCGACAGGGCGCGATAGCCCTCGGCCAAGCGGGAATCGACGGATTCCAGTGCGGTCAGGTGTGCGGCGACGGCATCCGCGTCGCCGCGGGCGACCGGGCCGGTCAGCGCGGACTGCCCACGCCGCAGCGCGTTGTCCAGCGCGGCCGAGGCGAGCGGGGCGAGCAGCCGCTCGGCCAGGCCGTTCGGCTGGTCGTCGACGATCTGCTGCCCGAGCAGACCGGGTCCTTCCAGTGCGACCCGAAGCGCGGCAACCGCATCCACGATCAGTGTGACCAGATGATTGCTGCCGTGCGCGAGCGCCGCGTGATACAGCGCGCGGTTCTGCTCGAGCACCCGGACCGGCTCGCCGCCCATCTCGATCACCAGCGCCTGCGCGATGGCGTAACCGATCTCGTCGGCGGCGGTGATGCCGAAACACGCGTTGCCCAGCCGGGTGATGTCTTCGTCGTGGCCGGTGAACGTCATCGCCGGATGAATGGCCAGCGGCATGGCGCCGATCTCGGCCAGCGGGGCGAGCACGCCGACGCCATTGGCGCCGGAGGTGTGCGCGACGATCGTGCCCGGCCGGACCACCTTCGCGCCGGCCAGGCCGCGAGCCAGGCCGGCCAGCTCGGTGTCGGGCACGGCGAGTAGCAGCAGCTCACTGCGGGCGGCCACGTCCTCGACCGGCAGGATCTCGGAATCGGGCAGCCGGGTCCGCGCGCGGCGGACCGAGGCGTCGGAGATCGCGGAGACGCCGAACACCACGTGGCCGACGCGTTCCAGTGCCGCGCCGAGGGCGGAGCCGACGCGGCCCGCCGAGACGATGCCGACGGTCAGCCGAGCGGGCGCGAGATCGCCGCCCACCACCGACTGGGGATCGTTCGAAACGGGGTGGACCGAAGCCGCGTCGTCGTCAGAATTCACGCTTCTCGAGGTCAACAGTGTCCTCTCGATTTCGTTCCAGTCCCGCCGTGCGGGTACCGGACGTACGGCATCGAGAATATCGGCCCGATGTTTGCCAGTGCCACGGCCCTGGGCAGTGATTTACAACGCAGTATCTAATTGGCGGTGCTCGCGGGTCCCTACGTGGTCACGCTTCGCTACCGCCTCCGGGCCCGTCGCTCACACCGCGCATCTAATTGGCGGTGCTCGCGGGTCCCTACGTGGTCACGCTTCGCTACCGCCTCCGGGCCCGTCGCTCACACCGCGCATCTAATTGGCGGCGGTCAGCGCCGGTCGCGGCTCTTCTCCTCCGATTGCAGGTTGGCCATGATCTCGGCGACCGAGAGCCGGCGTTCGGGTGCGTCGGAATCCGCGTCGGCCTCGGCGCGACGCCGCCGGCGCGAGCTGGCCGTGCCCACCGTCGGGCCCTCCGTCGTCGGCCAGGCCGAGGGGCGGGTCGACTGGTACGCCGGCTTGGGCGCCGGCCGGGGCGCGGGGGCCGGCTCGATGACCGGGCCCTCGGTGAAGGCGTCGGCCCAGCCGGATCCGGACTGCTCCGGATCGCCGTCGGTCCCGGCGGCATCGGTGACCTCGGCGGGCTCGTCGTCCTCCAGCGAGACCGCCGACGTCTCGGCGGTGACCGGGTCGTCGAAGGGGCTGGCGAAGAGCGGCGGCTCCGGATGATCGGGCACGAACACCGGGGTCACACTGCTGCGCGGTTGCTGGTTCGACGGGACCGACCAGGGTCCGGCATTCGCGGAGCTATTGTTCGCCGGCTCGCCACCCGCGCTGGTCAGCTCTTGAACCCGGGTCGCGTCGGCGCGCAGGGCGGGCCGATCCATCGGCAGGTCGCCGTCGAACAGGCGTTGCAGACTGGTCCGGAGCACGGTGAGTTCGGCGCGCAACGCGGCCAGTTCGGTGGCGTCGGCGCCGACTTCCTCGCGCACCCGCGCCTCGATGCCGAGCTCGAATTCGCGCCGGGCGGTGACCTCCCGCTCGAGCTGCAACTCGTAAACGGTCTGCAGGTCGCGAACCTTGGCCTTGTCGATCGTCGCTTCCTTGCGATACCTAGTCGCGGCTAATGCGCCGATGACCGCCGCCCACAGGGCCGCGACCAAACCGATCCGGACGAACTGCAAGCTGTTGCTGAAGACCAGGAAAACGCTGGCAACCAGTCCGAGCAGAATCAATACGCCGATGAACAATTTTCCCGCGTCGTCCCGCCGTCGACGGGAAGTGCTGGTACGGGAGGGTGAAACCATGCAAGCCAGGGTAGCTTGATCGACTCCGCGCGCCCACAACTCGGTGCGGCAATTCCGAGGGCGATATTTGCTAAGTGGTTGCCGGATCGTCGGTTGGGTCCTCAGGAGCCCGGCAGCAATACTCGAGCCACAGGGCCGCAGCAACCAAAGCCACCCCCGCCAGCATCCCGACGATCGCGCCCGGACTGTCCGCGGCGGCCGCGCCGAGGGTGCCGCGCTGCGGGAAGACCCAGCAGAGGAAACCGAGCCACACCCCCGCGGCGATCGAACCGACCTGCAGCGACGCCTTGGCCAGCGCGACCGCGCGGGCCGCGGTGATCGGATGCAGCTGGTGCCTGCCGTTGCCGAGCTGGTTGTCGCTGACCCTGGCCCGGATGACGAACCCGAGCACCGCCTCCAGCACGGCGACCGGATACAGCGACGCCCCCGCGTAGATGGAGATCGGCGGAAAACTGTTGTACGCCATCCGGGTCGCGATCCACGCGACGATCGCGGCGATCACCACGTTCGCGGCCAGGTCCAGGATTCGCGTGGGTTTCAGCTGCACGACGCCGAACCTTCGGTGTCGTGCAACAGGGTCAGCTCGGTGCGTCGCACGCCGAGGCGTTCGGCGGCGGGCAGTTCGTCGAGCAGGTCGGTGATGGCCTGCGCCCGGCCGTCGACCTCGAGCGTCGCGTCCGGTTCCACGTCCTGCCACGGGATCAGGACGAACGCGCGGCGATGCGCTTGCGGATGCGGCAGCGTCAGTTCCGGATCCGCGCTGCTGACGGCGATCCATTCGTCGTGCCCGCGGTCGGCACACCAGATCACGTCGACGTCGAGGGTCCGTGCGCCCCAGCGCACTTCGCGGACCCGATCGGCGGCCTGTTCCAGCCGCTGACCGTGGCGCAGCCAGTCGATCGCGGCCCGCTCCGGATCATCGACCACGACAACGGCATTGAGGTAGTCGTCCTGTTCGACCCCGCCCCACGGCGGGGTCGAGTACACCGGGGACACGGCGACGACCCGGGCGCCGAGTCCGGCCACGACGCTGCGCAGATGCGCCAGCCGGTCGCCCAGGTTGGAACCGATCGACAGCACGGCGCGGGTCACAGCGGTTCCTTGCGGTGCCGCGAGGTGACCACCCGGACGTCGGTGAAGGTGTGTGGGATCGGGGCGGACGGCTTGTGCACGACCACCTCGACCGAGGCGATGCGCGGATCGGTCATCACGTCGTCGGCGATCTCGGCGGCGACGGTCTCGATGAGGTTGCGCGGTGTGCCCTGGATGATGCGCACGGCGTTTTCGGCGAGTTCGCCGTAATGCGCGGTGGCGAGGATGTCGTCGGTGGCCGCGGCGGCGGAAAAGTCCAGCCACACGGTGAGATCGACGACGAATTCCTGGCCGTCGCGGCGCTCGTGTTCGAACACCCCGTGATAGCCGTAGGCACGCAGCCCGCGCAGCTCGATGCGGTCGGCGCCGCGCTGGACCGTCGGATTCGCCTGCGCCGCGGCCTGATCGGCGGTGACGGGGGTCGGGTTCATCGGTGCGCTCCTGGTACCGGGCTCGGCTGGGCGGTGCGGTGCCGGGCGGCGACCTGCCAGGCATCGGTCACGGTGATGGCGTCCAGCGAGGCGCGCACGTCGTGCACCCGCACGCCCCACGCGCCGTGCATGGCGACCAGCGCGGAGACGGTCGCGGTGGCGATCTCGCGGCCGTCGGGCGGTCGCGGGCCGGACTCGTCGGCGAGCAACGCGCCGAGGAAGCGTTTGCGGGAGGCGCCGACGAGGACCGGCAGTCCCTGGCCGATCAGCTCGGGCAGCGCGCCGAGCAGATCCCAGTTGTGTCCGGCGTTCTTGGCGAAGCCGAGGCCGGGATCGAGAATCAGGCGGGACGGATCGACGCCCGCGGCAACGGCCAGGTCCACCTGGGTACTCAGCTCGGCGAGCACCTCGGCGACCACGTCGTCGTAGTGGTCGGCCGGCCCGGTGTGCCGGTAGTCGGCGCCCGCGCGCCAGTGCATGAGGATCCACGGGACGTCCGCGGCGGCAACGACTTTCACCATGTCCGGGTCGGCGCGGCCGCCGGACACGTCGTTCACCACGGAGACACCGGCCGCGAGCGCGGCCTCGGCCACGCTCGCGCGCATGGTGTCGACGCTGGTCGGCACGCCCGCCGCGACCAGACCGCGGATCACCGGAACCACCCGCGCGGCTTCGGTTTCCGGGTCGATGCGCACCGCGCCGGGTCTGGTCGACTCGCCGCCGATGTCGACGATGTCGGCGCCCTCGGCGTACAGCTCGATGCCGTGCGCGATGGCGAGTTCGGGGTCGAGGTAGCGACCGCCGTCGGAGAACGAATCACTGGTGACGTTGACGACGCCCATCACCACACAGGAGCGACCGCCACGCGCGAAGCTGCTCCCATCTGCGGTCATGTGATCCTCGTTCACTTCCGGAGAATGAGATCGAGCGCCTCGGCGCGGGACGAGGGGCTGGACTGCAACAGGCCGCGCACCGCCGAGGTGGTGGTGCTCGCGCCCGGCTTGCGGATCCCGCGCATGGCCATGCACAGGTGCTCGGCCTCGATCACCACGATGGCGCCGCGCGGGTCCAGCTTGCGCATCACCGCGTCGGCGATCTGGCTGGTCAGCCGCTCCTGCACCTGCGGGCGCTTGGCGTACAGGTCGACCACGCGGGCCAGTTTGGACAGCCCGGTGACCCGGCCGTGCTTGCCGGGGATGTAGCCGACGTGCGCGACACCGTGGAAGGACACCAGGTGGTGTTCACAGGTGGAGTACATGGGAATGTCGCGGACCAGCACCAATTCCTGGTGCCCCTCGTCGAACGTGGTGTTCAAGACCGCGTCCGGCTCGACGTAGAGCCCGGCGAACATCTCCCGGTAGGCGCGGGCGACCCGGGCGGGCGTGTCCAGCAGCCCGGGACGATCCGGATCCTCCCCGACCGCGAGCAGCAATTCGCGCACCGCGGCTTCGGCCCTGGCCTGGTCGAACGGTTGACCGGTCTCCAGCGCGACGAGCTGTTCGCCGGTCACGCCGTTGCCGGAACCGTTCTCGTCAACACCGTCCGAATCGGCGAGCACGTGGCCACCGATGTGATTGTTGGCCGACAATCGAGGACACCTCCAAAATCTCGGGTCCCGGCAATCACTCGGCACCCCGATGGTCGAGCCTAATCGTCACCGCGCACGATGCGAGCAACCGGCCCGGAGGCGACGCTCGCCCGACCACGCAGGTCACGCGAGCGCCGCCCGGCTTCAGTGCCGGCCGTTGTTCGGCCTGTCCCACTCGCCGTTCTCGCCGTCGCCGTTCGGGTTCGGGCGACCCGGCTCGTCGTATCCGGGGTGCTCGCCGTAGTTGCCGCGCTCGTAGCCACCGTCCGGCTGGGCGCCCTGCGGACCCCACGACGGCTGGTAGCCCTGGTTCGGCTGCGGCTCGGTCCAGCCGGGCGGCTGCCCCGGCTGCTGCTCGTCCCGCGGCGGCCAGCCGGGGGCCGACCAACCGGCCGGAGCACCGTAGTCCGGTCGCGACCCGTGCGTGCCCCCGCGCTGCGGGTAACCACCCTGCGCGGGACCCTGCTGCGCCGGGTACCCGGTCGCGGGCGGCGCGGGGTAGCCGTACTGCGGGGGCGCGTCGTAGGCGCCGGTGTCCGGGTAGCCGTTGGCGGGCTGGTTCTCCCTGGCCACGCCGGCGGGCAGCGGCGCGGGGATCTGCTCCGGCGGCCACGGCTCGCCGCGCTCGAGCGCCAGCTCGCCCGGGGTCTTCACCGGCGGCTTGTTCGACGGCACGCGATCGCCGAAGTCGTTGAACGCGGTGATCCGCGGCCGCTTCTGCACCGACGCGAGCAGGGTTTCGAGCTCCTTGCGGTGCAAGGTCTCCTTCTCCAGCAGCGCCGTCGCCAGCACGTCGAGCACGTCGCGGTACTCGTTGAGGATGGCCCACGCCTCGGTGTGCGCGGCCTCGATCAGGTTGCGCACCTCCTCGTCGATGGCGCCGGCGACCTCGTGCGAGTAATCCGAGGCCTGGCCCATCGAGCGGCCGAGGAACGGATCCCCGGCCTCCTGGCCGTAGCGCACCGCGCCCAGGCGCGAGCTCATGCCGTATTCGGTCACCATCGCGCGAGCGATCTTGGTGGCCTGGTCGATATCGGAGGACGCGCCGGTGGTCGGCTCGTGGAACACCAGCTCCTCGGCCGCGCGGCCGCCCATCGCCATCACCAGGCGGGCGATCATCTCCGAGCGGGTCATCAGGCCCTTGTCGTCCTCGGGCACCGTCATGGCGTGGCCGCCGGTGCGGCCGCGGGCCAGGATGGTCACCTTGTAGACGGGCTCGATGTCCGGCATCGCCCAGGCCGCCAGGGTGTGGCCGCCCTCGTGGTAGGCGGTGATCTTCTTCTCGTGCTCGCTGATGATCCGGCTCTTGCGGCGCGGGCCGCCGACCACGCGGTCGACCGATTCCTCGAGCGAGTCGCCGGTGATGACGGCGCCGTTCTCCCGGGCGGTGAGCAGCGCGGCCTCGTTGATCACGTTGGCCAGGTCGGCGCCGGACATGCCGACGGTCCGCTTGGCCAGACCGTCGAGGTCGGCGTCGGGCGAGATCGGCTTGCCCTGCGAGTGCACCCGCAGGATGGCGCGGCGGCCTGCAAGGTCGGGGTTGCCGACCGGGATCTGCCGGTCGAACCGGCCCGGACGCAGCAGCGCGGGGTCGAGGATGTCCGGGCGGTTGGTCGCCGCGATCAGGATGACGCCGGTGCGATCGCCGAAACCGTCCATCTCGACCAGCAGCTGGTTCAGCGTCTGCTCGCGTTCGTCGTGGCCACCGCCGAGGCCGGCGCCGCGCTGGCGGCCGACCGCGTCGATCTCGTCGACGAAGATGATGCAGGGGCTGTTCTGCTTGGCCTGTTCGAACAGGTCGCGCACGCGTGACGCGCCGACACCGACGAACATCTCGACGAAGTCCGAACCGGAGATGGTGAAGAACGGCACGCCCGCCTCGCCGGCCACGGCGCGCGCGAGCAGCGTCTTACCGGTTCCGGGCGGGCCGTACAACAGCACGCCCTTCGGGATCTTGGCGCCGAGGGCCTGGTAGCGCACCGGGTTCTGCAGGAAGTCCTTGATCTCGTAGAGCTCTTCGACCGCCTCGTCGGCACCGGCCACGTCGGCGAACGTGGTCTTCGGCATGTCCTTGGACAGCTGTTTGGCCTTCGACTTGCCGAAGCCCATCATGCCGCCGCGACCACCGCCCTGCATGCGGGCCATGACGAAGACGAACAGGCCGAGCAGGATGATCATGGGCAGCACGAACAGCAGGATCTGGGTCAGCCAGCTGTCCTGCTTGACCACGGTGTTATAGGTCGCGCCGGAATTCTTCACGGCGTCGAAGACCTGTCCGGAACTCGCGCTGCCGCCAGGGTATTTGGCGATGATCTTGCTCTGGCCACCGGTCGCGTCGTTGCCGTTCTTCAGCTCGATGCGCAGTTGCTGTTCACGATCATCGATCTGAACATTCTTGACGTTGCTCTTGTCGTTCAGCTGGCTCAATGCGACGGACGTATCGACGCTCTTCCAGCCGCGCGTGTCGTTGCCGAAATAGCTGAACGCATAGATCACGAGCAAGATGCCCGAGACTATGGCCAGGGTGCGAAACACAGTCTTGCGGTTCATAGAGCGTCGGCCGGTCCGGCCAGTCCTTTCCGGTGTCTCCGGTTCGTGCTAGCGATGCGTCGGGCGCGTCCGGCTCCGGGAGGGTTCGGATGCGGACATGCCACGTTACCGCGTACGGTCTAGTCGATACATCGCGCAGTTCGGCTGCAGGTGCAGTTAAAGGGGTAAACGGCCAAGGGACCTCGGTGGTTCCCGAAGACCCCGGTCCGGGTTACTCCAAGTGGTCACAATCATGGCATGTTCCGCCTATCGTGAGCGACGACACAACACCGCGGTGCGAGCGACGGGCACGGAGACGGTAGCTTGCGTAAACAGATAAAGGCCCCGCGAGCACCGTAAACCCAACCTCGTAGTGCGAGCGACGTGCCCGGAGGAGGCAGCGAAGCGTAACCACGCAAGGGCACCGTGAGTACTGCAAATCGAACCCGCAGTGCGGATGCCCGAGGAGGCAGCGAAGCATAAACCACGTAGGGCACCGCGAGTACTGCAAATCGAACAGAGCGCAGGGGGTATGGACATAGTTGAGCTACGGACACCCACAGCGATAGTGCGTCACGGGCGCGGGCGGTTGATCGTCCTGCGGCCTGGCTCCGATGGCGAGCGGGTGCTCGACGTCCCGATCTCGGACCTGCTGAAGGTCCGGCTGAATCGACGCGCCGACGACGCCGTTGTCATCGAGATATACCTGAGATATCCGACTCCCGTGCTGACCGGTGTGCCCGCCGACCGCACCCCGTTGCCCGTGCTGATCGCCGAGCACGACGTTCCGGCCGCGACCGAGATCGTCGACCGGATCAACAGCCAGATCCTGGCCACCCAGCGCATCGACGTGGCCGCCCCCGACCTGAACCCACCCGCTCCGACCTGGGGCAAATCCGGCCCGACCCGGGCCGATGTGGACCGTGCCGTGCGCCGGATGGCGCCGCACAAGGAAGCGAAACCGGCCATCGCCGCGCTGCACCGATACGTCACGCCCGACGAATACGTGCTGGAAACCGCGATCGCCGTCGCGCGGCCGCCCGCGGGCACCGGTCCCGGCCTGCTCGCCGCGACCACCGGGCGGCTGCTGTTCATCTCGATCGGCACGGGCGACCGCTACGCGCACGAACTGCCCATCCCGGCCGTGCTGTGGGCCCGCAACACCGACGGCACCCCGGCCATGGCGGGCGAGATCGGGGCGCCCCGCAGCGAGACCGGCATGGACGTGCACGACGGGAACATCACCCTGCACTTCACCGGCAACGACCGCGCCGACACCGAACGGGTCACGCTCGCGGTGAATTTCGCGGTCCGCCGCGACTCCGCCGACGGCGGCGCCGGCCCGGCCGATCCCGGTGTGGCCCAGCTGTATTCGGAGTGGGAGCTGCTGGTCGAGCGGCACTCGCTCGGTATGGTCGACGACGCTCAGTTCCAGCGCTACGGCCGCGGCATCCTGCGTTCCCTGCCGGATGGCGGCTAGCTCAGCGGAAGAGCTAGCCGCGCGGTCGGCTCAGGCCTGTACCACCGGCGGCACGGTCAGGCTGATCCGCCGCCACGGGCTGGTCGGCCGCATCCACAGCCGCAGCAGTTCCATCCGGCGGTCGACGCCACCGTTCTTCAGCTCGGCGAGGTCCTCGCACGCCTGCCAGTAGGTCCAGCCGGTCAGGTAGGCGTCGCCGAACTGCCGCCAGTTGCGGTACTTGGCCTGCGCGATGGGCAGGGCCCGGGCCAGGTAGTCCCAGGCCAGGTCGGCGTCGAGGTATCCGGCGGTGAAGGCCATCCGCGCGACCGCGACCACCCGGGCCAGGTCCCACGCGTGGATGTCGCTGGGCAACGGCCGGGCCAGATGATCGGTGAAGCCGATCTTGATCGCCTGCGACCAGATGTCGTAGTCGCGGACCAGGGCCTCCGGATTGTCCATCCCGCGGAACGACCCGACCTGCCGCAGGAACGCCCGGTGCCGATCGGCGCGCTCGCCGAACCGGTCTCGCTCGCTGGCGTTGATCGAGGCCATCACCAGCGGGTGGACCAGCGCGTACAACGGCGCGTGCATGCCGTCGAGTAGCTGCTCCATCGAGGCCTGCGCCTCGGTCGCGTCGGTGATGCCCCAGGCGCCGGTGAGCGTGTCGATGGCGAGCTCGCGGCGGTCGCCGAGTGGATGCTCGCGCTCCGGGCCGAGCAGCAGCGCGTCGTGGAAGGCGTCCCAGCGCGCGGAGTAGAAGGCGCCGAGCGCGAGGGCGCGCAGTTCGTCGTCGGCGACCGCCGCGCCGGACCAGTGGTCCTCTTCGCGCTGATCCAGTTCCTCGTACGGGAAGGTTGTCAACGTGGGTACACCGCGGGCAGGCATGACCTCGATTGTTCACCATAGATCTTGGAAGAGCCTGTGTAATGGGACGAATTCTGCGTGTCCCCGCAGGCGCGGCGGGGTTCGGAGTTTTTCTTGCCCTGCCGCATACCCCGCCGGAGAGCTACTGTGCTCGCATGAGTAGTAACATCACCCTCCTTCGCGGCCTGGAGCCTGCCCCGACCGAGCAGGAAATCTATGCTGCCGCACTGCAGTACGTGCGCACGGTCGGTGGTGTGTCCGGCCTGAGCTCCACGACCAAGGCCGCGGTCGACAAGGCCGTCACGGCCATCGCCGCGGCCACCACCCAGCTACTCGCGGATCTACCCGATCGCCCGGTCGCGGCCGGGTCCGACTGATCGCTCGCGCGCCGGTTCAGGGCAGCGCGTCCACCCCGTAGGCGGCGACGCAGGCCAGCGCGACCTCCAGCGGCAGGCTGCGCTGCTCGATCGGATGACCGAGCAGTTCCTCGATTCGCTGGATCCGGTAGCGCACCGTGTTCTTGTGCACCCCAAGCAGTTTGGCCGTGGCCTCCGGGCTGCGATGGCTCTTCAGATAGGCGTGCAACGTCTCGCGCAACCGCGCCGCGTTCGGGTCCGAGCCGGACAGTGTGCGCAATTCCCGGCCGATCAGGCCGCGCATGGCCGCGTCGTCCGCGCCGGCCAGGTAGGCGATCTCCACCTCGCGATAGCCGATGACCCGCGTCGTCGTGGCCGCACCGCGTTCGGCCACGTGCCGCGCCGCGACCGCCTCGCGATGGCTCTGCCGGAATCCGCCGACCTGTCCGGCGGGCACGCCGAAGGCGATCCGGACCGGTGATTCGACCAGCCCCGCGGTGATCCGTGCCAACGCGCCGGACTCCTGCTCGATCCGGGTCACGTCGGCACTCGGCAGATCGTCCAGCCCGGCCCACGCCCACATGCCGCTCGACCCGGACGCGACGGTGAGCAGCCTGCCGGTGCCGAGTTCGGCCGCCACCCGGGTCGCGACCCGCTCGAGCTGGCCGATCACCTCGCCGTCGCCGCCGCCGGATTCGCTCTCGTCGGTCCACAGCACGAACGCGAGGTGCCGCTGGCCGAGCCGGTAGCCGAGCCGCGCCGAGGCCTGGTCCAGGTCGAGTTCGTCCCCGGCCAGCAGCGCGCGAATCGTCTCGGTGCGCCGGTTCAGCGCGGCCCGCAGCACCCGCTCCCGTTCCTGCATGTAGGTGTCGGTGAGCAATTCGACCGACAGGCTGACCCATTTCGTCGCCCGCTCGAACAGCCGCAGCATCACCGCCCGCTCGATTTCCTGTGGGGCGGGGCGCTGGTCGATGGTGTCGGTCATGTAGTCGAGCACGGCCTCCATGCCGACGTGATAGGTCCGCAACAGCAGGCGCAACTCGAAGCCGCGCCGGGCGATGGTCCGCGCGAACGCGTGCGCCTCTTCGGGCAGCGCGTATTCGAAGGTGTCGCTGGTGATTCCGCTGAGCATCACCCGCGCGTGCGCACGGGTGCTGGCGGCCAGGTCGCGGCGCATGTCCCGGTCGGCGAGCTCCGGGACGCGGGCGATGATCGCGTTGTCGAGCCGGTCCACGATCTGCTCGAGCTGCTCGGTGCGCATGGTCTCGTAGACGTACTCGGCCAGCCAGTCGCGGACCACTTCGCTGCCGGGTCCGATCCGTTCCGGTGGTGCAGCCCGCACAGCTCCTCCGTTTTGTACTTCGAGAACAAAATAGGGCGAATCCGTTGACCTGAAGAGCCAAGAAAGTCGCAGGTCATTGTGTCACGATCATAGTTCAGTGGTCTGATTCACAACAGTCAGCCATGCGGTTCACAGCACAACGTCAGTGGGAGAACAGCGTGACCAATACCGACCCGGCGCCCGCCGCGGCAAAGAAGGCACCCGCACGGAAGACGGCCGCGAAGAAGGCAAGCGCACCAGTCGCCACGCCGGCCGGCCAGGAGCTGGTCGCCGACGCCCCCGCGGTGCTCGAGGTGCGCAACCCCGCCACCGGCACGCTGGTCGGCACGGTGCCCGTGGCCGGCCCGGACGAGGTCGCCGCCAAGGTCCGCGAACTGCGGCTGTTCCAGCCGGAGTGGGAGGCCATCGGCCCGGACGGACGCAAGGAATGGCTGCTGAAGTTCCAGGACTGGCTGATCGACAACACCGACACCCTGGCCGACGTGGTGCAGTCCGAGACCGGGAAGCCGCGGGTCGACTCGCTCATCGATCCCGCCTTCGCGACCGACCTGGTCGGTTACTACGCCCGCCGCGCCGCCAAGTTCCTCGCCGACGACCACCCGTCCCCGCACAGCCCGCTCGCCCGGGTGAAGAAGCTGACCACGGCGTACCGGCCGTACCCGGTAGTCGGCGTGATCACCCCGTGGAACTTCCCGCTGGCCATGCCCGCGCTGGACGTGATCCCCGCGCTGGCCGCCGGCGCCGCGGTGCTGCTGAAGCCGTCCGAGGTGACCCCGCTGTCCGCGCTCGAAATGGCAAGGGGCTGGGCCGAGATCGGCGCTCCGCCGGTGTTCGCCGTGGTCACCGGCGCGGGCGCGACCGGCGGCGCGGTGGTCGAACACGCCGACTACATCCAGTTCACCGGCTCGACCGCGACCGGCCGCAAGATCGCCGTGGCCTGCGCCGAGCGGATGGTCCCGTACAGCCTGGAACTCGGCGGCAAGGATCCGGCCATCGTGCTGGCCGACGCCGATCTGGACCGGGCCGCGCACGGCATCGCGTTCGGCGGCATGTTCAACTCCGGCCAGGTGTGCATCTCGGTGGAGCGGGTCTACGTCGAGGCGCCGGTCTACGACGAGTTCGTGGCCAAGCTGACCGCGAACGTCAAGGCGTTGCGTCAGGGCATCGACGGCCGCGAGTCCAAGCACGATGTCGGCGCGCTGGCCAACGAGAACCAGACCGGCATCGTGCAGCGGCACGTCGACGAGGCCGTCGCGGCCGGGGCGCGGGTGCTCACCGGCGGCAAGCGGGCCGGGTTCGGCACCGCGTTCGAGCCGACCGTGCTGGTCGACGTCGACCACACCATGTCCTGCATAACCGAGGAGACCTTCGGGCCGACGCTGCCGGTGATGAAGGTGGCCGACGAGGCGGAAGCCGTTCGGCTGGCCAATGATTCGATCTACGGCTTGTCCGCATCGGTGTGGACCGGCGACAAGGACCGCGGCGAGCGGGTCGCCCGGCAGCTGAACGCGGGCGCGGTGAACATCAACGACGTCTTCAGCAACCTGTTCAACTTCGCGCTGCCGATGGGCGGCTGGGGCCAGTCCGGCGTCGGCGCGCGCTGGGGCGGCGCGAACGGTGTGCGCAAGTACTGCAGGCAGCAGGCGATTACCGCGCCGATGCTGCCGACCCAGGACAAGGAGCTGTTCTGGTACCCGTACTCGATGCCGAAGCTGCTCTTCGCGCTCGGCGCCATGCGCGCCGCCGGCGCCCGCGGCCTGCGCCGCATCGACCTGCCCGCCGTTTTGAAACTCAAGGGAGACAACAAATGACGGACACTTCGACGATTCGCGGCAAGGTCGTCGTCATCACCGGCGGCGCCCGCGGCATCGGCCTGGCTACCGCCACCGCGCTGCACGCGCTCGGCGCGAAGATCGCCATCGGCGACATCGACGAGGCCACGGTCAAGGAGTCCGGTACCGCCCGCGGCTTCGAGCTCTACGGCAAGCTCGACGTCACCGACGCGGCCTCGTTCGAGAGCTTCCTCGACGAGGTCGAGCGCACGGTCGGCCCGATCGACGTGCTGGTCAACAACGCGGGCATCATGCCGACCGGCAAGCTGGTCGACGAGCCGGATCAGATCACCCGGCGCATCCTCGACATCAATGTCTACGGTGTAATTCTCGGCTCCAAGCTCGGCCTGGCCCGGATGCTGCCGCGCAAGCGCGGGCACGTCATCAACATCGCCTCGCTGGCCGGCGAGACGCACATCCCCGGCCTGGCTACCTACAACGCGAGCAAGCACGCGGTGCTCGGCTTCACCGACACGCTGCGCGAGGAGTACCGCGATTCCGGCGTGCGGTTCTCCTCGGTGCTGCCCACGCTGACCAACACCGAACTCGGTGCCGGCGTCACCGCGCCGAAACTGCTGCGCCCGGCCGAGCCGGAGGAGATCGCGGACGCGATCGTCGGGCTGATCGTCGCGCCGAAGTCGAAGGTCAGGGTGACCGCGGTCGCGGGGATCATCTCGCAGGTGGTCGGGCTGCTGCCGGATGTGGTCGGCGACGGCATCGCGAGGGCGCTCGGCGCGGGCCACGCGTTCCTCGACGACGTCGACGTGGACAAGCGCAAGGCGTACGAGGATCGGGCGCGCAGCGTCTAGATCGGTGTCGCACGGCGGGCGCTGCGGTCGGGGATTCGTCCCGGCCGCAGCGCCCTTTTGCGTGACCCGTGAGTAGCCGGGAAGCGATCCAAACAGCAATACAAACCAAATTGTGACGAAAATCACTATTCCATCGGGAAATGACCGCAGGTCGACCATAAGCGGCCCTCCAGCGGACGACCGGCAATCGAAGATGCCGCCGATTTCAGCGCGGCTTAACGCTCGCCGGCGAGCATCATTGCTGGTCAAGCGCCCAAGTCAACCAGGCCGCCCCGAGCGGCGGTCGCATGCCGAAGATTCGCGGAGTCGATGGTGCATCCCACCATCACAAGCAATATGCTGTCCCTAACAAACCTGTAGAACGTTTTGGTACCCGTATCCGAACTTTCTGGCCTGATAAGGCTGGAAATTCAGGACTGATTCTGATAGCAAGGGGCTATGGACCCGCATTTGCGCGACCTGCGGTATTTCGTCGCCGTCGCTGAGGAACTGCACTTCACCAACGCCGCTCAACGGCTGCACATCGCTCAACCCACCCTGTCGCGTCAGATCCGGCAGCTGGAACGCCAGCTCGACGTGGTCCTGTTCGACCGCAACCAGCGCAGCGTCGCCCTGACCGTGGCTGGCAAGGAACTGCTCGAGGGCGCCCGCAAGATCCTGGAGCTGTGGGAGGTCACCAACGTCTCCCTGCAGGAGGCGGGCGAGGTGCTGCGCGTCGGCATCCAATCCGCGCTCGGCCGTGGGTTGTTGAACGATCTGGAAAGCGCGAGCGGTCACCGGCTCGCGCTGCACGCGGCCTCGTGGACCGACCCGTCCAGCGGCCTGTCCGGCCGGCAGGCGGACCTGTCGCTGGTGTGGCTGCCGCTGCCCGACCCGAACCGCTACCGCTGGCAGGTGCTGCGCACCGAGCCGCGCTGGGTGCTGCTGCCGGAGAACCATCCGCTGGCCGATCGGGAGATCATCGAGTTCGCCGACCTGCTGGACGAGCCGTTCATCGCGCTGCCCACCGAAGCCGGTGCGGTGCGCGACTTCTGGCTCGGCAACGACGCGCGCAACGGCCGCCAGCCGAAGATCGGCGCCGAGGCGGCGACCCCCGAGGACAAACTGGAGGCGGTCAGCCTCGGCCTCGGTGTCTGCCTGCTCGCCGAGAACAATGTGCCGATGTACCGCTGGCCCGGTCTCACCGCGCGACCGGTGGCCGGCCTCGCGCCGTGCGAACTGGCCGTCGCGTGGCGGGCCGACGACCAGCGCCCGACCATCCTCGAATTCGCCGGGCGCGCGGTGAACGGCGGATTCGCCGAGCAGCAGCCGCAACCCGCCATCAGCGCCTGATCAGTTGATGGTGCGCCGCCACGGGTGCAGGGTTTCCAGTTGCGCGGACAACCGCAGCAGGCTGGATTCACTCCCCGGCGGACCGGCGAGCTGCGCCGCCACCGGCGTCCCGACATCGGGATGCATGCCCATCGGGATGGACGCGGCGGGCCAGCCGACCAGGTTCCACAGCGGGGTGAACGGGGAAAACCGGGCGGTGGCAAGCACATTCGCCAACCAGCCCCGGTGATGCCAGGCCCGCGCCTTGGGCGGCGGGCAGGCGAGCGTGGGGGTGATCACCACGTCGAAGCGTTCGAAGTATTCGAGCAGGCGTGCCTCGACCCGATCGATCTGGGCCGGTCGCACCAGGCGTAGTCGCTGCACCAGGCGGCCGAGCGCGAGGTGGCGGCGGGTGCGCGGTTGCAGGCGGTCGGGGTGCGGTAGCGCGGCGGCGTCCCGGGCGCCAACGGCCAGCCAGCGCAAGCAGATCCACAACATCGCGTCGCCGTAGGGCAAGGCGGTCGGCTCGACCAGATGACCTGCCGCGGCGGCGACCGAGGCCGCGGTGCGCGCGGCATTGGTCCAGTGCCGGTCGACCGGGAAACAGCGGAGCGGCGAAGCCACGGCTAGGCCGATGCGTAGTCGGCCGGGCGGCTCCACCTCGGCTAGGTCCGGCCGGGCGGCCAGCACCGATAGCGCGAGCGCCGCGTCGCCGACTGTCGTTGCGAGCACACCGTTTTCGAGCATGCCCGACCACGAGTCGACGCCGATCTCCGCGGGCACCGTGTAGCGACCCGGCTTGATGCCGTACACCCCGCAGCAGGCCGCGGGCACCCGGATCGAACCGAGCCCGTCGTTGCCGTGCGCGATCGGCACCAGCCCGGCGGCGACCGCCGCGGCCGCGCCACCGGACGAGCCACCCGCGCTGCGCGCGACATTCCACGGATTGCCGGTGATCCGCTCGGGCGTATCGGTGGTCCCCCACAGCCCGAGTTCCGGCACCGTGGTGAGGCCGACAACCACCGCGCCCGCGGCGCGCAACCTGCGCACCACCGGGTGATCGTCGGCGACCGGGCGGGCGTCGGTGGCCGCCGAGCCGGAGCGCATGGTCTCGCCCGCCACCGCGATGTTGTGCTTGATCGCGATCGGCACCCCGGCCAGTGGCAGCACGTCGAGATCGCGCTGCTCCAGCGCGGCCGCCTCGGCTCTGGCCTTCTCGGTACGAATGACGCTGAACGCGTTGGTGTTCCGGTGCTCGGCCACGATCCGGGCCATGGTCGTCTCGACCACCTCCGTCGCGGTCAGCGAACCCTCGCGCACGCCCGCCGCGATGGTCGCGGCGGGACCGCGCGCACTGTCCTTGTCGGCGGAATCGGCGGGGATTTGGTCGTTCGCGCCCAGCGGACTATCTTGAGCGGGCGCACTCGCTTCGGTGTTCGATCGAACAGGTGGCGCGACGACTATCTCCGCGTCCGCCACCACCGTGGCCTTGATCTGCATGTGCTGGTCGTCCCCCGTCGCATCGTTGTCGAATTCGGGTGATCGCTCTCAAGCCGCAAGTTATCATTCCGAATACTGCTCGGGGGACGATGGCGTCGGGTGTGGCGGAAATTCTCCGCGACATCCACCGACCGACCAGTGCGGATTCTTGGGTATCCGCCGAAGCCACTAGGTCCGAGAATGAGTGCCGACTCCGATAGAAGTTCCGAATCCACCACGAGTTTCGACCCGAGTGCTGGTTTCGGCCACCACCCGCCGCGGGCCGAATTCAGCGTTGTCGCCGCCTTCTCCGCCGCCTGGGAAGACGCCGCCGGCGAATCCGCGGGCCCGCCCGAGATCGCCGAGTTCCTGCCCGACGCGCACACCCTGCGCACCGAGGCGCTGCTCGAGTTGATCCGCGTCGACCTGCGCCATCGCTGGCTGCGCCGGACCGTGCTCGGCGCGCACCCGGCGGGCCAGGACACCCGGAAACGGCTCGCCGAATACTGCGCCGAGTTTCCCGAACTTCAGCCGGGAAGTATCCCCGCCGGGCTGGTGTACGAGGAGTTCGTCATCCGCAGGCACAGCGGCGAACGCGTCGATCCGCGCGAATGTCTGCGTGAATATCCACATCAGGCGAGCGAACTGCGCGCACTGCTGAACGCCGACGATGTCGATCAGAGCACCCGCAGGGCGGCGCTCGAGGATTCCACGCTGACCGCGCTCGCGCGCACCAGAGCGGCCTTCGTGGATAACGAATTGAACCAAACCGCCGAGTCGACTCGTAGTGCAGAAGTGACCCGAGCGACCACAACCGATCTGACGGGAACGGCGACAGCCATTCCCACCACGATCGGCACCGGGCCGGGCCGCCTCGACGCGCTCGACCGCATCGAAATCGGCCAGCGGATCGATGATTTCGATCTGCTCACCGGCCTGGGCAGCGGCGCCTTCGCGCGCGTCTTCCTGGCCCGGCAGCGCTCGCTGCAACGGCTCGTCGCGGTCAAGATCTCCACCGACCACGGCACCGAACCGCAGACCCTGGCCCAGCTCGACCACGACTACATCGTGCGAGTCTTCGACCAGCGCGTGCTCGACGACGGCGCCGCGGCCGCGCGCCGGCTGCGGCTGCTCTACATGCAGTTCCTGCCCGGCGGCACGCTGCTCGGCGTGCTGCGCTGGGTGCGCGCCACCCCGCCCGCCGAACGCAGCGGCCAGCTGCTGCTCGACGCCGTCGACGCGGCGATGGAGGAGAAGGGCGAGATCCGGCCGACGGATTCCAGCGTGCGCGCCGAGATCGCCGCGCTCAGCTGGCCGGAAACCGTGGCCTGGCTGGGCCGCAGGCTGGCCGAGGCGCTGGACTACGCGTCGGCGCACGGCGTGCTGCACCGCGACGTGAAGCCGGCCAACGTGCTGCTGACCGCCGAGGCGGTGCCGAAGCTGGCCGACTTCAACATCAGCTTCAGCCGCAATGTCGAGGGCACCAGTCCGGTGTCCTATTTCGGCGGCTCGCTGGCGTACATGTCGCCGGAGCAGCTGGAGGCCTGTCATCCCGGATTCGGCCGCAGCGCCGCCGATCTGGACACCCGCGCCGATATCTATTCGCTCGGGGTCGTGCTGTGGGAACTGCTCACCGGGGCCAAACCGTTCGACGACAGCACCGCCGGCGCCGACGACCACGGTGACGACACCACCCTGGAGGCCATGCTGGAGCGGCGCAGCTCCGGCGTGGATGCCGCGGCGCTGGAACGGGTTCCGGCCGATTGCCCGGCGGCGCTGCGCCGGGTGCTGCTGAGCTGCCTGGCGCCGGAGCGGGCGAACCGGTGGGCGAACGGCTCGGTGCTGGCCAGGCAGTTGGAGCTGTGCCTGGACCCGCGCGCCCGCGAGCTCGTCGATCCCGCGCCGGCCAGTTGGCGGCTGCGCCTGCGGCCGTGGCTGGTGCTGGTCACGCTGCTGTCGGTCGGACTGCCGAATGTGCTTGCCTCGCTGTACAACATCCAGCACAACCAGCACCTGATCATCAGCAGGCTGAACGAGGACGCCCAGCACAGCTTCGTGGTGATCACCGGAGTGGTGAACGCGGTGTTCTTCCCGGCGGGCATCGCGATCGTGGTGTACATGTCGCGGTCGCTGCTGACGGTGCCGCGCGGGCTGCGCAAGGGGCGGCGATACGACCCGGAGACGCTGCGCCATGCCCGGCGCGACGCGCTGCTGCTCGGGGATCGCGCTGTGGCCGTTGCGTTTTCGCTGTGGGTGCTATCCGGTATTACTTTCCCCCTCACCTTGCAATTGGTGACCGGCGACCTGCCCGCGCGGGCGATCGTGCACTTCCTCGCGTCCCTGGTGGTGTGCGGGGCGATCGCGGTGGCGTATCCGTTCTTCCTGCTGACGTTTTACATGGTGCGCTGCATCTATCCGCTGTTCCTGCGGCACGGCGACATCAGTCCCGAGGACG
The DNA here is from genome assembly GCF_042871115.1 of Nocardia sp. NPDC006044. Lineage (NCBI taxonomy): Bacteria > Bacillati > Actinomycetota > Actinomycetes > Mycobacteriales > Nocardiaceae > Nocardia > Nocardia sp. NPDC006044. Next base: position 254,377 of record NZ_JBIAID010000006.1, read on the forward strand.
CGGTCTGGTTGCGCGGCCTGGACCGGCGGTGCAACGGATACCTGGCGGTCGCGGCGTCGGTGCCGCTGCTCGCGGTGGCGGGCGTGACCTTCCTGCCGCCGACCGATATTCCGTTGGTGATCTTCGCGGTCCGGGTGCTGTGCGCGGGCGGCATCCTCGCGTTCGTCGGCTCCTACCTGCTGTTCCGTGCGCTCGAGGCCGATCTGCGCGCACTGGAGCGCGTCGTCGCGCCGGACTCGGCCGGACCGAATACCGTTGCGGCGGTGTCCGAATTCGACCAGACCGAGACCGCCGTGGAGACCCGCACGTGAGCTCCCCGCGCGCCGATGCCGTCGCGCGATTCGCCGCGGAGTGGCACCGCCGCCTGCGGGCCGACTCGTTCACCCCGCCGCGCCTGGCGGATTACGTGCCCGATGGCGCCCAGGTGCGGCTCGCGGTGCTGGCCGATCTGCTGCGCATCGATCTGCGCGAGCGGTGGGCCATGGCCGCCGGGCTCGGTAAGCGGATTGCCGAGTACCGCAAGGAGTTTCCGGAGGTCGAGCACAGTCCCGAGCTGGCCGACCTGCTGTGCGAAGAGTTCCTCGCGCGCCGCCGCCATGCCCCGCTGCCCATCGAGGAGTTCGTCGCCGAGTATCCCGACCTCGCCGACGAGGTGCGGGACCGCCTCGCCGCGTTCGGCATCGAGGACAGCACCGCCGACTTCGGCACCGCGGAATCGACCGAAGCCATTGCCGCACTGGCCGATCTGGCGCCCGGCCGGCAGATCGACGACTTCGACCTGATCACCGATCTCGGCACAGGGGTGCTCGGCCGCGTCTTCCTGGCCAGGCAGCGGTCCATGCAACGGCTTGTCGCGGTGCGCTTTTCGGCGGGGCGGGCGAGCGCGCCGCACACCATGGCGCAGCTCGATCACGCGCACATCGTCCGCGTCTTCGATCAGCGACTGCTGAGCACCGGCCCGGCCGACGACGCCGATTTCGACGAGCCGTTCGACCGGGAGACAGACGATACCGTCCGTGCCGCCGGCGAAAGACCGGGGCGGTCCCGCCCTCGACCGGCCGGCTTCCGCAGCATGGAGCGGACGATCCCGGACGATGCCACAGCCGCCGCGCCCCGCGACGTGGATTCCGACGCCACCGCGCGCGCCGACAACCCGCCGGCCGACGTCGGCGACACCACCGTCGCGCGACCGCTCGACGCCGACGGCACCCTCGAGCAGACGGTCGCCAGCCCACGCACCCGCAGCACGGACTTCCCGCGACCTACCAGAGTCGAACTGCCGGCCCGCGTTTCGGGCGGCACGGCCGCCGGGCTCGGGCACTCGCTACTCGGTGCCGCCGCGCCGCGTCTGGTCTACATGCAGTACCTGCCCGGCGGCACCGCGCTCGGCGTCCTCGACCAGCGCCGCACCGGACCCGAATCCGACGGCGGCGCGCTGCTGCTGCGGGCCATCGATGCGGCGATGGAGGCGAAAGGCGAGATCCGACCGTCGGATTCGAGCGTGCGGTCCGAGATCGCCACGCTCAGCTGGCCGGAGACGGTGGCCTGGGTCGGCAGGCGACTGGCCGACGCACTGGATTACGCGGAGCGCCAGGGGGTCCTGCATCACGACCTGAAACCCGCGAACGTGCTGTTCACCGCAGAGGGAATTCCCAAGCTGGCCGATTTCGCGTTGAGCGAGTCGGGTCCGCGCCCGGCCGCGGTGAATCCGGCTCAGCTCGAAGCCGATTCGCTGCCGTATCGATCGCCGGAGCAGCTGGCCCGGCTCCTCGACCCGGCCGGGCCCGCGCCGGGCACCCGCAGTGACATCTACTCGCTGGGCGTATTCCTGTGGGAAATGCTCACGGGCGCAAACCCGTTCGACGACGCCCGATCGGCGGGCGAGGCACCGGCCGAGACCTATGCGCGCATGCTCGCCGTTCGCCGCGCCGGCGTACCGGAAGCCGCGCTCGCCCAGCTGCCCGCGGACACCCCGGCAGCGCTGCGCCGAGTCCTCCTCGACTGCCTGCACGCCGACCCGAAACGCCGCTGGCGCAACGGCGCCGAGCTGGCCGGGCAGCTCGACCTCTGCCTCGACGCGCGCGCCCGCAACCTGGCCGATCCGCCGCCGGCCAGCCTGGCCCACCGGGCCCGCGGCTGGCTGATCCCGTTCGCGGCCCTGTGCATCGGCGTGCCGAACATGCTCGCGAGCTGGTACAACATCCAGCTGAACCAGTCCCTGATCATCGACCGGATGTCGGCCGGCGACCAGGCCAAGTTCGCCACGGTCGGATTGGTCAACAATCTGATCGCCTTCCCGGTCGCGGCCGTACTGCTGATCTTCCTCACCCGCCGGCCGCTGACCATAGGCTTCCGCCTGGCTCGCGGCCGCGAGTATTCCGCGCGCACGCTGGCCAAGGCCCGCCGCGACACCCTGCTGATGGGCGACTGGGCGGTGTTGGTGCCCTTCGGTTTCTGGCTCGCCGCCGGCGTGATCTGGCCGCTCGGGCTGGCTTTCACCGGCGTCGACCTGCCGCCGAGGACCTTCCTGCATTTCTTTGCGGCACAGGTGGTTTGCGCCGCCATCGCGCTCGCCTATCCGTTCTTCCCGATCATGGTCTACGCGGTCCGCTCGATCTATCCACAGTTGCTGGTGCGCGGTGGCATCGGGCCGGGCGACGAGCGCCAGCTGCGAAACCTGGCCCGGCGCGGCAACTTCTACCTCGGCGTCGCGGCGTCGGTGCCGCTGCTCGGGGTGGCGGGCGCGACCTTCGTCGACGCCGGCGATCTGGAGTTGGTGATCGTTCCGGTGCGCTTGCTCAGCGTGGGTGGCATTCTGGCTTTCGTGGTTACCTACCGGTTGTTCCGCTGGCTAGAGGCCGACCTGCTGGCGCTCGCGCGGGCCATCCCGCAGCGGAAGCGATGACCTCGCCGCGCCCGCTCGGGCGGCTGGTGAGCCTGTCGCACGTGCATGATCCGGCGACCACGCCGCTGTATCCGGACGATCCGGAGTTCCGCGTCGACATCGTCGCGACGGTCGCCAACGACGGCTACTACCTGCGCTACATCCAGCAGGGCGAGCACACCGGAACCCATTGGGGCGCACCGATCCACTTCCATTCCGACGGCCTGGCCGCCGACGAGCTCGACCTGGACGATCTGCTGCTGCCCGCGGTGAAGATCGATGTCCGCGAACCGTGCGCCCGCGACCGGGATTACGCGATCACCGTCGCCGACCTGAAGCTGTGGGAGGGACGGCACGGCCGCATCCCGAACGGCGCGGCGGTGATCGCCTGGACCGGCTGGGATGCGAAGTGGGGCACACCGGAATTCATCGGCACGGCCGAATCCGCCGACCATCAACCGGGTTTCGCGGTGGAGACCATCGAGTGGCTGCTGCGCACCGGCCGGCTCGGCCACCGCGGCGCGCTCGGCATCGACACCTTCGGTCCCGACCTGGGCACCGACCAGACGTACGCGGTCTCCAGGCTGCTCTACGGCGAGCACCGGATCAGCCTGGAATGCCTGGCCAATCTGGCCGCGATCCCCGCGACCGGCGCCTGGATCCTGGTCGGCAGCCCGCTCTACCGCGGCGCCTCAGGCTCCCCCGCAACGATTTTCGGCATCCTGCCGGATCGCTAGGAGTAGACCTTCGGGTCCAGGGTGCCGATGTAGGGCAGGTCGCGGTAGCGCTCGGCGTAGTCGAGGCCGTAGCCGACGACGAATTCGTTCGGGATGTCGAAGCCGACATGCGCGACGTCGACGTGGGTGCGCAGCGCGTCCGGCTTCCGCAGCAACGTGACCACCTCGAGCGAGGCGGGGTTGCGGGTGGACAGGTTGCGCTTGAGCCAGGACAGGGTCAGGCCCGAATCGATGATGTCCTCGACGATCAGCACATTGCGCCCGGCAATGTCCTTGTCCAGGTCCTTCATGATGCGGACCACGCCGGAGGAGGAGGTGGACGACCCGTACGACGAGACGGCCATGAACTCCATCTGGGTCGGGATCGACAACGCCTTGGCCAGGTCGGTCATGAAGAAGATCGCACCCTTGAGCACTCCGACCAGCAGCAGGTCGCCCTCGGGGGCGTCGGCGGGATAGCGCTTGGCGATGAGCTCGGCGAGCTCCTTCGTCTTCGCGGCGATCTCTTCCTGGGTGATCAGAACAGACGCGATGTCGTCCCCGTACACGTCAGCTGTTCCCTTCTGGTTTTCGCTCCCGGACGGCCGATCCATTATGTGTCATCAGCCGCTGCGCAGACGCAGTAACACTGGCGGCGTTCCCTCGGCCCTGCGTGGTCACGCTTCGCTACCGCCGCCGGGCCTGACGCTCGCGCCGCAGTGTCAGCCTGCCATGTTCGCGCGCCGCGACCAACCTGCTCCCCGGCCCGCCGCCGCCGACCGCGACACCGCCCTGTCCGCGCCAGTCGGTGATCAGCTCGTCGACCGCGTGTAAATGCTTGCCGGTCAGCGCTTTCGCCCCGCCGGCCAGCAGCCAGGCCCGGACCGCCCGGCGGCGCAGCGCGGCGGGCGCAGTGGCGAGCGTCTCGATCGAGAGGGTCGCGCCATCACTCGCGGTGTGCAGCAGCTCACCCGCGAGGGCGTCGAGCACCGCTCCGTCTTCGCGCAACTGGCCGGCCGTCCGCGCGAGCGCCGCGGCGACGCCGCCGCCGAGCACGTCCTCCAGCAACGGCAGCACCTCGGTGCGCAGCCGAACCCTGGTGAACTCGGGTGATGCGTTGTGCGGGTCCTCGTGCGGCGGCACGGCCACGTCCGCGCACAGCTGCCGGGTCACCGTCCGCCGCACCCCGAGCAACGGCCGGCCCCACGGCTCGGCCCACTCGGTCATCCCGTGAATGGACCGTCCACCCGACCCGCGGGCCAACCCGAGTAATACGGTTTCCGCCTGATCATCGAGGGTGTGCCCGAGCAGAACCGGCAGCCCGTCGCGCGCCTCGTCCAACGCCGCGTATCGAGCCTGCCGCGCCGCCGCCTCCAGCCCGCCGTCGCCGTCGACCTCGACCGGGAGCACCCGAGCGGAGCGGCAGCCGAGTGCCAGCGCGGCCGCCGCGGCATCGGCCGCGACCACATCCGAGCCGGCCTGCAACTGATGGTCGACGACCAGCGCATCGACCGCGCCCACCTCGACCACGGCCGCGGCGGTGAGCGCCAGCGAATCCGCACCGCCGGACAGCGCGACCGCGACCGCTGTCCCGGCATCGCTGTTCGGCGCGTAGGCGGCAACCCAATCCCGCACCGCGCGGCGCACTTCGAGCACGGCGGCCGTCTCCGGCAGTCGCCGCGGACCGGATGATCCGCCGCCCCCCGGCGACAGCTCACCCCCGTGTCCGGAGACCCGAGGTCTCCCTCCCGGCGCACGCCCCATTCCCGCAGCCTACCGAGGCCCTTCGCGCCCGCTCTGCCGCAGCATCGCACCGCGAGCGCCACGGCCGTCTCCGACAACCGGGGCGGTGCACCCACCCGTGCCGACGGCCCTACGCCGCGCGGCCGACGAACGAGCGCGCGGGGTCAGCCGAGGACGCGGGTGACCCAGAGTTCGGGGCGTTCGATTTCGTCTGTGCGAGGCAGGGTTTCGGCGTTCGTCCAGATGGTGTTGAAACGTTCCATGCCGACCCGGCCGACGACGTCGTCCACGAACGCCTTGCCGCGGACGTATTGCGCGACCTTCGCGTCTACCCCGAGCAGCGCCCGCATGATCCGCTGCAACGGGTTGGTCGGGCGCTTGCGCCGCTGATCGAACGCGGACCGGATCTGTTCGACCGACGGCACCACCGCCGGGCCGACCGCGTCCATCACATGATCGGCGTGCCCTTCCAGCAGCGTGCCGAGCATCAGCAACCGGTCCAGCGCCTCGCGCTGCGGCGGCGCCTGGGTGGCCCGCAGCAGCCCGACCACGCCGCGGGCGGCGGGATCGTCGGGACGACCGCCGCGGCGGCGATCGCGGACCTCGTCGAGCAATCGGGACAGCATCTCGTTGAGCGGCTCGTCGCCGACCTCGCCGAGCACCTCGACATTGGCCCGCATGTAGTCGGCCAGCCAGGGCGCCGAGGAGAACTGCACCCGGTGGGTCACCTCGTGCAGGCAGACCCAGAGCCGGAAGTCGCTCGGCGAGACACCGAGCGCGCGTTCCACCGCCACGATGTTCGGCGCGACCAGCAGCAGCGTGCCGTCCGGCCCGGTGAACGGGTCGTACTGGCCGAGGATCGCGGTGGACAGGAAGGCGAGCATCGCGCCCGCCTGCACGCCGGCCGGTTTGCCTTGCAGCAGCCCGCGCTCGGCGGTATCGCTACCGGTACCGGTCAGCTGGCCCATCGAATCGGCGGCCGCGGTGATCCAGCCGGGCCGGTCGACGATGCGGGCGGCGGGCACCGGCTGGTCGTCGAGCAGCATGCTCACCTCGCGGACCGGTCCCTCCGCGCGCACGGACGCGTCGGCCAATTCGGCGACCACCTGCTCGGCCGAGAAGCGCGAGGTCCGCGGCCCGGACGGCACCAGGGCCGCGCCGGTCTTGGCGGCCAGCTTCCAGTCGACGGCACCGGAGAACCCCGAACGGCTCTTGGACTGCTCGACCACCCCGTTACCGGCGGGCACGACGGAACCCGTACCGGTATCAGCTGGGTCGGAACTTTCTCCGTGCATTGTCAACCACCCGTCACGAGCATCCACAGTTGCGTAGCGTGCCTGCGATCGCATCCAATGCCGGTCTGCTCACCTCCGGCGGTCGATCGTTCGACATCAACGCGAAGGTCAGCACCCGCCCATCGGCGTCGAGCACATACCCGACCAACGCGCTGGACACCGACAGAGTTCCGGTCTTGGCCCGGACGAACCCGGCACCCTGCCGGTTGCGTTCGACATACCGGCTGGTCAACGACCCGGTCGCGCCCGCGATCGGCAGGTCGTCGAGCAGCGGCGCCAAAGTCGATGCGAGGCGGTCGTTCTCGGGCCTGGCCATGGTGTTCGCCGGCTGCACGGCGGTCGACGCGTTCGGCTTGGCCGCGGTCGCGACCACCCGGTCGAGCAGCTTGGCCGGAATGCGGTCGTCCACCGACAGGCCGCTGTTGTCCTGCATGTCCAGACCGGCCAGGTCGAAGCCCGCCTTGCCGAGCGCGGTGCGCACCGCGTCGACCGCGCCGGCGAACGAGGCCTCACCGCCGTTCGCGACCGAGATCTCCCGTCCGACCGCCTCGGCGAGGATGTTGTCGGAGTAGACCATCATGTCGCGCAGCCGGTCGCGCAGCGGCGCCGATTCCACGATCGCCACCTGGGCCGCGCCGGGCGCCGCGGTGCCGATCCGCACCCGGGCCGGATCGAGACCGAGCTCGGTGGCCAGCCTGCGCCCCGCGTCGAGCGCCGGTGTCGGGGTGCGCGGCGAGTACTCGACCAGCGGCTGCAACCGGCCGCCGTCGATCATTACCGACTCCATCGGCGCGATCGAGCCGTCGTGGATGTCCACCGGATCCCAGCCCTTGGCCATGCTCGGCCCGGTGTAGGCGGAGGTGTCGACCACGATGGTGTCGACGCCGCGCCCCGAATTCTTGATCTGGGTCACCAGATCGGACACCCGCGCGGCGTGCGGGTAATAGCCCTTGCCCTCCGGTTCGGCGGTCAGCGTCGGATCGCCGCCACCGACCAGCACCAGTTCGTTCGGCGCGGCCCCGGCCACCACCCTGGTGGTCAGCCGGTGGTTGTCCGGCAGCGTGAGCAGCGCGGCGGCCGTGGTCAGGATCTTCGCGGTCGACGACGGGATCATCGGCCGGGCCGGGTCGCCGCTCCACAGCACGGTCGCGCTGTCGGCGTCGGTGACCTGTCCGGAGAACGCGCCCAGATCGGGATTGCCGATGACCGGCGCGAGCGCGGCGGCGATGCCGGCCGGGCTCGGCGCGGGCGCGTTCGAGGGCGCCGGGACAACCTGCGGGAACGGCCGGACCGGGGCCGGCGGCGCGGCCGTGGTCAGCCCGCCGTGCCGGAATTCCTCGGTCCACGGCTTCACCGTGAGCAGCACGCCCCCACCCGCCGCGAGGACGACGGCCAGCGTCACGCCGAGTCCGATCCAGATGTTGCGGCGCCGCCGGGCGGCCAAGCCACCGATGTTCTTACCAACCACAGCCCGCAGCTCTCCTCGACTGATTTCCGCAGCAGCCGCCTGCCGCACCCATGTCCCCGCCGACCACACTATCCTCGTTGCGCAACCGTTCCCCCGAACAACCTGGCGAGTCGGCAGTCGTGACTGCTCATGCTCATAGATGCACCGAAGGAGATGGCGTGGAGTTCGACGTCACCATCGAGATCCCCAAGGGCTCTCGGAACAAGTACGAGGTCGATCACGAGACCGGACGGGTCCGGCTCGACCGGCACCTCTACACCTCCATGGTCTACCCCGCCGACTACGGCTACATCGAGAACACCCTCGGCGAGGACGGGGACCCGCTGGACGCGCTGGTCCTGCTGCCCGAGTCGGTGTTCCCCGGCTGCCTCATCGAGGTACGCCCGGTGGCGATGTACAAGATGGTCGACGAGGCAGGCGGCGACGACAAGGTGCTGTGCGTGCCGGCCGGCGACCCGCGCTGGGAGCACATCCAGGACCTGAAGGATGTGCCCGAGTTCGAGCTGGCCGCGATCAAGCACTTCTTCGAGCGCTACAAGGATCTCGAGCCCGGCAAGTACGTCAAGGGCTCGGAGTGGGTCGGCCGCGCCGAGGCGGAGACGGAGATCACCGCCTCGATCCAGCGGCTGAAGGACAACGGCGGCCACTGAGCCGTACGGCGCGCACAAGCGGGAAGTCCGTTCGGGCTTCCCGCTTTTCGTGTGCTATCCGGCCACGCGCCGCTGATTGCGTTCGGCGATCACCTGATCGAGGTGCTCGCCGAGCAGCGCGAGAATCGGCGCCTCCACCTCACCGTCGAGCCGTTCGTGGGTGAAGTGCGCGTCCTCCATCGGCGCGAAAGCCTCTGCCGCCGAACGGTATACGCAGTAGGCCTGATGGGTCCGGCCGAGCGCCTGCAGGATCAGCCCGTGCATCACCAGCACCCTGGCCCGCGACAGCGGCCCGATGGCGCGGTTGAGCATCCGGACGGCCGCGTCGGCGATCGGTTCCGCCTGTTCCAGCTGCCCGGCCATCATGTGCACGTGCGCCAGCCGCGCCAGCGCCCAGCCTTCGCGCAGCTCCACCCCGCTGAGCCGGGCCAGCCGCAGCGACTCGCGGCACAGCTCGATCGCCTCCGTGTGGTCGCCCTGGAATCCGCGGCTCACCCCCAGCTCGTGGGTCGCCATCGCCTCCAGTGCGGCGTTGCCGATCTTCGCGGCCAGGGTCTTCGCCTCGGCCGCCCGGTCCTGCGCCTCGGCGAATTTGCCTGCGTCGGAGAGGGTTTTGGCCATGTGCACCAGGCTGGCGCATTCGACCGCCGGATCCTCGACCCGCCGGGCCAGGCGGATCGCGCGTTCGGCGTGCCCGAGCGAGGCCGCGGTCTCGGTGCCCATCCTGGTCGAGGAGGCGAGCAGTTGCGCCGCGAACGCGATCAGCCGCACGTCGGCGGCCGAATCGGGGGTGAGCGACAGGGCGACCCGCTGATGATCGCGGCCCTGGCGCAGGGTGCCGAGCGAATAGCTGTAGATCGCGCCGAGCGTCACCCGGATCCGGCATTCGATCCGGCGGTCACCGGCCCGCAGGGCGGCGCCGAGCAGCTTGTCCAGCGCCCGGGACAGCTCCTGGCAGTGCGGGCCACCGTCGATCAATTCCGCGGTGGCCCAGGCGATATCGGCGGCGGGTCCGAGGGCTGGACCGCCTACCCGCGCGGTCTGTTCGTAGAGCGAGATCAGGTTCGGCCGCTCGACGTCGAGCCAGTACTGCGCGGCGATGCTGTCCCGGAACGACAGCCCCTCGGCCACCGTAGAGCCCAGGTGTTCCGGTAACCGCGATCCCGGATTACACACTGCCATCAGGTTTTTCATCGTGGCGAGATAGAAGTCGAGCAGGCGGGCCAGCGCGCCGGACACCGGCTCGTCGGCGTCCGGGCCGAGGTGCAGTTCGCGGGCGAACAACCGCGGCAGATCGTGATAGGTGTAGCGCCCGGACGCGCTGGTCTCCATCAGGTTCAGATCGACCAGCGACTCGCAGAGCTCCTCGACCAGCATCCGATCCGAACCGAGGATCGCGGCCGCGCCGTCCAGGGAGATCTCCGCGACCTCCGGCACCGCCAGCATCCGGAACGCCCTGGCCTGCGCGCAATCGAGCTGGTCGTAGCTGAGCCGGAACGCCGCCTCCACGGCGAGGTCGCCGCTGCGCAGCGTGCCGAGCCGCTGCTTCTCGTCCGCCAGCCGCTCGGCCAGGCTGGCCACGCTCCAGTTGGGCCGGGCGGCCAGCCGCGCGCCGATGATCCGGACCGCGAGCGGCAGCCCGCCGCACGCGTCCAGCACGCTGTCCACCGCGGCCGGCTCGGTGCCGACCCGGCGCAGCCCGGCGATCCCGGCGAGCAGCGTGCGCGCCTCCACCCGGTCCAGTACATCGAGCCGCACTCCGAGAATGCCGACCACACAGGGTAATTCGGGCATGGACGAGCGGCTGGTGATCAACACCGCGGAGCCGGGCGTGCCCGGGATCAGCGGGGTCACCTGGTCGACGTCGCGGGCGTTGTCCAGCACCACGAGCATCCGTTTGCCGTCGAGGAAGCTGCGGAACTGGGCCGAACGCTCGGCCAGCGTCGGCGCGATCTCACCCTCCGGAATGCCGAGGGCGCGCAGGAAATCGCCGAGGGTGTCCGCGGCCGGGGTGCCCGCGTGCCCGGCGGGGCCGCGAGCCTGCGCGAAGCCGCGCATGTCGACGTGCAGCTGCCCGTCCGGGAACTGGTCGCGCACCCGATGCCCGACATGCACCGCGAGCGCGCTCTTCCCGATCCCGCCCATGCCGGCGATCACACACACCGGCACCGCGAAACCGTCTGCCCGGGTGAGCCATTCGCTGATCTGCCGGACCGTGTCCGCGCGGCCGGTGAAGTCGACCACATCGGCGGGCAGCTGGGCGACCCGGCCGACCGTGCGCCGCGGCGGGCGCACACTGACCCCCGCGTTGTCGGTATCGCGCCGGGGCGCTCGCAGATCCGCGCGCAGGATGCGCTGGTGCAGTTCGGCGAGTTGCTGACCGGGCTCGATGCCGAGCCGTTCGATCAGCACCTTGCGGGTGTCGGCGTACACGGCGAGCGCCTCGGCCTGCCTGCCGGCGTGGTACAGCGCGGTCATCAGCAGGCCGCGGATCTGCTCCCGCATCGGGTGCTCGCCGCACAGCGGGGTGAGTTCCGCGATCACCTCGGGGTAGCGGCCCAGGCGCAGATCCAGCTCGATTCGCTGTTCCAGCAACGCGATTCGCCGTTCGACCAGCTGGGTGCGCTGGCGCTCGGCGTACGGACCGGGCAGCCCGGCCAGCGGCGTGCCGGACCACAGCCGCAGCGCGGCGTCGAGGCGTTCGCGCGCCGCCTCGACCGTACGCGCCGGCTCGGTGCCGATCCGCTCCGGCTGGACGTCGAGCAGCATGTCCTCGACCAGTTCCACATCGACCACGCCGGGGGCCAGCCGCAGCGCGTAGCCGCCGCCGAAGCCGACCAGCACCGTGGCGGCCGCGCCGGTCGGCCGGTCCGGCTCCAGCACGCGGCGCAGGTGCAGAATGTGGTTGCGCAGCGCGCCGATCGCGCTCGGCGTCGGATGCTCGCCCCAGACGCCGTCGATGAGTTCGGACACCGTCGCCGAACGTCCGCTGCGCAGCAACAGGGCCGCCAGCAAGGCTCTGCGCTGTTTGGAGCCCAGATCGAGCTCCAGCTCATCGCGCCACGCACGCACCTCGCCGAGTACAGCGAACTTCAGCATTCGGTCCTCTCTCTCTGACCGTCGGTCGTTCACCGATGAACGTAGACAATCGTCGGACGTCTCGACGACCAGGCCCGGGCGAAGTCACCGATGAGCCATCGCTGATCCGACGTCACTGTTCAGACATCCAAGCAATGGATTCATGAGGTTTTCATGACAACCAACTGATCGGGCGCTGGTATGGGCGCGGGAGCGGACGGATGATGCCCGCCCTCGCCGGGCCGAGATCGGTTGCAGATGTACAGATCCCGGTCACCGTATGTTTGCATGCCCTCCCGGCGGCGGCCACCGGCGCGCGGCGGATCACGTCGCGTGGTGGTGCTAGCACCACCACGCGTCCCCCGCAGGCGATACTCCGGATTCGGGTGCGCGCGGCATGGGCCGGACGGCCGCCGATTCCTAGGCTCGAAGCGTCGGGGACGCACCCATGCCTTCCGGCTCGAACAGGAGGAAATCACTGCTCATGAACCCATTTCGGCGTAACTGCGGGAAAGCGGTCCTTTCGGCCGCGGTGGCCGGTGCGGTACTCGCCGTATCCGCGTGTGGCGGTGACACTTCGGATTCCGCGCCGAAGGATCCGGCGAAGTCCGCACCCGTCGCGGTCAGCACCGCGATGGACGACGTGGTGCGCACCGGAACGCCCGGTGTGCAGGTGGTGATCGACGGCCCCGGCGGCCATCGCACCTTCACGGCAGGCGTGGGCAACCTGGACAGCCGTGCGCCGTTCCCGGAAGACGGTCGCGTCCGGATCGGCAGCAACACAAAGACATTCGTCGCGACGGTGATCATGCAGCTGGTGACCGAGGGCAAGGTCGAGCTGGACGCGCCGATCGAACGCTACCTGCCCGGGCTGGTGCAGGGCAGCGGCAACGACGGCAACCGGATCTCGGTGCGCCAGTTGCTGCAGCACACCAGCGGCCTGCCCGACTACCTCGGCCACGGCACCGCCGACGGCGTCGTGCGGGAACATTCCGAGCAGCTGAACCCGGACGACGAGGCGCTGCGCCGGCAGCATTTCGAGATGGCCGAGCTGGTGCGCCGGGCGATGACCGCGCCGCCGAACTTCGAACCCGGCGCGAAATCGGTCTACACCAACACCAACTACCTGATCGCCGGCCTGCTGATCGAGCGGGTGACCGGGCGTCCGGCCGCCGAGGAGATCGGCCGCCGGATCATCGAACCGCTCGGCCTGCGTGACACCTACGTGCCCGCCGCGCGCGAAATGACCATCCGCGGCTCGCATCCGCAGGGCTACCACGTCGTGAACGGCAAATCGGTCGACTTCACCGACCTCGACCCGTCCTGGGGCGGCACGGCCGGCGACATGGTCGCCACGCCGGCCGACCTGAACCGGTTCTTCACCGCGTTGCTGGCCGGAAAGCTGGTCGCCCCTGAGCAATTGGCCGAGATGCGGCGCACCGTGCCGTTCGACCGGATGCCCGGCGCCGGTTACGGACTCGCGCTCATCCAGCGCAGCACGCCGTGCGGCAAACAGGTGTGGGGCCACGGCGGCAGCATCCCCGGTTTCGAGACGCGCAACGGCGTGACCGCCGACGGCACCGCGGTGACCGTCACGGTGAATCAGCTGCCGACCTCCGAGGAGAGTGCCGACGCGGTCACCCGGGTGCTGGATGCCGCGCTCTGCTCCGCCTGACCCACCCGCCTCGCCGCACCGATACCGGTTGCGGCCGAACGACTTCGAAGGATCATCAGTGAAACGCACAAGAGCGCTGACGGCCGTGCTGGCCTCGGTCACCAGCCTGGTGGCAGGCGCCGGGCTGATCGGTTGCGCGGGGCCCACCGCGAAGGCGGAACCGCCTGCGCTGGACCGCTTCTACAGCCAGCGGCTGGACTGGAAGGCGTGCGGGGAACCGGCGCTCGACGAGGCAGGCGCGCAATGCGCCGATGTCACCGTGCCGCTCGATTACGCTGCGCCGCAAGGGCCCACCCTCACCGTCGCGATCTCCCGGCTGGCCGCCGATCCCGCGCAGAAGCGCGGCGTCATGCTGTCCAACCCGGGCGGCCCCGGCGGCGCCGGACTGGATTTCATGGTCACCGTCGGCAAGGCGATGACACCCGAGGTCCGCGCCCGCTACGACCTGATCGGCATGGACCCGCGCGGCGTCGGCCGCTCCTCCCCGGTGCAGTGCCACTGGCCGCGCGGCATCGGCCTGCAATCGGCGGGCGTCGACGCGGCGAGCTTCGCCGAATCCGTGGCGATGCAAGGCGAACTGGCCGCTCGCTGCGCCACCGCGGAGGCGGCCCGGCTGCCCTACATCACCACCCGCAACACCGCGCGGGACATGGACGTCATCCGCGGCATCTTCGGTGAGGAGCGGATCAACTTCTACGGCACGTCATACGGCACCTACCTGGGCGCGGTGTTCACCCAGATGTTCCCCGAACGCAGCGACCGGATCGTGCTGGACAGCGCGGCCGATCCGGACAGCTACGGGACGGTCGGCATGATGCAGGCGATGGGGCCGCCCAACGAGGCCGCGCTCGACCTCTGGGCGGATTGGGTCGCCGCGCGCGACGGCGAATACCACTTCGGCACCAGCCGGGCCCAGGTTCGCGGCGCGGTGCAGGATCTGATCCGCCGGGGCGCGGACAAGCCGATCCGGTTGGGCGAGTACGAGATCGACGATCACTGGATACCGCTGGTGCTGTTCGTCGGGCTGGACTCCCCGGACCAGTACGAGATGCTGGCCGGTCAGATCCGCAAGATCGCCGACGCCGCCGACGGCAAGCCGGTCGAGGTCGACCCGACGCTGGACGCCACCCTCGGGTACGCGTTGAAGGCCCGGCCGCAGGACAATTCGGCCCAGATGGCGATCATGTGCGGCGACGTGGCCGCACCGCGCGACCCCGGATTCTATTGGCGCAACATCGAAGCCGCGCGCGCCGCGCAACCGGTGTTCGGCGCGTTCAGCAACAACATCACGCCGTGCGCGTTCTGGGCCCCGCCCGCCGAACCCGCCACCGTGGTGCGGAATTCGGTGCCCGCCCTGATCGTGCAGTCCACCGGCGACACCCGGACCGCCTACGCGGGCGCGGTCGCCATGCACCGCGACATGAGCGCGTCACGCATGGTCACGCTGCAGGACGTCCCGATCCACTGGATCTTCGGGCGCTACCAGAACTCGTGCGCCTACGCGGCGGTGAACACCTACTTCCGCGACGGCACATTGCCCGCCGCCGACGTCACCTGCCAGGCGGATTGAGCATGGCGTAAAAGGCCTGAGCCCCAACGGGTTCAGGCCTTTCACGCGTTCAGATAGGCGAGCACCGCCAGCACCCGGCGGTGCCCGACATCCTCGGTGGACAGCCCGAGCTTGGCGAAAATACTCCGAATGTGTTTGTGCACAGCGCCTTCGCTGACCACCAGCCGTTCGGCGATGGTCGCGTTGTTGTGCCCCTCCGCCATCAGCGCGAGCACCTCGCGCTCGCGGGCGGTCAACGCCGCCAGCGGATCGTCGGCCTTGCGGCGCACCAGCAGCTGCGAGATCACCTCGGGGTCCATCGCGGTGCCGCCCGCGGCGACCCGGCGCAGCGAATCGAGGAAGCGATCGACCTTGCCGACCCGCTCCTTGAGCAGATAGCCCACCCCGCCCGCGCCGTCGCCGAGCAGTTCGGCGGCATAGCTGTCCTCCACCCAGGACGACAGCACCAGCACCGGCAGGCCGGGGTGCACCTTGCGGGCGCTGACCGCCGCGCGCAACCCGTCGTCGGTGAATGTCGGCGGCAACCGGATGTCGACGACCACCGCGTCCGGCCGGTCCGCGGTCACCGCGGCGAGAAAGTCGTCCGCGTTGTCCACCGCGGCGACCACCTCGATGCCCGCGGTGCTCAGCAAGAGCACGAGACCCTCCCGCAGAAGGGCGTCGTCCTCGGCGATCATGACCCGCACGGCAGCTCCACCCGCAACACAGTAGGGCCACCGGGCGGGCTGGTCAGCACCATGCTGCCGTCGAGCGCCTCGGCCCGGCGCCGGATGCCGGCCAGGCCGCCACCGTAGGTCTCCACCGCGCCGCCGACGCCGTCGTCGCGGATCTCGATCCGCAGCAGTTCGGGCGGGCCGCCGATGGTCAGCGAAAGGCCTTCGGCGCCGGAATGTTTGGTGGCATTGGTGAGCGCCTCGGTGATCACGAAGTAGGCCGCCGCCTCCACCGCGGCCGGCCGCCTGCCCGCTTCGCTCGAGTCGAGCACGCACGGGATGGGGCTGCGCGCGGCGATCGCCGAGATGGCGCTCACCAGGCCCCGATCCGAGAGCACCGGTGGATACACGTTGCGCACCACGTCCCGCAGTTCGGCAAGCGCGGCCGTCGCGGTGTCCTGTGCCTTGCGCACCAGGCCCTGCGCCGCCTCCGGATCCTGATCACGCAGCTGATCGGCCAGGCCGAGCTGCATGATCACCGCCGCGATCCTGGCCTGCGCGCCGTCGTGCAGGTCGCGCTCGATCCGGCGCAGTTCCGCGCCGTGCGCGTCCAGCGCGGCCGCCCTGGTCGCGGTCAGCGCGGCGACCCGGTCGGCGAGCACGACGCCCTCGGCGGGTCCGAGCAGCGCGCGGGCCAGCAGCGCCTGCCAGCGCGCGGCCAGCGGGATCTGCAGAACGATGTAGCCGACCAGGATCCCGATGAGAAAGCTCAGCGCCGCCCGCGGCCAGGAGCCGACCTCGAATCCGTAGTTGGTCAGCTGCCCGGGCGGGACATGCTGCCAGATCAGGGGGGTGGCCAGCTGGACCAGAACGCTGATCGGCAGCGCGATCGCGAACAGCCCGGCATAGATTCCGGTCAGCGCGTGCGCGACCAGCCAGGCGAAGTCCCGGCGATTCGCCGGATCGAGGAATACCGTGGCCACCCGCTGCCGCAACCCGCCGGTCAGGGGTTGATAGGCCTCGATGATCGGCTCACCGAGTCGCTTCGCCGCCCTGCGGCGTTCGAACGCCACCAGCGGCCGGACCAGCCGGACCGCCTCGGGCAGCGCCGGAATCCCCACCCCGATCAAGCAGAACGAGCCGACCAGCAGCAGGCCGATCACCGCGAACAGGGCGAGCACCGACGTCGCGGCGCCGACCGTCAGATACCCGATCGCACCGGGCAGGCGCCGCAATCGATCGCGCACCGTGCGCAGGACCACCATCACCCTGGCCATGCTGTCAGAACGGCAGGCGGGTCCGCCCGCCCGGTCGCCGCCGCGCCCCGGTCCCTCATCGACCCGGGCGCGGCAGGACCGGATGCGATCACGCCGAGCCGGAACCGTCCGCCGATCTGCCCGCGGCGCCGTCGCGGTGGCCGGTGCCATCCGGCGGGCTCACCGCCTCGCCGCCGCCGAGCAGCAGCCCGGCCTGATCCACCACCCGCACCTCGGCGTCGACCACCGACTCCGACTCACTGGCGGCCGCGTCCTTGGCCGCCTGGATGCCGCTGACCATGCGCAACGGCACCTCCCGCCAGAACAGCACCAGGATCAGCGCGAGCAGCGCGATACCGGTCGCGGACAGGAACACCGTCGACATGGATTCGGCGAAGCCGACCTTGAACGGGCGGGCCAGATCCGGGCTCAGCTGCTGGATCACCGAGCTGTCCTTGAGCACCGAACCCGCGGCCGAAGTGTCCTGCGCGAGCAGGCCTTTCGCCAGTGCGGCGTCGGCGGGGTTGCTGCTCTGCGCGCCCTCGACCACCGCGTGCTGGAACTGCGGATCGGCTGCCGCGCTGCGCATCTCGTCGGAGATGTTCGGGGTCAGCTGGGCGAACAGGATGGACAGGAACACCGCGACACCGAGCGTGCCGCCGATCTGCCGGAAGAACGTCGCGGCCGCGGTGGACACGCCCATGTCCTTGGGCGGCAACGCGTTCTGCAACGCCAGGGTGAGCGGCTGCATCAGGTTGCCGAGCCCGAAACCGGTGCACGCCATGAAGATCATCGCGAGCCACAGCGGGGTGTCGGCGGTCAGGAAGTGCAGCAGGAACAGGCCCAGCGTCAGCATGCTCGCGCCGATGATGGTGAAGCTGCGGTAGCGGCCGGTCCGCGAGATCAGCTGGCCGGACACGACCGAACCGGTCATCAGACCGAGCACCATGGGCAGCATTTGCAGACCCGCCAGCGTCGGGCTGGCCCCGCGCACCACCTGCAGGTACTGCGGCAGCAGCGAGATGCCGCCGAACATGCCCGCGCCGACCACGAAGGAGATCACCACGCCGAGCGCGAAGGTCTTGTTCTTGAAGATCCGCAGCGGGATCAGCGCGGCGTCACGCAGCGCCTTCTCGACGAACACGAAGCCGATCACGCCGATTACGCCGATCACGTAGCAGGCGATGGAACGCCCACTGGCCCAACCCCATTCGCGCCCCTGCTCGGCGACGATGAGCAGCGGCACCAGGCCGACCGCGAGGACGAACACGCCCCACCAGTCCACCCGGTCGGTGGAGTGCGGCCGCTTCGGCAGCTTGAGCACCCGGTACACCACGGCGAGCGCGATCAGGCCGATCGGCACGTTCACCAGGAACACCCAGCGCCAGCCGCTGACCCCGAGGATGGTGTCCTGCCCGGCCAGCACGCCGCCCAGCACCGGGCCGATCACGCTGGAGGTACCGAACACGGCCAGGAAGTAGCCCTGGTACTTGGCGCGTTCCCGCGGCCCGACGATATCGCCGAGAATGGTCAGCGCCAGCGACATCAGACCGCCGGCGCCGATGCCCTGCACGGCGCGGAACGCCGCGAGCTGATACATCGACTGGGCCATCGTGCACAGCAGCGAGCCGACGATGAAGATCGCGATGGCAAGCATGAAGAACTGCTTGCGGCCGAACATGTCGGACAACTTGCCGTACAGCGGCGTGGCCAGCGTCGCGGTGATCAGGTAGGCGGTGGTGGCCCACGCCTGCAACGAGTAGCCGTTCAGGTCGTCGGCGATGGTGCGGATCGCGGTGGACACGATCGTCTGGTCCAGCGCCGCGAGCAGCATCCCGAGCATCAGCCCGCTCAGGATCACCAGAATCTGGCGATGAGTGAACGCGGGTGGCGCCTCCACCTTCTCCACGGTTGTCACGACTGCGCCTCGCTAGCGCTCGGCTCCGTCGTGCCAACGGCGGCTGTGTCTTCGGTTCGCTCGCGTTGCTCGCTCACGTGTCTTTCTCCGTCCCAGTAAAGGTCTGATCCCAATTGCGGCGCATCGCGGCGATCATCTCGGGTCTGGTGCGCTCGAAGTCGTCGACGAACTGCCGGAGCAATTCGGCGAAATCGGCCCGGGATTGCGGCGCCCATTCGGCCATCACCCGGGACAGGTTCTCGTTGCGCCGCCTGCGGACCTCCTCGGCGACCGCCCGGCCACGTTCCGTCACGGCCAGGACCGTGGCCCGGCCGTCCGCCGGGTCGGCCTGCCGCTCGACCAACTGCTTGCCGACCAACTGTGCCACCTGGCGGCTCACCGTCGAGGCGTCCGAGTGCAACGCACCGGCCAGCGCTCCCGATCGCATCGGACCGTCGCAGCACAGCCGGAGCAATGTGCCGTATGCCGCGGGATCGAGACCGTCCTTGGTCCACGTGCCGATCTGGGCCGCGGTGCGGTCACGGATTCGCTGCAATCGGGAGAGCTGCATCGCGATCGTGTCGACCGTTTGCTCGTCCAAACCCAAACCTTTGCTTGCATCAATCAATTAGTTGCGCAATGCAAGTATGCGGACGAGCCTCCTACTGGGGCAAGTGATATACCGAGCTTTACCTGCCCTTGAACTCCGGCGCCCGCTTCTCGAACACCGCTTTGAGCGCCTCGGCGAGATCTTCCGACGGCAGGAAGGCGGAGTTCCACGCGGACACGTAGCGCAGCCCGGCGGCCACCTCGTCCTTGTTCCGCTGATCCAGCACGTCCTTCACCCCCTGCACCACCAGCGGCGGATTGACCGCGATCTCGCGGGCCGTGGCGTGGGCCGCGTCCAGCACCGCCTCCTGGTCCTCGAAGACATCACTGACCAGGCCGATCTTCTCCGCCCGCGCCGCGTCGATGTCCTTGCCGGTGTAGGCGAGTTCGCGCAGCTGGCCCTCGCCGATGATGCCGGGCAGCCGCTGCAGCGAGCCGATGTCGGCGACGATGGCGACCCGCGCCTCGCGCAGGCTGAACTTCGCGTCCGCGCTCGCGTAGCGGATGTCCACGGCCGCGATCAGATCCAGCCCGCCGCCGATGCACCAGCCGGAGACCGCGGCGATCACCGGCTTGCGGCAATCCGCCACCGCGGTCACCGCCGCCTGCATCTTGCGCAACTCCACCAGGAACTCCGTGCGCGGCGCGGCCTGCGCCCGATCGGCCATCAGCGGGCCGAACGTGCCGGCCATGGCCGGCAGATCCAGCCCATAGGAGAAGTGCTTGCCCGAACCGGTGAGCACGATCGCGCGCACCTCGGGGTCGGCGTCGAGCCCCTGGAAGATCTCCGGCAGCTCCCGCCAGAAATCCGGGCCCATCGCATTGCCCTTACCGGGACCGGTCAACGTCACCTGCGCGACGTGGTCCTTCGTTTCTACGGTGAACGCCTGCCAATCAGTCATTCTTACAGCGTATCGAGGATGCCGCCCCCCGATACTCCCCATCCCGGAAATAGGCATAGACCAGCCGATACCTACCCACCCGACGCATCCCCAACGGAGCGAGTCTTACGAGCGACCCGTTCGTGGCCCGTCTCGCGTCCGAGCGGTCGAAGCGCATGCGCCGCAGGCGCGAGTCTCGACCGCTCGGACGCGAGACACCCGGGGGCCACGAACACGCCGCGCCCGCGCGGCCGACAACACTGTAAAACCTGCGCAAATTCGGTGCGGCGCACTAGGTCCCGGCTCGTCCGTGGACGGATCATGGAGACGGTCAGCAAACCTCATTCATCGATTCGGAGGCGATCATGCTGATGCATCAGGGAATCGGCCTCGACCGGTTCAACGAAATCTCCCGGGCCCGTGCGATTCACGCGCTCTTCGCCTGCTGCGCCAATGTCACCTGGGCCGCCGTGCTCGCCGACGCCCGGCCGTATCCGGATCGGGACGCGCTGCTGGCCACGGCCGATGTCGAGTTGCTCGCGCTGTCCCAGGGTGATCTGGATCGGGCGCTCGAAGCAGTTGTGCACGAACAGGTCTCGGGCGGCAGCGTGACCGGGCTGGCGCAGATGACGCGGACGCGCATCGCGCGGATGCTCGGACCGAGCGAGGGCTATCCGGAATCGAGCGAGGGCTATCCGGAATACTGACGCATTCGCCGCGTAGCCCGGCGCACCATCCGCAATCGCTCTACTCTGGTGGCATGCGCAGGTCGACATTGCCACCGATCGCCTGCCGAGTCGCGGACACCCTCATCGCCCGAGGCCATCACGGTGTCATCGTGACCCAGCCGGCACCAACCCCCACCGTCGCGGATGCCGCCCGAACCCTCGGTGTCGACGTGGGCGCCATCACCAGTTCCGTGGTGTTTCTGTTGGACGAGGATCCGGTGCTGCTGCTGGTCTCCGGCGCCCACGAGGTCGACCTGGAGTCCACCGGCAAACGCCTCGAAGGCACCCTCACCCCCGCCCCGGCCGACATGATCCGCGAGGTCACCGGCCAACCGCTCGGCGGCGTCGCCCCGGTAGGCCACCCCACCAACCTCCCCACCTGGGTAGACACCGCCCTGTCGAACCATCGCGAGGTCTGGGCCGCAGGCGGACACCCGAACACAGTCTTCCGCACGTCCTTCAACGAACTGGTCCGGATCACCGCGGGCCTCCCGATCGACGTCGACTGACACCGCAGTCACCCTCGTCCTATCTTTTCCTTTTGCCCGCAATCCCACTGATCTCGCAAGAACATGGGTAACTCCTCGGGTACGAGCTAACCCACCCCCTCCACTACCGCCGGCCGCCATCGTCACTCCCCCCGCACCAAAGTCTGGCCTGAATTCCCGGAGAGGCGGGACAGCGTAGGTTTGGAGTGGTGACCGAAGCAGAACGGCCCGCCACGGATTTCCAGGTCCCCGATGATCTGAGCGGGATCACCGCCGAGCAATTCCGCGCATCCATGCGCCACTACCCGGCCGGCGTCACCGTCGTCACGCTGAACTCTCCGAGCGGCCCGATCGGTTTCACCGCGACCTCGTTCGCGTCCCTGTCGCTGGCCCCGCCGCTGGTCTCGTTCAACATCGCGCACACCTCCTCCAGCCTCACCGCGCTGCTGGACGCCGACTCGGTCGTCATCCACTTCCTCGGCGAACACCAGCACGACCTGGCCCAGCGCTTCGCCCGCACCGCCGCCGACCGCTTCACCGACCGTTCCCTCTGGACCACCCTCGACACCGGCGAGCCGGTCCTGCACGGCACCCCCATCTGGCTCCGCGCCACCATCCACCAACTCATCCCTTTGGGCGACCACACCCTCGTCGTAGGCCTGGTCACCCGAGTCCACGACAACACCAACCAATCCCCCGCCGCCGCCCCCCTCCTCTACTACAACGGCCGCTACCACCGCCCCACCAAAATCGGCGACTGAACGGCTACGCGACCCGCGGACGCACCTGGACAACCAGATCGGCGTCGAGCGCATGCGCAAGTCGTTCGAGCACAGGAAGACTCGGCACGGTGCCACCGGCTTCGAACCTGGCGACCGCCGACTGCGTCATACCCGCCGCATCGGCCAGATTGGTCTGACTCCATCCGCGCTCTTCGCGCATCTGCCGAATCGTCCGGCCGAGTTCGTATGCCAGCCGCGCAGCCTCATAAGCTTCCGCAGCCCCCGGCTCCTTCATCCGACGGTTCTTGATCTCTGCCCAGTCGCCGCGCTCAGCCATAGTTCTCATCCTCCTCGGCGGTGTGCAGCTCCGCCATGCAACGGCGGAGCGCCCGCCGCGCTCTCTCGATCTGTGCCCGCTCCCGCATTCGCGTCTTGGCGAACACCGTCAGCAGAACGATTCGACGATCAGGCGCAATCCAATACGTCAATCGAAACGCGGAACCGTCGAGGTAGAAGCGCAATTCCCGCAACTTGCCGTCCAGCTGGCGGGTATACGGCTCACCTAGCAGCGGACCGTTGTCGGCCAGAAGGTCGACATAGAACGCTGCGTTGGCGAACATGCCTGACGGAAGACCTTCCAGCCAGTCACGCACCTCTGGTTCTAGTTCAACAATACCCCATCCCATAGCGTTGATGCTATATAGCAAGAAGGTATTGCTGTGGTGGTTTTGGCTGGAATGCAGGCGGACTAGCCGATCAGGCAGGGGGCGGCGCCGGTGGGGGCTTCGGAGGTGAAGGGGCGGGTTTCGGGGGTGGGGTTCCAGAGGCCCTGAGTGGTGGCGTAGTTCCAGGCGGGGCCGGTGTGGACGAGGGTGGCGATGGCTTGAACGAGGCGGTCCACGTCGGCGGGGGTGGTGCCGAGGCCGATGCTGGCGCGCAGGGCGCCGTCGAGGTCCAGGCGGGCGAGCAGGGGGTGGGCGCAGAAGCGGCCGTCGCGGACGCCGATGCCGTGTTCGGCGGAGAGGTAGGCGGCGACGTGGCCGGGGACGAAACCGTCCAGGGTGAAGGCGACGATGCCGACGGTGTCGGGGGCGTCGGTCCAGATGCTCAGCAGGCGGACGCCGGGGATGGCGGCGAGGCCGGTGCGGAGCCGATCGGCGAGCTGATGTTCGATGGCGGCGAGGGTTTCCGCATCGATCGCACAGAGCGCGTCACAGGCGGCGGCCAGCGCGGCGGCGCCGAGCACGTTGGGCGAACCGGCCTCGTGCCGCTGCGGCGCCGGCGCCCACTCGGCGCCGGTGGTGGTGACCTCGCGGACCGCTCCACCGCCGGCCAGGTAGGGCTCCGCGCGGTCGAGCCAGTCGCGCCGGCCGACCAGCACACCGGCGCCGAACGGCGCGTACAGCTTGTGCCCGGAGAACGCGAGATAGTCGATGCCGGTGTCGCGCAGGCTGATTCGCCGGTGCGGCGCGAGCTGGGCCGCGTCCACCAGGATGCGGGCGCCGCACTGGTGCGCGATGGTGGCCAGGCGCTCGAGCGGCAGCACCTCGCCGGTGACGTTGGACGCGCCGGTCACCGCGAGCAGCGCGGCGGGCTTGCTGCACAGCTCGGCGACCAGCCGGCCGATGGTCTCCTCGACGGTCGCCGCGGCCTGCACGACGCGGCGGCCGTGCCGGGTCCAGGGCAGGAAGTTGGCGTGATGTTCGATGTCGAGCACCACGGTGTCGCCGGGCACGCAGGAGGCGAGCAGGTTCAGCGAGTCGGTGGTGTTGCGGGTGAACACGACGACCTGGTCGTCGGCCGCGTCCAGGAAGCGCGAGACCGAACCGCGGGCGGCCTCGTAGCACTCGGTGGAGATCCGTGAGGCGTAGCCGGCGCCGCGGTGCACGCTCGCGTAGAACGGCAACAGCTGCTGGATCCGGTCGGTGACCTGGGCCAAGGCCGGCGCGCTCGCGGCGTAGTCGAAGTTGGCGTAGGTGGTGGTCCCACCCTGGACCAGCGGCACCTGGAGGTCATCACCGGAAACCCGGGCGAGGGGGGCACAGTCCTGGGTCACAACAGCAGTCATCACGAATTCCCGTCGGCTCTGGGACTCGTGATCAGGAGATTCGTCGAGTCCGCGCTTGCCGCACCCGGTCGGGCGTCGGCCTGGTCGTCACCCGGAGCACCCCACCGCGGAGGAGGGTTGCCGACCAGCAAGCCGGGGCTGAACGCTGGTACTCATGACCTGATCCGAGATTGGCAGACGTCCCCCCGGGCTGTCAACTGTGTTCGATTGCCGCGCCTGCGGCGCTGCGTGTCGCTCGCAAAACCCGCGCGTGTCGGTCGAGCGGTGGAAATGGCGGAAATACGTTGCCAATCGGACGACATGGGTTCACATTCGTGGGGTGTCACTTTCGCTGCTGATCAGCTTCATCGGCCTGTGCGTGCTGCTGGCGCTCACGCCGGGGCCGGATTCGTTCCTCGTGCTGCGGTTCTCGCTGGTGGACGCGCGACCGGGGATCGCCGCCGCGATCGGGTCGGCGCTGGGCGGCATCCTGTGGGCGGTGGTGGTCGCGGCGGGTGTCGCCGCACTGCTGGAGCAGTCCGCCACCGCGTACCGCACGCTCAAGCTGATCGGCGGAATCTACTTGGTGTACTTGGGTATTCGCGCTTTGCTCGAGCAGCGGCGGCAGCGCCGGGAAGCCGCGGAAGCCGGCGCCGCCGAGAACCTGCCTGCCGTCGGCCGCGGCACCCGCACCTCGGTTCGCTCAGCGTTCACCGCAGGTGTCGTCTCGTGCATGTTCAACCCGAAGGTCGGCCTGTTCTACCTCGCCGTGCTGCCCCAGTTCCTGACCGAGGTCACCTTCGCCAACACGCTCGTACTCGGCGCCGTCGAATCGTCGATCGCCGCGGTAGCGATGGTGCTCCTGGCCCTGGCGGCCTCCCGCGCGGTCGCGCTGCTGCGCCGCCCGAAGCTCCGGGACCGGCTCGAACAGGTCAGCGCCGCCATCCTGGCCACACTCGGCCTCGGCACCGCCGCCTCCGCGGCCTGAGCCGACCCACCCCCGAAATGCCCTGAGCTGCAAGATCACCAGCTGATGTGGGGAATCACACCGGGCTGAGCGCGGCGGTGCAGCGATCGCCCAGCGAACTCACCGCGCGACCCGTCCACCAGGCATTGCATCGGCTCGTCCGGCAGAAACGGCGACGACCTGCAACAACCCCGCCTGCCGGCGAGCCGTAGGCAACCGCGCCGGTGAACAACAAACGTCGACGACCCCGAGTACCGTGGACAACTGGTCACCACAGTGTTTGCCAACTGGTAACCCAGCTATGACACAAACAACATCAGGGAAGTGCGAGGCAGGTCGAATGGGAGGTGGGCAGGGCGTCATGCTCCAACCACAGGTTGATGCGAAGCTCGATCCCCTGCTCCGGACCGCGCACACGCCACCGGCCCGGACCCTCGTCGACATCCTGACCGCGACCGCGCTGACCCACCCCGATGCCCCCGCCATCGACGACGGCCATGTCGTGCTCAGCTACCTCGAACTCGTCGTCGAGATCGAGAAGACCATGGCCCGGCTGGCCAACGCGGGCGTGCGGCCGGGCGATCGGGTCGGCGTGCGCATGCCGTCCGGCTCGCACGAGCTCTACCTGACCATCCTCGCCGTCCTCTACGCGGGCGCGGCGTACGTGCCGGTCGACGCCGACGACCCGGACGAACGCGCCCAGCTGGTCTTCGGCGAAGCACAGGTCACCGCGATCGTCACCGGCGCGGGCATCCAGACCACCCCGGCGGGCATCCGCGCGGCCACCGACAATCCGGCCGACGCCAGCACGAGCACCCTGCCGACTCCCGCCGACGATGCCTGGATCATCTTCACCTCCGGCTCCACCGGAACGCCGAAAGGTGTTGCGGTGACTCATCGCAACGCCGCCGCGTTCGTGGATGCCGAGGCCAACCTCTTCCTGCCGAACGCCCCGATCGGCCCCGGCGACCGGGTGCTGGCCGGACTCTCGGTCGCCTTCGACGCCTCCTGCGAGGAAATGTGGCTGGCCTGGCGCAACGGCGCCTGCCTGGTCCCCGCCCCGCGCGATCTGGTGCGCACCGGCGCCGACCTCGGCCCGTGGCTGGTCCGCCGGGAGATCAGCATCGTCTCCACCGTCCCGACGCTGGCCGCGACCTGGCCCGCCGAGGCGCTGGACGCGGTCCGGCTGCTGATCTTCGGCGGCGAGGCGGTTCCTCCGGAACTCGCGGAACGCCTTGCCGGGAAAGGGCATACAGATCGCGAGGTCTGGAATACTTACGGGCCCACCGAGGCAACGGTCGTCGCCTGCGCCGCCCTGCTCGACGGCGAGTGGCCGATCCGGATCGGCCTGCCGCTCGACGGCTGGGACCTCGTGGTGATCGACGCGGCCGGAAACCCGGTGGGCGAGGGCGAATCCGGCGAACTGGTGATCGGCGGCGTCGGCCTGGCCCGCTACCTCGATCCGGCGAAGGACGCGGAGAAGTACGCGCCGCTGCCCTCGGTCGGCTGGAATCGCGCCTATCGCAGCGGCGACCTGGTCCGCAACGACAGCGCGGGCCTGGTCTTCCTCGGCCGCGCCGACGACCAGATCAAGCTCGGCGGGCGCCGCATCGAACTCGGCGAGATCGACAACGCGCTGCAACACCTGCCCGGCGTCACCGGCGCGGCGGCGGCTATCCGAACGACCAAGGCGGGCAACAAGATCCTGGTCGGTTACCTCACCGGACCCGGCCCCGACTTCGACACCAAGGCGGCCAGAGCCCAACTCGCCGAACAGCTTCCGTCCCCGCTGGTCCCCCGGCTGGCGATCGTCGGCGAACTGCCCACCCGCACCTCGGGCAAGGTCGACCGCAACGCCCTGCCCTGGCCGCTGCCGAACAGCACCGAGGACGACAACGAGAACGATCTCACCGGCACCGCGCAATGGGTTGCGCAACTGTGGGATTCGGTGCTGGGCGGCGAGGTCACCGATCTCGACGCCGACTTCTTCGACCTGGGCGGCGGCTCGCTCTCGGCGGCTCAGCTGGTCACCGCGCTGCGTGCGCGTTATCCGCAGATCACCGTCGCCGACCTCTACGACCATCCCCGCCTCGGCGCGCTGGTGGAACTGCTGGAGCAGAGCACACCGGCCGTCGCCGTCGAGGAACGCGTCGTACAACCGACGCCACGGCGCGCGCAGTGGACGCAGGTGCTCGCCACCATCCCGCTCACCACGCTCACCGGCCTGCAATGGCTCACCTGGCTGGCGATCGTCGGCAATGTCGCGGGCTGGTCCGGCTCGCTGCCGTGGCTGCCGCACCTGTCCTGGTGGTGGACCCTCGCGGCGTTCCTGCTCTTCATCTCGCCGCCCGGCCGGATGGCGATCTGCGTGGCCGGCGCCCGGTTGCTGTTGCGCGGCGTCGAGCCCGGACGGTACCCGCGCGGCGGCCCGGTGCACCTGCGACTGTGGGCCGCGGTACGCCTGTCCGAGGCCAGCGGCGCCGAAAACCTTTCCGGCGCACCGTGGATGGTGCCGTTCGCCCGAGCGCTCGGAGCGAAGATCGGCAAGGGCGTCGACCTGCACACCCTGCCGCCGGTGACCGGCATGCTCGAACTGGGCGACGGATGCAGCGTGGAACCCGAGGTGGACCTGTCCGGTTACTGGATCGACGGCGACGTCGTGCACATCGGCCCGGTCACCGTCGGACCGGGCGCGGTGGTCGGCTCCCGGTCGATCCTGTTGCCCGGCACCAGGATCGGCAAGAACGCCGAGGTCGCGCCGGGTTCCGCGGTCGCGGGCAAGGTCAAGGCCGAGCAGGAGTGGGCGGGCTCGCCCGCCGCGAAAATCGGTAAGGCACAGCACCGCTGGCCCGCGCACACGCCGGATCGGGCGGCGCACTGGGTGGCGATCTTCGGCATTACCTCGATGGCGCTGGCCGCGGTGCCCATCCTCGGTCTCGGCGCGGGTGGACTGTTCATCGCCTGGTTCATCCGCGATACCCGCACGCTCGCGGGCGGTTTGGGTCGCGCGTTCGCGATCCTGCCGGTCGCGACGCTGCTCAGCCTCGCCGTCTACGCGGCGATCACGATCATCCTGGTGCGGCTGCTCAGCTTCCGGTTGCGCGAGGGTTATCACCCCGTGCGCAGCCGGACCGGCTGGCAGGTGTGGTCCACCGAGCGCCTGCTGGATTCCGCGCGCACCTTCCTGTTCCCGCTGTACGCGAGCCTGCTGACGCCGATCTGGCTGCGCCTGCTCGGCGCCAGGATCGGCCAGGGCGTCGAGGCATCGACGGTGTTGCTGCTGCCCAAGTTCACCGTCGTCGCCGACGGTGCGTTTCTGGCCGACGACACCATGATCGCCAGCTACGAGCTGGGTGGCGGCTGGCTGCGCATCGGCGAGGCGAAGGTCGGCAAGCGCGCGTTCCTCGGCAACTCCGGCATGACCGCGCCCGGTCGCCGGGTGCCGAAAAACGGTCTGGTCGCGGTTCTTTCGGCCGCGCCGTCCAAGTCCAAGGCGGGCTCGTCCTGGTTGGGCAGCCCGCCCGTGCGCCTGCGCCGCGCACCCGAAAGCTCGGACACCGCGCGCACTTTCGATCCGCCGCCGAAGCTGCGGATCGCCCGCGCCGTCGTCGAGACGTGCCGCCTGGTTCCGGTGCTGGTCACCTTCGCCATCGGGCTCGGCGTGCTGTTCACCCTGGCCTGGATCGCGCAGAGCCTCGGCCACCTGCCCGCCGCGCTGCTCAGCGGCGTGGTGCTGCTGGCCGCCGGCGCGATCGCGGGCGCGAGCTCGGTGGCGGCGAAGTGGTTGCTGGTCGGCCGGATCGGCACCGAGGAACATCCGCTGTGGAGTTCGTTCGTCTGGCGTAACGAGGTCTCCGACACCTTCGTGGAAACCGTTGCCGCGCCGTGGTTCGCGCGCGCCGCGACGGGTACTCCGGTGCTGAACCTGTGGCTTCGCGGACTCGGCGCCAAGATCGGCCGCGGGGTATGGTGCGAGTCCTATTGGCTACCGGAGGCGGACCTGGTGACACTCGGTGACGGCGCGACCGTGGAACGCGGCTGCGTCGTGCAGACCCATCTCTTCCACGACCGGATCATGTCCATGGACTCGGTCACCCTCGGCGCCGGCGCCACCCTCGGCCCGCACTGCGTCGCGCTGCCCGCCTCCACCATCGGCGAGGGCGCGACCATCGGACCCGCCTCGCTGGTGATGCGCGGCGACACCGTTCCCCCGTCCACCCGCTGGTGGGGCAACCCGATCGCGCCGTGGTTCGGAGGCGACCCGGGAGCGGCCCGCTGATGCCGGGGAAGTTCTACGAAGCGCCGATCGACGAATATCTGCCGCAGAACGGAAATCGGGGCTACCGGGTATCGCGGTACGAGCTCGACCTGACCTACAGGGTCACGGGCAACCGGCTGACCGGCCGCGCCGAGATCACCGCGGTGACCACCGCCGTGCAGCCGCGCTTCGCGCTCGATCTGTCCCAGGCGCTGACCGTGGCCAAGGTGTTCGTCAACGGCGCCAAGGCCGCGAAATACACCCACCAGCGCGGCAAATTGGTGATCACGCCGCAGCAGCGGATTCCGGCGGGCGGCGTGCTCTCGCTGGTCGTGCAGTACGGCGGCATCCCGCGCCCGGTGCGCGGACCGTGGGGCGCGGTCGGCTGGGAAGAACTCACCGAGGGCGCGCTGGTGGCCAGCCAGCCGAACGGCGCGGCGTCCTGGTTCCCGTGCGACGACCACCCGAGTTCCAAAGCCAGCTACCGGATTTCGATCACCACCGACAGTCCGTACTACGCGCTGGCCAACGGCAGGCTGCTGCGCAAGCAGGTCAAGGCCAGCCAGACCACCTGGGTGTACGAGCAGGCCGAACCGATGGCGAGCTACCTGGCGACCATCCAGATCGGGCCGTATCAGAAGCACCGCATCGTTGCGCCGGCCAACTCGGTGCCCATGCACGCCGTGGCACCGGCCCGGCTGCGCGCCAACTTCGAGCACGACTTCGCCCGGCAGCCGCGGATGATGGAGGTGTTCAGCGAACGGTTCGGGCCGTATCCGTTCGAGGGATACACCGTGGTCGTCACCGACGACGAGCTGGAGATCCCGATCGAGGCGCAGGGCATCTCGATCTTCGGCGCCAACCATTGCGACGGGAGGCGCGGCGCGGAACGTCTGGTCGCACACGAGCTGGCGCACCAGTGGTTCGGCAACAGCCTGACCATCCGGCAGTGGCGCGACATCTGGCTACACGAGGGCTTCGCCTGTTACGCCGAATGGATCTGGTCCGAGGAGGCTGGTGGGCCGACGGCCGATCAGCTGGCCCGTGCGGCCAGGCACAATCTGTCCAGGCAGCCGCAGGACATCGCGGTCGGCGACCCGGGTCCGCAGCACATGTTCGACGATCGCGTCTACAAGCGCGGTGCGCTCACGCTGCATGCGCTGCGCCTGGAATTGGGCGATCACGGTTTCTACGATCTGTTGCGGGAGTGGACGATTCGCTACCGGCACGGGTCGGTGAGCACGGAGGAATTCACCGATCTGGCCGGGCATTACAGCCGGATTCCGCTGCGACCGCTGTGGGACAGCTGGCTGGCGGGCAAGCCGTTGCCGCAGTTGCCGCCGTCCGCGGCGTAGGTCAGAACACCAGGTAACGCGCGGCGAGTTCTTCGATCAGGGGGTCGTCGTCGGGAACGCTGTCGAGCGCCCCGAGGTCGGATTCGACCGCGAGCTGACGGGTGTCTTCTTGTTCGGGATCCGGTGCGCCGTCTTCGGCGAGCTGGCGCAGTAGCTTCGCGCGGACCCGGTCCTTCAGGGAATCACTCATGGATTCAGCTTGCCCGGTCCGCGGCGGGTGAATCGGGCCGGCGCGCCGGGTCTGATCACACCGGGGCGAGCCAGGTTCCCCACGGGGTATTGCGCAGCACGGTGTAGACGGTCAACAGCGCGAAGAAGGTCCACATAGTGGCCCGGCTGATCGACGGCAGGCGCATCCGGTGACCGCGCCAGCTGCGCAGGGACCAGTCGGCTATCCACAGGACGAACGCGAGCACCAGCGGAATCGCAAGTACGTTGCTGTGCAACGAATCCAGCAGATGGCCGTCGGTCAGGTTGTGGATGGCCCGCATGCCGCCGCAGCCGGGGCACCAGTATCCGGTCAGCGCGTAGACCGGGCAGACACCGTAGGAGCCTTCGACGTGCGGGTCGCGCACGTGCAGCAGCACGCCGATCCCGATGCCGACCCCCGCCACCAGCAGCGGAACTCCTATGCCACGCAGACCCCGCCGGGTCGGGGGCGCCGAGTGCTGGTGCGCAGCCGGTTCCGGCGCCACGTGCGTGCTGTCCACAGCACCAACGGTAACCGCGCGCCGCCGCTCGCCGCCACAGGTCCTACTCGGGCTGGGCGAAGCGCAGGGTGTTGCCGGACGGATCGATCAGCTCGAAGCCGAGTCCGCCCGGGCCGTCCTCGGGCGGACCCGGTTTGGCGTAGCGGTATTCCCTGCCCGCCAGTTCGCCCTGCCACGCCTTGACGTCGGCCACCGCCATCCACACGACAGTGCCCGGTGTGCCGTCACCGTGGTGCTCGCTGAGGTGTAGTTTCGCCGCGCCCCGGGAGACCTGCGCGTAGAGCGGGAAGTCCGCGCCGAACCGGTGCTCCCAGTCGACGGTGAAACCCAGGTAATCGCAATAGAACTCGTACGCCCGGGCGACGTCGAACATGCGCAGGACGGGGATGGGTGCTGCGAAGCCGATCTCGTCGGAAGCCACCCGCCGATCATCGCACCGAGGTCCGACAAGATCGAATATATTTGCTATTTATGCAGGTAGAGTAGGATTTCTGCTGTGGATGCCGCTGGTTCTACCCGGCTCGACGGATACTCGACTCGCAAGCTCGAATTCGGGCATGTGGGGCACTGGTCCGCACCCATGCCGCGCGATCTCGACGACGACGGCCAGCGGATGGTCGCGGTCGAGATCGATCCCGGCGACGGTTCCTCGGTCGTGGTATTCGTTCGCGCACCCAACCGCAGCGACGTGCCGAGCGATTTCCATCCGGACGACCAGGTCTGCCTGGTGCTCCCGGACGTGATCGCCGCGCTCGACCCCACCGACTGAGCCGGTGTGCGGAAACCGTTACCGGATCGCCACTTTCGCGGGCTAACGCGCTCTCGCGCCGTTGGCGATGAAGACAGCGGAGGCCCGATCCGGACGTTAATTCTTTGTGAAAACAGACAGTGTCACTGCACCGAATTCCGGGTAATCAAGCCTTTGAGCCAGAAGTTCCGCTGCGGCGCGCTTGCACTAGCAAGCACTCAGCTTGCACTGTACTGTGGCGGCAGACACAAAGGAGTGCCCGATGCTGGTGAAGTCGATGCAGACTTTGGCGGACGCGCGTAATGGCGCCCTGACCGCCGGTTACCGTGCCGGATTGCGATCACGAACCTTGTCGATGCAGACTTTGGCGGACGCGCGTAATGGCGCCCTGACCGCCGGTTACCGTGCCGGATTGCGATCACGAACCTTCCGGACCGCGTCGTTGAACGCTCCTACCGCTCCTTTGGAAGTCATCCCCGTCACCACCGTGGACGGTGCCCGGCTGCGGGTGCACGCGTACGGCCCCGCCGACGGCGAGGTGATCGTGCTGATCCACGGCTGGAGCTGCAGCATCGAGTACTGGAACCCGCAGATCAACGCGTTCGCCGACCGGTATCGGGTGGTCTGCTACGACCAGCGCGGGCACGGCGCCAGCGAGCTCGGCCGGCGGATGCCGAGCCGCGACACCCTGGCCGATGACCTGTCCGCGGTACTCGACGCGACCCTGCGCCCCGGCCAGCGCGCCGTACTCGCCGGCCACAGCATGGGCGGAATCACCGTGCAGGCGTGGGCGGCTCGCTATCCCGAGCAGGTCGCCCGCCGCGCCTCCGCCGCCATCCTGCTGAACACCACCGCGGGCAACATTCGCTACGACACCGATCTGCTCCCCCTGCTGAACAAGCAGCTCACCGTGCAGAACAAGCCGGTCACGGTGCTCGGCGCCCCGCTGCGCCTGCCGACCTTCTTCTCCGAGACCGTGCTGACCAGCCCGGTCCCGCTGCCCGGCGGCTGGCTGGTCGGCGCGGTGCTCAAGGACCGGGTGATGAGCAAGCACGCCAGCGCCGACCAGGTGAACTTCGCCCTCGGCATCGTCCGCTCCTGTCGTCCGCTGGCCCGCGGCAAGCACGCCGCCGCCCTGGCGGACCTCGACGTCAGCGACGGCGCCGCGCACCTGACCATCCCCACCACGGTCATCTCCGGCAGCTTCGACCGGCTGCTGCCCGAACGGATGGCCCGCCGGATCGCCGACGCCCTGTCCCGCACCGGCCACCTCACCGCCTACCACTGCTGGCCCACCGGCCATCTCGGCAATATCGAGGCCGCCGACCGCTTCAACGCCGAACTCGAGCTGGTCGCCCAACAGGCCACGCGACGCACGGCCGTCGCGGGCTGACCCGATCGTTCTCCTGGGCCGGTCAACGGCGCCCGGCCCAGGAGCAACACCCCCCGACCTCGGGCACACCCAGGTCATGAACTACACCGTCACCGAGGAACGCCCGCCCTTCGGCTGAGCCCCGGCTGTCGTCCAAACAACTGTCGCCTGAACAGCGGATATTCGCCGATTGATCCCGATGGGATCGTGTTCAACGTACATTCCCCAAGCAATTTGTTAAGGAAATACGTTGAGCACTTCAGGTTTTCGATATTCCGGTATTCGCAGGGCGGCAACGGCGGCAGTGCTGGCGGCAGCGGTGACCCTGGCGGCGGCCGGGGGTGTGTCCGCGGCCCCGTCGTCGGGCAGCAGTGGCAGCGGGAGTGGCAGCAGCAGCGGCGGGCCCGGCAGTCGCGGCAGCGGCAGCGGTCCCGGCACTCCCGCTCCGCCGACCCAGCAGTGCAACCAATCGACCCAGGCCGGCGGCGCCGGCGTCACCAACACGATGCACCAGCTCGGCCGCCCCGGCCCGGCCTCCTTCGTCCTGTCCTACGAAACCTTCAACATCCCCGACCAGATCGAGGTCTTCTACGAGGGTGCCCGCGTCTACAACACCGGCTACGTCGGCGACGACATCAACGAGGGCACCGGCTCAGCGGTACTCAACATTCCGCCCGGCACCGCGACCGCCGTACTCGTCCGCGTCACCGGCCCCGGCGGCACCGACTGGAACTACACCGTCCACTGCCCCCGATGACCCCGCTCCTACCGAACGGGACATGGTGGCGATTCCTGCGGCGTGTCAGCCCCACCATGTCCCGTTGGACGGGCGGCGGTGGTCAGGTCAGGGTGGCTAGTTTGGCGGTGAGGACTGCGCGCTCGCGGGCGTTGCCGCATAGGGTGATTGCGCGGGTGAGTTCGGTGCGGGCTTCTGGATTGCGGCCCAATTGGATCAGTAGTTCGCCGCGTACGCTCGGTAGCAGGTGTGTGCCGGAAAGTTCTGGGGCGGAGGATAATTCGTCGACGATCGAGAGTGCGGCCGCCGGGCCCTGCGCCATCGACACCGCCACTGCGCGATTGAGGTCGACCACCGGCGAGGGGGCCAGCCGGCCGAGGGCCTCGTACAGGAGCACGATGCGCTCCCACGCTGTTTCCTCGACCGACGGTGCGACAGCGTGACATTCGGCGATCGCGGCCTGTAGACCGTAGGCGCCGAGACCTCGCCCGACCCGCCCAGCACGATCCAATGCCGCACGGCCACGGCGGATCGCGGCGCGATCCCAGCGACGACGGTCCTGATCCGCCAATAGGACCGGGTGCCCGTCCGGTCCGGTGCGCGCCGGAAAGCGAGCCGCGGTGAGCTCCAGCAACGCCAGAAGTCCCTGTGCCTCAGGCTCGTTCGGCACCAGCCGGGCGAGTACCCTGGCCAGTCGCTGTGCCTCGCCGGCCAGCTCGGACCGGATCAACTCGCTGCCGGAGCTGGCCGAGGACCCTTCGGTGAAGATCAGATACACCACGTTGAGCACCGAACCGAGCCGGGCCGCACGCTCCTGCGCGGACGGCACCTCGAACCACACCCTGGCCGCGGCCAGCGTCTTCTTTGCCCTGGTGATGCGCGCCTGCACGGTCGCCGTCGGCACCAGGCACGCCTTCGCGATCTCGTCGCTGGTCAGACCGCCGACGACGCGCAGGGTGAGCGCCACCCGGGCGTCCCTGGACAGCGTCGGGTGACAGGAGATGAACATCAGCGCGAGGATGTCGTCGTCGATCTGGTCCGGATCCCACAGCACGTCACCGGCCGCCGTGGGCTCCGGCGGTTCGCTACCGGACACGGCACCGCCTTCACTCAAATTGTGGGCGAGGGCCGTGTACCGGTCGTCGAGCGCCGAGCGCCGCCGGAACGCGTCGATGGCCCGCCGCCGGCCGACGGTGAGCAGCCAGCCCGCGGGATTGTTCGGCACCCCGTCGCGCGGCCAGGTCACCAGCGCCTCGGCCAGTGCCTCCTGCGCGAGGTCCTCGGCGAGCGAGAAGTCGCCGGTGTAGCGCGCCAGCGCGCCGACGATCCGCGCGGATTCGATCCGCCAGACGGCGGCGACGGCCTCACGACCGGTGTGCTCGGCCATCGCCCGCCCTCCCGCTCAGAGCTGGCCGGTGGCTTCGCGCCACTCCCGTTCCTTCTTGACCCACTCGTTGTCCTGCGGGAATTCGTCGATCGAGGCGACCCGCCTGATCTCGGTCTTGAAGCCGGGCCCGGTCATCGGCATGCGCTTGGCCCACTCGATCGCCTCCTCCTTCGAGGCCACATTGAGAATGTAGAAGCCGCCGAACAACTCCTTGGTCTCACCGTAGGGTCCGTCGGTGACGATCGGCTGCTCGGCGGAGTAGTCGACGACCACACCCTCTGCCGGATCCGTGAGTCCCTCGGCGGCGAGCAGCACCCCGGCCCGGATCAGCTCCTCGTTGAACTGCCCCACGATCTCCAGCATCTTGTCGAAGTCGACCTCCCCCATCCCCGCGTACGCCTCATCCGTCGCGCGCATCACCAGCATGTACTTCATGGTTCGTCTCCTCGGTTCTTCCGGATCCCCTCTGGACCCTTCCACCCTTAGGTCGAACGGGTGCCACCGAAGATCGACACGCCCCGCAAAATTCTTTTCATGACCTCAACCGCCTACCCGGCACTGCACTTCTCCCAGGCGAATCCCACCGGCCCAGGCCAAGCGGATATCCCGAATCTGCTCCGCACCGTCGCGTCGACGATCGAAAGCCTAGGCCGCGTCACGATCGCCGACCTGATCCTGCACACCGAGAACACGGCGGACGGCCCGTGGCCGTCGATCACGGTCTACTACCGCAAGACCGGCCCCACCT
Source organism: Nocardia sp. NPDC006044 (assembly GCF_042871115.1). Taxonomy (NCBI): domain Bacteria; kingdom Bacillati; phylum Actinomycetota; class Actinomycetes; order Mycobacteriales; family Nocardiaceae; genus Nocardia; species Nocardia sp. NPDC006044. Next base: position 291,018 of record NZ_JBIAID010000006.1, read on the forward strand.
AGCAACGAAAAAACCCTGCATGCGAACCCGCATACAGGGCTTATTGGACTGGAGCCGCCTGCGAGAATCGAACTCGCGACCTTTTCATTACGAGTGAAGCGCTCTACCGACTGAGCTAAGGCGGCGTGCCTTTCGGCGTGGCGAGTCTATCGTCTCGGGGGGTGGATCGCGAAAACGGGTGGTCACCGGGGTGGGGTCAGGTGGATTGGGCGGCGGTCAGGGCGGCGGCGAGGGCGGCCAGGGCGAAGCGGGGTTTGACGTTGACGTCGAGGGCTTCGCGGCAGGCCAGGACGGCGTCGATGGATTTGAGCAGGCCCTCGGGGCGGACACGGTCGGCCAGATCGTAAATCTGGTCGGACAGGTCGGGGTGGGTGAGGGCCACGCCGGAGCCGTTGCGGGCGGCGCCGAAGCGGACGGCGAGGGCGTCGCGATAGACGCCGGCGACGTCGATGAGGGCGCGGTCGAGCGAGTCGCGGCCGGTGCGGGTCGCGCGGGATTTCTGGCGGCGTTCCAAGTCTTTCAGCACGCCGGCTGAACCTCGGGTGGCGCCCGCGGCGCCCTTGCCGGTGCCGCCCGCGCCCATCGCGGTGGCCAGTTCCTCGCGCTCGCGGTCGTCGCGGCCCGCGCTCATCTGTTTGGCTTCGTCGTCGGCGGCCTTGACCAGTTCGTCGGCGGCGGCGTAGGCGGCACCGGGTTTCGAGGCCGCGGCGACCAAGGCCAGTGCGCGTTGACGACGTTCGCGCGCCTCCGCGTCGGTAGCCAGGCGCCGAGCCCGGCCGACGTGTCCGCCGCTGATCGAGGCCGCCCAGTTCGCGGTTTTCTCGTCGAGGTTGTCCTGTTCACGCAGCACCCGCGCGATGGCAGGCACCGAGGGGGTCACCAGGTGCACGTGCCGGCAGCGCGAACGCAGCGTCACCGAGATGTCCTCGGGGTCGACCGACGGCGCGCACAGCAGGAACACCGTCCGGTCCGGCGGCTCCTCGACCACCTTCAGCAGCACGTTGCCCGCGGCCTCGGTCAGCCGGTCGGCATCCTCGATGACGACCACCTGCCACCGGCCGGTGCTCGGTCTGCGCGAGGCGATCTGCACGATCTCGCGCATCTCCTTGGTGCTGATGCTCAGCCCCTCCGGGATCACCCGGCGCACGTCACCGTGGGTACCCGCCATGGTGGTGGTGCAGGCATGGCAGCGTCCGCAGCCGGGCGTGCCCGGGTCGGTGCACTGTAGGGCGGCGGCAAAGCACAGTGCCGCAACGGATCTGCCCGATCCGGGCGGCCCGGTGAACAGCCACGAGTGCGTCATCGCTCCCTGGACGACCTCCGCGCGGGCCGCGACCGAGGCAGTCGTGAGCGCGGACTCGACCGCCTCCTGGCCGACCAACCGATCGAAGACACCTGCCACGCCGTACACCCTAGCGGCCCGCACCGACACGGATCACCGGTCGGGTCCGGGCGACGCGCGGACCGGTATTGACCACACGGCCGGCCGGGCGGATCCTCGAGCAGGAGGTGGAATCACCGTGAGAATTCTGTTGATCACCGGCGATGCGGCCGAGGACCTCGAGGTCATGTACCCGTATCAGCGTCTGCTCGAAGAAGGCCACGAGGTGCGTATCGCGGCCCCGCCGTGAAGAAGCTGCAGTTCGTGGTGCACGACTTCGTCGACGGCTTCGATACCTATACCGAAAAGCCCGGGCACAGTTGGCCGGCCGACGTCGCGTTCGCGGAGGTCGATCCGTCCACCTACGACGCGCTGGTGCTGCCGGGCGGCCGCGCGCCGGAGTACCTGCGCAACAATCCGGACTGCCGGCGCCTGGCCCGGCACTTCGCGGAGGCCGGGAAGCCCATCGCCGCGCTGTGCCACGGACCGCTGATCCTCGCTGCCGCAGGCGTTTTGGCCGGCCGCTCGTGCAGCGCGTACCCGGCGCTGGCCCCGGACATCGAGGCGGCCGGGGCCGAGTTCGTGGACAGCGAGGCCTACGTCGACGAGAACATCGTCACCGGCCGCGCCTGGCCCGATCATCCCGCCTGGATGCGTGAATTCCTCAGGGTGCTGGGCAAATAGCGCGGCTCACGCGCTGCGCGAGTAGGTACTGTTCGCGCCGTCGAGTTCCTCGCGGATGATGTCGGCATGCCCGGAATGGTGCGCGATCTCCCGCAGGATGTGCAGCAACGTGTAGCGGACAGTCCACCAGATCCGCTCCGGCGACCAGGGGGCGGTCGGCGTCGGGACCGAGGTGTCCAGGCTGTCCACCGTGCGGATCAGTTCCGCCGTCGCCGCCGCGACCTCGTCCCATTCGGCGAGCAGCCCCGCGACGGTCTCGCCCTCGGCCATCACGTACTCCCCGTCGAACTGCGCCGGGTCGAGCGCTGCGGTCTCATCCCGCTCGACGAGCACCGTGGTCCAGTGGCGCTCGCAGCTGATCAGGTGATGCAGCAGACCGCCGAGGGTCAGTTCGCTGGCGGTGGTGCGCCGGCGCGCCTGCTCCTCGTCGATGCCGCGCACCGTGATTCGGAACAGGTCGCGCTGGTCGGCGAGGATGCTGATCAGGTCTTCGCGTTCCTGGTCGGCCATGGGTGAATCCTTTCGCGGGTCGGGCATTCGGACCGTAGATTACGGCCGTCCGCCCGACCCGCGAACTCAGGACTTCCCGACGCCGGTCTTCTTCGCCGCCGTCTTCTGCGCGGCGGTCTTCTTGGCGACCGTCTTGGTGGTCGTCGACTTGCTCGCGGTAGCCTTCTTGGCCGCGGTCTTCTTCGCCGCGGTCTTCTTCGCGGGCGCCTTCTTGGCGGCCGCCTTCTTCTTCACCGGTCCGCGCGCCCGTCGGTCGGCGAGCAGTTCCATCGCCCGCTCCGGCGTGATGGACTCGATCTCGTCGCCCTTGCGCAGGGTGGCATTGGTCTCGCCGTCGGTGACGTACGGGCCGAAACGTCCATCCTTGATCACCATCGGCTGACCCGAGGCGGAGTCGTTGCCGAGCTCGCGCAGCGGCGCCGTGGCCGAGGCCTGACGCCCGCGTCGCTTCGGCTCGGCGTAGATCTTCAGCGCCTCGTCCAGCGTGACGTCGAAGATCTGATCCTCGCTGGTGAGCGAGCGAGAATCGGTGCCCTTCTTCAGATAGGGGCCGTAGCGGCCGTTCTGCGCGGTGATCTCCTCGCCGGAGGCCGGATCCGCGCCGACCACGCGCGGCAACGACAGCAGCTTGAGCGCGTCGTCGAGCGTGACGCTGGCCAGGTCCATCGACTTGAACAGCGAGCCGGTGCGCGGCTTGGGCGCGGCCGCCTTCTTCGCCGTCTTCTTGGCGGGCGCCGCGGTTTCCTCGGCCGCGGGCTCGGGCAGCACCTCGGTGACGTACGGGCCGAAACGTCCTTCCTTGGCGACGATTTCATGCCCGGAGGCCGGATCGATGCCGAGCGAGCGACCTTCCTGCGGGGTCGAGAACAGCTTCTCCGCGACCTCGATGGTCAGCTCGTCCGGCGGCAGTTCGTCGGGCAGATTGGCCCGCTGCGAAATCGAATTGCCTTCGGGGTCATCGGGATTGATGACCATGCGCTCCAGGTACGGCCCGTACCGGCCGACCCGGACGACCACATCGCGGCCCTCGTTGTCGGCAAAGAGCTTGATGGAGTTGATTTCTCGCGCGTCGATGTCGTCGAGCCGCTCGCCGACCATCTTCTTCAGACCGCCGGAACGCGCGACCGAACCCTCCGCGCCGGTCTCACCGCCGAAATAGAAGCTGGACAGCCAACTTCCGCGCTGCTCGCGACCGCCGGCGATAGCGTCGAGGTCGTCCTCCATGCCCGCGGTGAAGTCGAAGTCGACCAATCGGCCGAAATGCTCTTCCAGCAAACCGATTACGGCGAAGGCCACCCACGACGGCACCAGCGCGCTACCGCGCTTGTAGACATAACCGCGGTCGAGAATCGTCTTGATGATCGAGGAGTAGGTCGACGGACGGCCGATGCCGAGTTCTTCGAGCGTCTTGATCAGCGACGCTTCGGTATATCTCGCGGGCGGATTCGTGCTGTGCCCATCGGGATTCAGCTCGACCGCGGTGACGCCCTGGCCCGCGGCCAGCGCGGGCAGCCGGGATTCGGCGTCGTCGGATTGACCGCCCGCCTCCTCGTCCACGCTCTCCACGTAGGCCTTGAGGAAGCCGGCGAAGGTGATGGTGCGACCGGAGGCGGAGAACACGCATTCCTCGCCGGTGGTGGCGGTGCCGGTGATACGCAACGTCAGCGTGGTGCCCCTGGCGTCGGCCATCTGCGAGGCGACCGTGCGCTGCCAGATCATCTCGTAGAGCCGGAACTCGTCGTTGTCCAGCCGCGCGTGCAACTGGCCCGGGGTGGCGAAGGTGTCGCCCGCCGGGCGGATCGCCTCGTGGGCCTCCTGCGCGTTCTTCACCTTGCGGGTGTACTGCCGCGGGGTCGGGTGCACGTACTCCGAGCCGTACAGCTGGGTCGCCTGCGACCGGGCCGCGGCGATCGCCGACTCGGACAGCGTGGTCGAGTCGGTACGCATATAGGTGATGTAGCCGTTTTCGTACAGCCGCTGGGCGACCCGCATCGTGCGCTCGGAGTTGAAGCGCAGCTTGCGCCCGGCCTCCTGCTGCAGCGTCGAGGTCATGAACGGCGGATACGGCTTGCGGGTATACGGCTTGGCCTCCGCGGAGGAGACCACCAGGTCGGCGCCGTCGAGGGCCTGGGCCAGGCGGCGGGCATAGGCCTCGTCCAGCACGACGACGCCGGACGCGGTCTTGAGCTGACCGTCCGAGCTGAAGTCACGACCGGTCGCGACGCGCGCGCCGGCGACATTCACCAGCCGCGCCCCGAAGGTGCGCGGGTTGCTCGTGTCGCCGTCTTCACCGGGTCCCGCGTCGAGCTTCGCGGCGATATCCCAGTATTCGGCCGAACGGAAGGCCATCCGCTCGCGCTCGCGCTGGACGATCACCCTGGTGGCGACCGACTGCACGCGACCGGCGGAGAGCCGGGGCATGACCTTCTTCCACAGCACCGGACTGACTTCGTAGCCGTAGAGCCGGTCCAGGATGCGGCGGGTCTCCTGCGCGTCGACCAGATCGTTGTCCAGGTCTCGCGTGTCGGCCGCGGCCGCTTGAATGGCGGGCTCGGTGATCTCGTGGAACACCATGCGCCGGACCGGGACCTTGGGCTTGAGCGTTTCCAGGAGGTGCCAGGCGATCGCCTCGCCCTCCCGGTCGGGGTCGGTGGCGAGATAGAGCTCGTCGGCGTCCTTCAGCAAGCTCTTGAGCTCGGCGACCTTGGCCTTCTTATCGGGGCTCACCACATAGATGGCCTCGAAGTCGTGGTCCACGTCGACGCCGAGGCGTGCCCAGGACTCACCCTTGTATTTGGCGGGAACGTCCGCCGCTCCCCGTGGCAGGTCCCGGATATGTCCCACCGAGGCCTCGACCGTGTAGTTACGGCCCAGGTAGGGCGCTATCTTGCGGGCCTTGGTTGGGGACTCGACGATCACGAGACGACGCAGGGGACGGCCCTGGTCGGCTGCACCGCGGTCTCGTGTTGCCACCGGCGAATACACCTTTCCTGTCGACCCGCGCGGGCGCTTTTCGGCGCTGTGCGCGGCTGGGGCAAGCGGGGACGACGGCTGGGCGTCGCCACCAGACACGTTTATACCTTGACGCTACGTGTGGTCGAGTGCTTGCGACTTGAACCACAGAGCGTACGCGCGTCACTGCGACTCAGTATGCCTTGTGTTCAGGCCCCGGCTGTGCCACGGCGTGTTCACCAGCGTCCGACCCGAGTCGCCTGGGTGTGTCTTTGCCCTAGATATAGCTCGTCCCCCACCCCCGGGTTACCGGCGGTGAGGGACGAGAGTTGGATTGCGTCGCTCAGCTGAGCGCGCGAACTCCGGTGGCCTGCGGGCCCTTGGTGCCCTGGCCGACCTCGAACTCGACCTTCTGGTTCTCTTCGAGGGTACGGAAGCCCGACCCCTGAATTTCGGAGTAGTGGACGAAGACGTCAGCGGAGCCGTCCTCGGGCGCGATGAAGCCGAACCCCTTCTCCGCGTTGAACCACTTCACAGTTCCCTGTGCCATTCTGTTCCTTCTCTTTTCTTACCGGAACGGCGGACAACTGGGTTCGTCCACCGGGCCCGTTCCGACCGCTGTACTGTTGGTTCCCCCTGCAGGAAAGCACCAAGCACACCGTTCGCAACATCGATCCTGCTGACGGTTTGGACTTTGGATCCGACCCTCGAACACAGAAGCTTGCGACCAGGAACCAGTGAACCATGTCTTCGAGCAATTCAACAGTCGAGTTACCGACAATTTGCAAAAAAGTTGATCTTGCGAATGCGCAGGTGAGGGACACAATGCCAGAATCCAGACTTGAGGTTCGTTTGCCTCCCGATAACCGAGTGCGCGTATGGCAAACAGCCTGTGACCCAGGTCGCTATTGGGTATCGAATTGGCAGGTGAGGCTTCCTAACCGCGCACGTTTCACACTTTCTCAGCGTGTCGCGGCGCGCGCCGCATGAATCCGGCGAACTCGACCGCCGGGACAACGCCGAACAACGGCCTGGGCTACGGGACATCGTTGCTGAATCGTGTCCTAGCCGGCAACCCGTCCGATGACCCCCGGCTCACCCATGTCGTAGAGCTACCGGCGCGCGCCGCCGAGGTCACCACCTGGCCCGATTGGACATCGCCAGAGGTGATCTCGGCATTACAGGACACCGGAATCGACGCGCCGTGGAGTCATCAGACCCGCACCGCCGACCTCGCCCACGGTGGCGCGCACGTCGTGGTCAGCACCGGGACCGCGTCCGGCAAGTCGATGGGTTATCAACTGCCGGTATTGACCGCGCTGCGCGAGGATCCGCGGGCCACGGCTATTTATCTGTCACCGACCAAAGCGCTCGGCGCCGATCAGCTGCGGGCCGTGGGTGCGCTGACTCACGAGGGGCCGCTGCGGGATATTCATCCAGCAACCTATGACGGCGATACGCCGGCCGAGATCCGGCAGTGGGTGCGGGCCAACGCCCGCTGGGTTTTCACCAATCCCGACATGCTGCATGTGGGGATTCTGCGCTCGCATCAGCGCTGGGCCCGGATGCTGCGCAGGCTGCAGTACGTGGTGGTCGACGAATGCCATGCCTATCGCGGGGTTTTCGGCTCGCACGTGGCGTTGGTGCTGCGCAGGCTGCGGCGGATCGCCGCACGATACGGCGCCGACCCGGTGTTCGTGCTGTGCTCGGCGACCACTGCCGAGCCCGCGGCCGCGGCCTCCCGGCTGATCGGGGCGCCGTGCGTCGCGGTCACCGAGGACGGGTCGCCGCAGGGGCCGCGCACCGTCGCCCTGTGGGAGCCGCCGCTGCTCACCACGGTGACCGGGGAAAACGGCGCGCCGGTCCGGCGCGCGGCCACCACGGAGGCCGCCCGGATCATGGCGGACCTGGTCATCGAGGGCGCGCGGACACTGACCTTCGTGCGGTCGCGGCGAGGCGCCGAGCTCACCGCGATGGATGCGCGGCGGCTGTTGAGCGAGGTCGATCCGGAGCTGGCCGAGCGGGTGGCCGCCTATCGAGCCGGGTACCTCGCGGAAGATCGGCGGGCGCTGGAGACGGCGTTGTCGGATGGTTCGCTGCTCGGGGCGGCGACCACCAACGCGCTCGAGCTCGGGGTGGATATCGCGGGGCTCGACGCGGTGGTGATCTGCGGGTTTCCCGGGACCGTCGCGTCGTTCTGGCAGCAGGCCGGCCGGGCCGGGCGGCGCACCCAGGGCTCGTTGGTGCTGCTCGTGGCCCGGGACGATCCGCTGGATACCTATCTCGTGCATCATCCGGAAGCGTTGCTGGACAAGCCCGTCGAGGCGACCATCACCGATCCGCGTAATCCTTATGTGCTGGGCCCGCAAATGCTCTGTGCCGCCTTGGAACTGCCGCTCACCGACGCCGAGGTGGACGAACTCGGCGCGCTGGAGGTGCTCACCGGGCTGGCCGAGAAAGGGCTGATCAGACGCCGGGTGGGGGCCGAGGGTCGAGGGCGTTGGCACGTCACCGCGGAGACACAGCCGCATGACGCCGTCGATGTGCGCGGTGGGATCGGTACTCCGGTCGCCATCGTCGACGGGGAGACGGGCCGATTGCTCGGCACGGCCGATGCCGGGCGAGCGCCGGCCACGCTGCATCAGGGTGCGGTTCATCTGCATCAAGGGGAGACCTTTGTGGTCGATGAGCTGGACCTCGAGGACGGGGTCGCGTTCGTGCACGCCGCCGAGCCGGGGTGGACGACCAGCGCCCGATCGGTCACCTCGATTGCCATCGACGAGTTGGCCGAGCAGCGCGTTCACGGCCGCGTCGGGACGGCGCTGGCGCAGGTCAGGGTGACCAGCCAGGTGGTCGGATATCTGCGCACGCTGGTCAGTGGCGAGGTGCTCGACCTGGTCGAACTCGACATGCCCGAGCACACGCTGGTGACCAGGGCGGTGCTGTACACGGTCAGCCCGGAGTTGCTGGCGCTGGCCGGAATCGACCCGGCGGACGTGCCGGGCGCCCTGCACGCCGCCGAGCATGCGGCGATCGGGCTGTTGCCGCTGGTGGCGACCTGCGACCGGTGGGACATCGGTGGCGTGTCCACCGCCGAGCATCCGGACACGGGGCTGCCGACGGTATTCGTCTATGACGGTCAACCCGGCGGTGCGGGCTTCGCCGAGCGGGGGTTCGCTCAGCTGCAACGCTGGCTTTCCGCGACCCTCGCGGTGATCGAGTCCTGCGGGTGCGCGGCGGGCTGCCCGTCCTGCGTGCAGTCGCCCAAGTGCGGGAACGGGAACCATCCGCTCGACAAGGCCTGCGCCGCACGATTACTCACCGCGGTGCTGGCCGAGTTGTCGGTCCGGTGACATCGCCGAGCTCGGTTCGTGACGGGACCGAGCTCGACGTGTGACCCGATGTCGACCTGACCTGCGCGAACGCGGCGGTCGCCGTAGGGGGGTCGCCTGGACGTCGGTCCAGGAGTCGCGGTCGAATAAAGAGGAATGTATTCAGGTTAACTGCGCTATTGCCACATCGTCGCCTGCGTACATGCGCATTCATTGGATACTTTATCCGCGCGCCTGCGGACAATTGTGCCGTCTGAAATTAAACGGCCAGGGCAATTGCCGATTTCCGCTACTCGGGACAACGACATCCGGGTGCGTCCGCACTTAGGTTTCTCTCAGTTTTCAACGGGTCCGGCCCGGGCCACTGCGCGCACCACACTGACGACTAACAGACTCATTGGTACATTCCTGTTAACAATCACAGTGGCATCCCACTCTGCGACTTCGCACTCTTGCATGCGCGTTCTCATCCGGCGCGCGACTTCCGCCGCAGCCGCGCATCCCGCATCGGCGCCCTCGGGCAGTGCGCCCGCCGCCGCGAGCGCCGCCAAATCGGCGGCGGACTGCGCCTGATGGCGGGTGACAACCACCACACCCACCTGGCCGATCAGCAGGGTCGCCACGATGAGCCCGGCCAGTGCTAGGCAGGAGAACACCGTTGCGGCGCCGTCGTCAGCTCGCAGGTTCGGTGTGGGATCGGACCTCAGGCCGCGCTCTGCGGCCGAAGCCACCGTGCGCATCCCTGCCACCCGCACCGTCCCGCCGCGATTCGGCCGGCCGCGTCCCGAAGGTTCCCTCACAGAGGCGTCCCTGGTTCACGGGACGCGATGGCGTCCGCGTGCAGCGTCAGCATCGGTAGCAGCGGCGCACGAGTCGTGACCCGGGCGACCACGTGATTGCTCTCACTACGCACCGAGATGTCCGCGGCTGGCGGCGCCACCCGCCGCGCCGCCGAGATCGCGTTCGATTCATCGCCGCGCGCCGCCAGCCGAGCCGCCTCACGAGCGGCGTCGACACAACGCACTTGCGTCGACGCCGCCAGCAAAGCACCGACGCACAGCACTATCGCGACCACCAGGGTCGCGAGCGCGATCGCCGCCTCCACCGTCACCGAGCCCCGGTCAGCACCGAGACCGGTTGCCCCGCAACGGTTTATCAACCCCACTAGACAGCGGTATTGAGCGCCCGATCGATGATCTTCGTCAGCGCGTTCACAATGCTGTCCCCGGTTACCACTCCGTACAGCACCGCCCCGAACGCCGCGGCGGCGATGGTCCCGATCGCATACTCCGCCGTACTCATCCCCTCCTCCGCAACCACCACATGCGTGACTCGCAACCGCAGCTCCGTATATACAGCCCTCGATCCGTGGACCGCATGGCTCACCATTCGCTCGATCCTCACCAGATTCCCCTCTCACCTCACCCCGCACGGCCGATCCGCACAGGTGTGTTCCGCCGGGCCTGCTACGCCGTGCGCGCACGACCCACCCCCTCGCCTCCGTACTGCCTGCCAGCGGCGGTCGGCTCCGTTCCCTGCCAACCGACTCGCTGATGACCTGCCACGTCCACGCTCGGCTGCGTCCGGCACAAGCGCTGTCGGCCTGGCTCGAAGTTCGCCACCAGCGCTTCACCACCCAGGACCCCGGGCGGGCGGCCCATCTGGGCACGATGCTGGCTGGGCCGACCTCCTCACCCATGACTCCACCTCGTTGCCGCGCGGCTCGACCACGCACAGCGGTTTGGTCGCGGAAGTTCACGCACGGCCGCCGATCTTGGGAGTCCACGCACTGCTGCCAATTGCCCGACACTCGACACCGCATCCAGTACGCGCACCGATCGGGCCGAACCGATCCCCTGGTTCAGGACTCCCTCGTTGCCGCGCAGCTCGTCCACGCACAAGGGGTTCAGCCGCGGAAGATGACGCGCGGCTGCCGGTCTCGGGAGTCCACGCATGGCTGCCCATCGCCCGACACTCGACACCGCATCCCGTACGCGCAACGATCGGGCCGGGCGGATTCCCTGGTCCAGGACATCCCCGGTGCCGCGAGCCTTGACCGCGCACGAAGGTTGTCGACTTGCCCACCGATGGTCGTTCACAGCAGGCGATTGCCGGGCGTCAGGTGCGGCAGTCTGTACGCACAGTGCGCCGGCCGCAACGACTCGTTGATACACGGGTCCACCTGGACGTCGTTCGACACCGGCGATGCGCGAGGGCTGATGGCCTATTCGTCGAAGGTCGTTCACAGGAGTCCACCGTCGAGCACCCGGCCCGCCAGTCCGATCACGACGGGGACGATGCCGAGACAGACGAAGGCGGGCAGGAAGCAGAGGCCGAGGGGGCCGCCGATCAGCACTCCGGCTCGCTCTGCCCGTGCGGCAGCGGCGTCCTCGACCGCCGCCCGACGTTGTTCGGCCAGTTCGCCGACCGCGATCGCCAGGGAGGCGCCCGACCGCGCTGACCGCCGTGCCATCCGCGCCAACGACTCGACCTCCTCGGCACCCGGTTGCCCGGCCTTGTCCTCCGCCGCTCGCTCCCACGCTGTCGCGGCATCCGCACCGAGCGCGAGCAGGTCTGCGGCCCGCCGCAGCGCCTCCGCCAGCGCTTCCGGCGCGCCGGGTGCCACCGCACGAGCCGCGCCCGCCATCGGCAGTCCGGCGCGCAGACACGCGGCCAGCAAATCGAATACGGACGCCGATGCCAGCGGATCGATCTGCCGCTTCGATACCGGCTTTGCCGCTCGCGCCGCCTCGGGCTGCCAAAGCGCCCGCAATCGGCGGCTCACCGCGACCCGGCCGGGCAACAGGATCAGTGCGACCGCGATCAGAACTGTCGGCAGCGCCGGGTACCCCGCGGACAACTCCACCCAGAACCTCCTCACACATGTCACGACATGAATGTGCTTCGAACGCAGAACAAGTCCAACCTTTTGAACCGATATCCGTTGTGCGCCAAGGATCTACCGAACTCGCCCTGGCCACCTGGTGCCAAGCGACGGTGGGCAGGCAGTGATCCGTGCGACATCGGGCGCGACGCCACGATCCACCGTTGTATCCGCCGCCTTTGTCGCTGGTGGGCCTCTTCCCTGACCACAGGGGCCGAGCGCGGCCACAGTCCGGATCTGCCACGACAGGTGGTACTTCCTTGGCCGAGTCCGATTGCCCCGCAACGGGTGCCTTGCGCGCAATGGAGTGCTCGACCGCCGGACGACTGGTGCACCATCGCCAGGCGAGGTGGACGGTGCAATCTCGGACGGAAAGGTGGTCCGGCCGATCGGGCGAGCAGCCAAATGGAAAGCCGCAAAGTTGGTCCATGTGAGATCTTTTCGCGTGATGGCATCGGACCAGAGCAGGCCGGCGCGGACGAAAGCGGCACCGAGGGGCAACAAGAAGGTGCCTGCGGACGCGATGGGCGATGCGATCTCGGCCGGGAAGGTGGTTTCGCCGATCGGGCGGGCAGGCAAGTGGGAAACCGCAAAGTTGATTCATGTGAAATCTTTTCGCGTGACGGCGTCGGACCAAAGCAGGCCCGGCGCAGGCGAGGGCGGCACCGAGGGGCAAGAGGGAGGTGCCTGCGGACGAGGTGGGCGATGCGATCTCGGATGAGGAGTCGGTCCGGTCGGTCGGGCGGGCAAGTGGAAAGCCGCAAAGTTGTTTCATGTCAGAACCTTTCGTGTGATGGTGTCGGTCCAGAGCAGGCCGACGCAGGCGAAAGCGGCGCCGAGGGGCAGCAGGAGGGTGCCTGCGGACGAGGCGAACAGCACGTGCAATGGTGCGGCTCCCATCAGTTGGCCGAGACCGATGCCGAGCAGCGGGAGCGCAGCCAAGACGCCAGCGGTCGCGCGGGGACCGGCGAGGGCCGCGGTGGTGCGACCGTGGAAACGAATACGGCCGACCAGGTCCGTGCGCGCGGCGGACAGCAGTTCGGCCAGTGCCAGTCCGTGCTGTTCAGCCACCTGCCAGGCGTCGGCGATACGCGACAACTCGTCCGCGACAATCGAATCCGGCTGCCGCAACCCCGCCGCCGCCGAACCACCCAACCGACTTCGCCCAGCACTCACCGCGAAGGCCTGTGCGGATTCGCCTCGCCCCTCACTCGCCGCGACCTCCGCGGCCGCGCTCGGATGCGCACCGACCCGCAGCTCGCCGATCACCGCCTCCAACGCGTCCAGCAGATAGGCACATTCGGCCTTCCGGCGCCGATCCAGCTGTCCCCGCCGGACCCGAAACCCCACCGTCCCGGCCACCATTGCCGCCGCAAGAAACGCCCCGGCCCCGAACACCAGAACGCTTACCACCCCGCAACCGGCTGCGAGCCGAAGCACTCTGTTCCGCTGCATCATTCGCACCGCAACCGGTTCAGCGAACAATCCCTCGAACCGTCGACGCGCCGCAGCTGCCGGCGCCACGAGCACAGCGAACGCGAGACACATCAACCCGGCGATCACCGACCGCCCCACCGATCCATCGTGTTCCGTTGTGTACAAGGGGAATCCATACAAACCTGCACCCACATCGCGCCCCCTCGACTCCACAGCCGACGCGATGCAGCAACCGACAGAGGTCCGAGCCGGCGACCGACCTCGCGTGGCTCGGCCAGCCCCCAGCGCAAACGCACACACGGCGCTGAGCCCATCGATCCGGCAGTCGCCAGATGACCAACGCGTCGCACAGCGAGGTCAGGTCCACCGCCCCCACGAACCCGAGACACTCGCCCCAGCACAAACTCGAGCCGAACACCGACCTGAGGTTCAACCAGGCCGCAGCAGCCTGATCGCGCACACCGAATAGCACCCATCGATGAACCAGTCACCCGTCGCCCTGTGCATCGCACAGCCAGAGCAGGCTCACCGAGCACGCGAACACATGCCATTCGCGCAGGGAGAAGCTCGAGCCGTCCACCGACCTCCGGTTCAACCAGGCCGCAGCCTGATTGCAAGTGTCGAGTCACACCCGTCGATGCAGTGGCCGCCCGCTGACCGTCGCGTCGCCGAGCGAGCCTGGATGCACCGAGTACTCGAACCCATGACATTCGTGCTGGAAGGAGCTCGAGCCGACCACCGACCTCCGGTTCAACCCGGCCGCAGCGTGATTGCGCCGGCCGGGTTGCGCCCATCGACGCGGTGGTCGCCAGATGACCATCGCGTGCTGAAGCCAGGCCAGGCTCAATGAGCGCTCGATACAGCGGTATTCGCGTCGACGCAGCCGATACGAGCTGTCGGCCGACCCCGCTCGGTTCAGCGAGGTCCCGCGGCGTTTTCGCAGTCGGCGTGGCGGTCATCGGGTGAGCCTTTCGTCGAGGAGTTGGGTCAAATCGGGGGCGGCGGGGGCTGGGGCGGAGGTGTGCCAGGCGGGGGTTATGTGGACGTGGCCGGGGTCGGTGCGGTGGACCAGGCCGATTTCACGGAGGCCTCGGGAGCCGTCGGGGCGGCGGTGGACGTGCAGGATCACCTGGACGGCGGCGGCCAGTTGGCTGTGCAGGGCGGCGCGGTCCATTCCGCCTAGGGCGGCAAGGGCTTCCAGGCGGGCGGGGACTTCCTGCGGGGAGTTTGCGTGGACGGTGCCCGCGCCGCCGTCGTGGCCGGTGTTCAGCGCGGTCAGTAGGTCTACGACTTCCGCGCCCCTGACCTCGCCGACGACGATGCGGTCCGGGCGCATGCGAAGGGCCTGGCGCACCAGGTCGCGGACGGTTACCGCGCCGACGCCCTCGACGTTCGCGGTGCGGGCGACGAGTCGCACCACATGCGGGTGCGGTGGGGCGAGTTCGGCGGCGTCCTCCACGCACACGATTCGCTCGCTCGGTTCCACTTTGGCGAGCAGTCCGGACAGCAGGGTCGTTTTGCCCGCGCCGGTTCCGCCGACCACCAGGAACGCCAGGCGTGCGGCAATGATCCGCTCCAGCAGTCGTTTCGCGTCGGCGGGCACCGCGCCGGACGCGGCCAATGCGTCCAAACCTTGAGTGGCGGGGCGCAATACGCGCAGGGACAGACAGGTGCCGCCATGCGCCACCGGGGCGAGCACGGCGTGCAGCCGCACGCCGAACGAATCACCCAGCGCCGCTCCGGTTCCGGACAACCTGCCGTCCACCCACGGCTGCGCGTCGTCGAGTCGCCGACCGGCCGAGAGGGCGAGCCGCTGCGCGAGCCTGCGCACTGCCGCCTCGTCCGGGAAGGTGATCGAGGTCTTCTCCAGGCCGTGCCCGCGATCTATCCACACCGCATCCGGACCGGTCACCAGCACATCGGCGACCCGCGGATCGTGCAGCAGCGGCTCGAGTACGCCGGCCCCGGTCATCTCGGTCTGCAACAACCGCAGCGCCCGCAGCAGGTCCGTATCCCCGAGCACCCCACCCGCCTCGGCCCGGATGGCGGCCGCGACCTGCGCCGGGTCCGGATCCCCTGTCCCGCCGGACAACCGCTCCCGCACCCGATCCAACAACTCGGACGTCACCAACGCACTCATCGCGGCCGCTGCCCCACAGTCCGGTGAACACGACCCGTTTTCTCGTCACTCGGCCACGCTCGACAACCGCACGGCATCGCCTCGAACCTGGCTGTCGCGCGATGCTGGATGCCACACCGGCGAGCCAGCCCGGCGCTCATCGCCCCCTCCGATCCGTCGTGGCAGGAACGCACACGGTCCAGTTCACCGGACAATCGCGGATACACCGCTACGCCGCTCATCGCCGCTGTCCAGCCGGCGCACTCAGCACACCGAGGACCGCGTCGGCCGCGTCACGCAACGGCCCGCGCCGGTGCACAGTCAGCCCGCCGCGCTCCAGGCGGGCGGCCAAGCCGGGCTGAGCACGCACGGCCGCGAGCAGCGGAAGGTCGAGTACTTCGGCGACCTCGGGACCGCGCAATCCACCCGGGGCCGGACCACGGACGATCAAGCCCTGGTTGGGATTTCGCCGGCCGATGTGGGCGGAGACGGATTCCGCGGCGGCGATGGCGCGGATCCGGGCGGGAACCACCAGGACGACCAGATCGGCGGAGTCGAGCATTTGATCGGCGTGCGGACCCCGTTCGCCGGAAATGTCGCAAACCACCAAATCGCCTGCGGCGCGGCCTGCTTCGATCACGGCGCGTACGGCGGCGGCGCCGATCTCGCGTGGCAACCGGCCCGCACCGCAACGCCCGCAGGCCAGCACGGCCAGGCCGGGGGCCGCGCTGGGCAGGGCGGAGTGCAGGGCGGCGGCGGAGACCCTGCCGTCTTCTACGACCAGGTCGGGCCAGCGCAGGCCGGCCGTCGATTCGATGCCGAGCAGCAGGTCGAGACCGCCGCCGAGGGGTGCGCCGTCGACCAGGACGGTGTCGTGCCGGAACCCTTCGGCGGCGGATCGCAGCGCAAGTGCGGCGGCCAGTGTCGATGCTCCGGCACCGCCGGCCGCGCCCGCCACGGCGACCACGACACCGTCTCCGGCGCGGTGTTCGCCATACTCAGCAAACATCTCGATAAGTCCCTCGGCACCCCCGGGCAACGCGATGACCCGCTCGGCGCCGGCGGCCGCGGCAGCCTGCCAGTCGAGCAGCCTCGGTTCGCCCTCGGTGACCAGGACGACCCCGATCCGGCGCAGATATCCGGCCTCGGCCGCCGCGCGCGCCGTGGATGTGTCCAGGATCACCAAGGGTGCCGCGGTCCACGCGTGCCTGCCGACGGGCAGTGCCCGTTCGTCCAGGCCGCGTTCGGCCGCCGCGGCGACGCGGCGTACTTCATCGCGCAGCCGGGTGTCGTGCAGGAGCACGAGGGCCGGTGGCGGGCTGCTGTTGTCCGGCGCCACTTCAAGATTCATGCGGCCGAGCGTGGCGGAGATCGGGCGGCGGCAGAAGAGGCGATGCGCCGATTGTGGATAACTCGGGGGTGTGCAGAACTTTTGAGTGCCGCGGGAGGGAATCCGAACCGTCCCCTGAATAGAGGACGGCCCCAGCCGGGGGGGGAGGAGGCTGGGGCCGTCGGGTTCAGCCCCGGGGGGTCGGGCTGAACGCGCCTGGACTATGTCCAGGTGCCAGCAATACTACACCCAAGCCCCGCCCACAACGCAAGTCTGTCGCGGCAGAACTTTACGGCGATTACCGGCTCCGGGGCGGCGGGGCAAACTCCCCGCTCGCGGTCGCGAACGCGGCGTCGGCGGCCGTCCCGATCGACAGCCGCGCCGTCCCCAGTCGACCCCAGTTCCTCCCGCGGGACACCGGCACCCCGCGCACGGCCGGAGCACACACGCGCGTACGCCTATGCTGGTCGGGTGGACTCACCCACCGCGCACGGACGCGTCGCCGCCTTCTTCGATCTCGACAAGACCGTGATCGCGAAATCGAGCACGTTCGTGTTCAGCAAGCCGTTCTACGCGCAGGGCTTGCTGAACCGCCGCGACGTGCTCGAAAGCAGCTACGCCCACTTCTTGTTCATGCTCTCCGGCGCCGATCACGACCAAATGGAGCGGATGCGCGCGCATCTCACGAACATGTGCGCCGGGTGGGACGTGGAGCAGGTGAAAACCATTGTGGCGGAGACGCTTCACGAACTGGTGGACCCGCTGATCTACGCCGAGGCGGCCGATCTCATTGCCGACCACAAGATCCGGGGTCACGACGTGGTGATCGTGTCCGCCTCGGGCGAGGAGATCGTCGGCCCGATCGCCGAGGTGCTTGGCGCGTCGCACACCGCGGCCACCCGGATGGTCGTCGAGGACGGCAAGTACACCGGTGAGGTCGAGTTCTACTGCTACGGGGAGGGCAAGGTCGCGGCGATCGAAAAGCTCGCCGCCAGTGAGGGATACGACCTCGCGCGGTGTTACGCGTACTCCGACTCGGTGACCGATCTGCCGCTGCTGCGCGCGGTCGGCCATCCGACGGCGGTCAATCCGGATCGCAACCTGCGCCGCGAGGCGATCGCCGAACACTGGCCGATCCTGACCTTTTCGAATCCGGTGTCGCTGTGGGCCCGCTTCCAGGCGCCCTCGTCCACCACCCTTGCCGCGACCGCGGTGGTCGGCCTGAGCGCGCTGCTGGCCGGCGCGATCAGTTATAGATTGCTGCGTCGGCGCAACTGAGTCTTTGCCACGACCCGAGACGCATCGGCCCGTCCTGCTCTAGCGAGAGCCGGGTGCTTGCCGAGAGATTTGCTGACGGAACGCGGAAGAACTCGCGACCAGGCATTGAACCACGAAACGCCGATCGACACGCCGAAAATAGAATGTCTTACCACCTCTTGATGTGAGGGCCGTCACAGGGTAGAAAGGTAACTACGGAAGGCCGGAAGGCCAAGGCAGGACCGGAAGAGAAGGTTCAGTCTCCCAACCATCCTTCCCAGCACGGGCACCAGGCACCCACGCGGAGCGCGCCGCGACAAGGGCAGAAGCGTTGTGGGCCTGCGAAATCCGGGTCTTCGTCGGCGAGGGCCTCGCACAGGTTGCGGGGATGAACCGGCGGAGTTCGGATGATCGCCGAGGCCGCAAGAACACAACCCACTCAGCACGCTTGGTAACCGGGTAGTCCGTGCTACGCGGGCGGCGAGGTCGGCAACGACAACGCCGCCCGTTTTGATGTCCGGACCTATCCCGACGCCGAATCGGCGATCGACGTGGCCTCCCGGGCGCCGTCCTCCAGCGCCCCGCAGCACAGCATCACCCAGCTGCCGACCGCATCCACCGCACCGCTGCCGAAGCCCGCCGCGGCCTCCAGATACGCCGCGCGGCGGCGCAGCCAGAAAACCTCCGGCACGCCCAGACTGTGCGGGTCCAGCCCACTCGACACCGCCACCAGCCGCGACGCCGCCCGCGCCACCACGCCGTCGGCGGTCCCGAACGGTCGCAACGCGAGCAGCTCCCCGTGCACCACGGCCGCGATCACCGGTGCCGGCGCGCTCGACCCGAGCACCGCCTGCACCAGCAGATCCAACCGTTGCGCCACCCCGGCGTCCGCCCGCGGGCGGCCGAGCGATTCCTCGTCGGTCACCAGGTCGGCGGCGGCGAGCAAGTGCAGCCGGGCCAGTGCCTGCAAGGGCGCGCGCTGCCAGGTGCTCACCAGATTGCGCAGTGCGTCGCCGTCGAGCGCCTGTCCGACCCGCAACGATCCGGCCAGGATCGGATCGCCGACCTGCCCGTCGGCGGGCAGCTCGGTACTGCCGCCGTCGATGGCGGCCGAGGATCGGGCCGCACGCACCGCGGCCTCGGCGGCGGTGGTCGGCCAGCCACGCCGATTCGCCCGGTGCCGGTGCACCTCGGCGAGCGCGTCGCGGGCGCGATCGGCGGCGGCGCGGACGCCGGGCAGATCGACGAGGGGCTGTAGCGGATCGGTCACGATTCACGAGGCTACTTGCGCCCGCCCGGACGCCTGATCCAGCCCTGCCCCTGCTCACGACCCGGCAGACCGCCGTGCGCGACCGAGCCGCCGGATCACGGTGCGGCGCAGCGAAAGACCCCGGGAAACACGAAAGAGGCGGCCATCCGGACCCGGCGGGGTCGGGATGGCCGCCACATTCTTCAGCGTGCCGGCAATCGCGGCAGGCCGACTTCTTCAGCTCACCAACAGATCTCGGCCGGGAATGGCATCCAGCAGCCGGCGCGTGTACTCCTCGCGCGGGCTGTCGAAGACCTGCTCGGTCGAGGCCGCCTCGACCACCTTGCCGGTCTGCATGACCAGCACGTCGTCGGCGATCTGCCGCACCACCGCCAGGTCGTGCGTGATGAACACATACGACAGGCCCAGCTCGGCCTGCAGATCGTTCAACAGCCGCAGAATCTGCGCCTGCACCAGCACGTCGAGCGCGGAGACCGCCTCGTCGCAGACCACGACCTCGGGCGAGAGCGCGAGGGCGCGGGCCACGGCGACACGCTGCCGCTGACCGCCGGACAGCTCGTTCGGATACCGCCGCATCACGGTGGACGGCAGCGACACCTTGTCCAGCAGTTCGCGAACCGTGGTCTCGCGCTCCTTCGCCGTGCCGATGTTGTGCGTGCGCAACGGCTCTTCGATGGTGCGATAGATCGAGTACATCGGGTCCAGCGAGCCGTACGGGTCCTGGAAGATCGGCTGCACCCGGCGCCGGAACGCGAAGGCGCTCTTGCTGTCCAGCTTGGCCACTTCCTGGCCGTCGAACACGACCTTACCCGAGGTCGGCTCGAGCAGGCCCAGGATCATCTGCGCGACAGTCGATTTGCCGGAACCCGATTCGCCGACGATGGCGGTCGTGGTGCCGCGCCGCAGCCGGAACGAAACATCTTGCACCGCAACGAAGTCGGTCGATTTCCAGGGCGCACTGCCGCGGATCTTGAACTTCTTGGTGAGGTTGTCGACCACCACGACGTCATCCGGGGCGTTGGCCAGCTCGGTGTCGGCGGCCGCGATCTGCTCGGCCACCTGCACCGCCTGCTCGCGAATCTCGATGCGCTGCTTCACCGAGGACAGTCGCTGCGAGGCGAGCGAGGGCGCCGAGTTCACCAGCCGCTTGGTGTACAGGTGCTGCGGTTCGCGCAGAATCTGCAGTGCCGGACCGGATTCCACCACGCGGCCGCGATACATCACGACCAGATGCTCCGCGCGTTCGGCGGCGAGACCGAGGTCGTGGGTGATCAGCAGCACCGCGGTGCCGAGCTCGTTGGTCAGGCCGTCGAGGTGGTCGAGGATCTGCCGCTGCACGGTGACATCCAGCGCCGACGTCGGCTCGTCCGCGATCAGCAGCTTAGGACGGCAGGCCAATCCGATGGCGATCAGCGCGCGCTGGCGCATACCGCCGGAGAACTCGTGCGGGTACTGGTTCACCCGCCGCTCGCCGTCGGACATGCCCGCCTCGTGCAACAGCTCGATGGCGCGTTGCTTGGCCGCCTTGCCCTTGGCGATCCCGTTGGCCTCCAACGTCTCCCGGATCTGGAAGCCGATCTTCCACACCGGGTTCAGGTTGGACATCGGGTCCTGGGGCACCAGTCCGATCCCGCTGCCGCGCACCGCGACGACGTCCTTCTTGGACGCCTTCGCCAAATCCTTGCCGTCGAACATGATGCTGCCGGAGGTGACCTGTCCGGTGCCGGGCAGCAGATCGATGATCGCGTGCGCGGTAGTGGACTTGCCCGACCCGGACTCGCCGACGATCGCGACGGTCTGGCCCGGGTACACCGACAGATTCACGTCACGGACGGCGGGCACCTTCTTGCCGTCGGAGGTGAAACAGACGTTCAGGTCCTTGATTTCGAGCAGTGGCGACTGCGCGCTGCGGAATTCGCTCATCGCTTCCTCGCCTTCGGATCGAGGGCGTCACGCACCGCGTCGCCCAGCATGATGAAGCTCAGCACGGTGAGCGCCAAGGCGGTCGCCGGATAGAACAGGATCGCGGAGGTGCGAATCTCCTTCTGCCCCGAGGCGATATCGGCACCCCACGACACGATCGTGCGCGGCAACCCGACGCCGAGGTAGGACAGCGTGGCCTCGGTGACGATGAAGACGCCGAGCCAGATCGTGGTGACCACGATCAGCGGCCCCGCCGCGTTCGGCAGCACGTGGCGGATCAGCGTGCGTATTCGGGATACGCCCAATGCCTTTGCCGCCGTGACGTAGTCGCTGTTCTTCGACTGGATCACCGCGCTGCGCGCGATCCGGGCGGCCTGCGGCCAGGTGAACCCGGACAGGATGATGATCACGGTCCAGATGGTCCGCGAATCGAGCAGCTGCATGATCACGATCGCGGCCAGCATCAGCGGGATCGCGTAGAAGATCTCGGCGACGCGCGACACGATCGAGTCGAGCAGCCCCCCGTAGAAACCGGCCAGCGCGCCGAGGGTGCCGCCGATCAGCACGAAGAGGATGGTCGACCCGACGCCGGCCATCACCGACGCCCGCGCGCCGTACACGGTCCGGGCGTAGATGTCGCAGCCCTGCTTGTCGAAACCGAACGGATGACCGGGACCGCGCGGATCCATGCTGAAGTCGCCGTTGCAGTAGCGCGGATCCTGGCTGGTGAACAGGCCGGGCCAGATGACGACAACGAGCACGAACACGATCATCAGCATGGCGACGATGAAGATCGGGTTGCGTCGCAGTTGTCGCCATGCGTCCTGCCAGATACTGGTCGGCGAGCCGGCGTCGACGACCATGTCGGTGGCGAGCACCTCGACCTCGTCGGGCGGTGCCACGAAGTAGGTCTGCCTGCCGCGAGCCGCGCTCTCCGCGAGGTCGATTCCTTTTCCTTTGTCGAGGTCAGGCATAGCGGATCCTCGGGTCGAGGGCGGCGTAGAGGAGGTCGACGACCAGGTTCGAGACCAGGAAGATGATGATCAGCACGGTCACGAACGAGACCACCGTCGGCGGTTCGCCGCGGGTGATCGCCTGGTACAGCGTGCCGCCGACGCCGGGGATGTTGAAGATGCCCTCGGTGACGATGGCACCACCCATCAGCGAGCCGAGTTCGGCGCCGAGGAAGGTGATCACCGGGATCATCGAGTTACGCAGGATATGCACGGTCACCACCCGGGGCCTGCTCAGCCCCTTGGCGGTCGCGGTGCGGACGAAGTCGGCGGACATGTTCTCTGCCACCGAGTTCCGGGTCAGCCGCAGCACATAGGCGAACGACAACGAGCCGAGAACGAAAGCGGGGACCAGCAATTCGGTAAAACTCGCCTTGCCGGTCACGGTCACCGGTGCGATCCCCCACTTCACCCCGAGCAGGTACTGCGCGAGGAAGCCGACGACGAAGATCGGGACCGCGATCACGATCAGGCTGACGACCAGCATCGTCGAGTCGAACAGCTTGCCCTTGCGCAGCCCGGCCACCAAGCCGAAGATGATGCCGAACACGGCCTCGATGCACACCGCCATGGCGGCGAGTTTGATGGTGATCGGGAAGGCCCGCGCCAGCTCGTCGCGCACCGGCCTGCCGGAGAAGGCGGTGCCGAAGTCGAACGTGACGATGCCCTTCAGATACAGCAGGTACTGCACGAAGAAGGGCTGGTCGAGGTGGTACCGAGCGCGGAGCTGGGCTTCCACCGCCGGAGTCATCGGTTTGTCGCCGGCGAGCGCCTGAATCGGGTCGCCGGGAATGAGGAATACCAAGGCATAGATGAGCAACGTCGCCCCGAGGAACACGGGGATCATTTGAAGCAGACGCCGCACGATATACCAGGCCATTTACGCCTCCTGGGTTCAGTGACGAGCCGCGCTGCCCGAGGGCGGCGCGGCTCGATCAGCGGCTACTTCTCGATGTTCTCGAAGTCGAACAGACCGTTCCAGGCCAGCTCGGCCTTCTTCACCTTGTCCGAACGACCGGCGTCGGCGATGTAGTCGAGCACCGGGATGTCGGCCATTTCCTTGAGCATCAGAGTCTGCGCCTGCGCGACCAGCTTGTAGGACTCCGCCTGCGTCGGCGCGGCGAGCGCGGCGTCGAGCAGCTTGTCGAACTCCTTGTTGTTCCAGTCGACGTTGTTGGTCTCGGAGTAGCTGTAGTACTGCGAGGTCAGGAACTGGAGCATGGTCGGGTAGTCACCCTGCCAGCCGTAGCGGAAGGCCTTGCCGATGCTCTTGGCGTTGACCTCGTCGCGGATGTTTTTGAACGTCGGGTACGGGGCGCCGATGGCCTCGATACCGAGGGTGTTCTTGATGCTGTTGGCCACCGCCTCGATCCAGGCCTGGTGGCCGCCGTCGGAGTTGTAGGCGATCTCGTAGCGACCCGACCACGGGGAGATGGCGTTGGCCTGGGCCCACACCTTCTTGGCCTCTTCGGGGTTGTAGTTCAGCGCCTCGGAGCCGGGCAGGTTCCCGTCGAAGCCGGGCAGCGAGGCCGAGGTGAAGTCACGGGCGGGCTTGCGCGAACCGTGGAAGATGTTCTCGCAGATCTGCTCGCGGTTGATCGCCATGGACAGGGCCTTGCGGCGCAACACGCCTTCCTCACCGGAGAAGTGCGGAACGTTGGCCTGGATGCCGATGTGCTGGTTCTGCGCGGTCGGCTTGGTGATCGCGCGGTCGCCGAGGTCCTTCTTGTAGGACGCCAGCGCGCTGTCCGGCACGGTGTCGAGCGTGTCGAGATTGCCGGCGAGCAGATCGGCGTAGGCGGTGTCGAAGGACTGGTACATCACGAACCGCAGACCCTTGTTCTTCGGCGGGCGGCCACCCTTGTAGTCGGGGTTCGGCACCAGGTCGATCTGCACGTTGTGCTGCCAGGCGCCGTTGCTCGCGAACTTGTACGGGCCGTTGCCGATCGGGTTCTCGCCGAACGCCTTCATGTCCTTGTACGCGGCCTCGGGCAGCGGGTAGAACGGCGCGTAGCCGAGCTCGGTCTCGAAGTCGATCGACGGCGACTTGAGCTCGACGGTGAAGGTCTTGTCGTCGATCACCTTCAGGCCCGACATCGTCTGTGCCTTCGGCTTTTCCGCCGACACGTCGTCGAACCCGACAATCGGGGTGAACGCGTAGCTCTGCAACTGAGCATTGGTGCCGAGAGCGCCGTAGTTCCAGGCGTCGACGAAGGACTTCGCGGTCACCGCCGAGCCGTCGGAGAACTTCCAATCCGGCTTGAGGGTGATCTTGTAGTTCTTCCGGTCCGTCGTCTCGATCTTCTGCGCCAACTCATCGTGCGCGACACCGTTGCCGTCGTAATATTTCAGGCCGGCGAACAACCGGTCGACAACACGCCCGCCCATGTTCTCGTTGGTGTTGGTGGGTACCAACGGGTTCTGCGGCTCACCACCGTTCGTGGTGACGATGCTCGCGTCGGCACTGTCGTCCGACGAGCATGCCGACAGTCCGAGGCTCGTAGCCAGCAGTGCTGCCGCAGTCAGCGCCATTGCTCTGTTGAATCTCAACGCGTTCTCCCGATTTCGAGAAGGGCGGAATCCTTGGCACGCGCATGAGGTCACCAGGCGCATGCCGGCACAATCCGCCTTGGGTGCCTCGCAGATTATCCACCAGAGCCGGGCTTGTCATCGGATTGACCAAGGTTCGTTCCACTTGTTACCAATCCGGCAACATGCCCGAAACACGAAAAACATCGCACAAATATGACCTAACGGCCGGAACATTGCCTCTGTAGAGACCGTCCGGTGTCTCCGGGGCCGACCCTTCCGTTGCGGATTACGCGACGGCGTGTCGAGACCGAAACCCGGTGAACGGACCGGACGCGGCGTAGGTCACAGTTGATTACTGTCGAACGTGCTGCGTTTGAATCGTGTGCTCAGGCTACGTGGAAAGAAGAAACGAGATGACCGAAACCGCCGACCACAGGGACTCGTACGCGCCGAGCGCGGAGTTCGCCGCGGCGGCCAACGCCGGCGCCGCTCTCTACGAGCAGGCGGCGGCCGATCGCGACGCGTTCTGGGCCGAGCAGGCGAGTCGGTTGCACTGGCATCAGCCGTGGACCCAGGTGCTGGACTGGAGCGACGCACCGGTGGCCAAGTGGTTCACCGGCGGCAAGCTGAATGTCGCCTACAACTGCGTCGACCGGCATGTGCTGGACGGGCACGGCGACCAGGTCGCCATCCACTGGGAGGGCGAGCCGGGCGATTCCCGCGCGATCACCTACCGCGAACTGCTGGCCGAAGTCAGCCGCGCCGCGAACTACTTCACCGAGCTCGGTCTCGAAGCCGGCGACCGCGTCGCCATCTACATGCCGATGGTGCCCGAGGCCATCGTGTCGATGCTCGCCTGCGCCCGGCTGGGGCTCACCCACTCGGTGGTGTTCGCCGGCTTCTCCCCCACCGCGCTGCGGCAGCGCGTCGACGACGCGAGCGCCCGGCTGATCATCACCACCGACGGGCAGTGGCGGCGCGGCAAGTCCGCCCCGCTCAAGGAGGCGGTGGACGAGGCGCTGTTCGCGAACGGCGATGTGCCGCATTCCGTCGAGCACGTGCTCGTGGTGCGCCGCACCGAGATCGAGGTGCCGTGGACCGACGGCCGCGACCTGTGGTGGCACGAGACGGTCGCGCAGGCTTCCCCGGAGCACGAGGCGCAGGCGTTCGATGCCGAACATCCGCTGTTCATCCTCTACACCTCCGGCACCACCGGAAAGCCCAAGGGCATCCTGCACACCACCGGCGGCTACCTGACCCAAACGTCCTACACGCATCACAACGTCTTCGATCACAAAGCGGGACAGGACGTTTACTGGTGCACCGCGGACATCGGCTGGGTCACCGGGCACAGCTACATCGTGTACGGGCCGCTGGCCAACCGCACCACGCAGGTGGTCTACGAGGGCACCCCGAACTCGCCCGACGAGCACCGGCACTTCCAGATCATCGAAAAGTACGGCGTCAGCATCTATTACATCGCGCCGACGCTGGTGCGCACGTTCATGAAGTGGGGCCGCGAGATTCCGGCCGCACACGATCTGTCCAGCATCCGGCTGCTTGGCAGCGTCGGCGAGCCGATCAATCCGGAGGCCTGGCGCTGGTACCGGGAGGTCATCGGCGGCAACCGCACCCCGATCGTGGACACCTGGTGGCAGACCGAGACCGGCGCGATCATGATCTCCCCGCTGCCCGGCGTCACCGCGACCAAACCCGGCGCGGCGATGGCCCCGCTGCCCGGCATCTCGGCGAAGGTGGTCGACGAGGAGGGCAAGCCGCTCGAGATAGCGCAAACCGAGGCCGGCTCGCCGGACGACGCAGCAAGCTCCGGCGTCGTTGGCTACCTGGTGCTCGACCAGCCGTGGCCGTCGATGCTGCGCGGAATCTGGGGCGACATGGAGCGCTACCGGGCCACCTACTGGGAGCGCTATGCCGAGCAGGGCTGGTACTTCGCCGGCGACGGCGCGAAGCTCGACGCCGACGGCGACCTGTGGGTGCTCGGCCGGGTGGACGACGTGATGAACGTGTCCGGCCACCGGATCTCCACCGCCGAGGTGGAGTCGGCGCTGGTCGGGCACTCCGGCGTCGCGGAGGCCGCCGTGGTCGGGGCCAGTGACGAGACCACAGGCCAGGGCATCGTCGCGTTCGTCATCCTGACCGCGGAGACCAAGGACACCGGCACGGAGCTGGTGACCGAGCTGAAGGCCGAGGTGTCGCGCGCGATCAGCCCGATCGCGCGGCCGCGGGAGATCCACGTGGTGCCCGAGCTGCCCAAGACCCGCAGCGGCAAGATCATGCGCCGGTTGCTGCGCGACGTGGCCGAGGGCCGGGAACTCGGCGACACCTCGACGCTGGTCGACCCCAACGTCTTCGAGGCGATCCGGGCGACCAAGGCGTAACCCCGAACCGATAGGCACGGCATGGTAGGGCCGGTGGCGTGATTCGTCACCGGCCCTACCCGTTAGGATTGCGTAAGGTGTGCCGGGAAGTCTGGTCGGCATGCGGTCGCGTACCTGACAGCCGACTCGGCGGATGGCGTGGTCGCAGCGTTGACCGACCCTGCCGAAAGGTTCCCCGTGATCACGCAAGTGCGCTCGGAACTGTCCCGCTATCTCCGCACCGAGACCGTCGGCGGCGCAATCCTGCTCATCGCGGCCGCCGCGGCGTTGCTGTGGGTGAACTCCCCCTGGGGCGACAGCTATACGACGATGACCCAGACGACGCTCGCCATCGCACCGCTGCACCTGGACCTCACCCTGGCCGAGTGGACCGCGGACGGCCTGCTCGCCGTCTTCTTCTTCGTCGCCGGACTGGAGCTCAAACGCGAACTCGTCGTGGGCGAACTGGCCGATCCGAAACGCGCCGCACTGCCGATCATCGCCGCGACCGGCGGCGTGGTCACGCCGGCCCTGATCGCCCTGGTGGTCGGACTGGGCGTGCCGGGGATGGATCGCGGCTGGGCCATTCCGGTTGCCACCGATATCGCGTTCGCGCTGGCCGTGCTGGCCATGACCGGTTCGCGCATCCCGGCGAGCGCGCGGGTGTTCCTGCTCAGCCTCGCCGTGGTGGACGACCTGATGGCCATCATTCTGATCGCCGTTCTGTTCACCACGACCCTGGCGTTGCTGTGGCTGCTCGCTGCTGCGGCCTGCTTCGCAGCTTGGGCGCTGGCCCAGCACAAACGGATCAGCACGCCGTGGCTCTATCTTCCGCTGGCGCTGGTGGCCTGGTACGCGCTGCACGAGGCGGGCATCCATCCGACACTGGCCGGGGTGGCGCTCGGCTTGCTCACCCGGGTGCGAACAGACCCCGGTGAAGACGAGGCGCCCGCCACCCGGCTGGAGCATCTGATCCAGCCGATCTCGGCCGGGCTGTGCGTGCCGCTGTTCGCGTTGTTCGCCTCCGGAGTTCCGTTGGACGGCAAGGTGTTCGGCGAGTTGTTCAGCGACAGGCTGGCGCTGGCCATCATTCTCGGGTTACTGCTCGGCAAGACCGCCGGAATCTTCGGGATCAGCTGGCTCGCAATCCGGTTCGGCGTGGCCAAGCGCCCGGCCGGACTGGGCTATCGGGACATGTTCGCCCTGTCGGTGCTCGGCGCGATCGGGTTCACCGTTAGCCTTCTGGTGGCAGAACTCGCGCTGGCCGACGTCGACGACGGGTCCGCGGTCGAATTGGCGAAGGCGGCTGTGTTGGTGACATCAATGGCGGCGTCGCTCGCCGGTTCGGCGCTACTGTTGCGGCGTGGGCGTGTCCACCAGGCGCGGCGGGACGCTCGTGCGCTACAACGAGAAGAGGATGCAGCAGTGCCTGGACAGGGAGAAGGGTCTACCAAGTGAGTTTCACAAACGGCGGTAACGGGAACGACGCACAGCGCGGTCGTACGGTGACCTCCATTCCCTTGTCCGACGCCAATCCCAGCGGTAGCGCCAGCTTCGGCACGCTGGTGCGCGACGCCACCGAGCAGATGTCCACGTTGGTCCGCGCCGAGGTCGCGCTGGCCAAGGCGGAGGTCACCGGCGAGATCAAGAAGGGACTGCAGGGCAGCGTCTATTTCATCCTCGCGCTGACCGTCCTGCTGTTCAGCACGTTCTTCTTTTTCTTCTTCCTCGGCGAACTGCTGGATGTGTGGCTGGCCCGCTGGGCCGCGTTCCTGATCGTGTTCCTGCTGATGATCGTCGCGACCGCGCTGCTCGCCTTGCTCGGCTATCTGCGGGTGAAGAAGCTGCGCGCGCCGGAGAAGACGATCGACTCGCTCAAGCAGGCTCGCGCGGTGCTGCCGCACGGGCTCGGCGCCGGCGCCCATGAAGAGCCCCGCTCGCTGGAAAAACCCGCTTCGTAACCGCACGCTCGCGCGCGGATACCCCGAACTACTAGGCTGCCTCGGCGTGTCGTTGCACCATATTCCGGATCCGTCCAGTGTCCGTTTCGACGGGCCCTGGGCGCATCGGGACGTTCATGCCAACGGCATCCGATTCCATGTCGTCGATGCCGCGCCCGAGCGCACCGACGCCCCGCTGGTCGTGCTGTTGCACGGCTTCGCCGACTTCTGGTGGTCCTGGCGGCACCAGCTGACCGGGCTCGCCGATCTCGGCTACCGCGCGGTGGCCGTCGACCTGCGCGGCTACGGCGACAGCGACAAACCACCGCGCGGCTACGACGGCTGGACCCTGGCCGGCGATATCGCCGGGCTCATCCGCGCACTCGGCTACACCGACGCGACCCTGGTCGGGCACGCCGAAGGCGGCCTGGTCTGCTGGGCGACCGCGGTGCTGCATCCGCGACTGGTCCGGTCCATCGCGGTGGTGGGTTCACCGCATCCGGCGGCGCTCAAGAGCGCGGTGCTGCGCAATCGGAGGCAGCGCGCGACCTGGCTGCCCAACTTCCTGCGCTACCAGCTGCCCCGCTACGGCGAACGGCTGCTGACCACCGGCGACGGTTTCGAGGTCGAACGGATGCTGCGCCGGCGGGTGAGCGGATCCTGGTCCGGTACCACCGAATTCGTCGACACCGCGCGCCGCATGCGCTCGGCCATCCAGATTCCCGGCGCCGCGCACTGTGCGCTGGAGTATCAGCGCTGGGCCTTCCGTAGCCAGTGGCGGCCGGACGGCCGCCGCTTCATGGCCACCATGCGCGACCCGATCCGAATCCCCGTCCTCGCCATGCGCGGCGAGCTGGACCCCTACATCCTGCCCAGCACCTTTCGTCGCGGACAACACCTTTCACCCGACCGCCGACTCACCACCATCCCCGCCGCCGGTCATTATGCCCACCAGGAAAACCCGCACCTGGTCACCGCCGAATTGGCCAAACTCCTGAACTGACCCGACCGAAGGCGCCCTCCGGCCCGTCTGCCGGGGTGAAGGGCGCCTTCGGTCGGTTGGGTCTGGGTCAGCTGAGGACGCAGGCGCCGGTGCCGACGGGGACGGTGGAGCCGGACGCGGCGTCGAGTTGAGCGCGGACCTCGGCGAGGGTGAGCACGTAGCCGGTGTCATCGTCGGTGACCGCGGCACCGAAGACGACGCCGAGGACCTCACCCTCCGTGTCCACCAGTGGCCCACCGGAATTGCCCGCGCGTACCGCACCGCGGACGGTGTAGACCTCGCGCTCCACCGTGCCGTCGCGATAGATGTTCGGACCGGTCAGGTCCAGCGTTTCCCGCACTCGTGCCGCGCTGGCGGTGTATCGCCCGCCGCCGGGGTAGCCGAGCACGATCGCGCTGTCACCCGAACGCGCCGCGGTGGGCGCCTGCGGGATCGGTGCGGCGGTCAACCCGGGCACCGCCAGCACCGCGACGTCGACCGACGGATTGAACAGCACCACGGTCGCGTCCAGCGGACCACTGGAGGTGTCCACCTGGATGCTGGTGGTGCCGGCGACCACGTGCGCGTTGGTCATGATCCGCTCGGGCGCGATGACGAAACCCGAACCCTCCAGCGCGCGCTGGCAACTCGGCGCGACGCCGCGGATGCGCAGCACGCTGCTCTGCAGCGATGCCGCGACCGGACTCGACAACACGCTCGGATCGGGCGGCTCGACGGCCGCGATCGGGGCGCGGCCGAACGGGCCGATGACGTCCGGCAGGCCGGAGGTGTTGAGCAGCTTGGAGAACTCGTTGGGCAGGCGGCGCAACCAGTTCGGCGCGACGTCGTTGACGTCGGTGAGCACCCGGGAGCCGTTGATCGCGGTGGCGATCGACGGCTGCGACGAGGTGGCCAGCGGCAGCGCGAGCAGCCACGCGGTGACCAGCACGGCCACCGCCTGCAGCACCGCGCCGACCACGCTGTCCACGCTGCGGGTGAACGGATGCCGCATGCCGCCGCGCGCGGCCCGGCCGAGCACCATGCCCGCGACCTCGCCGATGATCACCAGCAGCACGATCAGCAGCACGCCGGTGAGCACCCGGGCGCGGCCCTCGTCGACGTGGATCAGGATGTGCGGCGCGATCAGGATGCCGGCCACCGCGCCCAGCACCACGCCGAGAAACGCGAGAGCGGACGCGACCGCGCCCTGCCGCCATCCGGAGGAGGCGGCCAGCAGCGCGAGCAGCACCACCGCGATATCGAGCCAGGCCGACGTGCTCATAACGTCATACCGACGTCGGCGAGGGCGGTCTCTAGGTCACGCACGTCCCTGTGGTCCCAATCCTGTTCCCAGCCAGCGGCTTTGACGATGCCAGCGAGTATGCCACCGGTCAGGCCCCAGACCAGCATGCCGTCCACCTGGAAGGCGGGGCTCTGGTAGCCGAGACCGCTGCGGACCAGGAAGCGGTTCGCCGGGTCGAGCAGATCGGCCAGCGGCACCCGCACCACCCGTTCGGTTTCGCTCCGGTCGACCACGCGGACCTCGCTCGGCGTGCGCCAGTAGGCGACCACCGGGGTCACATCGAAACGCGACGGCGGCACGAACAACTTCGGCAGTAGCGCAAGGGGTTCCACGCCGGACCGGTCCAGTCCGGTCTCCTCGCACGCCTCGCGCAGCGCGGTGTCGATCGGCCCGGTGTCACCGGGATCCACCGCGCCGCCGGGAAACGCGACCTGACCGCGATGCTGCCGCAGCGTGGCGGCGCGCTGGGTCAGCAGCACCTCCGCGTCTGCGGGCAGACCGCCCGGCGCGTTCGAATCGGGTTCGGGTGCGCCGCCGAACAGCACCAGCACCGCCGCCTGCCGGGGCGTCGATGTGATGGACATCGCGCGGCGCAGGGTGCGCGCCAGCGTAAGCGTGTCCGAGCTGTCCGACGCGGGTTCGGTGGCCTTGCTCAGCCACTTCGGAACGTCTTGGGGCACCGGGATGCTCACGCGGCCACCCCGAGCTCCCGGTCGACCGCGTTCGCGATGTCGTCCACCCCGGTGAACGCGCGCACCTCGACCCGCGCGACCGAACCATCAGCGCGCAGCAGCACCGAGATCGGCAGCACGGCGGGGGCGCCGACGGCCGAGCGCACCCGCGCGGCGGCATCGAGCACGCCGGGCAGTTTCACGTTCAGTCCAGTCAGCCGTGAAATCGCCTTGGCCGTATCGGGGTCGCTGTGCACGGTCAGCACGGTAATCGCGTTTCCGGCGCGCTGGGCGAACTGCTGCAAATACGGCAATTCTTGCGCACACGGCCCGCACCAGTACGCCCAGAGGTTCAGCAGCGCGGGCTTACCCGCGAGCGCGGCGGCCAGGTCGACCGAACCGCCGTCGGCCAGGCACTCGACCGTCAGGCCGGCCAGCGGACCCGAGCCCGCGGTGCCCGCCGAGGGCCGAGGGCACGCCGCGAGGTCCGCGGCGGCGCGTTGCTGCTCGGATACCCCGGCGCTCGCGTGCGCCTCCTGCCGGTTGTCCGCTGCGGTGTCGCGGCCGCGCGGCCACAGGGCGGCCGCCAGCGCGATCACCGCGATCAATCCCGCCAGCGCCCATCGCCAGGCGACCGGGAGTTGTCTCACCGGCCCACCAGCTCGAGCAGATGCTCCCGCTCCGGACCCTTCACCAGCTCGGCGGCGACGTCCGAATCGGTCGGACCGGCCCCGAACGACGGACAGTCCTTGGCCAGCACGCAGACCCCGCAGGCCGGCTTGCGCGCGTGACACACCCGACGGCCGTGGAAGATCACCCGGTGCGAGAGCATCGTCCAGTCTTTGCGCTCGATCAGCTCGCCGATGATGTGCTCGACCTTCACCGGGTCTTCCTCGGTGGTCCAGTTCCAGCGCCGGACCAGCCGGCCGAAATGCGTGTCCACGGTGATGCCGGGCACGCCGAACGCGTTGCCGAGAATGACGTTGGCGGTCTTGCGGCCGATCCCGGGCAACTGCACGAGTTCGTCCATGGTGTGAGGCAATTCACCGTCGTGGTGTTCGAGCAGCGCCTGGCCGAGACCGATCAGCGAGTTGGCCTTGTTCCGGAAGAAACCGGTCGAGCGGATGTATTCCTCCAGCTCGGCGCGGTTCGCCTCGGCGTAGGCGCGGGCGTCGGGATACTTGGCGAACAGGGCGGGCGTGGTGAGATTCACCCGCACATCCGTGGACTGCGCGGAAAGTATTGTCGCGACCGCCAATTCGAGCGGCGTGGTGAAGTCCAGCTCACAATGCGCGTCCGGGAATGCGTCGGCCAGAATGCGATTCATCCGGCGGGCTCGGCGCACCAGTCCTAGTTGAGTTTCCGCCTGTCGCGCGCGGGATTTCCGTTTCGGAGCGGCGACCGGAGCTGGTTGCGCATCGGTCGCCTCGGGGGCGGGGGCACGCCCGTTCCCGGCGGCTGTGGAGGGGGTGACACGCACCCGTCCACCATACGGAACCATCGGCGAACGTTGCCCGTCCAGTTCGGTTGCCGTGTTCCATCTGAGACCTAGACCGTGTTTACTCCTCCGTATGCAAGGACTCGCTGTGGTGCTCTTCCCAGTGCTGTTGATGCTGTTCGCACTGGGTATGGAGCGGGTCGAGAACCGGCTCCGCAAACTTCTCGAACCCGACGAAGAGGTTCAGCAGTACCTGGACAAAGCAAGCAACGCAGAAGTGAAAGAGCTGACGAGGCTCGGCCTGCCAGCGGCCGTTGCCCGGATGCGTAAACGCCGCGCCCGCGGCGAAGAGCTGGATGTGGCACGGGCAAGCTGACGCGTGACCGACAGACCTGGCGGCTAGAGCTGGGGTAACCACACCGGTGCCCGCGAATACCGAGATCAGAAACTGGTACGGTTCTTCGCTGCGCCACGCAATCCACACGTTACGTGGTGTCTGTCACTACGCTGTCATCATGCCGCGTAGACTGCGCTGTTGGCCGAGTCGCTTTCGGTCCAGTACAGAGCCATTTCCCATAAGGAGCACATAAGTGGACGAGGCCCTCGCCAGAGCAGGCATCTTCCAGGGCGTCGAGCCCACTGCGGTGGCCGCCCTCGCCAAGCAATTGCAGCCGGTGGATTTCCCGCGCGGCCATGTCATCTTCAACGAGGGTGAGCCGGGAGATCGGCTCTACATCATCACCTCGGGCAAGGTGAAGATCGGGCGCAGATCACCGGACGGCCGGGAGAACCTGTTGACCATCATGGGCCCGTCGGACATGTTCGGCGAGCTGTCGATCTTCGATCCCGGACCGCGGACCTCCACCGCGACCACGGTGACCGAGGTTCGCGCCGTCACCATGGACCGGGACGCCCTGAAGGCCTGGATCGATCAGCGGCCCGAAATCGCCGAGCAGTTGCTCCGCGTGCTCGCGCGTCGCCTGCGTCGCACCAACAACAACCTGGCCGACCTCATCTTCACCGACGTCCCCGGCCGGGTCGCCAAGGCGCTGCTGCAGCTGGCACAGCGATTCGGCACCCAGGAGGCCGGTGCGCTGCGGGTCACCCACGACCTGACCCAGGAGGAGATCGCCCAGCTGGTCGGCGCCTCCCGCGAGACCGTGAACAAGGCGCTGGCCGACTTCGCGCACCGCGGTTGGCTGCGGCTGGAGGGCAAGAGCGTGCTCATCTCCGACTCCGAGCGCCTGGCCCGCCGCGCGCGCTGAGCGTCAACCGAACAGACCGAACAACACGCTGGGTTCCTAGCTCCTAGAGCCCAGCGTGTTGTCGTGTCCGGGGCAGCTCCCGATCAGCCTTCGGCGCGGAGGTATTCCAGCTGCGCCTGCACCGAGCTGCGCGCGGCCAGCCACAGCCGCTTGTCCACATCGGCGTAGACCCGCCGGACCACCGCCATCGCGCCCGCGTTCGGGCCGAGCACCCGCAGCGCCTCGCGCACCTGATCGAGACGTTCCCGCCGATGCGTGATGTAGTACCGCGCCACCGGTTCCAGATCGGGGTGATCCGGGCCGTGCGCGGGCAGCAGCGCCTTACCCGCGCCGATCTCGACCAGCCGGTCCAGCGAGGCGAGGTAGTCGGCGAGGGTGCCGTCGCTCGAATCGAGCACCGTGGTGCCGCTGCCGAGAATCGTGTCGCCGGTCAGCACCGCGTCGTCGAGCAGGAAGCTCGTCGAATCACCGGTGTGGCCCGGCGTGGCCACCACGGTGATGCGCAGCCCGGCCGCCTCGATCACCTCGCCGTCGACCAGCGGTTCGGTCGAACCGCGCAGGAACTCGGGGTCCTTGGCGCGCACCGTGGTTCCGGTCAGCTTCACCAGGTGGTCGATGCCGCCGGTGTGATCGTGATGCCGATGGGTGATCAGCGTGAGCGCGATCTCGCCCCCGGTGACCTCGGCGATCTTGGCGCCGTGCGCCTTGTCCTTCGGACCGGGATCGACCACCACACAATCCGAGCGGCCCGGCGCGCGCAGGATCCAGGTATTGGTTCCCTGCAGCGTCATCTGGCCCGGGTTGTCCGCCAGCAGCACCGCCGCCGTCGGGGTGACCTGCCGTAGTTGTCCGTACGCGGGATGAGTCAGCGTCATCGATGTACCCCAGTCGATCGAATCCCAGTCCGGGACTTAACTTTGTTTACTGCACCTCGACGATGATCTCTACTTCGACGGGGGTGTTCTTCGGCAATTCCGACACGCCCACCGCGGAGCGCGCGTGCACGCCCGCGTCACCGAAAACCTCGCCGAGGAATTCCGACGCGCCGTTGATGACGATCGGCTGGTCGTTGTATCCCGGTGCGGAGGCCACGAAACCGACCACCTTCACCACGCGCACCACCGCGTCGAGCCCGACCAGATCGTGCACCGCGGCCAGCGCGTTGAGCGCGCACAACTGCGCGGCTTCCTTCGCCTGCTCGGTGCTCACCTCGGCGCCCACCTTGCCGGCCACGGTCAGCTGACCGTCGGCCATCGGCAGCTGGCCGGAGGTGTAGACCAGCGAACCGGTGCGGATCGCCGGGATGTAGGCGGCCACCGGCGCCACGACCGGAGGCAGGGTCACCCCGAGCTTCGCGAGATTGCTCTCCCACTCAGTCACTGCGGTCATTCCCCTTCTCCTTTACTTCGGGCGCTTGAGGTAGGCGACGTGCTGCTCGCCGGTCGGCCCGGGCAGCACCGAGACCAGCTCCCAGCCGTCGGCGCCCCACTGATCGAGAATCTGCTTGGTCGCGTGCGTCAACAGCGGCACGGTCGCGTACTCCCATACGGTCGCTTCACTCATGGGGTGAGCGTAGCTCTGTCCAAATGGCAGCGCCTGCGGCGCTGCGTGTTCGTCTCGCTGCGCTCGAAACCGACGGGCTGCTGAGTGGTCCGGTCGTGAATTCGGCGGTGGGACAGATGACTACGTTGTGTTGTCCAGGGCGCAACGGGGGTGCTGTCTGGTACAGACACACGCGCTGGACCAGGCACTAGGCGGATCCCTCGGGCGCGATCTCAGAACGGGTTATAGGCTCGCGAGCGTGGGAGTACCAACAGCAGTGCCTCTTTCGGCCGAGCCGGGACTGGAAACAGGGTGGCCGAAGCGCGCGGAGCAGGCCCGCCTGCACTATGTCTCGGGCAAGGGCGGCACCGGCAAATCCACGGTGGCCGCGGCGCTCGCGCTGGCGTTGGCCGCGGGTGGGCGCCGGGTGCTGTTGGTGGAGGTGGAGAGCAGGCAGTCGATCGCGCAGCTGTTCGACCTGCCGCCGCTGCCGCCCACCGAGACCAGGATCGCCACCGCCGACGGTGGCGGCGAGGTGGTCGCGCTGGCGCTCGACATCGAGCACGCGTTCCTGGAATACCTGGACATGTTCTACAACCTCGGCTTCGCCGGGCGCGCGATGCGCCGGATGGGCGCGATCGAGTTCGTCACCACGATCGCGCCGGGACTGCGGGACGTCATCCTGACCGGCAAGATCAAGGAGTGCGCGGTCCGGGTGGACAAGGCCGGTAAGCGGGTTTACGACGAGATCGTGGTGGACGCCCCGCCGACCGGGCGGATCGCCGGCTTCCTCGACGTCACCAAGGCCATGCTGGAAGTGGCCAAGGGCGGGCCGATCGCCTCGCAGGCCGAGGGCGTGTCCAAGCTGCTGCACTCGGATCAGACGATGATCCATCTGGTCACGCTGCTCGAGGCGCTGCCGGTGCAGGAAACCGCCGACGCCGTCGCGGAATTGACGGCGGCGGATCTGCGGATCGGCACGGTGATCGTGAATCGCGCCACCGAGGGTCAGCTGCCGCAGGCGTTGCGGGCCGAGGCGGCGCGGGGCGAGGTCGACACCGACGCCGTCCGCGCGGGCCTGGCTGCGGCGGGGATCACACTGGCGGACAAGGACTTCCAGGGGCTGATCACCGAAACCATCGAGCACGCGGCGACTTTGCAGGCACAGGACGACAGCGCCGCCGAGCTCGGCAAGGTCGACGTGTCGCGCATGTATCTGCCCGCCCTGCCGGACGGCATGGACCTCGGTGGCCTCTACGAATTGGCCGAACATCTCAGTAAACAAGGGGTCCGATAATGAGCGAGCGAACCGACGACACCACCACCCTCGGGATGCTCGTGACGGAGCCGGGCACCGGCCGGGCGGAGTCATGAGCACGCCGAGTGTGGCCGCGTCGCTTGATGTTTCGGACATCATCAACGACCGGACCGCGAAGGTGGTGGTGTGCTGCGGCTCCGGCGGGGTAGGGAAGACGACGACCGCGGCCGCGATCGCACTGCGCGCGGCGGAGCAGGGCCGGAAGGTGGTCGTTCTCACCATCGATCCGGCACGACGACTGGCTCAGTCACTCGGCGTCGCCGACCTCGGCAACACCCCGCAGCGGGTGCCGCTCGGCCCGGACGCCAAGGGCGAGTTGCACGCGATGATGCTGAACATGCGGCGCACCTTCGACGACATGGTGCTCGAGCACACCAGCCCGGACAAGGCCGAGCAGATCTTCGCCAACCCCTTCTATCAGACCGTGGCCTCGTCGTTCGGCGGGACGCAGGAGTACATGGCGATGGAGAAGCTCGGTCAGCTGGCCGGGCGCAAGGAGTGGGACCTGATCGTGGTCGACACTCCCCCGTCGCGCAACGCGCTGGACTTCCTCGACGCGCCGAAGCGGCTGGGTAACTTCCTGAACGGCAGGATGATCCGGGTCATCATGGCGCCGGGTCGCGGCGTCACCCGGTTGGTCACCGGCGCGATGAGCCTGGCGGTGCGCGGGGTGTCCACCATCGTCGGCGGGCAGATGCTCAAGGACGCGTCGAACTTCCTGCAATCGCTGGATTCGTTGTTCGGCGGCTTCCAGGATCGGGCGGATCGCACCTACGCGATGCTGTCCAAGCCGGGCACGCACTTCCTGGTGGTGGCCGCGGCCGAGCCGGACGCGCTGCGGGAGGCGTCGTTCTTCGTCGATCGCCTGTCCACCGAGCGCATGCCGCTGGCCGGCCTGATCCTCAACCGCACGCATCCGGCACTGAGTTCGCTGTCCGGCGATCACGCGCTGACCGCGGCCGGGCAACTGGCCGACAGCGACCCGCTCACTTCGGCCGTGTTGCGCATCCACGCCAGGCGGGTCGCCACGGACAAGCGCGAACAGCATCTGCTGCACCGGTTTACCGGCGCGCATCCGCGGGTACCGATCGTGGCGGTGACCGCGTTGCCGTTCGAAGTGTCGGATCTGGAGGCGCTGCGCGCCGTCGGTGACCAGCTCACCGGACACCGCGCCTCGGCTTGATACATAGACGCATCGGCTATTGATCCAAACGGAAGTAATTGCCCCCAAACGGGACTGAGCCCGCTTTCGCAGGCTCAGTTCCGAATGTTCGCCGGGGCTACATTGCCACCTGGTGCTGGCGCTGGGCCTGGAAGAAATCGGCCCAGGAGGTCACCTCGGGATGCTGCTTGAGCAGCGCACGACGCTGCCGCTCGGTCATACCGCCCCACACACCGAACTCCACTCGATTGTCGAGCGCGTCGGCACCACACTGCATCAGCACCGGGCAGTGCCTGCAGATCGTCGCGGCTTTGCGCTGCGCAGCCCCGCGAACGAACAACTGATCGGGATCCACTTCCTTGCATCGGGCCTGGGCTACCCAGGCAATCCTTGCTTCGGCCTGCTCCACGTCCAATCGAGCGATGGGGGTTGTCATGTGCATTTGGTGTGCCCCTTTGCAGTCCGAACACCGGGTCAACGGCGCTCCAGAATCGCGTGTCAGCGTCGCAGCAACCCAAACCCCGCTGCGCTCTGCACCACATTCCACTTTGAGTGTTAGCTCTATCACACTGGGTTCTCAATCTAGGTAAAGGTTGGGCTCCAGCGCAAGACCGCCCCCGGAATTTTTGGTACGTCCGTCCCTGCAAAATGCCGCGAGCGGCGACGGGTCCGGCATATTCGCGGCGCGCCGTCCCGCGACACGCCAGACTCGCCCTCGCGACACGCCCAAACGCCCATGCGAATCGCCTTCCGGTAAACGCACGGAAGAGGGTTCGAACCCCACCCCGTAGGCTGGGGATCGTGCCGATCACACATACGCTCGCGAGGCTGGCCGGCAGCTGCGCGCTGGCCGCCGTGCTCGTCGCCGGGTTGATGTTCCCGCTCGCAGGTGGCTTCGGATTCGTCTCGAACCGAGCCGCCGACGCCGTCGACAACGTGTCCTCGGAACTGGTGGAGGGCACCGCGCCCGCCGTCTCGACCATGGTCGACGCGAGTGGAACACCGATCGCCTGGCTCTACGAGCAACGGCGCTTCGAGGTTCCCAGCGACAAGATCTCCAACGACATGAAGCTGGCCATCGTCTCCATCGAAGACCGGCGCTTCGCCGAGCACGAGGGCGTCGACTGGCAGGGCACGCTGCGCGCGTTCCTGACCAACACCAGCAGTGGCGAGGTCCAGCAGGGCGCGTCGACGCTCGACCAGCAGTACGTGAAGAACTTCCAGCTGCTCGTCGTGGCCAAGACCGATGCCGAACGCCGCGCCGCCATCGAGACCACCCCCGCCCGCAAGATCCGGGAGATCCGGATGGCGCTCACCCTGGACCGGGAGCTGACCAAGGACGAGATCCTCACCAGGTACCTGAACCTGGTCCCGTTCGGTAACTCCTCCTACGGCATCCAGGACGCGGCGCAGACCTACTTCGGCGTGGACGCCTCCGAGCTGAACGTGTCGCAGGCCGCGATGCTGGCCGGCATGGTGCAGAGCTCGTCGAAGCTGAACCCGTACAGCAACTCCGAGGGCGTGCTGGCCCGGCGCAACACCGTGCTGGACACGATGATCCAGAACATCCCCAGCCGGGCCGAGGAGTTCCGCGAGGCCAAGACCAAGCCGCTGGGTGTGCTGCCGGAGCCGAAGGGCCTGCCGCGCGGCTGCATCGCCGCCAACGACCGCGGCTTCTTCTGCGACTACGCCATCCAGTATCTGGCCAACGCGGGCATCAGCCGCGAGCAGATCGACAAGGGCGGCTACCTGATCAAGACCACGCTCGATCCGGCCGTGCAGGACTCGGTGAAGCGGTCGGTGACCGACGCGGCCAATCCGAATCTGGACAACATCGCGCAGGTCATGTCCGTCGTCGCGCCGGGGCAGGATTCGCATCCGCTGCTCGCCATGGCGAGCAGCCGCACCTACGGCCTGAACCGCGACGCGAACGAAACCGTGCAGCCGCAGCCGTATTCGATGGTCGGCGACGGCGCCGGCTCGATCTTCAAGATCTTTACCACCGCCGCGGCCATGGAGAAGGGTCTCGGCATCAACGCCCAGCTCGACGTGCCGACCCGGTTCGAGGCCAAGGGGATGGGTAACGGTGGCGCCCGCGGCTGCCCGGCCGCCACCTACTGCGTGGAGAACGCGGGCAAGTACAAGTCGCCGATGTCGGTGACCGAGGCGCTCGCGACCTCGCCGAACACCGCGTTCGTCAAGCTCATCCAGGCCGTCGGCGTCACGCCGACCGTCGACATGGCGGTCCGGCTCGGCATGCGCTCTTACACCGAGCCGGGCAGCTCGGGCCACGGCAACCAGAGCCTCGCCGACATGATGAAGGAACAGAACCTCGGTTCGTTCACCCTCGGCCCGGTCGCGATCAACCCGCTCGAACTGTCCAATGTCGCGGCGACCCTCGGTTCCGGCGGGAAGTGGTGCCCGCCGAACCCGATCAAGGAGGTCGTCGACCGGTCGGGCAAGCAGGTGCCGCTCACCCAGCAGGCGTGTGAGCAGGTCATCGAGCCCGGCCTGGCCAACACCCTGGCCAACGCGATGAGCAAGGACGACGTCAGCGGCACCGCGGCGGGCGCCGCCCAGTCGGCCGGCTGGAACGCGCCGCTGTCCGGCAAGACCGGCACCACCGAGAGCCACCGCTCCTCGGCCTTCGTCGGCTTCACCAACTCACTGGCCGCCGCCACCTACGTCTACGGCGACAGCCCGACGCCCGGCGAGATCTGCTCGTTCCCGCTGCGCAACTGCGGCGACGGAAACCTGTTCGGCGGTAACGAGCCCGCGCGCACCTGGTTCAACTCGATCAAGCCGGTGCTCAACCGATTCCCGCCGCCCGCCCTGCCGCCGCTGGACGACAAGTACGTCCGCGGGTCGAACAACGCGCAGGTGCCGGACGTGACCGGGCAGACCCAAGGGCAGGCGACCGCCGCGCTCGTCGCCGCCGGATTCCAGGTGACGCCGGTGACCGGTCCCGGCGCGCAGGCCAAGGGCACCGTGATGGGCACCTCGCCGAACGGATCGGCGATCCCCGGTTCGGTGATCACGCTCTACATCAGCGAC
Source organism: Nocardia sp. NPDC006044 (assembly GCF_042871115.1). Classification (NCBI taxonomy): domain Bacteria; kingdom Bacillati; phylum Actinomycetota; class Actinomycetes; order Mycobacteriales; family Nocardiaceae; genus Nocardia; species Nocardia sp. NPDC006044. The sequence continues at coordinate 332,695 of NZ_JBIAID010000006.1, forward strand.
GGCACCCAGCGCGCCGCGCCGCCGCCGGGCCCGCCGCCGGGGCTGCCGGGACTTCCGGGGCTGCCACCGCCGCCCCCGCTGTTGCCGCCGATCCCGATTCCGATCCCGATCCCACGCTGACGAAAAGGCCCGCGAACCAATCAGGTTCGCGGGCCTTTCGCGTTGCGTATGGACGCGGCTACCCCGGCGGCTGCGTCAGAGCCGGGCCTTCACCGCGGCGGACAGGCGCGAGCCGTCGGCCTTGCCCTCGGCCAGCGCGGTGGCGACCTTCATCACCTGGCCCATCTGCCGCATGCCCGGCCGCTCGCCGAGCTCCTCGGCGACCTGCGCGATCGCGGTGTCCGCGACATCGGCGACCTCCGCCTCGTTCAGCTGGGTGGGCAGGTATTCGTCGATGATCCGCGCCTCGGCGTGTTCGTTGGCGGCCAGCTCTCCGCGCCCGTTCTGGGTGTAGATCTCGGCCGACTCGCTGCGCTTCTTCGCCTCTTTCTGCAGCACGGCGATCACGTCGGCATCGGTGAGTTCGCGCGCCTCGGAGCCTGCGGTCTCGGCCGTCTGGATGGCGGCGAGCAGCATCCGCAGCGTAGCGAGACGCAGCGTGTCCTTGGCTTTCATCGCGGCGGTCATGTCCGTCCGCAGTTGCGCTTTGAGTTCCGACATGAGGCTCACGGTAGCCGGTCCCCGGCGACCCGCCCACCACATTTGCGCTGCTGCGGCAGATCCCGGCCCGGTTTTCCGGGGCGGTCCTCGACGAGAATGCAAGCGGTTGTGCGTAAACACACTCGGCGTTCCGCAACGGGGTCACCTATGCTGGGCAAATGCCCGTAATCTCGACCTCTGCTGTCCGCACGACCGCGTTGGGAGCCGCCGGGGCGGCCGTGGCCGGAATCGGCTACGCCTCGCTGGTCGAACGCAACGCCTTCGTTCTGCGGGAGGCCACGATGCCGGTTCTCGCGCCGGGTTCGTCGTCGCTGCGGGTGCTACACATCAGCGATCTGCACATGACCCCCGGCCAGCAGCGCAAGCAGCAGTGGCTGCGGGAACTGGACCGGCTGGAGCCGGACCTGGTGATCAACACCGGCGACAACCTCTCGCATCAGAAGTCGGTACCCGCGGTAGTCCAGGCCCTCGGCGGATTGCTTTCCCGCCCGGGGCTTTTCGTTTTCGGGAGCAACGACTACTTCGCGCCGGTGCCGAAAAACCCGATGAAGTACTTCAAGAAGGATCACCGCCGGGTCTACGGCGCCCCGCTGCCGTGGAAGGACCTGCGGGCGGCCTTCACCGAGCGCGGCTGGCTCGACCTGACCCATATCCGCCGGGACCTGGAGGTTTCCGGCATCCGGATCGCCACCGCCGGCGTCGACGACCCGCACCTGCACCGCGACCGCTACGACACCGTGGCCGGCGCGCCGAACCCGTTGGCCGACTTGCGGATCGGCCTGACCCATTCGCCCGAGCCGCGGGTGCTCGACCGCTTCGCCGAGGACGGCTACGACCTGGTCATGGCCGGGCACACGCACGGCGGTCAGCTGTGCCTGCCCGGATACGGCGCGCTGGTCACCAACTGCGGCATCGACCGGTCCCGGGTCAAGGGTGCGTCCAAGTGGGGCGAGCACACCCAGCTGCACGTCTCCGCGGGCGTGGGCACCTCGCCGTGGGCGCCGTACCGGTTCTGCTGCCGGCCCGAGGCGACCCTGTTGACGCTGGTCGCCGCGCCGCCGAAGCGGCCGTCCGCGGACAGCGGCCAGGGCGTGTCCACCTCGGAGGCCGTCGCCCGCTAAGGTCGCGTGCCGAGACGTGTGTCAGGCAGGGGACAACTGTGAGTGGATTCGACGACCGGCGCAACGACCCGACCGTTCTGGGCCGGCCCGGTGCGGCGCACCCGTATCAGCAACCGGCAAACGGCGCAGATCAATTCGACCAGGCCGGGTCGGACGCCGAGACCGCTGAGCAGCCCGCCCCCGCCCGGCCCTGGAAGCGCGATTCGGGGTTCCACGAGCAGGTGCAATGGCCGCCGCAGGGGGCCGGGCAGCCTGATCCGACCGTTCAGTGGCAGCAAGGTGGGCCGGCCGCACCCGCGCCGCCGAGCTATCAGTGGCAGCCGAGTCCCGGTGCCGCCGCGACGAACTCGCAGTGGCAGGCAGCGCCCCAGAGACAGCCGGGCGGTCAGCAGTGGCAGGCGCCTGGGCAAGCCGACCCCACGCAGATGGCCCAGCCACAAGCACCGCAGTGGCAGGCACCCGGACAAGCCGACCCCACGCAGATGGCCCAGCCGCAAGCCACCCAGTGGCAGACGCCCGGGCAAGCGGACCCGACGCTGATGGCTCAGCCCCAGGTGCCGCAATGGCAGGCACCCGGGCAGGCCGATCCGACGCTCATGGCACAGCCCGTGTCCGACGGGCAGCCGCAGCAATGGCAAGCGCCTACGGCCGGCCGAGCCGACCCGACGCTCTTGGCGCAGCAGGTATCCGGCGGGCAGCAGCAATGGCAGCCGCCCGCGGGGCAGGCCGATCCGACCCTGATGGCTCAGCCGCAGGCGCGCAGCGAGCCAGCCGGTCTCTGGCAGCCGAGCCTGGGCACACCGGAACCGAGCCCGAACACGCCGAGCGAAGCGGCGCCGACCATGCTCGGCTATCCCAACGCCACCCGACTAGGCCAGCCCGATCCCGCGCCGCAATGGCAGTCGGTGCCCGCCTATACCGCGCCGCCGGTTTACGGACAGCCCGTAGGCGGCGCGTACGCGCCGCAGAGCGGGTTCGGCGGCTCGCCGCCGCACCAGATGCCACCCGGCCACGGTGTGGGCGGCCCACCGCCCAGCGGGCGCGGAAAAGCGGCGCTGTTGATCGGGCTCGTGGTGCTGCTGGTCGCGGGCGGCGCGGTCACCGCGGTGACCCTGGCCAAGCGCGGCGCCAACAACGCCGACTCGCAACGCAACTCGCCTTCCATGGTGAGCGCGCTCACCACCAGCGAGGGCGCGCCGACTCCGTCGAAGTCCGGCACGACCTCCCCGACACCGAGCAGTTCGGGTCGGCACGAGACGCCGGTCGTCCCGGGCTATCAGGTCGTCGTCGCGCCCGATCGCGGCGCGGCCTACGACGTTCCCCCCGGCTGGACCATCGCGCCGGAAACCGCCATCGGCGGGTACGGCGAGCCACCGAACGCGGTCGCGGGCAAGGGTTATGCCAGCGACGGCAAGGGCTACTGCCCCGGCTCGACCCGCACCGCGTCCTTCCTGACCGGTTCGAAGGACGCCGATTCCGGTACCGCCGCAACCGAACTCGGCACCAGGACGGCCAAGCTCGCCTACACCGCCTCCGCCGACGCCCACCCCGCCCCGCCGGTCCCGCTCGAATCGCTGGACGGCACGCAGCGCGGCATGTTCGTCGAGACCAAGGGCACCGTCACCCAGGCCAAGCCCGGCTGCGCCACCGCGTACTCCGTCTACACCGCCGCCTTCCCCACCGACAACGGCAGCTTCGTCATGGTGATCGCCGCCGACACCGGCGTCCCCAACGCCGTCGACGCGGACACCGCCAAGCGCATCTTCACCAGCATCCGTCCGCACGACGGCTGACCCTCTGAAATACCCTTCCTGACCAGTGGGTTTAACGTCTGGACCGTCCTTGTTGTAAGGTAGTCCAGGTTCGATTCACGGGGTGTGGCGCAGCTTGGTAGCGCGCTTCGTTCGGGACGAAGAGGTCGCAGGTTCAAATCCTGTCACCCCGACTCGTGGTTGAGACGAACGGTCTGCCCCCTGCCCTCACCGGCAGGGGGCAGACCCGTTTCCGGAGCCCTTCACGAAAGACGTCCGAGGCTGGCCGTGACTTACGATTGCAGCGACTACCAGCTGAAGGACGGTCATCGTGTCGGAAGCGTTCGACTGGTCTTCGCCGAAGACCTACATCTTTCCCGTCGACATCGACGATTATCTGGCGATGCCGGAGGATCTGGCTCGCAACGTCGAGGTCCAGGACGGGATGGTCGTCTTCTGCGAATCCGCCACGCCCAACCACAATGCCGTCGCACGCAATATCGAAAGAGCATTGCTCGACGCGGAAGCGAAACGCGGCTCGACCGAGCCCTGCCTTCGGATCAATCGCGACGTGGACATGCTCGTCTCAGAGGTGCCGCTGCACTACAAGCGCCCCGACGTCATCCTGTACCACTGCGTCGACCAGCCTCGCGGGCGCTGGAAGCAAAAGCCGACCATTGCCGATACCGTCCTGGTCGTCGAAGTGGTCTCTCCGACGACCGTAACGGCGGACATGATCGATAAGCGTGCGGAATACGCTCGCTTCGGCATCGAGCACTACTGGATCGTGCGCATGGCCAATGACGACGGCCCCGCGATCTCGGTCGAGCGGCTCGTGCTGAACTCCGAGGGAAGGTACGTCCCGAGCGGTCACCGGACCCGTACAGAACCGCTCGACACTGCGATCGAGACGCTGAGCCCATTAGACGTCCGGATCACCTGGGAAGACCTCGACCTCGGCGTGGACTGATCCCGCCACCCCGTCCGAATCCACCGGACGAACCGGCCCCGCGCCGGCGACTCTTGGGTGGAACGGGTCTGCCCCCTGCCCTCACCGGCAGGGGGCAGACCCGTTTCCGAAGCCTTTCACTACCCATCAGACCAGGGTGGACGCTCGGCGAGCGGAATTAGTATCTGTCATATAGTATCCCTCACATACTTATTCTCGTCTCAATGACTGAAAGTCGGGTCCTATGACCGATCAGCTGGTTGCGCCTCGGGGGCGGATCTACGACGTAGACGCGTTGCGTGGGTTTGCGCTGTTGGGGATCTTCATCGTCAACATCACCTTCATGTCGTCCGGGTATCCGGGCAATCTGGTCACCGATCCAGCCTTCGACTCACCGCTCGATGATCTGGTGCGCGCGTTGTCCTCGGTGTTCGTCGACATGAAGTTCTATCTGCTGTTCTCGTTCCTGTTCGGCTACAGCTTCACGTTGCAGATGACCGCGGCGGCTCGCGCGGGCGCGGCGTTCGAGCCACGGATGCTGCGGCGGATCGCGGGACTGTTCGTCCTGGGGGTGCTGCACATCGTGCTCCTCTACGGCGGCGACGTGCTCACCACCTACGCGGTCGCCTGCCTGGTGCTGTTCTGGATGCGCGGGGTCGGGGATCGCACGGCGCTGAAGGTGGCCGCCTGGCTGTACGGGTTCGTCCTGGCGGGCCTGCTGCTGAGCGGTCTGCTCATGAACACGTCGGCGATCCTGCCGTCGACCGCCGAGGCCCAGGAGAACGGCCGGCAAGCGACGGCGGCGATGCTCGGCGGGTGGAGCGACGTCATCGGCGAACACCTCGCCGGACTGCCGCTGCTCGTCCTGCAGGCGGTCACCATGCAAGGGCCGACCGCGCTCGCCATGTTCCTGCTCGGCATGGTCGCGGGGCGACGGAAGCTGCTGGCTCAGGTGCGCGGCGACGAACCGATCCTGCGCCGCATCCAATGGATCGGTTTCCCGATCGGCTTGGCCGGCAGCGTGATCTACACCCTCGGCGGCGGCACCGGCACGGCCCTGCCCGTCGCGGTCAGCGTCGTCACCGCGCCCGCCCTCGCCGCCGCGTACGTTGCAACCCTGTTGCGATTGATGCACAGTCCACGCACGAACTGGATACGCACCGCGCTCGCACCCGCGGGCCGGATCGCGCTGACCAACTACCTCGGCCAATCCGCGATCGGGCTGATCCTGTTCACCGGCGTCGGATTCGGCGCGGCGGGCGCCCTGTCACCGCTGGCCACCTTCGCGGTCGCCCTGCTCGTCTTCGCGGCCCAATTGGCGGTCAGCGCAGTGTGGTTGCGCCGGTACCGATACGGACCCGCGGAGTGGCTGCTGCGCTGGGTCACCAACGGCCGCCGCCCCGCCTGGCGCGCGCTGGAAAGCCGGACGGTATAGCGAAGCGGTCGATTTCGGTCGGACGGGGACGGCATACTGGGCCTCTGCTGGGCACCCAGCGGCGAACACGGAAAGGCTAGGCCATGAACCCGACCGGCCCGCTTGCCGGCAAGACCGCCCTGATCACCGGCGCGGACACCGGAATCGGCAAGTCCATCGCCAAAACCCTTGCCGGACAGGGCGCGCAGGTGGTTATCCAGCACCCGCACAGCCCCGAGTCGGCTGCCGACGTGGTCAAGGAGATCACCAACGCCGGCGGTTCGGCGCTGGCCCTGGCCGCCGATATCGGCGACCGGGACGAATACGCGGAGCTGGTCCAGGCGCTGCTGGAGGAATGCGGGCACTGGGATGCGCTGGTGCACACCGGCGGGGGCGCGATCACCACGCCGCTGCGCGAGATCTCCGCCGAAGAGTTCGATCTCGGCTTCGCGGCGCCGGCCAAGGCCGTGTTCAACGGGATCCAGCTGGCCGCGGTCCATCTCGCCGACGGGGGTCGCATCATCACCGTCGGCGCTCCGGCGGCGCCCGGCAACGCCGTCGACAACGCCGCGACGGCGGCCATCGCGGAGTTCACCCGCTCGCTCGCCCCGGATTTCACCGAACGGCGCATCGCGGTCAACGCGGTCAGCCCCGGGGCGGCAGGCGCGGACAACGGCGGCCCGGCCAAGGGCGAGCACGAACCGAGTTACGTCATGGGGACTGGCATCTCCGAACGGCTCGGCGCGGCAACCGAGCTCACCGACGCGGTGGCCTTCCTGGTGAGCGACGAGGCAGAATCGGTGACCGCGCAGCACATTCGGGTCAAGGCCGCGACCGCCTGAAACATCCCATGACTGAGGCAAACTGCCGGTGAAACTCGGGCAACGCGGGCCGCTCAGCCGCGCCTGATCGGCCGGTCAGCGAAGCGTTATGCGCGACCGCGAGACTCCGGGTGAACGATCTCGATCCGGATCGTGCACACCGGGTTCGCCGCGACCGAGCGAGCAAACGCTTACGCTGTGAAATATGACTCGTGTTACCGCGCAAGCGAGCACAGTGGACAGCGCGACGACGTCATCGACGCCCGTGTATCGGAATGCCGAACTTTCCGATCTCGCCGATGTCGCGGCGATCGAGGCCGAACGCTTCGGCGATCAGGCCTATCCGTACTTCGTGCTGCGCCAACTCTTCGACTTGCACGGCGCAAATTGGCTGATCGCCGAGGTCGGCGGCCTCGTCGTCGGTCATGTCCTGGTCGCGCTCACCCCCGACCGCCGCGGCTGGCTGCTCAGCCTCGCCGTCCGCGCGCACAGCTGCGGTCGCGGCTACGGATCCGCCCTGCTCGCCGAGGCGATCAACCTATGCCGCCGCCAGGCGATGCGCAGCGTCCTCATCACCGTCCGCCCCACCAACCAGTCCGCCTACAACCTCTACCGCCGCATCGGCTTCGCCTGGACCGGCTACGAGGAACGCTACTTCGGCGCAGGCGAACCCCGAGACATCCTGGAATACAAGCTAGCCAACATCTGATCGATCAATATCCCTGCACCACAGGGGCATTCCGATCACGCTCGACCGGAACACCACGAGACAACCTGCCCCACCGAGCAACTCGCAGCCGCTGGATCAGAGTCTCTTCCAGCTCGTGTGTCTTCGAGCAACCCCCGCACAACGTCGACTGTCCCGCTGTCTCTAAACTAGAGACATAATCAGGATTTTGTCCTAAGATTAGAGACATCAGGACATCGGAGGCCGACCCGTGCTGTACGCGACACCCGAACTCGACTCCACTGACAATGCGGTGCTGAGCGGCATCTATCGCCGACGCGCCAGACTCGCATCAGCCATGCGGGTGCCGAAACGCTGGCCGGGATTGCTGCGGCGCAATTTGATGGCCCGCGCCATCCAGGGCTCGAACAGCATCGAGGGGTACCGGGTCGAGACCGACGACGCGGCCGCCGCGGTCGACTACGAGGAAGCACTCACCGCCGATGAGCGGACCTTCGCCGAAATCCGCGGCTACCGGCAGGCGCTCGGGTACGTACTGACAGTTGCCCAGAGTGCGGCACCGGTCGACGAATCCACCATCAGGGCATTGCATTTCATGCTTCTCGGGCACGACCTCGCGAAGAGTCCCGGCCAATACCGCACCGGCCCGATCTATGTGCGCGAGGACACCAGCGGCGACACCGTCTACGAGGGTCCCGGCTCAGCGCTGGTACCCGGATTGATGGCCGAACTCGCCGAGGCACTCGAGTCCGACACGGACCCGATCGTGGCCGGCGCGATGGCGCACCTGAATCTGGTGATGATCCACCCTTTTCGCGATGGCAACGGCCGGATGGCGCGCGCACTACAGACCCTGGTCGTATCCCGCGGCGGCATCGCCGAGCCGACCTTCTGCAGCATCGAGGAATGGCTCGGCGTCAACACCGACGACTATTACCGGATCCTGGCGGCGACCGGAGCGGGCGCCTGGTCACCGGAGCGCGACGCCGGCTTGTGGTTGAAGTTCAACCTGCGCGCGCACGACATCCAGGCCCAGACCGTCGAGGGCCGGATGCATCGCACCGAGCGCGCGTGGTCGCGCCTCGATGAACTCGTCGGCACCCACAAACTGCCGGAGCGGTCCGTCGACATCTTGTACGACGCTCTGATCGGGTTTCGCATCCGCCGGCATGGATACCTCACCCGTGCCCAGATCGATGAACGAACCGCTTCTCGTGACCTCAAGGCACTGACCGACCTCGGGCTGCTCGCCGCGCGCGGGGAGACGCGCGGCCGCCACTATGTGGCCGGAGCACAGCTCATGGAACTCCGATCTGTCCTTCGTCAGGAAGTGCCGCGGCACATAGTCGATCCGTATCCCGGCCTCAGGGCCGAATTGCTGACGCGGTGAACGAGGAGGCCCAATTCGTGCGGTGAGGAGACTCTTACGCCTTGCTAACCTGTTGTCACATCGATGAAACGCGAGCTCCATAGCGTATACAGGTATGTCGACACGGTTGGCCACAGTGGAGGATGCGGCGGGGAAGCCGTTGCGGGACGTGGTTTACGCGGCGTTGCGTAGCGAGCTGATGAATGGGGACATCAAGTTCGGGGAGCGGCTGACGGAGCCGAAATTGTCGGCGCGGTTCGGGATTTCGCGGACGCCGATCCGGGAAGCGTTGACCGTGCTGTGTTCGGACGGCTTGCTGCAGCGCGAGGAGTACGGGTTCAGCCCGGTGCGGCCGAGCATTCCGTTGATCCGGGACCTGTACGAGCTGCGAATCACGGTGGAGCTGGGCGGGATTCAGCGGGCGATGACAAACCCCGCGGTGACCCACGACCGGGCGTTGCTCGAGGCCGAGCGCGACGCTTGGCTGGCGTTGCGGGCCGACCCGCCGGTGCAGGAGCCCGGATTCGTCGTGCGGGACGAGGAATTCCACGTCATCTTGCTCACCGCCGCGGGAAATGCCGAGATGGTGCGCGCGCTGAAGGCGGTGAATTCCCGCATCCGGCACGTCCGGATGTACGACTTCATGGTCAACAACCGCATCGAGACCACCATTGCCGAGCACCTGGGCATTCTGGATGCCGTTCTCGCCGAGGATCTTCCGCTCGCCTACCGGCTGCTGCACACCCATATCGGCGAATCACTCGACGTGGTGCTCGAACGAGTCACCCGCGCCATCGCGGCGATGGCCGCCGAATAACCCGCCAACTGAATAGGGAGAAACACGTGAGGCTGGAATTCGATACGGTGCTGGTCGCCAATCGTGGCGAGATCGCCTGCCGCATCATGCGATCCGCGAAGGCGCTGGGCTTGAAGACGGTCGCCGTCTACTCCGATGCGGACATCGGCGCGGCCCATGTCGAAATCGCCGATGTCGCGGTGCGTCTCGGCCCCGGCCCGGCCGCCGAGTCCTATCTGCGCGCGGATCTGGTGATCGAGGCCGCGCTGGCGACCGGCGCGGGCGCTGTTCACCCTGGCTACGGATTCCTCTCGGAGAACGCCGATTTCGCCACGAAGGTGGCGGAGGCCGGTCTGCGGTTCGTCGGCCCGACACCGGAGCAGCTACGCGTGTTCGGCGACAAACACACGGCGCGCGAAGCGGCCCGGGCCGTCGGCGTTCCGCTCATCCCCGGCAGCGGCCTGCTCGACTCGGCCGAGCACGCGATTGAGGAGGCCACCCGGATCGGCTACCCGGTGATGCTCAAGGCCGTCGGCGGCGGTGGCGGCATCGGCATGCAGGCCTGTTTCGACCCGGATCAACTGCGCACCGCCTACCAGCGCGTACAGCGCTTGGCCGCGACGAATTTCGCCTCGACCGGCGTCTTCCTGGAACGTTTCGTCGCGCGGGCCAGGCACATCGAGGTGCAGCTGTTCGGCGACGGCAACGGCCGGGTGGTCAGCCTGGGCACCAGGGACTGCTCGCTGCAACGACGCAACCAGAAGGTCCTGGAAGAAGCGCCCGCCCCCGGTCTTACCGCTGAGCTGACCGATCAATTGCTCTCGGCGTCACGAGAACTCGCCCGATCGGTCGGCTACCGCTCGGCCGGAACGGTGGAGTTCGTCTACGACACCGACCACAGCACCGCCTCGTTCCTGGAGATGAATACCCGTCTGCAAGTGGAACATCCGGTCACCGAGGCGGTGACCGGCGTCGACCTGGTCGCCTGGATGCTGCGCCTGGCCGGCGGCGACACCTCGATGGTGGACGAGCAGCCGGAGAGCGGCCCGCCGATCACCGGCTGGGCCGTGGAAGCCCGGGTGTACGCGGAGGATCCGGGCCACGACTACCGGCCAAGCGCCGGATTGATCACCGCCGCGGCGTTCCCGGTCGAGACCGGCACCGGCGCCACCACCTCGGGCGCCGCGCCGCAAGGCCTCCGCGTCGATACCTGGGTGGGCACCGGCACCGAGGTCAGCCCGTACTACGACCCGTTGCTGGCCAAGGTGATCGCCACCGGCGACAGCCGCGACCACGCCTTCGCGCGCCTCACCCGCGCACTCACGGACTCCCACATCTACGGCGTGCAGACCAACCTGCCGCAATTGCGCCAGGCGGCAAGCGATTCGCGCGTGCTGCGCGCGGAGCACAGTACGACCACGCTGGCCGACATCCGTCCGATCGGCCGCCGCATCGACGTACTGCGCGGCGGCACCATGACGACGGTGCAGGACCACCCGGGCCGAATCGGCCTCTGGCAGGTCGGCATTCCACCGTCCGGCCCGATGGACGACCTGTCGTTCACCCTCGCCAATACCGCCGTCGGCAATCCGGTGGGCGTGCCCGCGCTGGAGTGCACACTGCACGGCCCGCAGTTGCGCTTCTCCGACCCCGCGGTGGTCTGCGTGACCGGCGCACCCACCCCGATCACGATCGACGGGCAACCCGCACCCATGTGGCAGCCGATCACCGTGCCGGCCGGTTCGGTACTCGACATCGGCGCGCCGGCCGACGCCGGCCTGCGCACCTACTTGGCGGTGCGCGGCGGCATCGACGCCCCGCTCTACCACGGCAGCGCCGCCACCTTCACCCTCGGCGGTTTCGGCGGTGTGACCGGCAAAGCCGTTGTGGCAGGCGATGTTCTGGGCATCGCGCCGACCGATGAGCACACCCTGAGCACCCCCGCCGCGGTGCCGGAGCACGAGCGACCCGACTTCACCCACGACTGGCAGCTCGCCGTCGGCGAGGGACCGCAGACCTCCCCCGCCTATTTCACCGACGACGACATGACCCAGTTCTACACCCACGCTTGGCAAGTCGGCAGCCACGCCAACCGCACCGGCATCCGGCTCGAAGGCCCCAGGCCGACCTGGTCACGCACCGACGGCGGCGACGCCGGTCTGCATCCGTCCAACCTGCACGACAACCCGTACAGCGTAGGCACACTGAACGTCTCCGGTGACACCCCGATCCTGCTCGGTCCCGACGGCCCCAGCCTCGGCGGCTTCGCCTGCCCGTTGACCGTGATCTCGGCCCACCGCTGGAAACTCGGCCAGCTGCGCCCCGGCGACACGCTCCGGTTCGTGCCCGTCACCGACGACGAGGCCGTACTGCTGCGCGAGTCGAATACCGCCCGCGCGCATGACATCGTCCCGAATCCGCTTGCCGCACTGCGTGATCGCGGAATTCTAGGGTCTGATACCGGCGACGCCGATCGGCCCCGCGTCGCTTATCTGCGCGGCGGTGACGACAACGTTCTGGTCGAATACGGCGACATGGTGCTGGATCTGGGCCTGCGCATGCGCGTACACGCGCTCGCCGAGGCGCTGGCGAGCACCGGCCTGCCCGGCATCCTCGATGTCACGCCGGGCGTTCGCTCGCTGCACATTCACTTCGATCCCGACGTGCTGCCGCAATATCGGCTGCTCGGCACGCTGCAAGAGATCGAACTCGCCCTGCCGGCGACCACCGATCTGGTGGTGCCGAGCCGAACCATCCGGCTGCCGCTCTCGTTCGACGATCCGTCCATCGCCGAGGCGATCGACCGCTACCGCAGCGGTGTTCGCGACACCGCACCGTGGCTGCCGTCGAACACCGAGTTCATCCGCCGCATCAACGGACTCGGCAGCGTCGACGACGTCCGCGCGACCGTGTTCGACGCGGAATACCTCGTGCTCGGCCTCGGTGACGTGTATCTCGGTGCGCCGCTGGCGGTTCCGCTCGATCCGCGGCATCGCCTCGTCACCACCAAGTACAACCCGGCCCGCACCTGGACACCGTCGGACGCGGTCGGCATCGGCGGCAAGTACCTGTGCGTGTACGGGATGGCCTCGCCCGGCGGCTACCAGCTGATCGGCCGGACCGTGCCGATCTGGTCCAGCTATCGGCAGTCCGCACCGTTCGAGCCGGGCACGCCCTGGCTGTTCCGGTTCTTCGACCGCATCGTCTGGGAGCCGGTGAGCGCCGAACAACTGCTCGACCACCGTGCGGCGGCCAAGGCAGGCCGGTTCGACGCGGAGGTCAGCGACGGCACCTTCGCGCTGGCCGATCACTTGGCGCTGCTGCGCGCGGAGGCCGATTCGATCGCCGAGTTCACGACCAGGCAGACCGCGGCGTTCGAGGCGGAGAAGGCCGCCTGGCGCGCGGCAGGCGAGTTCGACCGGCCCGCCGCGACCGCACCCGTCGCCGAACTCGCCGACGATCCGCTGGCCGGCCTGCCGCCCGGCGCGACGGTGGTGACGGCACCCATGATCGGCAATGTCTGGCGAGTCGAAGTCGAAGCGGGACAACGTCTTACGGCCGGAGCGCCGATCGCCGTGCTGGAAGCGATGAAACTGGAACTGCCGGTGCACAGCCCGGGCGCCGGCACCGTACTGAAGGTCCTGGCCACGCCAGGCGCCAAGGTAGAACCGGGAACCCCACTAGCAGTAATCGGAGTCGACTGAATGGCCACCGGCGAGCTCTCCCTACCCACCCCACCGGCTGCCGTTTCCTCCGGCACCCTGACACGACCCACCGAACGTGTGGCCGCCGCGTACCGGCGGATCGCCGAGGTGGATCGGCCCGAGGTGTGGATCACGCTGCGCCCGGAGCGCGAGGTCGCCGCCGAGGCGGCGGCCGTCGAACAGCGCCTCGCCGACGGCGCCTCGCTGCCGCTGGCCGGTGTGCTGGTGGCGGTCAAGGACAACATCGACGTCGCCGGGCTGCCGACGACCGCGGGCTGTCCCGAATTCGCCTATACCGCCGAGGTGACCGCCTCCGCGATCGAGCGTCTGGTCGCGGCGGGCGCGATCGTGCTCGGCAAGACGAACCTCGACCAGTTCGCCACGGGGCTGGTCGGCACGCGCAGCCCGTACGGCGCCGTGCGGAACGCGTTCGATCCCGAGCTGATCTCCGGCGGTTCGAGTTCGGGCTCGGCGGCGGCGGTGGCGCTGGGCATCGCCGATATCGGAATCGGCACCGACACCGCCGGTTCCGGCCGGGTGCCCGCCGCCCTGCATGGAATCGTCGGCATCAAGGCCACTTTGGGCATCATCCCGGCGCACGGAGTTGTGCCCGCCTGCGTGGACTACGACGCGGTCACCGTCTTCGCCACCGAGCTCGCCGACGCGGTGGCGGCCGCCGCGGTGATGGCCGGGCCGGAGTCGCGCGATCCGCGCAGTCGCACCTGGCCGGCCGACGTCCGCCTGGCGGCGCCCCTGGCCGCGCGAATCGCCATCCCGCGCGCCGCCGACCTCGTCGCGCTGAGCGAACCGTATCGGGAGGCCTTCGCGCGGACCGCCGCCGCGGTCGCGGATTCCGGCGCGAAGATCGAGGAGGTCGACATCTCCGGCCTGCTCGACGCCGCACTGCTGCTGTACGACGGCGCGATCGTCGCCGAACGCTATGCCTCGGTCGGCGCCTTCCTGGAAACCGAGCCCGCCGGAGCCGACCCCACGGTCGCCGCCATTATCGAATCGGCCGGTGCTACAACGGGTCCCGCGTTCGTCGCGGATCTCGACACCCTGGCCCGCGCCCGCGCGGCGGCCGCCGAACTGCTCGGTGGTTTCGATGCCCTGCTGCTGCCGACCACCACCGAGCACCCGAGTATCGCTGCGGTGCAGGCGGATCCGATCGGAATCAACCGGCGCCTCGGCACCTACACCAACTTCTGCAACCTGCTCGACATGGCATCGATCGCGATTCCCGGCGAACCCACCACCGAGGGTGCGCCGTTCGGCGTCATGCTGGTGACACCCGCGTTCGCCGACCAGGTCGCCCTCGATCTGGCCGCCCGCACGGTCGGCGCCGAACCCGCGCCCCTGCTGGTCGAACGCGGTGTCGACCTGGCTGTCTTCGGCGCCCACCTGCGCGGCCAACCGCTGCACTGGCAACTCGAACAGATCGGCGCCCGCTTCGCCGGAGAGATCCGCACCACCGACGCCTACCGCCTCGCCGCCCTGGACACCACACCCCCGAAACCTGGACTTGTTCGCCACGGCGACGGGCTCGGCGCCCCCATTCTCGGCGAACTCTTCCGCGTCTCCGAAGCCGGACTCGGCAGCTTCCTCGCCGCCCTGCCCGCCCCGATGGCACTCACCAGCATCGAATTGTCCGACGGCCGTTCGGTAATCGGCTTCACCTGCACCTACGACGCCGCCCGCACCGCCACCGATATCACCTCGTTCGGCGGCTGGAAGTCCTACCTATCCAGATAGTGCCGCCCGCTAGCCGGAGGCGCCCTTCAGCCCCTCCAGGCTGCCGAAGGGCGCCTTCGGTCGTTCGGCGGCCAGTCGTCGGCTTGCCTGTCGCCGCGCCGGAGGGGGACGCGGGCGATATGCGTACGATTGTCTTGAACATATGTACTATACATTTGTGCAAGTGTGCTGTAGACATATGTCTAAGACATTCAGCACCAAGCAAGGGACCAGATCATGAGCACGAACTCCACCCAGCCCCGCATCCTCATCGCCGGTGGCGGCATCGGCGGCAACGCGGTCGCGCTGCAACTGCTTCGCGCAGGCATCCGCGCCACCGTGGTGGAGCGGGCCGAGGCGCCGCGGCCGGGCGGACAGGCCGTGGACCTGCGCGGGCCCAGCGTCGACGTCGCCGAGCGGATGAACCTGATGCCGGGCATCCGCAAGTACCAGCTCGACGAGCGCGGCATGAAGTTCGTCGACGCCGCGGGCCGCGACATCGTGCGCATGCCGACCGAGCTGTTCGAGGGCAAGGGCGGCGTGGCCGAAATCGAGCTGACCCGAGGCGATTTCAACCAGGTGCTGCTCGACGCGCTGGCCGAGGCGGGCGGCGTGGACTACCGCTACGGCGAGTGGATCACCGAGATCGCGCAGGACGAGAGCGGAGTGGACGTCACCTTCGCCTCCGGCGCGCGGGAGCGCTTCGACCTCGTGATCGGCGCGGACGGACTGCATTCCGGCACCCGCCGGATGGTGTTCGGCCCGGAGGAGCAGTTCTCCACCTACCTCGGCGGTTACATGTCCTTCTTCACCCTGCCGTCCCCGGACAGCGTGGAGGACAACTGGTTCACCATGCACTCGATGGTCGGCGCGACCAATATCGGGCTGCGCCCCGACGCCGATCCGGCAACCTCGAAGGCCCTGATCACCATCCGCACCGACGCGGATCCCGCACTGCGCCGGGATGTTCCGGCTCAGCAGGCGCTGATCCGGCAGCGGCTGGCCGGCGGCGGCTGGGAGGCGGCCACCATCACCGACGCGCTGGGCGAGGCGAGCGACTTCTACTTCGACGAGCTGGCCCGCATCGACATGCCGATCTGGTCGAAGGGCCGGGTGGTGCTGCTCGGCGACGCCGGCTACTGCGGTTCACCGCTCACCGGCAACGGCACCGCGATGGCGCTGATCGGCGCGTACGTGCTCGCCGGTGAGATCGCCACGCACCCAAGCGATCTCACACTGGCGACCGCTCGCTACGAGGAGGTGCTCCGTCCGTTCATCGCGAAGGCTCAGGAGCTCCCGCCGGGTGGCCTGAAGGCCATGACCCCCAAGTCCAGCTTCGGCATTCGCGCGGGGCACACGGTCAGCAAGCTGATGACCTCGAAGGCGATGAAGCCGCTGATGATGAAGATGCTCACCAAGACCGAGTCCTACGACCTGCCCGACTACTCGGTGCAGGCGCTCAGCCAGTAGTCCGATCCGCAGCGACCGGAGCCGTCCAGTACGGCTCCGGTCGTTGCCGTGTACGGCTATTCGACGGCCAGCCGCTGGTCGAGCAGGAAGGGAAGCGCGAAATGGCGCAGCAGCTCCCGCTCGTCGTCTTCGCCCGCACCCGGCAGAGTCAGCAGCGACACCATCACCCGGACCAGCCATTGTCCGAGCCGGCGCGCGGCAGGAGCGGACAGGTCGGGCCGCAAGCCGCCGACGAAGCCGCTGGCGAGGGTGTCCACCACCTCCGACGAATTCGACAGCTGGGCAACGATTCCCGCATTGGCCGGCGCGAACCACACGGCCAGGTGCGGAGTTTTACGGACCTCCGCGAGCAACGCGGTGAAGCCGTCGAGTAGTTGCTCGCCGGGATCGGCGGCCGCGGTGACCGCGGGATCGCGCCACACCCGCTCGACCACCTGCCGAGCCTCGCGACCGGCGAAGGCGACGTACAGTGCCTGCCGATTGTCGAAATACCGATAGAGCGTCGCCCTGGAACATCCTGCGGCCTCGGCGACTTCGGCCATTCCGACACCGGCGACGCCCTTGTCGATGAACAACGCGCGTACCGCGTCGAGGATCCGTTCGCTCGCCAGTTCCGCGCGCCCGTCCGCCAGCCAGTCCCCGGTCATGCCACGCACCGGAACGGGACGGTGGTCGGCCGCCGGACGTAAGGCCCCGGCGCGTACTCGACCGCGTCGATATCCACGGCATAGTTCGGGAATCGGTCGAGCAGCTCCTCCAGTGCCACCCGGGCTTGCATCCGCGCCGCAGCGGCACCGAGGCAGTGGTGTGCTCCGTGCCCGAAAGTGAGGATGCGCTGCGGATTCCGGTCGATATTCAGCTCTGCCGCGTCGTCGCCGAACGCGCGTTCGTCGCGGTTGGCGGAGCCGAACACCAGCAATACCTTGCGCCCCGGGGGAATCGTCTTGCCGTCCAGCTCGACCGCACGTGTCACCGTCCGGGCCAGACCCTGTACCGGCGCGGTCAACCTGGCGAATTCCTCTACCGCCGTGCGGATTCGATCCTGGTCCGCGGCCAACTCGGCGCGCTGGTCCGGATGTTGTTGCAGCAGTTGCACCGCACCACCGAGCAACCCCGTGGTGGTGTCGTTGCCACCCGCGACCATCGTCCAGGTGTAGGCCAGAATCTGCACCAGCCCACGCACATCCGCGTCGTCGGCGGCCATGCCCGCCTGCACGAGCAGCGACACGGTGTCCTCCCCCGGGTCGGTCCGCCGCCGCTTGATCAGCTCGGCGAAGTAGCCCATCATCTCCATCGACGCCGGCAACGCCTGGGTTTGCGCGCGATCGATGCTGCCCGCGACCACCGCGTCGGTCCAGCCGTCGAACCGCGCCCGATCCTCCTCGGGCACCCCGAGGTAGTACGCCACCACCATGCTCGGCAGCGGCTTGAATACCTGCTTGACGATATCGCCGCCGCCGTCCGCGGCGATCCGGTCGAGGCGGTCGCGGACGAATCGGCGCACCACCGGTTCCACCTCGCTGACCTGCCGTGGCGTGAACCCGCGGGCGACGAGCTTGCGAAAGTCGGTGTGCTCCGGCGGATCCTGCATGACCAGCGGAGGATTGCCGGTCAGCCCGATCTGTTCCAGCTCGCCGTACTCCACGGTCAGGCCGTCGCGGGAGGAATAGGTCTCGCTGTCGCGGGCTGCCGCGTAGACGTCGGCGTGCCGGGTGAGCACCCAGTAGTCGTTGCCGGGACGAGCCGGCGGCACCACGTGGTGCACCGGATCCTGTTCGCGCAGCGCGGCATACATCTCCCACGGCGACGTCCAAGTGGCGCCGGAGCGGAGCTCGAAGACGGGAGCCGGCCGATACGCGTCGATCAACATGTAGTGACGGTAAGACAAATATACAAAAGTGTCTAGAACGAGTTCTACCCGTGGCGCCGGGCCGATTACCCTCCGAAACCGGTCCGGCCGCCCCTCGCCTCGGGATCATGGCCCGCGCACCCGCGGTTACCTTCGGCAGTGGCAACTTCGGTGTCCGTTGCCGGTCAGCTCCCGGAAGAGCCTGCGAAAACGTGTCCGCTGTCCCGAGTGGCCCGCCAGGCCGGTCACCCCTCGTGGACCGGCCCGGCAAGCACTCTCCCCCGGAGCCCGACCTGTCAACCCCTCGAAGACAGGTCGCGCTCCGTTCCCCACCCCCGGTGGTGGACTGACCCACCGAACGCTCCGGTTCCCCCAAACCGGAGCGTTCGGTGTTGAGACAAACAATGCCTGCGCGGGCTTAGCACGGACTTAAGAACACCTTGCAGGCGTAAAACCGCAGGTAAAGGCGTCACCTAGGCAACAGATGGGCTGCGTTTGTAGCAACCAATCCCGGATGGCGGATGATGGAGACAGGTGCGTGAAGGAGATTGGGAGCGACGATGGAAACCGTGGTGGTCTGGGTGCTGGCCTGCGTGCTCTATTGGTGGGGCCTGCTGTAACCGCGAACCGGAGCCTGGCCTGAACGGGCCAGGTCTACTACACTCGGTCGTAGATTGGCGTGCACCATTGCCGCCGCGTCTACTCCGATGGGGGTCACGATGACGCACCCGACAGCCGCACGGCAGGATCTCGCCGCCGGTCCATCCTTCTCCGAATTACGCTGGGCTACCGCGCTGTTCGCGGTGGCGCTGCTCACCCACGGCGCCGATCACCTGCGCCGCGGGATGGACACCGTCTCCAGCACCGTAATGGTGCTCGGCACAGTGCAATTCATGCTCGGGGTCGCGACCATCGCGCTGGTGTTCACGGGTCATCGATGGGCAGCTCTCGCGGCGGTCGCGATCGGCTTCGTCAGCGCGGCCGGGTTCATCCTGGTGCACCTGTGCCCGGACTGGTTCGGCCCGCTCAGCGACAGCTTCATCAACCCGCCCGCCGCGGCGAGGGTCAACGGATTCTCTTGGTTCGCGGCGATTTTCGAGATCATCGCCGATCTGCTGCTCGGCTTCGCCGGCCTGCGCGCCCGTCGGTCGGTGGCCTGACGACACCGGAAACGCTGTCCGACAACCGGAATGGCGACCAGCGTCAGCGCACAGCCGCGACGGCCACCCTAGCCGCCTCGGCGACCACGTCGTTGCTCGATTCGGCGTCCTTGACCGACTTGCACGTCTGGATCGCGATGACCAGCGGCGCGGCCGAGCCGTCCGGCCAGGTGACCGCCGCATCGTGGGCGCAGCCGTAGTCGCCGGTGCCGGTCTTGTCGCCGGTGCTCCAGCCGGCCGGCACACCGGCGCGAATTCGCTTGTCGCCGGTGGTATTAGCCTTCAGCCAGCCGGTCAGCCGGGCTCGTTCCGGCGCGCCGAGCGCGTCGCCGACCACCAGCGCGCGGTAGTCGGCGGCGAGCGCGGCCGGGGTGGTGGTATCGCGTTCGTCGCCGGGGATGGCGGTATTGAGCTCCGGCTCCCAGCGGTCGAGGTGGCTCACCTGGTCGCCGATGCCGCGCAGGAAGTCCGTGAGTCCTTGCGGGCCACCGAGTTCGCGGAGCAGGAGGTTGCCCGCGGTGTTGTCGCTGTGGGTGATCGCGGCCTCGGCGAGCTGGGCGATGGTCATGCCCTCGGCGACCTTGGTGCCGGTGACCGGCGAATAGCTCTGCAGGTCCGCGTCGGTGTAGTGGATGACCCGATCGAAGTAGCCGGTGTCGAGCGGATGTGCCTTCAGCAATGCGCCGGCGGCCAGGCCCTTGAAGGTGGACAGGAACGGGAAGCGTTCGTCGCCGCGCGCGGTCAGCGTCTTACCGCTGCCGGTGTCGACCGCGAAGACTCCGATCCGCGCCTCGTATTTCTTCTCCAGAGCGGCCAGCTCCACTGCCGACGCGGAGTCGGCCTTGGTGCTGGAGGCCGGTGAGTCGGCCGGTGTCGCAGTGGAATCGGTGCCGCAGGCGGCGAGCAACGGTAGGACGAGAGCGGCGGTGGTCAAGGCCACCTTGGAGTCACGCGTCAGCCGAAACATCCCATCACTTTCGCAGGAGGGCCGACGGCCGGGCAAACCGGGACCGCAGTCCGCATGACCTGCGGCTATGACCGAGGCGGGGGGGGGGGGGGGGGGGGGGGGCCCCCCCCCCCCCGGCGGGCCCCCCCCCCCCCCCCCCCCGGGCCCGCCGCCGGGGGGCCCCCCCCCCCCCCCCCCCCCCCCCCCCCCCCGCCCCGCCGGGTTTGGGGGGCCCCGGGGGCGGGCGGGTGCGGGCGGGTGCGCGGCAGCTGGTC
>NZ_JBIAID010000007.1:0-216025 GCF_042871115.1 Nocardia sp. NPDC006044
CACTTCCCCGACACCTGGCAGGCCACCCAGCGCCTGGACGGTGTCTCCACTCGCCTGCGCACCTGCATCGTGTGCGGCATCCCTGAAATCGAGGCCCTGCCATGACCGTTCACCTCTACGACGACAACGACGGATTCGACGCCGACGAGATCGACGCCGCACTGCGGCTGCGCTCGGTGCGCCTGCTCATTGACAGCGGCGCCAACGGCTGGGACGACGAACCCGATGTCGATGACCAGATGTGGGCGGCATGAGTACCACTGCGGGGCCGCTGTGCTGCGGGAAACCGACGACTATCGAACGGGTCAGCGTGTGGCCCCACGGGGAGGCCATGCACTGCTACGAGTGCGGGCACTGGGAACCCTGGGAGACCGACGACCCGCACTACTGCGGCGACCCCGAATGCGCACGGTGCGGCACCTGGCCGCCCAATCCCCGCCGGCCCCGCGGCGATGAGCGCTGAATCCGGGCGCAAGTGCAGTGGGGCGTACTGATCGGACTGTCGGTACGCCCCTTGCCCAAGGCCCGCAACGTCACCGACGCAGTCCTCTACACCTGCCACCTCGAAACCCGCCGCACCGTGAAAACCGCTGTCGTCTACCGCGATTCGGAGGACGAGTCGTGGCGCAAATGGATCGATGAAACCCCGTGCCGACACAGTTGGCGCTGGACCTGTTCGACAAGGAGACCCCGTGATGGCCACGAAAACCACTGACACATACAAAGAACCGGCGGAGGTGGTCCTTGAAGCCGTGCTGATGCTGGGGTGGCAGCTGCTCAAACTCGTGATGGCGACGGCCTGGTGGTCGCTGCTGTTCCCCATGGTCTCGTTCCCCATTGCGCTCGCTGTCGGCGCCGGCCTTTTCCTCGGCTGGGCGTGGGCGCTCGTGGTGGTCGGGGTGTCCATCGCGGGGATGGTGCTCTGGCGTGCGAAACATCCGGAGACCTTCGAGCGGTGGCTCACCGGCCGCGCGCGTACCCGGTTCCTGCGCTGGTGGCGCTACCGGCTGCGCTGGGACAAACGCCTGGAAGCCTGCAAACTCACCGTGTCCGCCGACACGTCGACGTTCGTCCCGCGGCTCCTCGATGCCCAGATCGGTCAGTGCATGGACCGGATACAGGTGCGCATGCTCGACGGTCAATGCCCCGCCGACTACGAAAACCGTGCCGAGCGCCTGGCCCACACCTTCGGCGCCTTGGAATGCCGCGCCGCCGTCGTCGGCCCTGGTGTGGTCGAGCTGGTGTTCCGCTACGCCGACGCCCTCGCCGAACCCGTCGCCATGCCCCGCATCGACCCTCGTTTCCGGAAGGACGCTGCCTGATGAACGCCAGCACCGAACTGCCCCCGATGGGAGGCACCGCGGCTCAGCGCCGTGCCCTACCCAACCTCTACGAAGTCGCTCAAGCTGCCGCTGATCAGCACGTGGTGTGCAAGCGACCGATCGCGATGCGCGTCGAGGACCCGAAGACCGGCACGGTGACCTATGAGGGTTCCCCGTGCAAGTCCACGATCGCGTCGGTGTGCCCGGCGTGCGCGAAATCGAACCTGCTGCTGCGGATGGCGCAAAGCCGTGAAGGCTGGCACACCGGCAGCGAACTCGTACCCGACAAGACCGACCCGACCGATGTGCAGGTCGAATTGCTCACCGCCCGAGCCGATCTCGTCACCCAATACCGTGCAGCGGTCAGTGACGGGGATGAAGAACTCGCCGCCGGGATCACCGATGTCATCCGGGATCTGGACGCCGAGCTACGGGAAACGGGTCTGCGGGGCCGCCTTCCGGCCTTGGACGCGACGAGCAAGGATCGGCGTCGGCGGTCGACCAGGCGGCGGCAGGATGTGCCGGATCTCCCGCGGCTCAAGGTCGCCAAGACCACCGTGGGCAAGGTCTACGACGGGAAGCATCGGCCCTCGATGTTCGTCACCCTCACGATGGACTCCTACGGTCGGATCAACCGCGACGGCGCCGGAGTCGATGAGAAAGGCCGCCCGGTCTCTGACGGCTCACCGGTCAACATCGACGGCTACGACTATGTGCGTGCCGCACGCGACATCGTGTTCTTCTCCAAGCTGGTCGATCGCTGGATTCAGAACCTGCGCCGCGCGGTCGGCCGGGACGTGCAGTACTTCGCCACCGTCGAACCGCAGAAGCGCGGTGCCCCGCACCTGCACATCCTGATCCGCGGTGCGATCTCCCGCGAAATCCTCAAGCTGGTCACCGCGGCGACCTATCACCAGGTGTGGTGGCCGCACTTCGAGCCCGAGAACCGCGTCTACGGCGGCGCGCATCAACCGGTCTGGGACCACAAACACGCCACCTTCCTCGACCCCGAAACC
Source organism: Nocardia sp. NPDC006044 (assembly GCF_042871115.1). Lineage (NCBI taxonomy): Bacteria > Bacillati > Actinomycetota > Actinomycetes > Mycobacteriales > Nocardiaceae > Nocardia > Nocardia sp. NPDC006044. Next base: position 2,339 of record NZ_JBIAID010000007.1, read on the forward strand.
CGGCAGCCGCTGAAGTATTGGGACGACGCCCTGGACACCCTCGATCAGATCGATGACCTCGAGCCTGCGCATGTGGTGCGGTTCGGTGCGCAGATGGACCGCAAATCCATCACCGGCGTGATCCCGGAAAAGGCCGGCCGGACCATCGGCTACGTCACCAAATACCTGACCAAGTCCATCGCGGAAATCGTCGAACCCCAATCCGACCGCGCCGCAGAGCACTACGACCGCCTTCATGCCCAGCTCCAGAACACTCCGTGCTCGCCTCGGTGTGCGGTGTGGCTGGAATACGGCATCGTCCCCCAAGGCGCGAGCGACAAAACCATCCCGGGCCGCTGCCGGGGCAAAGCACACCGCCGCGACACCCTCGGCCTGCCCGGTCGCCGGGTCCTGGTCTCACGCCGTTGGTCGGGCAAAACCCTCACCGACCACAAGCAGGACCGGGTCGCGTTTGTTCGGCAACTCCTCGCCGATGCCGGGATCGAGAAGCCCGACACCAGTCATTACCGGGTGACACCGGTCGAGCCCGGCGACAAATCCCGGCCCCTGCGTGAACACCTCATCCTGGGCTCGATAGCTCGGCGTACGACTTGGAAAGCCGAATTGCTGCGCGCGCAACTCGCGGCCGACCCACCAGGCCGCGACAAAACTTCGGCAATCCAGCAAGCAGCATAGGAAGGGAGGGCGCATGTCCAGACTGTTGAACGAGGAAGAAGTCCGGAAGCTGATCCCGATCGGGCACAGCAAGTACTACGAGCTGATCGGAACGGGTGAGCTGAGGTCGGTGAAGATCGGTCGTCGCCGGTTCGTCACTGAACAGGCCATCGCTGATTACATTGCCGGGTTGGATCAGGAGGCGGCGGCATGACTAGACGGCAACTGCCTCCGCAGATCGAGAAGATCACGCTCAAGAGTGGTGCGGTTCGCTACCAGGTGACCACCGAGGCTGGCAACGATCCGACCACCGGGAAGCGGCGCCAGACACGTAAGCGATACCGCACGGAGAAGGAAGCCCGCGATGCGCTGGCAGAGGTCACCAATGCCGTTTCGCGTGGCTCGTATGTTGCCCGTTCCGTGATCACGATCGAACAGGCATGTGCGGAGTGGTTGGGTGGCAAGCGGGTTGCCAAGAGCACGAAGGCGGCTTATCGCCATGCCCTTCAGCCGCTCCGTGATCGCCACGGCTCACTTCCTGTTCAGCAATTGGCTAAGGCCCATCTGGATGACTTGGTGAGCGACTTGCAAGACGGCGAATTCGTCTACGCGCACGGCCGCGCTTGTAAGACCTGGAACGCGCAGACCATCAACCCAATGTTGCGGATTGTTGGCAAGGTCCTCGATTCCCAGATGGGGCAAGGCCGCCTGGCACGCAATGTGGCCCATCTGGTCGATCGGGTGCCCGGGTCACGGAAGGAGATGGACACCTACAACGCGGCCGATGTCCGGAAGGTCCTGGCCGCTGCGGATCAGGTTCGTGCCGGCCATTCCTGGCACCTGGCGCTGTCCGGCCTCCGCCGTGGCGAAATCGGCGGGCTGCGTTGGAGCGATGTCGATTTCAGCGCGGGCACGGTCACGATCACGAACACCCGAATCCAGGTCGACGGCGAGGTCATCGAGAAAGAGACCAAGACCGAGAAGTCGAAACGCACCTTGCCGATGACGCCGGTCATCACGGCCGCCTTGAAGAAGGCCAGAGCGGCCCAGGCAGCGGAACGGCTGGAGCTCGGCAACTGCTACGGACCTGGTGAATACGTGGTGTGCGACGAAGCCGGATACCCGGTGCATCCGGACAGGCTGTCGCGGGAATGGCATCGGGTCTGCGCCCTGGCTGGCGTGCGGCATATCCGGCTGCACGATGCCCGCCATACCTGCGGCACCCTGCTGCACCTTCAGAACGTCCCGATCGCGGTAGTGTCGGCCTGGCTGGGGCATTGCGACGCCGCGTTCACGATGCGGACCTACGTCCATAGCCAGCCCGACGCGTTGGCCGAAGCCGCCCGGAGTTTGAACGCGGTTGTGACAAACCGTGACAAGACGGCTGCTGTTCGTTCGGTTCGAACTCGCGGACGCCGGAGGCCAACAGCGTGACCAGGGCGTTTGTTGCGGAGACGGAGGGATTTGAACCCCCGGTCGATCTCTCGACGCTCGCTTTCAAGGCGAGTGCATTCGGCCGCTCTGCCACGTCTCCAGGAACACGATGGTAGCGGACGGGTCAGAGGGGGCGCGCTCCGATTTCCTTATCGATGCGGGCGAAGACTTCGGCGATGACCTCGAGCTGGTGGGGGGTGAGCAGGTCGACGAAGTCGCGGCGGACTGCTTCTACGTGGCCGGGGGCGGCGGCTTCGAGGCGGCGCATGCCCTCGTCGGTGAGTTCGGCGAGGACGCCGCGGCCGTCTTCGAGGCAGGTGTTGCGGCGGACCATGCGCTCGCCCTCGAGGCGGCGGATCTGGTGGGTGAGGCGGCTGCGGGAGGAGAGCACGCCGTCGGCGAGTTCGCTCATGCGCAGGGCGCGGCCGGGGGCCTCGGACAGCAGGACCAGGATGCGGTATTCGGCGACGCTGAGGTCGCTGTCGCGTTGTAATTGCCGGTTCAACGTGGCCATCAGCCGCTGGTGCCCGTCCATGTAGGCCCGCCAGGCCCGTTGCTGAGCCGGAGTGAGCCACCTCGGTTCGGCCGTCACGGGACTGCTCGGTTCGGAATGCACGATGCTCATTCTATGTCGGCCCCAACTGCGGAAAGTTGCTGTGGGGAAAGCGTATCGGCCGGCGGGCGGCCTCGGCGCCGGATCGCGCCCAGGTGATCGTGTGGGGCCCGCGTTTCGCGGCGCGGCGGACGGGAGCACTATGGAGCTCGTGCATGCGATCGAGCTGAACGGTTTCGGTGGGCCCGAGGTGATGGCGTGGGCGGATGCGCCGGATCCGGTGCCCGGCCCCGGCGAGGTACTGATCGAGGTGGCGGCCGCGGGGGTGAACCGCGCCGACCTGATGCAGCGGCAGGGTCTTTACCCGCCGCCGCCGGGAGCCAGCGAGGTGATCGGCCTCGAGTGCTCCGGTGTCATCGCCGCGCTCGGCGACGGGGTGCACGACTGGCAGGTCGGCGATCGGGTGTGCGCGCTGCTGTCCGGCGGCGGGTACGCCGAGCAGGTGGTCGCGCCGGCCACACAGCTGCTGCCGGTGCCGGACGGCCTGGATCTCGGCGCGGCCGCGGGGCTGCCCGAGGTGGCGGCGACGGTGTGGTCGAACCTGGTCATGACGGCGGGGCTGCGGTCGGGCCACCTGCTGTTGATCCACGGCGGCGGCAGCGGGATCGGCACGCATGCCATCCAGGTGGCGCGCAGCCTCGGCGCGCGGGTCGCGGTCACCGCCGGTTCGGCGGAGAAGTTGCAGCGGTGCAAGGAACTCGGCGCGAGCGTGCTGATCAACTACCGGGAGGACGACTTCGTCGAGGCGGTGCGCGCCGAAAACTCCGGCGCCGATGTCATTTTCGACAACATGGGCGCGGTCTACCTGTCCCGCAACGTCGACGCGCTGGCGAACTTCGGCCACCTGGTGATCATCGGCATGCAGGGCGGCGTCAACGGCGAGCTGAATATCGCCGCGCTGCTGCGCAAGTGGGGCACGGTGCACGCGACCAATGTGCGCAACCGGCCGGCCACCGGACACGGCAGCAAGGCCGAGATCATCGCCGAGGTGAAACGCCACCTCTGGCCGCTGGTCGCGGACGGCACCGTCGCGCCGGTCATCCACGCGGAACTGCCGATCACCGAGGCAGGCGAGGCACACCGCCTGCTGGAATCCGGCGAGACCTTCGGCAAGGTCATCCTGCGCGTACAGGACCTCTGACCGCGGGCGCGCCACGCACGAATGCACCCCGGCGCACGAATTCACCCCGGCGCTCGAAGTCGCCCGCTATCTCGAGCGCAGCACGAGAATTGGTGCGCGGCAGACAGGCTCGGCCCCAATGCGGCGGCATCGACACACGCCGCCGCGCACGAATTGGCACGGCGCGCACAGTTGCCCCCTATCACGAACGCAGCACGAGAATTGGTGCGCGGCAAACGGGCTCGGACTCAGCGCAACGGCATCAACACCCGCTGCTGCGGACGAATCGCCATGGAGGCAAAAGGATTACCCCGCCACCTGGAGCGCCGCACAAGAGTCGGTGGCGACTGTCAGCCTCCGCCTCAACGCAACGACACACGCCGCCGCGCACGAATTGGCATGGTGCGCGGGGGATTGCCCGCCGTTTAGTGCGCGGCGGGCGGTGCGCGGCGAAATCTACTCCAGGGCGGCGAGGGCGCGGCCGAGCTGGTCGATCTCGAACTTGGTGGTGTAGGGGGCGAGTCCGATGGTGACCGCACCGCCCTCGTCGTTGACGCCGAGCGCGTCGAGTAGGCGGCTGCCGCCGTGTACTCCGCTGAGCGTGCCGATGCGGTTGTCGGCGAGCTTGGCGGCGACCTTTTCCGCCTGCATGCCCGCGAGAGTGAAACTGACGGTGGGGATTCGGGTGGAGGCGCGGCCGATCACGGTCAGGTTCGGGATCTTGTCCAGCACGTCCATCAGGTGCTCGAACAGCTGATCGTGGTAGTCCTGCAACGAGGTGATCGACATTTCCAGCCGCTGGCGGCGGCTGCCGCGGGCACGTTCGTCGAGTCCGGCGAGGAAGTCGATCGAGGTGGTCAGCCCGGCGAGCAGGGCGTACTGATGCCCGCCGACCTCGAGCCGCTCGGCGCCCTTGGCGTAGGGGTTCAACGACATCGAGGGAATGCGGTCCAGGAAGGCCGGATCGCGGAACACCAGCGCGCCGATCTGCGGACCGCCCCAGGCGGGCGCGCTGAGCGCGACCACGTCGGCGTTGAGTTCGTCGATGTCGATGAGCGCGTAGGGCGCCGCGCCGAAGGCATCCGCGACCAGCAGCCCGCCGACCTCGTGCACCCGGTCCGCGGCGACCCGGACCGCGGGCGCGGAGCCGACGATCGGCGAGGCGGCGGTGAGCGCGACCAGGCGCGCGGTCGGCCCGATCAACTCCTCGAACTGCCAGGACGGCATCTCGCAGGTCTCGATCTCCACCTCGGCCCAACGCACGTGCGCGCCGTACCTATTGGCGATGCGCAACCACGGCGCGACATTCGCCTCGTCGTCCAGCCGGGACAACACGATGCCGGTGCCGAGCCCGAGCCGCGAGCTCAAGGATTCGGCCAGCCAGGCGAGCAGCACGGCCCGATCCGGGCCGAGCACGACGCCCGCCGGATCGCCGCCGACCAGATCCGCCACCGCCTCGCGGGCCGCGTCCAGAATGGCGGCGCTGCGCACCGCCGCGCCATGCCGACCGATATGCGAAAAAGAGGAAGTTCGGAATCCTGTTGAGACGGCGCGTGATACCGCGTCGGGCACCAGCATGCCCGCCTGCGGGTCGAGATGAATCCAGCCGTCGCCCAGGGACGGTATCAGGCCCCGAACCCTCGCGACGTCGTAAGTCATGTTGGCCACTCTAAGGGCAGCGGGCGAGCCTGTGTAACTGCGTTCCCCTCCGCTTCCTGGCGGGGGCACAGCGACCTGGGACTCAGCATGGCAACCGACTTTCAGCAAATCCGAACCACACGACCCGAACAGAATAGAACGCCACCGGGTCGCCCCGCGCGGCCTCGCGCATTCGCGCCCGCGAGCGCCGCGCGGGGACCGGGGCAACCCGGTCGCACCCGGTTATCCCCGGCCCGCTGAACACCGGCTTAGCGCGTTCGGGCACGACGCGACATGATAGGGACCATGACGCAATCGGAAGAGGCACCGGACCACATCGTCGTAGTCGGACCGGACGGCCGCCCGTTGGTCATCCCAGCGGAGGCCGCGACGGACGCGCCCTTCACCGCGCAGGTGGTGACCGATGAGGACAAGAAGGACGAGTCGGGCGATCGGGACGATACCGGCGAATCGCTCGCCGACATGGTCGAGCAGCCGGCCAAGGTCATGCGCATCGGCACCATGATCAAGCAGCTACTCGAAGAGGTGCGCGCGGCCCCGCTGGACGACGCGAGCCGCAGCCGGCTCAAGGAGATCCACAAATCGTCGGTGCGCGAACTGGAACAGGGCCTGGCCCCGGAACTGCGCGCCGAGCTCGAGCGGCTCACGCTGCCCTTCACCGAGGACGCCATTCCATCCGACGCCGAGCTGCGGATCGCGCAGGCGCAGCTGGTCGGCTGGCTGGAGGGGCTGTTCCACGGCATCCAGACCGCGCTGTTCGCGCAGCAGATGGCCGCGCGGGCGCAACTGGAGCAGATGCGCCAGGGCGCGCTACCGCCCGGCATCCACGCGGGCGACCCCCGCGGCGGCCCGGCCAATCACGTGACCGGCGGGTCCGGGCAGTATTTGTGAGGTGCCCGACCCGCGTCCACGCGGGTCGGCAGGAATGTCCAAGGGTAGTGTCGTGCACCGTGCCCGCCGCTGCCGCCCGCCCCGACTCGGACATGGGTTCGGGGCGTCCTGAAGAGAGCTCAGTGCGTTCAGATGACAGCTCAGATGAATCCGTGCGCTCGGAGGACGATCCCTCCGACGACAGTGCGATGCGCTCCGACGACGGCGCGGCGGAAGAGGATCAGGTGACCCCCAGCGAGACCTCGACGGCGACCGCGGTCGCCGAGCCCGTGGACACCGAACCGTTCCCGTCCGACTCACAGACCTATCGGCGCGCGTTCAAGGACTTCCGCGTCGGTTTCGGGCAGCGGGAACTGTGGCTGTCGCTCGGCTGGCAGGACATCAAGCAGCGGTACCGGCGCTCGGTGCTCGGGCCGTTCTGGATCACCATCGCGACCGGTGTGCAGGCCGCGGCAATCGGGCTGCTGTACTCCGCGCTGCTCGACCAGCCGATCAAGGACTACCTGCCCTATGTGGCGATCGGCATCATCGTCTGGAATGTGATCAACGCGAGCATTCTCGAAGGCGCCGATGCGTTCATCGCCAACGAGGGGCTGATCAAACAGTTGCCCTCGGCGCTGAGCGTGCACGTATACCGCCTGGTCTGGCGTCAACTGCTGTTCTTCGCGCATAACCTGGTGATCTATTTCATTGTGCTGGTCGCGTTCGGCGTCTGGGAAAAACTGCACTGGACAGCGATTTTCGCCATCCCCGCGCTCGGGCTGCTGTTCCTCAACGCGATGTGGGTGTCGATCGTGTTCGGCATCTTCAGCACGCGCTACCGCGATATCGCGCCGATTCTCGGCAGCTTGACGCTGATGCTGTTCGTCCTGACCCCGGTGATGTGGAGCACGAAGAGCCTGACCTCACAGGGCGGCGCGGTCGGTGACCGGGCAAAGCTGGCCGAGATCGTCCCGACATTCCACTATCTGGAGATCGTGCGCGCACCGCTGCTCGGCGAGGACCAGCATCTGTATCACTGGGTGATCGTCGGCGCGATCACCGTGGTCGGCTGGCTGGTCGCGATCTTCGCGATGAAGCAGTTCCGCTCGCGCGTGCCGTACTGGGTTTAGGAGGGTATCGATGACCGACCATGTGAGTATCGAAACCCGCAATGCCTGGGTCGAATTCCCGATCTTCGACGCCAAATCGCGTTCGCTGAAGAAGGCGTTCCTCGGCAAGGCCGGCGGCGCGATCGGGCGCAACCAGTCCGACGTCGTCGTCGTCGAGGCGCTCAACGACATCACGCTCTCGCTGAAGGAAGGCGACCGGGTCGGCCTGGTCGGGCACAACGGCGCGGGCAAATCGACCCTGCTGCGGCTGCTGGCCGGCATCTACGAACCCTCCCGGGGCGGTGCCCGCATCCGCGGCCGGGTCGCGCCGGTTTTCGATCTCGGTGTCGGCATGGACCCGGAGATCTCCGGTTACGAGAACATCATCATCCGCGGGCTCTTCCTCGGGCAGACGCGCAAGTCCATGCTGGCCAAGGTCGACGAGATCGCCGACTTCACCGACCTCGGTGATTACCTGTACATGCCGCTGCGCACCTACTCCTCGGGCATGCGGGTCCGGCTCGCCATGGGCGTGGTGACCTCGATCGACCCCGAGATCCTGCTGCTCGACGAGGGCATCGGCGCGATCGACGCCGAATTCATGAAGAAGGCCCGGCTGCGTCTGCAGAAATTGGTGGCCCGATCGGGCATCCTGGTATTCGCCAGTCATTCCAACGAATTTCTCGCGCAACTCTGCGATACCGCGCTGTGGATCGATCACGGCCGAATTCGGCAGCGCGGCGGCATCGAAGAAGTGGTGCGCGCGTATGAGGGGCCGGACGCGGGCAACCACGTCGCGACCGTCCTGCGTGAGCTGGAAGCCGAGCGCGAATTGGAAGCCGGAAAGTCCATGGGAACCGAACGAGAACTGGAGCGGAACAAGGCATGAGTTGGTCAGGGCCCGCAGGAGCAGCCCGCGTAACCACGGAGGGCCCCGACTCGTGCCGAATGGGCACAGCATGAGTGAGCAGACCGGGCCGGACAGCCCGATCGAGGCCGGGACGGATGCCCCGATCGACTCCGCGCCGCCGAGCTCCAGCGCAGCCGAGACCTACATCCCGACGGAGACCGGTCCGGAGGCTCGCATCGTGGCCGTCGTGGTCACCCACAAGCGTCGCGAGCTGCTCGCCGAATCACTGAAAGTCATTGCCTCCCAGGCTCGCCCGGTGGATCACCTGATCGTGGTAGACAATGCGAACGAGCCCGAGGTGGCCGACCTGGTCCGCGACCAGCCGATCAAGTCGACCTATCTCGGTTCGGCGCACAATCTCGGCGGCGCGGGCGGTTTCGCGCTCGGCATGCTGCACGCGCTCAGCCTCGGCGCGGACTGGGTCTGGCTGGCCGACGACGACGGCAGGCCGGAGGGCCCGGAAGTCCTTGCCACGCTGCTGGATTGCGCGAAGCGGCACGGGTTGGTCGAGGTGTCGCCGGTGGTCTGCGATATCAACGAGCCCGACCAGCTCGCCTTCCCACTGCGCCGCGGCGTGGTCTGGCGGCGGCTGCGCTCCGAACTCGGCGACGAGGACTTCCTGCCCGGCATCGCCTCGCTGTTCAACGGCGCCCTGATCTCCGCCAAGGTCGTCGACGTGATCGGCGTGCCCGACCTGCGCCTGTTCGTGCGCGGCGACGAGGTCGAGGTGCACCGCAGGCTGGTCCGCTCCGGCCTGCCGTTCGGCACCTGTCTGCAAACCGCGTACCTGCATCCCAATGGCGCCGACGAGTTCAAGCCGATCCTCGGCGGCCGCATGCACACCCAGTACCCGGACGACCCGATCAAGCGGTACTTCACCTATCGCAACCGCGGCTACCTCATGTCCCAGCCCGGCATGCGAAAGCTGCTCCCCCAGGAATGGATTCGCTTCTCCTGGTTCTTCCTGGTGACCCGCCGCGACCCGGCCGGCCTGCGCGAATGGTTCCATCTGCGCTCGCTCGGGCGGCACGAGCAGTTCGGCAAACCCGACCAGCGCCCGTAGTCGTCGCGCACCGATGAATAAATCGGTTGCGCGGGAAAATCGGTCATGTCAGAGTTGGGCGACTGCAAGAGAGGCGAGGAGGTGTTGACCGTGGCTAGGGACCTGCGGATTGTCGTGTCCGGACGAGCTGTGCGCGAGCACGCCGCCACACGGAACGCCACCTCATTCTTCAGTCGCTGAGTCCGGGTTGGGCTCGGTGCCCAACGAAAGACTTCTTCCATCATGGTCGAGAACGACCTTCTTGTTCCTTACGGCTGGACCGAAGCCGTAGCCGATGAGTACGCCTCGATGATCGAGGACGGCTGTGTGCCCGCCCGGGTCATCCGGATGGATCGCAGCGAATGTGATGTCGCCACACCGACCGGGCCTGCCCGTGCCCGGTGCCCCCGGGCCGATGCCGAGATCAGCGGCCTGTGCACCGGTGACTGGGTGACGATCGACGCCGAATCGGCGGTGCGGCAACTACTTCCGCGCCGGTCGGCGATCATGCGGTCGTCGGTGTCCGGGCGGTCGCAGGGCCAGGTGCTCGCCGCCAACGTCGACACGGTGCTGCTCTGCACCGCCGCCGACGCGGACGTCGACCTCGGCCGGATCGAGCGGATGCTCGCCCTGGCCTGGGAAAGCGACGCGCAACCGATCGTCGTGCTGACCAAAGCCGATGCGGCAGCATACATTCCGATCGAGGACGTGCGCGCGGTCGCGCCCGGCGCGAGTGTGCTCACGGTGAGCGCGAACAGCGGCGCCGGGCTGGATGTGCTCGCCGCCATGCTCGACGGCACGGTCGCGCTGATCGGCCCGTCCGGCGCGGGCAAGTCAACCCTCGCCAATGCCCTGCTCGGGCAGGAAGTGTTCGCCACCAACGCCGTTCGCGCGGCGGACAAGAAGGGGCGGCACACCACGGTGCATCGCGAGCTGCGGCCGTTGCCGAACGGCGGCACGCTCATCGACACCCCGGGGTTGCGCGGGATCGGGTTGTGGGACGCCACCGAAGGAATCGAGAAGACCTTCAGCGACATCGAATCCCTGGCCGCCCGTTGCCGATTCGGCGATTGCGCGCACAATGGCGAACCCGGCTGTGCGGTACTGGCCGCGATCGACGGCGGCGAGCTCCCCCAGCGGCGCCTCGACAGCTACCGCAAGCTGGCCAAGGAGAACGCCTGGATGGCGGCCCGTACCGACAAACGCCTGGAGGCCGAGCGCAAACGCGACTGGCGCGCCATCGCCAAGCAGCAGCGGCAGGGCTATAAGGAACGCAGCTCTCGTCGCTGATCGAGAGACCCGGAGCGCGGGGCGGGCGGAACATCGGCGACCGTCCGCCCGGCGCAACGGTGAGCTCGAGCAGCACCTGCCGACCTCCCTATGCAACCCGTTGCATATGACGAGGGTTTACGCTTAGTGTGCAATCGGTGGAAGGCTGCGGGGTCTTGCCTGCGGCGCTGACGACAGGAGCAGGTCAATGACGGAACCGGGATCCAAGCCGCTCGCGGGTAGAACGCTCATCATGTCCGGCGGCAGCCGCGGCATCGGGCTGGAGATCGCCAAGCGGGCCGCGGCGGACGGCGCGAACATCACGCTGATCGCCAAGACCGACCTGCCGCATCCCAAGCTCCCCGGCACCATCCACACCGCCGCGGCCGAGCTGGAGGCGGCCGGCGCCCAGGTGCTGCCGTTCGTCGGCGATGTGCGAATCGACGACTCGGTGGCCGAGGCCGTGCGCCAGACGGTGGAGCGGTTCGGCGGCATCGACATCGTGGTGAACAACGCCTCGGCGATCGATCTGTCCCCGACCGACGCGCTGGCGATGAAGAAGTACGACCTGATGCAGGACATCAACACCCGCGGCAGCTTCCTGCTGTCCAAGCTGAGCATCCCGGCGCTGCGCGAATCGGCGGCGGCCGACCGCAATCCGCACATCCTCACCCTGTCCCCGCCGCTGAATCTCAACCCACGATGGGCCGGCATGGCGCTCGGCTACACCATCGCCAAGTATGGAATGTCCCTCACCACACTGGGTTTGGCGGAGGAGCTGAAGGGCGACGGCATCGGCGTGAACTCGCTGTGGCCGCGCACCACCATCGCCACCGCCGCGGTGAAGAACCTGCTCGGCGGCGAGGAGATGATCGCCACCTCGCGCACCCCGGACATCTACGCCGACGCCGCCTACCTGGTGCTCACCTCGCCGGCCAAGTCGACCTCCGGCAACTTCTTCATCGATGACGATGTGCTTGCCGCGCACGGCATCACGGATCTGGAGAAGTACCGCGTCGTGCCCGGCGACGGCAAGCTCACGACCGACCTGTTCCTGGACGACTCGCCGCTCGGCCGGTAGTACCGACAGCTGAGGGGACGGGCAGTAGTTCGCCCGTCCCCTCAGCCATGTGCGAGATCAGTTGTCGCGCTTGGCCTTCTCGATGCCGTAGAGCCGCTCCCAGTTTTCCCGGCTGGTCAGCTCCGGCACCGCGGCGCGGTACTGCTGTTGCAGCGCGGGCAATTCGCGGCGCAGCTCGCGCAGCACCCGGATGGTGCGGCGCAGCAGCTGCCGAGCCCGCGCCTTGTCCCGCTGCCGGACCCGGACGCCGGACTGCGAGGCGTCGGTGACCACCACGTGGTCGAACAGCGAAACATGCCACCAGTACGCGTCTTCGCGGGTGACGCCGATGACGCCGTGCTGGGTGCGGCCGAACCACTGGTTGATCGCCCGCTTGATCAGCACCAGCACCGGACGGCTGGGTTCGCCGGTGGCACGGCGCAATTGGATGTCCCCGGACCGCACCGGCGGCGTCGAGGCCGGATGCTTGATCGTCTCGGCGTAGTCGGCGCGGGTGCCGCGCGCGGCGGCCAGCGCGGCGATGCCGCCGTCCTGCAACACCTTCGGGCCCTTCAAGAAGTCCTCGATGCCCTGCAGGGTGGTGTGCACCAGCCCGTACTGCATCGCGACCAGCTGCTCGGACAGCTCACGGAACAGCCTGCGGGTGATGGCCTTCGCGTCCAGATCGGTGTGCAGCGCGCCGACGATCAACGAGTTGCGCGTGCTGAAGTAGCGCGCCCAGTCGTCGTAGTCCTTCCAGTAGAAGTCCGCGTGCCACACCGCCGCGTTCGGCAGGGTGACCGTGACGAACCCGTGCTCCCTGGCCCGGATGCCGTATTCGACGTCGTCCCACTGGAAGAAGATCGGCACCGGCAGCCCGATCTTCGCCACCACCTCGGCCGGGATCAGGCAGGTCCACCACGCGTTGTAGCCCGCGTCGACCCGGCGCTCCTGGTTCTTCTTGAGCATGCTGGTGTTGCGCAACGCCTTCGGCACCTTCTGGCCGTGCCGCAGGTGCTGCAGGTGCACCTCTTCGGCGCCGACATTGAGGTAATCGGGGTTGAGCAGGAACAGCATCTGCGCGCCGACCAGGGTCGGCTCGACCGTCATGTTGGCGAAGGCGTTGAGCCGCAACACCGTTTCCGGCTCGCACAGGATGTCGTCGTCCATCAGGATGACGTCGGCGTGTTCGTTGGCCGCGGACACCTCGTAGAGGCCGCGGGTGAAGCCACCCGCGCCACCGAGGTTGGGCTGGCGGATGTAGCGCAGCTTGTCGCCGAAGACCGGCACCACCTCCTGGTAGCGCGGCCGGTTCTGCACCAGGTCGGTGCCCTGGTCCACCACGTACACCGCGTCGATCGCGTCGAGCACGACCTCGTCGGAGGCCAGCGCGGCAACGGTGTGCGCGCAGTCCTCGGCCCGGTTGAACGTGCAGATGGCGATGGCGACGGGACGGATGTGGTCGGGCGCGGCGGTGGTCCAGCTGACCTCGGTGATGCCGAGATCGCCGCCGACGGCGTCGAATTCGAGCCAGAGCGCGCCGCCGTCGACGTACTGATCCAGCGGTGCGTTCAGCGCCAGCGGGCCGCTCTCGGTGACCTGCGCGGTGTCGATGATCCGGCGATGCCCGGCGATATCGGAGGCGACCAGGCGGACCCTGGCCTTCTTGGTCACGTCCAGCACCATGGTCACCCGTATCTCGGTGACGGTGGTCCAGCGCTGCCAGTAGCTCGCGGCGAAGCGGCCGAAGTAGGTGTTGGTGTGTGCGGCGGTTCCCTTTTCCAGCCGCAGCACCTGGCGTTCCCGATGGGCACGACCCTTGACGACGGCATACAGCTCGTCGCTCACCTTGGCCGACGGACCGGTGAAGATGCCGCGCTGCACCACCAGCCGATCCGGCGCTCGATGGTCGGAGCGCAGCGAGGCCGGGGCGTCAGCGGCCGGGGCTCGATCGTTCGTTTCGGTCACGGCCTGGGTAGCCGACTGATCCATGAAGTCCTCGAAATCGTTATCGTGCCGGACGGGACAGACTGCCCCTGGATGCCGTTCGCGGCGGGGGTGAGGATATCAACCAGCGTAGCTAGCTGCCTGCTCAGTGGTGGTGCCGACGTGTCTATTACGTTTGCTAAACGTTCGCTGACGTATCGTCCCCGGACCTGTCGGCCGGTTCGCGCGCGCCGGTGAAGACGAACTTGTCGTAGGCCCAGTAGCGGAAGATCACCGCCACGATCTGGCCGATGAGGGTGCCGGAGATGTTGTCCGACAGGGGTGAGGACAGGTCGAGCACGTACCGGGAGAAGCCGAGGCAACCCAGTTGCAGGCCGATCGCGACGACATTGAAGACGGCGTAGAGCAGGTATTCCCGCCCGGGGTTGTCCGTCTTCTTGTGCGCGAAGGTCCACCACTTGTTGCCGAAATAGGTGACCACCGTGGCCACCGCGATCGCGATGATCTTGGCCGGCAGCGGTGCGTGATAGAGCACCCCCTCGCCGCCCCAGAACACCAGCAGGTTGTAGGTGCCCGCGTCGACCAGGAAGCCGATCGCCCCGACCACCAGGAACGCGCTGCCCTGCCGCAGCGCGGTGAGCACCTTCCGGACGATCGATCCCTCGGCGGGCGGCACGGTCTCGCCCGCCTGCGCGGTCGACTCACTGGTTGGCACGGCCCGACGGTACCGCAGCCCGCGCGCGGCGCGGCCCGACCGGAAATTCCGCCCCCGACGCGGTGAGGTCGGCCACGCGTCCACGGTGAGTTCCCTGTACCCTCCCGGTGTTCCCAACATTCACCACCGATCGCGAGGATTGACCCGGGTGGACTCCACCGAGCTTCGTATTGCCGCCGTGGTGCCGTGCCACAACGAAGAAGCGTCCGTCGCCAAGGTCGTCGCCGACCTGCAGGCCGCCGTGCCGGGGATCGTCGTGTACGTCTACGACAACCTGAGCACCGACCAGACCGCCGAGCGCGCCCGCGCCGCCGGGGCGATCGTGCGCCACGAGTACACCAAGGGCAAGGGCAATGTGGTCCGCCGCGCCTTCGCCGACATCGAGGCCGACGTCTATCTGATGATCGACGGCGACGACACCTACGAGGCGTCGGCCGCGCCGCTGATGATCAAGACCCTGCTCGACGGCCCGTACGACCACGTGCTCGGCGTGCGCAGGCAGGACGAGAGCGGCTCGGCGTACCGGGCCGGCCACGAGACCGGCAACAAGGTGCTCAACGGCGTGGTCGGCAAGGTGTTCGGCGAGAACGTCGAAGACATGCTGAGCGGGTTCCGGGTGTTCTCCCGCCGGTTCGTGAAGAGCTTCCCCGCGGTCTCCCGCGAATTCGAGATCGAGACCGAACTGACCGTGCACTCGCTGCACCTGCGGGTGCCGCGGACCGCGGTGCCGGTCGACTTCCGCGACCGCCCGGCGGGCAGCGAGAGCAAGCTGCGCACCTATCACGACGGGCTCAAGATCCTGGCGCTGATCATCGGCCTGGCCAGGCACGAGCGTCCGGTCATGTTCTACGGCCTGTTCGGCACGCTGAGCTGGTTGGTCTCGGTCGTGCTCAGCATCCCGATCGTGGTCGAGTTCTACAACACCGGCACGGTGCCCCGGTTCCCCACGCTGTTCCTCGCCTTCACCCTGCTGCTGCTGGGGAGCCTGGCCTGGACCGCGGGCCTGATCCTGGACGGCATCCGGCGCTCGCGGCACGAGGCCGCGCGGCTGGTGTACCTGCGCTACTCCGCGGTGAGCGCGGACGACTTCCATCCGAACGGCAACGGCGGTGACGCCGGCACCGGCGGAGACCGACGGTGACCACCTCGGCGGAACGCGCCACGGCCGAGGACAGCGAAGCCACCCCGGCGCCTGCGGACCCGGCACCCGCGGCGACCAACGGAACCGCGAAAGCCGTGCCGGTCAAGACTTCCGAGTCCGGCTCGGCCCGCGATCTCGCGAGCAGGCTGGTGACCCGCCTCGGCGGCGCGACGATCGCCTTCACCGTGCTCGTCGCCATCTTCGGCGGGCTGTTCACGGTGCTCACGCCGCCGTTCTGGGGGCATGACGAGATCACCCAGTTCGGCCGCGCCTATCAGGTCGCGCACGGCGGGCTGCTGCCGCAGCAGATCCACGACGATCGCGGTGTCGCCTACGGCGGCGACGTCCCGACCAGCATCACCGCGCTGATGGGCTACGCGCTGCGGGACTACACGACCAATCCCGAAGAGCCCGGCTCGATGGTGGAGGACCCGAGCGCCTACGACCGGCTCGGCGGCGCGGCCGTCTCCGACCGCACCGAACCGGTCTGGTTCACCAACACCGCGGCCTACTCGCCGGTGCCGTATATCCCCGCGGCCATCGGCATCCGGCTGGCCGAGCTGTTCGGCCTGGACGTCGGCGGCATGATCGCGCTGACCAGGCTCGCCGGTCTGCTCGCCTATGTTTCCGTGGTCGGCTTCGGCCTCTACGCGCTGCGCAGGCACCGGGTGCAGTGGCTGGCGTTCACCGTGGCGGTGCTGCCGATCGCGGTGTTCCAGGCGGGCACGGTCACCGCGGACACCATGACCAACGCGCTGGCCATCATGGTGTCCGCGCTGCTGGTGAAGGCGCTGTTCCTGGGCGATCGGCTCGGCCGGGTGGAGACCGGCGCGCTGCTGGCCGCGACCATCCTGCTGCCGATCAGCAAGCCGACCTACGTGCTGCTGGCGATGCTCGTCGTGCTGGTGCCCGCGGACCGGCTCGGCTTCACCGGCTGGAAGCGCGGAATCCCCTGGGGCTTCGCGGCACTCGGCGGTCTGGTCTTCGCGGTGTGGATGAAGATCGCGGCGCCGACCGGGGACGGCATGGGGCTGATGCGGCCGGAGCACCAGTGGCATTCGGTGAAGCCGGGCGAGCAGTTGCGCGGAATCCTCACCGATCCGGGGCATTTCATCAACGTGTTCGGCGAGAGCATCGCGCTGCGCGACGAGCGGTGGTTCAGCCAGTTCTTCGGCGAGCTCGGCTTCGCCTATATCGACGTGCCCGCGCTGACCATGCTGGCCTGCCTGTTCGCTTTCGCGGTGAGCATCGGTGTGGCGGATCGGATGACCGCGGCCACGTTCCGGCGCACGCTGCTGGTCGCGCTCACCGTGGCGGCCAGCGTGGCGATGATCTACGTGACGCTGTACATGTCGTTCACGCCGGTCGGCTACTACATCATCGACGGCGTGCAGGGCCGGTACTTCGTGCCGCTGGCGATCGTCGCGTTCGCGGTGCTGCTGCGCTGGATGCCGTTGCGGCTCACCAACATCGCGGGCCGCACCCCCACCCTCGGCCCCGCCGTGACGATCATCGTGGCCACCGTGATCGCGCTGATCGGCGCGGTCTGGAAGTACTACGACATCGTCTGGGGCTGACTAGAGGGTCTGCTCGCCGGCGGCGACGTAGGCGCGCTCGGTGACGGCTTTGTAGGGGCGCCACCAGGATTCGTTGTCGCGGTACCACTGGATGGTGGCGGCGAGGCCGGAGCGGAAGTCGGCATAGCGCGGGGTCCAGCCGAGTTCGGTGCGCAGCAGGGTCGCGTCGATCGCATAGCGCTGGTCGTGGCCGGGGCGGTCGGTGACGTGGTCGAAGTCGTCCGGGTCGCGGTCGAACGCCGCCAGGATCATCCGCACCACGGACTTGTTGTCCAGCTCGCCCTCGGCGCCGATCAGGTAGGTCTGCCCGATCCGCCCGCGCTCCAGGATGTCCCAGACCGCGCGGTTGTGGTCGTCGACGTGGATCCAGTCGCGCACCTGATGGCCCGCGCCGTAGAGCCGCGGCCGGACGCCGTCGATCAGGTTGGTGATCTGGCGCGGGATGAACTTCTCCACGTGCTGGCACGGCCCGTAGTTGTTACTGCAATTGGACAGCGTGGCGCGGACGCCGAACGAACGGGTCCAGGCGCGCACCAGCAGATCACTCGACGCCTTGGTCGCCGAGTACGGGCTCGACGGGTTGTACGGAGTCTGTTCGGTGAAGGCGGGCTCCGCCGCGGTGAGATCGCCGTAGACCTCGTCGGTGGAGACGTGGTGATAGCGCACGTCATAACGGCGCACGGCCTGCAGCAGGGAATAGGTGCCGACAATATTGGTCTGCACGAACGGCCACGGATCGGCCAGGGAGTTATCGTTGTGTGATTCGGCGGCGAAGTGCACGACCGCGTCCACCCCACTGACGAGTTCGTCGACCAGATCGAGGTCGGCGATGTCACCGTGAACGAAATCGATGCGATCGGCCACCGGGTCCAAGGAGGCTCGATTTCCGGCATAGGTCAACGCGTCCAGAACCGTTACGGTGGTGTCGGGACGGTCGGCAATGGTCTGCTTGACGAAGTTGGCTCCGATGAATCCGGCTCCGCCGGTGACAAGCAATCGCACCCTATGAACTTTACGGCCACGGGCGCGGTGCGGCAGGATCCGCTCCACGTCAGCCGAAGTCGGCGGTTCCGCCACAGTTGCGCTCTGTGACCTTGGTCTCTTACTGTTCAGTAGAACTAGGACGCCCAGTCCGATTCAGCGATGAAATCCGCACCTAGAGTGCATGTTTCCGCCATCCCACCATGCCATGGGTCTCTTTGGTGAACAAAATTTGAATAAAAGGTCACAACCGGTTCACCACTCGTTAGCTGGTCTAGATTTCGATCGTCTAGTCCCCTCCGAACGCTTCACACCGAGGTTCTCAACAAAATGCTGATGAGGAAATTCGCCGCTACGTCGGCCCTGCTGATCGCCGCGCTCGGCGTCACGGCAGGCACCGTCAACGCGGCGCCGGCCGTCGAAGACGCGCCGATCAACTTCACTTCCCAAGCCACCGATACCCAGTCCATCATCTCCATCGACTCCGGATCCCTGGTGGTCGAGGACGAGGCGCTGAAGATCAAGGCGGCCAACGGCACCACCGTCGCGGGCACGCCGCTGAAGTTCCGTCTGGACGACTTCGAGTTCCCGCTCGCCGCGGACATCTCCGGCCGCACCGCGACCCTGACCCCGCAGCTCGAGATGGACAAGGCCACCTACAAGCCGGTCGCCCTGCCGTTCGAGGACAAGGCGCCGTGGAAGACCGAGTACGACCGTGAGCAGGCGGCGTTCAACCGCATGAAGGACACCATCGCCATGGGCGCCACCATCGGCACCCTCACCGGTGGCCTCGGCGGCGCGGCCGTCGGCTGCGTCCTGGGTGGCGCGCTCGGCGGCGTGATCGTCGGCGGCACCATCGTCGGCCTGTTCGGTCCGTTCGTCGGCGGCATCATCGCCGGCTGCCTCGCCGGTGCCGCCGCTGTCGGCGCGCTCGGCACCATCGCGGGCCAGATCTTCGTGACCGCCCCGGTCGCGATCGGTGCGGCGATCCAGTACTTCACCACGATCAACCAGCCGTTCGTCGCCCCCAAGTAATTCCGGCGAACCACGCTGCCACACAACTGAACTCGCACACCTACGAGCGAGCCAGGAGCCCCGCCGGCGACTGCTTGGCGGGGCTCCTTCCCAGTCGATCGAGTTACCAAGAACTAGCTGGCTCGGCCGCCACCGTCCCCCGCCTGCTGAACGCAACTGACAGAGGACTAAAACACATGCTTATCAAGAAGTTTGCCGCCACCTCGGCGCTGCTAATCGCGGCGCTCGGCGTCACCGCGGGCACCGTGAACGCGGCCCCCGCCGAGTCCGCCGAAGCGCCCATCAACTTCACCTCCCAGGCCACCGACACCCAGTCCATCATCTCGATCGACTCCGGTTCGATCGTGGTCGAGGACGACGCGCTGAAGATCAAGGCCGCCAACGGCACCACCGTCGCCGGCACCCCGCTCAAGTTCCGCCTCGACGAGTTCGAGTTCCCGCTGGCCGCCGACATCTCCGGCCGCACCGCGACCCTGACCCCGCAGCTCGACATGAGCAAGGCCACCTACAAGCCGGTCGCCCTGCCGTTCGAGGACAAGGCGCCGTGGAAGAACGAGTACGACCGTGAGCAGGCCGCCTGGTCGCGCATGACCTCCACCATCTCCATGGGCGCCACCATCGGCACCCTGGTCGGTGGCCTGGGCGGCGCGGCTGTCGGCTGCGTCCTGGGTGGCGCGCTGGGCGGCACCATCGTCGGCGGCACCATCGTCGGCCTGTTCGGTCCGTTCGTCGGCGGCATCATCGCCGGCTGCCTCGCCGGCGCCGCCGCGATGGGCGCGCTCGGCGTCATCGCGGGCCAGATCTTCGTGACCGCTCCGGTCGCGATCGGTGCCGCGATCCAGTACTTCACCACGATCAACCAGCCCTTCGTGGCCCCGCCGGCGGCCAAGTAGTCGAAACCGGCACCGGCACAACCGAATAGCACTGCGAAACCCCGCTCGGCCGTCGGCCGGGCGGGGTTCGTCGTACCCCGGGCATGCGCGAGCCCCGTCCCGGCCACAAGCGGAACGGGGCTCGCCTGGACAGGCCGGGCCGCTTACGCGGTCCGCGCCTGTTGGCCCTCCTCGATCCGTGCCCGGACGAAGCGCGACACCCGGGCCAGCGCCGCCCGGCTCTCCGGCAGGTTCGGCGCGATGCTCATGAACGCGTGCACCTGACCGCGCCACAGCTCCACCGCGTTCGGCACGCCCGCCGCGGTGAGCCGCTGCGCCATCAGCTCGCAGTCGTAGCGCAGCACCTCGTCCTCGGCGGCGATCAGCAGCACCGGCGGCAGGCCGGCCAGGATCCCGTTGACCGGCGACAGCAGCGGATCGAGCTTGCCGTCGATCTCCGCGCCGATGCGCACCACCGCCTCCAGCGCGAGCAGCGGGATGTACGGATCGCGCCGGACGTTGACGTGAGTTCGCTTGGCCGCGTAGTCCAGATCGAGCAGCGGGCTCAATCCGACCAGGCCGGCCGGCGCGGGCAGACCCACCTCGATCGCGCGCAGCGCGGTGGCGAAACTCAGGTAACCGCCGGCGGAGTCGCCGGCGAAGACGATCCGGCTCGGGTCCGCGCCGTGCCGCAGCAGCCAGCGATAGGCGGTGAGGCAGTCGTCCACCGAATTGGTGATCCGCTTGCTCGGCAGCTGCCGATAGTCGACGTTCACCACCGGCAGCCCGGTACGCCGCGCCAGGCTCGCCGCGACCGGCCGATGGGTGCGGAGCCCGCAGACCGCGAATCCGCCCCCGTGCATGTACAGCAGAGCCCCGTGGCGCAGTGCCCTGGCCGCGCCCGCGGGGCGCAGGATCTCCATCCGGAAACCGTTGAGCGACACCTGCTCCCGATCGATGCCCTGCGGCTCGGGGCGCAGCCTGGCCAAGGTGTCGATGGCGAGCGCGCCGATCGGGATGGTCGCGCGGGTGATCGGCGCCGCGCGCAAGGCCGGCCGGACCACACCCAGGCAGGCGGCCAGCACCAGGCGCGCGGGGGCACTCAGATTTTCCGGGTTCATCACATTGCCGGGCTCGCCGACGCTGGTCGCTGCCATCGCGCACCTACTTCCAACTGGCGCGCCGAGCCACGACCGAGGGTCCCAGGCGAGCTGTCGGCGCTGACATCTCACACAGTGCCGTTTCAGAACACCATGCGTTGTGTGACCTAAGCAACAGAATCACCGAATCGGCGGCTCCCGAAACCGAGAACGCCGATTCCGTAATCAATTCGACGAGCACTCGGAACCTCGCCGACGCCGAGCACCGCCCCGAATGGCAGACTCCTGGTCATGCGGGGAATCATCCTGGCGGGTGGCACCGGATCCCGGTTGCATCCGATTACACGCGGGGTCAGCAAACAGCTGGTCCCGGTTTACGACAAGCCCATGGTCTACTACCCGCTGTCCACCCTGATGCTGGCCGGCATCCGCGACATCCTGGTGATCACCACGCCCGAGGACGCGGACGCGTTCGGCAGGCTGCTCGGCGACGGCGCGCAGTTCGGCCTCGCGATCAGCTACGTGGTGCAACCCGAGCCGGACGGCCTGGCCCGCGCCTTCGTGCTCGGCGCCGATCACATCGGCACCGACGACGCGGCACTGGTGCTCGGCGACAACATCTTTCACGGCCCCGGCCTCGGCACCAGCCTGAACCGCTTCGCCGGGATCGACGGCGGCGCGGTATTCGCCTACCGGGTGTCGGATCCGACCGCGTACGGCGTGGTCGAGTTCGCCGACGGCCGCGCGGTGTCCATCGAAGAGAAGCCGAAGGCCCCGCGCTCGAACTACGCCATCCCCGGGCTGTACTTCTACGACAACGACGTGCTCGAGATCGCCCGTACGCTGCGCCCTTCCGCGCGTGGCGAATACGAGATCACCGACATCAACCGGGCCTACCTGGAACAGGATCGGCTGCGCGTCGACGTACTCGCCCGCGGCACCGCGTGGCTGGACACCGGCACCTTCGACTCGCTGCTGGACGCCGCCAACTACGTGCGCACCATCGAGGAGCGGCAGGGCCTCAAGATCGGCGTACCCGAGGAGGTGGCCTGGCGGATGGGCTTCATCGACGACGAACAGCTGTGCAAGCTCGCCGAACCGCTGGCTCGCTCCGGTTACGGCAGTTACCTGCTCGACATCCTCGAACGCGGCCGGGACTGGTGAGCATGGAGTTCAGGGAACTCGCGGTGCCGGGCGCCTGGGTGATCACCCCGCGCCAGCTCGGCGACGGGCGCGGCATGTTTCTCGAGGGGTTCAAGGCCTCGGAGTTCGAGAAGGCGACCGGCCGCGCGTTCGATCTGCGGCAGGTGAACTGCTCGGTGTCGGCGGCGGGCGTGCTGCGCGGCATCCACTACACCGAGGATCCGCCGGGGCAGGCGAAGTACGTGACTTGCGTGCGCGGAGCGTTTCTCGACGTGGTGGTCGATCTGCGGCCGGGCTCGCCGACCTACGGCCGCTGGGACAGCGTGCTGCTCGACGACGTGGATCGGCGCTCGATGTTCCTGTCCGAGGGACTGGGGCACGCGATCCTCTCGCTGGAGGACAACTCCACCGTCACCTACCTGTGCTCGCTCGAGTACACGCCCGAATTCGACCGGGACATCGACGCTTTCGATCCGCGGCTGGGTATCGACTGGCCGACGGTCGGGCGGGACGGCAGTCCGCTGACCTTCATCCGCTCGGCCAAAGACACTGCGGCACCGCCTTTTTCCTGAGTACGGCGAAGGCGATGGACGCCACCCTGCGGTGGTGCCCATCGCCTTTCGCGTCTTCCGTGCGGGTCAGCCGACGAGTTCGAGCTCCGGCTCCGGCTTCGCGGCCACCTCGGCCTGCTTGCCGCGCTTCACCAAGAAGGCCGAAAGCGCAACCAGCGCACCGACGATCGAGACCGCCGCGGCGAACATCAGACCCGGCCGGTAGGTGTCGAGCATCGCGCTGGGCGAGGTGTCACCGTGCGAGCCCGACGCGATGATCGCGGTGGTCACCGCGAGCACGATGGCCGCACCGACCTGCATGGAGGTCTGCAGCACGCCGGCCGCCAGACCCTGCTCGTCGTCGTCGATCCCGTTGGTCGCCTGAATGTTGATGGCGGGGAAGCCGACCCAGCCGATGCCGATCAGCATGATCGCCGGCAGCAGCATGGTCCAGTACGACGGGTGGGTGTCCAGCCGCAGGAACAGCAGGTACCCGACGGCCATCACGGCCATGGTGATGCCGATGATCGGGCCGGTGCCGAACCGGTCGACCAGCTTGTCCGAGAACACCGCCGACAACGCGACCATCAGGCCGACCGGCAGCAGCGCCATCGACAGCTTCAGCGGCGACCAGCCCAGGGTGTCCTGCATGTACAGGGTCACGATGAACTGCCAGCTGAAGTAGGAGCCGGCCACCGCGACGATCGCCAGGCTGGCCCGCACCAGCGACACCTTGCGCAGGATGCCGAGCCGGACCAACGGGTGCTTGACCCGCTTCTCCACCGCGATGAAACCGGCGAACAGCACCAGCACCGCGGCGAACGAGCCGAGCGTGCGGGCCGAGGCCCAGCCGGCCTCGGGCGCGGTGACCACGGTGTAGACCAGCAGCAGCATGGCGGAGGTGGACAGCAGCGCGCCGAACAGGTCGTGACCGCCACCCTCGGCGGGCTTGTCCTTGGGCACCAGCACCCACGCGGCGGCCAGCGCGGCCAGCGCGATCGGGACCGGCAGCAGGAAGGTCCAGCGCCAGCCGACGCCGGTCATCAGGCCGCCGAAGAGCAGGCCGGACGAGTAACCACCGGCACCGAACACGGTGTAGATGGACAGCGCCTTGTTGCGGGCCGGACCCTCGGCGAAGTTGGTGGTGATGATCGACAGACCGGTCGGCGCGGTGAACGCGGCGGCCAGGCCCTTGACGAATCGAGTGAGGATCAGCAGCGGTCCGGAGCTCACCAGACCACCGGCGAGCGAGGCGATGGCGAAGACCGCCAGCGCGATGAGGAAGACCTTGCGGCGCCCGAACAGGTCGGCCGTGCGGCCACCGAGCAGCAGCAGGCCGCCGTAGCCGAGAATGTAGCCGCTCACCAGCCACTGCAGGGTTGAGGTCGAGAGATCGAGTTCGTTGCCGATGGACGGCAGCGCCACTCCGATCATCGAAACGTCTAGGCCGTCGAGGAACAGCACGATGCACAGCGTGATCAGCATGCCCCAAAGGCGGGTAGTCCATCTGGTCGGATCGGTCGCGGAAGCGGCCGCCAGGGTTGCTGGTGAAGTCATGCGGGGTACGTTACATGCGTGCGCATTAAATGCCAACACATTTAATGCAGTTGCATAGACGTCGGCGGATCACTAGGATGGGGCCATGTCGAACCCGTCGACAATCGAGACAGCCCGCCGCACCGTCGCGCAGACCGGGCTGATTGGCGAGTGGCGCGAGCTGCTCGACCGGCACGCGACGGTGAGTTGCGCACTGGAAAAAGCGCTACAGGGACAGCATCAGATCGGACTCAGCGAGTTCGAGACCCTGGACCGGCTGATCGACGCCAACTGTGGCGACTATCGAATGAGCGATCTGGCCAACGACATCTACCTGAGCCAGAGCGCGCTCTCGCGGGCGGTGGCCCGGCTCGAACGCGACGGCCTGGTGTCGCGCACCATGTGCACCGACGATCGCCGCGCCGTGTTCGTCTGCCTCACCGAGAAGGGGCGCGAAGTCTACGACCGCGCACTGCCCACTCACCGCGCGGTATTGACCGAGACCTGGGGCTCACCCGGCCAAAAGTGCTGACGCGCAACGTCCTCGGGCATCGCGATCAGACGCTGCAGCTGTCGCGGGCCTCGTCGATGCCCGCGCGCGCGTCCACCGCGACCCCGCCCAGGCTCGCGAAAGCCTTTCGGTACCGGTCGATTTCGTTTTCCTTGTCCAGGTAGACCGGTCCGGTGAACGCCTCGACGTAGACCACCGGCGGTTCGGGCTGCTCGCCGACCCGCAACTCCGGGAACTCGAGCATGACGAACCGGCCCGAGTCCATGCCCTCGTGGTAGCCGGAATCCGGTGGCACCAGGCGGATTCGGACGTTCGGCAGGTCGCACATGCGGCGCAGGTGGGCCAGCTGCCCGGCCGTCACCTCGGCGCCACCGATCCGCCGCCACAGCACCGATTCGCTGATCACCGCGTCCAGGTGGATCGGCGCGTCGGGGCGGGTGACCAAGGTCTGGCGCGCCATCCGCAGCTGCACCCGGCGGTCGATCTCGCTGGCCGGCATCTCCGGTCGCGCCGCGCGCAGCATCGCGCGGGTGTACGCCTCGGTCTGCAGCAGACCCGGCACCAGTTCGTTCTCGTAGGTGGACAGCCGCGAGGCCGCCTCCTCCAAGCCGATGTAGACCTCGTAGCCCTCGGCGATCACGTCGCCGTAGGCGGTCCACCAGCCGCGCGCCTTGGTCTCCCTGGCCAGGGCGGTGAGCGGTGCGATGAGGTCGGTCGGCGCGCCGTAGACCTTGCACATCGCCTCGACGTCGAGGCTGCGCAGTGAGGTCTGACCGGTCTCGATCCGCCAGATCTTGGCTTCGGACCACTCCAGCTGCTGCGCGGCCGTCCTGGTGGTCATCCGCGCCCGGTTACGCAGATCACGCAGATGCCGCCCGAGCTGGCGTCTGGGCATCGTCGACCCAGTGGTCCCCGCCGGTAAAGCCATGGTTGTTCCCCCCTCGTTGCCGTGCGCCGGTCGCACCGAACCCCTGACGAGTTCGTCCTGGCGACCATCCCTACCAGATGCCGCTCGTCGGTACCCCGGCATCCGAACAGCATTGTTTCACAGCGAATCGGACAAAGGTCACGATCGGTGGCGCAGCTAGGCCGTTGGCCTCGCAACGTCAAAAGTGTTTGGCGGGACGCATTTCGGTTCGCTACCTGCGCGAGCCGCCCTTGCGGAAGCGCCAGAACTGCACCGCGCGAACGTCTTCGGAGAGCTGGTTGACCGGCTCCGCGACATCCGACAGCGCCTGGAACAGATCGTCGGCCAGCTCGCTGATGTGCTCCATCCTGGTCGCCAGGCGCGAGGCATTGGCCAGGAATTCCAGGATCAGCCGCACGGCGGCCGCGATGGTCAGCCCGAGCGGCACCCCGATCAGCGCCGCGAGCACCCCGAGCACCGCCGAGACCCGCCACATGGACACGGTCAGCGCTATCGGCACCGCGAAGGCGAACACCAATCCGAGGATGTACACCAGCGGCAGCAGCGTGCGGGTGGCCGTGCGGCGGAACTGCACATCGAGCAGCCCGCGCGCGGCCGCGACGCTCCACTGACCGAAGGCGCGCGGGCTCTCGAACGGTTCCGGGGGCTGCTCCTCGGCGACGGCGGCGGTGCGGGAGAATCGGCGCGCGGCCGATTCCTTCCAAGTGATCCACCGCGATTCGGCTTCGTACTCCTCCGGGTTCGGCAGCCCACTCCCCCTGCCGGTGTCGGTGGACTCATCACTCATGGTCGAAATCCTCCCCGCAATCACACATCCGAGCCAGCCGAGAAACTCGGGCAGACCCCACGAGTCACACCATCCACAGCGGTCTCACCGGAACGGCACAGCGAAAGATCAGGTCAGCGGCCGAAAGTAGCGGCGGGACAACAAGTCCTGGACAGTTTCGGCAACGTCATAGCAATTGGCTTTCAAGCCGGTCTGAAAGAGACGTAGCCAACAGTCCTGAAGAAGTTTTGAAGATCGCGTAACACTGCGGACAGCCCGCACCGATACGCCCCATGAAGATGCAGGACCCAGATCTACCGGGGAATGGAGAGAACAGTGCGCACCACGTTTCCGACTTCCGTCTCGGCGGCCGCAATGACCGCCGCTGCGCAGGACTACACCCAGCGCGGATGGACGGTCGCAGAAACGGCCAACGGTCTCTGCCTGATCACCGATGACGACCTTTCGGCCATCGAGGTCAGCGGCGAGCTGGCCGGCGAAGTTCGCCGCTTCCTGCGGGCGAACAACCTGTCCGGGCCGGTCATCGAGCTGCCCGGCGCCGAGCGTCGCGAGATCCACTTGGTCACCGGCGTCCGCAAGGCCGCCATGGCACTCGAGGCGCTCACCGCCGCAGGTGCCGTTGTCTACACCGACGGCGCGGGCGTCCCGCTGCCGCCCACCCAGCTCTCGGCCGGTTCGGCCTGCTGGAGCGTCGCGCCCGCCGAGGCCCGCTGGGTCCCGCCGGTAGTCGCGATCAGCGCCGCCGTCCGCGCCGCCACCGCCCGCAAGGGCTCGCAGCTGACCAGCGTCGCCTGCTGAAATAGTTGACGACGGCCGGGCACCGCCCGGCCACCACGGCTAGCCCGCCTCCCCGCGTATTCAGGCCAGACTCAGGTGCCACGAAAGTAACGTTGGCGGCCGACTGTTATCTGGCGGCAAAGTTGGTTCGTATGCGGGGAATTACCCATGTTCTCGCGAAACCAGCCGTCTTGTCGTTGTCGTCACTGAACGAGCGAGTATCGCCCGTTCTCTTTTCAGACCGGTGCCGGCGCGGGAGGATGGGGCATGGCTCCCGTCACGGAATCTCGTAACCTGTTGCGCACCTGCCCGCTGTGCGAGGCCGTGTGCGGACTCGAAATCACCCTCGACGCCGACGACCATGTGACCTCGGTCCGCGGCGACAAAGCGGATCCGTTCAGCAAGGGCTTCCTCTGCCCCAAGGGGGCGAGTTTCGGCACCCTCGACGAAGACCCGGACCGGGTGACCGAGCCGATGATCCGGGATCGCGCGACCGATACCTGGCGGACCGCCTCCTGGAACGACGCCTTCGATCTCATCGCGGAACGTTTTCCCGCGGTGGTCGCCGAGCATGGAAAACAGGCCGCGGCAGCCTATTTGGGCAACCCGAACGCACATACCGTCGCGGGCGCGCTGTACGTGCCCGTATTACTGCGCGCGTTGAGCACCAAGAACCTTTTCTCCGCCAGCACCGCCGACCAGATGCCCAAGCAGGTGGCCAGCGGGCTGATGTTCGGCGACCCGCTGACCGTGCCGGTGCCGGACCTGGACCGCACCGGCTTTCTGCTGATGCTCGGCGCGAACCCGCTGGAATCGAACGGATCGCTGTGCACCGCACCGGATTTCCCCGGACGGTTGAAGGCGTTGCAGCGCCGGGGCGGCCGGTTCGTGGTGGTCGACCCGCGAGTCACCCGGACCGCGAAGCTGGCCGACGAGCACCTGTTCATCCGGCCGGGCAGCGACGCGTACCTGCTGTTCGGCATCGTGCACACGCTGTTCGCCGAGCGGCTCACCGACGTCCGGGTCCCGGTCGACGGCCTGGACGAACTCCGCACGGCCGCAGCGGCATTCAGCCCGGACTCGGTGGCGCTGCGCACGGGCATACCCGCGGCGACGGTGATCCGGCTGGCCCGTGAGCTCGCCTCCGCGCCGGCCGCGGCGGTCTACGCCAGAATCGGCACCTGCACAGCGGAATTCGGCACCATCACCCAGTGGCTGGTCGACGCGATCAACACCTTGACCGGCAACCTGGATCGCCCCGGCGGCGCGATGTTCGCCACCGCGGCCGCGGGCGGCATCACCCGCAGCAGGCCGTTCCGGCTCGGGCGCTGGACCAGCCGGGTCCGCGAACTGCCCGAGGCGATGGGCGAGCTGCCGGTCGCGACCCTGGCCGACGAGATCCTCACCCCGGGCGAGGGGCAGATCCGCGCGCTGGTGACGGTCGCCGGGAACCCGGTGCTGTCCGCGCCCAGCGGCGCCCGCCTGGACGCGGCGTTCGCCCAGCTCGACTTCATGGTGAGCGTCGATCGCTACCTGAACGAGACCACCAGGCACGCCGACGTGATCCTGCCGCCGCCGCGACCGGTGCAGTCGCCGCACTACGACTTCGCGCTGTTGCAGTTCGCGGTGCACAACTACGCGCGCTACTCCCGCCCGCTGGTCCCGCTCGGCGACCGGCCCTCGGAATCGGGGGTGCTGGCCCGGCTCGCCGCGGCGGTCTCCGGCATGCCGCACGACAGCGCGGACGGGGTGGACCCGCTCACCGGCGTGGACGAACTGATCATCGCGGGCACGCTGCAGAAGGCCGGAATGGCCGAGCGGCGCGCCGAATTGGCGGGCCTGGACACCACCGAACAACGCATCGACCTGATGTTGCGCCTCGGACCCTACGGTGAGTGGAACGGCGGAACGCTGAATCTGCAAGTGCTGCTGGACAATCCGCACGGCATCGACCTGGGCCCGTTGCAGCCGCGGCTACCCGGCGTGCTGCGGACCGCCTCGAAGCGGGTGGATCTCGCGCCGCAGCCGCTGCTCGACGACGTGGCCAGGATGCGGGCCCGGCTGGCCGACCTCGCGCCGGATGTGGTGCTGATCGGCCGGCGCCAGCTGCGGTCCAACAACAGCTGGATGCACAACATCGGCCAGCTGGTGAGCGGCTCGAATCGCTGTACGCTGCACATCAATCCGGCCGATGTGGCCCGGCTCGGCCTCGGCGAGCACGCGGTGGTGAAGTCCGCCGCGGGCACGCTGACCGTGCCGCTGGAGCCGACCGACACGATCATGCCCGGGGTGGTGAGCCTGCCGCACGGCTGGGGTCACGCGGACAGCACCCAGACCGTCGCCCGGCAGCACGCCGGCGTCAATGCCAATGTGCTGACCGATGATTCGGTGGTCGACGTGCCGTCCGGCAACGCTGTCTTCAACGGCGTTCCGGTGACGCTGAACCCGGCGTGACGCACGCGTCGAGAGAGCCGGCCGCCGGGACAACCATCCCGGCCGGTCGGCTTGTTGTGGAATTCCGGAATCCCTTGCGCTAACTACGCATTCAGTGCATTCTCAACGTTGGTTTCACAGTTTTTGCCAGGCCGAACGGACTAAAATGGACAGGATTTCGGTTTAGTCGCGAGCTCAGCGTCGACCCGCGCGGATCCGGATTCCGGCGACCAGAGGGTGGCGAAGATGCCCGGTACACAGTGCGGCAGCGACGGCGAGCACGAGCTACAGGAGCGGTACGGCACGCAGGAAAGAGCTGCTCGCTTCTATTCCGACCAGGTGCTGGAGCAGCTGAATCCGACGATGATCGAGTTCATCGGCCGGATGGAGATGGCCTTCATCGCCACCTCGGACAAGCACGGTGAATGCGATTCCAGCTTCCGCGCGGGCGAGCCCGGATTTCTGCACGTCATCGATGAACGCACGATTGCGTACCCCGAATACCGCGGCAACGGTGTGCTGGCCAGCCTGGGCAACATCCTGGAGAACCCGCACGTCGGGATCCTGCTCATCGATTTCGTCCGCGATCTGATCGGCCTGCACATCAACGGCTCGGCCCGGATCATTCCGGACGCCGTGCTGCGCAACGCGACTCCGGGCCTGCCGGAGAACCACAAGGGCCGCACCGCCGAACGCTGGGTGGTGGTCGACATCGAAGAGGCCTACATCCACTGCCGTAAGCACATTCCGCACCTCGTTCCCGCCGAGCGCGAGCGCCGCGACTGGGGCACCGACAATGTCCGCGCCAAGGGCGGGGACTACTTCGGCGCCAAGGCCGAAGCCGGCGACCGGGCGGGGGCCCTGGTCCCGCACTGACCCTGCCCGCGGCGGCTAGTGGATCTTGAAGATCACCAGGCGCTGGACCACGAAGTTGATCACCGTGGCCGTGCCCTGCGCGACCACGAAGGCCAGCAGCTGGCGCCAGACGGCGTCGGGGAGCGCTTCGTAGAGCACCGCGTTGATACCCACCTGGACGGCGAAGGTGACCGCGTAGAGGATCACCACGGCGATGAACCGGGCCCGGCTCGGCGGGGCCTGGAAGGTCCAGCGCCGGTTGATCAGGTAGGCCGTGGTGGTGCCGGCGATGAAGCTCAGCGACTTGGCCACCTCGCGGGGCAGCCCGAGCAGGTTGAACAGCAGGCTGTACAGCCCGAAGTCGACGATCGCCGACAGGCCGCCGGTCAGGGTGAACCGGACGATCTGGGTCTTCAGGTCGACGTCGGTACCGCCCGGCTCGTCGACCAGTGGCAGCTCGGCCGGGAGCGGAAGGTGGGGTTCGGCAGGCACGCGACGAGCGTAGCGGGCGCTAAACCGATACGTAGATCACTACTCCGGAGTAAGCGACATCGACCGGATGTCCGGTCATACCTGTAGCCTCTATGCCGATGTCCACGAAAGCTCCGACCGCCACCACGACGACCGGTAACGAGAACGGCACCACCGTCACAAACGCTGGGGCCGACGCCGGGAACGCGTTCGCATTGCCGACGCAGACCCGCACGTTGACCGGGTGGGGTCGCACCGCACCCACCTCATCCGAAGTGCTCTCGACCGGTGATCCCGAACTGATCGCCAAGGCTGTGGCCATGGTCGCCGAGGACAACGACACCAAGCCCCCGCATCTGCGCCGCGGCGTGATCGCGCGCGGCCTCGGCCGCTCCTACGGCGACCACGCGCAGAACGCCGGCGGCCTGGTCGTCGACATGACGGCGCTGAACAACATCCACCGGATCGACCGCGATACGCGGATCGTGGACGTGGACGGCGGCGTCAGCCTGGACCAGCTCATGAAGGCGGCGCTGCCGTTCGGGCTGTGGGTCCCGGTGCTGCCCGGCACCCGTCAGGTGACGATCGGCGGCGCCATCGCCTCCGACATCCACGGTAAGAACCATCACAGCGAGGGCAGCTTCGGCAACCACGTGCGCTCGATCGATCTGCTCACCGCCGATGGGCAGGTGCAGCACATCACCCCGAAGCGCAACGCCAAACTGTTCTGGGCGACCGTCGGCGGCAACGGGCTCACCGGCATCGTCCTGCGCGCGACCATCGAGATGACGCCGACCGAGTCGGCCTACTTCCTCAACGACGGCGTGAAGACCACCACGCTGGACGAGACGATCGCCGCGCACAGCGACGGCAGCGAGGCGAACTACACCTACTCCAGCGCGTGGTTCGACGTGATCAGCCCGCTGCCCAAGCTGGGCCGGGCCACCATCACCCGCGGCCGGCTGGCCAAGGTCGACGAGCTGCCCAAGCGCCTGCGCAGCAAGCCGCTGAAATTCGATGCGCCGCAACTGATGACGGTGCCGGACATCTTCCCGAACTGGACCATGAACAAGCTCACGCTGCGGTCCATCGGCGAGGCGTACTACGCCATGGGCGGCAACTACACCGGCAAGGTGCAGAACCTGACCCAGTTCTATCACCCGCTGGACATGATCGCGGAGTGGAACCGGGGCTATGGTTCCAACGGCTTCCTGCAGTACCAGTTCGTGGTACCGACCGAGGCGGTCGAGGAGTTCGAGCGGATCATCATCGACATCCAGGGATCCGGGCACTACTCGGCGCTCAACGTGTTCAAGCTGTTCGGCGCGAGCAACCCGGCGCCGCTGAGCTTCCCGATGCCGGGCTGGAACATCTGCGTCGACTTCCCGATCAAGCCGGGGCTCAACGAACTGGTCAGCGAGCTGGACCGGCGGGTGCTGGAGTTCGGCGGGCGGCTCTACACGGCGAAGGACTCGCGGACCACCGCGGAGACCTTCCACAAGATGTACCCGCGGATCGAGGAGTGGATCAAGATCCGCCGAAGTGTCGATCCCACAGGCGTTTTCATGTCCGATATGGCGAGAAGGCTGGAGTTGCAGTGATCAATGCCGTAGGTAACCCGCAGGCCATCCTGCTGCTCGGCGGGACCTCCGAGATCGGCCTGGCGATCTGCGCGGAATACCTGAAGAAGGGCCCCGCGCGCATCGTCCTCGCCGCACTGCCGAACGACCCGCTCCGCGAAGCGGCCGTCGCCCAGATGAAGGCGGCCGGCGCGAGCCAGGTCGACCTCATCGACTTCGACGCGCTCGACACCGACGG
Organism: Nocardia sp. NPDC006044; assembly: GCF_042871115.1. NCBI lineage: Bacteria > Bacillati > Actinomycetota > Actinomycetes > Mycobacteriales > Nocardiaceae > Nocardia > Nocardia sp. NPDC006044. The sequence continues at coordinate 35,260 of NZ_JBIAID010000007.1, forward strand.
CCACCCGAAGGTGATCGACGCGGCCTGGGACGGCGGCGACATCGATATCGCCATCGTCGCGTTCGCGCTCGACGGCGATCCGGAAGAGCTGTGGCAGAACCAGCGCAAGGCCGTGCAGGTCGCCGGAATCAACTACACCGCATCGGTTTCCGTCGGCGTGCTGGTCGGGGAGAAGATGAAGGCGCAGGGCTTCGGGCGGATCATCGTCATGTCCTCAGTCGCCGGTGAGCGGGTCCGCCGCTCCAACTTCGTCTACGGCTCCACCAAGGCCGGCCTGGACGGCTTCTTCCTCGGACTCGGCGAGGCGCTGCGCCCGCACGGCCCGCGCGTGCTGGTGATCCGGCCGGGCATGGTGCGCACCAAGTTCTCGGCGCACGTCAAAGAGGCGCCGCTGACGGTCGACAAGGAAGACATTGCGGTGCTGGCGGTTTCGGCCGCGCAGAAGGGCAAGGAGCTCATCTGGGCGCCGGGCACGTTCCGCTACGTGATGATGATCCTGCGCCACATCCCGCGCCCGATCTTCCGCAAGCTCCCCATCTGAGTGCTCCCCCGCCTCTCCGCGTCTTTTGCCGGTCGTAAGTGCCACGAACGTTGGCTCATGGACCGGCGGTCATGCACTGGGGCAAGTTTTGGGCGTGCCCGACGAGTTACCCATGTCGTTGCGAAATCAGCAGTCACCGGCATGGGTCGACTCATCTATGGGTGAACCTGGCAGCATGATCGCCGATCGTCCGTGCGAATGCCCAGCCCGAGTGAACCCGGAGATGCCATGCGAGTAAGCCGAGAATGCCGCAGCACGGCGTGCCCCTCGCACGTCGCGGGAGCCGGTCGATGACGGCCGTGGCCGAGGAGCGCGGCGAAGCACCCGCTCCGGTGCGCGGGCGAGGGTCGCTGCTGGCCAGGCACATCGGGACCGGTGCCGGGGAGGCGGTGCTCGCGGCGCTGGTCGCGATCGTGGTGACCGCGGTGGGACTCGTCGCGTTCTCGCTGGTGCACTGGCCCGCGTTCAACTCCTCCAATGTGACCCGGGCGCTGACCACGGTGGGGCAGGTGGTCGCCGCGGTCTTCGTGGTCGCGGCGATCGCGCTGACCCGGGCGCGGCCGGGGACGTGGTTCGCTCGGCCGTGGGTGGCGAAACTGCTGTCCTGGGTGGGCATTTCGACGTTCGTCACGTGCACCCTCGGCATGCCGCTGGCGGCGACCAAGCTGTACCTGTTCGGCGTCTCGGTGGACCAGGAGTTCCGCACCGAATACCTCACCCGGCTCACCGATTCCGCGGCGCTGCACGACATGACCTACGCGGATCTGCCGCCGTTCTATCCGGCCGGGTGGTTCTGGATCGGCGGACGGGTCGCCGACGTGCTCGGGATGGACGGGTGGGCGGCGTTCAAGCCGTACGCGATCGGATCGATCGCGGTGGCGGCGGTGGTCGCACTTGTGCTGTGGTCCAAGCTGATTCGCGCGGACTGGGCGATCGCGGTGGCCGCGTCGACCACCGCGCTGACGGTCGCCTATGCCTCGCCGGAGGCGTACAGCTCGGTGATCGTGATCCTGCTGCCGCCGGTGCTGGTGCTCGCGTGGGGCGCGCTGCACCGGCCCGAGCACGCCGCGGCCACCGCCGGCGGCTGGGGCGCGGTGCTCGGCACCGGGCTGTTCCTCGGGCTGGCCGCGACGTTCTACACGCTGTACGCCGCCTTCGCGGCCTTCGCCGTTGCGCTGCTCGGACTGGTGTCGGCCGGACTCGCGGTGCGGGAGCGGTCGTCGGCCGGTCATCCGCGGCGGGCGCGCGCGGCCGACGGCCCGGCCGGTCCGGCTTGGCGAGCGGCCTTCGGACCCTTGCTGCGGCTGCTGGTGATCGCCGCGATCGCCGCGCTGGTGGCGCTGATCGTGTGGCTGCCGATTCTGCTGAAGGCGCTGCACGGCGTTCCGTCGCGGTCCGGTTCCGCATTCCACTACCTGCCGGAGTCCGGCTCCGAGTTGCCGCTGCCGATGGCGGAGTTCTCGCTGCGCGGCGCGCTGTGCCTGGTCGGTCTCGTCTGGCTGGTCGTGCGCGCGGCCTCGTCGCGGCGGGCGCAGGCGCTGGGCATCGGTGTGGTGGCCATCTATCTGTGGACGCTGCTGTCGATGCTGGCGACCGCCGCCGGAACCACGCTGCTGTCGTTCCGGCTGGAACCCGTCCTGCTGGTGCTGCTGGCCGCCGCGGGGGCGTTCGGGTTCGTCGAGGGTGCCCGGGCCGTCTACCAGGCCATGGGCGAGCCGGGCAACTTCCGTCTCGCGGCGGTGGCCGTCGCCGTCGTCGGCGCGCTGGCGTTCACCCAGAACATCCCGCACATCCTGGCGCCGGAGATCACCACCGCCTACACCGACACCGATGGTGACGGCATCCGGGCGGACAAGCGCCCGCCGTCGGCGGTGGCGCAGTACGGCGCGGTGGACAGGGCCATCACCGCGCAGACCGGACAGCCGCGCTCGGACACCGTGGTGCTGACCGCCGACACCAGCTTCCTGGCGTTCTATCCCTACTACGGCTTCCAGGCGCTCACCTCGCACTACGCGAACCCGCTGGCCGACTTCGCCGGCCGGGCCGCGACCATCGAGAGCTGGAGCAAGTCGAAGTCGCCGGGCGCACTGCTGGACGCCCTGGCGGCGAGCCCGTGGCGCGCCCCGGACGCCTTCCTGTTCCGCAACAGCGGCGACGCCTACACGCTGCGCCTGGCCAGGGACGTTTACCCGAACGATCCCAACGTGCAGCGCTACACCGTCGCGTTCCCCAAGGACCTGTTCAACGATCCGCACTTCACCACCACCGATATCGGCCCTTTCACCGTGGTGACCGTCCGCCGATAGCTGGTTCGAATAAAACCGGGCAGAAGCGCTTCTCGACCTGCGCGTCTGCCCGGTTTTCGGGTCGCCGCCGACGCTCTTTGCCAGGCAGGGCACAGCGTGTTCGGTTAACGTGGGCGGCTGAGTTGAAGCTAGTTACAGGAGCTGTTTGCAGGTGGTACGGGCACGACAGGCCGATCCGGTCACGCAGGACGGATCGGCGGTAGGAATCGCGGACAGAGCCCCGACCCCGACCGCAGTGCGCACCACCGAGACGCCGGTTCGCCGACGCGGACTTCCCCGGCTCCGGATCAGCCGATCCGACTTCGTCGCGGCGGTGGGCTACCTCGCGCTGGCGATCGTGGTGCTGTCCGGGCAGTGGCGCAACACACAGAGCGGGTACCTGATCAAGAGCGGTCAGGACCAGACCATGTGGGAGTGGTTCTTCGCGGTCACCGCGCATTCGGTGGCGCATCTGGAGAACCCGCTCGGCACCACGCTGCAGAACTTCCCGGCCGGGGTGAACATGATGGCCAACACGGCCATGTTCGGGGTCGGGGTGCCACTCACGCCGATCACCCTGCTGTTCGGGCCGACCGTCACGTTCGTGCTGGTGCTGACGCTCGGCCTGGCCACCACTGCGCTGGCCTGGTATTGGCTGTTCTCCCGCGAGCTGGTCGAGTCCAGGATCGCGGCCGCGATCGGCGGGCTGTTCTGCGGTTTCGCGCCCGCGATGATCTCCCATGCCAACGCGCACCCGAATTTCGTTGTGCTGCTTCTGCTGCCGATCATGACCGGGCTGCTGATCCGGATGGCCAAACGCGCCGTCGCCGGGGCACCGCGCCGGCGCGTTCGCGATGCGGTGCTGCTGGGATTCCTTGTGGCACTTCAGATCGCACTGGGCGAGGAGCCGCTGCTGATCTTCGCGCTGTCCTTCGGCCTGTTCACAGTTGTGTACTACTTGCACACACCCCGCCAGGGGCTGCGGGTGCTACGCGGGATCACCCCGGCCATCCTCCTCGCCGGATCGATTGCCCTGGTGCTCACCGTGATTCCGCTGTGGTGGCAGTTCTTCGGACCGCAGAGCTACCGCTCGATCGATCACGGTCCGATGGGCAACGACCTGAAGGCGATCACCCAGTTCCCCTCCGAATCGCTCGGCGGCATGTTCCTGCCCGGGCAGTACGTGGCGATCAACGAGACCGAGCAGAACGCCTACTTCGGCTGGCCGCTGCTGCTGGTGCTGGCCGTCACCGCCGCGCTGCTCTGGCGCGAACGGGTGGTGCGCGCCGCGGTCGTGGTGATCGCGGCGTTCGGCGTGCTCTCGCTCGGCGCGGTCGCCATGTTCGGCAAGCGCGACACCGGCGTCGAATTGCCTTGGCGCTGGGCCGAACACGTCCCGCTGCTGAGCACGGTGCTGGAGACCCGGCTCACCATGGCGGCGATCCCGGCCATCGCGGTGGTGCTGGCCCTGGCCAGCCAGCGGGCGATCGGCCGGTGGCGTGCGTCGCCGGTCGACTGGCGGCCGCTGGCCTGGTTCGGCGCGCTGCTGTTCGCCCTGGTTCCGCTGATTCCGACGGCGCTGCCGGTGGTCCAGCGCCCGCCGACACCCGCGTTCTTCGCCGACGGGACGGTCGGTCACTACGTCAGCGGCGGGTCGGTGGTGATGGTGCCGCCGTCGCGGCCGATGGACGCGGGCGCGCTGCGCTGGCAGGCCGAGGCCGGCTTCGGCTTCCCGCTCGCGGGCGGCTATTTCGTCGGTCCGACCAGCACGCAGAAGAAGGGCATCTACGGCCCCGAGTTCCGGCCGACCACCGCGCTGCTCGTGCAGGCGCAGGACACCGGCGCGGTGCCGCCGATCACCGACGAGGTCCGCGTCGAGTTCCGGGACGACCTGGAATTCTGGCGGGCCGATGTGCTGGTGCTGCCGCCGACCAGGAACGCCGACACGCTACGCGGCACGGTGACCCAGCTGCTCGGCTTCGAGCCGACACGGACCGGTGGCGTGTGGGTCTGGGATGTTCGCGCGGTGAGGTAGCTAGCATCAACCCCCGTGCGACCGGACCGATCAACTCGAGCGTTCACCCGTTACCGCCTGATCGCCCTCGTCTCCGGGCTCCTCGGATTCGTGCTGGCGCTGCTGACACCGCTGTTGCCGGTGCGGCAGGACCGGGCCACGCTGGACTGGCCGCAGGCCGGACTCAGCAGCGTCGAGGCGCCGCTGGTGTCGTATCAGCCGCTGCGGCTGAGCGCGACGCTGCCGTGCTCGCTGATCCAGGCGGTGGGCACGGGCACGGTGGTGTCCACCGTGCCGGTCTCGTCCGGTCACGCGACCGCCACCGGGCTGGTGGTGTCGGTCGCCGACGGCACGCTGTCGGTGGTGCTGCGCGATGTGCCGCTGCTGTCCGCGCCGGTCGCCGAGATCACCGCGGCCGGCTGCACCGCGCTCACCATCGATTCCACTGCCGCCGCGACGACCACCGAGATCAGCGGCGCGGCGCGGCAGGACGGGACGCCGTTCCGCAACACCGTGACCCGGGACATCCGGCCGCAAATGGTCGGGGTGTTCACCGATCTCGAGGCCGGCCGGCTGGACGGCGCGCGGGTGCACGCCGACATCGACTCGCGCTTCTCCTCGTCGCCGTCGGTACTGAAACTGATCGCGATCGTCGCGGCCGCGGTGTTCACCGTCATCGCGCTGCTGGCCCTGCACCTGCTCGACACCAGCGATCGGCGCCGGGCGCGCCGGTTCCTGCCCGCGCACTGGTGGCGGTTCACCGGGACCGACGCGGTGGTGCTGGGCACGCTGGGGCTCTGGCACTTCATCGGCGCCAACACCTCTGACGACGGCTACATCCTGAACATGGCGCGCGCGTCCGGGCACGCCGGATACATGGCGAACTACTACCGCTGGTTCGGTGTGCCGGAGGCGCCGTTCGGCTGGTCCTACGAGGTGCTCGCCTGGATGACCCGGCTCTCCGATGCCAGCCCGTGGATGCGCCTGCCGGCCCTGCTCGCCGGGGTCACGTGCTGGCTGGTGATCAGCCGGGAAGTGTTGCCGCGCTTGGGCGCCCGGGTACGGCGGAACAAGGTCGCGTTGTGGACCGCCGGCCTGGTGTTCCTCGCCTTCTGGCTGCCCTACGACAACGGTCTGCGTCCCGAGCCGCTGATCGCGGCGGGTGCGCTGCTCACCTGGTGCTCGATCGAGCGGGCCATCGCCACCGGGCGCCTGCTGCCCGCGGCCATCGCGGTGCTGATCGCGGGATTCTCGCTGGCCGCCGGGCCGACCGGACTGATCTGCATCGCGGCGTTGATCGCGGGATCGCGGCCGGTGCTCCAGATCATCATCAAGCGGGCGCGCGGAGTGGTGCCCGCCGTCGGTGGCGGGGTGGCCGAAAGCCCCTCGGGTGCAATGGGACTCGGCGAGGCCGACGAAAAGAGTGTTCCGGCGGCGAAGTCCGCGGCCGAGCCCCGGCCGTCCTGGGCGACAACGCTCTTGCGCTACCTGGCGCTGCTCGCCCCCGGCCTCTCCGCCGGAACCCTGGTTCTGGTGGTGGTTTTCGCCGATCAGACGCTGTCCACCGTGCTCGAGGCCACCCGCGTGCGCACCATCGTCGGGCCGAACGTGGCCTGGTTCGACGAACGCACGCGGTGGGATTCGCTGTTGATGCTCTCGCCGGACGGTTCGCTCGCGCGGCGCTTCGGTGTGCTGGTCATGCTGCTCTGTCTGCTGGTCTGCGTATTGCAGGTACTGCGCAAGGGACGCATCCCCGGCACCTCGCGCGGGCCGTCGGTGCGGATCCTCGGCATCGTGTTCGCCTCGCTGGTGCTGATGATGTTCACGCCGACCAAATGGACGCACCACTTCGGCGTGTACGCGGGCCTGGCCGGCTCGCTGGCCGCGCTGGCGGCAGTCGCGGTGGGCAGCGAGGGAATTCGCTCGCCGCGCAACCGGGCGCTGTTCGCGGCGGCGGTGCTGTTCCTGCTCGCGGTGACGTTCACCGGGTCGAACGGCTGGTGGTACGTGTCCAGCTACGGCGTGCCGTGGTGGGACAAGGCGCCGCTGTTCGCGGGCAAGGGTTTCTCCACGCTGTTCCTCGGGCTCAGCGGGGTCGCGCTGATCGTCGCGGTGTGGCTGCACTACCGGGAGCCGTATCGGCGGCCACGCGCGACGCCGCGCCGGTTCGATCGGTTCGCGAGCGCGCCGCTGACCATCGCCGCGGCGCTGCTCGTGCTGTTCGAGGTGGCGTCGCTGGCCAAGGCGGCGGTGGCGCAGTACCCGGCGTACTCGGTGGCCAAGTCGAATCTTCAGTCGCTGAAGGGAGATTCGTGCGCGCTGGCGAACGAGGTGCTGGTGGAGACGGACACCGCGAACTCGGTGCTGCTCCCCTACTCGGGCTCGCCCGCCGACGGATTGGCCGCCGAGTCGAAGGGATTCACGCCCAACGGGGTCGCGAGCGACCTCACCGCCGACGCGGACGAAACCGTGTCCGGCGGGGCCAACTCGGTCAACTCCGACTCGAAGAACAAGACCACCAAGACCACCGGTGCGGGTACCGGCGGCGGCACCACGACCCGGACCGGCATCAACGGCAGCACCGTCGCGCTGCCGTTCGGGCTGGACCCGGCGACCACGCCGGTGCTGGGCAGCTACCAGGAGGGCGAGCAGTCACAGGCCTCGCTGACCTCCCAGTGGTATCGCCTCGACCTGGCCGACAGCATGCGGCACGACCCGGCCTACCGGGTGCTGGCCATCACCGCGGCGGGCCGGATCCGGCACGTCGACGCCGACGGCGTGGTCACCTACGGCCAGGAGCTGCACCTGGAGTACGGCGTGCACGAGGCGGACGGCTCGGTGCGCAAGCTCGGCTCGGTCGACCCGATCGACATCGGGCCCGCGCCGTCCTGGCGCAACCTGCGGGTGCCGCTGGATCGGCTGCCGGTCGAGGCGAACGCCGTGCGACTGGTCGCGGTGGACAACGACATCACCCAGAAGCAGTGGCTCGCGGTCACGCCGCCCCGGCTGCCCAAGCTGGCCACGCTGAATTCCGTTGTCGGATCGCAGAACCCGGTGCTGCTGGACTGGCACGTCGGGCTGGCCTTCCCGTGCCAGCGCCCGTTCGATCATCACGACGGCGTCGCCGAGGTGCCGAACTGGCGGATCCTGCCCGACCGGGTCGGCTCCGACGCGTCCAACGCCTGGCAGGACGATATCGGCGGCGGGCCGCTCGGCTGGACCGGGCTGCTGCTGAAGTCCGAAACCGTCCCCAGCTACCTCGACCACGACTGGTCTCGCGACTGGGGATCTCTGGAGCGGTTCACCCCCTACGACCGGAACGCGAAACCGGCTGAGATCGGCGTCACGGTGCGCACGCGGTCCGGGCTGGCCGGGGACGATCCGATCCGGGTTCGCTAGCCGCCGTTGCCGTTCCGCAACACCGGACCAGCCGGTTCGGTGTTGCGGGGCCGCAAAGATGTTGTAAACAGACCGGTTGGACGGCAAAAACACCGCAGGATCGCAGGACGAAACCCACAGAAATCCGTAACCTGTGCACTATGACGACGGCTTTCGACCACATGGATCTGCGTGACCTCGTCGGTCTGCTCACCGCAGATGAGCAACGCGAACTGCGCCCCGCGGTGCTGCGCGTCCTCGACCGCCTCCCCTCCCAGGAGGTCCTGCGCCGCGAACTCGGTCTGCGTATGACAAAGGTCTGAGCAACCACCCAGCGACGGCCGGCCGCGCCCGTTCCGGGCCCCGCCGGTAGTCCACGGCACCTGCCGGACGGAGCCCGACCGGCGCCTCACGGCACCAGCACGAACCGTCCCCGAACCCCACCCGTCGCCATCCGCCGCTGCGCCGTCCCCACGGCGCTCAACGGCAGCGTCTCCGCGACCCGCAGCGTCAGCCTGCCGGCCTCGACCCGGGCGACGAGGTCATCCAGCTGACGCCGATCCGCCCGCACCAGCACAGTCGTTACCGTGGTGCCGCGCAACGGAATCGGCGTCGCGGGCACGCTCACCGAGACGAACCGGCCGCCGCCACGCACAGCGGCCAAGGCCGCAGGACCGAGCGCCGCGGCGTCCAACGCCGCATCCACCCCGCCGGGCACCACCTCGCGAACCGCGTCCGGCAAACTCCCCGCGCGCGGCACGAAATCCGTGGCGCCGAGACCGCGCACCGTCGGCTCGTCGGCGACGGCCGCCGACGCGATCACCCGAACCCCCTGCGCCGCAGCCAATTCGACCGCGAATCCGCCGACCGCGCCAGCCGCCCCGGTCACCAGTAGCGTCTCCCCGGGGCGCAGGTCGAGCGCGGCGAGCGCCTGCATCGCCGTCAGCCCGTTGAGCGGGATGGTCGCGGCCGCCGCGGCGGACACCGAAGCCGGTGCGGGAGCGACATTTCCGGCATCGAGCACGACGTAGTCCGCCTGCGCGGCCGACGACACATCGAGCCGGTCACTGATCCCGATCACCGCCTGCCCCGGCACGAACTCCGGCACCTCGGCGCCGACCGCGTCGACGGTGCCCGCGACATCCCAGCCGATCCCCCACTGCTCCCGTTCGGCGGCGAACGGCGTGCCGCCCACACCGTCGCGCACCATCAGATCCACCGGATTGACCGCCGCCGCAGCGACTTTGATCCGCACCGCACCCCGCCCGGGTGCCGGCGTCGGCACCTCGGCGAGTTCGACGACACCCCGCTGACGGACGACCACTGCACGCATGCTGTTCCTCACTGCTCGACTGCGACAAACCTAAGCTCGGCTACTATCCAACGGGTAGTAGTTACCTGAGAGTGCGTAGCAGACAGCGAGGTGAGCAGGTGCCGACAACGACCGCGGCCCAACGCCGCGAGCAGGCAAAAGAGCGGTACGACGCCTACCTGGCCGAGTGCCCCGCCCGACTCCTGCTGGACCGCATCAGTGACAAATGGGTGAGCCTCATCCTCGCCGCACTGGCCGACGGCCCGCTCCGCTACGCCGAGATCAACCGCAGAATCGCCGGCGTGAGCCCCAAAATGCTCACCCAAACCCTGCGCACCCTCGAACGCGACGGCCTGCTCACCCGCCGCGTCACCGCGGCGGTCCCGGTCCGCGTCGACTACGAGCTGACCGAGCTAGGCCACAGTCTCAAACCGGTCATGCAGGCGATCAAATCCTGGGCGGAACAACGCATGGACGACGTTCACCTCGCCCAAGTCCGCTACGACGAGCGCCGTCTGTCCTGCACCGAATCCGTCGAGGCCGCCTCGGATTTCGCCGCCACGTCCCCAGGAGATACTCCGGCGTGAGCTAGGCAGTGGCGGTTGGTCGCCCTGCCACCGACAACGTCGGCCCGTTCGCTTCTGCGACTGAACGAACGCCCTGACGACAGCAGGCCCGTTGTGAAGGCTGGGGTGCCTTCGCAACGGGCCTGCGGTTGTTCGATGGGGGCCTAGAACACCCGGAGTTGGCCGGGGGACCAGAAACCGGATCGGGTGGCCGTGCCGGTTTCGAGTTGGGCCGGGGTGGCGGAGCGGTCGTACTGGTCGTAACGCTCCAGGGAGCCCCAGTCGCGGGCCCAGTTGTCCTTGAGGTAGGTCGGGACGGTGACCGACTTGGCCAGCATCTGGGCGAAGCCGAGCAGTCCGCCGAACTCCTCGGCCTGCCAGGTGTTGGTGGAGCTGATGGCCAGCGGGCGGTCCGGGAGGATGCGGTAACCGGGGACCTCCGCCACGCCGTTCTTGTGATTGAGCGGACGCTGGCAGGGGAACTGCAGGCCGACCGCCCAGTCCTCCAGGACCGGCTGCTCGGAACCGATGAAGGTGTTGAGCGACTGCAGCTTCGGCATCCGCGGCGGGGTGAACGCCAGCCACTGGTCGCCGATCAGGATCGGGTCGTTGGCGACGATGCGCACCGCGTCGGCATCCGGGGCGATCTCGGCGAGCGGGACGCGCAGGTTGCGCCAGGACGGGAACGGGCCGATGTCGCGCGGCAGGTAGTTGCCGAGCTTCTCGACGCTGCCGTCGGGCAGGCGCTTGCCGTAGTCGACGGTGAGCGACTGACCGTACTTGGTGTCACCGGTGTCGTCGACGGACAGAATGCGACCGGCAGCGGAGATCACCACGAGCGGCTTGTCCGCCGAGCGCGGCGCGAGCCCGTACCAGCTGGAGGTGAGGTGCGCGGGCTGCTGCACCCCGCTCTGGTAGCTGCCCAGGATCGGCGTGGTCGCCGGGTCCAGGCCGAAGGGCAGGGCCACGGTGCTGCCGTTGACGCCGCGCGCGCCCTGGCCACCGCCGGTGCCCGCGCTCTGCCCCTCGGCGAACGCGGCGCCGACCGACTGGGTGGAGGTGTTGCCGGTGCCCGGCTTCACCTCGACGCTGTCGGCGGACAGGTCGTTCGGCACGCCGTTCGGATCGAAGCCGACCGGGTCGACGCCGGCCAGCGGATCGTTCGGGTCGGTCAGCGGATGGGCCGGATCGGCGATCGGCTGCAACGCACCGCCGTTCGGATTCGGTTCCACCAGAACGTCATTCGCCAGACCGCAGCTGCTGCCGCCGATCGCGTCCAGATTCGACCGGGCGATGGAGTACGCCGGGTACTGCGAGACGGCGCCCTTGACCAGCGAGAGCACCTCGAGCAACACCATCAGCGCGGCGACGACGGTCAGCGGGATCGCGGCGAACTTGCGAATCCGCCTGCCCCGCGCCGACTTCGGCGAGGCCTCCGGTTTGGCGTAACCCTCGCGCAACGAGTGCCAGGCCACCAGAGCCAGTGCGAGACCGAACAAGCCGAGCATCAGAGTGTTGGACTGGTAGCCGTGCAAGGAGATCCGCTTGTCGAACCACGGCACACCGAAGCTGGACACATACCAGTAGCCGTTGATGCCGGAGAACGACAGCGCGAGCACGAACAACAGGCCGGCCAAGAAGATCGCGCGATTCTTCCGCGCGCGCAACGCCGACGCCGACACCGCGACGGCGGTCACCGCGGCCAGCGAGCCGGCGATGCCCGCGTACGCGCCGAAGTGGTGCGTCCACTTGGTCGGGTTGAACATCATGAAGAAGATCGTGCCGAAGACGACGCCCATCAGCCGCCAGGTCGGCCCGCTCGCGATGCCGGGAACCTGCCTGCGCCGCAACAACACCAGCATGGTGGTGAACAGGCACAGCAGCATCACCAGGAAGGCGAACCGGCGGGCCAGCGACCCGTCGACGGTCTCCACGAACAGGTAGTAGTAGCGCAGGTAGTCCTCGTACCAGGCCAGGTTCGGCCCGGTCACCTGACGCACCCGGTTGGCCTCCTGGATGCCGGCGAAGGTCTGATCGGTGTACACCGCGATCAGCACGAGCAGCCCGGCCGCGACGATCGGTGCGAGCAGCGGCAGCGTCGACCACCACTTCGCCCCGTTGGAGCCGAACTGCCGTCGCCTGCGCACCACGATCCGCACCAGCGGACGAATACCGGCGAGCAACGCCGCCACACACATCAGGCCCGTAGGCGCGGCGGCGAGGGTGAAGGCGGCGACCAAGACCGCGACGCCCGCGGGCAGCAGCCGACCGGTCGCGATGGCCCGCTCGATCGAGACCCAGGTGAGCAGCGCACCGAGCGCGACGATCGGCTCCGAGCGCAGGCCGTTGTCGAACGGCAGCCAGAACGCCAGGAACACCAGGCCGCCGGTCCACAGCGCGACCTTGCTGTTGCGCACCCCGCGGCCGAGCCGGGGCACCACCTCGCGGCTGATCACCATCCAGCAGAGGATGGCGCAGAGCAGCGCGGGCACCCGGACCCACGCGCTCGCGGTGGAGAACTCCGCGAACAGCTGAATCACGTAGTAGTACCAGCCGAACGGCGCCTCCGGCACGCCGTACCAGCGGAAGTAGTTGGCCATGTAGCCCGCGTGCGGCGCGACCCGCACCATGCTCAGGATGTAGCCGTCGTCGGAGGTGTTGGCGCCGACGAAATGCCACACCAGCAGCGTGCCGATGATCGCGCCGTCCGCCCAGGTCGGCTTCAGCCAGTTGGACGGCAGGAAGCGGCGGTGCCCGCGCCCGTCACTGCCGTCGAGCCGGGCCAGCGCCGCGAGCGCGACCAGGGTGCACAGCACCGCCGCGATCATCGCGATCAGCTTGATCGCGGTCGGGCTGCTGGAGAACCGGGTATCCACCGTCATCTTGAACGACAGTCCGTCCGGCACCGCGCCCTTGAGCTCGGAGAAGACGCCGACCACCTGTGGGCGCAGGTCGCTGTTCATGGTGCCCTCGACCGGGACCTCGATCTGCTGCCCGCTGCCGGCCGGCGCCTTCGGATCGTCCATCATCCGGGTGAGGCCGGTGAACTCCGCGTGCGTGCTCTGGTTGTCGGAGGTGAGCACCAGCGCCGAGCACCGGTCCATGTCCGACCGCGGCGCCGACACCACCACCGCGTTGCGGTCGACCACGTCCACCGAGGTGTCCGACACCCGAATGAACAATGCCTCCAACGCCGCCCGGTCGCCCTGCGGCGGCGCGGTGGCCAGCAGCATGCCGCCGCGCTCCGGCAGCTGCGCGACCGCGCTGCACGGAATGCTGGCGCTCAGGTCGATCGGGACCTGAGACATCAAGGGGGCCTGCACATTGCCGAGCTTGCCGTCCTGCGGCCAGTTCAGTTGCGCGGTGGTCTGGGTCACCGGCAGGAACGGGGTGGCCAAGGCGAACAGCGCGCCGAGCAATCCGGCGACCAGCGCGATTATTCGCGCGGTGCGGAAATCGGCCGAAGAGGCCGCTGGCACGGCGGGCGGTTTCGTCAGGACAGCAGTAGCGGCGTCGGGCACGATTGGCAATGCTAGCTCCCCCGCCTCCCCGCGTCTCGAGGCCAGGCTAGTCCGTCACTGTGAGTATTCAAGCCGGACTTAAGTGCGCGGCAAGTTTCGTCGGCGTCCGGCGGTTAAGCGGCGAATCGCCCGGTGCCGTACCCGGCGAGTTACCCGTGTTCTCGCCGGAACAGTTGCCGTTTCTAGATCAATTGAAATGCGATATGAACTTCACCCCCTCCGACCTGGATATTTGTCACAGCTCCCGGCGGCGGTACGGCGGACACGCCCAGTACGGAGACCGTTCCCGGCCGCGCGGCGCCCGCGATAGTCGCGCCGCATCCGAAGACCGGCAAAAGGCGTGCGGCGGCGGGCTGGCAAGGTGTGGGTATGACCAAGGTGAATCTCACGACGAATTACGGACCGATCGTCCTGGAACTTGACGACCAGAAGGCGCCGAACACGGTGCAGAACTTCGTGGATTATGTGAACGCGGGCCACTACAACGGCACCATCTTCCACCGCGTCATTCCCGGCTTCATGATTCAGGGCGGCGGCTTCGAGCGCGGCATGCGGCAGAAGGGCGTGCAGGCGCCGATCCAGAACGAGGCCAACAACGGCCTGAAGAACGACAAGTACACCGTGGCGATGGCGCGCACCAACGACCCGCACTCGGCGACCGCGCAGTTCTTCGTCAACGTCTCCGACAACGCCTTCCTGAACCACTCCGCGCCGACCCCGTCCGGCTGGGGCTACACGGTGTTCGGCAAGGTCGTGGAGGGCACCGAGGTGGTCGACAAGATCGCCGCCGTGTCCACCGGCAGCGCGGGCGGGCACCAGGACGTGCCGACCGACGACGTCGTCATCGAATCCGCAAGCCTCGCCTGAGGTTCGAGCCCGACTCGGGTGAATCGGGCCGCGCCCCAACGGGATGCGGCCCGATTCCGGTATTACAGCGGCAGCAGGTGATGCTTGCGCGGATTGCGCGCCAGCGACTTGTCCCGCAGCAACTGCAAGGCCTTACGCAGCTCCAGCCGGGTGTTGGCCGGCTCGATGACCGCATCGATGTAACCGCGCTCGGCGGCCACCCACGGCGTCGCCATGGTGGCGTTGTAGAAGTCGATCATCTGCTGGCGCACGGCCGCCCGCTGCTCCTCCGGCGCGGCCGCGATCTGCTTGCCGCCGATCAGGCTCACCGCGCTCTCCGCGCCCATCACCGCGATGCGCGCGGTCGGCCAGGCCAGGTTGACGTCGGCGCCGAGCTGCTTGGAGCCCATCACCGCGTAGCCGCCGCCGTACGACTTGCGAATCACCACAGTCACTTTCGGTACCGTCGCCTCCACGTAGGAGAACAGGAACCGGCCCCCGCGCTTGATCACGCCGATCTTCTCCTGCTCCACGCCCGGCAGGAAGCCGGGGGTGTCGACGACGAAGACCAGCGGGATCTCGAACGCGTCGCACAGCCGCACGAAATGCGCGGCCTTGTCCGAGGCTCGCGCGTCCAGCGCGCCCGCGTAGACCATCGGCTGGTTCGCCACCACGCCTACCGGACGACCGTCGACCCGGGCGAAGCCGGTGATGACGTTGCGTCCCGCGGTCGCGCCGACCTCGTGGAAACCGCCGTCGTCGAAGATCCGCAGCAGGATGTCGTGCATGTCGTAGGCGGCGTTGTCCGAGTCCGGCACCAGGGCGTTCAGTTCCCGGTCGCTGTCGGTGAGCTCCGGCTCCAGGCCGGGATTCACGATCGGCGGCAGTTCCTGACAGCTGGTCGGCAGGAAGCTCAGGTAGTCACGCACCCACTGGAACGCCGACTTCTCATCCGGCGCGACGTGATGGATGTTGCCGTACTCCGCCTGGCTCTGCGCGCCGCCGAGCTCCTCTAGGCTCACGTCCTCGCCGGTGACCTCACGGATCACCTTGGGCCCGGTGACGAACATGTACGCCTCTTCGGTCGCCACCACCACATCGGTGTTGATCGGGGCGTACACCGCGCCGCCGGCGCACTTGCCGAGGATCATCGAAATCTGCGGCACCAGACCGGACAACGGCTCCTGCCGCCGGCCCAGCTCGGCGTACCAGGCCAGCGAGGTCACCGCCTCCTGCACGCGCGCGCCGCCGGAATCGTTGATGCCGACCACCGGACAGCCGACCTTGGCCGCGTACTCCATGATCCCGGCGACCTTGCGGCCGAACATCTCGCCGACCGAACCGCCGTACACGGTCTGGTCGTGCGAGAACACCGCCACCGGCCGGCCCTCGACCAGACCGTGCCCGGTGACCACGCCGTCGCCGTACAACGCCGTCGGATCACCCGGCTTGCGCACCAGCGCACCGATTTCCACGAAGGTGCCCGGATCGAGCAGCATGCCGATCCGGTCGCGGGCACTGGGGATGCCCTTCTTCGCCCGCTTCGCCACTCCCGCCTCGCCCGCCGGTTCCTGCGCGAGATCCAGTCTTTTACGCAGGTCGGCGAGCTTCTCCGCAGTAGTGCTCACAGCTGCACCTCGCCGGCGCTCGGTTCCGCTGTGCCCACAGGCGCTGTGCCCATGGTTCGCTCGCGGCGCTCGCTCACGTGGCCCCTTTCGTCAGTCACCCCTGCGGGGTAATCACCGCAAGCTTCGCGGTGAGGTCGGCTCCGATCTTCCCGATCCGCGGTTCGTCGACGATCTGCAGGTGGTCGCCCGCGATATGGATGACCTCGAGCTTTGGAATGTATTCGTCCCAACCACCATTCGGGCGCCGATCGGCGAAACGGGGTTCCAGCTCGATCATGCCGTCCTGATAGCGATCCGCGAGGTAGAGCACCACATCACCGTCGTAACGGGTCGGTGTGGTCTTGGCCAGGTGCCGGCTCTCGATCCACGAGGTGCGCTGATGTTCGAGCACGCCGCCGGGAATCTTGGTTCCGCTCATCTTGACCAGATCGCTGATCATCTTGAACTGCTCTTCGTCGGAGGCCGCGGCCAGCGTCTCCAGCTGTTCGCGATCGAGCTCCCCCTCGACGCCATAGGTCTTCTTCGCGAAGACCTGGTAGCGCTCGATGCGGCGCACTCGCTCCTCCGGGCTGTTGTCCTCGTCCTCGACCGGCAGCGCCAGGTCGATCAGGCCGACATTGCGCACATCGGCACCGTCGGCCCGCAGCAGCTGGGCGACCTGTAGCGCGAACACCGCGCCGAGTGACCAGCCGTACAGGACGTACGGGCCATCACCCTGGATCTTGCGCAGCTCGGTCACATACTGCTTCGACCGCTCCAGGATGTCGCCCTCGACGCGTTCGAAACCGTACATCGGAGTGCCCGCCGGGAGCCGCTTCAGCAGCGGCTCGTAGACAAGGGTGTTGCCGCCGGACGGATGGAACACGAAGACCGGCACGGCATTCGAACCTGCTTCGCGCGCCCGCAGCGGACGGATGAACCCGTCCACATCGGCTCCGCTGTCCTGCAGGTTGCGTACCACATCGGCGAGCTGCTCGATGGTCTCGCAGTCGAGCACATCGTCGACGGTGACCTCGGCCTTGACCCGCTCGGTGAGTCGCTCCGCCAGCTTCTCGGCGACCGATTCCTCAAGGATCGGCAGGGTGTTGAAGATGCCGCCCGCCGACTTGCCGGTGACGATCGCCCAGGTGGCGAAGGTCAGGCGCTCGGCCGCGTCACGCGGCGGCACGTCGTCGTCATCGTCGGCCCCGGACGGCGCGCCGAACACCGGCTGCGCCGGTGCGGGAGCCGCCTGCGCCGTGAGCTGCTCGGCGGCACCGATCACGGTGGTGTCCACCTTGTCGAGCGACTGCTCGATGGCGGCTTCCTTCGCCTCGGCCGCGGCGGCCTGCTCGGCCGATACGGGCGCGGCGGGCGCCGTCGCGGGCGCGGCATCGGTGATGCCCGCAGCCGCTTCGGCCTCCGCGACGATCTCGGCGGCTTCCGCCTGCACCGACGTGGTCTCGATGTCCAGCGAAACACCTTCGGTGGCAGCCGCTTTCGCGACCGCATCGGCGGGATCCGCACCGGCCTCGACCGCGGCCCGAGCGGCGGCGATGAAGCCGCCGTCGACCACGATCTCTTCGCCCGCGGCCTGCCGCGCGGCGACCGCCTGCATTTCCTCGCGGTGCTCGACGGCGTACCGCAGCACCTTGCCGACCTCGTTGAGGTTGGCGTCGCGCACGGCCTGGATCTGCAACTGCGGGATGTCGAACTCGTACTCCACGCGGTTCTTGATCCGCATGGCCATCAGCGAATCGAGTCCCAGCTCCATCAGCGGGATCTCCATCGGGAGATCCTCCACCGCGTAGCCCATGGACTCGGCGACGATCAGCGCGAGCCGGTCGTCGAGCGACTGGCTGCCCTCGGGATCCCAGCGGTCGCCGAAGGTTTCCACGACCTCGAGGTCCGTGTCACCCGCGGGCTCGCTCGCCGCGGCGGCCGGAACAGCCTCGACCGCAACCGATTCCGGCAGCGGCGCACCGGAGGTGACCACCGCGTCGAACAGCAGCCGGAAGGTCGCGCCCTCCTTGGCGTGCACCTGCACCGACGCGCCACCGGGGTGCGGGGTGAGCGTGGTGGTCAAGGTCCCGGCGGACGGAACGGCCGCGTGGGTGATCGAGGCACCCAGCGACACATCGCTGAGCACCTGTGCCGCAGCGGCATTCACCAGCGCGGCGAGATCGCCCGCCGACTCGGCCGGCACCTGCCACGCATGCCTGCCGTCCGGCAGCGCCACGTGCGCGCCGGGCGCACCGGTGTTCGCGGTGGCGGCTAGCGAGACCTTCGGCCAGAACTCCTTGCGCACGAACTTGGTTCGCGGAACGTCGGCGTAGTCGCCCGGGGCCAGCAGCGACGACAGGTCGACCTGATGCCCGTGCACGTACAGCTGAGCCAGCGCGCCGATCACGCCGGCCGCCTCGTCTTCCTTGCGCTTGAGCGTCGGGATGAGCTGCGCGTCGTGCAGGCCCGCGGCGAACGTGGTGCCGAGCACCTGCATCAGCGCGACGGAATTCGGCGCGAGCTCCAGGAAGGTGGTGTGCCCGGCGTCGACCGCCATCTTCACCGCATTGGTGAAGTAGACGCTGCCGCGCATGTTCTTGACCCAGTAGTCCTCGTTGTGCACCGGATCGCTACCCGGACGGTAGAACTCGCCCTTGTGCACCGTCGAGTAGAGGCCGGTCTTCAGCTTGGTCGGCTCGATGCCGGCCAGCTCCGCGGCCAGCTCGCCGAGCAGCGGATCCATCTGCGAGGTGTGGCCCGCGCCGCGGGTCTGCAGGATCCTGGCGAACTTGCCTTCCGCCTCGACCCGCGCCACGATCGCCTCGACCTGCTCCCGCGGGCCGCCGATCACCGTGTTGGTCGGGGCGGCGTACACGCCGACCTCGACGTCCGGGTAGTCGGCGAGCAGCGCCTCGATGTCCTCGGCGCTCTTTTCGACGAGTGCCATGTTGCGCACATCGTCGTCGGTGATCATCTGCTCGCCCTCGTACATCAGGCGCGAGCGGGCGCAGATCACCCGGACCGCGTCCTCGAGCGGCAGACCACCGGCGATGTAGGCCTCGGCGACCTCGCCCATCGAGTGGCCGACCACCGCGTCGGGCTGGGCGCCGTGCGCCCGCAGCAGCGCGGCCAAGCCGATCTGGATGGTGAAGATGCCGACCTGCGAGGTGCCGACGTTGTAGTCCTGGCTGTCGTCCAGGAACAGCTCGCGGATCGAATAGCCGGCCTCGTCCTCCACCAGCACGTCGACCTCGTCGACGGCCTTGGCGAAGATCGAATTCTCCAGGTAGAGCCGCTTGGCCATCTTGCGGTGCTGCGCACCGAAGCCGGAGAGCACCCAGACCGGCCCCATGACGGCGGGCGCGTCGGCGGTGAACACCCCGGCGCCCGGCTTGCCCGCCGCGATGGCGCGCAGGCCGGTGACGGCCTCCTCGTGGGTCGCGGCGAGCACCACGCCGCGCGAGCGCCAGTGGCTGCGCTTGGCCAGCGACCGGGCCACATCCTCGAGCGAAACGTCGCGTCCCGCTTCGGATTCCAGCCAGTCGGCCAGTTCGGCGGCGGCGCGGCGGCGGCGGGAGGGGAGGTAGCCGGACACCGGCAGGATCACCGGCAACGGCTCGGTCCGCTCTTCGGTCCATTCCGCCACGGGCGCAACGGCTTCCGCGGCCGGAGCCGCGGTTTCCAGGGCGGGCACGGCGATTTCGTCGTCCGATTCGGCGGCGTCGACCACCGCGTCCGCTTCCGCGATCACGTCGGTGGTCTCGTCGTCGAGCTCGGCATCGATCGCCGCGGCGGCATCGGCCTCGGCCACGGGTTCAGCGCTCGCCGCGGCCCGGGCCGACGCCGGAACGTATTCCTGCACAACGACATGGGCGTTGGTGCCGCCGAAGCCGAAGCCGGAGATGCCGACGGTGGCGGTGCCGCTGTAGCGCGGGAACTCCGTGGGCTCGACGACGACCTTCAGGTGCGACTGATCCCACGGGATGTACGGGTTGGGGCCCGCGTAGTTGATGTTCGGCGGAATGACGTTGTGCTGCAAGCCCATCAGCACCTTGGCCAGGCTGGCCACGCCCGCGCCGGACTCCAGGTGGCCGAAGTTGGTCTTGGCCGAACCGAGCAGCGCGGGCTTGTCCTCGTCGCGACCGCGGCCGACCACCTTGGCCAGTGCGTCGGCCTCGATCGGATCGCCGAGCGGGGTGCCGGTGCCGTGCGCCTCGATGTAGTCGACGGTGGACGGCACGATGCCCGCGTCCCGGTACGCCCGGCGCAGCACGTCGGCCTGGGCGTCGGGGTTCGGCGCGAGCAGACCGTTGGAGCGGCCGTCGTTGTTGACCGCGGAACCCTTGATCACGGCCATGATTCGATCGCCGTCACGTTCGGCGTCGGCCAGGCGCTTGAGCACGAACACGCCCGCGCCCTCCGAGCGGACCATGCCGTCGGCATCGGCGGAGAACGCCTTGATCCGGCCGTTCTTGGCGACGCCGCCGCCCATGTCGAAGCCGAGGGTGGCCATCGGCGCCAGGATCATGTTCACGCCGCCGGCCAGTGCCACATCGGCATCGCCGTCACGCAGCGCGCGGACCGCCTGGTGCACCGCGACGATGGTGGACGAGCACGCGGTGTCGACGGTGACCGAGGGGCCGCGGAAGTCGAAGAAGTAGGAGATCCGGTTCGCGATGATGCCGTTCGAGCTGCCCATGATGCCGTACGCCTGCGCGGACGCGGGGACGTTCGGGCCCTGCTCCGCGCCGAGTCCCAGCGCCGAGATCAACATGAAGTCACTGGTGGACGAGCCGACGAACATGCCGACCGGCTGGCCCTTGAGCTCGCTCGCCGGAATTCGGGCGTGCTCCAGCGCTTCCCAGGTCAGCTCCATCATCAGGCGCTGCTGCGGATCGACCCGCTCGACCTCCAGGGGCGACATCGCGAAGAACTCCGCGTCGAAGCCCTTGACCACGTCCTGGTCCAGATAGCCACCGAGCGTGTTGCCCTCGGCGATGGCCTTGGCCGCCGCGGGGTTGCCGGCGAACTCTTCCCAGCGACCCTCGGGCAGCTCACGGATCGCGTCGCCGCGGCCGATGAGGAATTCCCAGGTCGACTCCGGGGTATCGCCCGCGCCGGGAAGCCGGGTGGACAGGCCGACGATGGCGATGTCGTGTGCCTCGCCCGGCCGGTAGCCCTCGGTGTAGAAGGCGTCGCCGGACGCGTCCTCGACGGGCTCCGGCTCACCGTTGATGACCATTTCCGCCAGCGAGGCGATCGTCGGATGCTGGAAGTAGGCGGTCGCGGTGAGCACGACGCCGGTCAGCTCCTCGATGTCACCGACCAGCGCGATGGCGTCGCGCGAGGCGAGCCCGAACTCCTCCATCGGCCGGTCGACGGTGATCTGCTCGACCGGCTGATTGATCGCCTCGGCGACCCAGTTGCGCAGCCAGTCCCGCAGCTCGGCGACCGTCATGTCGGTCTGTGCGCCGCCGGGGGTGGAGGCGGCGACCACCTGCGCGGAAGCCTGGTCGGCGTCCGCGCCGGCGGGCAGGGATTCGGTCGTGGTGGACGTGCCCTCGTTGTCAGCCATCAATTCCTCAAGCTACCTGTCTGCGTACCGGGTGTCGGCGTCCGAGGCCACCCCCTGGGCGATTACTCTTCCGGTGCATCGGGGAACGCCTGCTGGGTGTAACCACCCCGCAGCGTGCCCTCGAGGTAGGCGGCCTTGCAGGCCCGCCGGGCGATCTTGCCGCTGGAGGTACGCGGGATGGAACCCGCGGGGACCAGCAGTACGTCGCGAACGGTGACGCCGTGACGCGAGGCCACCGCGGCCCGCACCTCGTCGGCGATCGGCAGCGGATCCGCCTTGCCCGCGCCCGGACCGCGCTCGGCCACGATCACCAGCTGCTCGGAGGCGTCGTCGGCGTCGAACTTCAGGCCGGAATGGCTGCCCTGGTCGAAGACGAGCGCGGGCAGCTGGTTCGCCGGCACCGAGAACGCGGCGATGAAGCCGGGGCGCAGCGCCTTGGAGGATTCCTGCGCGGAGAACTCGAGATCCTGCGGGTAGTGGTTGCGGCCGTCGACGATCACCAGGTCCTTCACCCGCCCGGTGATGTACAGCTCGCCGTCCAGGTACACGCCGTAGTCGCCGGTGCGCATCCAGTTGGCGTCGCGGTCGGTGCCCTCGGCGTGGCTGCCCTCGGCCAGCCGGTGCGGCACCTTGTTCCGGAAGGTCGCCGACGTCTCGTCCGGGCGACCCCAGTACCCGATGCCCATGTTGTTGCCGTGCAACCAGATCTCGCCGACCCGGCCGTCGGGCTGCTCGTGCCCGCCGTCGTCCTCGACGGTCTCCGGATCGACGATCACGGCCCACTGCGACAGCGCGACGTAACCGCAGGACACCTGCGCGATGGCGTTCTCCGAGCCCGGCTCGACCTTGACCATCCGGCCGGCGTTGAGCTCGTTGCGATCGACGTAGACCACCTTGGCCTCGTCCTCGGCCTTGGTCGCCGACACGAACAGCGTCGCCTCGGCCATGCCGTAGCAGGGCTTGATCGCGGTCTTGGGCAGGCCGTACGGCGCGAACGCCTCGTTGAACTTCTTCATCGAGGTGGTCGTCACCGGCTCGCTGCCGTTGATCAGGCCGATCACGTTGGATAGATCGAGCGACTCGCCATTCTTCGGCAGGCCGCGCGCGGCCGCGTGCTCGAACGCGAAATTCGGTGCGGCGGCGAAGGTTCCGGCGCCGTCGGACTGCGCGGCGAGTTCCTTGATCCAGCGATACGGGCGGCGCACGAACGCGCTCGGCGACATGATGGTGATGTACTTGCCGCCGACCGCGGGCAGGATCACCGTCAGCAGGCCCATGTCGTGGAACAGCGGCAGCCAGGTGACGCCGCGCGAGTTCCAGTCCAGGTTGATCGCGTCGACCATCTGCAGCAGGTTGGTGCCGACCGCGCGGTGGGTGATCTCCACACCGGCCGGGGTCCGGGTCGAGCCCGAGGTGTACTGCAGGTAGGCGATGTCGTCGATGGCGATGTCCGGGCGCACCCAGCCCTCGCCCACGCTGTCCGGGATCGCGTCCACCGCGATGATGCGCGGACGCTGCGCCGCGGGCAGCGACCGGAAGAACTGCCGCACCCCGGCCGCCGACGAACTGGCGGTCAGGATGGCGGCGGGCTCGCAGTCGGCCAGCACGGCGTGCAGGCGGTCGGTGTGACCTGGCTCGTCCGGGTCGAACAGCGGCACCGAGATGGTGCCGGCGTAGATCGCGGCGAAGAAGGAGATCACATAATCCAGGCCCTGCGGCGCGAGGATCGCGACCCGGTCACCCGGGTTGGTCACCTGCTGCAGTCGAGCGGCCACCGCGCGCAGCCGAATGCCGAACTCACGCCACGTCAGTTCCTGCGCCTCGCCATCACGCTCACGCGAGTAGTCGATGTAGCGGTACGCCAGGGTGTTCGCGTCGTTCCGGGTGTGCTTCTCGACGTGATCGACCAGGGTGTGATCCTCGGGAATTCGGATGTTCCCGGTCTCGTCCAGGTAGTCGTCGAAAGTCTCTTCCATTCCTTCTTCTCCTCCGAGGCACACGCAGCAAGACGACGACAACGCCGTAGTTACCTGTGAGGCCCCGACTCGCTTTCGCCCGCGGGTGGCTCCAAGTGCCCGAGTCAGCCTGCAGTTATTGGGCGGTCTGCGCGGTGACCGCTATCGGCTAGATGTACTCAAACCAGAGTCATGTTACAGAGAAGCCCGGCTCACTCGTCTCGCAGCAGGGGAATAACGGGGGCGAATGCGTCCATCTGGGTGGGAAACACCCCGACATACGACATCGAGGTGAGTTGGCGCACACGGCGGATCTGCTCGGCGATTTCCTCGAAGCTGCCGATGGCCACGTAGGGCGAGTTCAGGATGTCCTCGACCGAAAGCTTCACGTCTACTTCGAGATCCGGGTGCAGACCTCGCTCGATCGCGGAAAGCGCCATCTCCGCGGTCTTCTCGCGATCGTCGGTGATGACGATGGCGGTGATCGCCCAGTTGAGCTCGATGTCGGCGAACCGGTCGCCCGCGGCCTCGCGGATCAGGTTCACCTTCTCGATCGTCTTCTCCATGGTGATCCCCGACAAGAGGCCTTTACCGTTCTTGGTGGTCACCGGCACGATCGAGATGATGTCGGCGTGCTTGGCGGCCAGCCGCAGCATCTTCGGGCCGCCGCCGCCGGTGCAGATCGGCGGGCGCGGACCCTGCCGCGGACGTGGCGTGCCCTTGATCCCGCGCACCTGGTAATACTTGCCCTCGAAGGTGCACTCCTGGCCGCGCAGCAGCACGTCCAGGATGGTCAGCGTCTCGTCCAGCTTCTCCAGCCGGATGCCGGGGGTCTCGTAGGGCAGACCGGCCGCGAGGAACTCGTCCTGCTTCCAGCCCGCGCCGACGCCGACCTCGAGCCGCCCCTTGGACAGCACATCGATGGTGGCCAGGTCCTTGGCCAGCACCACGGGGTGCCGGAAACCGTTGGCCAGCACCGACGTTCCGAGACGGATCTTCTCGGTGGCCTGGGTCAGCGCGCCGAGGGCCGCGATCGGGCCGATCTGATCACCGAGGTGATCCGGCACGAAGAAGGTGTCGAAGCCGTATTCCTCGGCCTGCTGCGCCGTCTGGATGAACTTGCGGGCGCCACCCTCTTGCTTGTTTCCCTCGCCTGCTGCCCCGAAGCGGAAGCTGCGCGGCGGCGTACCGAGCGCGGTCAACTCACCGGCTGGTGCGGCGGCTTCTGTCATGAACTCATGCTCCTGGCTGTAAGGAAATTCGGGCGCGACGGTGCAGGGCGGTCCTACCCCGAACGCGGAGTGTTACCTGCGTCGCGATCACCAGCGGCACTTTACAGCGTCCTGCCCAATGGGAGTCGCGCTTGTCGGAGCAGCACTAGGTGTACTGCGTGCCGACCGCAATATTGTCTGTGAGTTCTCACGAATGTGCCGGATGCGGCGCCGATTCGATCAGCCCGTTCGCCCAGTTGACGGTCCACTGGGTCGAGGTCGCGCCGCTGTCCTCGACGACGAAACCGTTGTACAGCGCGTGCACCGGGTTGCCCGCCGCACGCACCAGGGCGCCGACGCTGCCCATGATGTTGAACGGGCTCAACGCCTGTCGCGGTGCGTCACAGATCAGATCGCCCTTCGCGCAGATGGTGAAGGTGCGCGGGGCCAGTTCGCCGAAGCCGCCGGGACGCGGGCCGGTCATCGTGATGCCCGGAACGTTGAGGCCCTTGAGCGCGACCTCCGCGCCGACGCCCGGCGGCACCGCGCCGACCTGGACGGCCTCGCCGGGACCGGTGTCGCCGGTGCGCCTGCCGTCGGAAATCAGCGTCACGCCGAGCACCTTGCCGGCCGGCACCGGGCCCTTGCCCTGGCCGATGTCGGAGGCCACGTCGCCCGCGATCACCGCGCCCTGGGAGAACCCGGCGATCACGTAGGTGGTCAGCGGACAGTCGCGGTAGCGCGCGGCCATCGCGTCGACCATCCGCTGGGTGCCCTCCGAGCGGCTGGCGTTGTAGGACGCCTGGCCATCCGGCGGAAGCGCGACCGGATTGGAGAACTGCGCGACGTACGGGACGGTGTAGACGTCCAGCCGTTCCTTCGGGAACTGCTGCCCGACCGGGTTGGAGACGTTGAGCATCAACGACATCGGGTTCGCCGTCGGGTTGTGCGGATCGTCGTTGCTGTTGGACTCCCAGGTGCCCGGCACCGAAATCATCTGCACGTCCGGGCAATCCGCCGACTGCGAGGTGGGCTCCTTCGGCGGCTTGGGACCTGGCTTCGGCTGCTTCAGCAGACCGGCCAGCAGGTACCACAGCAGCAGCACCACGATGATGATCAGCACCGGGATCCCGATCAGCAGGAGACAACCCGCCGGCCTGGACCGGCGAGTTCCCGAACCGCCGCGTCCGTTCACTTGCAGTAGTTCTGCTTAGCGGCGCTGATGTAGACCTGCCCGGCCTTCTCCACCGGCATCTTGGCCGGGTCGAAGGACGGATCGGAACCGGCCATCGCGGTCACGAAGGTCATCAGATCCTGATCGGAGGCGCCGGACGCGGTGCCCTGGCACACATAGTTCGCCACGCTCAGCGCGATATCCGGGGTGGACGGAGTGACCCCCTGCTGCTTGAGCGAGTCGAGGTACTTCTTGTCCTTGTCGGTGAGCTTCGAGGTGTCCGCGGGCGGCGGAGTGTCGATCGGCTGGGGCCGCTCGGGCGCCACCGTCTCGGCCGACGGCTGCTGGGGCGCCGGGGCCGGAGCGGGCGCCGGGGCCTGCTGGCCCGGATCGGCGCTGGTGCTGGACGCCGCGGGCGGCTGCGTCGCCGCCGTGGTGCGGGTCAGCGTCGGCGTGCTCGACGCGGTCGAGTCGTTGCCGCCACAGGCGGCGAGCAGGCCGGTCGCGGCGATCGCCACAACAACGCCGAATACCTTGCCACGGGTCCTCTGCATGAATTCTGTCCTCGATCTGTTCGCAAACGGGGGAGGTCGCCCTCATGCTATTGGCCGCGCGGGCGCGGCGGGTTCGTGCCCCCTGGGAGTCTCGCGTCCGAGCTGTCGAGACTGGCGCCTTCGGCGCATGCGCTTCGACAACTCGGACGCGAGACGGGCCACGAACGAGTCGCTCGTCGGGCTCGCTCCGTTGGGGTTGAGTTTGTGGGTAAGTCTCGACTGGTGTTAGCCAAGAGCGGGGGTGACCAAACTCGTTACAGGGCGTGGACTTCTGGCTTTCCGTCTTTGATGACGATGAAGCCGGTTTGGAAGTTCTGCTGGACGCCGCCGGGGACGGGGAACTCGTCGCTGATCGGGTAGCCGAGCTTGCCGTTTTCGTAGCCGACGACCTGCCAGGCGTCCATGATGGGGCCGTTCTTCACCGACCAGGTGCTGGAGAGGGGGCTCCAGTAGATGTTGCCGCCTTCGAAGCGGCTGTAGCGGCCCAGGTCTTTGGTGGGCTGTTCTTCGGCGGTGGGGAAGCCGAGGAAGCTGTTCTCGTAACCCATTTGGGCGTACTTGCCCAGGATCATGCCCTGGACGCGGTGTACGCCGGTTTTGGCGCTGTAGTAGAACGGGCCGTTCTCGAAGGACTGCACCGCACCGTCCCGGTTGGGGGTCTTGACCTCGGGGGCGACCGGGTAGCCCGCGGGTCCGCCTTCGTAGCCCTGCCGGCCCCACTCGTCGAGGATGGCGCCGCGGACGACCTGGGCGCCGGTCTGCGGGGTCCAGTAGAGCGAGCCGTTCTGGAAGGTCTGCATGCGGCCCTTGCCGTCGGGCAGTCCGCGTTCGTCGCCGGTCGGCAGGCCGAGCGGTCCCGCGGCGCCCTGCGCGGCCTGGTATCCGCCGCCGATCATGCCGCCGACCGGGTGCGCGCCGCCGGCCTGGGTGAAGTAGACCCGGCCTGCCCGGAAGTCTTGGGCCACACCGCCGGCCACCGGGTATTCACCGGAGAGACAGTCGCCGAGCCAGTTGTTCGCGGCGGCCACGGTGGCGATCTGGCCGCCGACGGTGCACGCGGTCTTGCCGGGATCGACGCCGAGCGCGGCGGCGGCCTGGGTCCAGGACTGGCGCATCTCGAAGTCCCAGTAGGGCCACGAATGCGTCCCGGACGGGCGGTAATTCACCTGCGCGGGGATGGCCAGCCGACCGAGCTTGGTGACGAAGTTCTGCGAGGTGAGCCGGGACAGGATCTCCAGGCCCATGCCCGCGTAGTTGGTGCTGACTCCGGGAATGCCGGACGCCTGGTCGAACGGGCCGGTGGCGCCGCTGCCACTGGAGACGTAGAGGGTGATGCCCTTCAACTTCTCCGCCAGCGTGTACGGGTCGTGCGCGGCCCATTCCGGGCTGGTCGGCGGGCCCCACATGGCGCCGGTGTCGAAGCCGCCCGCGTCGCGCATGGCGAACTGGATGGCCTGCGGCATGCCGATCGTGGTGGTGGTGAGGAAGCCGGAGTAGGACGCGGCGAACTTGGCGAAGCCCGGGTTGCGCGCGGCCAGGAACATGGCCGCCGTGCCACCCATCGAAAGGCCTTCCAGGGCACGCACATCCGTGGCCCGCCAGTCGCCCTCGAGCAGCGGCGGCAGTTCCTTGGTCAGGAAGGTTTCCCACTTGTAGTTCTTGCCGTTGTCCGGCTGGATCCAGTCGGAGTAGAAGCTGGACTGGCCGCCGATCGGCAGCACCACGGTGACGTTCTTGTCGGCGAAGAAGTCGACGGCGCCGGCGTCCTTGGTCCAGCCGCTCTCGTCGTCCTGGGCGCGCAGGCCGTCGAGCATGTACAGCACCGGGAAGCGCGCGTCGGGGCGGGTGGCCCAGTCCCGGGCGAGCAGCAGCTGCACCTGGACCGGCGTGGCCATGGACGGCGAATTGATCCACAGGGCAACCCGGCGGTCGGTCAGCCAGATCACCCGCTGGATGGTTGCCGGGGCCACGGCGGCCTCCGGCGCCGCGGGGGCGGGCGCGGGCTGCGCGGACGCCGGCGCGATGCCCGCGGCCAACGGGATCACCATGGCGGTGGCGAGCAGCACTGACCGCCCGCGAGCCGGACGAGCGCCACGACGCTCGCGTCTCCCCCATCTGCCGCGCCGAATCCCTGCCACAAGAGCTTTCTACTCCCGTGCGCGCCGTGTTCCGGGGAGGGACACGCACTATTAGAAAACCGCCATGTTCGTTATGCGAGCTCGCACAACGCATCCGGCGGTGACCGCGTGCCGTGATCCTCGGTGAAACCACCTGCCCCGAAAGACAACTCAGGCCGTACCCCGCGGGGTACGGCCTGAGTGGGTCAAGCAGCGATCACCAGGCGCCGGTGGCGTCCAGGATGCCGTTGCGGGACTTGAACAGCTCGCCCTCCCAGTACTTCCAGGAGTGCGTGCCCTGGGCCGGGAAGTCGAACGTGGCCGGGATGCCGAGCGAGGCCAGGCGGGCCTGGAACGCGCGGGTGTTCACCAGCGAGAGCGCCTCGAGCGCCATCGCGTTGCCGGTGTTGAACACGCCGACGGCCGAGTTCGGGCTGTCGTACTGACCCGGCAGGCCGCTGGCCGCCGAGATGTACATCGGCAGACCCTTGAGCTGCGGCGCGAACACGAACGGGTCCATGCGCAGCCACGCGGGGCTCCACGGGGCGGCCATCGAGTCGACGTTGTAGCGTCCGGCGTCCAGCATCGCGACGCGGATCGCCTCACGCATGCCCGGCGCGGAGATGTTCAGGTAGCCCGAGTAGGAGGCGGCGTACTTGAACTGATCGCGGTGGTAGGCGGCCAGCGCGAGCGCGCCACTGCCACCCATCGAGAGACCGGCCACCGCGTTGTTGGTACGCGAGACGCCGTAGCCCTCGAGGAAGGCCGGAAGTTCCTTGGTCAGGAAGGTTTCCCACTTGTAGGTGACCTTCTGGCCGTTCAGGTTGCTCGGCTGGTACCAGTCCGTGTAGAAGCTGGACTGACCACCGACCGGCATGACCAGGGTGATGTTGTCGCCGCCGAACTGCTGCAGCGCGTTCGTCTCGAACGACCAGGCGTTGCGATCGTCGCGCGCCCGGAGACCGTCGAGCAGGTAGAGCGCCGCGTTGCCGCCGCGGGCTGCCCACTGCACCTGAACCTTGATCGGCCCCATGCTGGACGGGACCATCAGATCTTCGAATCCACCTGCCGGGGAACGCAATACCGGAGCGTGCACCGGCGCCGCGGTGGCGATCGGGGCCGCCACACCGGCGGCGATCGGTAGCGCCAACGCAGCGGCACCGACAGCCAGAATTCGATTACGCCAACCACGAGGTGCGCCTCGCCGTCCCGATTTCGTTCTCATCGGCGCGGCCGCCCTGCCGAAACGCATGAATCCTGCTCTCTTTCTGCTTTTCTGCCTGTTGTGGTGCGGTCGGCGACCCGCGAGGGGCGCAACCACACCAGTGCTGCCAACGAGTCGCACACCGCCGCGCACCGGACCCCGACATTCCGGCGCAGGCGACTGCGAAACAACGATCTGGTCACACTTGCGCTCGCTGGACGATATTCGACACCCGTGGCCTTAGCAAGACCGAGGCAACCTGGTGGCCGAAATCCGCCCGTACGCAATCTGTGATGGTGCGGTGACCCTATCGCGTTCCCCCGGTGATTGTCGTGCCGGAACCCCAAATTTTCACCTGATGGCGGGAAGTGTCAGCTCAACCCAAATTGGCGCTGAGGTCGGGCAGCATCTGGAACACCTGGTCCTGCCAGTAGTTCCAGCTGTGCACGCCTACCGGCGTGTAGACGAACACCGAGTTGCTCGGTCCCAGACTGTTAATCCGAGCTTCAAAGCTGCGGGTGTTGGCGAGCGCGATCGTTTCCAGCGCCATCGCGTTGCCGAGGTGGTAGACGTCGATCGGGTTGTTGATCACGTCACGCGGTCCGTTCAGGCCGTTGCCGGAGGAGATCCACAGCCGAGTTCCATTGGCGCGCAACAGTGGCGCGAACATGAACGGGTCGTTACGCAACCAGCGCGGATCCCATGGCGGACCCCACATCGCGTCGATGTTGAACCCGCCCGCGTCCAGCATGGCCAGCCGCAGCCCCTCCTTCATGGCGGGCGCGGAAATGTTCAGGTAACCGGAATACGAACCCGCGTAACGGAACTGGTCCGGATGGTAGGCCGCCAACGCGAGCGCCGCGCTGCCGCCCATGGACAGCCCGAACACGCCGTTGCCGCGCGGGTTGAAGCCGAGCCGGTCGCGTAACGCCCAGCGCAGGTTCTCGGTGAGAAAGCTCTCCCAGGCGTAGGGCTGCTGCTGGCCGTTGGTATTGCTCGGCGCGATCCAATCCGAATAGAAACTGGACTGACCGCCCACCGGCATCACCACATTGATGTTCCAGCGCGGGAGCACCCTGGAGATATCGGTGTCGACCTCCCAGCCGCTCAGATCGTTGCGGGCGCGCAGGCCGTCCAGCGCGTAGACCACGCGGCGGGTGTTGCCGTCCAGGGCACGGAAGATCCTGGTCTTGATCGGGCCCATGCTCGAGTCGACCCAGAAGTCGTGGCCGCTCGGGTCGAAGCCTGCCTGCGCCGGTGCGGCGAGTCCGCCGAGTGGCAGCACGAGCGCGAGCGCCAACCCCGCGACCGTGCGCCGCAGCCGGCGGCGATCCGTCGTTTCCGCAACACCGGCAACCGTTCCGCTTACTCCGCCTGATCGCATCGATTCGACCTTTCGCCCGGGCGATCACCGTTGATCGCCGCTGTGGTGCATGTAGATCGACACTCGGCATCGAACGCTTCCCTGGGCGAAGCCATCGGGCCTATCGCTCTTCTATAAGCACTTATTCGAGCGATATCCGTCGGAAAACGCGGCGCGATGCCGGATCGTGACGAACAGCCGGCGATTAACCGAGGCCGAGTTCCGGCCGAACGACATCATCCCGACAAGATCGCGATATGTCCGCCAGCGATCAACCAGACAATCATCTCCCGCATATCCGCGAACCGGGTGAAAAACAACAGACCGCCCGGTGCTGGTAGCGCCGGGCGGTCCGAGTGCGACGAATTCGTCAGCCGATATTGGCGGACATGTCCGGAATCATCCGGTAGGCCTCTTCGGTCCAGTTGTTCCACGCGTGAATACCGTAGGCCGGGTAGGAGTAGACGGCGTTCCCGCCGCCCAGCGTCGCCATCCGCACGTTGAACGCGCGGGTGTTGGCCAGCGCCAGGGCCTCCAGGCCCATGCCGTTCAGCGTGTTGAAGCTGGGGCCGTCGTTGGCCGTCGGCAGGCCACTGGCCGCGGCGATCCACAGGCGGGTGCCGTTACGCACCAGGTTCGGCGCGAAGACGAACGGATCCATGCGCAGCCACTGCGGGCCCCACGGCGGCGCCATCGAGTCGACGTTGTAGCCGCCCGCGTCCAGCATGGCGATGCGGATCGCCTCGCGCATGCCAGGGGCGGAGATGTTCAGGTAGCCGGAGTACGAGCCGGCGAAGCTGAACTGATCCGGGTGGTAGGCGGCCAGGGTGAGCGCCGCGCTGCCGCCCATGGACAGGCCGAACACGCCGTTTCGGTTGGGGTTGAAGCCGAGCCGCTCCTGCAGCGCGTTGCGCAGGTCGCGGGTCAGGAAGGTCTCCCACTGGTAGCGGTAGCTCTTACCCGGGCCCGCGGCCAGGATGTTCAGCGCGCCGGAACCCGAGGACGAGCCGGTGCCCGCCGGGATGCCGGCCAGCTCGCTCGGCGCGTTCCAGTCGGCGTAGAAGCTGGACATGCCGCCGACCGGCATGACCACGTTGATGTTGGCGTCGGCCAGGACCGCGGGAACGTTGGTCTCGATCTCCCAGCCGTTCAGCGTCTCCGGCGCGCGCATGCCGTCGAGCACGTAGGCGACCCGGTTGGTGTTGCCGTCCCGGGCGCGCAGCACGCGGGTCTTGATCGGGCCCATGCCGGAATCGACCCAGAAGTCGAACGCGCCGGGGTCCATGCCCGCCGATGCGATGGCGCCACTGCCTGCTGCCGCGACTCCGAAGGGCAGCAATAGAGCCACGGCGACCCCGAGTGCGGATCGCTTCACCCACGAACCAGTCGCTCCGGACGTACCGGATCTACCTTTCCAGCGGGCAATTCGCATCTAACTCGACCTTTCGTTCGGGCGGCCGGGGGGCAAACAGCTGGCGATCTCTACCGGCCCCCGTTGCGGACACCGAGTGCCGCCGTCCACCGAAACCGGACGAATCGACCTCCGTGCATGTTCTTCGTGTATCAATCGGCATCGGAAGCTTATATGTTGCTGGAAAGTGACTCATGCCACAACTCGCCCGCCGCTACCCCTTCTCATTCGTTACCGAACGACGCTTGGACGCCTGGCATAGGAAAAGACCGTCCGGCGCACTCGGCGCCGGACGGTCTCTCGAACCGGTTACCCGGGAATCACCCGATATTGGCGGACATGTCCGGGATCATCCGATAGACCTCATCGGCCCAGTAGGTCCAGTTGTGCACACCGACAGCCGGGAAGTCGTAGGTGGCGTTCCCGGCGCCCAGCGTGGCCATCCGGACCTGGAACGCGCGGGTGTTGGCCAGCGCCAGCGCCTCGAGTCCCATCGCGTTGACGGTGTTGAAGCTCAGACCGTCCGCGCCGCTGGGCAGGCCGCTGCCCGCCGAGACCCACAGCCGGGTGTTGTTGGCCTTCAACCGCGGCGCGAAGACGAACGGATCCATCCGCAGCCACTGCGGGCCCCACGGCGGAGCCATCGCGTCGATGTTGAAGCCGCCGGCGTCCAGCATGGCCACGCGCAGCGCCTCGCGCATGCCCGGCGCCGAGATGTTCAGGTAGCCGGAATACGAACCGGCGTAACGGAACTGGTCCGGGTGGTAGGCCGCCAGGGTGAGCGCGGCACTGCCGCCCATGGACAGGCCGAACACGGCGTTGCCGTTCGGGTTGAAGCCGAGGCGATCCCGCAGCGCGTAGCGCAGGTTCTGGGTGAGGAAGGTTTCCCACTTGTAGGTATTGGACTTGCCCATACCCGCGGAACCGGACAGCAGGCCGGAGCCGGAATTGGCGGAGCCGGTGGACGAGGAACCCGCGCTGCCGAGACCGAAGAAGTTACTCGGCCCGTTCCAGTCGGCGTAGAAGCTCGACGGACCGCCGACCGGCATGACGACGTTCATGTTCCACTTGGTCAGCTCGCGCACGACCTCGGTGTCGACTTCCCAGCCGTTCAGATCCGGCCGGGCCCGCATGCCGTCCAGCGCGTAGACCACGCGGCCGGTGTTTCCGTCGGCGGCGCGGAACACCCGGTTCTTGATCGGGCCCATTTCCGAGTCGACCCAGAAATCGAAGCCATCCGGATTGAATGCCGCCGACGCCGGTCCGGCCGGCCCTGCCACCGACACCCCGAGCGGCAGCAGAATCGCCATCGATACCAGCGCCGAACGCTTCAGCCACGATCCGGCTCTTCGAGTATTCAGACGCCCGAACACGCCTCGCATCAGTTTCGACCTCTCGTTCATGCAACGGCATCGGCCGTTGTCTAACGATGACCCGCCGATGCCTACCTAGTTGACGTCATGACGGGCGTTCTTTCGCAGCCTAGCGCGTCATCGTGACGGTGGCGTTATCGAACCGAGACAGAGGGGTGTACGTCAATTTTGTGAAACCTGCCCAATGCAGCACCGGGTCCCCCTGTGAAGGGGGACCCGGTGTGGCTGATGATCTTTGCCCGGCTAGCGCGGCGCCGGCGCGGGCTTGGGGAACGGATCGACCAGGCCGCAGCGTTCGATCTCGTACTTGGGCACCCGATCGATCCGGTACTTGGCGAAGGTCAGCGCGTGCTTCAGGTTGTGCCGGAAGCGCTCGAAGGTGAGCGGATCGCGGTAGGAGATCTGCAGCGCCTCGGTGGCCGGGCAGGACATCGCGGTGCGCGCCTGGGTCACCCACTTCTCGTCCAGGTACCAGGGCATCCACGGCTTCTTGTCCACCATGCCGGTGTCCACGATGACCCAATCCGGGTAGAGCGCCTTGTCGTGCCCGATCCGGCCGTCGGTGAGCCGCTCGGTATGCGCGGCGAGCGGATAGGCCAGGCCCATCTGATCGATGACGCGCACGTTCAGCGGAACGTTCATGCTGGTCATGCCGAGGTTGAGGAAGTAGACCGTGTGCCCGGCGCCACCGGCCGGGATCGGCTGCGGCGGCGGCGCGATGTACCAGAACATGAACGACGGCGAGTTCAGCAGCAGGCCGCCGTTCGGCGTCTCGGCGATGTTGTCCACCATCGGCCGGATGCGCGGGTAGTCCAGGTAGTCCTCGGCCAGGATCGGATGATCGTGGCCGGTGTTGAGCACGTAGTAGACCCGCTCGTCGACGATGCCGGTCGAGGTGATCTTGGTGCCGGACTTGATCGCGGTCGTGTTCGCGGCGAACAGCGCCCAGCCCGCGGTGCCGAGCAACGCGAACAGCACCACCGCGAACGACCAGTCGGCGGCGGTCGCGGAACGGAACCCGCCGGCCGGCAACCGGATCGGCACCACGGCGACCGGCAGCAACAGCAGGAACAACTGCGCGAGCAGCATCCGGCCGTGCATGAAGTCGCCGCCGACGCGCAGCGCGTAGACGGTGAGGATGAATCCGCTCAGCAGCACCAGCGTGACCACCGCGGCGGGCGAGCGCAGCCACTCGCGGATCCGGCGCGCGTTCCAGCGGGACTGCTCCGCCGGCGCGGCGTGCCGCCCGGCCGGGTCCGGCGCCGCGGCGGTTTTACCGCGGGCCGCAACGACTCCCGCGACCAGCAGCACGAGCAGCGGCACCCACAGGTAGTACGGCCCGACCAGAT
This sequence comes from Nocardia sp. NPDC006044, assembly GCF_042871115.1. Lineage (NCBI taxonomy): Bacteria > Bacillati > Actinomycetota > Actinomycetes > Mycobacteriales > Nocardiaceae > Nocardia > Nocardia sp. NPDC006044. Next base: position 70,619 of record NZ_JBIAID010000007.1, read on the forward strand.
CCCAGAGGTAGATGAAGCCCTGATGCCACTTGGCCCCGCCCGCGTCCTTGGCGACCGCGGTGTTCGGGTAGGGCAGGCCGTAGTAGCCCATCCGCCAGATCTGATAACCCAGCGGCACCAGGCCCGCGGCCGCGATGATCAAGGCGCGCAACACGATCGGGCGCAGCTTCGACTCGGGCATCGGCGCGATCACGATCATCAGCAGCGCGAGGCCGCCGACCAGCGTCATCTCCGGCCGGATCAGCGGGGCCAGACCCGCCAGGAACACCAGGCCGAACAGCCCGGGCAGCCTGACCCGCTCCGCCTGGCTCCAGCGGATCAGCTGCCACCACAGCAGGCCGAGCCAGCAGATCACCAGGCAGCTCTCCAGCCCCGAGGTGACGTAGTCGCGGGCCGGCGGAATGGCGATGTAGACCAGCATTCCGGCGGGCAGCAGCAGCGCCGACTTCGGGCCGCCCCACAACCGGCTCGCGCCGAGCATGGCGAACACGACCGCGGCCAGCGACAGGGTGAACGCGATGCCGAGCACCACGTACTCCAGCCGCGCCTGGGTCAGCCAGCTGAAGAACCAGACGATGTAGGTCCACGCGGTGCTGGTGTTGGTCTCGACCCGCTCGCCCTCGTTGAACACCGGGCCGTTGCCTGCCAGCAGGTTGCGCACCGTGCGCAGCACGATCAGCCCGTCGTCGGCGATCCAGCGGCGCTGCCAGCCACCGACGGCGAAAAGGACCACGGTGAGCGCGATCCCACCGACGAACGTGGCGCGGGATAGCAGGGCGTACCGCGACGCCGAGCGGGCCGGCTGCACGGCCGGCCCCTCGTTCGCGTACTCCGCTTGATCCACTCCCGCTACCAACATCTCGTCAGGTGAGATAGACAGCGACACCTACCGCTCCGATCCAGGCGATTGCGAGGAACTGAAGGACTCGGTCCCCCAGTGCGATCTCTTCGGGTTCACCGGCCTCGCCGCCATCGACGTCGACCGCGTAACGCAGGATTGCGATGGTAAACGGAATCATCGAGATTGCGAACCAGTTGGTGTCTTTCAGGTTGTCCTGCTGGAACGCCCACAGACCGTAGAACACCACGACGGCGGTGGCCGCGAGGGTCCAGATGAACCGCAGGTAGGTCGGCGTGTAGTACTCGAGCGACTTGCGGATCTTGGCGCCCGTGCTCACCGCGATCTGCAGTTCGGCGTAGCGCTTGCCCGCGGCCATGAACAGCGAGCCGAATGCCATGATCAACAGGAACCACTGCGACAGAACGATGTTCGCAGCCGCGCCACCGGCCACCGCGCGCAGCAGGAAGCCCGAGGACACGATGCAGATGTCGAGCACCGCCTGATGCTTGAGCCCGAAGCAGTAGGCCAGTTGGATGCCGATGTAGATCGCCATCACCACGGCCAGGTGCCAGGACGCCAGGAACGAACCGGCGATCGACGCGACGAGCAGCACGATCGCCAGCGTGTAGGCCAGGTTGACCGGGACGACGCCGGCCGCGATCGGCCGGAACCGCTTGGTCGGGTGCGCCCGGTCCGCCTCCACGTCGAGGGCGTCGTTGACCAGGTAGATGCCGGAAGCCGCCAGGCAGAACACCACGAAGGCGATCCCGACGTGCCCGAGCACGTCGAGTTCGTTGGCCGTGCCCGCGGCCAGCGGAGCCGCGAGCACCAGGACGTTCTTGACCCACTGCCGCGGCCGGACGGCCTTGATCAGCCCGCCCGCCAACGTCTTCGGCGGACCCTTGACGACCGCCTCAGCTAGGTCGGCACCAGTCGGCTCTTCGCTCATGACTCCGCTCGCTCCCTCATGGTCAACCAAGGCTCTTTCTGTGGCGGTCATCGAGTCTCTTTTCGGTGGCAAGCACAACGGCGGCGGACGCGGCACCGAGCGCCGAACCAGCGAGCACATCGGAGGGATAGTGCACCCCGAGCACGACCCGGGAAAGCAGCATCGGTGGGACGAGCACCGCAGGCAAGGGTAGCCCGGTCAATCTGCCGAGCAACACCGCCGCCGCGGTGGTCGAGGTCGCGTGCGAGGACGGGAAGCTCAGCTTGCTCGGCGTCGACACGTTGACCTGCACCGACGGATCGTTGGGGCGGGGCCGCCGGACGACCCGCTTGATCACGATGGACGCCGCGTGCGCGCCGACCGCGCCGACCGCGACGCCGGCCCACTGCCTGCGCCGCGGCTTGTCCACCAGCCAGCCGGCCGCGGCGATGCCGACCCAGCCGAGCGCGTGCTCGCCGAAGTGCGACATGCCGCGCGCCGCCTTGATCACCTCCGGGGTGGCGATCCTGGTCTGCACCGCGTTGATGATCTTCACCTCGGCCGGCGCGGGCTCGGTCGACGGCACCGCCGACACCGGTCCGCCGTGACCGTTCGTGCTTTGCAGCGGCTTGTTGACCGCGGTGTTGTCCGCGAGACTCACTGCTTCTCACCCTTCGTCTCGGCGCCGATGCCGAAGGCGTTTTCCCAGGCCGCGGTGCTGGTCAGCTGCGGGTGGGCGGCGCGGTAGCGCTGCTGCATCTCGGGGAAGCGCGCGGCCAGTTCCTTGCGCAGGCGCAGCGCCTCCTTGAACAGCCCGAGGGCCTGGCGCGGGTCGCGCTTGCGGTAGACCACGCCCCGGCCGTCGGCGGTGGTGACGGTGACCCCGTCGACCTGCGAGAGCAGGAACCAGCGCGCGTCCAGCGTGGGCACGTTGAGCTGCGGGACCTCGTGGTGCTGGGTGTGGGCCGGGCGGAAGTTGTGCACGACGCCCTTGGCCAGCCGGACCACCTTCGCGATCGGGTTGGCCGGCTCGCCGACCGCGCCGACCTCGATGTGGCTGGCCAGCGGCAGTTCGGTGGACGAGGGCAGGATGACCGCGTCCGGGTACTGCTTGCGCAACGCGTGCACGGCCCCGAGGGCGCTGGGCAGCAGCTGGAACAGGCGTTCCGGGCCGGCCAGGAAGTCGCGGATGGCCAGGTTCTGGATGGCGACCGTCGAATACTCCAGGCAGAGCAGGTGTTTCAGGGTCGCCTTGACCGTGTTGACCACCATGCCGCGCCCGTTGCCCGGCATGTGCAGCGAGGCGACGACCAGCCGGTTACGCAGGTGGAAGTACGCCTGCCAGTCGATGGCGTCGTCCTTGTCGCTCCACGCCATGTGCCACACCGCGGCGCCCGGCAGGGTGACCGTGGAGTAGCCGTGATCCCGGGCGCGCAGGCCGTATTCGACGTCGTCCCACTTCAGGAACAGCGGCAGCGGCTGACCGATCTCCTCGGCCACCCGGCGCGGGATCACGCAGGTCCACCAGCCGTTGAAGTCGACGTCGATGCGCCGGTGCAGCAGCTTGGAGTTGTCCCGGTCCTTGAGCGGGTACTTGGAGAAGTCGTGGTCGTACTCGACGTTCGGCGCGGAGGTCCACATGAAGATGCCGCGGTCGACGACCTCGCCCATGCTGTGCAGGTGCGAGCGCTCCTGCAGGTTCAGCATCTGCCCGCCGACCAGCACCGGCGACTTGGCGAATCGGGCGAAGGCCAGCGCACGCAGGATCGAGTCCGGCTCGATCTCGATGTCGTCGTCCATGTAGACGATGTACTGGGCGTCGGTGGTCTTCAGCGCCTCGTACATCACCCGGCTGTAGCCGCCGGAGCCGCCGAGGTTGGGCTGGTCGTGGATGGCCAGGCGATCGCCGAGCGGCGCGGCGGCCTCGGCGAAACCGGGCTCGTCGACCACCTTGCGATTGCCCTGATCGGCCACGATGACCGCGGCGATCTTGTCGAGCACCAGCGGATCCGAGCCGAGCGCGGCCAGGGTCTTCACCAGGTCGGCCGGCCGGTTGAAGGTCGGCATGCCGACCGCGATGGTGCCCGCGTCGGGCGCCTCGATCGGCGCGTACCAGCCGCCGGACAGCAGCGTGACCGCCGTGTCGGTGGTGATGTCGAACCAGATCCAGCCGCCGTCCTCGAACGGGCCGAGGTCGGTCTCGAACTCGACAAACACCGACTCGGTAGCTCTGCCGAATTCGCGGTACTCCCAGGGCCCTCCGTGGTTACGCTCCGCTACCTCCTCCGTGCCCGACGCTCGTACCGCGGTCGCGACCGCGAATTCCTTGCCCTGCACGTGGATTCGCGAACCGTCCGCCTTCGAGCGGTACACGTCCACCCGGCCGTGACCGGCCAGCTCCAGGCGCAGCACCACCGACGGCAGGATGCTCCAGCGCCGCCAGTAGCTGGCCGGCAGCGCGTTGAAGTACGTGCAGAACGACACCTCCGACTCCGCGCCGATGGACAGCGAGGTGCGGGTGGCGGCGTGCGCGCGCTTGGCGTTGGTCTTGGATTCCTCGACGTAGAGGGTGCGCACGTCAAGCGGCTCACCCGGCCGGGGCAGGATGATCCGTTGCAGCAGCGAGGTCGCGCGGGTCTCGGTGGTCATGTCTTCCAACAGGGATTGGGAGGTCATTCTGCACTTTCGTCAGCGAGCGGCGCACCGGACTCCAAGTGCGGGCGCAGCACATTGTCGAACATGCTGAGCGCACTGCCGATGGCCATGTGCATATCCAGGTACTGGTAGGTGCCGAGGCGGCCACCGAAAAGGACCTTGTCCGTTGCGGTTTCCTTTTTCGCGAGCGCGCGGTACGCGGCCAGCTTGGCGCGGTCCTCCGGCGTGTTGATCGGGTAGTACGGCTCGTCGCCGGTCTGCGCGAAGCGAGAGAACTCGCGCATGATGACCGTCTTGTCCTTCGGGTAGTCGCGCTCCGGGTGGAAGTGGCGCGGCTCGATGATGCGGGTGAACGGCACATCCGCGTCGTTGTAGTTCATCACCGAGGTGCCCTGGTAGTCACCGGTGTCGAGCACCTCGGTCTCGAAATCGATGGTGCGCCAGCCGAGTTCGCCTTCTCGGTAGTCGAAGTAGCGATCCAGCGGGCCGGTGTAGACGACCGGGGCGTCCGGGTTCGCGGCGCGCAGTTCGTCGCGCACCTCGAACCAGTCGGTGTTCACCCGGACCTCGATGAGCTCCGAGGCGGCCATGTTCTCCAGCCACTTCGTGTAGCCCTCTTTGGGCAGGCCCTCGTAGGTGTCGTTGAAATAGCGGTTGTCGAAGGTGTAGCGCACCGGCAGGCGGGTGATGTTGCCCGCGGGCAGTTCCTTCGGGTCGGTCTGCCACTGCTTGGCGGTGTAGTCGCGGATGAACGCCTCGTACAGCGGACGGCCGATCAGCGAGATCGCCTTTTCCTCGAGGTTCTGCGCGTCCTTGGTGTCGATCTCCGCGGCCTGCTCGGCGATGAGCGCGCGCGCCTCGTCCGGGGTGAAGTAGCGGCCGAAGAACTGGGAGATCAGGCCGAGGCCCATCGGGAACTGGTAGGCCTGCCCCTTGTGCTTGGCGAAGACCCGGTGCTGGTACCCGGTGAACTCGGTGAACTTGGTGACGTAATCCCAGACCCGCTTGTTCGAGGTGTGGAACAGGTGCGCGCCGTACTTGTGGATCTCGATCCCGGTATCCGGATCCGGCTCCGAGTAGGCGTTGCCGCCGAGGTGGTATCGACGATCGATCACCAGCACGCGTTTGCCGAGCTCGGTGGCGGCGCGTTCGGCGACGGTCAGCCCGAAGAAACCGGAGCCGACGACGATCAGATCGAACGGAGAGGAGGAGTTGGCGGAGTTACCCGGGGACGATGCGACGGTCACGGGAGCCCAGAGTATCGGAAGTCCGCGCGGGGTCTGGGTGGAGTCGCGCGGGGCACATCGCGGGACCGGGTTCGCGCACGTTTTCGCGCCTTGGCCGTCCGGATTTCGCCGGAAGTTTGCCGAATAGCGGGCTTGACGGAAATACGAACGACATTGAATGGACGGTTCTCGATAAGCCGGCGATTTCGGGCACGGCGGGCGAATGCGTCCCCGGCGGCGCGGTCGAACATCGCACCGAATTCCCGCACGCCAGGGTTCGGCGTGCGGGTGGTTGCCAGATCAGTCCGGGAAACCGACCTCGACCTCGACCTGATCGCGGGCGGTGTACATCCGCCAATAGTGTTCGCCGAGTTCGGCATTGCCCATGCGGGTGATCTCCAGGCCGGCGGGGAACAGCTCCGGGTGCTCGTCGACCAGCTGTTCGGCCTTGCTGTTACCGATGAGCACGCCGATGTTCAGCAGGCCGGCGTAGACACCGGTGCCCTGTAGTTCGATCGCGAGCTGGTGGATGTAGCCGCGCTGAGCGGCGAGGGCGACGCCGAAGTTGGACAGGAACGGCATCGGGTGCCGGTCGGACGCGCCCGAGGAGAACAGCAGAGTGCCCTCGCCGCGTTCGATCATCGCGGGGGCCAGCGCGCGGGTCATCAGGATCGGCGAGTAGAGCTTGAGCGCGAGCGGCGTGCGCAATGTGGGTACATCCACCTCCAGCGTGGACGGGATGCGGTCCACCGGGTCGCCGGCCGCGCCGTGCATCGCCACGTCTATCCGGCCGAAGGTCGCGCCGATCTGCTCGATCACCGCGTTGACCTGGGCCTCATCGGTGACGTCGGCGGGAAAGGCCGCGGCCTCGATGCCTTCGGCGGCGAGTTCGCCCGCATGCCGCCGCGCCTTGTCCGGGTTTCGCCCGATCACCGCCACCCGGAACCCCTCGCGCCCGAAGCGCCGCGCGGTGCCCACACCGAGTCCGGGGCCGAACCCGAATATCGCGATGGTCTTCGACATGCCTACCTCACTAAGTTGAGCAGTGGTTCAAGTTATCCGACGGTAGCACTAAATTGAACCCATGCTCAACATAATTCGCGGGCCGGATTTGTAGGATCGGCGAATGCCCGTGGACAAGCCGTTACGCAGCGATGCCCGCCGCAATCGCGACGCGCTGGTGACCGCCGCCCGCGAGGTGTTCGAGGAACGCGGACTCGACGCGCCGCTGAAGGAGATCGCCGCGCGCGCGGGCGTGGCCATCGGCACCCTCTACAACCGCTTCCCCACCCGCGACGACCTCATCGCCGCCGCCGTCGAGGACCGCATCGAGGCGGGCGGGCGCATCGCCGAGGCAGCGCTCGCGATCGATGACCCGTGGGACTCGTTCGTCTACCTCGTCGAAAAGGTCTGCGAACTCCAAGCTTCCGATCGGCTACTCAGCGAACTGGCCGTCCGCGCCGCCCCGAGCACCGCCATCGCGAACGCGCAGGAACACGGCCACGGCATCATGCGCCGGATCATCACCCGCGCCCAGCAGTCCGGCGCGCTGCGCTCGGACTGGGTGCTCGAGGACATCGCCTTCATCACCTGGTCGCACACCAGGATCCTCGAGGCCACCGCGAGCATCGCCCCCGAAGCCTGGCGTCGCCACCTGGCTCTGACCCTGGATGGTTTGCGCGCCAGCGCGGCCCACCCGCTACCGGTCCCTCCGATCACGGAAGACCAACTGATGCAATCGCTCAGCGGCCAACCCGACGACAGCCGGTCATAGTTCTCGACTCCACCTCACTCGACTCAGTGGGCGCGTTGTGCGGCTGGTCAGGGCCGTGGAGGCTGGTAAGGCATTGGGGCAGGCGGATATTGGACGTTCTGCGGCGCGGTGGCGTGGATCTGCGGCGTAGTCAGCGTGAGTACGAGAGAGATCAAGCCCAGCGCTGCGCCGATGATGATCAGATAGCTGAGAAAGGACGCTCCGACCGCCAAACCACGATCGCCGCCGAAGGTGACGCTGATCAGACCGCCCAGGAAAACCCAGGCGCCACCGATGATTTCCAGTTGGCGGCCGACCGGCTTACCGATCAGCGTGAGGAAACAGCCGACCACCAGCAGGGCGGCCATCAGCACCGAGACGATCAGCAGAGCTTCCAGTACCGCATGGAAGTCCGCCGCGATCTTCCAGGCCTCGTATGTGTCGTCGGTGACTTTCGGCTTGCCGATCCGGTCGGTTACCCGGTAATGCTGCACAGCCGCGATCGAGCCGAAGGCAGCCAGGCCGCCACCGACCAACGCCGACAGGATCGCGACCACCCCGGTCATTCCGCGATGCGCCGGCACCGGAGCCGGAGTGCCTGGTCCGCCATATGGATTGGTCATCGAACCCCCCTCTAGGTATCGGGCGAACCATACCGTCCGGGCGGCGGCGGTTCGAGTCGATGCGGGTGCCAGATCACTGCCGCACGGGCGGGTCAGGCGTCGATCGGGCCGAAAGTTGCTTGGCTGTCCTGGATTTCGGTGCGCCGAGACGCCGGCGCGTAGGTGACCCAGCGGGTGGTCGGGCCGGAGGAGGCCAGCAGGAAAATGACCAGCGGCAGGACCGCGGACACCAGCGAGGCGATCCACTCACGATGCAGCAGGGCGGTCAGCGTGCCGATCAGTCCGTCGAAGTTGGCGTTGACGATTTCCAGTGACCGCCGCTGCACGGGCAGCCAATCGATGCCGTAGTCGGGCTGGTAGTCGAAGAGCGAGCAGCAGAGGGCGACCAGCGAGGCGACGGTCAGCAGGCCCGAGGTGAGGATGAGGATGTAGCGACCGGTTTCGTCGCGGCGCAGCAGTTGGACGGCGCCGTAGATGAGGGCGACCGCGGCGAGCAGCGCGGCGAGCATCGAGAAAACGGCGAAGGATTTGTCGACGTGCGGGCCGTCGCGCAAGGCGCTCAGCACGGTTCGTTCGCCCCACAGGTTGAACAGCCCGGCGACCAGCGCCAGCACCCCCGCGGTGGTCGCGACCACTCCGCTCGGCCCGGCGTCCCGCGGCCTCTCACTGGCGTATGTCATTGCTCGGATGCCCTCTCTCCGGCCGACGGCCGGCACGCATTCAGTATGCGTACCGGCCGTCGGTTGGGCGTGATCTAGAGCTGTGTCTCGGCGTAGACCTTCATCGCGTCCCGGACGAACTCCGCGGTGCCCGCGCCGTGCACGTCGTAGTTCGCGCCGAACCGCGGATCCGCGACGTACATCTCGCCGAGGCCGATGAAGGCCTCCTTCACCACGGCCCGGCCCTGCCAGCCGTCGCCGATCCAGGCGCGGTGCCGGGCGACGATGGCCTGGACCTCGTCGTTGCCGGGCGCCAGCCCGGCGGCGTGCGCCCTGCCGTAGTCGGCGGCGATGTCCAGATGGGTCTGGAAATGCGCCTGCTGCTGGGCCGCGCTCATCGAGCGCCACCACTTGTCACCGCTCTCGTAGGCGTCCTTGCCCCAGCGTTCGATCACCTCATCCTTGTACTGGGTGTGATCGAAGCCGTCGAAAACCTCTGCAGCCATGAGTTGTTCACCTCTTTCCGTCTTCTGCAGCGTGGTGTGCACCGAGGAGATCTGGCGCCGGATCCGATCCTGTTCCCGCCGGAGCAGTTCCAGGTGCGTGCGCAGTGCGGTACCGGTGTCCTGTTCTCCGGCAAGCACTTCGGCGATGACCGGAAGGCCGAGGCCGAGTTCTCGCAGGAGCAGGATGCGTTGCAACCGCAGCAGGGAGTCCTGGTCGTAGTAGCGATATCCGTTGGCGCCGATCCGGCTCGGCGGCAGCAGCCCGAGCTGGCCGTAGTGGCGCAGCGTGCGGCTGGTGGTACCGGCCGCCTTGGCCAGATCCTGGATGGACCATTCGGTGTTCACGACCTGTTCTCCCTTCTCATCTCGTCGGTGTAACCAGCATGCAAGTTGACGTTACGTCAAGGTCAAGCCGCTTTGATCGGTCGCTCAGCGGGCCGATACCAGAACCGGCTCGGCGGGCGCGGGTGCGGGCTTCGGCCGTCCGGCGAGCTGGCCGTACAGGGTGCCGCCCAGCGCGATGACCAGGCCCGCCATTTGCAGCGGTCCGAGCGCCTGACCCAGCGCGATCCAGCCGATCACCGCAGCGGACACCGGGCTCAGCAGCCCGAGGAAGGCCACCGAGGTCGCGGGCACCTTGGCGATTCCGCGGACCCAGAGCCAGTACGCGACGGCGGTGCCGATGACGGCGAGGTAGAGGTAGCCACCGATCGCGCGGCCGTCCAGCGCCGGCGGCGCACCCTCGACGAGCAGGGCGAGCGGCAGGATGAACAGTCCGCCTGCGGTGAGCTGCCAGCCGGTCAGCGCCAGCGGGCCGACGCCCGCCGGCCGTCCCCAGCGCTGGGTGAGCACGGTGCCCGCGGCCATGAACGCGGCACCGGCCAACCCGGCGATGACGCCGAGGGTGTCCAGCTGCGCGTTGGCCTTCAATACGACGAGCGCCACGCCGAAGACCCCGATCAGACCGGCAAGCACCCTGCGTCCATTGGGCTTCTCGGCGAGTATCACGGTCGCGAAGCCGAGGGCGAACATCGGCGCGACCGCGCCGAGCACACCGGCGACCCCACCGGGCAGCCGGTACGCGGCGAGGAACAGCAGCGGGAAGAACGCGCCGATATTGAGGACGCCGAGCGCGGCGGCGCGGGCGATCCAGATGCCGCGCGGCAGCACCCTGGTGAGGGCGAGCAGCGCCAGACCGGCGGGCAGCGCGCGCATCAGCGCGGTGAACAGCGGACGGTCCGGCGGCAGGAACTCGGTGGTGACGGCGTAGGTGGAGCCCCAGACGATCGGGGTGAGGGCGGTCAGCGCCAGGGTGCCCGCGTAGGAGTTTCCGGTGCGCGGGGTGGTGCTTGTGGTCATGTCGTTCGCTCCTCATTGATAATCTCAACGTTGAAATATCTACTCCGGTAAGTGCCTTAGCGTCAAGTAGATCAACATTAAGATTCTTAGCGTCGAGAGGAGCGGTCATGGCGGACGCGGTGGATGTGTTCATTCAGCACTGGAACCGGGAACGGCCGGAGGTCGATGTCTCGCCGATGGCCGTGATCGGCCGCGTCCAGCGACTGTCCCGCCTGTTCGAGCACGAGCTCAAGCAGTTCTTCGGTCAGTTCGGCATGGAGTTCTGGGAGTTCGACGTGCTCGCCACGTTGCGCCGATCCGGCGGTGACGAGGGACTCACCGCCGGCGCGCTGATCAAGGTGGCCATGGTGACCTCAGGCGCGATCACCAACCGGATCGATCGGCTGGTCGCCAAGGAGTGGGTCGAGCGCGTGCCGTGTGCGACCGACCGCCGGGTGATCCGGGTGCGGCTTACCGCGGCGGGTCGTCGGATGATCGACGATGTGCTGCCCAAGCACATGGAGAACGAGCAGCGGCTGCTCGCGGCGCTGAACCTGGAGTCGCGGGAGCAGCTTGCCGGGTTGCTGCGGACGCTCGCGGAATCGCTCGGGGATGGCGCGCCGGACTGACATCGGTAGTCCGAAAGCCCGGCCTGGGTGGACATTTTCGGCGATCGGCGAGGCTATACCGCTGCGGCGCAACGAGAAATGTCCGCCTGGGCCGAGTAGCCGCCGTACATCACCGGCGGGCCGGCGATCCCGGTGACAGCGGACTGTTCGTCGCACGGCCGGACGGGATCGGAATCCCGGGCGTCGGACGCGGGGTCGGCGTGGCCGCGGTCGTCGGCGCGACCGTGCTCCCGGGTGACACCGACGTCGCGGGCGGTATGAAGCCGACCGGCGGCGCGGACTCGAAGACGGGCGGGGCACTCACCCCGGACGGAATCGACTCGGGGACAGGCACTGTGCTGACACCGGCCGGCGCAGGTTCCGGCACCGGGGTCACGCCGGTATCGGACTGCGCAGGTTCCGGCACCGGGCTCACGCCGGTATCGGACTGCGCAGGTTCCGGCACCGGGCTCACGCCAGTATCGGACTGCGCGGACTCGCCATCGGCAGGAACGTCTCCATCGTGTGGACTCGGGTCGAACACAGACACCGCGCTCGCACCCGTCGGAGCGGACTCGGCATCCGGATCGGATCGAATCCACTCGGACACCGGCAGTGCGCTGACACCGGACGGCGCAGCATCGAAATTGACGGCCGCAGCGGACGGAACCCGCTCGAACACCGACGCAGCGCTGGCACCGGCTGGAGCCGACTTGTCCGGCGACGGCACGTGCGCACCGGACGGAATCGACTCGGACACCGGACCGGCGCCGGGCGGGACCGACTCGACCAGTGACGAAGTGCCCGCCGCGGACGGAACCCGCTCGGCGACAGGCGCGCCGGCGGAATCGGACGGCACGCTCGCCGACGGTGCGGGTGCGGGCGCGGGCGCAGGCGCAGGTGCAGGTGCAGGCGCAGGCGCAGGCGCAGCCGACGGTGACGCAGGCCCGGCCGACGGTGCGGCCGCGGCCGACGGTGCGGGTTCCGGTATTGCGCCAGCATCAGACGGCGCCGCTCCAGGCACCGGCGGAACGTCCACCGGCCCCTGCCCCGGCCCCGGCCCCGGCCCCGGCGCCGACGCGGGCAGCGGCGCAATGCCGCCCGCCGGCGGAACCTGTTCGGGCACAACTGCACCCGGAGCCGAGGGCACACTCGCACTCGACGGCGCACTCTTCGGTGCCGGCGGATCCGGCACCAACTGCAACAACGTCGTGAAGTCGACGACCTGTGCACCGAGGGTCGCCGTGTAGATGATGACCCCGTTGGTGAACATGCGATACGTCCCGGCGTGTTCCGGCAACCCCATCTCCGGCCCGAGCGGCTGACCGACTTTGCTTGCCGCACCGCCGATTCGGCGATACTCGACATCGATCGGCGATTCGCCGACCGCGACCTTCGTCCGCGGATCCACCGGAGCGGCGGGAACATTCGGCGCGATCTCGCTCAGTGCCGGTCCGACCTCGAAGGTGTAGATATCGGCCGGTTCGCCGCCACCGGGCGCGGAGGAGTACTCCGACCGCAGGATTCGCCCGTCCCGCAGCAGCACGGTCCCCGCGGTGGACACCACGGCGGCGGCCGCGCGCGGATCCTCCTTCGCGGTACCGGGATACACCTGGCAGTCCGTGGTGTCACAACTCTGCGCGTACGGAAAACGATGCTCGGCAAGGACATACGACCGGGCGGCGATCGCCTGCGCGCGCAACGCCTCGGCCCCGCCCTTGTCCGCCCAGTTCGCCTGCACCTCCGCCGGGATGACGCCGAGCAGGTAGTCCTCCACGTCGACCCGATTGACGGTGCGCGCCGCCCCGTTCTCCGTCGCCACCCCGAGCGCGCCGCGATACCCCGAGCCCCCGCAGAGTGTCAGGTGTTCCGCGGCGGGACGATTCGGTTCACGGTTGACCGGATAGACAAATGGATCGTCGGTCGCCGCCTGCCACAGCACCTCCCCGTCGCACCCGACGGTCACCACCACGTTCGCGCCGCCGGTGGGCAGCGGGGTCAGATGGGCGGCCTGGCCGGCCTCGACGAACTGCCCGGCGACCCACAGGCCGGCGCCCGCGTAGGTGTCAAGGGTCGAGTCATCCTGGGCGGTCAGCCGGATGCCGACGGTGTTTGCCGCAACGGTGCCGAGCGTCGCGCCGGGGTAGTAGTGCCCGAGGATTTTTTCGGCGGTCCACCCCTCCTGCGCGTTCGCGAACGCGCCTAGCTGGCTCATGCCGCGCCCATGGCCGGGTCCGGCGACGGTCCGGTACGGCGTGTCCCCCGGCCACGCCCACAGCACCAGCACGGCGCCGGCCGTCAGCGTCACACCGCCGGTGACCAGCACCGACCGCATGGATAGCGCAGGTTGTCCCGGCCCGCGCGTGCGCTGCCCCCGGCGTGCCGTTCGTTTTGCTCTGCGCGCGGATTTCACCCGCATTCGTGCTCCCCCCGTGCTCTTTCGTTCCGGTGCTGTGGTGCGTCGCATCCGTTCACTCCCACGGTATTCCGGGGCCGGGCGGATTGGATACCTGTCGGCATGTCGTTCCATCCGGCCGCATTCCGAGAGCTACATTCGAGCAATCACATAATCCTCAACAAGAGGTTTAGATATGTGACAGTTGTGACTATTGTGATCGTTGATACATCAGGAAGCAACCCTGGTTTTGCACACGATCACTGGTTCGACCTGAATGGAGACGCTCGTGCCCTACCGCAAACCGAAACGTTCCTACGTCCTCCCGGTTGTCACCACACTTGCGGTAGCGGCCCCGCTCGCCGCGCTCACAATGAGCGACTCGCCCGACTATCGCGCGACCACCGGCACCGAACTGGCCGCCGTACCGGCGCAACTGGCCGAGGTCGTGCTGAACTCCGCCCCCGACATCGTGCTGCCGCTGCGCGAACTCACCGGATTGGACCTACCGGATCTGCACCTGTCGGATCTGCGCATGCTGCCGCTACCCGCGTCGATTCCCATTCCGGACGGACTACCGTTGCCGCCGGGCGTGCAACTACCGAAAGAAATTCCGCTACCGAAGCTGAATGGCCCGCATCCGGCCACCCCCGGCCAGCAGAGCGCACCAGGTCTGAACACCGCACCTGGCTCGAACGCCACTCCCGGGCAGGGCCTCGCACCAGGTCAGGCCCCATTTCCCGGACAAGCCGCCGCACCGGCACCGAACAGTTTTCCGGGCCAAGCGGTAACGCCGAATCAAAACAACATTCCCGGCCGAACCGCGCCGAATAGTTTCCCCGGCCAAGCCGCCGCCCCCACCCAGAACTCCATTCCCGGGCAGGCCATCGCACCAGGCCAGAACACCAATCCAGGCCAAGCAGCCGCGCCGGCGCAGAACCCCGTCCCGGGCCAAGCCGCCGCACCAGGCCAAGTCGCCGCCCCCGCGCAGAACCCCGTCCCCGGCCAAGCCGGCGCACCAGGCCAAAACACCAATCCGAGCCAGGCCGCGGCGCCGGCTCAGAACCCCGTCCCGGGGCAGGTCACCACGCCAGGCCAGATCCCCGACCCGGGGCAGACCGCACCGGCTCCCGCCCAATCCGCTCCCGGCGGAGCGCGTTTCATCGCGGACCCGAGCCACCTCGAACCCGGCACCACGCCCGACACGCCCGCGCTGGCCCCCGGCGCGGTCCCGCCGGAGCTGACCGACCAGGTCGGCGCGCAGGTCAAGGAACTTTCCCGGCAAACCCCGTTCAGCGTCGTCGCCCTCACCGCCGCCGACCTGACGAACACCAAGGCGCTGCTGCGCGCCCGTCAACCCGACGGCAGCTGGGGCCCCTGGTTCAACGCCGAACCGGTGGACACCCGCCGCACCGATCGCGCCGCAGCCGGCGGCAAGACCGGCACCGAGCCGCTCTACGTCGGCACCACCAACGCGGTGCAGATGCTGGTCACCCGCAAGAACACCGCGGCGACCGCACCGCAGGACGCCGTCGCGCCCGACCCCGCACCGCGCTCGGACGACCCGGCCCAGATGTCGGGCGTCGACCTCACCGCCGTCCTGATCGATCCGGGCCGCGGCGCCATCGACGGCGCACTGCACAAGGTCGCCGCGCCCGCACCCAGCGGCGGACCCAAGGTGATCTCCCGCGAGGGGTGGGGCGCCGACGAGAGCATTCGCTGCGAAGAACCCACCTACGACGACGGACCGGGCAAGGACGGCCTCGGCGGCATCACCGTGCACCACACCGCGGGCCGCAACGACTACACCGAGGAAGAGTCCGCGGGCATCGTCCGCGCCATCTACACCTATCACGCGAAAACGCTGGGCTGGTGCGACATCGGCTACAACGCGCTGGTCGACAAGTACGGCCAGATCTTCGAGGGCCGCGCGGGCGGGCTCGATCGCGCGGTGCAGGGCGCGCACGCCGGCGGGTTCAACGAGAACACCGCGGGCGTCGCGCTGATGGGCAACTACACCGAGGAACCGCCGACCGAGCAGTCGATCGAGGCGATCGGCAACTTCATCGGCTGGCGCGCCAAGATCGCCCATCTCAACCCGCAGGGCAAGACGGTCATGTACTCCGAGGGCACGGAGTACACCTCCTACGCCATGGGTCAGGCGGTGAATCTGCCGATCGTGTTCGCCCACCGCGACGTCGGCAACACCACCTGCCCCGGCGACGCCGCCTATGAGCAAATGGATCGAATTCGCGAAATCGCCGCGAGTGTCGCGGGCGGCGGCGTCACCGGCGACGGAACCGGCGACGGCACCGACAGCTACGCGAACAACGGGACCGGCACCGACGGCGCCGCGAACAACCCGGCCCCGCAGGCCGCGCCGCGCAACAAGCCCGACCTCTCCGCCCTCGCCGCGCTCACCAAGAAGCTGCTCGGCATGGTGAACGAGAACCCGATCGCCAAGCACTGGGCGGACAGCGGCGGTCCCCGTGGACCGCTCGGCGCCGCGCAAACCGAGCCGCTGCCCGCCGCCCAGGGCCAGCAGTACGCCAAGTTCGCCAACGGCTACGTCTACACCGCGCCCGACGGCAAGGTCATCGAGGTGCTCGGCAAGATCCTCGACCGCTTCCTGCAACTCGGCGGTGACGCGGGCGTGCTCGGCCTCCCGACCACCGACACCTACAACGTGCCCAACGGCCGCCGCGCCGACTTCCAATACGGCTCCCTAATCCTCAACCAGGTGACCGGCATAGTCACCACCGTCTGGAAGACCTACAACGACACCCACCAGCAGGACGCACCCCGCCCCGCCCCCGCACCGGCCGCCGCTGCCCCCGCACCGGAACCGGCTCCCGCCGGAACTCCCGCACCCGCCGAGTTCCCGCCCCCCGTCGAGGCACCGGCACCACAGCCCGACGCCCTCCAGTTCCCCACCCCCGACGACTTCCTCCCAACCCCCGCCCCCGAACCAGCAGGCTGAACCGCCCCAACGCACTCGGAGCTCGCCGCCGTGATCCACCAACGGCCGCGAGCTCCGATCGCGTTCATGACCTATTGTGTTGCGGCGCACCGAATCTGCGGAGTTGGCTCGGATCAGCTCGGTCGTTCACATCAGCGCGCCGCGCACCCGAATCGCGCACGGTTCGGCTGGCAATTCGTTGCGCGGCAGGTGAATTCGCACGAAGTGAGCAGACTCAGATCCACCAGCGTTCGAGGATGCGGGCGACGCCGTCGTCGGAGTTGGACTCGGCGACCTCGTCGGCAGCGGCTTTGGCCTCGGGGTGGGCGTTGGCCATGGCGACGCCGTGGCCGGCCATGGTGAGCATCGGGACGTCGTTGGGCATGTCGCCGAACGCGACGATGTTGGCGGATTCGACGCCGAGGCGCTGGGCGACGATCGCTAAGCCGGAGGCCTTGGTGACGCCGGGCGCGGACAGCTCGATCAGGCCGTGCTCGGTGGAGTAGGTGATGTCGGCGCGCTCACCGATCAGCGGGGCGAGCACGGTGCGCATGTCGGAGCTGCGCGCGCCGGGTAGTCGGATCAGCATCTTGATCGCCGGGGCGTCGATCACCTCGTGCCGGGCGACGGTGGTGTCGTCGGGGTTCAGCCAGGCGTGCTCGTAGAGCGGGGAGCTGACGAACTGCGGGGTGACCGCGTCGTGCGCGCTCTCGCCGACCCGTTCGGCGGCGAGCCCGCAGCCGGGCAGCGCCTCCTCGGCCCGGTCCGCGATCCAGGACAGGGTGGCCACGTCCAAGGTCATGCTGGCCAGCACCCGGTCGGTGGCGCTGTCGTAGATGACCGCCCCGTTGCCGCATACGCACAGCGGCGCATAGCCGAGCCCGTTGACCACCGGGTCGATCCAGCGCGGCGGGCGGCCGGTGGCCAGCACGAACGGCACGCCGTCGCCGATCAGCGCGTCCACCGCGGCCTTGGTGCGCGCGGTGACTCGCTCGTCGTGGTCGATGAGGGTGCCGTCGACGTCGGTCGCCACCATCTTCGGCTTGGGCAGGTGCAGGAGGGTCACCTATTCCATCCTGCCGGACAACCGTCCGAGTGTGGCGGGGGTACCACCAGGAAGGTGGTGATCAGTCGATATTCGACGCCACGGCCTCACGCGGACGGTGGACGCCACACGCTGTCATCCGCGGGGCGCGGCGGCCCCGGATTCGGTGGGCGCAACACTGTTTCATCGTTGCGCCCGATGGACGCGGGCGCGTCCCCGCCGGCCGCTGGCTCGGCTGACCGCACTTTCGGGGCCACGTCATCCACCTGCGCGGGCGCACCCCAAGCGGCTGGTGAAGCGGGCTGCCCGGCGCTCGGTACCGAAGAACCCGGTTCCGCAGACGCACCCCGAGCCGCATCCGGCGCAGACTGCCCGTCGACCGGTGCCGACGAATTCGGCTGCGCGGGCGCACCCCAGGCAGCCTGCGGCACGGCCGGCTGATCCCAGGCCGCCTGTTGGCCCGGCGCGGGCTGTCCCCATGCTCCCTGCGCTGCGGGCGACTCCCCGCCCGACGCACCCGGCTGCGCGGGCGCACCCCACACAGCCTGCGGCGGTGACTGCTGCCAGGGCGAGCCGGAGGGCGCGGCGCTCTGCGGCACACCCTGCCCGGGTTGTGCCCAGGCACCTTGCGGCTGGTCGACGGGTGGCTGGGGCCAGGCTTGACCCTGCGGTCCCGGGTAGGAAAATCCGTATTGCTGCGGCACCGTCGCGACCGGCGTGTGCGCCAGCCAGCGGCTGGTCATGGGCAGCAGGGCGAGCACCGCGGTGGCGAGCGGGAAGACCAGACCGAACAGGCCGCTGGTGCCGCCGCTGAGCGTGCCGCTGAGGCTGTCCGACGAACCGACGAACGATCGCGCGATCGCGAAGCCCACGATCTCCGAGACGATCACCGCCACGCACCCCACCACAACGAGCAACCGCCCGAACGACTTCCGGCTGAACATCCCGATCGCGCCGACCCCGAGCACGATCGCGACCACCAGCGAGACGGCCCCCGACGCGATCGCCCAGGTCTGGAACCAGTCATCGGAAAACAGCCCGGTCGTGTCGTATTCGTCGAGCTGCCGGCCGAGCAGCCCGAACGCCAGGCTGATTCCGCCGCCGAGCAATTGGCCGACCGCGCCGACACTCGCGAGCACGCCCGCGGTGATCGCGGTGGCCCCGCTCGGCGCGGGCATTCCGGTCGAATATCCCGGATACGGGTTGTACCCACCGGGATATTGCGGATAGTTCATGACTCCCCCTTGGTCGCGTCCAACCGACCGCGTACGCGTGTGCCGCAAGAATAATGGACATGCCCGGCCCCGCGTGCCACGCGCGTCCGGGTCATCGTCCTTATGATCAGGGGCTAATACTCGACGCTGGTCCGTCCAGCCGAAAGACCACGAGGACTGATGACCGGCTTCCTGCTACGACGCGCGCTTCACTATGTCGTGCTGTTGCTGCTCGCGTCGTTCCTGACCTTCAGCTTGGCGTCGCTGACGTTCCGCCCGCTGGACAGCCTGGAACAGCGCAATCCGCGCCCGCCGCAGGCGGTGATCGATGCCAAGGCCGAGGAATTACACCTCAACGACCCGATCCCGCAGCGCTATATCACCTGGCTGAAGGGGATACCGCAAGGCGATTTCGGTAAAACCCTGGCCGGGCAGCCGGTAAGCCAGGAACTGCCGCGCCGGGTGGCGGTGAGTTTGCGCCTGCTGATCATCGGATCATTGGTCGGCACCGTGCTCGGTGTCCTGATCGGCGCCGCCGGTGCGATCCGGCAGTACAAATTCAGCGACTACTTCACCACCATCATCTCGCTACTCGTGCTGAGTACGCCAGTGTTCCTTCTGGCGACACTCTTGAAATATGGTGCGCTGGAAATCAATTCGCTCACCGGCTCGCAGATCTTCCTCTACACCGGGGAGACTTCGGCGAACCGGATCGACGGATTCTTTCCGCAGCTGCTCGATCGGCTCCAGCACCTGGTGCTGCCGACGGCCGGTCTCGCCCTGGGCGGCATGGCGGGCTACAGCCGCTATCAGCGCAACGCCATGCTCGACGTGTTGCAGAGCGATTTCATTCGCACCGCCCGCGCCAAGGGCCTGACCCGCAGCAAGGCGTTGTACAAGCACGGCCTGCGCACCGCGCTGATCCCGATGGCCACGCTGTTCGCCTACAGCCTGCTCGGCCTGATCACCGGCGCGACGTTCACCGAGAAGATCTTCGGCTGGCACGGCGTCGGTGAGTGGCTGGTCGATTCGATCAACGCCCAGGACCTGTACGTGGTGGTCACGGTGACCGCGTTCGCCGGGCTGGTGGTGCTGGTGTCGGGCCTGCTCTCCGACGTGGTGCTGGCGATTCTCGATCCTCGGGTGCGTGTCCGGTGAGGCGCAGCGAGCGAACCATAAGCACAGCACCGTCGGTCGCGACGGAGCCGAGCGCCAGCGAGGTGCGGTCGTGACCGAAGCGGAAATCATCGTCCAAGGCGCCCCCGAGGCCGCCGCGGCCGGGCGCAGCAAACTGGTCCTGCGCCGCTTCCTGCGCAATAAGCCCGCGGTGATCGGGGCGGTCATCCTGATCCTGCTGTTCGTCCTCAGCTTCGCGCTGCCGCCGCTGCTGAAGTACGACTACCAGCAGCTCGACTACACCGCCCTGCTGAAGCCGCCCAGCGGTAAGCACCCGTTCGGCACCACGCAGATCGGGCAGGACGTGCTGGCGCAAACCCTGCGCGGCATGCAGAAGTCCCTGCTGATCGGCCTGTGCGTCGCGCTGATCTCGACCACCATCGCCGCGACGGCGGGCGCGACCGCCGGCCTGCTCGGCGGCTGGACCGACCGCGCGATCATGTGGCTGGTCGACCTGCTGCTGGTGGTGCCGAGCTTCATCATCGTCGCGCTGTTCGCGCCGCGGACCAAGGGCAGCGGGTCGATCCTGCTGCTCATCCTGCTGCTCAGCGTGTTCGGCTGGATGATCAGCGCGCGCATCGTGCGCGGCCTGACGCTCAGCCTGCGCGACCGCGAATTCGTCCGGGCCGCACGGTATATGGGCGCGCCGACCCGCACCGTGATCGTCAGCCACATCCTGCCGAACATCGCGTCGATCCTGATCATCGACACCACGCTGGCGGTCGGCGCGGCGATCATGGCCGAAACCGGGCTCAGCTTCCTCGGTTTCGGCGTGCAGCCGCCGGACGTCTCGCTCGGCTCGCTGATCGCGTCCGGCACCAAGTCGGCGCTGACCTATCCGTGGCTGTTCCTGTTCGCCGGTGGCCTGCTGATCACCATCGTGTTGTGCGCCAACCTGGTCGGTGACGGACTGCGTGACGCGTTCGACCCCGGCGCCAAGCGGGCGCGCTCGAAGAAGAAGGCAAAGGTATGACGGGCGCTGACCCCACCGAGAAGGTCGTGGTCGAGAAGAATTTCACCGCACCGCTGCTGGAGGTCACCGACCTTCGCGTGTCCTTTCCCAGCGAGGAGGGACGCGTGGAGGCGGTGCGCGGGGTCAACTACACCGTCTCCGACGGCGAAGTGCTGGCCATCGTCGGCGAATCCGGCTCCGGCAAATCGGTGTCCTCGCTCGCGGTGATCGGCCTGCTGCCCGAGCAGGCCCGTATCGGCGGCTCGATCCGGTTGCGCGGGCGCGAGCTGCTCGGCCTCGGCGATCGCGAATTGTCCAGGCTGCGTGGCAGTTCCATCAGCATGGTGTTCCAGGACCCGCTCTCGGCGCTGACCCCGGTGTACCGGGTCGGCGAGCAGATCGCCGAAGCCCTGCTCGCGCACGGCAAGATGGGCAAGTCCGAGGCGGCGGCGCGCGCGATCGAGCTGCTCGACCTGGTCGGCATCCCGGAACCGGCGGTGCGCGCCAAGGCTTTTCCGCACGAGTTCTCCGGCGGCATGCGCCAGCGGGTGGTCATCGCCATGGCCATCGCCAACGATCCCGCGCTGATCATCTGCGACGAGCCGACCACCGCGCTCGACGTCACCGTGCAGAAGCAGATCCTGAATCTGCTGCGCAAGGCGCGCGATATCACCGGCGCGGGCGTCATCATGATCACCCACGACATGGGCATCGCGGCCACGCTGGCCGACCGGGTCGCGGTGATGTACGCCGGCAAGATCGTCGAAACGGCCACCACCACCGAGCTTTTCGCCGCGCCGCGGATGCCGTACACGGTGGGCCTGCTCGGCTCCATCCCGCGGATGGACCGCCCGCCCCGGCAGCCGCTGATTCCGATCGTCGGCGCGCCGCCCGCCATGCACGCGCTGCCGCCCGGCTGCTCGTTCGCGCCGCGCTGCCCGATCGCGATCGACGAATGCCGGGTCGCCGAACCGCCGTTGGAGAAGACCAACCCCGGTCACTCGGCCGCCTGCATCCGCACCGCCGAGGTCGGCATCGACGACCTGTTCGAGGCCTATCGGCAGGAGATCACCGAGCCCCGGGTCGAGGCCGAGGTCAGCGACCAAGTGGTGCTGCGGGTTTCGGACCTGGTGAAGACGTTTCCGATCACCGCGGGCATCCTGTTCAAGCGCCGCAAGGGCGAGATCCGCGCGGTCGACGGCATCAGCTTCGAGGTGCGCGCGGGCCGAACGCTGGCCCTGGTCGGCGAGTCCGGTTCCGGGAAATCGACCACGCTCAGCCAGATTCTCGACCTGGTCCGCCCGGAATCGGGCACCATCGAGATCATGGGCAGCGACGTCGCGACCCTGACGAAGGCGCAGAAGCGGGAGATCCGCCGGAAGATGCAGATCGTCTTCCAGGATCCGACCGCCTCGCTCGATCCGCGCCTGCCGATCTTCGACGCGCTGGCCGAGCCGATGCGCATCGACGGCCGCTCGCGCGAGGAGATCGGGCGCCGGGTGCCGGAGCTGCTCGAACAGGTCGGCCTGCGCCGCGATCACGCCGAACGCTATCCCGCCGACTTCTCCGGCGGGCAGAAGCAGCGCATCAGCATCGCCCGCGCGCTGGCCCTGGATCCGGAAATCCTGGTGCTCGACGAGCCGGTGTCCTCGCTGGACGTCTCCATTCAGGCCGGCGTGCTGAACCTGTTGCGCGACTTGCAGATCGAGCGCGGGCTGTCCTATCTGTTCGTCTCGCACGACCTGTCCGTGGTGCGCAACCTGGCGCACGACATCGCGGTCATGTTGCGCGGCAAGATCGTCGAATCCGGTCCGGCGGAACAGATTTTCGCCGATCCGCGGCACGAGTACACGCGCGATCTGATCGACGCGGTGCCGGTGCCTGCCGTCAGCCGATAGTAAGGAGATTGCGATGCCGATCCGAGCACGCCGAATCTCGGCCCTGCGCTGGGCGATACCGGTGGTCGCGCTAGGCCTGGTCGCGGCCGGCTGCGGATCGGGCGACGACGGCTCGGCCGCCGGGGTGTCCAGCGCGATCGGCAGCGGCAGCGACATCAACCCCAAGGGCGTCGACGAACTGCGCGAGGGCGGCAACCTGCGGCTGGCCACCACCGCGTACCCGGCGAACTGGAACACGCTCTCGGTCGACGGCAACGACGCCGAGATCGCCGACATCGAACGCCCGCTGATGCCGCGCGCGTTCGACACCAACGCGGCCGGCGAGCTCACGGTCAACCACGACTACTTCACCGATGTCGCGCTGACCAGCACCAGCCCGCAGCAGGTCACCTACACGATCAACCCGAAAGCCGTGTGGTCCGACGGCAAGCCGATCACCTGGGAGGACATCCGATCCCAGGCCAAGGCCCTGGATGGCACCGACAAACGCTTCCTGATCGCCATCACCGTCGGCTTCGACCGGGTGGAGAAGGTCGAGCGCGGCATCGACGACCACCAGGCCGTCATCACGTTCAAACAGCCGTTCGCCGAATGGCGCGGGCAGTTCGCCGGCAATCTGTCGCTGTTCCCCAAGTCGGTGACCAGCGACCCCGAGGCGTTCAACAAGAGCCTGGTCGACGAGATGAGCCCGACCGCGGGCCCGTTCCTCATCCAGTCCGCCGACCGCGGCAAGGGCCGAATCGTGTTGGGCCGCAACCCGAACTGGTGGGGCGCCAAGCCGAAGCTGGACACCATCACCTGGACCGTGCTCGACCGCAACTCCTGGGTCGGCGGCCTGCAGAACAACGAACTCGACGCCGTGCTGCTCACCAACCTCGACGACGCGACCACCGTGCGGAAGTCATCCGGCGTGGTCGTGCGGCGGGCGCCCGGTAATCGCTGGCGGCACATCACCTTCAACGGCGCGCCCGGTTCCATTCTCGAGGATTCCGGTGTGCGCGTGGCGATCTCGAAGGCGATCGACCGTCAGGGTATCGCCACCGCGGTGCAGAACGGACTCGTCGAGAACCCGAAACCGCTGAACAGCCACGTCTTCCTGGAAGGGCAGGCCGGCTACCAGAACAACAGCCTCGGCTTCGACCCCGACGCCGCCGCGAAGGAACTCGACGCCCTCGGCTGGAAACTCAACGGCGACACCAGGGAGAAGGACGGCCGCAAACTGGTCATCCGCGACGTGATGTACAAGGACGACACCTGGGTGCAGATCGCCCAGATCATCCAGCAGAACCTCGCCCGGATCGGCGTCAAACTGCTGGTCGACACCAAGCCCGGCGCGAACTTCTTCACCGACGTGATCAACCCCGGCGACTTCGACGCCGCCCAATTCGTCTACGTCGGCGACGCTTTCCCGCTCAGCAGCATCCCCCAGACCTACGGCTACCACCCCGGCGACTGGCAGAACAACTTCGGCCACATCGGCTCCCCCGAACTCAACACCCTCATCGACCGAACCCTGTCCGAACTGGACCCGAAGAAGGCGATCGACCTGGCCAACGAGGTGGACCGAAAGGTGTTCGAGGAGGGTCACTCCCTCCCATTGACCCAGTCCGAAGGGAACTGGGGCGTACGCTCCGACATCGCCAACTTCGGGTCACCGGGGCTCGCCTCCTACGACTACACCAAAATCGGGTTCGTCAAGTAACTACGCAGCATTCTGCGGGAAGGAGCGAAACATGCGGGTTCGTTCATGGACAACGAGATTGGCGATTCCGCTGGTCGCCATCGGATTGGTCGCCGCAGGGTGTAGCTCCGATGACACCAGTGCGCCTGCGGGTTCCACCGATTCGCTCGGCACCACCAACGACATCAATCCAAAGGATGTCAGTGAACTTCGGGACGGAGGGAACCTTCGCCTGTCGCTCGGCGCGCTGCCCCAGAACTGGAATGGGCTGACGAACGACGGAAACGATGCCGATACCGCCGCCCTCTTGCGGCCGACCATGCCGCGCGCATTCAAAACCGATGCGGCGGCCAATCTTTCGGTCAACACCGACTACTTCACCGATATCCAGCTGACCAGCACTGAACCGAAACAGGTGGTCACCTACACCATCAATCCCAAGGCGGTCTGGTCCGACGGCACGCCGATCACCTGGGAGGATATCCAGTCGCAAGCGCATGCGATGAGCGGCGTCGACAAGTCGTTCCTGATCGCCGCTACTGCTGGCTTCGACCGTGTGGAGAAGGTCGAACGCGGTGTAGACGACAAACAAGCGGTTATCACCTTCGCGAAGCATTACGCCGACTGGCGGGGACAATTCGCGGGCACGACGTTCTTCTTCCCCAAATCGGTGACCTCGACACCGGATGCCTTCAACAAGAGCCTGCTCCAGGACCCCGGGCCGAGTGCGGGACCGTTCATGGTTCAGTCCATCGACCGGGCACAGAACCGTGTGGTGCTCGGCCACAATCCGAAGTGGTGGGGCGACAAGCCGAAGCTCGACACGATCACCTTCAGCGCCCTCGACAACTCGGCTCAACTGCCTGCTCTGCAGAACAACGAGATCGACGCCGTCGGTATCGCCAGCCGGGATGAGCTGAAGACCGCGCAGAACACCGCGGGCATTGTGCTGCGCCGGGCCCCGGGCAACCAATGGTCACACCTGACCTTCAACGGTGCCCCGGGCTCCATTCTCGCTGACGCCAAACTGCGCGTAGCGATTTCGAAGGCCATCGACCGGCAGGCCATCGCGACCGCCACGCAGAACGGCTTGGTAGAGAATCCGAAACCGCTGAATAATCACGTCTACATGCGGGGCCAGGAGGGCTACCAGGAGAACAACTTGCCCTTCGATCCGACCGCAGCCGCCAAGGAATTGGACGATCTCGGATGGAAGCTCAACGGAGACGTCCGCGAAAAGGACGGCCGCAAGCTGGAAATCCGCGATGTCATGTACAACCAGGACGTCTGGGTCCAGATCGCCCAGATCATCCAGCAGAATCTCGCGCAGGTCGGCGTCAAGCTGAACATCGAGACCAAGCCGGGCGCCGGCTTCTTCAGCGATGGGATCATTCCGGGCAACTTCGATGTCGGGCAGTGGAGTTGGGTGGGCGACCCGTTCCCGCTCAGCAGCCTCTCCCAGATTTGGGGCTACAACCCCGCTGACGTGCAGGGCAACTACGGCCGGATCGGCTCGCCCGAGCTCAACGACCTGATCGAGCAGACGGTGTCGGAGCTGGACCCGAAGAAGGCCATCGAGCTGGCCAACCAGGTCGACCGAAAGATCTTCGAGGAAGGACACTCGCTGCCGCTCACACAGTCCCCGGGCAATATCGCGGTCCGCGACAACCTGGCGAACTTCGGCGCGGCCGGCCTGGCGACCTACGACTACACCAAAATCGGCTTCCTGAAATAGACGTCGCCGATCGCTCCATGAACAGGAAGGTCCCCGAATGAGGATTCGCTCTCTGGGCGCACGGGTCGCGATTCCGTGCGTCGCCATCGGGCTCATCGTGTCCGGCTGTGCCGACAACGGCGGCGTCACGCCGGGCACGAGCAATATCGGCACGACGAACGACATCAACCCGAAGGATCCGAGCGAGCTGCGCGACGGGGGCAATCTGCGGCTGTCGCTGTCCTCGTTCCCGGAGACCTTCAACAGCCTGCACGTCGACGGGGGCACCGAAGACGGAGCGGCGATCGCGGCGCCGACGATGCCGACGCCGTTCGTCAGTGACGCCGCGGGTGAACTGACCGTGGATCACAACTTCTTCACCGATGTGCAGCTGACCGGGACAAGCCCGCAGCAGGTGACCTACACGATCAATCCGAAGGCCGTGTGGTCCGACGGTTCGCCGATCACCTGGGCGGATCTGCGCTCGCAGGCGGCCGCGCTGAGTGGCCGGGACAACCGGTTCCTCATCGCGGCCACCAGCGGTTTCGAGCGGGTGGAGAAGGTCGAACGCGGGGTCGACGATCGTCAGGCGATCGTCACGTTCAACAAGCCCTACGCGGAATGGAAGGGGCAGTTCGGCAACCTCTATCCGAAGGAAACCACCGGCACCCCGGAGGCTTTCAACGATCGCGACCGGAACGGGCCGGTGGTCAGTGCGGGCCCGTTCGTGGTCACCGAGATCGACCGCAGCCAGAACCGGATCACCCTCGGGCGCAATCCGAAGTGGTGGGGTCCGACGCCGAAGCTGGACCGGATCACCTTCAGCGTGCTGGATAGCACGGCGACGCTGCCCGCGGTGCAGAACAACGAACTCGACTACGCGTACATGTCCGGCATCGAGAACGTCACCGCCGCGCGCAATGCCAAGAACGTCGTCATCCGGCGCACCCCGGAGCCGAGTTGGTCGCATCTGACCTTCAACGGTGCGCCCGGCGCGCTGCTCGAGGACCCGAAGCTGCGCATCGCCATCTCGAAGGCGATCGACCGGCAGGGTCTGGTCACGGCCGCGCAGAACGGCGTGGTCGACAACCCGAAGCCGCTCAACAATCACATCTACATGGCGGGCCAGAAGGGCTACCAGGACAACGCCGCGCCGATCGCCTACGACCCGGACGCGGCCGCCCGGATGCTGGACGAACTCGGCTGGAAGCTCAATGGCGATGTGCGCGAGAAAGATGGGCGCAAGCTCGAACTCCGGGATGTGATGTACCAGCAGGACCTGTGGGTGCAGACCGCGCAGATCGTGCAGCAGAATCTGGCGAAGGTCGGCGTGAAGCTGACCATCCAGACGGTGCCCGGCTCCGGTCTGTTCAAGAACGTCATCGATCCGGGCAACTTCGACATCGCCCAGTTCAGCTGGGTCGGTAGCGTTCTCCCGCTCGGCGCGCTGCCGCAAATCTATGCCTACGATCCGAACAATCTGCAGAGCAACAAGGCTCGGATCGGGTCTCCGGAGCTGAACGCGCTGATCGAGCAGACCGTCGCGGAGCTGGATCCGCAGAAGGCCATCGAACTCGCCAACAAGTGCGACCAGATGATCTGGGCCGAGGGATATTCCGTGCCGTTGCAGCAGGCGTCGGGCACCTACGCCGTCCGCGACAACCTCGCCAACTACGGCGCGTTCGGTCTCGCCTCCGCCGACTACACGAAAGTTGGCTTCCTGAAATGAGTTTCGGATCGGGCCACCCCCTGGCCTATCCGATCAGCGTGACGATCGGCGCCCTGGCGATATGCCTCGCCTGGGCGCCGTTCGGCGATCTGGACCAGGTGGCGGGGTTGACCACGGTAGCGTTGGGGATCATCGGATACTCGGCCTATCGAATCACTGTCGCGCGTGGACTACTCGCCTTCTGGCCTTCGGGAACCGCACGCACCGTGGGTGTTTCTCGCGTCCGCCAACAGCACCGGCTGGTCAGCCGCTCCTGGCTGGAGATCGGCGAAACCGGCCGCCCCCGTTGGCTCCCGGTCTATTTCGACCCGGCATTGATGACCTTGACCGAGTCCCGGGCCGACCTCACCGACCGAACCATCCACGTCGCCGGGCACCGCCTCTACCCCGTCGGCCGCATCCGCACCACCGAACCACCCGGCCGCCTGATCGACAACCCATCCCTGCCCGACCCGCACGCCCCCACCCTCACGACCACCGCGACCCGGCTGCGCCGCCGCCTCCTCCTCGACGCCCAATCCACCGTCGCCGCCCCCTTCGCCGCCCTCCTGTGGATCTACGTCGACGGCGGTGCCCTCATCCCCTTCCTCGCCGCCACCTCCATAGCCGCCGCCACCGCCCTGTGGCTGTCCGCCATCCGCGGCTCCGACCCGAGCTGACCCGTGATCGCACGGACCGCGATCGCCTCGGAAACGAAGCTGCCCAGCGATTTTCACCGGCTGTGGGGCGCGTTCACGGTGAGTCAGCTCGGAAGTTCGCTCAGCACAGGTGCGTTGCCGCTGATCGCGATCATCGTGCTGGGGGTCTCCGACTTTCGCGTGTCGCTGCTCGCGGCGCTCGCCGGCGTGGTCAGCGCGGCTATCGCACTGCCGCTCGGGCCGTTTGTCGAGTTCCGCCGTAAACGGCCGGTGATGATCGGGGCGGACCTGCTGGCCTTCGCGACCCTCGCGTCCGTTCCGGCGGCGATGGCGTTCGGGGTGCTCAGTTATGGGCAGCTGTGTGTGGTGGCGACGGCCGAGGTGCTGTGCGCGATGGTGTTCAGCGCCGCCGGCGGGGCCCACCTCAAAGCGCTTGTGCCCACACCGATGCTGACCGCCGCGAACAGCCGTTTCGAGACGACGACCTGGACGGTCTCCGGTCTGGGCGCCCCGATCGGCGGTGTCCTGATCGGGGCGTTCGGGGCGGGCATCACCGTGCTGCTCGATGCGTTCAGTTTCCTGTTGTCCGCGTGGGGGATTCGTTCGCTGCGGCGACCCGAGCCGCCGCCACCGGTCGCGCGGGCCGAGCGCCACTGGCTCGGCGACATCCGCGCCGGCTGGGCTTACATTTTCCGGCACCCCACACTGCACGCCCTGTTCTGGAACGCGATGGTGTTCGGGGGTGCGATCCGGCTCAGCAGCCCGCTGCTGGCGATCCTCATGCTGCGTGATCTGCACCTCGCGCCGTGGCAGTACGGGGTGGCGCTCGGCCTTCCCTGCTTCGGCGGAATACTCGGGTCGTTGCTGACGAGCCGGCTGGTGACGCGCTTGGGGGAAGGCACCGTGCTGCTGGGTTTCGGGGTGCTGCGCACCTGTTGGATGGGCATCCTGCTGCTCGCCGGACCGGGAGTAGTCGGTCTGGTCGTCATCGTCACGGCCGAGACCGCGCTGCTGTTCAGCGCCGGTGTGTTCAATCCGGTGTTCACCACGTTCCGGACGCGCGCGACCGACGACGCGTACATGTCGCGCGTGGGCCTCGCCTGGTCCATCAGCGGGCGCTCCTGCCAACCGGCCTTCATCGCCCTCGGCGGTGTATTGGCCGCGGTTACCAGCGTTCGCGTCGCCATAGCCTGCGCCGCACTCGCACTACTGTCCAGCACGCTGCTGCTCCCCTGGCGAACCTGGCCCGATCGCGCTTCCGCCGGCCAAACGGGACACGGCCGCGATCGGACCGGCCTACGGTCACGACCGTTGTGGTGGCGCGTGCTCAGGCTTCATCTGTGAGCCAGTGGTGCAGGTCGGTGACTGTTTGCAGTTCTGCGGCGATCGCGGTGCGGTCTGCCGCGGTGAGGTGCAGGGTGCCGATCTCGGCGATCAGTTCGGTGACTCGGTCGGAATTGCCTGCGGCGGAAGCTATTTCAGCGAGTATGGACAGGGCGCGGGCTCGGTCGATGTGAGTCGCAGCCGGTCCGTGGCGGCGTAGGGCGGTTTCGAGGATGCGGGTGGCGACCTCGTCGTCGTTCTTGAATTCGCGATAGTTGCGGGCGTTGTCGATGGCCCTGGGTAGGCCGGAGAGTTCTTGTGCGCCGCCGTATTTCAGTTTCGGGATGTCGTGCTGGAGGTAGATGACGGAGTTGCCGACCGGGTCTACGACGGTGAATCGGGTTTGCCCCGGGCGGAATCGGGTGATCCGGGGTAGGCCGCGGGCGGGCACCCGCCCGTAGCGGGCGCGCAGGGCGGCGCTGAATTCCGCGTGCCAGTCGGCTAGTTCGTCCACTTTGACCAGGCAGCTGATGTATGCCTGTTCGGCGCTGAGGTCTTTCGGCGTCGGGCCGAAATGCAGCTCGTAGCCGTCGCGCCGCACCTCGCCGTAGGTGTACGGGCGGGTCATCTCGCGGGTGACCGTGTAGCCGAGCGTGCGGTAGAAATCCAATGTCGCCGGCAGGTCGCCGCCCCAGAGCTGCGGTATCGAAATGCTCGCCATCTGTGCCTCCCCTTGGTGATCGAGTCCGAAATCGACCGTACGGACCTGTGCCCACTCCGCGCCTATGCCAATTTCGGTGATCTGGGTCACGCCGACTCGAGGGAGCATGGTACCGAATTGGTCTGACCACTTGACCTCCTGACCTATCCGGGCGCAGAGTGGAGGCATGGCGTTGCAACCTGTGGTCAAGCGATCGGTGTCGGGAGATGTCTTCGAGCAGATCGCGGCGGACGTGTTGAGCGGAGAGCTGGCGCCGGGGGCGACGTTGCCCAGCGAGCGGCAGTTGGCCGAGGCCCTCGGAGTTTCCCGGCCCGCGGTGCGCGAGGCGCTGCAGCGGCTGGCGGCGGCTGGGTTGGTCGCGGTACGACAGGGAGACGCGACAACCGTGCTGGATTACCGGCGCGGGGCAGGGCTGGAGGTCTTGCCCCGGCTGCTGGTGCAAGCCGGGGAGTTGGATCCGTCGGTGGCGCGCAGCATCTTGGAGGCACGGCTGCACAACGCGCCGAAGGTGGCCGAACTGGCCGCCGCCCGATCGGGCACGGTGGATGCCGCGGCGGTCGGCGCGGCGCTGACCGGCAGCGTGGATGCGCTTGCCACGGAACCTGATCCGGTGGCGCGGCAGCGGCACGCGATGGAGTTCTGGGATCACGTGGTCGACGCGGCCGACTCGATCGTGTTCCGGCTGATGTTCAACATGCTGCGCGCCGCGTACGAACCGGCGCTGGTGGCGCTGGCCCCGATCATGTCCGCCGAGGTGGGCAATGTCGAGGCCTATCGCGCACTGACCGCCGCCATCGTGGCGGGCCGGCCCCAAGAGGCCGCCGATACCGCCCGGGCGTTGCTCGAACCGGCGACCACCGCACTGATGAGCGTCCTCGGCGGACACTGATCACGTTTCACCTAGGAATCACGATGACGAAACCCCCTTCCTCCGAACAGGATTCGGTCGATCAGACGGCCCGCGCCCGGGTGCGAAACGACGAACGCGCACTGCGTCGCGGGCTCACGCTCGGCGCGGCCTTCCGCGAATTCCTCCGCCATCCCTCGCCGTGGCTGATCGGCCTGACGCTGATCGCGGCGCTGGCGGGCCGAATCCTGGTGGGCGACTGGCAACTGACCGACGCACTGGTGCCCGCGGCGATGCTCGCGGTGTTCCCGGTCTTCGAATGGATCGTGCACGTCACCGTATTGCATTGGCGGCCAAGGCGACTCGGACCGATCGCGATCGACAGCGAGCTGGCCCGCAAACACCGTGAGCACCATGTGGATCCGCGTGACATCCCGCTGATCTTCATCCCGACCAAGAGCCTGTCGGTGCTGGTGGTCGTCCTGATCGCGCTGGGCGTCTTCGCGTTCCCCCGCCTCGGCCTCGGCCTGACCTTCCTGCTCACCATCACGATCCTCGGCCTCGGCTACGAATGGACCCACTACCTCATCCATACCGACTACAAGCCGAAGCGCTCGCTCTACCGCGCGGTCTGGCGCAATCACCGCCACCACCATTACAAGAACGAGCACTACTGGTTCACCGTCACCACGTCCGGCACCGCGGACCGCCTCTTCGGCACCCACCCCGACCCGGCCGCGACCGAGTCCTCCCCCACCGCCCGCCACCTGCACGCCGGCTGAACTCCGCACGGCATCGAAAGGCCATCGCCCAAGGGCGGTGGCCTTTTTCGTGCTGTCGTCCGGCCGCGGAACCGCTGTGACCAGGGGCACTCCGATCGATCCGAAGAACTTCTTGACTGAGTACCCTAGGGGGGTATGGTAGCTATGTACGAACGGCGGAGGCCGTCGCAGAAAGAGAGGCATCCGATGAACGCAACCACCAAGTTCGCCGGTTTCACCCTCGGCCTGGCCGCCGTCTTCGGCATTGCCCTCGCCACCGGCGCGGTGATCGGTCCCGATCCCGCCCCTGAAGCACCCGCGCACGAGGACGGGCCCGCTGCCCCGTCCGATCAAGCACCTGGAGGAATGATGGCCACCGAGAACGGATACACCCTGCGCCTCGACACCGCGCTCACCACGGCGGCGCCGAATGTTCCGTTGCGGTTCCGCATCCTGAACCGAGACGGCGCGCCGGTCACCCGCTACCAGCGCAGCCACGACAAGGACCTGCACCTCATCGTGGTCCGGCGCGACATGGCCGCCTTCCAGCACGTGCACCCGGTCCTGGGCGGCGACGGAACCTGGAGCGTCCCACTGGATCTCACCCGGGCGGGGGACTATCGGGTGTTCGCCGATTTCATCCCGGAGGGCGGCGCGAACCTGACCCTCGGCGCGGATCTGCGGGTCGCGGGCAACTACGACCCACAGCCGCTGCCGCCGGCGGCGACCACCACCACGGTCGGCGGCTACACCGTCACGCTGGACGGCACCGTCGCCGCCGGGCAGGCCTCGAAGGTCACGCTGTCGGTGCGCCGCGACGGCAAGCCGGTCACCGATCTGGAGCCCTACCTGGCGGCGTACGGTCACCTGGTCGCGCTGCGCACCGCCGACCTCGCCTACCTGCACGTGCACCCGGACGGCCACCCCGGCGACGGTGTCACCCCGGCCGGACCGGGCATCACCTTCTACGTCACCGCGCCCAGCGCGGGCGACTACCGGCTGTTTCTCGACTTCCAGCACGAAGGAGTGGTCCGCACAGCCGAGTTCACCCTGACCGTCGGCCAGGGCACCACGGCGGCCGAGCCGGTGAACCACGACGAACACGGCGGCACACCCGCCCACGCCGGCCACGACGCCCCGGCACCGGCGCACACCCACTGAAGCGCGCCGGTCGCCCCCGCGCCGGCTGAATCTGCACTACCGTGCCGCACAGAACGGAGCACACGATGACCACCACGGCACAACCACCCGGCACCGGGCAGGTCGAACTGGTGATCGGCGGCATGACCTGCGCGTCCTGCGCCAATCGCATCGAGAAGAAGCTCAACAAGCTCGACGGTGTCACCGCGACGGTGAACTATGCGACGGAGAAGGCGCGGGTCGACGTCACCGGCGATGTCTCGCCCGCGGACCTGATCGCCACGGTCGAGCAGGCCGGCTACAGCGCGGCGCTGCCCGCCCCGAAGTCCGCGGAAACCGTTGCGGCCGAGGTCGATCCGACCTCCGCGCTGCGTACCCGGCTGCTGGTCTCGCTGGTGCTGACCGTGCCGGTGATCGCGCTGGCGATGATCCCCGCGGCGCAGTTCACCAACTGGCAGTGGCTCTCGCTCACGCTGGCCGCGCCGGTGGTCGTGTGGGGCGCGCTGCCGTTCCACCGGGCCGCGCTGACCAACCTGCGCCACGGCACCGCCACCATGGACACGCTGGTGTCGATGGGCACCCTGGCGGCGTTCGGCTGGTCGCTGTACGCGCTGTTCTGGGGCACCGCGGGCATGCCCGGGATGAAGCACCCGTTCGAGTTCACCATCTCCCGGATGGACGGCACCGGCAGCATCTACCTGGAGGCCGCGGCGGGCGTCACGACGTTCATCCTGGCCGGGCGCTTCTTCGAGGCGCGGTCCAAGCGGCGGGCCGGTGCGGCCCTGCGGGCCCTGCTCGAGCTCGGCGCGAAGGAAGTCTCGGTGCTGCGCGACGGGACCGAACGGCGGATTCCGGTGGAGCAATTGGCCGTCGGCGATCGGTTCGTGGTCCGGCCCGGGGAGAAGATCGCCACCGACGGTGTGGTGGAGGAGGGTTCGTCGGCGGTCGACGCGTCGATGCTGACCGGTGAGTCCGTGCCGGTGGAGGTCGGAGCCGGCGACGCGGTGGTGGGCGCCACGGTGAACGTCGGCGGCCGGATCGTGGTGCGTGCCACCCGGATCGGCTCGGACACCCAGCTCGCCCAGATGGCGAAGCTGGTCGAGGACGCGCAGACCGGAAAGGCGCAGGCCCAGCGGCTGGCCGATCAGATCTCCGGCTACTTCGTGCCGATCGTGATCGCGTTGTCGGTGGCGACGCTCGGCTTCTGGCTCGGCACCGGCGGTTCCGTCGCGGCGGCGTTCACCGCCGCGGTCGCGGTGCTGATCATCGCCTGCCCGTGCGCCCTCGGGCTGGCCACGCCGACCGCGCTGATGGTCGGCACCGGTCGCGGCGCGCAGCTCGGCATCCTGATCAAGGGGCCCGAGGTGCTGGAATCGACCCGGCGGGTGGACACCGTGGTACTGGACAAGACCGGCACCGTCACCACCGGCCGGATGACATTGCTGGATGTCGTTGCGGCCGAAGGCGAAAACGCCGACCAGGTACTCGCTCTCGCTGGGGCGCTGGAGGATTCGTCCGAACACCCGATCGCGCAGGCGATCGCCAAGGGCGCCGCGGCGAAGGCCGGCACGCTGCTATCGGTCGAGGGCTTCGCGAATATCGAGGGCCTCGGGGTGCAGGGCGTGGTGGACGGGCACGCGGTGGTCGTCGGCCGGGCCCGGCTGCTCGCCGACTGGTCACAGCAGCTGGACGCCGAGCTGGAACGCGCCATGCGCGCCGCCGAGGCCGACGGCAAGACCGCGGTGGCGGTGGGCTGGGACGGCAAGGCGCGCGGCGTGCTCGTGGTCGCCGACGCGGTGAAACCGACGTCAGCGCAGGCGATTTCGCAGCTGCGGGCGCTCGGTCTGACCCCGATCATGCTGACCGGCGACAACGCGGCCGCGGCCGCGGCGATCGCCGCGCAGGTCGGCATCGACGAGGTGATCGCGGAGGTGCTGCCGCAAGACAAGGTGGACACGATCAAGCGGCTGCAGGCCGACGGCAAGGTCGTCGCGATGGTCGGCGACGGCGTCAACGACGCCGCGGCGCTGGCCCAGGCCGATCTCGGGTTGGCGATGGGCACCGGCACCGACGTGGCCATCGAGGCCAGCGATCTCACGCTCGTGCGCGGCGATCTGCGGGCCGCGGTGGACGCGATCCGCCTGGCCCGCCGGACCCTCGGCACGATCAAGGGCAATCTGTTCTGGGCCTTCGCCTACAACGTCGCCGCGATCCCGCTGGCCATGGCCGGCCTGCTGAATCCGATGCTCGCGGGCGCTGCGATGGCCTTCTCCTCGGTCTTCGTGGTCAGTAACAGCCTGCGGCTACGCACTTTCCGATCCACCGCGCAGTAGCCCCGGAAAACCCGACGGGACGGCACCCACCGGTGCCGTCCCGTTCGACGTTGCGGCTACTGCAAGACGCCACTGTTTCCCAATGCCATTGCGGCACTTCCCGTGCCCCACGCCGCGGCGGCGCTACCGGTCACACCCAGGAGGGCAAGCAGAGCGAGCATGAATTCGACCTTCCATAGAGCCGTTGATCAGCAAGCGAAAGTTACTGCCGCCCAACAGCACTCCACAATGTCCGGGGCCGGACTCTCGGCAACCTCCCGTGCGATTGCCAGCCGATTCACAGCCGGTGGTCACGCGATGGTGCCCCGGCCACGGGCAGCCCCGGCCGGTGCCTCGCGGAACAGCGCGGCGTGATCGGCCGCCCACTCGGCGTAGGTGCGGGGGGAACGGCCGAGAGCCTCGCGGAAATCATCGGTGAGCACGGCGTTTCCGCCGGAGCGGACATATTCCTGACCGGCGAGGGCGCCATCGATGAACGCCTCGGACAGCCCGGCGGTCCGCATGTGTTCGCGGGCGGCGTCGTTCGGTACGTCGACGACCTCCAGCGGCCGGCCGAGCACCTCGGCGAGCACGGCCGCCTGGTCCGCGCTGGTCAGCAGTTCCGGACCGGTCAGGGTGTAGCTGCGGCCCGTGTGCTCGGACGACACCAAGGCTTCCACCGCGACCGCGGAGACGTCGCGCGGATCGATGACGCCCTGCTGACCGGTGCCGGTCATGCTGGGCACGGGCCGGCCGTTGCGGATCGCGTCGGCCCAGCTCAGCGTGTTCGAGGCGAAGGAGCTCGGGCGCAGGATGGTCCACTCGGCGCCGCTGCCCCGGACCGCCTGTTCGCCCGGCAGGTGCCAGGTGCCGATCCGGCCGAGCTCGTCCTCGCCGGTGCCGATGGCGGAGAGCTTGACGATGCGGCCGACGCCGGCGTCCCGCACGGTAGTGATCAGGGCGTGTTCGATGTCGACGTATTCCGGGCCGAGGATGCCGACGATGAACGCGGCGTCGGCACCGGTCGCGGCCGCGGTGATGGAGGCCGCGTCGTGGTAGTCGCCGCGCACCACCTCGACGCCCGCGGGTAGTTGCGCCTGGGCCGGGTCGCGGGTGAACGCCCGGACCCGCTCGCCGCGCGCCACCAACTGCCGGACGATTTCGCTGCCGATGGTGCCCGTGGCACCGGTGATCAGAATCATGCGACCCACGCTGCCGCCCGGACCACCGGGTTCTCTAGGAGATTTCGGCACAGCCGCCGGAGCGCGGAATGCTTACAGTGGATTCGGTGACCGCCATGCTGCGCCCGGTGCCCGTCGTCACCGCCGACCTCGTCGAGGCGACGGTCCCCGTACCCGAATCGTTGCGGCCGTGGTTCACCGAACTCGGGCGCATTCCGCCCGTCCGGGACCTGGCCGGATCGTTCGCGCACGTCCCGCAGGCCGCGACCACGATCGTGCTGCGCTCGCCGCAGGGCGGGACGCGCGAGGCGCTGGTGATCGGACCGCAGACCAAGGCGCTCTACTCCCATCCGAGCAAGCCCGCGTCGTGCCTGCGGTTGCGGTTGGCGCACGGCGCGGCCCGGCCGCTGCTCGGCGTGCCCGCGGCGCTGCTCACCGACCGGGTGGTTCGCCTCGCCGACCTGCCCGGCGTCGCCGCCGGTCTAGCCGGCGAACTGATCGAACTGAGCGCCGACGACATCTTCCGATTCCTGGAAGACACCCTGCCGCAACGCGTTTCCGAGGACGCGACCCGGCGCGCGCAACGCGAGGTCCTCCGCTCGGCCGTCGCCGCGCTGTCGGCAGACCCGAACGGCCGCTCCATGCGCGCCCTGGCCGCCGAGGTCGCCGTCAGCGAACGCCAACTCCGCAACCTCTTCACCGCCGGAATCGGCGTCTCCCCCAAGCATTTCGCGCGCATCGACCGAGTACGCCGCATCGTCACCCAGGCGCGAACCACACCGCTGGCGCAATCCCCTCTCACCACAAGCGATTACGAGTCCAAGAAATCTCTCGCGCAACTCGCCGCCGACCACGGCTACTTCGACCAGTCAAAGGCGCAGGTTCCACCCACCTCGCTCGCCCATCTCGCGGTCTCGACTGGTTTCTACGATCAATCCCATATGACGTCCGACTTCCGGTCACTCATGGGCACAACCCCGGACAGGTTCTTCAAGGGGAGACTCCCAGCTCCTACACCGTGCCGACCGCTGGCCCGAATCTAACGGTGGCTACTGCCGGTAGGTGTCCCGGAATGCTTCGCGCACCACAGCCGCGTCCGGCGCGTCACGATCCTCGATGCCAGACACCACCTCGGACACCCGCGAGTAGTGCGACGGCACCAGGTTGCCGGACGTTACGACGGTGAGCGCCATATCCGCAGCCTCATCAAGCTTGTCGCCGAGCCGTGCCAGCGTGGTCGCTACATAGGCATCGGGCTTCGCCGGGTCGGGCCCGACATCGCATCTACGAAGTGCGGGTAGATCCTGAACAACTGGGGCGTTGGCCCGGCTCGATGAGCGATGTCGGGCGTCGGGATGGATGCTCAGTGTTCATGATCGAGTCCAAGTGAGTTCCGGTGAGGGGCCTGACAGGCTACACACCGCGACCAGTCTGGTGTTGTCGATCGCCGCGGATCGGACCACGAAGTCCCGGTGGGCGATTTCCATACCAGGGTAGGTGACGTTGTCGATAGACAGCGCGGTCTCGACGGATATCGCTTTTGCTGATAATTGGTCGATACGGTCCGATTCGGCTTCGGGAGAAAATCTACTCAACGCACGCGCGGCGAAATCCGACACTGTGTCACTCTCATCGAGGAGATGGGTTTCGACGAATACGCCTGAGAGGCTGCCGCGGATGGCGACTGACCGCAGCATCTGATTTCGACTGGATATGGTAATTGCGAATGGTTCAGACCTCGCTGGTAGAGCGACAGGTACACCCAATTTCACTGCTGCCTGCTGTGGACTTTGCGGTCCAGAACGATGCAAAGGCGGGTCGGATGATACGTGCATAGGTCCGCTGAATTCTGGCATGTCGAATACTCCGTCGTGTTTTCCGCTGTTTGAGCATCCACGATAGGCCCTGTCTTGCATATCGGTATAGCGGGCGCTTGCGGACGTAGACCGAGATCGGCACCGGGAGTGTCTACGAGGTGAGCCATCTACAGGCGAGGGTGCATGGTTGGCCGTGCCGGTGGCCATTTCACTACCATCGATGGATGATCGACGGGTTTTCGACCAGACCCCGATCGCCCTCGAATGGCTCATGCAGCATGCGACCGGCTCGGCCATACAGCACACCACCACGGCGACAATGCGGCAGATGCCGATCCGGCTTCCGCCGCTTACGACCCAACGCGTAATCGTCGAGACTTTAGACCCGTTTCAGTCAGCAGCGTCGACGCACAACGAGATCAGCACAATTGCAGGAAAGCTTCACAGCACATTGTCAGCGATGCTGATGTCACCCCCCACGGAATCCGAGATCCAGTAACCGAGACACAATGTTCAACTAAGACCATGGTGGGGCTACTCTCGATATCCTCACCGATGCCAAGATCAGGTCCTACTCGCGGTCCGTGCGGTGCTCGAGGGGGACACTATGGTGCGTCCACTCGATGTTTCGCGCAGCTACGTCCCGCTAGGCGATCAGGGGTTCGGGGGTTGGGGCTTGGCTCGGCGGCGGGCCAGTTCTTCCTGTTCCAGGACGGCGGCTTCGGCGAGGGTGGGGGCGGTGCCGCCCAGGCGGGCGGGGACCCAGCGGGCGCCGGGTTCCATGGGGTAGTTCTGCTGTGCCTGGGTGAGGAGGTCGCTCATGGCGGTGCGGAGGGTGGTGGTGAGGGTGTCCGGGGGTTCGGCGGGTGGGATGGGTTCGCCGATGCGGATGGTGATCGGGAAGTTGTGCCGGCCCAGCTGTTTCGGGATGTCCTTGGTCCAGACGCGGTGGGCGCCCCAGATGGCCAGGGGGATGATCGGGACGCCGGCTTCGATGGCCATGCGGGCGGCGCCGGACTTGAAGTCCTTCAGTTCGAAGCTGCGGCTGATGGTCGCTTCGGGATAGACCACGACGAGTTCGCCGTCGCGCAGGGCTTGCACTGCGCGGCTATAGGATTCGGCGCCTGCCGTGCGGTCGACGCCGATCGCCTTGCAGTGCTTCATCAGGAAGCCGACGATGCCGTGCTCGAGCTCGGCCTTCATCATGTACCTGACGTTGCGGCCGGACTTGCGCCCGACCAGGCCGACCTCCATGAAGTCCAGGTACGCGGTGTGATTCACGGCCAGCACCGCGCCGCCCGAACTCGGGATCCGGTGCTGATCGGCGATGTCGATCCGCAGTCCCTGCACCGCGAACATGGTGCGCACCAAGCCGGTGAGGACGTCGTAAACCGGTTCCCGAGCCATCCGAATCTCCGCTGCTACGAGGCCGTCTTCTTCCGCGCGGCCTTTTCCGCGGCCTCGGCGGCGTCGAGCGCGTCGGCCTCCTCCAGGGTAGGAGCGCTGCCGCCGAGCCGGGCCGGTACCCAGTACGCGCCGGGCTCGTGCGGGTAGTCCTTCTGCAGGTCGAGCAGCATCTCCTGCATGGTCGTGCGGAGTTGGGCGGTCAGCTCGGACGCGGGCTCGAACGGGGCGATCGGCGCGCCGACGGCGATGGAGATCGGCGTGTTGGTGCGGCCCAGACGCTTCGGGAAGCCCTTGGTCCACACCCGCTGCGCGCCCCAGATGACGATCGGGATGATCGGCACACCGGACTCGATGGCCATCCGCGCGGCACCGGACTTGAAGTCCTTGATCTCGAAGCTGCGGCTGATCGTCGCCTCGGGGTACACGCCGACGAGTTCGCCGCGTCGCAGGTATTCGACGGCGGCCTTATAGGAGTCCGCGCCGGCGCCGCGGTCGACCGGAATGTGCTTGAGCGCACGCATGATCGGGCCGGAGATCTTGTCGTCGAAGACCTCTTTCTTGGCCATGAACCGGATGTAGCGCTTCGGAGTGCGCACCGGTAGGCCCGCGTAGGTGAAGTCCATGTACCCGGTGTGGTTGACCGCGAGCACGGCACCACCCCGCGCGGGGATGTGTTCAGCGCCCTTGACGGTGAACTTCAGGCCTTCGACGAAGAAGACGGTACGGGCAAGGCCGATGATCGTCCGGTAGACGGGTTCCACAATTCCGCTAGCGTAGTCGCTGACTGTCCCATCCGGCAGTGGGCCGCTGCTTTATGGGTCGCACCGGGTCCGGGACGGCCCGTCGCACGCAGTAGAGAAGAGGATCGTCGAAGTGGAATGCGCCCGTCCGAATACATCTGGACGCGACCGGTCCGCGTCGCACATTCGACGGATGGTGATCGGCGGCTTCGCGATCACCGGGGCGTTCGTGCTGACCGGCTGCGATTCCGTGGTCGGCATCCCGGACGATGAGCCGGCCGCGGTCGCGACCACGAGCAAGACCGCGCCCGCCGCGGTCCCGTCCACTCAGCTGGTGCCGCCGACCTCCGCCACGGTGGCCACCGCGCCCACCACCGGCGCGGTCACCGAAGTGCCTGCCGCCGTGCAGCGTTGGGCCGCGGACCTGAAGACCGGCACCGTCGCGCAGCTGCAGGCCAAGTGCTGGACCATCGCGCCGCGCAACGTGGCCGAGATGTACGCCGACGATCAGCCCATCCTGGCCGCCCTGGCCCAGCCCGGCACCGCCACCAAGGACGCCGTCACCTGGAAGAGCCGCAGCACCACCGTCGGGTCGACCGGGCCGCACTCGACACCGGCTACGCCTGCCCCCGGGTCGCCACGGCGGGCGCGGACATCGAGTACAACGAGGCCGACGCCAGGCACACGGTGCGGCGCTACCTCGCCCGATTCGTCGGCACACCGCTCGACGCCGCCGACAAGGAGGGCACCTATCCGCTGGTCTGCAAGGCATCCCCGGCGACCTGGGATCCCGCAGGCACCGGCAAGGCGATCTCCGCGCCGCTGGCCGACAACCCGGGCAAGCTGACCGGCGCCACAAAGTTCGCCGACCAGGAGATCAGCTCCGAGCGACTACGCGGGGACTATCTGGCGGTCGAGGTTCCGGTGACCAATTCCGCGGGGGTCACCAAGACCCGAACCTTCACCCTGACCTCCGGCCCGCAGGGCTACTGCATAGGCGACGTTTCTCCGTAAGCACCGCGAGCGGCGCCGGTTCGACCCGAGCCATTACCCTGGGTGGCTGGTAACGGTAGGAGGAGCAGCTCGTGCAGATCACCAGCGTCGGACACGCCGGATTCCACATCCGCACCGCGGCGGGGTCGATCCTTTGCGACCCCTGGGTCAACCCCGCGTACTTCGCGTCGTGGTTCCCGTTTCCGGACAACACCCAGCTGGACTGGGACGAGCTGGGCAATTGCGACTTCCTCTACGTCTCGCATCTGCACCGCGACCACTTCGACGCGGAGAACCTGGCCAAGCACGTCAACAAGGACGCGACCGTGCTGCTGCCGGACTACCCGGTGCCGGATCTGAAGCGCGAGCTCAAGCGGCTGGGCTTCCACAAGTTCTTCGAGACCGAGGACTCGGTCAAGCACACGATCAGCGGTAACGGCGCCGAGCTGGACATCATGATCATCGCGTTGCGCGCGCCGGCCGACGGGCCGATCGGCGACTCCGGGCTGGTCGTGTCCGACGGTGAGACCACGTGTTTCAACATGAACGACGCCCGCCCGGTCGACATGGACGTGCTGCATGACTCGTTCGGCCACATCGACATCCACCTGCTGCAGTACTCGGGCGCGATCTGGTATCCGATGGTCTACGACATCCCGAGCCGGACCAAGTCGAACTTCGGCAAGCAGAAGCGTCAGCGCGGCATGGACCGCTGCCGCAGCTACATCGAGCAGGTCGGGGCCACCTGGGTGGTGCCCTCGGCCGGTCCGCCGGTGTTCCTGGACGACGAGCTGCGCTACCTGAACGACGATCGCGGCGACGAGGGCAACATCTTCCCGGATCAGATGGTGTTCCTGGAGCAGATGCGGATCCACGGCAACGAGGGCGGGATCCTGATGATCCCCGGTTCCGTCGCCGACGTGCGCGGCGCCGAGCTGGAGTTGACCCATCCGTTCGAGCCGGGCCTGATCTATGACAACAAGGCCGAATACATCGAGTTGATGGCGCAACGGCTGGCACCAGTGCTGGCCGCCGAAAAGGCTTCCTGGGCAACAGGTGACGAGCCCCTGCTCGAACCGCTGAAGGCGCTGTTCGAGCCGATCATGGCGCAGAGCGATCTGATCTGTGACGGCATCGGCTATCCCGTCGGGCTGGTGATCGGTGACGAGACCGTGGTGCTGGACTTCCCCAAGCGCGTGGTGCGCGGCGCCATCGAGGGAGAAGGCAAGTACCGCTACGGTTTCCGTATCCCGCCCGAGCTGGTGCGCACCGTGCTGCGGGACAACGAACCCGACTGGGTGAACACCATCTTCCTGTCCACCCGCTTCCAGGCGTGGCGGATCGGCGGCTACAACGAATTCCTCTACACCTTCTTCAAGTGCCTCACCGATGAGCGGATCGCCTACGCCGACGGCTGGTTCTCCGAGGCGCACGACGATTCCGCCTCGACCGAGCTCGCCGGGTGGGAAGTCCAGCGTCGCTGCCCGCACCTCAAGGCGGATCTGTCGAAATTCGGTGTGGTCGAAGGTAATACGCTGACCTGCAACCTGCACGGCTGGCAATGGGATCTGGAATCGGGACGTTGCAAGACCTCCAAGGGCCACGAACTGCGGTCGCGCAAACTCTGACCGCAGCGGACCGAAGGCCCCCACAGGCCTCGTGGGTCAGCGCACCACCCGGTGGACCGAGAAGAGTCACACGCGCGGGCCTGGGTCGTCAGGTGGAGCGGGTGGCGATGGCTACGGCGATCAGGGTGAGGGCGCTGCCGATCAGCGCGGGGGTGGATAGGGCTGCGCTGGTGGGGGCGGCGATGTCCAGGGCGATCGAGGTCAGGAGTTGGCCGGCTACCGAGGTCAGGGCCAGGAGGAGGACGCCGGTCCAGCGGACGGTGAGGGCGGCCAGGGCGATGAAGGCAATGCCGATCAGGCCGCCGAGATAAAGCCATGGCTGGGTGGGGAATTCGGTGAGGAGGCCGGAGCCGAGCAGGACGATGCCCTCGATCACGACCAAGGCGGCGAGACCGACGCAGAAGTTGGCCAGGGTGGCGGACAGCGGGCCGCCCACCTCGCCGACGCGGCCGTTGACGGCTTGCTGCCAGGCCAGCCCGATGCCTGCCAGCGCGGGCAGGATGATGAGCAGCACGGTCGGTGCGCCGCGCAGCGAGTCGGGGACGGCTAGTGCTCCAGACGGTGCGCCCGATCGGCCCGCGCCGGCGATCAGCACGGCCAGTACGGCGAGGGCGGCACCGGCGAAACGGCGTGCGGTGATCGGAGTGCGCCCGCTCGGCGAGACGCCGAGACGATCGACCACCAGACTGCTCAGGAGTTGACCGGCGACAACGGCAACGGTGAAGGCGGTGACGCCGATCGCCGCGACCGTGAGCCCTTGGCAGGCAACGAAGAAGGCGCCGCAGAGCCCACCGAGCAGGTGCCAAGGGCGCAAAGTGCCCGCCAGCAACGCCTTCCGAACCTGCGCCGCACCATCACGCAGCCGACCGCTGAACACGAACGCGATCAGCAGAATCAACAACCCGGACCCGAAACTGATGGTGGCCGCGGCAATCCCGTCATGCAACCGCCCACCGAGCGCACCATTGATCCGCCCCTGCACCGCCACCCCGGCCCCGATGCAGAACCCGAACCCAAGCCCCAACCTCGCCCGCGCGGTCACCCCGGAACGCTACCGCCGTCCGCCCGGGCTCCAA
Organism: Nocardia sp. NPDC006044; assembly: GCF_042871115.1. Taxonomy (NCBI): domain Bacteria; kingdom Bacillati; phylum Actinomycetota; class Actinomycetes; order Mycobacteriales; family Nocardiaceae; genus Nocardia; species Nocardia sp. NPDC006044. The sequence goes on from NZ_JBIAID010000007.1 coordinate 115,103, forward strand.
TCCGCGGGACGCACCCCGACCGAGCGCGTCCCGCGGATCAAGCCGGCTCGATACGCAAGCGACCGAACGCGTCCGCAAGGACGGCCCAGACCGGCGCGACGGCGTAGATGCCGAGCGTGCCTCGCAGGTCTGCCCGCGAAGAGGAGCCCGGCTGCCCGTATCTACCTGAGCGGCCATCCGATTGCGGCAAGCCCTGCCGGCTAGCCCGCGCGGAGGGGGCGGGCGGCGTAGGTGTCGTGGCGGGCGTAGGTGCGGTCGCCGCCGTTGCGGGCGATGGAACCGCGGACGAGGCGGGTGCGGATGCGGGCGCCCAGGTTTTCGTGGAAGCGGGTGGCGCCGGGGAGGATTCGGCGCGGGACCTCGAGGGCGCCGTTGACTACCGCGGTGGCCAGGACGGCGCTTTGGTAGAAGCGGCTGTCGGGGAGGCCGAGGAAGTCGGCGTTGCTGGAGCCGAGGATGATTCGGCTGTAGGCGACCATGTAGCTGGTGATTACCCGGCGCACGGCGCGCTGGGCCACGGTGTCGTTGCCGACGAACAGACCGCCCGCGGCGGGGATAAGCGCCTGGGCCAGGCGCTGAGAGTCGGCGTCGGGGAGGAACTCGGTGTCGGCGAGGATCCAGAACGCGCGCCAGGTGTCGTTCTCGCAGGTCGGCAAGATCTCCGCGTCGACACCGAGCAGAAATCCGACATAGCGCCAGAGCTGGAAGACGGCGTCCTTCTCTTTGGCCGAGAATTGCAGGCCGAGGGCTTGGGCGCCAACGAGATTCGCCATGGAGAACAGGCCCAGGGTGCCGACGGTGAGCACCTGGTTGACCGGGTGGTCCCACGCCGCGTAATCCCAGTCGGGGCGCCGGTTCATCCCCGCGCGCACCAGCGCGTGCATCAACCGCACCCGCAGCACGCTCTTGTAGCCGACCGCATTGCGGTGCAGCGCACCGGGAGTCGTCACGTCGAGCCACCACTGGGTGGTCTCGGCGAGCCGGCGCGGGGCCATCGCGTCGAGGTCGCCGGTGCCGACGAGGGTCTTGTCCGCGCGCGCGGCCAGGTAGCCGCCCATCAGGGCGAACATGCCCATGGCGATGCCGCCCCACACGCTGGTGCGGCCGACGACGCGGGCGCCGCGGTCGATCTTCTCCCGGTCCAGCCAGTACGGATCGGCTTCGACCTGCGCGAAGAACGCGGTCAGCTCCGGCGGCGCGTCCGGCACGGCGTCCAGACCGCGTTCGACCGCGAGCTCGAACAGCCGGCGACCCTCGCCGACCGGCAGCCGCTTGAACATCGCGACCATGGCGTCGGCGAGCGGATCGCCGACCGAGGCGAATCGGCGGAACGAGTCGCGCTGGGCGGCGGTGCAGCTCAGGTCGCCCGGCGCCATCACCGGCACGGCGTACTTGAACGGGAACTCCGTGAACAGCTGCGGAGTGGGCAGTTTCTGGTTGTCATGCGCCATTGCACTTCACCCGTCGGATCGAGGTTCGCGGTCGAGCATTCTGACAAGACCGTCCCACACAATCAGATATCTGGCAAGGATGTATGCCAGAATGACTCCGATGGCTACCACCTCGCGGTCCTACGGCGGCGTGCCGATCGAACAGCGCAAAGCGCGGCGGCGTGCCGCGCTGCTCGATGCCGCCCAGGAAATCATCGGGACCTCGGGCTTCGCCAAGCTGACGGTGTCCGGGTTATGCGCGCGGGCGCGGCTCTCCGAGCGGTACTACTACGAGAGCTTCGGCGATCTCGACGCGGTGTTCAGCGAGCTGTTCGACCGGATCGTGGACGAGATCGGGCAGGCGGTGGTCACCGCGTTCGTCGGCACGCCGACCGATATCCGGGCCAAGACCAGGGCCGCCATCGCCGCGGCCATCGATCTGATCGCCGACGATCCGCGCAAAGCGCGCATCGTTACCGTCGAAGCCCAGCTGAATCCCGCGCTGTTGATGCGCCGGGCAGAGGTGATGCGGTCGTTCGCGGGCATCATGATGGCGGTCTGCGCGGGCGAGGTCGGGGCCGAGGCGGTCGAAAAAGCCGGTGACCGTGCCGAATTCGCCGCCACCCAGCTGCTCGGCGGGCTCTGGGAGACCACCAACAGCTGGCTGGCCGGCACCCTCCCGGTCACCCGTGCCGTGCTGATCGACCGCTCCACCGACCAATTCCTGCTCACCGCAAGCCATCTCATCGGCGCACCGCTCGATTAGATGGATGCGGAGTGCGGTTGGCATATTTGCACCAGCCCCGGTCCGAGCGCCGCACCGCCTGCTGAGGTGCGGCCACGCTTCATCGGCATCGAACCGGCCCCCGCACATCATCGATCGATTCGCCCGCTGTCGTGTCCCGCGCGAAGAAGCACACGGCCCCTGTGGGCAAGGCGCGCCGGCGGCAGACGCGGCTCATGCGGTCGGCCCCGGGTCGGGAGCCCGCGGCGGTAGCCAGGTCGGGGTCAGTAAGGCAATAGGGAGCATCATCGCGCCCAAAAGGGCAAGGGTGGTGGACATGGACCACCAGGTGGTGGCGAGGGCGGCGAAGGCGAAGACGGCCAGCGCGACGACCTCACCGAGCAGCCCGGACACCGAGGTCACCGTGGCGCGGGCCGGCCCTTCGATCGCGTCTTGGAGACGTGCTCCGGCGACGACACCGGCGTTGTAGACGATGCCGTAGGACAGGCCGATCGCGGTGAAACCCAGGCCGGTAAGGACATACACGGCGCTCGGGCGATGTTCGGCCAGTCCGGCGATCAGTGCGCCGCCGAGGAACAGCACGCCACCGAGGCCGACGGCGATCGCCATGGTGCGGCCGGACACGCCTTCGGTGCGTCCGGCGAGGACCGAACCGCCCAGCGACCCGAGGACCGTGAGTCCGACGAGCAACGGCACTACCGCGGTCGGCACATCGGCCGACTCGGCGAGCAGCGCGAAGTACTCGTCGAACGCGGTGATGCCGAACAGCGCGGCGCCGAGCAGCACACCGTTGCGTACCGCGCGAACCCGAACCGATTCTCCGACACCGGTCTTCAGCATGGCGAGGTAGCGGGCGAACGGTCCCGCCGCGCTCCCGTGCCCGGCGTCGGCGTCGACTCGATCACCAACGGGTGTTGCGCGATCGTCCGCGGGGACTTCCCGATTCGGCTCGGCCGCAGAGGCATTCGGCGTCGAGCTGTCGTTACCCGCCGATGGCCCGGTCGGCGCATCGTCTGCCAATTCATCGATATCGGCGGCGGATACCGCCTTCGGCGCGCTGGGCAACGACATCGCGATCACCGTGTGCAACGCGGCGAATCCGACGCTGGACCAACCGATCAGCGCGTACCCGCCCCAGAGATACAGCGGGGTGGCGGCGACGATGCCGACCACGATGGCCGTTTCCGAAGCCGCGCGGGTGTAGCCGAGGATGCGGGCGTACGCGGACTGCTCGCCCCGCGCGGCCAGGTCGTCGTACAGCAGCGCTTCGAACGTGCCGGACACCAAAGCGCCTGCGGCACCCCACAGTACGAATCCGAGGGCGAAGCCGGGATAGGTAGGGATCAAGGTCCACAGCGCGAATCCGGCGGTGAGCAGAACACCGCTGAGGACCAGGAGCGCACGACGCGACACGGTGTCCGCCCACGCACCGGACGGCACCTCGAGCAGGAACGCGGTGGCCGACCAGATCGCGAACAGCGACGAGATCTGCCCGGCGCCCAGCCCGTGCTCGGCGAACAGCAGGGAGTACAGCGCGTACAGCGGGATCAGGTCGCCGATGCCCTTGAACAGCACCGCGCGGATCGTCAGCGAGCGCAACGACGCGATCCCGCGCGGGGACGAACCCGGATCGAGACGGTGAGTGGCGGCGCTACCCGTCAGCCGGGCGAGCACCCCTCGGACAGATCAACAGACGTAGACGATCAAACGCATGCTGTGAGCATGCGAGCCCGGATAGTCCGCGTCAAGCGGTTATCCGAGCGGCAGCCAGCCGTTCGCGGCGTGCATCGAATCGCCGTCGTCCAGCTCCCGCCCCGCCATACCCGGCCCGATCCGGCCGTGGTTCTCGTTGAGGTCGCTGATCAGGTCCGCGACCGGGTGCGAGTCGCTGTAGTGGTAGCCCTGGGCGAGGGCGAAACCGAGTTCGGTGAGCACCGCGGCCTGGTATTCGGTCTCCACCCCCTCGGCGATCACCTGGAGGTCGAGCGCGCTGCTCAACGCGGCGATCACGCCGAGCAGCGGGGGCGCCGGGGAGTCGGAGCGGATCGCGGCGACGAAGGACTGGTCGACCTTGAGGATGTCACTCGGCAGCGTGGCCAGCCGGCTGAGCGAGGAGTATCCGGTGCCGAAGTCGTCGATGGCGATCCGCACGCCGCGCTCGCGCAGGGTGTGCAGATTCGCGATGGCCGTGTGGGATTCGGCCGCCAGCTCGCTCTCGGTCACCTCGAGCACCAGTTGCTCGGCGGGCCAGCCGGTGGCGGCGAGGATGCCCGCGACCCGGTCGGCGTAGCCCGCCTCGGCCAGTTCCAGGCCGCTGACGTTCACGTTCAGGGTCAGATCGAGCTGGGCGAAGGTGTCTTGCAGACGCGCCGCGTCGGCACAGGCCCGGCGCAACACCAGCTCGTCCAGGTCGGAGATGAGGTCGTATTCCTCGGCGACCCGGATCAGTCCCTCGGTGGTGACGTCCGGCTGCGCGCTCGACGACCAGCGCAGCAGGGCCTCGACCCCGACCGCCTTGCCGCCGCCCTCGGTGAGGCTGACGATCGGCTGATAGTGCACATCGAGCAGGCCGCGGTCGATGGCCTCGCGCAACTCCACCGCGAGCGGCAGCTGCCGTGAGGACTCGAGCACCGTGCGGTTGCGGCCCGCCTGCTTGGCCCGGTACAGGCCGACATCCGCGCGACTCACCAGCAGTGACCCGGATTCGCCCGGCTGCCAGGAGGTCACGCCCGCGGAGCAGCCGGTGGTCACCGCCGCGCGCAACTGCTCGGTGAGCAGGATGGCCGCTTGCTCGGTGGTGTTCGGCAACAGCAACGCGAACGCGTCGCCGCCGTAACGGGCCAGACGCTGGTCCGGCGCAAGCAGTTTCGACCAGGTGTCGGCGACGCGTTGCAGCACGGCGTCGCCGGCCCGGTGGCCGAGGTGGTCGTTGATCTTCTGGAAGCGGTCGAGGTCGACCAGCACCAGCGCGAGGCCCTGGCCGGTGCGGGTGGCCTGCTCGATCGCGGAGTTGAGCGCGCGGTCGAAGCCGCGCCGGTTCAACAGGCCGGTCAGCACGTCGATGTCGGCTTCCGACGCCATCCGGGTGAGGATGCCGACGACCACGCCGACGCCGAAGGTCACCCCCGCCGGGATCAAGCCGGACCACCACGGCAACGCGGGGACCACGGGCCGCGCGGGCAATACCCATAGGCACAGCACCATGGCGAAGGCGATGTGCGCGGCGGCCTGCGACCACGCGAAGAACAGCGCGGCGTCACAGGCGACGAAGACATAGAAGGCGGCGAGGCTGATCGCGCCGACGGTGTTCGGGAAGGCGTAGACCGCGACCGTGACCAGCACCGTCGCGATGGCGACGTAGACGTGATGCACCGAGTGCGGCAGCCGCGGACCCCAGGCGAGCAGGGTGAGTCCGAGCGTCAGCGCAATCGCCGCAGCCGCACCGACCAGCGGCCGACTACCCTCGTCGCCCGGGGCGATCGCAGTAATCAGCAGACCCAGCACACCACCCATGACGTAGAACGCCCCGGTGGTCCGAGCCATGACCATAGCTGTCGCCAGCGCCGATGCCGCCCGCACCCGGGTTCGGGTATCGCCGCGCGCCCCGATTCCTCGCACGGACAATAGCCTAGACACAACGAATCCCGGCGGTTGCCACATCCCGTGAATCCGGCATGGCGAACCGGTAGCTATTCATCTTCGCGAAACATTCGGGTAGCCAACACGACTTGGCCACGGCGGCCCACAGTCGACATTCGCCGACCGGGGCACGGCAGCGCCAGAGGCGAACCCCGGGCAGTTCGGACGAGCGAATGTCCGGGGTTCGCCTGCCGGCGGGCGCGCGGGAATTCGCCTACTTCGGCGGCGTCAGCACCTCGGTACCGACGAAGGGGACCAATGCCGCGGGCACCCGGACCGAACCGTCTGCCTGCTGGTGGTTCTCCAGGATGGCCACGATCCAGCGGGTGGTCGCGAGCGTGCCGTTCAAAGTCGCTGCGATCTGCGGCTTTCCGTTCTCGTCGCGGTACCGCACGGAAAGCCGCCGGGCCTGGAAGGTGGTGCAGTTCGAGGTCGAGGTGAGTTCCCGGTAGGTCTGCTGGGTCGGCACCCAGGCCTCGCAGTCGAATTTGCGCGCGGCCGAGCTGCCGAGATCGCCTGCGGCAACGTCGATGACCCGGTAAGGGACCTCGACGGCAGCGAGCATGTCCCGCTCCCAGCCGAGCAGCCGCTGGTGTTCGGCGTCGGCCTCTTCCGGCGTGGTGAAGACGAACATCTCGACCTTGTCGAACTGGTGCACCCGGATGATGCCCCTGGTGTCCTTGCCGTAGCTACCGGCCTCGCGGCGGAAACACGACGACCAGCCCGCGTACCGCTTCGGCCCGTTGCTCAGGTCGAGGATCTCGTCGGAGTGGTAGCCGGCCAGCGGCACCTCCGAGGTGCCGACCAGGTAGAGGTCCTCCTCGGCGAGCCGGTAGACCTCCGCGGCGTGCTGGCCGAGGAAGCCGGTGCCCGCCATGATCTCCGGGCGCACCAGCACCGGCGGGATCATCATGGTGAAGCCGTTGGCCACCGCCTTCTGCACCGCGAGCTGCAGCAAACCGAGTTGCAGCAGGGCGCCGTAGCCGGTCATGAAGTAGAAGCGGGCACCGGAGACCTTCGCGCCGCGTTCCATGTCGATCAGGCCGAGCGACTCGCTGAGGTCCAGGTGGTCCTTCGGTTCGAAATCGAATTCCGTTGGCTTACCTACGGTTTCCAGCACGACGTAGTCGTCCTCGCCACCGGCGGGCGCGCCGTCCTGCACCACGTTGGAGATAGCCCGGTGCGCGGCGTCCAGGTCGGCGTCGGCGGCGTTCTCCGCGACCTCGGCCTCCTTGACCTTGACCGACATCTCCTGCGCCTGCGCGAGCAGCGCGGATCGCTCGTCCTTGCTCGCCTTGCCGATCAGCTTGCCCATCGCCTTGTGTTCGGCGCGCAGGTTGTCGGCGGTGGCGACGGCCGCGCGGCGGGCCACGTCCGCCTCGAGCAGGGCATCGACGAGGGCGGGGTCTTCGCCGCGGGCGCGCTGCGAAGCACGGACCGCGTCGGGGTTGTCCCGCAGGAATCGGAGGTCGATCATGGGACCTCAGCCTAGTGGGCGGTGTTTTATCTGCGGCACTCCCGGGGTCCCTCCGTGGTTACCCTGCGCTGCCGCTTCCGGCCCCGTCGCGCAGGCCGCGGCGATTACCGTTTCACCCCGATATCCCAGGATGGGGAGCACTCGTCCCCTGGCGCGCGCATAGTTGGCCGGTGGGCACAACTTTCGACGAATCAGCCATCGATGACGCACTGGCCGAGCTGAGCGCGGGCGAGAAGGTGTGGGCGCAGACCCCGCTGCGCCGCCGCCGGGAGCTCCTCGACGACCTGCACGCCCGGACCGGTCGCTTCGCCGGCGACTGGGTGCGGGCCGCCCGGACGATCAAGCGGCTGGACGCGGACTCGCCGCTGGTCGGCGAGGAATGGATGTCCGGCCCGCTGACCATGTTGCAGGCCACCGCCGCGCTGTCGGCGACGCTGGCCGCGCTCGAGGACGGGCGCAGTCCGCTCGACGGGGTGTCGATCAAAGACGCGCCGGGCAACCGGATCGCGGTGCCGATCCTGCCGCTGAGCACCTATGACCGGCTGCTGCTCAACGGTTTTCACGGCGAGGTGTGGCTGCGGCCGGGCGTCGACGCCGCGACCGCGCGCAGGCGGGCCGGGCTCGCGCAGCTCGATCCGGCCGCGACCGGCGGCATCGGCGTGGTGCTCGGGGCGGGCAACATCACCTCCATTCCGCCGCTGGACGCGTTGTACGAGCTGTACGCGCACAACCGGGTGGTGTTACTGAAGCTGAACCCGATCACCGATCCGCTGTACACGGTGTTCGAGATGGTGTTCGCGCCGCTGTGCGAGCTCGGGGTGCTGCGGGTGGTGACCGGTGGCGCGGAGACCGGCGGCTACCTGGTGCACCATCCCGACGTCGCACACGTGCACATGACCGGCAGCGCGCAGACGCACGACGCGATCGTGTGGGGGCCGGGCCCGGAGGGGCTGGAACGCAAGCGGGACCGGCGGCCGTTGCTGGACAAGCCGATCACCAGCGAGCTCGGCGGCGTGTCCCCGACCATCGTGGTGCCGGGCGACTGGTCCGACGCCGATCTGCGGTATCAGGCCGAGCACGTGGCCACCCAGCGGCTGCACAACGGCGGCTACAACTGCATCGCCGCGCAGGCGGTCGTGCTCAGTAAGGACTGGGAACTGAAGGACAGGTTCCTGGCCGAGCTGCGCACCGCGCTCGCGCAGGCGCCGCAGCGACCCGCCTATTACCCGGGCAGCGACGCGCGCGTCGCCGACGCGGTGGCCGCCTATCCCGACGCCGATCAGGTCGGCTCGGGAAGGGTACTGATCGCGCAGTTGCCGCGCACAAATACGCCACTGTTGCGTACCGAGTATTTCTCGCCCGTGCTCGGCGTGGTCGAACTGCCTTATGCAGGTGGCGAATTCCTGCAACAGGCGGTCGATTTCGCGAACAATGAACTGACCGGGACGCTCGGCGCCAACGTGCTCGCCCATCCGGCGACCATTCGCCGGCTCGGTATCGGGTTCGACCGGGCCATCGAGCGGCTGCGTTATGGCGCGATCGCGGTGAATGCGTGGACCGGGCTGGCGTTCCTGGCTCCGCGCGCGTCCTGGGGCGCTTTCCCCGGCCACACACTCGACGATGTGCAGAGCGGAATCGGCGTGGTGCACAACGCCTTTCTGCTCGATGACGTGGAACGCACGGTGGTGCGCGGACCATTCCGGCCCGCCCCGCGCTCGGTGCTGCGCGGTGAGCCCGCGTTGTCGCCGAAACCGCCGTGGTTCGTCGGCAATGCCACGGCGGCGGTGACCGGGCGCAAGCTGACCGAGTTCTACGCCGACGGCAACCCGGCCCGGATACCGGGCATCTTCGTCTCCGCGTTCCGCGGGTAGCGCGGCGAAAAGAGCTGATCAGAGCAGGTCGTGGCACCGCGGCGCGGAGACTGCCATGATGGATCGCGATGTCCTCCTCCGATCATGCACCCAAGCCAGAGCCCGCGGGCCGGCCAACCAAGCGCGGCCTGCCTGCGCGCACCGGCGCGGTGCGGCGGCCACTCGACACGGTTCGCGGCTGGTTCAGCGGCGATGTCCCGCTGCCCGCGCCGACCCTGCGCTGGGGGCTGCTGCTGGTGGCGGCGGGCGCCGTGATCGCCGCCCTGGTGACGTTGTTCGTGACCGGGTTCGACAACAACAAGGTCGCGGCGCACACGCCGGGTTCGCCCGGAGAGCCGATCGTGGACAAGGAATTCGGCACCGCGGTCAAGGGCGACTGCCTGAGCTGGGCCAAGCCGGACCACTCCGATCTGGCCAAGGTGCGCTGCGACAGCAAGCACATGTTCGAGGTCGCGGCGGACGTCGACATGAGCAAATACCCGGGCAAGGAGTTCGGGCCCGGGTCGCGGTTCCCGGACTCACTGCGGCTGACCGAACTGAAGGAAGAGCACTGCGTCCCCGCGGTGCAGCAGTACCTGGGCGGGAAGTTCGATCCGCGCGGGCGCTTCATCGTCGGGCTGATGTATCCGAGCCCGGACGGCTGGCAGCACGGTGATCGCACGTTGCGCTGCGGGCTGCAGTACGCGGCCAGCTCGGGCACGCCTGCCTCGGTGGGCAGCGCCGCCGAACACGATCAGTCCAAGGTGTACGGGCCGGGCGTGTGCCTCGGCATCAATCAGAACCTGCCCACCGATCCGGTCGATTGCGGCCAGGTGCACTCGGTGGAGGTCGTCTCCACCATCGACCTCGGCCAGCGGTTCCAGGGCGGCCCGCCCGCCAAGGAGGAGCAGGACAAGTTCGTCGAGGACGAATGCGCGCGCACCTCGTCGGACTATCTCGGCGGACCCGACGTGATCAAGAACAAGACGCTGACCTTGTTCTTCGACTACCTGGACGCGCGCAGCTGGCTGGCGGGCAGCCGCAAGCTGGACTGCATGGTCGGCAAGGGGGCGGACCGGGAGGGGTTCGCGCCGATCACCGGTTCGGCGAAGGGCGACATCCTGATCAACGGCCAGGCTCCGCAGCCGCCGCCGAACACCGGGCGCTCCACGCCGACGCCGCTGCCCGGCGCCGCGCCGCTGCCGCCGCAGCCGAGGTAGTTCGCGACGATGTCGGTCTCCATGTCCGAGGACCGGTTCGAGGAACTGGTCGGCGACGCGCTCGACCGCATTCCGCCGGAGTTGGCCCGGGCCATCGATAACGTGGTCGTGCTGATCGAACCTCGCAATCCGAAGGATCCACATTTACTCGGGCTTTATCACGGCATCGCGCTGACCGAGCGGGACAGCCACTACGGCGGCGCGTTGCCGGACACGGTGACGATCTATCGCGAATCCATCCTGGCCATCTGCGCGGACGAGGCCGAAGTGGTGGAAGAGGTGGCAATCACCGTGATCCATGAGATCGCACACTATTTCGGCATTGACGAAGAGCGCCTGCATCAGCTGGGATGGGGCTAGTCTTTACCCCAGCTGTATGAGTGCGGTTGCAGTTGGGGTGAGACAGGAAGAAACTTTAGGGGATTCGATGGAACCGATCGCTTTGCTGTCGCGTCCTATCACTCGAAGGGGGAATTCTCGTGGTTCCGCCCCATCGCCGCCACTAGAAGGAGTCGAGTCATGGTTGGCCACGTACTAGTACAACCCGAAGTCGTCCTCGCTGCTGCCGCCGAGCTGGATCTTCTCGCCGAGCGGCTGGCTGCCGCCGCCGCGTTGACCGCGCCCGCGACGCATGTCGTCCCGTCCGGGATCGACGAGGTGTCGCTGCATGCCGCGAACCACCTCAACCGGGGTGCGATGACGCATGACCAGGCAGTCGCGCAGGGGATCCTGGAACTGCACCACGCCGCCGCGACGCTGCGCAGCCAGCTCGTCACGCACATCGGCGAGGACGTCGCCCGGGCGGGCGTCGTCAACGTCATCGGCGGAACAATCGCTTAACGCCTGCGGGCACAGCAACTAAGCACAAGCAAGGGGAGAAAGCATGACCGCAGGAATCACCGGGGTGTTCTGGCTGCCCCGCATGGCAGAAGCAAACTCGATCGCGCTCAACGCGGGCGCACACGCCGTGCCGATCTCGGCCGCGGCGACCGCGTGGGGCGGACTGACCGCCGCCTGGGTCGACGCCACCGCGACCGTCGCCCGGGTGATGGCCGAGCTCGGGGTCGGCATGCAGGGCATCAACGGCATCTCGGCGCTGTCCAAGCTCACCGGATTCATCGGCTGGGCCGAGCAGCAGGGCGTCATGGCGGCCACCATGGGCTCGAAGGCGGCGGGCAACGCGATCGCCTACACCGTGGCCTCGATCGCCATGCCCAGCATCCCGGAGATCGCGGCGGTCGACGCGGCGCGGGTCGCCGCCCACTCGACCGGCGGCGTGCTGAACGGCACCTCCGAGGCGGCCGAGGCCGCCAAGGCCGCGCTCGACCTGCGGGCGGCGCTGACCATGGAGACCTACGAGGCGGCGACCACCGCGATGGTGCTGACGCCGGGTGAGTTCGTCAACCCGCCGGCCATCGCGCACGGCGCCGGCACCGCGGACCAGGCCGGTCAGGCCGATCAAGCGTTCCAGGCCACCAACGCCGATCCGGTGCAGACCGCGGTCTCCACGGCGGCCGCGTTCGTGAACAACCCCGCCGTGATCAGTGCGGCGACGCAGGCGGCGAACGTCGCGGGTTCGGTGGCGACCACCGGTGTGTCCGGTGTCGGCACCATCGGTTCGCACGCGATCGCGGCCGTCACCTCCGCGGCCTCGGTGCCCAGCGTCACCGGCGCGGCGCCGGCGGCCATGGTCGGTGGCGCGGGGCTGGCCTCGGCCGCGGTGTCCGCGGGCACGCGGTCCGCGTCGTTCGGCTCGGGCGCCTCGGTCTCGGTCGGCAACGGTTCGCTGAAGCTGCCCGAAGGCTGGGGCTCGAGCTCGCTCGGTGGCGCACCCACCGCGGCTCCGGTCGCCGAGAACGTATCGGTCAGCCAGCCCACCGCGGCGCCGGTGCAGCGCAACGCCACGCCCGGCAGCCCGCTGCTCGGCAACCAGGTGCGCGACGAGGACGACGAGTCCGAGCACAAGAACCAGATCGACCTGCGCGCGGAGCACTTCGCCGACGGCCGCTACGCCGCCGACGGAGTGATCGGCGCCGAGCCGGCCGCTAAGTGACGGTGCTCGGCGCGGGCCGCGGCCCGTCGATGCTCGCCTCGGTGGTGTTGTCGCTCGACGAGATGCAGTTTCTCCTGGAGAAGCTGGAGATCGACGAGGTGCCCGTCGTGCTGGACGCACGCGGGCAATACGACAACGTCACCGATCACGACGCTGCGATGGCCGTGGCCGCCCAGTCGCTCGCCGATCGCGAACTGCTGATCGGTGACCTGGTCCATCAGGAACTCGAAGACCGGCTGCGCGCGCTGTACCGACCGCACTGGGTGGTCGCGCTACGGCTGTTCGTCGAGGGTCGAGCGAGTCGCATGTGTCTCGCGAAGGGCGACGATATTGTCACCGTCGCCCTGCGCGGGCCGCAGTCCTACGTGATCGACGAGGCCCAAGACGACCTCCCGGGCCCGATAATCGCCGCGCTCGGCCCCGCGGATCCGCTCGACCTGACCGGCATGCGGGCCCCGACCGAGCAGCTGGTCCCGATCTTCGACGACACCGGCGACGCGGCCGCGACCGCCAACCGGCTCGCCAAGGTCGGCACGCCCGCCGCCGACGCGCAAGCCCTCGCCTCGGCGATGGTGCAGATCCACTCGCACGCCGAGATCGTCGGCGTGGTGTACGGCGACGGCACCCGCGACGTCACCGACAACCACATCGCGGTGTTCAACACTCGCGGCGGACGGTTCATCGCGACCGCGAGCAAGTCCGATGACGAGGTCAAGTGGACGTCGCTCAGCTCGGGCACGGCCGCCCGGCTGCGAACGGCGTTGCAGGACTTGATCAATGGGTTGCCGGAACGAGAAGAGTTCCCGCGCAAGCCCGAGCAGGTCTAGCCCGGCCGTTCCTGCCCACAAGACTCGCGATCTGCTTGCATCAAAACGTCGAAATGCCCTGCGCTGAAATGGCACGCTGGTTACGTGGTTTCGTTGACGTTTGCCGCGATCGAGCAGGCTCTGCGTGACAGCTGGGCTGCCGACACCTGTTCGCCGGACGATGTGGCCAGGGCGGCATGGGATCTCGGCAATCCGGCCTGGGGGCATTGCGATATCACCGCGCTGGTCCTGCACGACGTGTTCGGCGGGGAACTGCTGCTCGGCGAGGTATATCTGGACGGCGAACGGCGCGGATATCACTGGTGGAACCAACTGCCCGACGGCACGGAGGTCGACCTGACCCGCGAGCAATTCCGGCTCGGGGAAACCGTCACCAATCGCCGGATCGTGCATCGGCCCCCGGGCCCGCTACGCCGCCGGGGCGACGAGTACGCGCTGCTGCGGCGGCGGGTCGCCGAACGCATCGGCAGCGCACTGCCCGGCTGAGCGGTCAGCCCATCGGGTCGTCGGAGGTGGGCGCGACGTCGTAACCGAACGGCGGGGTGAAGCGCCCCCAGCGGGTGCAGTCCCAGGTGCCATCGGGGAGCGGGACCAGTTCGATGGTCTCGGTGTTGTCCAGGTGATTGTTCGTGGTGAACGGCGGCAGCACGTCGGTCAGGTAGCGGGAGACCAAACGCATTGACGCGCCGTGGTTTACCAGGATGACGTCGCCGGTGTTCGAGTCCGAGGTCAGGTAGGTCTCGCGGAGCTCCTCGATGACCGGCAGGAAGCGGGCCAGCACGTCACGGCCGGATTCGCCGCCGGGGATCCGCTCGTCCAGATCGCCGTTGTGCCAGGCGCGATAGATCCGCTGGAAGTAGAGGTGGGCCTCCTCGCTGTGCTTGCCCTCCAGGTCGCCGGCCTGCACCTCCTGCAGGTTGTCCAGGACGGTGGCGGGCACGCCGGTCGCGGCCTCGATGTACCCCGCGGTCTGGCGGGCGCGCAGCGCGGCGCTGCAGAACAGGACGCGCGGCGGGTTCACCAGGTTCTCCCCGAACAGCTTCGCCTGTGCCGCACCGCGTTCGGTGAGCGGCAGACCGGGCACCTTCGTATCGAGGAGTTTCGCGACATTGCCCTCGGTCTCGCCGTGCCGCACCAGAACCAACTTGCCCGCGGCGATCTTCTCGGTCATAGATCCGCCACCCCCTTTCTCAACTGCGTCAGCCATTCCGCGGCCGTCTCGTCCGACGGCGGCGGCGTGCCGGTCGCTGACGTCGCAGGCCAGGAACCGAGGAACCGGATCCGCGCCGTGCGATGCAAAGCCTTGAGCGCCTCGGCCACCGCCGTGTCGTCGATGTGCCCGACGCAGTCCAGATAAAAGCGATAGGTGCCCATGCCCGTGCGGGTCGGCCGGGACTCGATCCTGGTCAAATCGATACCGCGAGTGGCGAATTCGGCGAACGCGCGCATCAGCGAACCCGGTTCGTTGGTCAGTTCCAGCACGATCGAGGTTCGATCCGCGCCGGTGGCGGGCGGCGCCACGCACGGACGGGTGACAAGCACGAACCGGGTGATCGCCTGCTCGTGGTCGGCCACGCCGGACGCCAGCACGGCCAGCCCGCGGCGGGCGCCGGCCAGCGCGGTGGAGACGGCGGCGTCGGCGTTGCCCGCCACCACGTCGTCGGCCGCCGCGGCGTTCGACGCCGACACATACGGCTGCGCCTGCGGCAACTCCCGGGCCACCCACTCGCGCACCTGCGCGGCGGCCACCGGATACGCGGCCAGCGTGCGCACCTCGGAAAGGCTGGTGCCCGGGTGGCCGAGGATCGTGAAGGTGACTTCCAGTTCGGTCTCGGCCACGATTTGCAGCCGCGGGCCGATGGCCAGCGAATCGAGCGTCGCGGAGATCGAACCCTCCACCGAACTCTCGATCGGTACCACCGCGCCGGCCACGTCGCCGGATCGGATCAAGTCCAGCGCGGCCCCTTGGCTGGGCGCGGCGATCCGCTCGACGGCCCCTTCGAAGGCCCCCGATGATTCGAGGTCGGCGAGGGCCATCTCGGTGAAAGTTCCGGAGGGCCCGAAGTACGCGATACGCGGCACGGTTACGACCTTACTTGCGTCCGCGACCGGCGCTCCCGCGATTATCTCCGCACCCAGGCCTACCACGTGTTTCCCCGGTTGCCACGAGACCGAGTAGGCGTCCGGCGGGTTGGCCACGGACATCGCCGAGTTACCTCGCCGCGTCCCGGTCTGACCGAGAGCGGCAAGCGAACCGAGTTCCGGCTCCGGCCGATGCTGCCGAACCACCCGTCGCGGTGCCGAGACTCCGAGCCCGTCGGGCGCGTTCACCCGCCGAGGCGGAGGTGACCCAGCGCACCATCCGCCGCGTCAGCATCGAGGGTCGTATTCCGCGCGAGGTGATGGTTTCCAGTCGAGCCGACTCCGATCGACGGCTGGGGGCTGCCACCGCCAGCTCGCCCGATGGCGCATCACTCCCTGGTACATGCCGCCCGGCGAGGCCGGGTCGGCAACGGGCGGCACCCAAGGGCAGCCTCGGGGCCGAGGTTCATTCGGGTGACGAAGCGGGTCAACGGGAAGCGAGAGGTTTCAGCGCGAGGGTTACTTCGTCCACGGCGTCGGTCTCGATGGCGAGGAGGACGGTTCGGAACGCCTCTACCGCAGGGGGTTTCAGGGCGATGAGGAAGTTCGTGTCCGGGGTGGTGAGGGCGGTGGGGATGTCTTCGCCACAGAGGGCGGCGACCGTAGCGGCCACGATCGCCAAGGCACGTTCGCCGGAGGAGGTGCGGGCGACGAAGCCGGTGTCGGTGTGGACGATGGTGGCCAGGAAGTCGGCGACCGCCGGGTCGGGGGCGTCGGCGTCGAGGGCGGGGAGGGAATCGTTCGGTCGGGGGGCGCGGACCAGGCCCTCGACGAGGCTGCGCCGGGCCGGGGTGGTCAGTGCAATGAGTACCGGTTCTCCGGTCGATTCCGCTCCGTGCGCCACCGATTCACCGTAACAACCGGCAGCTATTGCAGAGTTCGGGGCGGCGAATTCTCGGAATCAGCGTGGAGCTAACGCTTGCGGATACCCCGCTCGTGACTTAGCTTAGGGTAACCTAATTGAGCGCCCGAGCGAGGCGAACAACGCCCGACCACGGAGGTTTGCATGCGTCCGACACCGACTGTCACACCGTCCACCGCCGAGCGGGTGCGCAGCGCGTGTGTGCATGCGGAACAGGCGGTGCTGGCCATGCCCGGCATCGACCCGACGCCGGTGTCCGTGCATCACGTGCGCGAATGCGGCGACGCGGTGATCGCGGTGCCGACCACCTCGGTGGCGGCGATCGTGGCCGGCAACTCGCCGGACGCGGGGGCGCCCGCGGTCCTGGAACTGACCGATCACGCGCCGCTGCCGCTGCGCGAACCCGTGCGCGCGCTGGTGTGGCTACGCGGCTGGGTGCGGGCCGTGCCCGCGCAGGCGCAGCGCGCGCTGGCCGGCGAGGTCGCCAAGGAGAACCCGGATCCGGGCCTGCTCGACGTCGGGCACACCGCGACCCTGCTGCGGTTGGTGATCAACTCCGCGGTGGTCGCCGACTCGACCGGCGCCGAATCGGTGAGCATCGACGAGCTCCGCCTCGCGCAGCCGGATCCGTTCTGCACCTTGGAATCCGCGTGGTTGCAGCACATGGACGCCGATCACGCGGACGTCGTCGCGCAACTCGCGCGCCACCTGCCGCCCCGGCTCCAACACGGCATCGTGCACCCGCTCGCCATCGACCGCTACGGCCTCACCCTGCGCATCGAGGGCCGCGACGGCGACCACGACTTCCGCCTCCCGTTCAGCTCCCCCGCCGACGACATCGAATCGCTCAGCCGCGCGGTCCGCACGCTCGCCGGCTGCCCCTTCCTCAACGGACTGCGCCGAATCTGACGGCAAGTTGCCGACCGCGATTCGGGCAGGCTCTGGCACGCCCGCACCGGGCTGACGATGTGCGAAGTAGCCGCACTGGGCAACTCGCGGATCGACGCGCTAACTGACGATCCACGACCTGCGCCGGAGTCGGCCATTCATAGTTTCGGGTTATGGCCGACCGTCCCTCGGGCCCTATCAGGGCAGCCAGGAAACGTGGCCCCGGAGCGCGGTGTATCCGATGTAGGCGACCGTGTCGATGGTGGCGTGGGCGAGGATCAGGGGCCACAGCTTGTTCGTGCGCTGCCAGTAGCGGCCGAAGATCAAGCCCATCACCAGGTTTCCGAGGCCGCCGCCGAGACCCTGGTACAGGTGGTAGCTGCCGCGCAGCAGGGCCGAGGCGAGCAGCGACGAGTTCTCCGACCAGCCGAGCTTGCGCAGGCGGGTGATCAGGTAGGCGACAACGATGATCTCCTCGGCCAGCGCGTTCGCGCAGGCGGACAGGATCAGCGCGGGCAGCCGCCACCAGTGGTCGCCGAGCGAAGCGGGCACGATCGTCACGCTCATCCCCAGCGCGTGCGCGGTCAGATACAGGCCGAGACCGGGCACGCCGATGATCGCCGCGAGCACCAGCCCGGGCACGACGTCCGCACGCCAGCGCAACCGCGCCGCCAGCCCGATCAGCCGCGGACCGATTCCGCTGCGCCACAACAGATACAGGCCGAGCGCCGCCCACCCGGCCAACCGGGCCACGCTCAGCAGCTGGAACAGCAGATCGATCGTCGACTGGGTCGACCGCGACGGATTCAGCGCAACCGTGCGCCCACCCACCCCGCCCGGCGCGAGCGCGCTTTCCACCAGCGACAACGCCGCGTTGAGCCCGCTCAACCCGAACGTGACCACCAGCACGACCGCGAGCTCGAGCTTGATCCCGAGTCGCTCCCGCTCCGTCACCTCGGACTCGCCGGTCCCGGACTCACTACTCATGGACTCGAATCTATTGCCCGGCCGCGCGCACACTGCACGCGCCGCACCCCGAGCCGCGCCCACCGGCCGCACGGGCGGTCGCATCAGGTGTGCTCGGCGCAGGTTCGGTCAGGCCTCGCCGAACGGCGGCAGACCGCCGGCCTCCCCGTTGAGCAGACGCCACCGGTCCACTCAGCGGTCTATCTCCTATGGTGTCGACAAACACAGCGATCCACAGACACCCCCGGCGAACTGCATCGATAGTCCCCACAGACGGCCGGACCCATCCCGTGACCCAACTGTTCCCCGCATCTCGATAACACCGAAGGACCGCAGGCGAATTCATAGAGAGTGCGCGAACCGACGGGCACCGGGACCGGCGCGGACCACGCAGGGCACACACAAGGTCAGCGCCGCAATCGGACGGAGATCATCCGTCGCACGACCTCCCCGAACGACGACGGATAAGTAGAGTCTCAGTGATGAATGGCGACGACCCCAGGTACCGCGCGCCGATGCGCCGCGTGCCGCCGCCCGGCCCGCCGCCGCGGCGTCCCGGACCGCACCGCGCAGGCCCGCCGGGTGACTCGCAGTCGCCGTACATCGAGCCGACCCAGGTACTGCGCCGCGGCGGCCCGCAGCCGCCGCTCGCGTATTCGCAGGTCCCTCCGGAGAACGTCGGGACGCGCAGGCCACCGCCGCCGCTGAACAAGCCGCCGAGGCCGCAGACCCACGCGCCGACGCAACAGCCGGTGCCCTATCGCGAGGGACCACCGCAGCGTCCGCATCGGCCGAGTCCGCCGCCACCACCGCCGTCCGGTCCCGCGCGCGGCGAACGCCAGGCCCGCGCGCCACGTCCGCGACGCAAGCGCCATTACTTCCGCTGGTTCCTGGTGCTGCTGCTGGTGCTGGTCATCGCCGCGATCGGCGCGGTGGTGAAACTCGACGGCTCGCTGACCCGAATCCCGGCGCTGGCGAACTACGCCGGCCGCGTCGGCGATACGCCGGGCACCAACTGGCTGCTCGTCGGTTCGGACGGCCGCGCGGGCCTGACCCCCGAACAGGAACAGGAGCTGGCCACCGGCGGCGAGGTCGGCCCGGAACGCACCGACACGATCATGCTCGTGCACATCCCGAAGTCGGGCAAGACCACGGTGGTCAGCCTGCCGCGTGACTCGTACGTCAGCATTCCGGGCAACGGCAAGGACAAGCTGAACGCGTCCTTCGCGATCGGCGGCCCGCAACTGCTGGTGCAGACCGTCGAGATCGCGACCGGCGTGCACATCGACCACTACGCGCAGATCGGCTTCAGCGGTTTCGCCGGCGTGGTGGACTCCCTCGGCGGCATCGACGTCTGCCTGCCGAAGGCCATCGACGACCCGCTGGCCGGGATCAACCTGCCCGCGGGCTGCCAGAAGCTGAACGGGCCGGAGGCCCTCGGCTTCGTGCGCAGCCGCGCGACCGCCCTCGCCGACCTGGACCGGATCAACAATCAGCGGATTTTCATGGCGGCGCTGGTGAAGAAGGCGACCAGCGGCGCGACGCTGGCGAATCCGTTCAAGCTGTGGCCGCTGGCGACCGACATGGTGAAATCGCTGAAGGTCGACGACGGCGACCACATCTGGAATCTGGCGCAGCTCGGCTGGGCGATGCGCGGGGACACCATTCCGACCACCGTGCCGGTCGGCGGATTCGAGGACACCGACAGCGGCAATGTGCTGCTCTGGGACAAGAACAAAGCCGGGCAGTTCTTCGATGCGATCGCTTCGGACCGACCGATTCCGGACGACCTGCTGACGAGGTAGCGTCGATCACATGACGGACACCGAGCTCGATCAGCCGTTCCCCGCTCTGCTCAGCGCACAGATCCAGCGCGGTTTCACGGCCGCCCAGCAGTACCTCGCGGCGGCCGTGTACCTGGACTCGAATCGGTTGCCGCAGTTGGCGAAACATTGTTACGGCAAGTCCGAGGAGCAGCGCGCACACGCATTACGGATGGTCCAGTATCTGCTCGACCGTGAGGTGGAGGTCCGGGTCGGCGGGTTGAACGAGATCCGGTCCAGCTTCGAATCTCCCCGTGCCGCAATAGCTTTCCTGCTGGAGACGGAGCAGGCCCGGAGCGGGCAGATCACCGGGCTGGCCCGCGCGGCCCGCGAATCGGGCGACTACCTCGGCGAACGTTTCATCCAGTGGTTCCTGAAGGAACAGGTCGAAGACATCGCCAAGATGAATACGTTGCTGACCGTGATCGACCGTTCGACGGGCGATCTTTTCGATGCGGAGAACTTCATCGCGCGCGAACTCCGGGCCGCACAACGAGTAGACAACGCAACCCCGAGAATGGCTGGGGCGGCGAAAAATTAATTAGGCAATACTAGCCTCAATAAGGTTGCACTTGGATGACAGACGCCTTGACCAGCGCTAATGTCCCCTACTATGTCCAGCCATCCGGAGTCCCCACGCAGCAAATTCCACGGCCTGCTCCATGATCAGATCAGGCATGAATTCAACGCCGAGCATCAATACATCGCAATCGCGGTATGGTTCGACAATGCTGATCTGCCGCAGCTGGCCAAGCGTTTCTATGCCCAGGCGGTAGAAGAGCGCAACCACGCGATGATGATCGTGCAGTACTTCCTCGACCGGGATATCAGCGTCGACCTGTCCGGTATCGATGCGGCGAAGTCCAAGTTCGAGAATGTGCACGAGCCGATCGCGCTCGCCCTGGCCCAGGAGAAGACGGTCACCGACCAGATCATCCAGCTGGCCAGCACCGCCCGCGAAGAGGGCGACTACCTGGGCGAGCAGTTCATGCAGTGGTTCCTGAAGGAGCAGGTCGAGGAGGTCGCGAACATGACCACCCTGCTCACCATCGCCGAGCGCGCCGGGTCGAACCTGTTCGATCTGGAAGAGTTCATCGCCAGGGAAATGAGTGGTCCGAGCGATGCTTCCGGCGCACCGTCGGCGGCGGGCGGATCCATCTGATCGTTCGACGCAAACAGGCCCAGCTCTTCGCGAGCTGGGCCTGTTGCCGTTCAAGAAGACGTCCTACTGAGCACTCATGGTGCTGAGGATTGTCTTGAGTGCGGCGATAAGTTCAGTCATGAAACTTGTTTCCTCTTTCTTCATCAGGTCGGTGAGGCCACCCTCTACCAGCGTCCGATACTAGCCGAGAAACTGACTCCCGAGTAGCTAGGAAATTGATGCGCGGTGGTTCAGCGCAGGGTGACCTGGCGTGAACGCAGGCCGTCACGCGAGCGCCGTTCGGCCACGGTCAGCGGCGCGTCCGAGGCCAGCGCCTCCGCCAGCCGCGCGTCGAATTCCTGTGCGGGCTTTACCCATTCGTCCGGATGCTGCTCCGGATCCAGGTCGAAGACCGGGACGAGCACACCGTGGGTACGGAACGAACCGGCGAACCGGGAACCCTCGCCCAGGTGCAGGCCACCCGCGGCGTGCAGGCGCGCCAGCGCCCGCATCAGGTCGTCCTCGTCCTCCGGTCGCACCCAGCGGATATGCGCCTTGTCGCCGGCGTCCACCCACCAGGCCGCGCCGGTCGCGTCCGGTCCGAGCGCGATCCGCGCCGACGGCTTGATCGCCTGCTTGGCCTGCTCGATGGTCGCGGCGACCTGCGGGTCGGGCTGCACGCCCTCGGGCACCCACCAGTCGAAGTCCTGGTGCACCGTGAGGTCCAGGTCCGCGCCGGCATCGATGACATCGGCCAGGCGCGGGCCGCCGGCCACGCTCTCCACCGACGCCAGCGAGTCGCCGGGCTCGGCGGACTGCGTCCACAGGATCGCGGCGGCGAGGTCGGCGCCCAGATCGGCGCCCTGGAACTGCACCTGCGCACCGACATAGCCGCTCGGCTGATCGCCGGCCCGCACCAGCGCGGCCACCGCGCCGGGCAGCACGGTGGCGAGCACGACCGAACGCTCGGCCGCGACGCCGGACGCCAGCTTCAGCTCGGCGGTCGCCGACGGCACGAACTCGCAGAGCGCGACCAGATCGCACTCCGCGGCCAGCCCCTCGAAGGGACGCGAGACGGTCTGCGCGGCCTGTTCCAGCGCCACCTTCCGCTCGGCGAGACGCTGTGCCCGGTTCCCTCCGGGCTTAGGACTATTCCGCTTGCTCTTACCCACGGGGGGTCAACCTACAGGGTGTGCGCGGCGCCACCCCGCGCGCCACGGCACCCGACGCGGCCCGGGACGGCGGGTAACCGCGCCGCTGCCGGGCGAACGCCGAACAGCGCAGGCGCACAAGCTGGTTCGCCCGCGCCACGACCGGAGGCGAGCTGGTCGTCAGACCGACTCTGTCAAGGTGCCTTTCGGGCTGTCCGCCTGTTTCGGCTCGAGCAGCCGTGCCCGGTTGGCGATGGTCGGCGCGAGCGTGTTTCGGCGCTCAGGCGGCCTCGAGCAGGGTCTTGGTGCGCCCCGGGTGATTGGTGGCGACCCAGCTGACGCCGAGGTCGGCGCACAGGCGTACGTCGTCGGGGTCGTCCACGGTCCAGCAGTAGGTGGCGCGGCCCGCGGCGGCGGCCTTGTCCACCAATTCGGGATGATCGCGCAGCGTCTTCACCGACGGGCCGACGGCGGTCGCGCCGACTGTGGTCGCGGCGCTGCCGCCGAGGTAGCGCGACGACTCACCGAGCAGCACGGTCGGCAGCAGTGGCGCGGCCCGCCGGATCCGCCAGACCGCGGTCGCCGCGAACGACATGACCACCGCGCGTGAGTGATCCGCGGAGGCGGGCGTGGCAATGCCGAATCGCTGCAACTCGGCGAGCAGCTTGTTTTCCACCAGCGCGCCGTAGCGCACCGGGTGCTTGGTCTCGATGAACAGCTTGGTGGGCCGGCTGCGCCAGTCCAGCACCAGCGTGATCAGCTCGCTGAGGGTGAGCACCTCGGCCGCCTCGCCGTCCGCACCGAAGTCGAGTTCCTTCAGTTCGTCCAGGGTCATCTCGCTGACCAGGCCGGTGCCGGAGGAGGTCCGGTCGACGGTGCGGTCGTGCACGCACACCAGATGTCCGTCCCTGGTCAGCCGGACGTCGCACTCGACCCCGTCCGCGCCTTCCTCCAGTGCCAGCTCGTAGGCGGCGAGCGTGTGTTCGGGGCGTGCCGCCGAGGCACCGCGGTGCGCCACCACAAACGGTGCGCGACTGACCTGGCTCACTTGGCCATAACCTCCTCGTGCTCACGGTCCACTGCGTCCTTCGGCTGCTCGGCCGCGCGAGCCGCCCCGCCGCCGGGTTGCACCGGTTCGATCACCGGCACGGCCGGGTCGACGGCGATCAACCAGCGGCGCGCGGTCCGGCTGCGGCCCAGCGGATCTCGGTCCTCGACCGCCCGCATCATGGCCAGGGTGAGCAGCGCGACCGCCGCGGCGACCAGGTCGGTGAACGCGGTGAACAGCACGCCGTCCGCCTTGACCTGCAACGAGTCCGCGGTCCGCCAGGCCAGCGCGACCGCCGTGACCAGGCCGCCGAAAACCCAGGCGGCCCACCAGATCCGGATCGCCCGCAGCGCGCGCGGATCGGACCGGCGCGCGACGATCTCGGTCAGGAAGACGCCGGGCCACAACAGGTTGACCACCGGAATCACGCAGCCCAGCACCAGCGTCCGGACCGAACGCGGGTCGGTGCGGCCGGCCTCCCGGAAGGCGAGCCTGCGCGCGTCGACCAACCAGCCGACCACGGCCACGGCGGTCAGCAACGCGAGCACCAGCGCGAGCAGCGCGGCCGCGACGACGAACACGTCCGAACAGGTCAGCAGCACGGGATGGATGAGCCGCGTCCGATTGCGCAGCAGCAGGAGATAACGCAGCAATTCGGCGACGGCCGCGACGGCGAACATCGACGCAGTGGCGATCAGCAACGTGGACGCCCGCGCGGTCAGCCTGGTCAGCGGGCGCGGCGCCGCGGCGGCGGGGCGGGGCGGCGGATCGAGCAGGCCCCAGCGCGGGATCCGGGTATAGCGCGGGGTTTCGCGGCGCACGGGGAGACCGGCGACCAGGGCGCGGCGAGTGCGCTGGTCGGGCTTGCGCGCCACCCAGCGATAGTTGCGCCGCTCGGGGGGCGCGTCGATGGGCGCGGGCGAGAGCAACACGCCGCGGCAGCGCGGGCACCAGTGCATCGGGGTCGACTGCACGGCCCAGCGCGCGCCACACCGCGCACAAGGTTGTACGACCGTGCTCACCGTGCCTCCTGTGTCTCGCGGCGTTCGCTAGTAGATCTTCGCCTGCCGGTCGCCGTCGGCCACCAGCGGGCGTCCGGCCTGCTGCCAGGCCACCATCCCGCCGTTGACCTGGATGGCGTCGAAGCCGATGTGCGTGAGGTATTCGACCACCTGCAGGGAACGACCGCCTTGCCTGCAGATGACGTAGAGATCGACGTCGTAGTCCAGCTCGTCCACCCGGGCGGGCACGTCGACCATCGGGATGTGCACGGCTCCCGGCGCGTGTCCGAGCTGCCATTCGTCGTCTTCGCGCACATCGAGCAGGATCGGGCGCGGACCGTCGGCCGGACTCGGCGCGCCGCTGTCGAATTCGCTGGGCACCGCGTCCACCGGGACTGATGGAACATGGGGACTCGTCACGGTTTCGATCCTGCCATGGGTGGACGGGTGCCGTGCGGTTCCGGCCTGCGCCCGGGCAGTCGGCGACTCGACATCGCGCCGGTACTTCAGGTATGTTTTCCGTCCCGGAACCCTGATCGATGCCCCGCTCAGTGGCGGCATGTGCATATCTCCGACAGAGTTATCCACATAATCCACAACTTCATCCACAGGCTGCAGCTATCAGACAGCGCACCAGTTTCAGGGTTTGGCTATAAAAGCTACCCACCGGCTAACTCTTCCTCCGGCCCTAGGCACCCCGATCCGGACCCTTTTGCGTGCCGTCAGCGGATTCGCGGCGTGTTCGTACGGCGCGAACGACCGATCCGGGACTCCCCTCCAGCATCCAATCCCGGAGCGGTCATTCGCCGCCGACCTCGAAACTCGCGGGCGCGGCGGGTTCCGATAACTACTTGGACGGCGGCGGGTCCGATTCGGTTCCATAAAAAACGAGAACACTAGCGAAAAACTGAAATACTGGGCTCCACCGGTAGCTGTCGGTAGCCTGTGGCCATGAACGTGAGCAGGGGGCTACTCGACGGAATGGACACGGCTGGGCTCAACGTCGCACTGGCCGAGGCGACCTGCCTCGGCCTGGAGGTCGACGCGGCGGCCAAGCAACTACGACTCGACTTAGAGGTGCTGACGCTTCCGGAAAACGGAACGCCCACCGAGGATTACCGCGTTCAGGTGACCTTCACCGGGGTCGGTCGCGTGGCGGCATCGCTGCGCATGCAGAACTGGGACGACCTGGAACCGCAGGTCCTGCCCCTGCAACTGGACGGACTCGACGCGGCCATCCGCAGCTTCGGCGGCGGCAGGCTGCACGGCTGGGAGTTCATCGACCTCGATGACAGCGGCTGGGCCCTGTGGAGCGAGCTGCTCAGCTTCGATACCGAGATCGACGAGCACATCTCCGCGCACGTGCTGGAGTTCTCCCAGGAGGAGGGCATCGACCCGCGCGAACTGGACGTGCGCGTGTGGTTCGACAACGTGCTCATCGCCGACCCCACCGGCCGGGAGATCCCGCTGGCCGAGTTCATCGCGGGCGCGACCCGCTGGTGGGAGGCGCACGACGCGGGCGACCCGCGGGCAACCCGCCCCGGCATCGCGCCGCCGCTCTGATTCGAGGAATCGGCACCGCACATCCGGAGACCTCCGGGTGTGCGGTTTTCGTCTGCTCGGGCCGGGCCGACAGCTTGGGTGACCGTTGACGTAGTGGGTACCCGGCACCAGGATCGGTACTGCCCGGCTGGGCGGTTTGCCCGATCCGGCGCAAGGATGACGGAGCAGGTGCGGCAGTGTCGCCGCACTAGTTCGTCGCACTACGACGTGGTTCGATGCTACGCGTGAGGTTCGACCCGGTGCCGCGGTGACGTCCACGGTGCACAGCCCATGCCCACTACGGAATGCGGGGGCATCAGGCCCGGTTGGAACCGAGCGGGTGTACGAATGATGGTTGGGTGTGCTCGAGATGGGCGCACGCAGCCCGACATAGGAAGGGACATCGTGGCTGAGTACACGCTGCCAGATCTGGATTACGACTACAGCGCCCTGGAGCCCCACATCTCCGGGCAGATCAACGAGCTGCATCATTCCAAGCACCACGCCGCGTACGTCGCCGGCGCGAACACCGCACTCGAGAAGCTCGAGGCCGCCCGCGACAGCGGCGATCACGGCGCCATTTTCCTGTACGAGAAGAACCTGGCCTTCCACCTGGGCGGGCACGTCAACCACTCCATCTGGTGGAAGAACCTGTCCCCCAACGGTGGCGACAAGCCGACCGGCGAGCTCGCCGCGGCGATCGACGACCAGTTCGGCTCGTTCGACAAGTTCCGCGGTCAGTTCACCGCCGCGGCCAACGGCCTGCAGGGCTCCGGCTGGGCGGTGCTCGGCTACGACACCCTCGGCCAGAAGCTGCTGACCTTCCAGCTCTACGACCAGCAGGCCAACGTCCCGCTGGGCATCATCCCGCTGCTGCAGGTCGACATGTGGGAGCACGCCTTCTACCTGCAGTACAAGAACGTCAAGGCGGACTACGTGACCGCGTTCTGGAACGTGGTCAACTGGGAAGACGTGCAGGATCGCTTCGCGCGCGCCGTCGGCCAGGGCAAGGGCCTCATCTTCGGCTGAGCTGAACTGCCGCCGACCAGCGAAACCCGCGAACAGGATCGCCTGTTCGCGGGTTCGCTCGTTTTCGGGGCGCTCCCGGGACACGCCCGGGCCGCAGCGCGGTATCGGTCGGCGAACAATCCGCCGGGCGACGACATGTGGGCGAAGACAATCGCTGGTCAGCCCGTTTCCACAGGTCAGCTGGCACTCTTTGGTACTTGTGTGCCAGGTGATGCATAGGTCATCCTCGGAATCCACAGTTGGAGGACGGGCAAGGCCGCCCCCGGTTCGATGACGGGAGGCACGATGCATACGAACGAACCGATCGGCATCACACCATTCCAGGCCCGCGGCGCGCTGCGGGGGTTCGTCATTTCCGGCCGCTGGCCTGATACCACCAAGGAGTGGGCGCAGGTGCTGGTGCTCGCGGTCCGGGTGGCCTCGATGCCCGGTCTGCTGGCCACGTCGACGGTGTTCGGTGTGCGCGAGGACCTGCCCGACGATCCGGCGCCCGGCACCGTCGGGCTGGTGATGGCCGAAGGGACGGTGCTCGGCGCGGAGGCCTTGGCGCCGGGACGGTTTGCCGACCATATGCCGGCCGCCCTGCTGATGCTGCATCCGCCCTCGGAGACCCGGCCGTCGCTGCCAGAATGCGCGGGGGCCGCGTCGGGCTGTGTGCTGCTGCCCGGCGTGCCGCATCTCGGGCTGGAGCATCGAGCGGCGTGGGTCGAGGCGGAATCCGACGGCACGGTGACCTCCCTGGTCAGCCGGGTCGGACTGGACCCGATCAGTGACCCCGACACCGCGGTTCTGGCCATGCTGCTGGCCGCGTAAGGGTACCCGAAACTCTGCGCGTGGATCGCCAAACTTATTGCGCGCATTGCGATTTGGGCAACACCAGGTTGGCACGCCCGGGCGCCTGCGGGTAGAGTCGGGTGCAACGAAGGGGAGTAGCCCCCAATCGCACAGTCGACATACTGACCCGCGACCCCACGAGGGTTCGGGTCCGGCTGTGTGAACCGGAACAATCCGGTGGGCGAGACCTTCGGCCGAGACAACTGATCGTTGTCGGCCGGAGGCATACCCAGACTCCGGCCGGCAGGCCGGAGACCCGGGAGCCGCACAATCATGATCGCCACTGTTTTGCTGAGTATCGGCATCGTCTTCCTCGCCGAGCTGGGCGACAAATCCCAGCTGATGGCGTTGACGTTCGCCCTGCGCTATCGCTGGTGGGTGGTGCTCGGCGGCATCGCCACCGCGTCCGCCGCGGTCCACCTGATCTCCGTCGGCGTCGGCTATTTCCTCGGTTCCGCGCTGCCGACCCGGGCCATCTCGCTGGTCGCCGCGCTCACCTTCCTCGCCGTCGGAATCTGGACGCTGCGGGAGCATTTCCGCGCGGACGACGAAGACCCCGCACCCAAGTCCCTGCGCGCGAGCACCGCGCCGTTCTTCGTGGTGCTGTCCGCGTTCCTGCTCGCCGAGCTCGGCGACCGGACCATGTTCGCGACCGCCGCGCTGGCCACCGATTACGACTGGGTCGGCGTGTGGATCGGCTCGACGATCGGCATGGTCGCCGCCGACGCGCTGGCCATCGGCATCGGCATCCTGGTCGGCAAGCATCTGCCGGAACGGGCCATCGGGATCGGGTCGGGTCTGCTGTTCCTGTACTTCGGTGCGGCGACGCTGATTTCGACGGCCGCCCCCTCGTTCGGCGGGGTGATCGTTGCCGCGCTGGCCGCGATCGCACCGGCGGCGGGCGCGGCGGTCATGCTGATCGTCCGCGCGCTGCGGCCCGCGCCGGTCGCGCCCGATCTGCCCGCCTCGGCTCCGGCGACGGATCCCGAACTACATCGGTAGCCGGTCGTCGAACTCGGTGTCACCCGGCGATCGGGTTCACCTGCCCGGTACGGGCTGTGCCGCGGACAGCGCGTCGCCGAACAGCTCACCGCCCCGGCGCACCAGGTTCAGCAGCGGAACCCGCAGCGCGAGCAGGCCGGCCGAATCGTCGGCCGCGATCCGGCCGGTGACCATCGCGCTGATCGCGGCGGCCAGGGTCTGGCAGGCGAAGCGCTGCTCCTCGGTCCGGGCGCCGAGCACGTCGGCGATCAGGCCGACGAACAGCTCCTGTAGCTGTGCCCGGCGCGCGAGCGCCGCCGTGCCGACCGCGTAGACCTCCACCAGGAACAGCCGCGCGCTGGCCGGATCCTCGACCAGATGCTGCAGGTAGGCCGCGAAGATCCGGTCCATCTTGACCATGCGGTCCGGCTCGGGTTCCGCGCCTGCCACCGGATGCTCGGCGTCCTCGGAGGCATCCGCGATGCGACCGAGCAGGTTCTGCACGGCCCGCTCGTAGGCGGCCTCGAAACAGGCCTCCTTGGAACGGAATTGCTCGTAGAACGTCTCTCGGGACACCCCCGCGCGTTTCAGGATCGCCGCGACCGACGTGCCGACATAACCGTTCTCCACCATCGCCTCGGCCATCGCGATCAGGATGCGCTCGCGTTGCGAGGCAACCACCTGCTCACGCGGCAGGCCGTGCCTGCCGCGCGGGAGTTGGCGTGCGCTGGTTGCCGATTCGGTCATTCAATGGCTCCGGGGTTAGGTCGGCTAGGCTTTCCGCTCCATTTTGCGTGGTCTGTCCGGTTGATCCGTGGTGAAGGGCGCCTCCTCGTTCCGCGCGATCTCCAGCGCCCGCCGCACCCCGCGGCGCAACGCGATCTCGATCACGCACTGGGCGATCGGCTGGAACGGCAGTACGACCGCTACCCACCAGGGCGAGACCACCTGCCTGCGCCGCCGCGCGATCGCCTTCTCCACCGAATCGATGGCCGGCCCGAGCGGCGCGACGCCGGACACGGTCGACCGGCCGATGATCGCGCGCGCCGCGGTGGTGCCGAATCCACGCGAGGTCATGTCGGTGTCGAGTTCGGCGAAGTACGCGACGCCGACCTTCGCCCCGGTGTGTTTGAGTTCGATCCGCAGCGTATTGCCGAGCGCCTCCACCGCGGCCTTCGACGCGCTGTACGCACCGACCAGCGGCAGATTCACCGCCGCCGCGAGCGAGGAGACCACCAGCGCGTAGCCGTTCGGGTGACTGATGTGCGGCCCGGCCGCCCGCAACGTGTAGTAGACGCCGAGCACATTGACCGCCAGCGTCTGCTCCATCACCGCCGGATCGCCCCCGATCAACGGCAACTGCCGCGCCACCCCCGCGTTCGCCACCACCACATCGAGCCCGCCCAGCTCCTCGACCAGGGTCGTCACCACCCGATCCACCTGCTCACGATCCCCCACATCGCAATACCGCCACGGCGCGTCCCCGCACTCCCGCGCCACCTCCCCCAGCAACTCCCCCTCCAACCCCAGCAGCGCCACCTGCGCCCCACCGGCATATAACTGCCGAGCCAGCGCGGCCCCGATCCCCCGCGCCGCCCCCGTGATCAAAACCTTGCGCCCAGCAACAGACGCCCCCGCAACCAGCTTCATCCCGCGACGGTACCACCAATGAACAAGTTTGTTCGCAAATAAACCGGCGCCCATTCAAATGGCCGCACGGACCGGCCGAAATGCCCCCTGCCTGCACGTATTTCAGTTATGCCATTAGCACATGAAACGTAACGCAGGTCACAGGGTGTCGATAGACGCGTCATCAGTTCCATCACGTCGCACAGAAGGCAAGACCGATGACGTCACCGCAGGACGAATACCCACCGCAGCAAACGCCGAATCCACAGTGGGGCCATCAGCCCATGCCCAGTGGCGGGCAACAACCGCCGCAGCCGGGACAGTTCGCCCCGCCGCCCGGATACGGTCGGCCGCCGAAGAAGTCCGGGGGCGGCAAGATCGTGCTCATCGTGGTCGCGGTCATTGTCGGGCTGTGCGGATTCGGCGCGGTGATCGCCGCGGTCAATGGCGGAGACGACAAGAAGGCCGACACCACTGCCAGCAGTCCGGCGGCCGCGCCTGTCGTCGGCGCGGCCGGCGAATCCGCTGCCCCGCCGCCCGCGAAGCCGTCGGCGGACAAGCCATCGGCGCCTGGCTTGAATACACCGGTGCGGGACGGCAAATTCGAGTTCGTCGTGACCGGCGTCCAGGTCGGCCTCGCCGAGGTAGGCGACAACCCGTACCTGCAGCGAAAAGCCCAGGGCGCGTACACGATCGTCTCGATGACCGTGAAAAACACGTCGAACAAGCCGCAGGGTTTCAGTCCGAGCGATCAGTATCTGTTCGACACGCAGAACCGTAAGTTCGAGAACGACAGCATGGCCGCGATCAACCTGCAGGCCGACACGAGCATGTACGCCAGCGTGAACCCGGGCAACACGGTGACCGCCCAGGTCGTGTTCGACCTGCCCGCCGACGCGGTGCCGAACCACATCATGCTGCACGACTCGATGTTCTCCGGCGGCGCCAAAGTAACCCTTCGGTAGCCCCGCCCGAAGCTCGGCGATGGTCCTTTCCGGGGTGAGAGGGAGTCCTCATAAGGGTTGGGTGGGGTAGGCGTTAGGGTGCAATTGACGAAGGGCCAACTGGCTGTCACGAACGAGAGGACCATCGTGGAGATTTCGGGTTCCGCCGCCATTGTCACCGGAGGCGCATCCGGCCTCGGCGCCGCCACTGCCAAGCGTTTCGCCGAGCTGGGGGCCACTGTTTTCGGCCTGGATGTGCCGCAGTCGATCGAGCGGGCCGGGGACAACGTGCCTGCCGGGGTCACCCTCATTCCGGCCGATGTCACCAGCAATGACGAGGTCGCCGCCGCGGTCGCGAAGGTCGTCGAGTCGGGCGCGCCGCTGCGCATCGTGGTCAACTGCGCCGGCGTCGGCTGGGCCGGGCGCATCCTGTCCAAGAACGGCCCGCACGATCTGGAGCTGTTCCGCACCGTCATCACGGTGAACCTGCTCGGCACCTTCAACGTCATGCGACTGGCCGCCGACGCGATCAGCAAGACCGACACGGTGGACGAGTACGGCCAGCGCGGCGTCATCATCAACACCGCCTCGGTCGCCGCGTTCGAGGGCCAGATCGGCCAGATCGCGTACTCGGCGTCCAAGGGCGGCGTGCACGGCATGACCGTGCCGGCCGCGCGCGACCTGGCTCAGTTCGGCATCCGGGTGAACACCATCGCCCCCGGCATCATCGACACCCCGATGCTGGCCGGCGTCACCGAGGAGTACCGCAAGGGCCTCGAGGCCGGCGTCCCGTTCCCGTCCCGCCTGGGCCGCCCGGACGAGTACGCGCAGCTGTCGCAGTACATCGTCGAGCACGACTACCTCAACGGCGAGACGATCCGCATGGACGGCGCGCTGCGCATGGCCCCGCGCTAGGTCCCCAACCCCGAAAGCCGCTGCCGACCAAGGTCGGCGGCGGCTTTTATTTGTGCCCGATGCCGAGGAACGCGGTGGTGGACAGCGGCTGCTGCGGCCGATAGTGCTCGGCGAGATAGGACTTCATCACCGCGACCCGTTCGGCCCAGACCTGTTCGCCGACCGCGCGGCGCAGGAGGCCCAGCGGTGCGCTGCTGCACACCATGGTGTCCCACATCTGCTCGGCGCTGTCGAATGCGAGCGCGATCGTATGCCGTTGGATGGAAACGGCTTCGAAGCCGGCCCGGCGCATCTCGGTCTGGAAGACCTCGGGATTCTCCAGGCTGAGGTAGTTGGGCTGGGGCTCCTGGATGCTCGGGTCGGCGGCGCGGAAAGCGCCGAACATCAGCCGCATCAGCGGAGATTCGGCGACCGGCGCCCAGCTGGACACCACGGCCGTGCCGCCCGGGCGCAGCACGCGGAACAGTTCGGCGAAACCCCTGCTCCGCTCGGGGAAGAACATCAGCCCGAACATGGAAAACCCGGCGTCGAACCGGTCGTCGCCGAACGGCAGCGACTGCCCATCGCCTACGCGCGCTTCGATATTGGTCAACCCGGCGGCCCCGGCCGCGGCGATCAGTCGCTCGATCATCGGACCGGAGAAGTCGATGGCCTGCACCTGCGCGACCTGCGGCGCGGCCAGCAGGCTCAATAACCCCGTCCCCGCGGCGACGTCGATGACCTGGGAAGACGGTGTCAGCGAGGCGAATTCGAGCGCCCGGTCGGAGAAGGGCTGCATGAGCGCGGGCGCGAATTCGGCGTAGCCGTCGGCGACGAGATCCCACGGCTCGGCAAAGGCGAGAGGGTTTCCGGACATATGCTGACGATCCTTTCGATCGCCCAAATTTAACCGCTCCGTCCCGTGAGCGACCACAAAACCCGGCGAATATCGCTGTGCGCGAGGGATTTCGGATCGAGTGCCAGAAGGTAGCGACACATATCGTTTCACTCTAAGAGCAGCTCAAAAGGGGCAAATCGGACTCAGATCGCGCGGCGGAAGGTCATCAGATCCCGTCCCGGCCCGTTGTAGTCCGGCACCGGACCGCCGACGGTGAACCCCATCCGGGAGTGGAACGCGATGGACGTCTCGTTGGCCGGCGCGGTCACGGCCGTGACGACCCGCCGGTCGTGCGCCCGCGCGGTCGCGAAGAACCGCTCATAGAGCTCCCGTGCCAGCCCGCTCTTGCGCGCGTCGGGATGCACCCCGACGAAATGGATATACGCCGCATCGGATTCCGACGGCGAGAGAAACCCGATCAGAAACCCCGACAGCCGTCCACCGCTCTCCGCGACCAGGCTCGTCCGATGGAAGTGATCGAGAAACAGCCGCGGCAGCACCGGCAGGATCGCCCGCCCCCACCACTCGTCGACCACGCTCGCGATGGCGTCGTAGTCCGCGGCCCGCGCCGCCCGGATCACCGGCTCAGTCGAATTCGACACAGCCTCATTCTGCCGAGCACCGGCGAGAGACCACCGCGGGGTGGTCCCTCGCCGATGTCCGGATCAGAGCGTGCGGGTGAGTCGGTCGGTGAGGATGTGGGCGAAGCGGGCGGGGTCCTTGAGTTCGCCGCCCTCGGCCAGAACCGCTGTGCCGTAGAGCAGCTCGGCGGTCTCGGTGAGTTCGGGGACCTTGCCCGCGTCGGCGTCGTCCTTGCGCGTGTCGTAGGCGTCGCGCAGGCCGGTGACCAGCGGGTGGGTCGGGTTGAGCTCGAGGATCCGCTTGGTCTCCGGCATCAGCTGACCGGACGCGCGGTACATCCGCTCCAGCATCGGGGTGAAGTCGAAGACGTCACCGACGAGGCAGGCGGGTGAGGTGGTGAGCCTGCTGGTCAGGCGCACCTCCTTGACGCTCTCGTCCAGGGTCTTGCCGAGCCAGCCGAGCACCTCGGCGAAGTCCTTGTCCTGCTGTTCGCGCAGCGCCTCGGAGGCCTTCTTCTCCTCCTCGGACTCCAGGTCGACCTCGCCCTTGGCGATCGAGACGAACGCCTTGCCGTCGAACTCCGGCACCGAGCCGACCCACATCTCGTCGACCGGGTCGGTCAGGATCAGCACCTCGCGGCCCTTGGCCTTGAACGCCTCCATGTGCGGCGAGCTCTCGATCTGCTGCCGGGACTCGCCGGTCATGTAGTAGATCGACTCCTGGCCCTCGGCCATCCGCTCGACGTACTGGGCGAGCGTGGTCACCTCGGACTCGGAGTTCGTCGAGGCGAACGAGGAGACCTGGAGGATGGTCTCGCGGTTGTCGGTGTCGCCGAGCAGGCCCTCCTTGAGGACGCGGCCGAATTCCTTCCAGAACGTCTGGTACTTGGTCTGGTCCTCGGCGCCCTGCAGGTCCTTGACCGTGGACAGCACCTTCTTGACCAGCCGCTTGCGGATCATCCGGATCTGGCGGTCCTGCTGCAGGATCTCCCGGGACACGTTGAGCGACAGGTCCTGCGCGTCCACCACGCCCTTGACGAAGCGCAGGTATTCCGGCATCAGCTCTTCGCAGTTGTCCATGATGAACACCCGCTTGACGTAGAGCTGCACGCCGCGCTTGTGCTCGCGGGTGAACAGGTCGAACGGCGCCTGCGAGGGCAGGAACAGCAGCGCCTGGTATTCGAAGGTGCCCTCGGCCTTCAGCGGGATGATCTCCAGCGGGTCGTCCCAGGCGTGGCTGACGTGCTTGTAGAACTCCTTGTACTCCTCGTCGCTGACCTCGCTCTTCGGCCGGGTCCACAACGCCTTCATGGAGTTGAGCGTTTGGTCCTCGACGACCGTCTTCTCGGTTTTTTCCTCACCCTCACCCTCGGTGACGGTCCGCTCGACCTGCATGCGGATCGGCCACGCGATGAAGTCGGAGTACTTCTTGACGATCTCCCGGAGCTTCCACTCCTGGGTGTAATCGAAGAGGTGGTCGTCCTCGTCGGCGGGCTTGAGTTGCAAAGCGACCGAGGTGCCCTGCGGCGCCTCGTCCAGGGTTTCGATGGTGTAGGTCGAGCTGCCCGCGGCCGACTCCCAGCGCGTGCCTTCGGTCTCCCCTGCGCGCCGAGTGGTCAGTGTGACCTTGTCGGCGACCATGAAGGTCGAGTAGAAGCCGATGCCGAACTGGCCGATCAGTTCCGCGGTGTCGACGCCGCCCGCGGCGGCGCTCTTGGCCTCGTTGAGCTTCTTGCGCAGTTCGGCGGTGCCGGACTTGGCCAGCGTGCCGATCAGGTCCACCACCTCGGCCCGGGACATGCCGATGCCGTTGTCCCGCACGGTCAGGGTCCGGTTGTCCCGGTCGACCACCAGCTCGATGTGCAGGTCGTCGGTGTCGACCTGTAGATCCTTGTCCTGATAGGACTCCAGTCGCAGTTTGTCCAGTGCGTCCGAGGAATTCGAGATCAACTCCCGCAGGAAGGTGTCCTTGTTGGAGTAGACCGAATGGATCATCAGCTCGAGCAGCTGATGGGTCTCTGCCTGGAACTCGAGTTGTTCGACGTGCTCAGTCACGTCGCGATGGTACCGCCGCGCCCGAGCGACGTGGCCGGAGATGGCAGCGGAGCGTAACCGCGCAGGCCCCCGGGAGGGTGCGGATCGGACACCGGCCCGAAATCGGCCAGGCCGGGAACCTCGAGGTCTGCCCGGTCGGACATCCAGTCGCGCAGCACCTGGGTGGCCCGCACGTCGTCCTCGTTGTACTCCAGCAACCGGGTGCGCTGGGACATGTCCGGCTCGCCCTCGTAGCCGACGGCCAGCCGGTACCAGCTCATCGACGCCTCGCCGCCCGCCTCGGCGTCACGCCAGGCGAAGCCCGCGACCGGGGCGATCTTCTTGAGGCCCTTGCCGTTCGGGCAGATGAACTGGTCGGAGACGGCCTGGAACATGTCCACCCACTCCGGCCCGTCGACGAACGCGCGCACCTGCTCGACCGTCGGCACCCCGGGCCGCCCGGCGAAGCGGCGGGCCGACTCGTAGAGCCACTTGTCCTCGGCCGTGCGCGAATAGCAATAGGCGGCAAACGTTTTGCCGTTCCGGGCGGCGTCCGCGCGGATGGTCATCAGCCAGGTCCAGAACTCGCCGAACGAGCGGCCCTCGTCCTCGGTGGGCAGCGGATCCCAGGTGACGAACGGGCGGTACACGCCGTCGAGCAGGGTGCCCCACAGGTAGGCGCCGTACTCCTGGAAGCTCTCCAGGTCGACATCCACCTCGACGTCGGCGCGCTGCACCCGGACCGGCTCGACCCGGCGGACCAGCGGCGCGCCCGCGATCCAGGCCCGCGCGGTGACCACGGCCTCGTCGAACGGGCCGTGCTGCCAGTCGTCGGGATCGTCGCCGGCCCACTCGGCCAGGTCGTCGATGGTCTGCACGCCGTGCCTGCGCAGCACCTCGGCCCGCGAACCGGGCGCGACCAGGCTGACATCGCGGTGCGCGACCAGCCAGCCTTCGCAGCTGGGTCCCTCGATGCCCCGCGTCCACCACGGGCATTGCCTGCATTCGGGCACCTTCGACGGCACCGTCGGCAGTTCGCCGCGCACCACCGCGACGCGATCGGCATAGCGCTGGTCGTAGTCGGCGAGCACCGGGCCGAGATCGTGCACCAGGATGCAGTCGAAGTGGTAGCCGATCACGCCGCCGACCAGGGCCGGGCTGGCCAGGCCGTGACGTTGCAGCATGCGGTACAGGTGCGCGAGCCGCTGCTGGTCGCGCGGCTGCTGGCGCAGCTTGCGATGCCGGTCCGGGCGCGGGTTCCAGTGGTACGGGTCGGTGGTGGTGGGGTGGAAGTCGGCGGGCTCGGGGTGGCGCGGGTCGGTCACCTTGTGGTTCACCACGATCACCGGGATGTATCCGCCGCGATCGAGATCGCGCAGCAGGATCTCCGAGCCGCCGCGCCTGCCGGTCTCCGGCTCCTGCGGCAGCAGCCCGCCCCAGATGTGGTGCACGCCTTCCGCGCACGCCGCCATCGTGGCCGCGGCCCGCTCGGACGCGCGCAGCGTCGGGTCGATCACCACCCACCCGGCCGGATCCGCCTCGATCAGCGCGTCGCGCACCCGCAGCCGATGGGCTGTCGCCGCCTCCCGGCGCTGCCGGACCCCCGGGTCCTCGGTAACCCCTTGCAGGGCACCGGGATGTACCGCGTCCAGATGCAGCCGATGCCGGCAACCGATCAACGCCCTGGCATCGATGAACGGGGTCGGCGCGCCCGCACCGCCGGCCGTG
Organism: Nocardia sp. NPDC006044; assembly: GCF_042871115.1. Taxonomy (NCBI): domain Bacteria; kingdom Bacillati; phylum Actinomycetota; class Actinomycetes; order Mycobacteriales; family Nocardiaceae; genus Nocardia; species Nocardia sp. NPDC006044. The sequence continues at coordinate 152,460 of NZ_JBIAID010000007.1, forward strand.
CCGTTGTGCTTGCGACCTTCTCGGTCACCGATGCCCGATTCCACGCTATGCAGTATGGTCCCTACCCCCGACAAACCCACGAACCCCATGGGCACAGCCGTGGTGCGAGACACCCCGGGGCCGCGAACACGCCGCGCCCGCGCGGTCGGCAACCCCTACCCGTTAGGGTGAAGGCAAACCGTGTGACATGGGCGGACGGGCTTTCCCCGGCGTCGTACTGCCATGGCAAACCAGCATGACGGAGGGCCTTCGATGGGGTTGTTCACGAAGCGCAAGCGGCGCCCGAGCCGCAGGGCCGAGGCGAAAGCTCTCAAGCACAAGGCCGGTCTGGAAGCCAAGCTGGTCGCGAAGAACGACCGCAAGGCCCGCCGCGCGGAGGCCCGTACCCAGCGCAAGGTGGCCAAGGCGCAGATCGCCGCGTTGCAGGCGGAGGAGAAGGCCTCGCTCAAGCTGGCCGCCAAGGCCGAGCGTGAGCTGTTCAGCGCGAGTCAGATGAAGAAGTACCTGGGCGTGGCCCGGGTGCTGATTCCGGTGCTCGCGCCGCTGGCCTATCGCGCCGCGACATTCCTGCGCGCGCAGCTGGACACCCGCAAGGCCCAGCAGCTCGGCATCGGCATCGAGCAGCTCGGCGACTTCGGCGGCCACGGCGCGAAGCTGCAGGCGCGGATCGTGAATACCGAAGCGGCGCTGAACAAGATCGGTGCGCAGGGCGGCAAGGACCGGGGCGACACGCAGAAGTTCATCGCGGCCACCCAGGCCCGGCTGGACAGCCTGGCCGCCGCGGTACAGACCGCCGAGCAGATGCCCGCGCCGCGCCGCCGGGCCGTGCACGCCTCGATCGCCGAGGAACTGTCCGGAGTCGAAGCGGACGTGCTCGCCCAGCTCGGCGTGCGCTGACCTTCCGCGCGATGCCCCCGTCACCGCACACCGGCTACCTGCGTGGTGGTCTGGTCGGCGTGCTGGTGGGGGCGCTCGCCGTCGCCGCGCACGGGTCCGCCGGCGGTGGCTTCCCCGGTTCGGCGGAACTCACGCTGGTGCTGCTGGTCGCCGCGCTGGCCGGGGGCGCGGCGAATGTGCTTGCCGGCGGCCGTGGTTCGGTGCTCGGGCTGCTGCTGCTCGGGCAGCTGGCGAGCCACGTGGTGCTCGCCGGCCTGGCCGGGCACGAACATCCCGCTGCCGCGACGAATCCGCTTCCCACCGGGTGGATGCTGGTCGCGCATGCGCTGGCCGCACTCGGCTGCGCCGCGATCATCTCGATCACCGAGCGGCTCTACGCCCTGGCCTCCGGCGCGGTGCGCGCGGTGCTGGCCGAGCCGCATCGCCCGCGGATCGCCGGACCGGCGCACTGGTCCGATCCTGGTCTCCCGCACTACCACTGCCCGCCGAAGGGCGCGATCGGCCCGCGCGCGCCGCCGGTGCCTGCCTGACCCGCCGCACCAGTTCCCTTCGGACAGAAAGTCTTTCCCTCATGCACCGTTCGATTTCGCGCGCCACCGGCACGGCCGTGGCCGCCGCCACCCTCGCGTTCCTCGCCGCAGGCACCGCCTCCGCGCACGTCACCGTGGACGCGCCGGGCGCCCAGCAGGGCAAGTACGGGGTGATCACCCTGCGGGTGCCCACCGAATCCGACACGGCCAGCACCACGGCGCTCACCGTCACCCTGCCCAACCTGAAAAGCGCACGCACCGAACCGATCCCGGGCTGGTCGGCCAAGATCGAGAAGAACGACAAGGCGGAGATCACCGCGATCACCTGGACCGCCGAGCCGGGCAACGCCGGCGTCGGCCCCGGCCAGTTCCAGCGCTTCGCCGTCTCGCTCGGCCCGCTGCCCAGCCAGGAGACGGTCAGCTTCCCGGCCAAGCAGACCTACAGCGACGGCAAGGTGGTCGACTGGAATCAGCCCGCGGGCAAGGACGGCGCCGAGCCCGAGCATCCGGCCCCGTCGCTGACCCTGGCCAAGGGCAAGGCCGGCGACGACCACGGGGCCGCCGCCGCGACCGCGAGCTCGTCCGCCGACGACACCGATAACACCGCCCGCTGGCTCGGCGGCATCGGCCTGGCCCTCGGCCTGCTCGGCGTCGCGCTCGGCCTCGGCAACGTGATCCGGGCGCGGCAGTCGTGATCCGGCGGCTACTCACCGCGCTGGTCGCGGGGGTGTTCCTGGTCGGATTCGGGTTTACCGCAACGGGAACCGCCGCCGCGCATTCGGCGCCGACGGCCAGCGTGCCGGACGACGGCGCGACGATCGACGCCGGACCAGCCCGGGCCAGCATCACCTTCAATGAGGCGTTGCAGCCCAGCTTCCCGGCGCTCACCGTCGTCGGCCCGGACGGCAACCTGTGGTCGAAGGGCGCGCCGACGGTGGACGGCAACACGGTCAGCGTCGAGGTGGGTGAGCTCGGCCCGGTCGGCGAATACACGGTGGCCTACCGGGTGACCTCGGCCGACGGCCATCCGGTCAGCGGCAAGCGGCATTTCACGCTCAGCAAGGCGGGCAACGGGGTGCCCGGCGAGAAGCCGAGCGCCGGCGGCGGTAACTCGGACAACGACAGCTCCGGCGGAATTCCGCTGTGGGTCTTCATCGTCGGCGCCGTGGTGCTGTTCGGCGGCGGGCTGGCGTTCGCGCTGTTCGGCGGCAGAAGCCGGAAACCGAAGCAGCAGTGACGGGTAGGACGATCGGCGGCCGCGGCGGTGCGCGGCGGGATTCCGCCCGCGCGCCGTGGCCGGTGCTGCTGATCGTCCCGGCCGGGTTGCTCGGCGTCGTCCTCGCCTGGGGGCTGGCGCTGCCCGCGGGTTTCGCCGCCGCGGCGACCGTCCGGGTGCTCGCCGACGGCGTCGGCGCGACGGTACTCGGGCTGGCCGCGCTGCCCCGGCTGCACGCGCGCCTGACGCCGCCGTGGCGATTGCTCGCGGTGCTGGCCGGATTCTGGTGCGGCACCGAATTCGCGGTGCTGGTGTTCGAGGCCGCCGACGTGGTCGGCGTGCCGGTCGGCCGGCTCGCGGCCGGGGAGTTCGGCACCTTTCTGGTGGACCTCAGCGGCGGGCAGATCGGCATCGCCGTTCTGGTGGGGGTCGGCGCGGTCGCGGTCTACTCGGCGGTGGCGTTCCGGCGGGCGGATATCGCCTCCGCCGATCTGGTGCTGGTGTTCGCGGCGGTCGCACTGGCGTTGCGGCCGATCACCGGGCACATGTCCCAGCAGACGTTCGGGTCGGTGCTCGCCGCGGTGCACGCGCTGGCGGCGGCGGCCTGGTTCGGGCTGCTGGTCGCGCTCGCGCTGGTGGTGCGGACCCGCGGTGAGTGGGCGGTGGTGCTGCCCCGGTATTCGGCGATGGCGTTGCCGCTGGTCGCGGCGGTGGGGGTGACCGGACTGCTGAACGGGCTGGTGCGGGTCGGCGGGATGACGCCGTTCGTCACTACCGGTTACGGACGCATCCTGCTCGCGAAAACCGTTGTGCTGCTCGGCCTGCTGGCGCTGGGCTGGTGGTGGCGGCGCAGCTGGGTGCGCCTGGCCGCCGATCATCGGATGACCGCCGAGGCCTCGCTGCGCCGCGCGACCATCGAAGTGGTGGTGATGGCGCTGGCCTTCGGCCTGGCCGCCACCCTCGCGGTCACCGCCTGACCCCGCGCACGGGGCCCGGCGACCGAGATCGAAACCAGTTACTGTTTTTCCCATGACCGAAGTGAAGATCGTCGAGGACTGCGCCGCGTCGGCGGAGTCCGCGTTCGCCTACGTGAACGACTACCAGAACCTGCCGCGCTTCCTCTACGGCATCCAGTCCTTCACCCCGGTCGGCGCGCAGACGGTCGGCGTCGGCGCCGCGTTCGACGGGCACATCAAGCTCGGGCCTGCCTCGCTCAAGTCCCGGGTCGAGGTCGTGCGCTGGGAAGAGAACGCTCTCATCGCGGTGAAGTCGATCAAGGGCTTCGAGGTCGAGTCGACTTTCCTGTTTCATCCCAGGGGCGCCGGGCAGTGCACCGTCGACGCGATCGTCGACTTCCGGGTCGGCGGCGGGCTGGCCGGGCGCGCGCTCGGCAAGACCATCGAGCCGTTCGTGAAGATCGCGGTGCAGCACACCACACACAACCTGATCACGCAGATCACCGCGTTCCACCAGAGTCGATCCGCCGAATCGGATGAGTCGGTTCACTGATTCGGGCCATGCGGGACGCTCGAGCCATGAGTGAGTGCGAGCGCGCCGGGGCACCGCGCGAGCCGAAGCGGGGGCAGTCATGAGCGCTACGCCGTCGTTCTTCCAGCGCATCGGGTACATTCTCGGCCGCCCGCTGCCCGCGTCGATGACCGACTGGGTGCGCGAAGACCTGGTCGGTCCGGGCGCCACCCGGCGGTATCTGCTGCGCATCCTGGTGCCGCTGATCCCGGTGCTCATGCTGTTCCTGCTGCTGCCGGGCCCGCTGTGGATGGGGCTGGCGATGATGGCGCTGCTGTATCTGCCGCTGATCTACTTCACCGTGGCGTTGATGTACGTCTACCGGCGGCACCGGCTGATCAAGCACGGTCTCGATCCCGCGCTGGCCGACGCGGACGCCCGCCGCCGGGCCGAGCCGGAACGCCTCGCCTACGAGCGCAGGCACGGCCGAGGTTGACCGCCCAGCAACCTAGCGGTGACCGACAACACAGGCATAGCCTTTATGCATGAAAACCCCCACAATCAGGCAGCGGATCGCCTACGATCTGGGCCGCGAGCTCCCCGCGGAGCTGCACGAGTGGGTCAGCCGCGACCTCGTCGGACACGGGGCCATGGAACGCTATCTCGTCCGGTTCCTCGGACCCGTCATTCCGTTCTTCGCGCTGGTACTGCTCTTTCCGGGGCCGATGCCGCTCAAGCTCGGCCTGATCGTGATGATGATCGTCCCGATGGTCATCTTCACCGTGGCGCTCAGCTACGTCTGGCGCCGCTACCGTCTCGTCCAGCACGGGTTGAACCCCGACCTGGTCGACCGCGCCAAGTTCTCCGAACACGATCGGGAGATGTACGAACTGCATTACGGGCACCGTTAGCGCCTGTCGGCATACTCATAGCGATCGATCTCACAGCGGGAGCGGCCCTCCCGAAACTCCTGCTCGGCCACGCTTAAGCTGAGCCAGTGACCGAATCGCAGAATGTTGTGGCTACTGCCGACCTGGCCGACGAGATCGGCCCCGAGATTCGCAGCTGCGATACGCAGTTCATCCAGTTCGGCGGCCGCGCGGCCTTTTCCGGCCGGATCACCACCATCCGCTGCTTCCAGGACAACCTGCTGGTCAAGCAGACGCTCGGCGAACCGGGCCAGGGCAAGGTGCTGGTCGTGGACGGCGGCGCGAGCGTTCACACGGCGCTGGTCGGCGACATCATCGCGGGCCGCGGCGTGGACAACGGCTGGGCCGGGGTGATCATCAACGGCGCGGTGCGCGACTCGGCGATCCTGCGCACCCTCGACATCGGCATCAAGGCGCTGGGTACCAACCCGCGCAAGAGCACCCAGACCGGCAGCGGCGACCGCGACGTCCCGGTCGAATTCGGCGGCGTCACCTTCGTGCCCGGCGACATGCTCTACAGCGACCACGACGGCGTCGTGGTCCGCGCCGAAGACTAGGTCAGACCGACACCCTCGCCTGATGGCCGGCGAGGGTGACCACGTCGCCGATCTGCAACTGCCGCCCGCGCCGCAGTTCCACCTCGTCGTTCACCCGCACCAAACCGGAGGCGATCACCGTCTTCGCCTCCGAGCCGGATTCGATCAGATTGGCCAACTTCAGGAACTGACCGAGCCGAATGCCTTCGTCATCGATCGGTACATCGACTGGTTCCGCCATGACCTACATCCTTACCTTGCCTCCGGAAGCGGTAAACGTCAGCCCCCGCGCGAGTCGCCGATGATGCACTGACACGCGTATGCGACGCGCCGAGAACCGACATGCCCGGGAGGTCTTCGAGCACCGCGACGGCGGCACCGTACACACTGGTTCAGTGACCACCACGCAAGCCCGGCAACACCTGATCGAACCGCCCGCGGACAGACCTACCCCACCGGTCCCCCATCGGGGGCACGGACGGCTGGCAGAGGTCCCGCATATCGCGGGCCTGGTGCTCGGAGTCTTCGCGGTCGCGTGTTTCCTCTGGAGCCTCTCGCCCGGCTTACGTTTCCTGACTCAGGTACCGCGCCGCTACATCGACAACTATTACTTCGACGCGCCCGACACCAACCTGATGTGGGCGCTGATCATCGGCCTGCTCGCGGGCGCGCTGGCCAGCCGCAAGCGCATCGCCTGGTGGCTGCTGCTCGGTTACGTGTCGCTGTACGCGCTGGCCGACGGCCTGGATTTCGCCGACACCGGCAATATCGACGCGCTGGTGGCGATGATCGTGCACCTCGCGGTGATGGGCGTGCTGATCGCGGCCTGGCGCGAGTTCTACACGAAGGTGCGCCGCGGGGCGGGCTGGAAGGCGCTCGGCGTGCTGATCGGCGGCCTGACGGTCGGCTGCATGCTCGGCTGGGGCCTGGTCGAGTTGTTCCCCGGATCGCTGCCGCGCGGCGCGCAGCGGCCCGGCTGGGCCATCTATCGGGTGACCGCGGCGGTGCTGGTGGACAACGAGCACTTCGACGGTCACCCGCGCCCGTTCGTCAACTTCCTGCTCGGCCTGTTCGGCGCGATCGCGCTGCTCGCCGCGGTGATCATCCTGCTGCGCTCGCAGCGCGCGGCGAACGCGATGACCGGCACCGACGAATCCGCGATCCGCGGCCTGCTGGAACGCTCCGACGTGGAGGACTCGCTCGGCTACTTCGCCACCCGCCGGGACAAGGCGGTGGTGTTCGCGCCGAGCGGCAAAGCGGCGGTCACCTATCGCGTGGAACTCGGCGTCTGCCTCGCCAGCGGTGACCCGATCGGCATTCGCGAGGCATGGCCGCAGGCGATCGACGCGTGGTTGCGGCTGGCCGACCAATTCGGCTGGGCGCCGGCCGTCATGGGCGCGAGCGAGCTCGGCGCGACGTCCTACCGGCGGGCGGGCCTGTCCGCGATCCGGCTCGGCGACGAGGCGATCCTGGACACCAGGACGTTCTCCCTGGCCGGTCCCGAGATGAAGCCGGTGCGCCAGGCCGCGAACCGGTTGCGCAAGCACGGCATCACCGTGCGCATCCGCAGGCATCGCGACATCCCCGCCGACGAGTTCAAGCAGGTGATCGCCCGCGCGGACGCCTGGCGCGACACCGAGACCGAGCGCGGCTTCTCCATGGCGCTCGGCCGGCTGGGCGATCCGCTGGACGCGGACTGCCTGCTGGTCGAGGCGGTGAACGGACAGGACCGGGTGCTCGGCATGCTGTCGCTGGTGCCGTGGGGCCGCACCGGCGTCTCGCTGGAGTTGATGCGGCGCGATCCGCACGGCCCGAACGGCGTGATGGAGCTGATGATCTCGCAGCTCGCGCTCAACTCCGAGCAGCAGGGCATCACCAAGGTCTCGCTGAACTTCGCGGTGTTCCGCTCGGTGTTCGAGGAGGGCGGACGGATCGGCGCGGGCCCGGTGCTCCGGCTGTGGCGCGGTGTGCTGCTGTTCTTCTCCCGCTGGTGGCAGCTGGAGGCGCTGTACCGCTCCAACGTGAAGTACCAACCGCACTGGGTGCCAAGGTTTTTCCTGTTCGAGGAGCGCAGGCAGCTGCCCCGGGTCGCGGTGGCCAGCGCGCTCGCCGAGGGCTTCCTGCCGCGGTTCGGCAAGGAACCCGACACCATCACCCACACCGGCATGCACAGCGCGGTGCCCGCGACCATGACCGGCCTGCACGCCGACGGCAGCCCGCCGGAGCCCGGTCCGGTCGAGGGCAAGGAACTGCTGCCGCGCCGCCCCGAGCAGGTGCGGGTGCGGATGGACAAGCTGGACCGGCTCGCCGCGTCCGGCGTCGAGGCCTATCCGGTCGCCTACCCGCCGACCCACACCGTCGCCGGGGCCAGGCAGTCGCCGCGCGGCACCACGGTCCGGGTCTGCGGCAGGCTGCTGCGCATCCGCGACTACGGCGGCGTGATATTCGCGGTGGTGCGGGACTGGACCGACGACATCCAGCTGGTGATCGACCGCGACCGGGTCGGCGCCGAGCGCAGCGCCGAGTTCACCGAGTTCTTCGACCTGGGTGACCTGATCGAGGTGAGCGGTCAGATCGGCAGCAGCCGCCGCGGCGAACTCTCGCTGCTCGCGGCGGACTGGCGGATGCTGGGCAAGTGCCTGCATCCGTTGCCGGACAAGTGGAAAGGCCTGTCCGACCCCGAGGCCAAGGTGCGCCAGCGCTACGTCGACATGGCGATCAACCCGGAGACCAGGGAGGTGCTCGCCAAGCGCAGCGCGGTGGTGCGCTCGCTGCGGGACTCGCTGAACGCGTGGGGCTATCTGGAGGTGGAGACGCCGATCCTGCAGCAGGTGCACGGCGGCGCGAACGCCACCCCGTTCCTCACCCACATCAACGCCTACGACCTGGATCTGTATCTGCGGATCGCGCCCGAGCTGTACCTGAAGCGGCTGTGCGTCGGCGGCATGGAGAAGGTGTTCGAGATCGGCCGGACCTTCCGCAACGAGGGCGTGGACTTCAGCCACAACCCCGAGTTCACCATTCTCGAGGCGTACGAGGCACACAGCGACTACGAGCGGATGATGCACGTCTGCCGGCAGCTGATCCAGGACGCCGCGCTCGCGGCCAACGGCGCGATGGTCGCGTTGCGGCCGCAGAGCGACGGATCCTTCGAGCCGGTGGACATCTCCGGCGAGTGGGCGGTGAAGACGGTGCACGGCGCGGTGTCCGAGGCGATCGGCGCGGAGGTCACCCCGCAGACCGGCCTGGAGCAGCTGCGCGAACTGTGCGACAAGGCCGAGGTGCCCTATCAGCACGGCTGGGACGCCGGGCAGGTGGTGCTGGAGATGTATGAGCACCTGGTCGAATCCCACACGGAGGAGCCGACTTTCTACATCGACTTCCCCACCTCGGTCTCGCCGCTGACCCGCGCCCATCGCAGCATCGAGGGCGTCACCGAACGCTGGGACCTGGTCGCCTGGGGCGTCGAACTCGGCACCGCCTACAGCGAACTCACCGATCCGGTCGAGCAACGCCGCAGGCTCACCGAGCAGTCGCTGCTCGCGGCCAACGGCGACCCGGAGGCGATGGAACTCGACGAGGACTTCCTGCAGGCGCTCGAGCACGCGATGCCGCCCACCGGCGGGCTGGGCATGGGTGTCGACCGGGTGGTCATGCTGATCACCGGGCGCAGCATCCGCGAGACGTTGCCGTTCCCGTTGGTGAAACCGCGCTGAACAATCCGTTGCCGGCGAAGGGCACACAGGCGACGAATCGGACAGCTACCCTTGGGAATCGGGCCGGGGCGGCCGGGAAATCTCCGGCCCCGGGAGGGAACCGATAGCCGAGATGGGGTTCGAAATGTACCTTGACCTGCTGACCAATTTGAGCCTGGTGGACCACAGCGCCTGGGCGAGCCCGGACACCTGGAACTCGGCGATGGAGCTGGCGGCCAAGAAAAAGAGACGCGGCAGCGGCGGCCTGATCATCGGCGGGCTCTGCTGCCTGCTCGTGGTCGCGGCCATCGTCGGCGGCGTCTACCTGCTGATGCGCCGCCGCAGGCAGTAACCCCGGGACAGCGGAACGGCCCGGCCCACAGCACGCATGCCGGGCCGTTTGCGATATGGCCTCGCCTGCGCAACCCCTCGGTTGACGATGCGCTCGGACATTCTTCGACCGGCAACGCGCATGCGTCGCAATGCCTATCTGATCGTTTGCCGACTAGAACCGATCGATGTCGGTCAGGTCGATTTCGATATCGTAGGGGACGGTCAGCTTCAAGCGGTCGTGGTGAATGCCGGTGAGCGCGTAAGCGTTTGTCGCCGGATCGAGTTCATAGACGTACACGACCGGACGCCCGTCGACGTTCTCCACCCGCCAGAAGTGCGCGATACCGGCCCGAGCGTAGAGTTGGGGCTTACGTTCACGATCCCGGGTGCGCGACTCGGCGGAGACGACCTCGACGGCTAGAACCACATCGCGGGCCTGGTAAGTAGTGAGGTCCGGGCCGCCATCACGATCGGCATGAACCACGATCAGGTCCGGCTCGGGCCGTTGGGCGGGCCCGAGCGTAACCGTCATCTCACGGCGAACCCGTAACCGAGCGGGCGCAAGCGTCCGCAATGCCGAATCGAGCAGCGAGATCACCAACATATGGAACTTCGCCTGCGGACTCACGAAAACGAGACTCCCGTCGATCAGCTCGGTATGCGGGGGCAGGTCGGGCAGGCGGTCCAGGTCCTCGGCGACGAAACCCCCCGGCGGCGGACGCAGCCACTGCGGAAACGGTTCGACGGTCATGGCTCCGAGTATGGCATGGGCGTTGGCACTTGACGACGCCTCGAGAGATCCCCGGGCGGCGAGGTCGGCGAGGCCGAGCAGCATGCGGCAGAGTGGGGCGGGTGCAGTTGATCCTTGTTCGCCATGCCCAACCGTTCCGGATCGTGAACTCGGCCGGGGCCGCCGATCCCGAACTCGCGCCCGTCGGCATCGAGCAGGCCGAACGGGTGCCTGCCGCGCTGAGTCAGCATCGGATCACCCGGATCGTGAGCAGCCCGCAGCGGCGCGCGCGGGATACCGCCGCGCCGACGGCCGCGAAGCTCGGGTGCGGCGTCGACATCATCGACGATCTCGCCGAATACGATCGCGACCTGCCCGCCTACATTCCCATCGAGGATGCCAAGGTGGAGTTCCGCGAGGTCTACGAGCGGATCAAGGCGGGCTACATCCCGGATCAGATCGACGGCAAGGCCTTCAAGTCCCGGGTGCTCGACGCCGTCACCGAGATCGCCGCGGGCACCGACCCGGCCGGCACGGTGGTCGCGTTCACCCACGGCGGCGTGATCAACGTGCTGCTGCAGGAGATCCTCGGACTCGAACGGCCGCTGACCTTCCCGATCGACTACTGCTCGATCACCCGAATCCTGTTCTCCCGCACCGGCCGCCGTACCGCGGCGACGGTCAACGAGAACGGGCACGTCTGGGACCTGTTGCCGCGCAACATCGCATCCTGAGCGCCCATTCACAGACGATTGGCAGGGACGTCGCACCGTCGTCCCAGGCGCGGAACCTTCTATGGACCCGGTGAGCCGCTACCCCGAAGTGGCCCACCGTTCGAGAGAAAGGAATTCCGTGTTGCTCTCCAGAACATCCATGCGGCGGCTCGTCGGCATCGCCGCGGCGGGCGCGCTCATCGCCGTCCCGGTCGGCGCGCTCGCGGCCACCGCTTCGGCCGAGGCCCCGGCGCCGGACGCCACGATCCAGGTCCAGGCGGCCGGTGACGTGGACCAGCAGGGTGCCGATATCAACCGGCCGCACCACAAGCACCGTCCGGACGGCCCCCGTCGGCATCACCGCCCGCGCCCGGGCGCCGCACCGCAACAGTTCCAGCAGTTCCAGCAGCTGCTCCCGCCGACCGGCTCCGGATAGTCCGGGCCCGAACACGGCGAAGGCCCACCGCCTGTGGTCGGAGGTGGGCCTTCGCTGTGTGCCGAGGCGGATCAGGCCATGCCGGCGATCCAGTTGTGCATCCAGGAGACGGCGGTCTGACCGCCGCCGACCGGGTAGCTGCCGTACAGGGTGTGCGCCTGCGACTTGTAGAACCGCTCCAGGTCCTTGGCCCGCTGCTCGTTGGCCGAGTCGGTGAGCTGCGCCTGCAGCGTCGGCACGCCGCCGTGGGCGAACAGGTCGTTCATGATGTTTCCGGCTTCGATCTGGTAGCGCCACAGGTTGGCCGGGTTCGCGTCCGAGGCCTGCGCCATGAAACCGGCGAACCGGGTGACGAAATCGTCCGGCGCGGTCGCGCAGTACAGGTCGTCGACCGCGCAGATGCTGCGGGTGCGGTCGCTGACCCAGCCGAAGCCACCCACCCGGGGGCCGCCCGCGCCCGCGCCGGGGGCCGGTGCGCCGACCTGAACGTCGGTCGGCGAGCGGCGCGGGTCGGAGATCAGGCCGACGCCGGAGATCCGCTCCGGCGCAACCACACTGAGCCCGGTGCCGATCTCGGCCGCGAGATCACCCGCGGCGTCGGCCCCCTGGCTGTACCCGACCAGCGCGATCTTCGTCGCGCCGCACGAGTGCGCCATGTCCGAGATCAGGCCGCGCGCCCGGTCGACGGCTTCCTTCTTCGAGTTGCCGTAGACCTCGCCCTCCCACGGGAAGGCGGTCGCGGCGTAGGTCACGTAGTCGACCTCGGTGGAACGCGGCAGATTGTTGGTGACGCCGGCCAGCATGCCGGGCTGCGGCTTCTTGTCCTTGCCGGTCTCCCAGGTACCCGGGATCGCCACCACGTAGAGGCTAGGGCAGCCGGGATCCGCGGTCGCGGAACCGGCGCCGAACACCATGCCGGACAACACCGTCGCGGATGCACCGAGAGCCGCGACAACCTTCTTCAACTGCATACCGCTCCAGTCCAAACCAATGCCCCTCGTGGACATATCCCCGACAAGTTGCGCACCAACTCTGAACCCGACGAGTGACCGTCCAGTGCACGCTGGGTTAACTCCAGCCACCCACCGATATGACGGCTACGATCCTCAACCCACATCCCAAGATCAGCAGCGCGACGGGACCACAATAAAGGTCCGAGCTCGCCGACGCCATCCGAAACCCCGGTCCACGTCCGTTTTCCGTCGAATGCCCAAACCCCCACGTCCACACCACAACCCGGCACTCAACCGCACCTCGACCGGAGCCGATCCGCCGCTCACCGGCGAGCAATCAGTGAGCAATTATTAATTTTCGGTGCGATCATCTCGATAAGGCCAGCTAAACCAGCTTTATAGCAACGAGATCCGAGCCGACCCTCCATGATCGGCAAACATCAAGGGCACTACGTCATTATCGGCGGCTCACCGCAATGGCCCTCCACCGGAATCCGTTGACTGCCCAGAAACTTCGCCGGGAGTGTCGCCCGCCACGCACTCGCGGCAAATACGGAGAAAACGAACAAAGGCGCCCGTGGACATCGATGTCCACGGGCGCCTTTACCGCTCCGGTAAGAGAGGGGTTCAGCTCATCGCTGCGCGACCATGGTCGGGGTGATGGGGGCAGGCAGCGCCGTCTCACCCTCCAGGAAGCGGTCCACCGCGGCGGCCGCGGCGCGGCCCTCGGCGATGGCCCAGACGATGAGGGATTGGCCGCGGCCCATGTCGCCGGCGACGAAGACGCCGGGGATGTTGGTCGCCCAGTTCTTGTCCCGCTGGACGTTGCCGCGCTGGTCGTAGCCGACGCCGAGATCCTCGAGCAGGCCCGGCTTCTCCGGACCGGTGAAGCCCATGGCGAGCAGCACCAGGTCGGCCTCGAGGGTGAAGTCGGTGCCGTCCACCTTCTCGAAGCGGCCGTTGGCCATCTTGACCTCGTGCGCCTGCAGGCCGGTGACCTTGCCATCCGCGCCGAGGAAACGCTCGGTGTTGACCGAGAACACGCGCTCGCCGCCCTCTTCGTGCGCCGAGGACACCCGGAACATGAGCGGGTAGGTCGGCCACGGCGTGGACGCGGCGCGCTCCTGCGGCGGACGCGGCATGATCTCGAACTGGTGGATGCTCTCCGCACCCTGCCGGTGCGAGGTGCCCAGGCAGTCCGCGCCGGTGTCGCCGCCGCCGATGATGATGACCTTCTTGCCCTTCGCGTGGATGGGCGGCAGGCCGTCGGCATCGGTGACGTCGTCGCCGAGCTGCACCTTGTTGGCCCACGGCAGGAACTCCATGGCCTGGTGGATGCCGTCGAGCTCGCGTCCGGGGATCGGCAGGTCACGCGCGACGGTGGCGCCGCCGGACAGCACGATCGAGTCGTACTGCTCGCGCAGCTGCTCGGCGGTGATGTCCACGCCGACGTTCACGCCGGTCTTGAAGATGGTGCCCTCGGCCTCCATCTGCGCCATCCGGCGGTCGATGAAGCGCTTCTCCATCTTGAATTCCGGGATGCCGTAGCGCAGCAGCCCGCCGATGCGGTCGGCCCGCTCGAACACGGTCACGGTGTGACCGGCCCGGGTGAGCTGTTGCGCGGCCGCGAGACCGGCCGGGCCGGAACCGACCACGGCGATCTTCTTGCCGGTCAACCGGGTCGGGTAGACCGGGGCCACCCAGCCCTCGTCGAAGGCGTTCTCGATCAGGTCGATCTCGACCTGCTTGATCGTCACCGGGTCCTGGTTGATGCCGAGCACGCAGGACGCCTCGCACGGCGCCGGGCACAGCCGCCCGGTGAACTCCGGGAAGTTGTTGGTGGCGTGCAGCCGGTCGATGCCCTCGCGCCACTGACCCTTGTAGACCAGGTCGTTCCACTCGGGAATCAGGTTCCCGAGCGGGCAGCCGTTGTGGCAGAACGGAATACCGCAGTCCATGCAGCGGCTGGCCTGCCGCTGCAGGGTCGCCTTCGGGTATCCCTGCTCGTAGACCTCTTTCCAGTCCATCAACCGCAGTTCGACCGGACGGCGGGCGGGTAGCTCCCGCGAGGTGTGCTTCAAAAATCCTTGTGCGTCAGCCACGTTCGGCCTCCGTAATCTTGCCTGTGGACATCGGACTCAGCTGTTGGGGGCGGCGGGTACTAGCCACGGGCCGCCTCCATGATCGCCTCGTCGACGTCCTTGCCGGCCTTCTCCGCCTCGGAGATGGCGAGCAGGACCTTCTTGTATTCGCGCGGCATGAGCTTGACGAAGTGGTTCACCTGCTGCGACCAGTCGCCCAGAATGCGTTCGGCGACAGCCGAACCCGTCTGGTCGCGGTGCTGGGTGATGATGTCGCGCAGCCAGGTGAAGTCGTCACCGGAGAGCTGCTCGACCGCGTCGGCCTGCTCGGGGTTGAGCCGGGACTCGAAGGTGCCGTTCGGGTTGTAGACGAACGCGACACCGCCGGACATGCCCGCGCCGAAGTTGCGGCCGGTCTCGCCGAGGATGACCACCCGGCCACCGGTCATGTACTCCAGGCCGTGGTCGCCGACGCCCTCGACCACCGCGAGGGCGCCCGAGTTACGCACGGCGAACCGCTCGCCGACCACGCCGCGGATGAACGCCTTGCCGTTGGTGGCGCCGAACAGGATCACGTTGCCCGCGATGATGTTCTCCTCGGCCACGAACTCGGCCGGCGCGTTCAGCGACGGGCGCACCACCAGGTGGCCACCCGAAAGTCCCTTGCCGACATAGTCGTTCGCGTCACCCTGCACGCGCAGGGTGATGCCGGCCGGCACGAAGGCGCCGAAGCTGTTGCCCGCCGAACCGGTGAAGGTGATGTCGATGGTGTCGTCGGGCAGGCCCGCGCCACCGTAGAGCTTGGTCACCTCGTGGCCGAGCATGGTGCCGACGGTGCGGTTCACGTTGGTGATCTTGGTTTCGAACTTCACCGCCTGGCCACGCTCGAGCGCGTCCCGGCTCTGCGAGATCAGCTGCTGATCCAGCGCCTTGTCCAGGCCGTGGTCCTGCGTCTTGGTGCAGCGGCGGTCCTGGTACATGAACGCGGTCTCGACGTTGTCGAGGATCGGCGAGAGGTCCAGCTTGCTGGCCTTCCAGTGCTGCTTGGCCTTGGCGGTGTCGAGCAGGTCGACCCGGCCGATGGCCTCGTCCAGCGTGCGGAAGCCCAAGAGCGCCAGGTGTTCCCGGACTTCCTCGGCGATGAACAGCATGAAGTTCTCGACGAATTCCGGCTTGCCGGTGAAGCGTTCGCGCAGCACCGGGTTCTGCGTCGCGACACCCACGGGGCAGGTGTCGAGGTGGCAGACCCGCATCATGATGCAGCCCGAGACCACCAAAGGCGCGGTGGCGAAGCCGAATTCCTCGGCGCCGAGCAGCGCGGCGACCATCACGTCGCGGCCGGTCTTCATCTGACCGTCCACCTGCACGACGATCCGATCGCGAAGTCCGTTGAGCAGCAACGTCTGCTGGGTCTCGGCCAGGCCGAGCTCCCACGGGCCACCCGCGTGCTTGAGCGAGGTGAGCGGCGAGGCGCCGGTGCCGCCGTCGTGGCCGGAGATCAGCACCACGTCCGCGTGTGCCTTGGACACACCGGCGGCGACCGTGCCGACGCCGGGCTCCGCAACAAGTTTCACGTGAATCCGCGCCTGCGGGTTCGCGTTCTTCAGGTCGTGGATCAGCTGCGCCAGATCCTCGATCGAGTAGATGTCGTGGTGCGGCGGCGGCGAGATCAGGCCGACGCCCGGCGTCGAGTGCCGCACCTCGGCGACCCACGGGTACACCTTGTGCGCGGGCAACTGGCCGCCCTCGCCGGGCTTGGCGCCCTGCGCCATCTTGATCTGGATGTCGGTGCAGTTGGTCAGGTAGTGCGCGGTCACGCCGAAGCGGCCGGAGGCCACCTGCTTGATCGCGCTGCGCCGCCAGTCGCCGTTCTCCTCCGGCTCGAAGCGGGCCGGCGACTCGCCGCCCTCGCCCGAGTTCGACCGGCCGCCGAGGCGGTTCATCGCGACCGCGAGGGTCTCGTGCGCCTCCGCCGAGATGGAGCCGTAACTCATCGCGCCGGTGGAGAACCGCTTCACGATCTCCGAGGCCGGCTCGACCTCGTCGATCGAGATCGACGCGCGCTCCTTCTTGAACTTGAACAGGCCGCGCAGCGAGGCCAGCCGCTCGTTCTGGTCGTCGACCAGCTTGGTGTACTCCTTGAAGATCGAGTACTGACCCGTGCGGGTCGCGTGCTGCAGTTTGAACACGGTGTCCGGGTTGAACAGGTGGTACTCACCCTCGCGCCGCCACTGGTATTCGCCGCCCACCTCGAGCTCGCGGTGCGCGCGCTCGTTGCGGTTCTCCAGGAACGCGAGCCGATGCCGCTCGGCGACGTCGGCGGCGATGTCCTCGAGGCCGATGCCGTCCAGGTGCGAACGCAGGCCGGTGAAGTACTCGTCGGCCAGTTCCTGGGACAGGCCGATCACCTGGAACAGCTGCGCGCCGGTGTAGGACGCCAGGGTGGAGATGCCCATCTTGGACATCACCTTGAGCACGCCCTTGCTCGCGGCCTTGTTGTAGTTGTAGACCGCCGTGCGGAAGTCCTCGGCGTGATCGCCGGTGCTGCCCGGCATTTCGAGCACGCCGCGCTCGAGCATGTCCTCGATGGTCTCGAAGGCCATGTACGGATTGATCGCGGCCGCGCCGAAGCCGACCAGCATGGCCATGTGGTGCACCTCGCGGGCGTCACCGGCCTCCACGACCAGGCCGACCATGGTGCGGGTGCGCTCGCGCACCAGGTGGTGGTGCACCGACGAGGTCAGCAGCAGCGACGGGATCGGCGCCAGCTTCTCGTTGGACTCGCGGTCGGACAGCACGATGATCCGCGCGCCGCCGTCGATGGCGGCCGACACCTGGGTGTTGATCGCCTTGAGCGCCTTGCGCAGTCCCTTGCCGCCCTTGGCCACCGGGTACAGGCCGCGCACGATCACCGAACGCAGCTCGGGCTGCGAGCCGTCGTCGTTGATGTGCACCAGCTTGGCCAGCTGATCGTTGTCCAGGATCGGCTGTTCGATGGCGATCTGCTTGCACGACTCCGGGCCGGGGTGCATGAGATCGGCCTCCGGGCCGAGCGCCCGGCGCAGGCTGGTGACGACCTCTTCCCGGATCGCGTCCAGCGGCGGGTTGGTGACCTGCGCGAACAGCTGGGAGAAGTAGTCGAACAGCAACCGGGGCCGCGGCGACAGCACCGCGATCGGGGTGTCGGTGCCCATCGAACCGAGCGCCTCGCCACCGGTCTTGGCCATCGGCGAGATCAGCAGGTTCAATTCTTCGTTGGTGTATCCGAAGATCTGCTGCCGGATGAGCACCCGGTCGTGCGACATGTGCACGTGCGGGCGGTCGGGCAGGTCCTCGAGCTTGGTCACGCCCGCGTCCAGCCATTCCTGGTACGGGTGCTCGGCCGCGAGATCGGTCTTCAGCTCCTCGTCGCCGACGATGCGGCCCAGCGAGGTGTCGACCAGGAACATGCGGCCGGGTTGTAGTCGGACCTTGCGGACCACCTTGGACGGGTCGATGTCGAGCACGCCGACCTCGGAGGCCATCACGACGAGGCCGTCGTCGGTGATCCAGATGCGGCTGGGGCGCAGGCCGTTGCGGTCGAGCACGGCGCCGACCACGGTGCCGTCGGAGAAGCACACCGACGCCGGGCCGTCCCACGGCTCCATCAGCATCGAGTGGTACTCGTAGAACGCGCGCCGCTGCTGATCCATGGTCTCGTTGCGTTCCCACGCCTCGGGGATCATCATCAGCACGGCGTGGGGCAAGCTGCGGCCGCCGAGGTGCAGCAGTTCCAGCACCTCGTCGAAGCGCGCGGTATCGCTCGCCCCGGGCGTACAGACCGGGAAGATCTTCTCCAGCCGGTTGTTGCCGGCCGAGTCGATGCCGAAGATGTCCGAACGCAGCAGCGCCTCGCGCGCCCGCATCCAGTTCTCGTTGCCGGTGACCGTGTTGATCTCGCCGTTGTGCGCGACCCGGCGGAACGGGTGCGCCAGCGGCCAGGACGGGAAGGTGTTGGTGGAGAAGCGCGAGTGCACGATGCCGAGGGCGGACTCCACCCGGCTGTCCTGCAGATCGAGGTAGAAGGCACGCAGCTGCGGCGTGGTGAACATGCCCTTGTAGACGAAGGTCTGGCCGGACAGGCTCGGGAAGTACACCGACTCCTTGCCGACCGCGCCCTCACCGGAACCGGCCTTGCCGAGCTCGTGTTCGACCCGCTTGCGGATCACGTAGGCGCGACGCTCCAGGTCCATTCCGGACAGTTGCTCGGCGGCACCCCGCGGCGAGCCGATGAAGATCTGCCGGAAGGTCGGCATCGCGTCGCGGGCCAGCGCGCCGAGCGACGACTCGTCGATCGGCACCTCGCGCCAGCCGAGCACGGCCAGGCCCTCTTCCTGCACGATCTTCTCCACGCCGTAGGCGGCGCGGGCGGCCTCGCGGCGGGCCTGCGGCAGGAAGGCGATACCGGAGGCGTAGGAGCCCTCCGGCGGCAACTCGAAGTCCACGATGGCGCGGAAGAACCGGTCCGGAATCTGGATCAGGATGCCCGCGCCGTCACCACTGTTGGGTTCAGCGCCTGCGGCACCACGGTGCTCCAGGTTCAACAGAGCCGTAATAGCCTTGTCGACGATGTCGCGACTGCGGCGGCCGTGCATGTCGACGACGAACGCGACACCGCAGGCGTCGTGTTCGTTCGCCGGGTCGTAGAGCCCGACGGGTCCAGGTGACCGGTGGCCAGGAAGTTGCATCATGCCTCTGCCTTCAAGAAGGGCGTTCGACGAAAAAGAAATAGGCAATTTCGTCTGAATGCCTCCGTACAAGACTGCGCCCGTACGTTCCGAAACCAGCCGCGCTGATGGTCTCAGTGTTCGATTAGTGGTGCTCTCGGGCTCTGCGTGGTTACGCAAGCTTCCGCCTCCGAGCCTGACGTTCGCACCACTGTGTGCAGTCACGTCTCCAGTTGTTCACCCGCTTCAGTGACGTAGTGGGTGCTCGTCGGTAACAGATCCCTAACGAGATCCTTACCTCCGTGCGGGTTCCGGCCCGCTACGCTGAGCACCGGTTAGGAGCTGCCCGAGCGGGCGAGGGGTGCCGAGCATTCTGTGTCCGGCGTAAGAGCAAACGATAAGTCAGGTCCGGGGCCCAACCAACTTAGGTTGCACTAATAACCGGGTCTAGCTGGGCTTCTTCATTCGGTCCTCCACGTGTGCGCGTCGTCCAGTGTAAAGCAGCGAGTAGCCCGTGATCGATCCCGCGGCACGCGTGGCCAGCCGCCTGCCGCCGACGCGCGAGAGCGGCCCCGAACCTCGCAAATAGGTCAGGGAAGCGCTCTCACCTGCATCGAAGATGATTTCCCCGGCTCGGCGCCCGGCAAACCACTCCGCGGCGGCTAACTCGAAACCGGGATGGATGAGAGATTTCCGACAGGGTCCTGACGAGCCCACGACGGGATCCGACCGTCCGGACTCTTTTGCCCGATGTGGCTTTCAGCACACATGTAGCTAACGGGACGGAGTGGTATTCGACACATTTTGGGAGCCGAAACCTATACGCCGTCAGGCGGTAATACACGCGACTTATTGCGGACCGATGGCCTTTTGACCGAATATTCGCCGACGGGGCGAACTCAGCGCCTGAAGCGGACGCTTAAAAAGGGGTTCAGGGGGTCCTAAGAACGGTTCTGCGCGAGCCGCGCAGCGTTCAACGCGGCGCACACAGTGCCGCTGCGGCACGTACCAGGGCGGCCTGATGCAGTGCGTCGGTATTACCCGCGCCGAATACCTCGAAGACGCTGAAAGCCAATCTTTCCGCGCAATCCGGTGCGGTCAGTTCGGCGCGTCGTGCGGCGAGCTGGTCGACGATCCCGGCGTTCACCCGGTCGATCACCGGCCGCACCGAGGCCAAGTCCGGGGCCGTGCCGGGCGCGGCGGCCGGGTCGAATCGCCAGCGGGTGATCAGGCCGCGCTGCACGATCTTGTTGGACTCGATCTGCGCGCCGAACACCTGCCGCACCCAGCCCTCCGGCAGGCCCAGGTCGGCGCCCGACCGGGCCATCGAGTCGTAGACCACGGCCTCCCTGGCCGGATCGTCGATGGTGGGTTCGGCGCCGGTCTGCGCGGCGCTCACCCACTTCGCCGCGGCCACCGCGTCGCCGGTGTTCAGGCGCTCGAGCACCAGCGCGACCAGGCGGTCCAGCGAGCCACGGTCGCCGGCCGGATCCGCGTTCGCGCTAATCGGCGACACGATCAAGGCCACCGACATGATCATCAGCGTGACGAACCGCATGAGCTGACCTCCTGGGATGGTGCGCGCGGGAACGGATCATCGAGTCAGAGTAGGCGAACCCGGCCACCCGCCTCAGCCGCCGACCACCGGGAAACAGCCTGTGCCGGACCGCTTCCCCGGCCGGGTACCCGCACCACATCGGCGGTTTTGTGAACCTGGCCACATACCTCCGATGCCACTCGGTGTGTCGGGGACGGTCCTGTCACGCTGTGACCACGAAACCGTGACGGTTGAGCCCGCGAAATCCCCTGGGACCAAGAGGATGTGAGTTCCCATGACCTTCACCGGCTTGTTCACCTGGCTCGGCGGGGGTCAGCACAGCGAAGTCGCCTACCGCCACGAACACACCAGCTACGCCGTCACCGGCACGGCGGTGCTGCTGTTCGCGGTCGTGTCCGGCCTCGTCACCGGGTTCGCGCTGGCCTCGATCGGCACCTGGGCGGTGCTCGCGATCGTTCTGGTGGCGCTGCTCGTCGCGGTGCTCGCGGGTGCGATCGCGCGGGCCCTGGCGACCGCGCGACCCGGCGGCGGCCCCGACCGGCTCGGCCTGCTGGGCCGGCTCGCCCTCGCGGTGCTGGCCGGCGGCCTGATCGCCGAGCTGGCCGCGATCGTCGTCTTCGGCGGCAGTGTCGACCGGACCCTGGACGAAAGAGCCCAGCGCTCAGTCGCTTCCGCACCCCAGGTGCGCACCGCGCACGCCGCACTGGACCAGGCCAGGGCCGACCGGACCGCGCTGGACCAGACGATCGCCAAGGCGCAGGCCGAGGTCGACCGTTCACTGACCATCGCCCGCTGCGAACTCAGCCCGAGCCCGGAATGCGCGCGACTGCCGATCACCAGGGTGCCCGGGCGCGGACCGGAAGCTCAGATCGCCAACGACATGCTCGACGACGCGCGCAAGCAGCTGGCCACGGCGCAGGGCCGGGTCGAGCCGCTCGAGCAGCGCATCGCCGACGACGAAAAGGCCGTCACCGCGGCCGAAGCCGCCGCCTTCGACACCGCCGACCGCGGCCTCGGCGCGCGCTGGCAGGCGATGAACGACTACACCACCCAGCACGGCGGGGCCATGCCGCTGCGCGTCTTGACCATCGTCGCGCTGATCGCCCTCGCCCTCTTGCCGCTGCTGCTGCGCTGGTGGCGCGGCCAGACCTCGTTCGACCGGCGCACCGCGTTCCTGGATGTGCAGGACCGGGCCGAGCACGCGGCCGACGCGGCGATCGCGATCAAACGGGCTGAGACGCGCGCCGAGGCCGAGGCCTTGCGGGCCGAACAGGAACTCGCCGCCGCCCGCCTCGCGGTCGAGGCGGACAACGCCATCGACCGGGAGCGGCAGCGCACCCGGATCGTCGCGGCCATCGGTGGGCTGGAGATCGGCATCAGCGAACCGCCGGGCCGCCCCGAACTACCAGCCGCACCGGCTGACGACCGAAAGGACAGCCCCGTGTCTGCCGAAGGATTCCCGAACCTACCGGCGCCCGTCACCGCGCGGTCGCTCGCACCGAACGCCGGCGTGCCCGCCCGGTTGCCCAAGACCGGTGGCGGGCTGGAACTCCCGCTGATCGGCACGGTGCCGTTCACCGACACCGCGGCCAGGTTGATCCGCCCGCTGGTCCCGTCGTTCGTGGCCAACGCGATCGACAACGCCACGCATCCGCTGCGCACGGCCAGGCAGGCGTTCGAAGAGGTCGAGGAGATCACCTTCACCCTCAAGCGCACCCGCAAGGTCACCATCGACACCCAGGACTCGACCGTCCAGGCCGGATATCAGCCGGCACCGGGATCGCCCGAGGCCCTGCGCGCCCAGCACCTCGCGGCCACCGTGGTCGACGCGGACTACGGGCAGCAGGACCCGCGCTACCCGGCGCTGCCGGACGGTCCCGGCGACCAGGCGTACGGCCTGGCCGCCGCGCGGCCGGACGAGCTCAGCGGCCGCCGGCAGTCCGGGCTTCCCGGCCGCGACCAGCGGGAACTGCCGCGCGGGCGCTGAGTGCCTACCGTGGGGCCATGCGACGCGTTCGAGCGAACCGGGCCCGCACGATGTCGGCGACGCACGGGGGCGGCGTCGCCCTGGCGCGCTGCCCGATCCGCCACGAACTCGCCCAGCGCCACCGCCCCGCCGGTCGCGCGCGACCGACCGGCCCGGTGGACCGGTTCTGCGCCCGCGCCGACCTGCGGACCCGCCCGATCGTCGAGGCGCTCGGCCGATCGTGGACGTCTGGTCCAGCTCTTCGCGGGTGGTCCGGCCTAGGCTTTCCTCCCATGGCCTCCAGTGACGTTTCGACAGCCGCCTTCGGGTCGCGGCTGCTCGGACCGGTGGACGAATCGTCGGGGATGCGCCGGCTGCGGGTGCAGCTGCTGCTCACCGTGCCGCTGGTGGCCGCGAACCTGGCCGGGATGGCGGTCACCTTCGCGCTGATCGGCTTCGTGCTGCCCGGCCCGACGGTGTTCACCAGGGAGCTGCTGCTGCTCGATGTCATCGCGACGCCGGCCTACTCGGCGCTGGCCTTGCTGATCGGCATGTGGTGGGGCACGGTCAGCGGGCTGCGCGCGTTGCGCTGGGCGACCGATCCGGACCAGGTGCCGAACGAGGCCGAGCAGATCGCCGCCGCCGCGGTGCCGCGCCGGCTGGTCGTGCGGCAGGCGGTGCTGTGGTTCGCCGGCGCGGCCGTGCTGACCCCGCTCTACGGCGTGGTCGAGCCAGCGCTGATTCCGAAGATCCTGCTCGGCATCGGTTTCAGCGCCATCGTGGTGTGCGCCAACAGCTATCTGATCGCCGAATTCGCGCTACGAGCGGTGACCGCGCGGGTGCTCGATGCCGCGCCCTCGCGGCGCAGACGCGGAATGGGCGTGTTCGCCCGTTCGCTGATCGCCTGGATGCTGGGCGCGGGCGTGCCGGTGGCGCTGTCGATGATCGTCGCGGTGTGGGCGCTGGTCGATTCGTCGGTGAGCACGGCCCGGCTCGCGGTGTGCGTGCTGTCGCTGGGCGGCGCCACGCTGGTGTTCGGCCTGCTGCTGATGATGCAGACGGTGGCCGCGACCATCGCGCCGATCCGCGGCGTGCGGCGCGCGCTGCGGCAGGTGGAGGACGGCGACCTGCGGGTGAACATCACCGTGTACGACGGCACCGAATTGGGCGAGCTGCAAAGCGGTTTCAACCACATGGTGGAGGGGCTGCGCGAGCGCGAACAGATCCGGGACCTGTTCGGCAAGCACGTCGGCCGCGAGGTCGCCGACGCGGCGCTGGCCGGCAACCCGTCGCTCGGCGGGGTGGAGACCGACGCGGCGGCGCTGTTCGTCGACATCGTCGGCTCGACCACCATGGCCGCGACCGTGCCCGCCGCCGAGATGGTGGCCATCCTGAACCGGTTCTTCGACATCGTGGTCGACGAGGTCGAGGCGCACGGCGGACTGCTCAACAAGTTCGAGGGCGATGCCGCGCTGGCCGTATTCGGCACGCCCGCCGCCCTTTCCGACGCCTCCGGCGCGGCCCTGGCCTGCGCCAGGGCGATCCGGCGGCGGCTCGACACGACCGCCAACGACTTCATCGCCGCCATCGGCGTCGCCGCGGGCCGGGTGGTCGCGGGCAATGTCGGCGCCCGGCAGCGCTACGAGTTCACCGTCATCGGCGACGCGGTGAACGAGGCCGCCCGCCTGTGCGAACTCGCCAAACAAGACGACCTGCTGCTCGCCTCCGCCAACACCATCGCCGCCGCGGATCCGGCCGAGACCGGGCACTGGGAGCTCGGCGAATCCGTCACCCTCCGCGGCCGTCTCACGCCCACCCGGCTCGCCCGCCCGCGCAGCGCCGGACCGCGCGCCGATCAAGGCCGCCGCGGCGGACAGCACAGCGACGGATTTTCCGCGTAAAGCGGACGTACCCCGCTCCGCCGACGCGGAACGGGGTACGAATCGACCATTACTGCGGACGCGCCGCCCGCAACCGGAACGCCACCACCGCGGCGATCAGCAGGATCGAGGCCGTGCCGATCGCGGCGAAGTGGATGCCGGAGACGAACGCCGTGTGCACCGAGGCGAGGAACTCACCCGATACCGCCTCCGGTAGCTGTCGCGCGAATCCGGTTGCCGCGCCGAGGGATTCCGACGCGACACCCACCT
Organism: Nocardia sp. NPDC006044; assembly: GCF_042871115.1. Classification (NCBI taxonomy): domain Bacteria; kingdom Bacillati; phylum Actinomycetota; class Actinomycetes; order Mycobacteriales; family Nocardiaceae; genus Nocardia; species Nocardia sp. NPDC006044. Next base: position 177,356 of record NZ_JBIAID010000007.1, read on the forward strand.
GGTCGCCGGGCACGTGGGTCAGGTCGAGCCCGTTGCGGAAGATGGCCATGACCACGCTGCCGAGGATGGCCACGCCCAGCGCGATGCCGGTCTCGTAGGCGGTCTCCGACACCGCCGCGGCCGCGCCGGCCCGCTCGACCGGCGCCGAGCTGACCACCAGGTCCGACGAGACCGTCAGCGCCACACCGACGCCCGCGCCGATGAAGAGGAACCCGAGGATGAACGGCGTGGTGCTGCCCGCGGCATCCGGCCCGAGCCAGAGGAACAGCGCGGAACCGAACGCGGCGACGGTCAGGGCGCTGCCGAGCACCGCGCCGGGGCGGATCCGCTGCACCAGCCACGCCGCGGCGAGCGAGGCGAGCACGCTGGCCGCGAGGCCGGGCAGCAGGAGCAGGCCGGCTTCCATCGGCGAGTGACCGAGCACCAGCTGCAGGTACTGCGAGCCGAAGAACAGCACACCGGCCAGCGCGAACACCGCGAGCAGGTTGGTGATCACCGCGGTGCGGAACCTGGGCAGCGCGAACAACTTCAGGTCCAGCATCGGGTTGTCCAGGGTGCGCTGCCTGCGCACGAACACCACGCCGGCCAGCACACCGGCCATGCCGATAACGGCCGAGGTCAGGCTGAGCCCGTGCGCCGCCGACTCCTTGATCGCGTACACGATCGGCACCAGCGCGAGCATGGACAGTCCGGCGCTCGGCAGATCGAAGCGACCCGGATTCGGGTCCCGGGATTCCGGCACCAGGAACGGCCCCAGGGCGATGAGCACCAGCATGACCGGCAGGTTCACCAGGAACACCGAGCCCCACCAGTAGTGCTCGAGCAGCCAGCCGCCGAGCAGCGGTCCGGCCGCCGCGCCGCCGCCCGCCATCGCACTCCACACCGCGATGGCGACGGTGCGCTGGCGCGGATCGAGGAACATCGAGCGGATCAGGCCGAGCGTCGCGGGCATCAGCGTCGCACCGGCGACGCCCTGCAGCACGCGCGCGCCGATCAGCATCTCCGGCGAGACGGCCCAGGCCGCGATCACCGACGCGAGGCCGAACCCGGCCGCGCCGATCAGCAGCAGCCTGCGCCTGCCGATCCGGTCACCGAGGTTGCCCATCATCACCAGCAGGCCGGCCAGCACGAACGAGTAGACGTCGATGATCCAGAGCAGCTGCGGCGTCGTCGGCGCCAGGTCCGCGCTGATCGCGGGCACGGCCAGGTCGAGCACCGTCGCGTCGACGGCCAGCAGCAACAGCGCGAGCGCGAGCACGGCCAGACCCGCCCAGTCGCGTGCGGTGGCGCGGGGTGGGGTCTCGAGGTTCGGCCCGGTCAGCCGGGGGTTCTTCGCGGTGTGTGTGGTCATTGGCTTTCTCGACTTTCGTCGCACATCTCTTCTTACCGTCCGGACGGTACAGTACCAGACCTTACCGTCCAGCCGGTATAGTTCCGCTGGTGACGGCTAACACCCGCGACCGAATCCTGGACGCACTCGAATCCCTGCTCCTGGAAAAAGGCATGTCGCACGTGACGCTGGAGAGCGTCGCGGCGCAGGCCGGCGTCTCCAAGGGCGGGCTGCTCTATCACTTCAAGAGCAAGGACGCGCTGCTCGCCGGGCTGGTCCGCAGACTCACCGACCGCGCGGGTCAGCAGCTGGACGAACACCTCGAACGCGGCCAGTCCGTCGCGGGCTGGTATCTGCAGACCCCGAACACCGACAATGCCGCCGACGCGGTGGAACTCGAGATCTATCGCTCGATGCTGGCGACCATGCGCACCATCGACGCCGCGGCCGGCACCGAGGTCGACGAGGTGCAGCAGGCCCTGATGGAAATGATGGACTCCTGGTCGGACGGCCTGGACAAGGAGATCGACGATCCGGTGCAGTCCGACATCATCAGACTCGTCGGCGACGGCGTGTATCTGCGTGCGCTGCTCGGCCTTCCGCCCATCGACCCCGCGCGCTACCGGCAGGTGGTGGCACGGCTGCTGGACCAGAACGTCGAACCCGCGCCGAACTCGACCACGTAGGACCTGCACGGGCGGCAAATCGGACGTCGCCCGTTAGACTCGGCCCGTGCTACCAGCCGCCGACCCGGCCGGTGCCGTCGGGGCGGGGAGCGATCCGGTACCAGGGTCCCCTGGAACGACGGTGCCGATCCGTCCGATGACCTTCCGCGAACTGCTGGACGTGCCGTTCGCGCTGATCCAGGCGAACCTGCGCGCGCTGGCCTGGTCGAGCGGGTCCGCGCTGGTCGCCGCCGAGCTGGTGGTCGTCGCGAGCACCGCGGGGATCTCCGCGCTGACCGGCGATTCGGACTCCGCCACGGCGTGGGCGGCGGTCCTGTCGACGATGGCCTGCGTGTGGCTGCTGCGGTTGGTGCTGCGCGGAACGACCGTCGCGATCGGGCTGGCGAGCGTGTCGGGCGCACCGATCGACGCGCGCACAGCCGTGCGCCGGGCCGGCGCGGCCGCCGGGCCGATGCTGATCTTCCAGATCCTGTACACCCTGGTCGGATTCGGCGTGCTCGCGGTGTCCGCTCCGCTGATCATCAGCGTTCCGTTCGGGGTGGCCTGGCTGGGCTGGCTGCGGGCCAAGCGATTCGTCGCGGTTCCGGTGATGCTCGTCGAGCGGGCCCCGTATCAGGCGGCCGTCGCTCGCTCGAAACTGCTCGCCGCCGGCGCGGAATGGCAGACCGCCGGACTGTGGTTCATGCAGCGCTGCCTGCTCGCGCTGCTGGCCGTGCCGCTGCTCGGGATTCCCTGGTACCTCTCCGATTTCTCCGGCACCCATCGGTGGCCGGTGATCGTGCTGCTCACCGGCGGGGTGCTGCTGGTGGTCGCGTTCGGCGAGGTCGTCGAGGCCGCCACCCGGGTGGTGTCCTACGTCGACCGCCGTTGCCGCCGCGAGGGATTGGACATCCACGTCCCCGGTCAGGCAATGCGATGAGCGAGTACGACGACGCGCCCGGAGACGCCCCGGCCCCGCCGAGCCCGCCGCGGCTCGGCGCCGCCGCCGACCACCGCGCCGCCGCCGAAAAAGCCGCGCAGCACCGCGATTTCGACCGCGCGCTGCGCGAACGCTTCCGCGCCGTGCTGCGCGGACTGGAACAGCGCGGCGTGCTCGAGGTGCGCCGGTCCCGCACCGCCCGCGAGACCGCCAACGACGTGACGACCGCGCTCCCGCTCGAGTCCGTCGCCGAATTCCAGCCCGCGGCACACAGTTTCGATGAGGTCGTCTACGGCGGCCGGCGCGCCACCGAGGACGAATACCGCAGGCTCGAATACGCCGACCGGTTCTCCGCGGCAGCGCCACCGCCGGCCCTCGAACCGACGGAGGTCACCGCCACCGAAAAGGCGCCGCGCACCCGCCGGACCCTGCCGCCGCTGCCGGATCTGTTGCGCAACCCCAAGTTCTGGGCCGCCGTGGCGGGCCTGGCCGTGCTGCTGCTCCTGCTCTACGCCTCGCTCCAGTCCTGCGGCGCGCCGAACGCGCCGACCCCGCAGCAACCGCCGGACATCCCGCGCACCAGGCCGCCCCGCGACTCCGGCGGTTCGGGCTTCGGCACCGGCGACGACGCCATCTGGGATCGGCTGCCCGCCCCGGTCTTCTTCGGCGGCCTGCAATTCCTGATCGCCGCCGCCCTGGTCGTGTGGTGGCGGGCCCGCCGGCGCGGCGCGCTGGTGCGTGAACCGCGCCCGGTCGAGGTCGCGGCGAACGAGCTGCTCGCCGGCCAGGCCGCGCTGTACCGGCGCTCGAAGGACCACGAGCACGTCGCGAACAAGCTGCGCGCGGCGACCCTGCGCCGGATCCGCCCACCGCTCGGCATGACCGCCGACACCCCGCCGGACCGGCTGATCGCCGCCGTGGCAGCGCGCACCGGCCAAGCTCCGGACCGGATCGGCCGCGCCCTGTTCGGCCAGGTGCCGGATGCCGAAACGCTGGAACTCGTGGCCACCCAGCTCGACTGGATCGAGGCCGAGCTCGGATGAGACACCAACGCGCAGCACGCTTTCCCTCGACGGGGCGCGGGAACCCCCGCCTGACACTGGAGGTCGGATGACCATCCCCACCAAGGACACCAACCACACCCCCACCGCCGAGGAGGCGGCGGCCGCGTTCGCGGCGTTGCGCGCCGAGATCGGCAAGGCGGTGGTGGGCAACGACGGCGCGATCATGTACCTGGTGCTCGCGCTGCTGTGCCGCGGTCACGTACTGCTGGAAGGCGTTCCCGGCGTGGCGAAGACGCTGCTGGTGCGGGCCTTGGCGACGGCGCTCGAGCTGGACCATGCCCGGGTGCAGTTCACCCCGGACCTGATGCCCGGCGACGTCACCGGCTCGCAGATCTACGATCCGCACTCGGCCGAGTTCACCTTCCGGCAGGGCCCGGTCTTCACCAACCTGCTGCTGGCCGACGAGATCAACCGCACGCCCCCGAAGACCCAGTCGGCGCTGCTGGAATCCATGGAGGAGCGCCAGGTCTCGGTGGACGGGCAGCCGCGCCCGCTGCCCGACCCGTTCGTGGTGATCGCCACCCAGAACCCGATCGAGCAGGAGGGCACCTATCCGCTGCCGGAGGCGCAGCTGGACCGGTTCCTGTTCAAGGTCGACGTCCAATTGCCCGGTCGCGACGACGAATTCCGCATCCTGCAGCGGCACGCCGCCGGCTTCGATCCGCGCGACCTGGCCGCGGCCGGCCTGCGTCCGGTGGCCGGGCCCGCGCACATCCTGGCCGGCCGCGCCGCGATCGCCAAGGTGACCATCGCTCCCGAGGTGCTCGCCTACATGGTCGACGTGTGCCGCGCCACCCGCATGTCCCCCGCCGTGCAGCACGGCGCGTCCACCCGCGGCGCCACCGCCCTGATGGCCGCCGCGCGCGCGTTCGCCTGGCTGAACGGGCGTGCGTTCGTCACTCCGGACGACGTCAAAGCCCTTGCCGTCACGGTGCTCCGGCATCGGCTGCAACTGCGGCCGGAGGCCGAGCTGGACGGCGTGACCACCGAGGGTGTCATGTCGTCGCTGCTGCTCTCGGTCCCGGTTCCGGTGTAGTCCGTGGTCGTCACCGGTCGGCTGGCCGCCGCGGCGGGCGTGCTCGCGCTGCTCGTCACCTTCGTCGTTCCGTCGCTGCTCGGCGTGCTCCTCGCGACCAGCGTGCTGGCCGCCGTGCTGCTCGTCGACCTCGTCTCGGTCGGGCGGGCGGGCGACCTCGCGCTGTCCAGGGCGCCGCTGACCACGGTCCGGCTCGGCCGGTCCACCGAGGTGGAACTGGTCGCGGTGAACAACGGCACCCGCCCGCTGCGCGGCACCGTATGGGACGACTGGCCGGACAGCGCCCGCACCGGGAACCGCACGCACACACTGGATCTGGACCCCGCCACGCTGGTCCGTTTCCGCACCACGCTGGCCCCGGCCTATCGCGGTGACCGGGTGGCCGGCCAGGTGACCATCCGACTGATCGGCCCGCTCGGCCTGGCGGGCAGGCAGTCCCGCCGCAGCGTCCCGGCGCGGGTGCGCGCGCTGCCCGCGTTCCGCAGCGAGCGCCTGCTGCGCTCGAAAGTCAAACGGCTGCAACAACTCGAGGGCCGCAACGTGGCCAACCTGCGCGGGCAGGGCGACGAATTCGACTCGTTCCGCGAGTATGTCGCGGGCGACGACGTGCGCGGCATCGACTGGCGCGCCACCGCCCGCGCCACCGACGTGCTGGTGCGCACCTGGCGTCCGGAACGGCACCGGCACATGCTGATGCTGCTCGACACCGGCCGGATCAGCGCGGGCCGGGTCGGCGACGGCACCCGCCTGGACGCGAGCATCGAGGCCGCGCTGCTGCTCGGCGGGCTCGCCGCGGCCGCCGGCGACTCGGTCGATCTGCTCGCCTACGACCGGGAGCCGCGCGCCGAAGTTCGCGGGATCAGCGGAAAAGGCTTGCAGCTCCGGCTGATGCACGCGCTGGCCGGGATCACCCCGGCCCTGGTCGACACCGACAGCGCGGGCCTGGTGCGCGCCGCCATCCAGCGCACCCGCCGGCGCAGCCTGGTCGTCTGGTTCACCAGTCTCGACGGGGCCGCGGTGCAGGAGAACCTGCTCCCGGTGCTGCCGACCCTCGCCCAGCGCCATCGCGTGCTGATCGTCTCGGTCACCGACCCCGACGTCGCCGCGGCCGCCGCCAAGCGCGATACCCGCGCCGACCTCTACCCCGCGGCCGCCGCCGAATCCATCCTCGCCGAACGCGCCCTGGTGCAGGAGTCGCTGCGCCGCAGGGGAATCGCGGTGGTCGCCGCCTCCCCCGAGCACCTCCCCGAAGCTCTCGCCGACGAATACCTGGAACTCAAACAGTCCGGCACGATGTAGCCCTCACCGACACAACTGCCGGGGGAACACCTCCCCGGACCGGTAGCTGCGGAGCATCATGGAAGCCATGTCTGATCTCGCCGCGTTCGTCCGCGGGCTGCCCAAGGCCGAGTTGCACCTGCACCTGGAGGGGACGCTGGAGCCGGAGCTGAAGTTCGAGCTGGCCCGGCGCAACGGGATAGAACTGCCGGAAAAGACGGTCGACGAGGTCAAGCAGACCTATCAGTTCCACGACCTGACCTCGTTCCTCCAGGTCTACTACCCCGCCATGCGGGTGCTGCGGGAACCCGCGGACTTCCACGATCTCGCCTTCGACTACCTGACCAGGGCGCACGCCCAGGGCGTCCGGCATGTCGAGATGTTCTTCGACCCGCAGGCGCACACCGGCCGCGGCGTCCCGTTCGCCACCGTGATCGGCGGATACCGCTCGGCGATCGTGCGGGCGCGGCGCGAGTTCGGCATCTCCGCCGAGCTGATCCTCTGCTTCCTGCGCGACTACTCCGCGGAGTACGCGATGGCGACCCTGCTGGAGGCACTGCCCTACCGCGACTGGATCGTCGGCGTCGGGCTCGACTCGGACGAGCGCGGCAATCCGCCGAGCAAGTTCGCCGCGGTGTTCGCCCGCGCCCGGCGCGAGGGCTTCCTGCTGACCATGCACTGCGACATCGACCAGCAGGACTCGATCGAGCACATCCGGCAGGCCCTGGAGGACATCGCCGTCGACCGGCTCGACCACGGCACCAACATCGTCGAGGACGACCGGCTGGTCGAACTGGCCAAGGGCAGGGGCATCGGACTGACCTGCTGTCCGGTCTCGAATTCGTTCGTCACCACCCTGATGAAGTCCGACGAGATCATCGCGCTGCTGAATCGCGGGCTCACCGTGACGATCAACAGCGACGATCCCGCCTACTTCGGGGCGTACGCGGCGGACAACTACGTCGCGCTCGCCGAACACGCAGGCCTCGACATCGATCAGCTGGTGGCCCTGGCGAAGAACTCGTTCCGCGCCTCGTGGATCACCCCGGCCCGGCTGGACGCGTTCCTGCGGGAGATCGACGACTACGTCGCGGCCAACCGGTAACTACGGACCGACCGGCAGCGGCGCCGGACCGAACACCGGGAACATCGGCGGCGGCAACGCCCGGCGCTGCCGCTCGGCAATCACCGCGCCGAGCACCTGCAACGGCGGATACCCGCCGGGCACCGGCACCTGTAGTCGCGCACACACCGCGCCGACCAGCGCGCTGCCCAGCTCGTGCTGCACCGCCGGTGTGAGGGTCCGGAACCGGCTCAGGTATTGCCGGACCGCCAGCGCCAGGTCATCCGGCAGCATGGCCAGCGGCAGCGGCGCGGCCCAGCCCGCGAGCCACGGCGGCGCGACCGCGAGCAGCGGCAGTGGCAGCGACCGCTGCGCGTGCACGACCACCGTGCCGGCCAGCACGTCGCCGACCCGGCGCGCGTTCGGCGAGCACATCGAGGTCAGCACCGCGACCGCGCCGAACGCGCCGAGCATCCAGAAGTCGACGATCGCCCCGGCCAGCCCGCGGGTGAGCGCGTGCCGGAAGTCGATCGGGCCGCCGTCCGCGCGCACCACCCGCAGCCCGAGCAGCAATTTGCCCAACGTGCGTCCGCGCCACACGGTTTCGCAGATCACCGGATAGCCGACCAGCACCCCGACGATGGTGACCAGCACGGCCACGTCCAGCCACGCCGTATCGGCCCCGCCGGGCAGCAGCACGCTGACGGTCAGCACGAACAGCGCAATGGCCAGCATGATCTGCACCACCACGTCGACGAGGAACGCGGTGGCCCGGGTGGGGATCCGGGCGATCGGCAGCTCTAGCGCGACCGCTTCGCCGGTGGTGAATTCAGCCATGTCGATAGCATTCTTCCGACCGGCGGTAGTGGGAGGCAAGCCTGTGGATGTCGACGCGTACAGCTTTGCGCACCGGAGGGCCTGGGAACGGCTGGACTATCTGGCCAAACGGGGCAGGCTCACCGGTGCCGAGGCGGACGAACTCGTCACGCTGTACCGGCGCACGTCCCAGCAGCTGGCCCGGTTGCAGTCGCACAGCCCGGACCCGGAACTGATCGCCGGGCTGAGCGCGTTGCTGGCCAGGGCGCGCGGGCGGGTGCTCGGCGGCCGGGGCGACACCTGGTCGGAGATCGGCCGGTTCTTCACTCACCGCTTCCCGGCCGCGCTGTACCGGAGCTGGCCGTGGTGGGCCGGCGTGGCCGCGGCGTTCCTGCTGGTCTCCGCCGGGCTGGCCGTCTGGGTGGCCCGATTCGATTCCGCGCGTACGGTTCTCGGCCTGCCGCGGGACACCGGCGGGCTGACCGAGCGGGGCGGCGCCTTCGAGTCCTATTACTCCGAGCATCCGCAGGGCGCGTTCGCCGCGCAGGTGTGGACGAACAACGCCTGGGTGACGGCGATCGCCCTGTTCACCGGGGTGCTGATCCTGCCAGCGGTGTATCTGCTGTTCATGAACGCGCTCAATCTCGGCGTCTCGGCCGGGCTGATGGCCGACGCGGGGCGGCTGGATTCGTTCTTCGGCTTCATCCTGCCGCACGGGACGCTGGAGCTGACCGCGATCTTCGTGGCGGGCGGGGCCGGGCTGAAACTCGGCTGGACGCTCATCGATCCCGGCCGGCTGAGTCGCCTGGAAGCGGTGGCGCGGCAGGGCCGGGCGACCGCGACGATCGCGCTCGGGTTGGTCGGGGTGCTGCTGGTGTGTGGCTGCATCGAGGGTTTCGTGACGCCGAGCGGTCTGCCCGCGCCGGTGCGCATCGCGATCGGATTCACCGCCGAGGCGTTGTTCCTGCTCTATGTGTTCGGTGTGGGTCGCCGGGTGGTGCTGGCGAAGCGCGCGGAGACGCTGGACGGATCGGACGACGGTCGGTAGACAACGTCGAGCACACACTGAGCGAAGAGGGTTCGGGCACTGGACAGCAACGCCGTGTCACGGATCGGTTGCGATGTCCCCCATTTGAGTTCCGCTGGCCGCAGCGAGTCGTGCTCAGCTGCGGCCAGCGTTACCGTCGACTCTACACAATCGTTATCCCTATGCAACCCTCCCCGCTGGTGTCAAGCGTATAAAGCAGCTCGCCAGCAAACCCTTGTGAGAGCATGGTTTTTCAGACTTCCAGCTAACTCGCAGCTGTCGGTTTTCGCGTCATTCGAACAGCCGACAAGTACTCGCGCGTACGAATCCGCAGGTCTCTCCGTATCCACTCAGTGGCGGTACAAACTTTGTTCGAATGATTAGCTGCGCCCTCGACATAGACACCTCCATGGCAGGCACGCAGGGGCAGCGACCTGCCGGTTCGTCCGAGAAAACCGAGTTAGCTGGACACCGGATGAACAGAAAGCGACCACAGGTTTGTTTACAGCGTAATTAACACGACACATACCTGGTTGAACCGCCCGTGGACATGCATGCGTCTTGTCAAGATCAGGAATAACCAGACGCGAAAAGGCGCCTGATCGAGCACCTCGACGGCACCGGTTCAGCACCACGGCCGCAACCTCCCGCCGGGGTGTGATCTTCGCCTCACTGCCCGCGCGGAACCGGCGAATGCGGCGAAATCGGCACTGCGGCAAGCTTTCCCCAATCGGGACACACCGGTACAACACGCCGAAAGGCGCATGACTGGGGACGCTTCTCGGCGTCTCGATCCAGGATCGCGCCCGTCCACAGCCTGGGGGTCGGCGACGCTCCACCGCTGTGGACAGGACGCGCCTTGTCCACAACCCTTCGCACCGCCGACGACCGACCCGATGGATGTCCACACCTGGGTACCACCGTGCCATCCCCAAAGGCAGCACTCACCCAACAGCTTTCGCGCACCGCTGTCCCCACCCATGGGGACGGTCATGCACAGGCGTCAGCCAGGCGGTTCGGTGTCGATTGCGGCGCAACGCTCGAGCTCAGGCAGGCAACGCGACGGTGAACGGCATCCGGCCATCCCGAAACAACCCACAGCATCATCCACAGCCGCCGACCTTCGTCACCAAACCCCGTGCGGCGCAATATCGCGCCCAGAAAGCGCGGAAACGTGGGTGGGTGCCGATCGATGCTCCTCGAGCAGCACACAGATTCATCCACAGGTGCGATCCCTCGGTCCGGGATGTGCACAAAGCGTGAACTCGGCTGTGCAACACGGGTATCCACAGGCGGTGCACGTGCGGGCGCCGAAGCCGACCGCGCTCAACCGATGCGCAGAATCCCGGTGACCGTGCCCTGCAACACCTGCCGCCCCTGCGTGATCAACGGCGACGTCTGCAACGGATCGTCGACGATGGTGCCGGGCAGCGGACTGCTCGCCGTCACCGCGCCGGTGTCCGGATCGACTGCGGTGAACGCGTATCCGTCCAACGGCGTGGTGATCTCCGCACCGAGCCGGGTCACTGTGTACACCGCGCCATCGGCTGTGGACAGATGTGGAACGGCCGCACTGCGCACCGTGTTCTCCCAGACCGTGTGACATCCGTTGTCGTCCACATCAACCCGGGTCATCCCGCCGGTGAACGGCGCGGTCGGCGGCACCGCGGGTCCGGCGCCCGCGGGCACCGCGGGATACGGATAACCGTAGGTACTCGCGACGAACAGCGAGCGCCCGATGCCGATCGGCGAATTCTCGCTCCCCGCACCGCCCTTCGTCAGCACCGGCTGCGAGCACACCAATTGTCCGGTTCCGGAACGGAATACCAGCGCGTTGACCTGTCCGTCGGCGTTGTCGACGATGGTCAGGTAGTCCGCGCCGGTCTTCGGTCCGAAGTAGGTGGGTGTGGATCCGGTGCCCCAACTCAGCTGTCCGGGTTTACGCGCCGAGCCGCGTTCGTACGCCGCGCGCCAGAGCACCTCGGGCCGGCCGGACGAGTCGGCCCGGAGTTCGTACAGCGCGTGCGTGGTCGCGACCGCGATCCGCCCGCTCGGCGCGGCCGAAATGCTGTTCGCCACTTGCTCATCGGCGGGCAACGTCACTGTGACCGCCGCACCGGACGGCGCGACCAAACCGACGACGCCCTTTCCGCTGGCGAACCATATATTGCCCGCCCAGTCCGGCACCAGCCCGGTCACGTTGTCCCCCACCGGAATCACCCCGGACAGGTCCGCCACCTGCTCGCTCGTCAGCCGCCACTTCCCCGTCGCGTCCCGGGCGTGCCCGACGCGCAGCAATCGATTGCCGCCGTCAACGACGGCGAGCTTGTCGTCATTGTCCAGATACGCGTAGACGCCGCCGAGCAGGCTGCCCTTGGCCAGCGGCAGCGCGGCCAGCGACGAGCCGATCGGTCCTGGCGACGCGGGATCGATCAGCTGCACGACCGGCGCCTGCCCGGCGATCGCCGTGCACAACGCGACCACCAGATGGTCCGAACCCTCCAGCAACGTCGGGCAAGCCGAGGCCAGCGGATATGCCGAGACCGGTGCGTCCGCGCCGGGCCCGGCCAGCGGAGTCGCGTCCGACGAGCCCGCGTCCCCGTGCATCGTCGAGGTACCGAGCGGCCCGAGATACGGATTCGGCGGGGCCAGCGGACCCCACGGTGCGGCCGCGGCGGGACCCGCGGTCAGCAGCGCGGTCGAACAGGCGGCGAGCAGGATCAGCGGAACGCGCATAACGGTCTTTCGGGTCGGCGGCACAGCATTCGATCGAACCGAACCGAACGCCATCGGCACAGTATTCGAAACGCCAATGATCCAAATCCTGCGCCGCTGACCCCGCATCATCTGCTGATTGCCACCCGCGCGGGACGACTTACATCAACGCGCCGCCGTCGATCCGGATCTCGGTGCCGGTCATGTAGCGACCGTCGTCCGAGGCGACCATCGCGACCACACCCGCGATGTCCTCCGGACTGCCGAGCGCGCCGCCGTTGAGCCAGCCGGTCATCCGGGCGAACAGCTTGGGATCGAAGCCCTCCGGCTGATCCCGGATCGACTTCGTGGTGATCCCGCTGGTGATGCCCGCGGGCACGATGTTCACCGCGCGCAGCCCCTGCTTGGCGTATTCCAGCGCGATCGCGTGGGTGAACGCGTTGACCCCGCCCTTCGACGCCGCGTACGCCGCGAGGTAGGGCGCGGCGCTGAACGCCGCGGTCGAGGAGATGTTCACCACCACGCCGTGACCCGATTCCACCAGCGCGGGCAGCGCGGCCTGGGTCACCAGGAAGGTGCCGGTCAGATTCACTCCGATCACCTGGTTCCAGGCGTCCAGGGGCATCTCGTGGGTGCGAGCCGGGCGCAGGATGCCCGCGCCGTTCACCAGCACGTCGAGCCCGCCGAGGAAGCCGAGCGCGGTCTCGGTCGCCGCGCGCACCGACTCCGGGTCGGCGACGTTCACCGCGACCGTCCGCAATCGCTCGGCGGCGTCGCCCGCCTTTTCCGCCGTGGCCGCCAGGCCCGGCTCATCGATATCGGCGGCGACCAGCTGCGCCCCCTCGTCCAGCAGCCGGAGGGCGATGCCCTGCCCGATGCCGGAGCCTGCTCCCGTCACCACCACCCGGCGGCCGTCATATCTGCGCATGCCAAGAATTAGAACAGGTTCTCATTGTGAGTCAAGACACTTCCGGCATCTCAATTCCGGAACGCAGAACTGGAACACGTTCTAGTCTGAGCAGATGCCGAACGACGCGTTCCAACCGGCCAGACTCGGGCCGATCCAGCTGCGCAACCGGATCATCAAGGCCGCGACGTTCGAGGGCCGCACGCCCGACGCCCTGGTCACCGACGAGCTGATCGAGTTCCATCGCGCGGTCGCCGCGGGCGGCGCCGGGCTGACCACGGTCGCCTACTGCGCGGTCGCGCCCGAGGGCCGGACCGACCGGCACCAGATCTGGATGCGGCCCGAGGCGGTGCCTGGGCTGCGCAGGCTCACCGACGCGGTGCACGCCGAAGGCGGCGCGGTATCGGCGCAGCTGGGTCACGCCGGGCCGGTGGCGAACGCGGCCTCCAATCGGGCGCCCGCGCTCGCGCCGAGCAGGCAGTTCAGTCCGATCAGCCTGCGGCTCACCCAGGCGGCGACGGTCGACGACATCCAGCGGATCATCACCGCGCACGCCCGCGCCGCCCGGCTGGCGGTGGAGGCCGGATTCGACGCCGTCGAACTGCATTTCGGGCACAACTATCTGATCAGCTCGTTCCTCAGCCCGGCGTTGAACAAACGCTCGGACGAGTACGGCGGCACCCTGCGCCAACGCGCCGAACTGGCCAGGCGGACCGCGGACGCGGTGCGGCAGGAGGTCGGCGGCGAGATCGCGGTGCTGGCGAAGTTCAACATGGACGACGGCGTGCGCGGCGGGTTCGGCGGCGCCGAAAGCCTCACTGTCGCACGGTGGCTGGCACAGGACGGCACCCTCGACGCGCTCGAACTCACCGTCGGCAGCTCGCTGCGCAATCCGATGTACCTGTTCCGCGGCGACGTGCCGCTGCGCGAGTTCGCCGACTCGTTCCCGCAGCCGCAGCGCGCCGGTATCCGCTTGGCGGGCAGGCGATTCCTGCGCAGCTACCCCTACCATGAGACCTATCTGCTCGACGAGGCGTCGCGTTTTCGCGCCGAGCTCGCGCTCCCGCTGGTGCTGCTCGGCGGCATCGCCTCGCGCGCGGCCGTCGACACGGCGATGGCGCACGGGTTCGAGTTCGTCGCGATGGCCCGCGCGCTGCTGCACGACCCGGGCTTGGTCAACCGGATGCGCGCCGACGCCGCGAGCGAGTCGCTGTGTACCCACTGCAATCGCTGTATGCCGACGATCTATCGGGGCACCCGATGTGTGCTGACGACCCCGGAAAACACTCGAGGGCCCGGACCTGAGCGGTCCGGACCCTCGACGTGATCGAACCGCCTACTTGATCTCGCGAATGGCCTGCTCGGAGAGCGCCGCGATGCGCGGGCCGACGGCGGCCGCGAACTCTTCCTGCTCCGCGCCTTCCAGCGCGATGCCCGCGACGTCATTCCTGATGCAGCCCTTGGCCACCGGAACACCGTCGAACCGGTCCTTCATCCACGACATGACCCGCGGCTGAGCCGTGACGAACAGGCTGTAGCCCTCGTTGGCATGCGTGCGGTTGTACTCGACCTTCGCATCCGCATTCCGGCAGTAGTCGTCCACCAACCGGTTCACCGCTCCGACGGGCGCGATCCAGTCCGGATTGGACTGGTAGATGAACATCGGCATCTTGGGCACGTTGTTGCCCATCCGGACCTTCTCCAGCACCGCGGCGGGCACCGGCTCCCGCACCATGTCGGGAGAATCGAAGAGGCCCTTGATGTTCAGGAACGGGAACATGGTCATCACATTCCAGCCCATGCACATGTTGCTCTGCGGCCCGATCATCGCCTTGCCCAGCGGATTCAGATGCTGGTCCAGGTACTCCTGCAACTCCGGGTATTCCCTGGCCACGCCGAGCACGCCGGAGTAGATCAGCCCTGCGGCGAGCTGGCTGTTCGCCAGGTCGACCATCGCGGTCATGTCCGCGGGTACGCCGCCTTCGGCGACACCGACGACATTGAGTTCCGGCGCGTACTGCTCTTTCATCTCGGCGGCCCACCCGGCGGCGATCGCACCACCGGAGTTACCGATCAGGCCCACCATCGTGTCCGCGCCCCGATCCAACGACATCTGGGCGAAATTCTCGGCGGCCCTGACTCCGTCCAGGGTGATCTGACCGGCCAGCGGGCCTGCCCCGAACGCATTCGCCGGCCCTTCGTGGTCCGGCAGCGAAACCGCCCAGCCCTGCGAGAGGGCGTACAGCGGAATCAGGACTTCACTGTCCGGGCCGACCGAGCCGCGATAATTCGACGGAACGGTGGCCTGCTGGATGGTTTGCGACGGTGCGCAATGCGGCGCCAGCGAGTCCTGCGGAATCTGATAGGAAATCAACCGGTCTGGCCTGCTGCCGCGTGGCTTCATGACCGTGGTGACCGCGGCGACGGGCTCGTTGCGTGTGTTGGTGGATCGGTACGACAGCTGCCAGGCATCCACATCGAGTGGAATTACCGAAAAGAATGAAGGCACCATTTGCCGGGCGGCAATGATCTCGCCGGGCGCTTTCGACGCGACCACATCGCCGGCCGGATAGTAGAACGACGGATCGTGGCCGTCGAATCGGCCGAGAATCCCGTGATCGTTCCACGGTGTCGCGGGCGGCACCGGGAACGGCAGCTGCGGGTACACCGGGTAGGGCCCTTGCTGGCCAACAGGTTCCGGCGCCGGGTCGGCCGAGGCATATCCGGCCGCCGCGATCTGCGCGGTCACCGCAGCCGTCGCCGCCAGCGTCACCACGAATCGACGCCGACGCCCTTTGTGGAGCACATTCATACGCGATCCTTCACAGTCGGAGATAGCGGACATTCCTGAAACTCCACGAACAGCGGCACATTCGGGCCGCAACCCCACTGAAGTGATGCAGCAGCGTTTGAGAAACGCCGGATTCGGGGTAAGTCGCGCGGCGAGCATAGCGCTCGAAATGCCAGATAAAGCGTTAGGAACCGGCAATTCCTGAGTTTTCGCTGAAAATCCCCCGAAAACCATTGCGTGTCACGGTGCGTCACCCACCCCCACCACAACTTTCCCGCCCCCGAACTAAAACACCCGCCAGCATTAACAGAACACTTTGACAGGTCCCGATAGCCCACCCCCATCCGTATGCCCTTGCCATCAACAAGTTCTCAACGAAACCTCACCCCGGAGCAATCAACATTCCTCGATTGCGAGTAACTACTCGCCCCGACGGCAGTCATCGAAGCCCGGTAGTAGGGAGAAGGCAGGGTAAGGAGACAAAACCCGCCGAGTGATGCCAGGCAACGCCCCGACGCCCTCGCTCTCAGCCCCTTGCCCGCCGAGCCTCCTCCCCCTGAGAGACAGGGCCGAAGCACCACCGCACCCCTCACGCTCACTGTTTCAGCTATGCCCGAGGAATGGGGGGTTCGGGGGGGCGAAGCCCCTCCGAGCGGGCGTGGGGCCGCGCCCCACAAAGACAAATGAACGAAACGAGAAAGGCCCACGCTCTGTGTGAGCATGGGCCTTCCACGAGTGGAGTGGGCGAAGGGGGACTTGAACCCCCACGTCCCGAAGGACACTGGCACCTGAAGCCAGCGCGTCTGCCATTCCGCCACTCGCCCGAGCGACTGGGAGACAGTAGCACGCACTCGGCGTGAGTACGAAATCGCGTGCGGGGGGCCGTGACGCGGGGGCTGGACAAGCGCGGGAACCTGCTGATCTCGCCGAGAGTTACAGGTGTGGACGATCGTGGATATCATGCAATGAACGTGCTCGATACGCGACACGCCATACCCGTGTGTCGTTGTTACGAATCAGCAGAAGAGACGCTCACCGAAGGGAGGCCGAGATGGGCATCGTTTCACGGTTCGAGCGTCGTCTGCAGGGCGCCGTCGGTGATGTGTTCGCCAGGGTGTTCGGCGGCAACGTCGTGCCCCAGGAGGTGGAGGCGGCGCTGCAGCGCGAGGCTGCCGATCATGTCCAAGAGCTCGACGGCGGACATCTGTTGGCGCCCAACAGTTATGTGATCACGATCAATGCTTCCGATCACCAGCAGTTGGACGCCGATCACGACCTCACCACCCGCGCGTTCGCCAAACACCTGCAGGATTACATCCGCGAGCAAGGCTGGCAGACCTACGGCGAAGTACACGTGGCGTTCGAGGCATCCCCTACGCTGCACACCGGACAGTTCAGGGCTAGCGGCCGGGTCGACCCGGACGTCGGTCGCGGAGCTACAGCAGCTCGGGGCCCTGAACCCACGCCACAACGACCTGCAAACCCGCAACCAGGAGCTGGCCCCATGACGCAGAACTCAGGCTATGACCCGAGCCGTGAGCCCGCGGAGTCCGATCCACGCAACCGCGGGTACGCCCCACCGCCTGCCGGTCGCGGTGGTGCGCAGAACGGCGCGTACCGCGAGGACTACGGTCGTGGCGCCGCGCCCTACGGCGCGGACTATGCGGCGCCGGACGCGCCGCAGCAGGGGTACGGCGACTACCAGAACGGCTACGACTACCAGCAGGGTGGCCAGGCCTACGGCCAGCCGGGCTACCAGGAGCCGGGCTACGGCGCGCAGCAACAGGGCTATGCCGATCGTGGTTACGGGCAGCAGGGCTACCAGGAGCCGGGCTACGGCCAGCCGGGCTACCAGGAACCCGCGTACGGTCAGCCGGGCTACCAGGAGCCGGGGTACGGGCAGCAGGGCTACGGCCAGCAAGGCTACGGCGATCAGGCCTACGCGGATCCGGGCTACGGCCAGCAAGGTCAGGGCTATGCCCAGCCGGGCTACGGCCAGCAGGGCTACCAGGAGCCCGGTTACGGCGATCAGACCTACTCCGAGCCGGGCGCCTACGGCCAGGACGACCAGGGCGGTTACGGCCAGGCCTACTCGCAGCAGCCCGGTTACGGCGCGCAGCCCGGCTATGGCGCCGCGCCCGCGTATCCGGCTGCCCCGCAGGCGGGATCGGGCTACTCGGCGACTCTTCAGCTCGACGACGGCAGCGGCCGCACGTACCAGTTGCGGGAGGGCAGCAACATCATCGGCCGCGGCCAGGACGCGCACTTCCGGCTGCCCGATACCGGCGTCTCGCGCAGGCACATCGAGGTCCGCTGGGACGGGCAGACCGCGATGCTCTCGGATCTGGGATCCACCAACGGCACGCTGGTCAACGGTTCTCCCGTGCAGGACTGGCAGCTCGCCGACGGGGATGTGATCCGCGCCGGGCACTCCGAGATCCTGATCCGTATCGTCTGATCCCGTAAGCTCGCGATGCAGGTCACGACTTGGCCATCCAGGATTCGTCGGTCGTATCGTGATCGAATTCGACCTACGGCCCTATGATGCTGCCAACACACGCACGTCTCCGGTACCGGGGTCGGCAAGACCAGCATGCTGGTGGGGGTGGTCGAACCGCACCTACGGCACCGACATACACGGTCGAACAGGAGGTGGAACGCCGTGCAGGGACTGATCCTGCAACTGACCCGCGCGGGGTTCCTGCTGCTGTTGTGGTTGTTCGTGTGGGCGGTGCTGCGCACCTTGCGCAGCGACATCTACGCGGCATCCGGCATACGGATTCAGCCCAGGGCCGCGCGCGGTTCCGCGGTGCTGCCCTCCTTCAGCCGGGGCCAGAAGGGCGCCAAATTTCTTGTGGTGACTCAAGGTTCACTCGCCGGCACCCGCATCTCGCTAGGCACCCAACCGGTGCTGATCGGGCGTGCGGACGACTCCACGCTGGTGCTCACCGATGATTACGCCTCGACCAGACATGCGCGACTGTCCCCGCGTGGCGATGATTGGTACGTCGAAGATCTCGGCTCGACGAACGGCACCTACCTCGATCGCGCGAAAGTCACCACTGCCGTGCGGGTTCCGCTCGGCACTCCTGTCCGTGTCGGCAAAACAGTGATCGAGCTGCGATCGTGACACTCGTTCTCCGCTACGCAGCGCGTAGCGACCGCGGACTTGTCCGGGGCAACAACGAAGATTCCGTGTACGCGGGTGCGCGATTGCTCGCGCTCGCCGACGGCATGGGTGGCCATGCCGCGGGCGAGGTGGCGTCGCAGTTGATGATCGCCGCCCTGGCCCACCTGGACGACGACGAACCGGGCGACGATCTGCTCGGCAAGCTCGACGCGGCGACCAGGGAGGGCAACGCCGCCATCGCCGATCAGGTCGAGGAGGAGCCCGAACTCGACGGGATGGGCACCACGCTCACCGCGATCCTGTTCGCCGGCAAGAAGCTCGGCCTGGTACACATCGGCGATTCCCGCGCGTACATGCTGCGCGGCGGCGAGCTGGCCCAGATCACCAGGGACGACACCTTCGTCCAGTCGCTGGTCGACGAGGGCCGGATCACCCCGGAGCAGGCGCACACGCACCCGCAGCGCTCGCTGATCATGCGCGCGCTCACCGGCAACGAGATCGAGCCGACGCTGATCATGCGCGAGGCGCGCGCCGGAGACCGCTATCTGCTGTGCTCGGACGGCCTCTCGGATGTGGTGAGCGATGAGACCATCGCGAACACCATGCGCGAGGGCAGCACCGACGAATGCGCGGACCGGCTCATCGAGCTCGCGTTGCGCAGCGGCGGACCGGACAACGTCACGGTCGTGGTCGCGGATGTGATCGATCTCGATTACGGCCAGAGCCATCCGATCGTGGCCGGCGCCGCGTCCGGGGTGGACGAGGACACGCCGCCGCCGAACACCGCGGCCGGACGCGCGGCAGCCATGCGGCCGCCGCGGGCCGCGCCCCGCCGCGCCGCCGCGACCCCGGAACCGGAGCCGAAGGGCAAGGCGCGCAAGCTGCGCTGGATCGTGCTGGCGCTGGCCCTGGTGGTCGCCGTCGGTGCCGGATTGCTGGTCGGCTACAAGATGATTCGCAGCAACTACTACGTCGGGGCCGACAACGGCTCGGTGGTGATCCTGCGCGGCCTACCCGGTTCGGTGCTCGGATATTCGATCCACGACGTGAATCTCGTCGGCTGCGTCACCAAGACCGGGGAGCTGTCCCTGGTCGATCCCGGTGCCGACCTGCCCTCCTCGTGCAAGCAGCTGAAGGTCACCGACCTGAAGCAGACCGGTCGCGAACAGGTCGGTAAGGGCTTGCCGCCCGGTTCGCTGGATCGGGCCAAGGAGCAGATGCGGTCCATCTCGCAGGGCGAGCTGTTGCCGGCCTGCCCGGCGAAGACCTCGGTGCCGCAGCCCGGTGTGCTGCCGACGCCGGAATCCTCGCCGCCGGCCGTCCCGCCCCCGCCGACTCCCGGCGCGCCGAGCACCGCTGCCGCCCCCACCACCGAGCCCGCACCGCCCGGCAACGGTGACGCGAAGGGCCCCGAGATCAAGACGCCGACCCCGGTTCCGTCGGCGTCCGCGTCGCCGAACCCCCAGATCGCGGGGGAGAACTGCCGGGTGACGGACTGATGTCCGCGCCGGCACCGCCGTCCGCTGGGGCTTTTCCCAGTCCTCCCGGCGGCTTCGCTCCCGCGCCGCCGCCGAGCACGAGACGCAACATCGAACTGTTGCTGCTCGCGGGTGCGACGGTGATCACGACGGTCTCGCTGTTCCTGGTCGAGGCCAGTCAGGAGCAATCGGTCACCTGGGACATCGCCAAGTACGGCCTGGCCTTTCTCGGCTTGTTCGGGGTCGCCCATCTCGCGGTGCGCCGGTTCGCGCCGTTCGCCGACCCGCTGTTGTTGCCGATCGTCGCGCTGCTCAACGGACTCGGACTGGTGCTGATCCACCGGCTGGACCTGGCCGATCAGCAGGAAGCGGCCTACAACTCGTGGTCGATGCCCTCCCCCGACGCCAATCAGCAGATCCTCTGGACCGCGCTCGGCATGGTGGTGTTCGTCGTGCTGCTGATCGTGTTGCGCGACTACCGCACGCTGGCCCGCTACGGCTACACCCTCGGCCTGGTCGGCCTGATCGCGCTGGCCCTGCCCGCGGTGCTGCCGGCGCGGTTCTCCGAGATCAACGGCTCGAAGAACTGGATCAAGATCACCGGGTTCAGCATCCAGCCGGCCGAATTCGCGAAGATCCTGCTGATCATCTTCTTCGCCTCGGTGCTGGTGGCCAAGCGCGATCTGTTCACCGCGGCCGGTCGGCACCTGCTCGGCATGGAGTTCCCGCGCGGACGCGACCTCGGCCCGATCGTGGTGGTCTGGATCGTCTGCGTCGGCGTGCTCGTCTTCGAAAAGGACCTGGGCACTTCGCTGTTGATCTTCAGCACGGTGCTGGTGATGCTCT
The DNA here is from genome assembly GCF_042871115.1 of Nocardia sp. NPDC006044. Classification (NCBI taxonomy): domain Bacteria; kingdom Bacillati; phylum Actinomycetota; class Actinomycetes; order Mycobacteriales; family Nocardiaceae; genus Nocardia; species Nocardia sp. NPDC006044. The sequence continues at coordinate 198,442 of NZ_JBIAID010000007.1, forward strand.
ACATCGCCACCGAGCGGGTCGGCTGGCTGATCATCGGCGGCGCGCTGCTCACCCTCGGCTTCTTCTTCGCCTACCAGACATTCAGCCACGTCAAGGTGCGCACGCAGACCTGGCTGCATCCGTTCGACGACTACAACAACACCGGCTACCAGATCTCCCAGTCGCTGTTCGGGCTGGCCACCGGCGGTCTGGCCGGCACCGGCCTGGGCAGCGGACGCCCCAATCAGGTGCCCTTCGCCAAGACCGACTTCATCATCACCACCATCGGTGAGGAGCTCGGCCTGATCGGGCTGACCGCGGTGCTGGTGCTGTTCCTGGTGCTCATCGTGCGCGGCCTGCGCACCGCGCTCGCCGTGCGGGACAGCTTCGGCAAGCTGCTCGCGGCGGGCCTGGCGTTCACCGTTGCGATCCAGCTGTTCGTGGTGGTCGGCGGTGTCACCAAGCTGATTCCGCTGACCGGCCTGACCACACCGTTCATGTCCTACGGCGGCTCGTCGCTGCTGGCCAACTACGCGCTGCTGGCGTTGCTCATCAAGGTCTCGGACGCGGCGCGCGCGCCGGCGCCGGCCCGCAAGGCCGTGCCCGCGGCCCCGATCGCGGAGATGACCACCGAACTGTTGCGCAAGCCCGACGCGGGCCGACCGGAAGCGGGGCCGGCCATATGAACACTCCCCTGCGCCGAGTCGCCATGGCGGTCATGCTGATGATCGTCGCGCTGCTGCTCAACGCCACCTACGTGCAAGTGATCAAGGCCGACGACTATCGCGCCGATCCGCGCAACTCCCGGGTGCTGCTGGACGAGTACTCCCGCCAGCGCGGGCAGATCTCCGCGGGCGGCACCGTGCTGGCCAACTCGGTCGCCACCGAGGACCGCTACAAGTACCTGCGCACCTACCCGAGCTCCCCCGAGGCGTACGCGCCGGTCACCGGCTTCTACTCGATGCAGTACCGCACCACCGGGCTGGAACGGGCCGAAGATTCGGTGCTCAACGGCTCCGACAGCCACCTGTTCGGACAGCGGCTGGTCGACATGGTGTCCGGCCGGGATCCGCGCGGCGGCAACGTGATCACCACCCTCGACCCGGCCATGCAGCAGGTCGCCTACGACCAGCTGACCAGTAAGGGCTTCACCGGATCGGTGGTGGCGATCGAGCCGAGCACCGGCCGGATCCTGACCATGGTGTCCACGCCGAGCTACGACCCGAACCTGCTGTCCAGCCACGACGGCGCGCGCGGCACCCAGGCCTGGGAGCAGCTCAGCGCGGACGAGCGCCAGCCGATGCTGAATCGGGCTGTCTCGCAGACCTATCCGCCCGGTTCCACGTTCAAGGTGGTGACCACCGCGGCCGCGCTGGCCAACAACATCGCGACCCCGGAGGACCAATTCACCGCGGCGCCGAACATCACCCTGCCGGGAACCAGCACCACGCTGGAGAACTACGGCGGCTCCAACTGTGGCTCGGGCCAGAGCGCCTCGCTGTACGACGCGTTCCGGCTGTCCTGCAACACCGCGTTCGCCGAACTCGGGGTGAAGGTCGGCGCGGCCAAGCTCAAGGACCAGGCCGCGGCCTTCGGCATCGGGGAGAACCGGGGCATCCCGATTCCGGTGGCGGAGAGCACGGTCGGCACCATCGCCGACAACGCCGCGCTGGCCCAGAGCAGCATCGGACAGCGCGACGTGGCGCTGACCCCGCTGGACAACGCGATGATCGCGGCGACCGTGGCCAACGGCGGCGTCCGGATGGAGCCGCACCTGGTCGACCAGCTGCAGGGGCCCGACCTCAGTGAATTGTCCAAGACCAAGCCGGTCTCACTCGGCCAAGCGTTCAACGCCCAGGTAGCGTCACAGCTGACGAATCTGATGATCGCGTCGGAGACCAACACCACCGGTGGCCAGTCCTCCGCCCGCTATCAGATCGCGTCCAAGACCGGCACCGCCGAACACGGCAGCGATCCCCGCAATACCCCACCGCACGCCTGGTACATCGCCTTCGCACCCGCGCAGAACCCGAAGATCGCCATCGCGGTCATCGTGGAGAACGGCGGGGATCGGGCGCTCGGCGCCACCGGCGGCAAGGTGGCCGCGCCGATCGCGCGTGCGGTCTTGGACGCCGGTCTGCGGGGGAGCTGAACGATATGGATGTGCGAGTGAAGGTACGGGGATGCTGAACAACGGTGCGATGATCGCCGACCGCTACCGCCTGCAACGCCTGATCGCGACCGGCGGCATGGGCCAGGTCTGGGAGGCGCTGGACACCCGGCTGGACCGCCGGGTGGCCGTCAAGGTGCTCAAATCCGAGTTCTCCGCCGACCCGACGTTCCGGCACCGGTTCCGCACCGAGGCCAGGACCACCGCCCAGCTGAACCACCCTGGGATCGCCGGGATCTACGACTACGGCGAGACCACCGACCCGCAGGGCAGCGAAACCGCCTACCTGGTCATGGAACTGGTGCAGGGCGAGCCGCTGAACACGGTGCTGAACCGGCTCGGCCGGCTCTCCGTCGGCCAGGGCCTGGACATGCTGGAGCAGACCGGCCGGGCACTCGACGTCGCGCACCGCGCGGGCGTAGTGCACCGCGACGTGAAGCCGGGCAACATCCTGGTGACCCCGACCGGTCAGGTGAAGATCACCGACTTCGGCATCGCCAAGGCCGTGGACGCCTCGCCGGTGACCAAGACCGGCATGGTGATGGGCACCGCGCAATACATCGCGCCGGAGCAGGCGGTCGGCGAGGACGCCACCGCGGCCAGCGACGTGTACTCCCTCGGTGTGGTCGGCTACGAGGCGCTGGCCGGCACCCGCCCGTTCAGCGGCGACGGCGCGATCACCGTCGCGATGAAGCATGTGCGCGAGACGCCGCCGCCGATGCCGGGCGATCTGCCCGCCAATGTGCGCGAGCTGATCGAGATCACCATGAGCAAGGACCCGAAGAGCCGCTACTCGCGCGGCGGCGAATTCGCCGACGCCGTGGCCGCGGTCCGCGCGGGGCGCAGGCCGCCGACCCCGACCGGGGCCAACCCGTCGATGTCGATGACCGGCGCCACCCGGGTGCTCCCGCCCGGACCGACCGTCGCGATACCGTCCACGCCAACCGATTTCGACGGCGCGACGGTGCACTACTCCACGCCGGCCGGCGCGGCCCTCAGCAACGCGGGCTACGCCAACGGCGCCGGTGCGCCCGCGACCATGCTCAACCCGGGCACCGGCGGCAACCAGGTCGCGCAGGGTGACGGCAAGCGTTTCACCCCCACCCAGAAGTGGATGGCCGCGCTCGGCGGCGGCGCGGTGCTGTTGCTCGCGCTCGTGCTGTACCTGATGTTCGGCGGCGACACGAACCCGGACTCGAAGGTGCCGCCGGCCACCACGTCCACCACGGCGCCCAAACCGCCACCGCCGCCGGTGACCAGCACGACGACGCCGAAACCCGTTCCGCCGCCGGTGGTCACCACCACGGAACCGCCGACCACCACGACCGAACCGCCGACGACGACGCCCGAGCCGACGACGACCACACCGCCGCCGAGCACGACCACGCCGCCGAAGACGACTAAGCCGTCGACGACGACTCCGGCCACGACTCTGCCCCGGATTCCCACCATCGACATACCATTTCCGGGGAACAACGGCCGTAGCCCCGCGGCCACACCGAGCGCGCCCAATAACTCTTCGCAAGGACAACAATGACGACCCCGAAGAATCTCTCCTCCCGCTATGAGCTGGGCGAGATCATCGGGTTCGGCGGCATGTCCGAGGTGCACAAGGCCCGCGACCTGCGGCTCAGCCGGGACGTGGCGATCAAGGTGCTGCGCGCCGACCTCGCTCGCGACCCCACCTTCTATCTGCGATTCAAGCGCGAGGCACAGAACGCCGCCGCGCTGAATCACCCGGCCATCGTCGCGGTGTACGACACCGGCGAGGCCAAGGTCGACGACGGCCCGCTGCCCTACATCGTGATGGAGTACGTCGAGGGCGACACGCTGCGCGATATCGTGCGCGGCCAGGGTCCACTGCCGCCGCGCCGGGCCATGGAGGTCGTCGCGGACGTCTGTGCCGCACTGGATTTCAGCCACAAGGCCGGCATCGTGCACCGCGACATGAAGCCGGCCAACATCATGATCAACCGGGCCGGCGCGGTGAAGGTGATGGACTTCGGCATCGCGCGCGCGATCGCCGACAGCGCCAACCCGATGACCCAGACCGCGGCGGTGATCGGTACCGCGCAATACCTTTCGCCCGAACAGGCGCGCGGCGAGACCGTCGACGCCCGCTCCGACGTGTACTCCGTGGGCTGCGTGCTGTTCGAAATCCTCACCGGGGAACCGCCTTTCACCGGTGACTCGCCGGTCGCGGTGGCCTACCAGCACGTCCGGGAGGATCCGCGGCTGCCGTCGCACGTGCATCCCGGCGTGCCGCGCGAGCTCGACTCGGTGATCCTCAAGGCGATGAGCAAGAACCCGGCCAACCGCTACCAGAGCGCGGCCGAGATGCGCGCCGACCTGATCCGGGTGCTCGGCGGGCAGAAGCCGATCGCCCCGATGGTGATGACCGACGAGGACCGCACCACCGTCTTCGGCTCGGACGAGCCGGCGCCGCGCAGCTACCGCACGATCGAGCGCAATGACGACACCGCCGAGCAGGGTCCGCCGGAGCAGGGCGGCCCACGCCGCACGCTCTACATCGGGATCGCCGCGGCGGCCGGTGTCGCCGTGCTGCTGGCGCTGTTCTGGGTGCTGATCGGCCCCGGGAGCAAGCCGGATCAGGTCGCGGTGCCCGACCTTTCGGGCAAGACCTCGCAGCAGGCGACCGATGTGTTGCAGCAGGCCGGCTTCAAGGTGGCCATCCAGCAGAAGCCGGACAGCAAGGTCGCGACCGGCAATGTCATCGCCACCGCGCCGCTCGGCGGATCCCGGCAGGACAAGGGCAGCACCGTCACCGTGCAGGTCTCCACCGGCCCGGCCCAGGTTCAGGTGCCCAAGCTCGACGGGATGAGCCAGGCCGAGGCCGAGGTGGCGCTGCGCAACGGCAACCTGAAGATGGACCCGCAGGTGCAGAAGAAGCCGTCCAGCGCGCAGGACGTCGACAAGGTCATCGGGCAGGATCCGTCCGCGGGCTCGCGGGTCGACGTGGACAAGGCCATCGTCATCACCCTCGGCAGCGGCCCGGAATCGGTGCGGGTGCCGAACGTTGTCGGCCAGGACATCGACGTCGCCAAGCCGAACCTGGTGGACAGCGCCGGATTCAAGATCACCATCCAGGAGGTGCCGTCCTCCCGGCCGAAGGGTGAGGTGCTGTCGACCAGCCCCGCGGGCGGCGCGAGCGCGGAGAAGGGTTCGACGGTCACCGTGCAGGTGTCCAGCGATCAGATCAAGATGCCGTCGCTGGTGGGCCTGACCGTCGCGCAGGCGGTGGACAAGTTGCGGGCGGAAGGGTGGACCGGCACACAGAGCCAGATCAGCCAGTCCCCGCAGGGCACGTTCGACACGAGCAGTGTCGGCCGGATCCTCAGTCAGCAGCCGTCGGCCAGCGGGTCGATCGCGAAGAACGGGACCGTGGTGGTCGGCGTGGGCGTCCTCGGACCGCCCTGAGCCGACCCGCCTCTCCGCATATTCAGGCCGGATACAGGTGCGACATCAGTGACTCGGCTGCCGGCGGTTTCATCGCCGGCAGTCGGCCTGTGCCGGGTGGGTTAACCCTGTGTTGTAGAGATCAGTTGACTCAAAGCACCGACCGGTCGGTGTGATCGGCGGCAGAATCAGTCTTGCTCCATCCGGATCAGCAGTGCTGACTAGCGAGGAGGAAGCCTATGACGACCGCCAGAGACATCATGAAGCCCGGTGCCCAGTGGATCTCGAAGGACGAGACCGTCGGGAGGGCCGCCAGGGTGATGGCCGAACTCGGCGTGGGATCGCTCGTCATCGCCGACGACAACGACCGAATGTGCGGAATCATCACCGATCGCGACATCGTGGTGAAATGCATTGCGCAGGGCCGTTCCCCGGCCACCACGCGCGCCGCGGAACTCTGCGAGTCGACGCCGCGCTGGGTGGACGCCGACGCCGACGTCGAAACCGTGCTGGACGAGATGGAGAGTCACCGGGTCAAGCGAATGCCGGTGATCGACCACAAGCGCCTCGTCGGCATGATCAGCGAGGCCGACCTGGCCAGGCACCTCGACGACAATCAGCTCGGCGAGTTCGTGACGGCCATCTACGGCCGGCCCTAGGACAGATCGAGGTGGCGGTTCATCGACATGGCCGCATCGGCCAGCTCCGGGAGTTCGACCACCTCGACGCCCTGCTGCCGTAGCTTCTCCACGCCGACGCAGTCGGCCACGAAGGTCGCGGGCTCGCGCCAGGCCAGGACCACCCGGGGTATCCCCGCGCGCAGGATCCGGTCGGTGCACGGCAGGCGGGTCGCGGTGCTGCGCTGCGAACACGGTTCGAGGGTGGTGTAGATCGTCGCGCGGGCCAGCCGGGAGTCGTCCGCGCCGAGCTTGTCCAGCGCGGACTCCTCGGCGTGCACCTTCGCGTCGGTCTCGCGGGAATAGCCGGTGGCGATCTCCACGCCGTCGGCCACGATCACGGCGCCGACCGAGAACGCCGTGTCGCTCGGCGGGCACAGCCGCGCGAGTTCGATTGCCCGCCGCATCAACCGAACGTCCTGTTCTGCCTGGGTTTCCGGCCTCGGCAGATAGCGCAGGACCGCGACGTCACCGACCTGCGTGACGCCGGCGAGTCGCATTCGGCGGTGCGGGGCGCCGGGATAGTCGGCGGCGTCGAGGAAACGGGGTGCTCCGGGGTCTCCGACCAGCAGCGGCGCGACGGCCAGGTGCAGCTCGTCCGCGAGATCGGCGGCGAGGAAGGCGGTGTGGATGCGAGTACCGCCCTCGACCATGAGCCGGCCGATGCCGCGGCGACCGAGGTCGTCCAGCAGCGCGCCGAGGTCGAGTTCGGCGCCGAGCGAGACCACTTCGGCGAGCCCGGACAGGCGGTCGGCGAGTTGCCGCAGGCCCGCATCGGTCGTGTAGACGAGTTTGTCACCGCCGTGGTGCCAGAACCGCAGGGCCGGGTCGAGGTCACCGCTGGCCGTGAGGGTGATCTTCAGCGGGAACTCCGGTTTGCCCGCGGCCATCCGCGCGGCCCGGCGATCGGCACTGTCCACAAGCAGCCGCGGATTGTCCCGCCGCAGCGTCTGCGCACCGATCAAGATCGCGTCGGAATCCGCGCGCACCTGATCGACCCGATCGAAATCGGCCGCATCCGACAACCGCAGCCGCGCAGAGCTGGCGTCGTCTATGTACCCGTCGACACTGACCGCGACCGACAGCAGCACGTGGGGACGCATTGCGGTCGCACTGCGCCCGGCGTCCGCGACGCGCTCGCTCCCGATGTTCACCCCCGCGCCCGTTCGTGAAGACACGGTTTCGACGAGCCGGTCAGCCGGTGCCGCACACAGTCTCCGGGTCCACGGTGCCGCCGACCCGCGCACCGCCGTGCGCTCATTGCAGCACCAACGCGGCGACCTCCGCCTCCAGCGTCTGCACCAGGCTCTCCGCCGGGTGTTCGCCGCAGACGCCGAGCCAGTTGGCCAGCATCCGGTGACCGCCCTGGGTCAGCACCGATTCGGGATGGAATTGCACGCCATGGATCGGCAGGGTGCGGTGCCGCATGGCCATCACAATGCCGGATTCGGTGCGGCCGAGCACCTCGATCTCCGCGGGCAGGGTGTCTTCCAGCACGGTGAGCGAGTGGTAGCGGGTCGCGGTGAACGGGTCGGGCAGGCCGGCCAGCACGCCGGCGCCGATGTGGAACACCGAACTGGTCTTTCCGTGCAGCAGTTCGGGCGCGCGGGTCACGGTGGCGCCGAATGCCTCGCCGATCGCCTGATGGCCCAGGCACACGCCGAGCAGCGGGACGTTGTGCGCGGCGCAGGCGCGCACCAGGTCGATGCTGGCGCCCGCGCGATCGGGGGTGCCGGGTCCGGGGCTGATCAGGATGCCGTCGAACTCGGCGACCACGGAGTCCACCTCGGCCAGGTTCGGGTCGTCGTTGCGCCAGACCACGGCCTCGGCACCCAACTGCCCGAGGTACTGGACCAGGTTGAAGACGAAGCTGTCGTAATTGTCGACGACCAGAACACGCATGGTCCGAGATTACGTCCCCGCACGCCGCCGCGTCGCATCCATTACCAGTTGGGATAGCCTAGACACACACCGGAGGGTGCCGGAGCCTCGTCCACTGCGGCGAGCGAGCTCCGCACGACCCACCCGCGCCTGCCCCGCCGGTACCGACCTGCACGCCGAAATACGAGGACGTCATGCCCAAGTCGAAGGTCCGGAAGAAGACCGACTACACGATCAACCCTGCCAGCCGGACCCCGGTGAAGGTAAAGGTCGGGCCGTCGCCGGTCTGGTACGTCACCATCATGCTCGGGTTCATGCTCGCGGGCCTGGCCTGGCTGCTCGTGTACTACCTCGCCGCCGACCACATCGGCTGGATGAACGATCTGAACGCATGGAACTTCCTGATCGGATTCGGCCTCATGGTGGTCGGTCTGATCATGACGATGCGGTGGCGCTGACACCACATCTGGGTTGTTTCCGGTGAACCGGACACCACATCTTGGTTACAGACGTGTCATTCATACACACCTGTGGATGAACCTGTGGACAACTCGAGGACCGATTGGGGAAAGTGACGCGTGACACCGGATTCTCCTGATCCCCAGTCGGCAGATTCCGCGCCCCGCGACGCCACGCCGCGACTCGCCTGGACCACGCCGACCCCCGCGCTAGTCGCGGTCGCCGGTGGTGGTGTCGTCCTGGCGGTCGCCGCGATCCTGGCCGACGAGGCCGCCAGCCGACTGCTTGTCGGCCTGGCCGCGGCCGGATTGCTGGTGCTGGCCGGACTGGGTTTCCGACAGCGACCTCGGCTTTCCGTGCTTCCGGGCGCCGACCCGCGCCTGGTTGTGCGCAAGGCGCTCGGCGCCGACGAATACGCCCGCGATCAGATCATCCGGGCGCGCGTGGTGGACTATCGCCGCCTCGGCCGCAAGATGCCGATGCTGGAGATCGACGTCGACCACGACGGCACCGAACGGCTGTTGATCTTCGGCCGCTGGGATCTCGGCACCCGGCCCGACGACGTCTACGACACCCTTGTCCACACCCTCCGGCTGACCGGAGAACGCCCCAGCTGATCCGTTTCGGCCAGAGTTATCCACAGGGGCTGGTGACAACTTCGGTGCGAGCGGCGAATCAGGTGAGCGACATCGCGGTCGCGCCGATCACTCCGAGCGCCACCAGTGCGACGGCCGCGACCGCGACCCAGCCGATCAGCCGCGCCGTGTCCTGCGATGTCGCGCGCAGCCAGCCGGGCAGGAACAGGATGCCCAGCGTCGCGAGCGTGCCGGCGGCCAGACCGCCGAGGTGGCCGAACAGCGAGATGCCCGGCAGCGAGAAGCTGATGAACACGTTGATACCGATCAGGATCAGCATCTGATTCGGGTTCTGCCGCAGCCGGATCAGGATCACGGTGATCGCGCCGAACAGGCCGTACACCGCACCCGAGGCGCCCGCGGTCGCGCTGTCCTGGGAAAACACCATGACCGCGGCCGAGCCGCCGAGCAACGACACCAGATAGACCGCCAGGTAACGCAGCCGGCCGAGCACCAGCTCGCCGTCGCGGCCGATCACATACAGCGCGAACATGTTGAGCAGCAGGTGGATCGGGCCGTAGTGCAGGAAGCCCGAGCCGATCACCCGGAACCACTGCCCGTCGGCGACCCACGGCGGGAAGAGCACCCAGTCCGCGAACAGCGCCGAGGCCCGGTTGTTCACCAGGCTCTTCGCCTGCGCGGCGGTGATCGCGAACACCGCGACGTTGATCGCGATCAGCGCATAGGTCACGTAGGGCAGCGACGCCCTGGCCACCGGCGCGCCGGCGACAGTGCGGACCGGCGGAACGTCACGTTGCTCCTGCCGCAGGCAATCGACGCAGTGCTGGCCGACCGCCGCGGGACGCAGGCATTCGGGGCAGGCGGGCCGTCCACAGCGCGTGCACGCCAGGCCGGTCGGACGTTGGGGATGGCGAACGCACGTCGGCGCAGGCGGCTGGGCGGTCATAAGCTCATTCGATCGTGATCTTGGTGATTTCGACGGGTTCCAGAGGACGGTCGTTGCGGTCGGTGGCCGTGGTGGCGATCGCGTCGACCACCTTGCGCGACTCGGGATCGACGACCTCGCCGAAGATGCTGTGCTTGCGGTTGAGGTGCGGCTGGGGGCCGACGGTGATGAAGAACTGCGACCCGTTGGTCGCGGGTCCCGCGTTGGCCATGGCCAGCAGGTAGCCGCGGTCGAAGCGCAGTTCCGGGTGGAACTCGTCGCCGAATTCGTAGCCAGGGCCGCCGCGTCCGGTGCCGGTGGGATCCCCGCCTTGAATCATGAACCCGGCCATCACCCGGTGGAACACCGCACCGTCGTAGAACGGGCCGGTGCTGCCGCCGCTCGCGTTCGCGGTGGTGTACGGAGCGGAACCGTCGGCCAGGCCGATGAAGTTGCGAACTGTCTTGGGCGCGTGGTTACCGAAGAGCGAGATCTTGATGTCGCCGCGATTCGTGTGCAGCGTCGCCACAGCGGTCTGATTCGGTGAGGTCACGCCGCAATGCTACGGTCCCGCCGCCCGGGAACCCCGGCGGCACCGGCCGGTGCCGCCCGTGTCGGCTCCGGCGCGTGGCCGCGTTCGGCCACCGATTACGCGCCGCTGAGCTGGCGCTACTGCATGAACGGTCCGGTTGTGCCAGCATGGGCCAATGACCTTGGGGCCCCTACATGTATCCGCACGTACTCGTAACCGGCTCATCGTCGCGACCGCCGTCGCGCTGGCGGGTGCCGTGGCCCTGCTGATCCGGAGCAAGCGCCCGCAGCCGCCCGCCCCCGCCCCGGCGCCGCCGCGGATCGGTTACTCGCGCAACGGCTCCGCACCGGCCCCGGTCGCCGGGGCCGGCCTGGAGAACGGGCGCTGACCGGTCAGCGGCTGACGGTGTTCTTGTACTGACGCACCGCCAGCGGCACGAACACCACCATGATCACCACCACCCAGATCAGCGTGGTCACTTCGGGATGGCGCAGTGACCACGCGGTGGGTTCAGGCGACAACGGACTGGTGTTGCCGAACAGGTCGCGGGTCGCCTGGGTGAGCGCCGAGACCGGGTTCCATTCGGCGATCACCCGCAGCGCGGTCGGCAGCTTCTCACTCGGCACGAAGGTGTTGCCGATGAACGTCAGCGGGAAGACCACGATGAAGCTGGCGTTGTTGAACACCTCCGGCGCGCGGACCAGCAGGCCGACATAGGCCATGACCCAGGACACCGCGTAGGCGAACAGCAACAGCAGCACATAGGCCAGCACCGCGTCCAGAAACGAGCCGCGGATCCGCCAGCCGACCACCAGGCCGGTCAGCGACATCACGGTCAGGCTGACCACGTTGATCACCACGTCACTGAGCGTCCGGCCGATCAGCACGGCCGACGGGGCCATCGGCAGCGAACGGAACCGGTCGATGATGCCCTTCTGCATGTCCTCCGCCAGCGCCGCACCGGTGAACGACGCACCGAACACCACGGTCTGCGCGAAGATGCCCGCGATCAGGAACTCCCGGTACCCGCCGGAGACGCCGGGCACATCGATCGCCGCACCGAAGATGTAGGCGAACAGCAGCACGAACATGATCGGCGAGAGCGTCGAGAAGATCAGCACGTCCGGCACTCGCCGGATCTTGATCACGCCGCGCTTCGCGATGGTCAGGCTGTCGCTGACCACCATCGAGAGCCGGTCGACGGCCGAAGGCCGGTCATTCACCGAGGCCACGGTGGTCATCGGGTCTTTCCTTCCGCTGCTTCGAGCTTTCCGGCCGCGCGGCCGTTGTCGTTGACCAATTCCTCCGCCTCGTGCCCGGTGAGGGTGAGGAAGACATCGTCGAGCGAAGGGCGCCGCAGGCCGACGTCGTGGATCTTGACGTCGTGCTCGGCCAGCTTGCCGATCGCCGTGACCAGCGCCTGCGAGCCGTCCGACACCGGGACGGTGATCCGGCGCAGCCCGGGTTCGACGTGAATTTCCCCGTCCGCCAGGCCTTTCAGCGCCTGCATCGCGGTGCCGAGGTTGTCCGCGTGGTCGACGGTCAGCTCGATCCGATCGCCGCCGACCAGGGTCTTGAGCTCATCCGCGGTGCCGCGCGCGATGACCTTGCCGTGGTCGATCACCGCGATCGCGTCGGCCAGCCGATCGGCCTCGTCCATGTACTGCGTGGTGAGCAACAGGGTGGTGCCGCCCGCGACCAGTTCCTCGATGACGTCCCACAGGTCGAGCCTGGCCCGGGGATCCAGGCCGGTGGTCGGCTCGTCCAGGAACAGCACCGGCGGGTTGGCCACCAGCGCTCCGGCCAGGTCGAGTCGCCTGCGCATGCCCCCGGAATACGTTTTCACCGGGCGGTCGGCGGCGTCGCTCAGCCGGAACCGGTCGAGTAGTTCGCGGGCGCGCGCTTTACTGCGCTGCACGCCCATGTGATAGAGCCGCCCGACCATTTCCAAATTCTCGAAACCGGTCAGATATTCATCCACCGCGGCGTACTGACCGGATGCGCCGATCCGGGAGCGCAGCGTCCGGGGATCACGCAGCACGTCGATGCCCGCGACCGTCGCCCGCCCTTCGTCCGGTACCAGTAGCGTGCTGAGCACCCGGACCGTGGTGGTCTTACCTGCGCCGTTGGGTCCGAGCAGCGCGGTGACGGTCCCTTCCGGGACCGCGAGGTCGAGTCCGTCGAGGGCGACCAGATCGCCATATCGTTTGACCAGTCCCTCGGCGACTATTGCGTCGGGCATGATTCTCCTGAGTTCGTGAGTTTCGTAGGATGTATTTGCTCGACGCCGGTGCGTTGGCGTCTGCCGAATTCGCTGGATCGGGACCTTTACCGATACTCGGGACAGTATTGCGCCACCCACCGACAATTTCATCCGATTTGTTCGGTTTCTCGATCATGGAAAGTGAACCACCCGGTTGCGAGCAGCCCGGCCCGCGACAAGATGATCTCTCTACAATGTACAGAGTTCGCGCGCGGCTGCCCACCCCCAAATCTGCCGCGACGGCTCTCCACAGATAGACAAAGGTCGCACCTCGATCCAGGCGGTGCTCGGGGGTGCCGGATCGAAGTGCGACCGGTTCGATACTCCCGCGCCGCAGCGGGACCGGTCGCGGGTAGCCGACTACTCGATTCGCCGCCGCGCGATACTCAGGCCGGGGCGGGCCGCCGTGAAATCGGCCGAGCGCCTTGACCGCTCGGCCGAGGCGATTGGTCGCGCACCGGGTGAACACGAACACATGTTCGCACCGGGGTACGACAGATTCGGGAGAGCCGTGAATCCGCGCGCCGAAACGACACGCGGCACCGTGCGCGGCCGCCGGACGCGAATCACCCATATCCGACAGCGATCCTCGCCACACAGCGACCGGTCGGCATGTTTTCCACCACTGCCATCGGCCCAGATCCGAGCTGGCACAAATCAGGTATCGACCTGCGCAACAGTAGTTTTGGCAAACACCAGGCCACCCTCGAGCCATGCCCCCGCGAGGCATCTCGAGTACCCGAATCGTCGCCGAGCAAGCAGAAAGTAAGCCCACCCAAAAAATCTTGGAAAAGTGGCCCTCCCCACGCGCACACAATCGCGGATCATCGCGTAGGATCATTCAAGTCGGCCCCTCCCCCCCGGGCCGACCTTACGCGGGCCTCGGCTAACTCCCCCCCTTCGCCGAGGCCCGCTCCCCATTTTCGGACCAGGTCACACGGCCTGCTCCGGCTCGGGTCGCACTGATCGCCAGGCCGTTGCCAGCCGCTGATCGCGCACCCTTCCGGCGATCGTGAGCAGCGGACGATCCCGTTCCCACAATTGCCGTGTGGCCGAATCCGCCGACGCCCACAGGGAATCCAGCTCCGTCAGCACCGTGCCGACATAGTCGAACGCGCCGCCCAAGGCGATGTGCACGCCCGGCGAACTCGGCGCATCGATATCCAGCCCGCGCACCGCCGACACCGCGGTGAGCAGTCGTTGCAGCGCGGACCGCGGCCAGTCCGCCGCCCGCGCCACCCGGATCAACCAGCCCAGCGCCGCCGCGAGCACATGCACGTCCTCGATCGTGCGGAACGGCCTGAGGTAATCCAGGTAGCCGTCGCCCGGCAACACCACTGCCGCAACGTCGGTCAGCGTGACCATCGCATGCGGAATCTCCGGGGCGAACGCAGTGGCGGGCAGATTCGTCACGTGCACCCCGGCGGCCCGCACGTCGACCATGGTGGCGCGCAACCGATTCCGGCCTGCCTCGTCCGCGCCGGCACTCGCGATCACCACCAGCCGGTGCGCCAGCATGCCAAGCGTGGCAAAGGTTTTCGTCCCGTTGAGCCGGACGGCGCCCTGGTCTTCGGCCAACGTCGTCCGAATCGCCGACGGATGTCCGCCGCCCGCCTCGGTCGCGCACAACGCGACCAGCTCGTCCGCAGGCAGATCCGGAATCAGCGTGCGCAACGCCTCCTGATACCCGGACAGGAACGCGTAACCGAGCCGGTCCGCGCCGAAGCCGCCGGCCAGGGCGACATCGACCGGTTTGCCGAATCGGTTCGCGGCCACCCGATGTCGGGTCCAGGCCGCGGCGACATCGTCGAGCGGGGCCGCGGCGAGCGGTTCGGTCAGCAGGAAATCGAGCACGGAGTCCACTCGTGCACGGTAACCGGCGGCGGCCCGCTCGGCCCGCCGTCAGACCGCGACGCGTTCGGCGTCCACCGGCGACCGCCAGATCCGGCTGCGCGGATTGCCCCTGCTCCTTCCGTGCGACCGGTCACAACGGACGGGCCGCTCGTCGGCGCTCCGATGATCCCGAGCGCCGTTCGGCAACCGCTTCGGTCGGTTACTAATTGTTACCGACAGCATCATGCGTCACCGCCGCTGACCACGGAAGTCGGCACTTTCAAGTCACTCGGTTACCGCTCGGATACCGACCAACCGACCACCGGCCGGCCGAACGGCCGGTCGATGTCGCGTTGGTGACCGTCTGGCAAACCACGGCGCTGCGCATGCGCGTTCCGCCGGCGAGCGGTAACACTGAAGAGTCGCATTCACCTTCGAAAGGAGCCTGACCTGTGCCGAAACCGGACGAAGCACGCAAACGGGCACTTTTCGACAACGAGGCCAGATTGTCCTGGGTACTGGCCGCATTGGCCGGATTGATCGGCGCCGCCGCGTTCATGCATACCGCCGGCTACTTCGTCACCTTCATGACCGGCAACACCGAGCGCGCCATCCTCGGCCACTTCCATCAGCAGAACGACACCGCGGCAGCGGCGGCCGGCTTGCTCGGGTCGTTCGTCGCCGGTGTCGTGGTCGCCTCCTGGTGCCGCAGGCGCTACTGGTCCGGGCATCCGCACGGTCCCACGCTGCTGACGACGTTCAGCCTCGCCACCGCCTCGATCATCGACATCGTGCGCTTCCAGGACCCCGACACCGCCTCCATCGACTTCGTGCCGATCCTGTTCGTCGCCTTCGGCGTCGGCGCGCTCAACACCTCGTTCGTCAAGGACGGCGAGGTGTCCGTGCCCCTGAGCTACGTCACCGGCACCTTGGTCAAGCTGGCCCAGGGCATCGAACGCCACATGAGCGGCGGCGATTACGCCGACTGGCTCGGCTACTTCCTGCTCTACCTGAGTTTCGCGCTCGGCGCCCTGCTCGGTGGCCTGCTGAGCCTGCTCGTCGCCGGCTGGGCCATGCTCATCACCGCCACCGTCGTCTGCCTCATCGTCACCGGCTACACCTACCTGCACCTCGATCGGCACGGACCGCTCTCCGAGGAATGACCCCTGTGCACTCGTCGGTCCTGCCGGTTACGGTGGCCGCGTGGAGGAGAACATCGGGACCGACGCCGACCAGTTCGCGGCGCTCGTCCTGCACCAACTGACCGCCGCCGGCCAGCACGACGCGGAGTACGACCCCGACGGTTTCGAGATCACCGTGGGCAGCCTCCGGCTGTACCTCGGAAATATCTATCGCGAGACCGCGGGTCTCTCCGCGGAAGACCGGGACCGGCGCATCGCGAATTTCGTCGCCGCCGTGCCCGATGACGACGCGCCGGACACCTGGCCCGAGGTCCGGCCCCTGCTGCGACCGATACTGCGCCCCAACACCTTCGGGATCAACTCCGATACCGACGGTATGCGGTCGATTTCGCGCCCCGCGTTCCCGTTCATCGACGAACTGGTCGCGATCGACCGCCCGCATTCCCGCTCGATCGTCTCCTCGGAGACCCTGCGACGTTGGGACGTCAGCGCCGACGAAGTCTTCGCCGCTGCCCGCGAAAACCTCACCGCCATGGTCGGTTCCGGTGGTTTCAAGGGAGACGGCTTGATCCATTTCGCCGACAACGGCGACGGCTACTGCACCTCGTGGCCCCTGATTCCCGGCTGGCTGGCCGGTTCCGGCGACGGCACCCACCGCCCGATCGCCTTCCTCCCCGACGTGGACACCCTCATCATCGCCCCCGATCTGGACGACCTCGCTCCGGTCTTCGAACACGTCGAGCAGCGTTACCGCGAAGCCGTGCGCCCCATTTCCCCGCAGGCCTACACGGTCGACGACCACGGCACCGTCGTCCCGCTCGACCAAATCCCCGACCACCGTCACCGCGTGCTAGCCCTCCGCGCCCGATGTGGTTTGGCCATAACCGAATACGGAGCCCAAGCCGCAGTGCTGGAGCAAGCGGTGGACGACTATCTTGCCTACCCCGACCACGAAGACCTGGCCACCGCCTTCGCCGGCTCCGTCATGTACCTATCCGACGACACCGGCCCCCACACCGTCACAATCTGGGGCAAGGACGTCGAATACCTTCTCCCGGAGGCCGATCGAGTCGTCTTCTGCACCGACGAGAACGGCCAAATGCAAACCCTCTTCGAAGTCCCCTTCCCCGCAGTAGCCGAAATCACCGGCCTCACCCCCATCCCCCACATGTCCCCCCGCCGCTACGAAATCCGCCACTGGCCGACCCCCGAAACCCTCGCCCGCCTGGAAGCAGCCGCAATCCCCCGCTGACCAGCGAAACACCCCAGCACCTCTCGGATGTGAGACGTGCTGGGGTGCTGAACCTTCCACGTCGTCCCCCACCAGCGCACCCGTTCCACGTGGAACACATTGCAGCACGCCAAATTTCAAACGATCAGTTGAACAGCCAAACCCCCGGAGCACCGTAAAGGATGCACACTTGCGCAGCAAGACATTCCGGGACAGGCCCCGACTGCAAGTTGGTGGCAGCCATCAGAACCACTCCACTACCTAGGACTGCCAACCAGAGAGGGGGGTCCGGGGGGCAAAGCCCCTCCGGGCGGGGCGGGGGGGGGGGGGGGGGGGGGCGCCGCCGCCCCCCCCGCCCCCCCCCCCACCAAAAAAAAAAAAAAAAACAAAAAAAAAAAAAAAAAAAAAAAAAAAAAAAAAAAACAAAAAAAAAAAAAAAAAAAAAAAAAAAAAAAAAAAAAAAA
Source organism: Nocardia sp. NPDC006044 (assembly GCF_042871115.1). Lineage (NCBI taxonomy): Bacteria > Bacillati > Actinomycetota > Actinomycetes > Mycobacteriales > Nocardiaceae > Nocardia > Nocardia sp. NPDC006044. The sequence goes on from NZ_JBIAID010000007.1 coordinate 216,011, forward strand.
AAAAAAAAAAAAAAA
>NZ_JBIAID010000008.1:0-212143 GCF_042871115.1 Nocardia sp. NPDC006044
ATCAACCGGGGGGTATGAGGAATCGGAACCAATAAAATATTGGCACTGACATTCATCGACACACTATTGAGTTCTCAAAGAACACACGCACACACTTCATCCCCGGCGCTAACCGGTTCGTCCGTGAGGCAACTGTTCCAGCCTAAACGGCGTATCCCACAGAGTCAAGTCCGTGTGATCACCCTAGGTTTCTATCTGACGGCCAGGCGCTCTCGTCCTACCTCGTTTCCCAGTCCATCCACTCAGCGTTTCCACTGGGCTTCCCGGCTCCGGGTCGGTGTCCGTGTCGCTCTGACTCGAACTAAGTTACGCGGCGGATAACGCAGAGTCAAATCCGCTGTTCCAGCCGGTGTTTCCCCAGGTCAGAGCCTCGGATCCGACCCGACCGGAAGCTTGAATCACACGGATGTGATTCAAGCCACCGCGATCTTCATGCACCTGCCCGCAGTACCCCCGCGAGGTTCTTCTTTCCACGCCGCAGCACCAGCCAGCGTCCGTGCAGGTAGTCGCTGTCGGCGGGGGTCCATTCCAGATCCGAGACCCGCTCGTTGTTCACCGAGGCGCCGCCCTCGTTCACCGCGCGCCGGGCCGCACCGCGACTTTCGCTCAACCCGGTGGCCACGAGCAGATCGACGATCGTGCTCGGCTCTCCCGCACCCAGCTCGGCCACCGCGGCCTCGCGCAGCGCCGCCCCCAGCGTCGGCTCATCCAACTCACGAAGTTCGCCGCGCCCGAACAAGGCCTGACTCGCCAACTGCACCGCACGCGTATTCGCCTCGCCGTGCACCAGCGTGGTCATCTCCGCCGCCAGCTTGCGCTGCGCTTCCCGCGCGTGCGGCCGTTCGGCGGTGGCCTGCTCGAGCTCGGCCAGTTCTTCTTGCGACAGGAAGGTGAACCAGCGCAGGTACCGCATGACATCGGCATCGGCCGTGTTCACGAAGTACTGGTACCAGGCGTACGGGCTGGTCATCTCCGGATCGAGCCACAGGCTGCCGCCACCGGTCGACTTGCCGAACTTCTTGCCGTCGGCCGAGGTCACCAGCGGAACGGTGAGCGCGTGCACGGACGCGCCGTCGACCCGCCGGTTCAGTTCGACGCCGGCGATGATGTTGCCCCACTGATCGGAGCCGCCGACCTGCAACGTGCAGTCGTACTGACGCCGCAGCTGCAAGTAGTCGTTGGCCTGCAACAGCATGTAGCTGAACTCGGTGTAGGAGATGCCCTCACCGTCGAGCCGCCGCTTGATGGTGTCGCGGGCAAGCATGACGTTCACCGAGAAGTGCTTGCCGATATCGCGCAGGAAGTCGACGGCGGACAGCTGCCCGGTCCAGTCCATGTTGTTCGCGATCACCGCGCCGGTCGTCAGGTCGTCCAGGTCGACGAACCGTTGCAGCTGCGAGCGGATGCGCCCGGCCCATTCCTGCACGGTGTCGGTCGAGTTCATGGTGCGCTCGCCGACGTCGCGCGGATCGCCGATGAGTCCGGTGGCGCCGCCGGCCAGCACGATCGGCCGATTGCCCGCACGCTGGAACCGCTTCAGCGCGAGCAAAGGAACCAGATGGCCGGCGTGCAGGCTGGGACCGGTGGGATCGAAACCGGCATAGACGGTCAACCGTCCCGCGTCCAGGGCCGCACGCAGGGCGTCCAGGTCGGTGGATTGCGCGATCAGTCCGCGCCAGGTCAATTCGTCGATGATGTCGCCGCTCACGGTGTCCCATCTTTCCGCACGGGTAGTAGGTGGTTGGACTGCACTCAGTGTGTCGAGGTCAGCCGCCCCGGGTCGAGCTGTTTATCCGCCGGCGGCGAAGCCGCGAACGAGAATCTGCACGGTCAGGGCGAACCGCGATTCGAAGTCGAGACCCGCACCCGTGGCCAGGGATTCGGCCAGCAACGGGTACGCCTGAGGGTCCGCCGGCGCCTGCGCGGCATCGGCCTGCTCGTGGCCGGGCGTGGTTCCCGCTTCGGCGAGGGTGTGTCCGATGACGAACGTCATCACCGCGTTCACTACATCCATCGCCCGCCCGAGCGGCACGCCCTGGTCACTCATCACCGCCAGAGCGGACTCCAGAATCCGATATGCGCCGGGCGAGTTGACCGGCCTGGTCGCGAGGATGCTCGCGGTCGCGGGATGCGCGAGCAGCGTCGCCCGGAGCCCATGCGCCATCGCGGTCACGGCGTCGGGCCACGGTCGATCGCCCGCGGGCAGCAACTCCACCATCGATTGCTCGAGCAGCCGCTCGACCATCCCGTCCAGCAACGCCGCCTTACTCGGCACGTAGTGATAGAGACTCATCCCGTCGACGCCCATCGCCGCGCCGAGCTTGCGGGTCGACAGGGCGGTGAGCCCGTGTTCGCCGACGAAAGCTATCGCCGCGTCCAGGATCTTCTCCCTGGTGAGCCCGGCGCGCGGGCGGGACCTTCGATCAACCACGCGACCATCCTCCCAGATTTTTCTTGCACTGCAAGAAAACTGCGGTTAGGTTTAACTTGCACTGCAAGATAAATCGGAAAGGCCCCCGAAGATGCTGATCGCAGCCATGTCTCGTCGCCTCAACGACGGAGTCGACTATGCGACTTTTCGTAAGGCGTGGATCCCCGACGAAACCGTCCCCGGCGACCCGCGCACCCGCGTACTCAGCGCGCTGAACCTCGACGACCCGCGCGAACTGTTCACCCTCGCCCTCATCGAGCATGCCGAGCCGGAAGACATCCCGGTGTGGATGGAGCGCATCGCACCGATCGAGGAACGCCGCTACGAGCGCATCAAAGACCTGGTGGGCGAACCGACCCTGAACGCCGTGTACCAGGTGGTCGCGGAAGACGATCTCGCCCAACCGATTACGGGCTGACGCGGCGCAACGATCGGCGAACCGAAGTCCGCCGATCGTAGGCAACTCACTCAGCCGAACAGCGTGTCCCGCAGCGCGACGATGGTGTCGCGCCGCTCGTAGGCGATCCAGGCGAACACCGCGGCCAGCACCAGCGGGAAGGGCGCGAGCGCGGGCGCGTCCAGCAGGAACGCCTGGGTCGCGGCGGCCAGCACCATGGTGATCGACAGTCCGGCCGCGGCCAGCCCGCTCAGCCGCGGCACCAGCAGGCCGATGCCACCGGAAAGCTCGACGACGCCGGTGAGGTAGCGGAACCAATCACCCCAGCCGATGTCGTTGAACGACTGCACGGCGTCCTCCTGGCCGAACAGTTTCGGCAGCGCGGAGGCGATGATGAAGAACAGGCCGAGCAGGATTTGCAGGGTCCAGAGCACGCGATTCAGCGTCTTGCCGGGGCGAGCGGAGGCGGCGGGCACGGCGGTCATGATGTCTTCCTTCAGGTCGGTCGCGCGGGGTGGTAGCGCGTTCACCTGATAGGACGTCATCCTCCGGGAAAACTCATCGGCCGCCGCGGAAAATCCTCAGGACGCCTCGGCACGCGGCGCCCGCGGACTGCGCCGGTACGTCGACACCGCCGGCGAGGACGGCAGCCAGAACCGCCACGCCAGATCCGCCGCTGTGCTCACCCCCACCCGGGGACCGCTGGCGATCTGCTTCGCGGGAATGGCCTTGCCGAGTTCCAGCCGGATCGCCGAACTCGCATCGAACAGCGGAGTTCCGTAGTCGCTCAACATAATTCCCAGCGCACTGCCGAGGTTGCCCGGCCCCTTCGCCAAGTCGGCATCGGACCGCGCGGCCGTTCGCCGAGCCCGGGCCTCGTCGAGCCCGGCGATCACCTCACCCGACCTGATCAGCGCGGCGCTGGCGATCCCGTCCGGGCCACTGGTCACATTGACGCAGGTGTGCATCCCGTAGCTGAGATACACGTACAGCACCCCCGCCGGCCCGAACATCACCGTGTTCCGTTTGGTCCGCCCGCGCCCGGAGTGCGACGCGGGATCCGGCCACGGCCCGGCGGGATCACCACCGTAGGCCTCGACCTCGACGATCCGCACGCCGACCGCTCCCGACCAGAGGGTCGCCCCAAGCAATCTGCGGGCGGCGACGGGCGGTTCGACGGCTAGTTCATCGGCACACACAGCCGCCATTGTCCAAGACGGCGGCTACGGCAGATCGACCAGCCACTGCTCGACTCCCTTGTGCCCGGAGCAGGTCCCTTTGCGAGTCAGGCTGGAGCTGTAGGTGCCGTCCTTGCACTTCGCGGTCGCCCCGTCCGGCGGGGTCAGGGCCTGCTGCGGGCGCGGCACACACTTCTTGTCGATGTTCTCGTACTGACTCGCCGGGCATGCCGCGTGCAGCACCGGCGTCGCCGCCGCGGGCGCGGACATCAGGGCACCGAGGCCGGCGACGGCCGCGAACAGCCCGAGCAGAGGTTTCGTTCTCATTGCGAAATTCCTTGCGACAGAATCATATTCGCAATGAACCTAGCGCGGGCGGGCGGTGCGCCGGTATCGGTCGGACGACCTACACGTAGGAGCTGTGCTGACCACTGCGCAAGGTGATCAGGTCATCGATGATGACGGCGGCGTAACCTACCGCGACCAGCGCCGCCAGCTGCGCCCACGACACCCACACCACCCCGATCGGCGTGGTCGCGGCGACCGCTGCGGCGGCGATCAGCCGGCTCCACGCCCGCGGCAGCCGCAGCGCCCGGCGGAAGAAGAACTGGCCGAGAAAATACAGCGCGACCCCGCCGGACAACGCGGCGGCGGTCGCGACGGACGCGGGTTCGTTGCCGTGCGCGATGCTCATCTGAATGCCCGCCGCCGTCACGATGATGCCGATGAGCAGGACGTACAGCGAATATCCGTACCCGAGCACCGCGGGCCGGGACCGCTCCCGCTCCGGCACCGCCGCGAGCGCGTGTTCGCCGCGCTCGTCGTCGATGCCGAAGTACGCCCACCACAGCACGTAGGCGAGGCACAGCCCCAGCGCCACGGTCGCGATGAGCGGCACCGTGATCTTCTCCCCCGCCAGCCCGACGCCGATGGCCACGATCGACTCACCGATCGCGACGATGACCACCAGCCCGTGCCGCTCACAGAAATGGCTGGCCCGGATCCGGAAGTCGCCGGTGTCGACCAGATACGGGGTCAGCACCTGCACCGCGAGCGCCGCACCCCAGAACGCGTATTGGTGCCAGCCGTGCACGAAACCGCCGGCCAGCACCAGTCCGGCGGCGAGGGTATTGAGCGGCGCGATCCGCTTGATCGCGAGAACGGCGGACTCGCCGCCATTGCTGTAGAACAGCCCCGTGTGCACCGCGGTGATCACGAAGTAGCCGACGCCGAAGGCCACGCCGGTGCCGTGGAAGGCGTCCGGGATGGCCAGTGACACCACGAAGAAGCCGAACATGCCGATCAGCAGCCAGGTGCGCCGGGCCGAACTGCTCGGCGCCACCTCGTTGGTCAGGAAGACGAATCCGCTGTACATCCACCAGATCACGCCGAACAGCAGGGCCACTTGCCCCAGCGCCGACCAGCCGGGGTGATGGGTGAAGACATGGGTGAGCTGGGTGATGGTGAAGACGAACACTAGATCGAAAAAGAGTTCCAGCGTCGAAGCCCGCAGCTGTCCCCCGTCCGCGGACGGGGTCGCGTTCTCGTTGGTCACCGCAGGAGCGTAATTCGGACACGCCGTATACGCGCGCCGGAGGGTGGGCGTGGCGCTTCAGCCGAGCGGTTCGGTATAGAGCCCCTTCAGCTTGTTCGGGTTCACCTGGAACCGCAGGTTCTTGATGCGGCCGTCGGCGATGTCGTAGGTGAACGCGCCACCCGGGTTACCGCCCTGGCAGGCCAGCGTGCCGAGTTCGCCGTTGAGGTAGGCGGATTCGAGCTCGACGCCCGCGGACACCGGCTTGGCGAACACGCCGAGCAGCCAGCGGGCCACGTGATCCGGGCCGTGCAGCGGACGACGCGCGGCCGTGACCACGCCGCCGCCGTCGTTCCACAGGGTGACGTCGGGGGCGAGCAGGTCCATCAGCGCGTTGAGGTCGCCGCCGGAGCAGGCGGCCATGAATCGGGCGGTGATGTGGTCGCGTTCGGCCTTGTCGGTGTCGAAGCGCGGACGGCGGGCCTGCACGTGGGTGCGGGCGCGGTGCGCGATCTGCCGGATGGTCGGCTCCGGGCGGTCCAGGGTGTCGGCGATCTCGGCGTGCGTGTAGCCGAATACCTCGCGCAGCAGGAAGACGGCGCGTTCGACGGGGCTCAGGGTTTCCAGCACGACCAGCATGGCGGTGGAGACGGTGTCGGCCAATTCGGTCTCCTCGGCGATGTTCGGGGTGGTGCGCAGCGGTTCGGGAAGCCATGGGCCGACGTAGTTTTCGCGGGTGGCCTGGGCGGAGGTGAGCCGATTCAGCGAGAGGTTGGTGACGGTGCGGACCAGGTAGGACTTCGGGTGCCGCACCGTCGACTGATCGGTGTCGTGCCATTTGAGCCAGGTGTCCTGGAGGATGTCCTCCGCGTCGGTGACGGTGCCCAGCATCCGGTACGCGGTGGCGAACAGCAGCCGCCGGTGTTCGAGAAAGGGATCCTGCTGGGCAGTGACGTCGACCATCGGGTCATGCTCCCAAACCCGGCTCCGGCTCAACCGCGCAGGTCAGCGCCGGGCGGCCGGCCCTCAGCTTGATCGGGACGTTCATCCGGCGGCTGAACCGGACGACCGGTACCGGGCTGGCGCTGACCGATTCCTTGTACGCGACCGCCACGCGACCGGTCAGGTAGAACCGGGCGGGGGTGTCGTCCGACTTGGTGAACTGGATGACGCCGTCGCGGCGGCCGAGGCTGACCGGCTGATGGAAGTAGCCGAAACGGAACGGCCGCACCGGCTTTCCGCGCAGCCGCCGCGCGAGGGTGTCGGCGGTGTACGCGGCGGTCGGCAGGCCGCTCTGGCAGGTGCCGTGGATCTGGCCCCACGGCATGCGGATCGCGGCCGCGTCACCGATCGCGTGGATGTTCGGGTGCGAGATCGAACTCAGGGTCTCGTCGACCACGATCAGTCCGCGTGAGTCGGTCTCGACGCCGGCCCTAGCGGCCAGGGTCGAGACGCGGACGCCGGCGGTCCAGAGGGTCAGGTCGGCGAGAATCATTGTGCCGTCGGCCAATTCGACCGCGTCCGGCAGCACCTTGGTGACGGCCCGGCCGGTTTCGCGGGTGACGCCGAGGCGATTCAGGGTGCGGTGCAGGTAGGCGCGGGCCTTGTCGCCCATCATCGCACCGGGCTCGCCGGTGCTGATCAGGGTGACGCGCAAACCCGGGTGCCCGTCGGCGATTTCGGCCGCGGCCTCGATGCCGGTCAGACCACCGCCGCAGACCGCGACCGTACCGCCCTGGGCCGCAAGGGCGTTCAGGTGTCCGGCGAACCGGTTCGCGGCGCGTGGGTCGTCGAGGGTCCAGGCGTGGTCGGCGACGCCGGGGACGAGGGTGGTGTCGGTGCTGCTGCCGAGGGCGTAGACCAGTTCGTCGTAGGGCAGGTTTATCGCGTCATCGATTATCACCTGCTGGGCATCCGGATCGATGGAAGTGGCCCAGCCCTGGACGAATTCGACGCCGGTACCGGTCAGGATGTCGGCGATGCGATGGTCGGCGAGTTCCTGGCCCGCGGCGATCTGGTGCATGCGCAGGCGTTCGGTGAAGCGTGGCGACGGGTTGACCAGTGTGATCCGGGCGCTCAGCTTGCGGGTGCGGCGAGCCAGGCGCGCGGCGGTGAGCAGGCCGGTGTAGCCGGCGCCGAGGATGACGATCCGCTGTTCGGTGTTCATGGTGTTGCTCCGATGGTCAGGTCACCGGGGTTGGTGACGACCATGGGACAAATGACCCCCGGCAGACGTGACATCAGATCGTTGTGAGCCGAGTCACATAGTCTGACCAGGTCTTATCCGGCGTTTCCGGATGAACACCCTGGGCACGTCGGTACGAAATCAAGGGTTGGAATAGGGACGCTCCCGGATGTGCTGCGGGGGTGACGATTTCTACCGTCAGCAGATGGTTTCGGTTTACCGGCCGCGCAGGTGGCGGCGGTTGTTTCTCGGTCTTGCCGCGTTCGTGGCGTTGCTCGCGGTGGCGATCGCGGGCGGCGTCACCCTGACGTACGTGAATGCGGACGTATCCACGGTCGGCAGTGCGGAATTCAGCAATGAGCTAGCCATTCCGCCGCTCGCGCAGGCACAGGTGCGCCCGGACGGGACGCGCGAGTTCCAGCTCGATATGCGTTCGGGGCGAACGGAATTCAAGCCCGGTGTGGCGACGGAGACCTGGGGGTTCAACGGCAATTACCTCGGCCCGACCTTGCGGGCCAGACGCGGTGAGAAGGTCGCGGTTGCCGTGCGCAATCAACTGCCCGAGGCGTCGACGGTGCATTGGCACGGCATGCATGTACCCGCGGCGATGGATGGTGGTCCGCACCAGATGGTTCCGGCGGGCGGCACCTGGAATCCGCAGTGGACCGTAAACCAACCTGCCGCGACGCTCTGGTACCACCCGCATCCGCACGGCGTTACCGAACAGCATGTGCGGCGTGGGCTCGCCGGGATGTTCCTGCTCGACGACGAGGTGTCCGACGCGCTGCCGCTGCCGAAGAACTACGGTGTCGACGATCTGCCCGTCATCGTCCAAGACGTGAAATTCAAAGGGAGCAAGTTCGATTCGGCGCACGCGATCTTCCGCGATGTCGGCTTTCTCGGCGATCAGACCATGGTCAACGGCACGCTCACGCCGTACCGCGACGTCGGCGACGAGTTGGTCCGGCTGCGCCTGCTCAACGCCTCGACGGCGCGGATCTACACCTTCGGCTTCGCCGACGAGCGCCAATTCTCGCTCATCGCGACCGACGGCGGGCTGATCGAACGCCCGCTCGCGCTGGATCGCGTGCAGCTGTCGCCCGGCGAGCGCGCCGAGATCGTGGTGCGGGTGCGTCCTGGTGAGCGAACGGTGTTGCGCGGCAACAAACTCGACGCCGGGCTCGATTTCTGGGGACAGCGGTTCGCGGGCGGGGACGACACCTTCGACATCCTCGAACTCCGGGCCGCCGGAACCCTGCGTCCGTCGCCCGAATTGCCTGCGGCACTGGCTCATCCGTCGACTCCCGACGGTTCGGACTCGGTGCGGGAACGCCGTTTCGACATCAATCTCGCCGGCATCAACGGCAGGCCGATGGCGATGGACCGGATCGATCTCACCGTTACTCGCGGCACCGCCGAGACCTGGACCGTGCACAACAACGACGGTATGCCGCACAACTTCCACATCCACGACGTGCAGTTCCGCGTGCTCGCGCGCAACGACGGACCGCCGCCGGCCGAGCTCGCCGGACCGAAAGACACCGTCTTCCTTCCACCGAACGCCACGGTGAAACTGGCCATGCGCTTCGACGGACCCGCCGATCCGAACGCGCCGTACATGTATCACTGTCATCTGCTGTGGCATGAGGACCAGGGCATGATGGGCCAATTCGTGGTCGTCGAGCCGGGCGGGTCGGCTGGGACTGTGCCCATGCAGCACGGGCATTGACCTGGCGGACGCCGGGACGCGAGGGGTCGATTGCGCCAGGGCCGCACCCACCGTGACACCAACTCGCCCCCGCCGGACCACACCTGGCGGACACCGTGACACGAGTAATCGACACGCCGAGGCGGGCCCAGGCCTCTTGCCGTTGCGGCGTACTCGCGCTAAATTCATCGCACAGTGAATTCAACACTCGATGAATTGAGGCGACCATGTCGCAAAACACCTCATCACCTGCTGTCGAGGTGCAGAACCTGACGGTGCGGCGCGGCGGACGCGAGGTTCTGCACGACGTCTCGCTCACGATTCCGCGCGGTTCGATCACCGGCCTGCTCGGGCCGTCGGGCTGCGGTAAGACCACGCTGATGCGCAGCATCGTCGGGACCCAGGTCGTCGAGTCCGGGGAGATCTCGGCGCTGGGCAGGCCCGCGGGGGCGGCGGAGCTGCGGCGGCGGATCGGTTACGTCACGCAGGCGCCGAGCATCTACTCCGATATCAGCGTGCACGAGAACGTCGCGTACTTCGCCGCGCTCTACGGTCGCGAACGCACCGCCACCGAAGACGCGATCAACGCGGTCGGCCTGACCGAACACGCCGCGCAACGCGGCGATCAGCTGTCCGGCGGGCAGAAGACCCGCGCCTCGCTGGCGTGCGCGCTGGTCGCTCAGCCGGAACTGCTGATCCTCGACGAGCCGACGGTGGGGCTGGATCCCGTACTGCGCGTGGACCTTTGGAAGCAGTTCCGGGAATTGGCCGCCGACGGAACCACTTTGCTGGTGTCCAGCCACGTGATGGACGAGGCCGAGCACTGCGATCGGCTGCTGCTGATGCGCGACGGCCATCTGCTCGCCCAGCTGAGCCCGGACGAACTGCGCGCCGAGACGGGCGAGCAGAATCTCGAACGCGCGTTCCTCTCGCTGATCACGAAGGCCCACGCGGCCTGACCACGCACCGCCGCAACGACATCCAACTCAGGCAGGAACCATGACCATCATCCTCGAGCCGCCGGCCCGGCGGGCTCCCACCCTTCGTCCGTATATCGCGACCACCACCCGCATCCTGCGCCAGCTCCGCAACGATCACCGCACCGTCGCGATGATCGTGGTGGTTCCCGCGCTGCTGATGACGTTGCTGTACTTCATCTACAAGGACACCCCGGCCAATCCGTTCAATCCGGTGTCACTGTTCGACCGGGTCGGCATCAGCATGCTCGGCATCCTGCCGTTCATCGTGATGTTCCTGATCACCGCCATTGCCATGCAGCGCGAACGCACCTCCGGCACGCTGGAGCGGCTGCTCACCACACCGCTCGGGAAACTCGACCTGCTCGGCGGCTACGGCACGGCGTTCTCGCTGGCCGCGGCGGCGCAGGCGGTGGTGGCGTGCCTGGTGTCGTTCGGTCTGCTCGGTCTCGACTCGGCGGGCAGTCCCGGGTGGGTGGTGCTGATCGCGGTGGTCGACGCGGTCTGCGGCGTCGCGCTGGGCCTGCTGGCAAGTGCCTTCGCGCGCACAGAGTTTCAGGCCGTGCAGTTCATGCCGGTGGTGGTGGCGCCGCAGATCTTCCTGTGCGGCTTGCTCGTTCCGCGCGGCGAGCTGCCCGGCTGGCTGGAGGCGATCAGCAATGTGCTGCCGCTGAGCTACGCCGTCGATGCGCTGCAACAGGTTTCGACGCATTCGAACGCCACCGGCGCGATGTGGCGCGACCTGGCGGTGGTCGCCGGGTTCGCGGTGGTCGCGTTGTGCCTCGGCGCGGCGACGTTACGGCGGCGCACTCCGTGACGGCGAACGGATCACCGGCCGAGGATCGCCCCGCCCGCTCCGGGCGCAGACCGGGTCAGTCCGGCGCGCGCGAGGCGATCCTCGCCGCGGCCCGGGCGCGATTCGCCGAGGTGGGCTTCGACAAGACCTCCATCCGCGCCGTCGCCTCGGACGCCGGCGTCGATCCCGCGCTGGTACACCACTACTTCGGCACTAAACAGCAATTGTTCGGCGCGGTCGTCCAGCTTCCGGTGGACCCCGAGATCACCCTCTCCGCAGTCGACACCGCTCCCCTCGACCAACTCGGCGAAACCATCCTCCGCGGGGTACTCGGCGTGTGGGACTCCCCCGCCGGCCCCGGCATAGTCGCCATGGTCCGCAGCATCATCGGCGGCGGCGACAACTCCCTCGCCCGCGCCTTCATCCTGGAGGTCGTCATAGAACGAGTCCGCCAGCGCATCGCCACCCCCGAAGACGACGGCCGCCTGCGCGTATCCCTGCTCGGCTCCCAAATGATCGGCGTCCTGATGGCCCGCAAGGTTATCGGCATAGAACCCCTGGCCTCCGCCGAAGCCGAAACCCTGATCGCCGCAGTAGCCCCCACCCTCCAACGCTACCTGACCGGCGAAATAGACACTCCCCCAAACAAACCCGACTGAGCCCGCCACTGCGACGCCCCTTTGCATATGCGGCGCCGACTCGCGCAGCCGCACTACTTCTGATTTCTCGCACCGAGATCTGCATGCGATTTCTGGTGCGGGAAATCAAACGTAGTGCGGGTGGCGGGGTGACGCTCAGGCCTCTACCGGCTGCTCGATGAAGTCGTTGTGTTCGTCGTCGGAGACGTCGCGGGCCTCGTCGATGAGCAGCACGGGGATGCCGTTGTCGATGGGGTAGGCGCGGCGCAGGCGGGGGTTGTAGAGGACGGGGCCCTCGGTGGCGCGGACCAGCAGTAGCGGGCCCTTGTCCTGAGGGCAGGCCAGCAGGCTCAACAGCGTGGCGTCCAAGGTGTGCTCCGGCATGAGCAAAACCTACCCGACGGCGCTGTCCGGTTCGACCGGTGGTCGGCGCCGGAAGGAGATGTGCCGGTGGCCGAAGTAGCTGGCGACGGCGACCAGGGCCATCACCACGACCGCGGCGGGCTTGTCCGGGAAGTGCCAGACCGAGACGGCCAGCTCGAGCAGCGCCATATTCAGCAGCAGCCCACCGGAATTGACCGCGACGAACCGGACGAAGTCGCGCACCAGGTGCCCGCGCACCCGGAACACCAATGTGCGATGCAAGACGAACGCGACGACGATGCTGACGGCGTAGGCGGCGGCCACCGCGACCGACGGCGGCACGTTGTCGCCGAGCACCGCCAGCCAGACAATCGTCAGCCCGATCCCGAGCGCGGTGTTGAACCCGCCGACCGCGGCGAACGCGACTTCCTGCCGCTGGACGAGCCGCAGCAACGGTCCGGGTTTCGCCGGCTCGGTCGCATCAAGTTCGTGCGCCAGTTGAACCGATCCCGCTGATTCGTCCGCCTCCGCCACCGGGATCGAAGCATCGAGACCGGCGCCGCGCATACTTGGCCCATCGCCATCGGCCAACGACCGCACGTCTCGCGTCACCGTCGGCGCGATCCCGTCGCCACCCGCGGACGCCGCACTTCGCTCACCGTTGAAACTCATCAGACGCCCACCTCCAGTCGCGCCAGGCACTCTATCGCCCCGCCATCCTCGCCGATCGGCGGGCGCACCCAACACGCCCCCGCGCACCCATACCCACAGGCTCGACGCCGTTGCATCAGGTCCAGAAGTAGCCCGCCTCGACGCGAACTCAGTTCTTCGCGTCGACCAGGTCCGGCTGTGGGGTGGTCGGTTTGTCGGTGTCGGCGGGTTTCGGGGAATTCGGTTCGTCGTCCTCGCGGCGGGTGCGCAGGAACGCCCATTGGAGGACGCCGAGGCCTAGGAGTCCGAGCAGGATCGATACGCCGCCGATCTTCCAGCCGGGCGGGCGCCAGCTCAGTTCCAGGTCGCCGTTCTTGGTTCCGGCCGGAATATCCAGCGCGACAAAGGTTTTCGCGACGACGCGGATAGGGATATCTCGTCCGTTGAGGGTGGCCCGGTACCCCGGCCAGCCGAGGCGAGCGAACACGACCTGTCCACCGTTGTCCGAGTTGACCCGGACTCGGCTGTCCATGTCCGATTCCGAAACGGAGGTCGCCACAACTCCGGACGTGGCCGCGACCCGCCCGTTGCGCGTCGAGATCAGCCCGTTCGCCCGCTCCAGCACCGAGATCTGCTGCTCGTGCCCGGGATAGTCGACCCACTTCCAGCCGTCCGGCGCGGGCTGGTTGCGCGCGTCGGGATACATCGACCGCTGCAATACCACCCGATCGACCTTCATCAGATCGACAATCGTGCGCCCGGTGGTCGGCTCGACCTCGAACGCCCGCCGGAACGCATCGGGGCACACGCTGGTGTCCCACCGCATGCAGAGCATCTCCCCGAACCAGAAGTGCCCGTTGGGCGTGTACCCGCTGACGTAGGTCAGCTCCAGATCCTTGGCGTAGTTGCCGAATACGAGCGAGCCGTAGGCCCCTTTCAGATTCTTCTCCGCCGGCGGAATCGGCCCACGATCGGCGAGTTGCAGTGTGGTGCCGGGGAAGTCGGGGAACGCCGCCTTCATCTCCGACCGATTCTCCGGCAGGTTCCAGCTCATCGGCGTCGGCTGCACAGCCCAAACCTGAAGGTAGGCAATCGGGAACACCGCGACGATCGTCAGCGCACAGGCCGCCACCGCCCCCTTGGTCCGCGCGAGCCACACCACCGCCGCCCCGAGCGCGGCCACCGAAACCGCCGCCAGCACATGCCAACCCAGCTCCCGCGGCGCCGCCGAGAACGACCGCACGAACAGCAACCCGATCAGCACGCCCGCCGCGACACCGCGCCGCCGCCAACTGACGAAGGTCGCGTACCGTCCGAGCAGCACGCACACCAGCACCAGCAGCCCGAGCGCCACCATCGGCAGCACGCGGGCCGGCCAGCGCAGCGGCCCGATGGTCCCCGGCCCGGCGGTCCACATCAACCCCATGATCGCGACGAGCGCGATCGCGGTGAACTCGCGCCAGTTCTCTCGCGCTTTACGCCAGTCGATGAACGCCAGCGCCGGAATCAGGAACCAGGCGATGTAGACCACCGGCATCGGCTGCACATAACCCCACCAAGAGCTGTACGCCGGCAACGTGCTCGGCAGGCTGGCATTCAACGACTCCGACCACGGCACGGTCAGGAACTGATCGTTGTTGATCTGCGCGGTCCCGCGCCAGGTCACCTTCGCGGACAGAATGCTCGGCAGATAGGTCGCCAAGCCGGCGAGGGCCGCGAACGCCGAGGCCGCGAGCAACCGCAGCGACGGCATCCACTTGCGTTGGTAGACAACCTCTCCGACGGCCACCGCGCCGATCATCAGACCGGCCTCGACCGCCGGGAATATGTACTGCACCGAGATCGCGAGATACAGGAACACGAAGGTCGGAATCGGCCCGCTGCGTCCCCGCGCATAACGAACACCCGAGGCCCACGCGTGCACCAGCCACGCCGTCCCGACGAACGCGGTGTACCAACTGGCTTCGTCGAAGAACAGCAGCCACCCGGTGAACGGAATCGCCACCCCGGCCACCGCCGACCACGGCGCGCTGGCCCCGTACTCCAGGCAGACCCGGTACACCCCGAGCCCGAGCACGATCGCGAAGATCAGCTTGACGATGGTGGCGTAGAGCGCGACGTTGTCCACCGAGGGCGCGATCAGATCGATCAGCAGCTGCGGCGGATTGAGCAGGCCCGCCTCTTCGATGGCGTAGTTACCGGCCATCCAGTGTTCGGGGACCATCGCCGGGAACTGCCCGTCCCGCAGGCGATTTCCGAGCATCACCCACAGCGGGGCGTACTGCGACTCGGTGTCGTCGGTGTAGAAATGCCGGACGTTGGCCAGCAGGACGGCACCGTATCCGGCCACCACACCGAGCGCGGTTATGAGGCCCCACTTGAACACGTCCCGCCGGGCGAGGGCGCTGCTTTCCACCACGAGTTCCAGACCCTACATGGCGGCGGACGGCACCTTGGCACGCCGCCGCGACCGCGCGTACAGCCATTGCAGCACACCGGTGCCGGCCACGCCCGCGGCCAGCGCGCCGATGCCGATCTTCCAGCCCGGCGGACGCCAGGTCAGGACCAATTCCGCGTTCTGCGTGCCGGCGGGGATATCCACGGCGACAAACGATTTGGCCACGGTGGTGATCGGAATCTGCTTGCCGTCGATAGTCACCCGATAGCCGGGCCAGCCGAGCCGGGCGAACACCACGCGGCCGCCGTCCGGCGAGCTGACCCGCACCCGGCTGGTGGTGTCGGTCTCCGCGATCGACTTCGCGGTCACGTTCTTGGCCGCGGCGACCCGGCCGTTCACCGTGGAGATCGGCCCGTCGACGCGTTCGAGCACCGAGATGAACCGCTCGTGGCCGGGATAGTCGACCCACTTCCAGCCGTCGGGCGCGGCCTGGTTGCGTGCGTCCGGGAACAGGGCGCGCTGCAACACGATCCGGTCCAGCAGCATGAGATCGGCCAGGTTGCGTCCGGTGGTCGGCTCCGGGGTGAACATCCGCCGGAACGCGTCCGGGCAGACGCTGCTGTCCCAGCGCATGCAGAGCAGTTCACCGAAGTAGAAGTGCCCGGTCGGGGTGTACCCGTTGACGTAGGTCAGCTCCAGCGACTTGGCGTAGTTGCCGAAAACCAAGGAGCCGTACGCGCCGTCGAGGCTCTTGTCCCCCGGCTGGACCAGTCCGCGCTCGGCGAGTTGCAGTGTGGTGCCGGGGAAATCCGGGAACGCGGCCTTCGCGTCGGAGCGGTTGGTCGGCAGGTTCCAGGTCATCGGCGTCGGCTGCGCGGCCTGCACCTGGAAGAACGCGATCGGGAACATCGCCACGATCACCAGCACACACGCCGCGGCGATCCCCTTGACCCGATCCAGCCACAGCACCGCGGCGCCGAGCGCGACGACCGCGAGGGCGGCGAGCACATGCCAGATCACGTCGTGCGGATCGGCGGAGAACGACCGCACCCACAGCAGCAGGATCAGCACACCCGCGGCGATCCCGCGATTCTTCAGGTCCTTGGTCGTGCCGTAACGCGCGAGCAGCACGCACACCAGCACCAGCAGCCCGATGGCCAGCATCGGCAGCACCCGGACCGGCCAGCGCAGCGGACCGATGGACCCCGGCCCGGCCGCCCACATCAGCATCACGACCGCGAAGAACGCGACCCCGGACAGTTCCCGCCAGCTCTCCTTGGCCCGCCGCCAGTCGATGAACGCGAGCGCCGGAATCAGGAACCAGGCGATGTAGACCACCGGCATCGGCTGCACATAACCCCACCAGGAGGTGAACGCGGGATGCGTGCTCGGCAGGCTGGCGTTCAGCGACTCCGACCAGGGCACGGTCAGGAACTGGTCGTTGATGATCTCCATGGTGCCGCGCCAGGTCACCTTCGCCGAGAGCATGCTCGGCAGGAACGTCAGCAGACCCGCGAGCCCGGCGCACCCGCCGACGATCGCCAGCCGCACCACCGGCCACCACTGACGTCGATAGACGACCTCCCCCACCGCGACCGCGAGCAGCATCAGCGCCGCCTCGACCGCCGGGAAGATGTACTGCGTCGAGATCGTCAGATAGAGATAGATGAAGACCGGGATCGGCCCGCCCTGACCGCGCGTGTACCGCACCGACGACGCCCACGCGTGCACCAACCACGCGGTGCCGGTCAGCGCGGTCATCCAGCTGGCCTCGTCGAAGAACAGGAAGAAACCGGACAGCGGGAACGCCACACCCGCCACCGCGGACCAGGCTGGCTTGCCGCCGTAGGCCAGGCAGATCCGGTAGACGCCGAGCGCGGCGATGATCGCGAAGATCAGTTTGACCACGGTGGCGTAGAGCGCCATGTTGTCGACCGACGGCGCGATCAGGTCGATCAGCAGCTGCGGCGGGTTGAACAGGCCCGCGTCGTCCATCGTGTTGTTGCCCGACATCCAGCGCTCGGGCACCAGCACCGGGAAGGTGCCCGCACGCAGCGCGTGGCCCAGGCCGACCCACAATCCGGTGTACTGGGATTCGGTGTCGTCGGTGTAGAAGTGCCTGGCGTTGGCCAGCAGTACCGCGGCGTAACCGAGGACCACGCCGACGGCGGTGATCAGGCCCCAGAGGTAGACGGTGCGGCGCGCGGCGGGATCGCCAGGGCCGTCGGCCGCGGTGGTTCCGGCCGGAACTTCCGCCTCGGCCGGGTCACCCCCGTTGACCTCGGCGGACCCTGGGCGCGTCACCCTCGACACTGCACTATCCGTCACGAGTTCCAAACCCTACACAGCAGTGTGGCGCTTGGCATCCGGCCGCCGACGCGTCGATGATGGTGGGATGCACACGGCGGTAGCGGCAGGCGGACGCCGCAGGGGATCCGGCCCCCGATTCCGAAACCCGCACCATGCTAGAGTTCTGGGCGGCTCGGGCCCTGCTGTCCTGCGGGGGACACCGGCACGCACCGTCATCGAAAGTCGATCCAGCTGATGCCGATTCCCTCCCGCACGCCCCGCCCCGCCACGGTCACCTCGAACGGCAGGCCGTCTCGGTCGCATGCCATTTCTGTGGTCGTGCCGATCTATCGTGGCGAGGACACCATCGGCGGTCTGGTCGCCGAACTCCACGAACTGACCCGGCCCACGCAGACGCCCGGCGGGACCACCTTCCAGGTCGACGAGATCATCCTGGTGCACGACCGCGGCCCGGACCGCTCCGACGTGGTGCTGCAAGAGCTCGAGCAGGCCTATCCCGAGGTGCGCACCATCTGGTTGAGCCGCAACTTCGGCCAGGACGCCGCGACGATCGCGGGCATGTCCGCGGCCGGCGGCGACTGGATCGTCACCATGGACGAGGACGGTCAGCACGATCCCCGGTTCATCGGCACCTTCCTCGACACCGCGCTCACCGAACGCGCCGAGCTGGTGTATTCGAAGCCCAGCAACACCCGCCCGCACGGCTTCCTGCGCAACATCACCTCGCGCGGGGCGAAGCTGGTGCTCGCGACGCTGTTCGCGTTCCCGGACTCCACCCGGTTCGAAAGCTATCGGCTGATCCGCGGTGCGATCGGACGGCAGCTGGCCGAGGTCGCGTCCAATGGCGTGTATCTCGATGTCGCGCTGACCTGGGTGGTCGGCACCGTCGCGCAGGCGCCGGTGGTGCTGCGCGCCGAGGGCCGCGAGGAGTCCGGCTACAACTACCGACGGCTGTTCTCGCTGTTCTGGAAGATGGTGCTGTGCAGCGGAACTCGCGGCCTGCGCCTGGTCAGCCTGCTCGGCGTGACGCTCGGCCTCGGCGGCGGCGTGATGGCGGGCGTCATCGTCTACGAGGCGCTCACCACCGACAACTGGGCGCCCGAGGGCTGGGCCTCGATGATCGTCGTGCTGCTGCTGGTCTCCGGGGCGATCCTGTTCTCGCTCGGTCTCATCGCCGAATACCTCGGGGTGGCGTTGCATATCCTCGTCGGTAAGCCGCTCTATCTGACCGTCGATTCACCGACGCCGCGCCCGGACGCGGCGACCGGCTACCCGGACGATGCCCGGGAACTGACCACGACCACCGCGAACAAGGGGAACGACCGGGTTGAGCACTGACCGCATCATCTTCAGCCGCCCGTTCCGGGCTCGCCGCGAACTGGCCAACCTCGAGGCGGTGCTCGGCTCCGACCAGAGCCACGGCGACGGGCCGTTCACCGCGACGGCGACCGAGAAGCTGAAGGTCATCACGGGGGCGCCGCACGCGCTGCTGACCACCTCGTGCACCTCCGCGCTGGAGATGGCCGGCCTGCTGCTGGAGCTGGGCCACGACGACGAAGTGATCGTGCCGAGCTTCGCGTTCACCTCCACCGCGACCGCCATGGCGTTGCGCGGGGCCACCTGTGTGTTCGCCGATATCGACCTGGCCACCGGCAACCTGGACCCGGAGTCGGTGGCGGCCGCGATCACCGAGCGGACCAAGGCCGTGGTGGTCATCCACTACGGCGGCGTCGCCGCGGAGATGGATCAGCTGCTCGCCCTGGCCAATACGCACGGTTTCGCCATCGTCGAGGACAACGCGCACGGCCTCGGCGGCCGCTGGCGGGGCCGCCCGCTCGGCACCCTCGGCAGCCTGGGCACGCTCAGCTTCCACGACACCAAGAACGTGCACTGCGGCGAGGGCGGCGCGCTGCTGCTCACCGACGAGATCCTGATGGCGCGCGCGGAGATCATCCGGGAGAAGGGCACCGACCGGGCCCGGTTCCTGCGCGGCGCGGTGGACAAGTACTCCTGGCAGGACATCGGCTCCAGCTACCTGCCCAGCGAATTGAACGCCGCGGTGCTCGACGCACAACTCGACGAATTCGACACCATCCAGGCCGGCCGGCATCGCGTGTGGGACGCCTACGCCGCCGCGCTCCCGGAATGGGCCGCGCGCAACAACATTCAGCTGATGACGGTGCCCGCCGACCGCGAACACACCGCCCACCTCTACTACCTGCGCACCCCCACCGAGGAACGCCGCGACGACCTGATCGCGCACCTGCGCGCCCGCGGCATCGTCGCCCCGTTCCACTACGTCCCCCTGGATTCCAGCCCCGCCGGCCTCAAACTGGGCCGCACCCCCCACCCGTGCGTGCGCAGCGCGAAGTTCTCCGGAACCGTTGTCCGCCTACCCCTTTGGCCGGACCTCACCGACGAGCAGGTCGGCCGCGTCATCGAGGCGGTCACCGACTTCACCGTCTGAGCGCTCGGCACGAACGGCCGCCAACCGGTAACCATCCGCGCACCCACCGCAGAGACGCGCACCTTCTAGCAAACGCACGCGGGTCAGCGCGGCAAGTCGGCGTGCGGGAAATCAGAAGCTGTGCGGCTGCGAGGGTGGCGTCGCACAGCCTCGCCAGGCGGCCTGCGATCTGTTCCTGCGAACCCAGTGACGCGCTGTAGCCGTTTGCCTCGGATCTTCGTACGTCTTTCGTCGCGCCGCAGGACGTGGTGGTTCCCCACGCGCGGGCCTACGTGCGAGAAGAGCGGCCGGCGCTTCAGGTCGCGTTCGCGGCGAGGGATTCGGGGGTGAACAGGTAGCGGGCGAACCAGGTCGGTATTTGACGTTGCAGCGCGAGGTCTCCGTGCACTTCGACTCCGGGTTGTCGCAGTAGTTGCGGCCAGGAGAGGTTTCCGAGCCACCATTCGGTCGCTGCACGGGTGGGTGTGGTGAGCCAGAGGTCGACGGGGGCGCCGGTGTCGTCTCGGCACAGGTCCACGCCGGTCCGGGCCAGGTGTAGCCAGAATCTGCGGTCGGAAGCCGGTCGGTCGGTGAATTCGATGGCGAGCACGACTCGGCGGGCGGGCAACGCGTCGGGGTCGACGCGTCGGCGCATGTCCCAGGTGAGGGCGGCGGTGTCGAGATCGTCCTCGTCCAGGGTGGCGCTGTCGGTGGTGATGGTCCAGCGGGCCAGTTCGCGGACCACCGGGGCGAGCGCGGCCCCGGCCTCGGTGAGCCGATAGCCGTCGACGATGCCGGCGGCGCGCAGCGTTCGCAGCCGCGCCGACAGGGTCGCCCGGGGGATCCGCGGCAACCCTCGGGACAGGTCGCCGAAGCTCGACGCCCCGAGCAGCAGTTCCCGAACGATCAGCAACGTCCATCGCTCGCCGAGCAAATCCAGCGCCCGCGCGACGGCGCAGAACTGTCCGTAACCACCCATACCCGCAGCGTACGTACTGCCCGGCCGCAAGCACGGTTCAAAGATTGAACTTCCGGCGCCGAACCGAGGTGCCGAGGATCGACAACGTCAAGGTATGCCGCAGAAAGGCGAAGTCATGGAAATCGAGACCAGCGTGCTGACCACGATCGGCCACACGCCACTCGTTCGATTGCGCAAAGTGGTGCCCGCGAACTGCGCGACCATCCTGGTCAAGGTCGAGGGCCACAACCCGACCGGCAGCATGAAAGACCGGATGGCCCAGTCCATGCTGGCCGCCGCCGAGGCAGACGGCCGGCTACAGCCCGGCGACTCCGTCGTCGAATACACCGGCGGCAGCACCGGTGCCGCACTCGCATTGGTCTGCGCGGTGCGGGGGTACCGGCTGCGCATCATCAGCTCCACGGCGTTCAGTGGGGACAAACTGATCCAGATGGCCGCGCTGGGCGCCGAACTCACTCTGATCCCCAGCGCGAACGGGCAGATCACCAAGCAGCTGATCCGCGAGATGATCGGCACCGCCGCCGAATTCGGCCGCCGACCCCACACCTACTGGACCGATCAGCTCACCAACACCGCCAGCATCGCCGGCTATCACCCCATGGGCCAAGAGATCTGGGATCAGACCGGCGGCCGCGTAGACGGCTTCGTCCAAGCGGTCGGCACGGCGGCGTCGCTGCGCGGCGCGACCACACCACTGCGACAACATAATCCGCGCCTGCGGGTGGTGGCGGTCGAGCCGGCCGAATCCGCAGTGCTGTCCGGCGGCGCCCCCGGCGCCCATCTCATCGAAGGCATCGGCATCGGCTACCACCCTCCGATGTGGGACCCCGACCTCCCCGACGAGATCATCCCCGTACCCACCGCCAACGCCGAAGCCATGGCCCGACGACTCGCGACGGAAGAAGCACTGCTCACCGGAACCTCCTCCGGCGCAAACGTTGTCGCGGCGATCGAACTCGGCCGACGACTCGGTCCCGACGCCACGATCGCCACCGTCCTGGTGGACTCCGGCTTGAAATACCTCAGCACGAACGTGTTCCGTACGAACCAGATCTGAACAGAGCACACAGGCCGCGCCGCCACCGG
Organism: Nocardia sp. NPDC006044; assembly: GCF_042871115.1. NCBI lineage: Bacteria > Bacillati > Actinomycetota > Actinomycetes > Mycobacteriales > Nocardiaceae > Nocardia > Nocardia sp. NPDC006044. The sequence continues at coordinate 22,078 of NZ_JBIAID010000008.1, forward strand.
CATACAGCGTCCGGGCCGGTCATCGGGACCTGCTCTACCCGAGGCCGATGGCTCGAATCGGTAATGTCTGTCCGGTGACCGATGCCGGCGACCTGATGCGGATGTATCTGGCCGATCCAGAACAGCCTTTCCCACCTGTCGAGCTCGCGGATCCGTCCGGGCTGGTCGCGTTGGGTGGGGATTTGTCGCCGGAGCGGTTGTTGGACGCGTATTCGGCGGGCATTTTTCCCTGGTACAACCCGGGTGAAATGATTCACTGGTACTGCCCGGATCCGCGGAGCATTCTGGTGCCTGCCGATTTGCGGGTGAGCAAATCCTATCGCCGGTCTGTCGCCAAGGCCGACTATGCGGTGACCATGGATCGCGCCTTCGCCGAGGTGATGGCGAATTGTGCTGGGCCGCGGGACAAGGAATCCGGGACCTGGATCGGTTCCGACATGATGGCGGCGTACCTGCGGCTGCACCATCTCGGTCATGCGCACTCGGTCGAGGTGTGGCGCGACGGCGACCTGGTCGGCGGACTCTACGGCGTCGCATGTGGCCGCTCGTTCGCCGGTGAGTCCATGTTCTCCCGCGCCCGAGACACCTCCAAGATCGCACTGTATTGGCTTTGCGCCCAGCTGACCGCCTGGGATTTCGCCCTCATCGACTGCCAGGTCTCTTCGGCCCACCTCACCTCCCTCGGCGCCATCGACCTCCGCCGCACGGACTACCTGCGCCTACACACCCAGGCCGCCGCCCGCCCCGGCCGCTCCGCCCCGTGGCACTTCGAATTCCCAGTCCCCAACTCCCCCAACCATTTACCGGCGTGAACGAGGGAATCCGTCAGTCCCGTTTGCGGTAGTGGAGCAGGAGGCACTGGCCGGATCGATCGCTCTCGCGCAGCTCGAATTGCTGAAGGGTGCCGGTGTCGGCGAACAATCGGCGCCCCCGACCGGCGAGATTGGGCGCTACGACCAGGCGCAGCTCGTCGACGAGATGAGCGGCGAGCAGGGATCGGGCGAGATCCAGACTGCCGTGGACGCCGATATCGCCGCCGGATTCTCGTTTCAGTTCGGCCACAGCGGATTCGGCGGGTTCGGTGACGCGGGTGGTCGCCGTCCATTCCCGGGTGAGTGGTTCGCCGGCAAAGACGAGTTTCGGCGTGTGGTTGATGAAGTCGGCGAACGGTTGCATTGTCGACTCCGGCCAGTCGACCGACCAAGCGTCGAAAGTTCGCCGGCCGAGCAGGACAGTGTCCTGCTCGGCGATGATGCGGCCGAGGTTGTCGACGAGCCGTTCGTCTGCGCCACTCATCCAGTCACTCCGCCCGGGGTCGTCGGCGAACCCGTCGAGGGACATCAGCTCGTAGAGGACGACTTTGCGCATCGGAGTGCCTTTCGGTTCGGTTCTGTCCTTCCGATCGTGCTGAGCGGAAACGGCAGAAGGAATGGCCGGATCGGCATAAGCGACTACCCGTAATGGCATAACCCGCGCGCTATCGATGGGCAAGACTGTTCGGTATGGACAGCGCGCGGCCCGGCAACCCGACCGATGCGGCGGTATTGAAGATGACGGCGGCGCCCGACGCGATCGAATTACGTCACCTGCGGGCATTCGTCGCGGTGGCCGACGAGCTGAACTTCAGTCGCGCCGCGGACCGGCTCTACATCACCCAACCGGCATTGAGCCGGCAGATCCGCAGCCTGGAACGCCTGATCGGCTGTGATCTGCTGCGGCGCTCGACCCATCGCGTCGAGCTCACCGTCGCGGGCAGCGCCTTCCTGGTCCGCGCGCGGCGGGTGCTCGGCGAACTCGATGACGCGGTGGCCATGACCCGCTCGGTCGGTGGCGAGCACGCCCAGCGGCTGACCCGGCTGTGGGAACTGTTCGTCGATCTCAACCGAACCGGCGCGGAGCTGGCCGAGATCCGCGCTGCCGTCGAGCAGCTGCACGCGCAGTTCGCACCGCCGGCCGACGTGCAACTACGAGCGGTCAATGCCGGCGGTGTCCCGTCGCTGCTGTCGGTGTCCGCCGGAGTGGATCCGGCGAGCGCGCCCGTGCTGTTCCTGCACGGCGGCGGGCACGTCGCCGGATCCTCGTTCGGGTATCGGCATCTCGCCGGCGCGCTGGCGGCCGTAGCTCGACGTCCTGTCCTCGTCCCCGAATACCGTCTCGCACCCGAGCACCCGTTTCCCGCTGCGCTGGAAGACGCGTTGCGCGCCTACCTGTCCGTCCTGGACGCCGGAGCCGCGCCGGAAACCGTCAGCGTCGCCGGCGATTCTTCCGGTGCGGGCCTGGCGTTGTCGATGACGCTCGCCCTGCGCGAACGCCGGCTGCCGATGCCGGGCCGAATGTTGCTGATGTGCCCGTGGATCGACCTCACCGGCGCGGCGCAAACCCGGGCCGAGGACGCTCCCCTGGTCTTCACCTCCCATGATGCCGCTCGATTCGCCGACCTCTACCTGGCCGGACACCCCGCCGACGACCCGTTGCTCACTCCCCTGCGGACCGACCTTTCCGGCCTACCCCCGATTCTCGTGCAGGCCGCCACCGGAGACAGCGTCCTGCCCGAGGCCCGGCTCCTGGTCGAACACGCCCGCGCCGCCGGTGTCCCTGCGAACCTCGACCTCTACCGATCCCCGACGCACACCTTCCACCTCTTCTGGAGCTTCCTCCCCGAAGCCGCCGAGGCCCTCGAACGCGGCGGCCGGTTCCTCGCGGCCGCTCCCGAAGTGAAGGCTGCGGCGTCCCCGGCCTGAACGATCATCGGACGGGCGAGGGCGAGCACGTAAGAGGCTGGTCACTCCTCGATACGGCCAGTCAACGCCACGGTGTTGGCGGTGTCATGTGCGAGGAGAATGTAACGACAACGCGGCGTTGGGGTCTCGTGCGCTGCTTCGGTGGGCCGACAGCACCTCCGCACACCTGAAGCACGCGTGTCAGGGCGGCACGGCGATGTGCGGTAGGTCAGGGAGTGTGCGGCTGTTCGGGATCGGCGTCGAGTACGTAGAGCTTTTCGCGGCCACCGGCGATCAGTTCTCGGCGGACCACTCGCGACTCGTAGGGACCGAAGAACGCGTCGAGGGTGGTTTCGGTGAAGCGGTGGGCTTGGATGCCGTCGCCGGCGTTGGTGAAGCGCTGGCCGACAGCGGCGAGGACGCGGTTGTCGCTGCTGGCCATGTTGCGGATCGGTTCGGCGATGATCACCTGTTCGCGGGCGGCGGCGAGCATGCGGTCGAGCACGGGGGTGGCTTCGGGGAGGAAGTGGTAGAGGCTGGCTTGCATCAGGACGTAGTCGGCTTCGGGGAGCGGGTCGGCGGAGGTCAGGTTCCAGACCTTGCCGTGCGCGCCCGCCTCGGTCAGCTTCGCGACGAACCGATCGTTGCGATCGAGGCCGGTGTAGTCGACCGACTTCTGCCGCAGGTAGCGGGTGTAGAGCGTCGCGGGTCCGCAGCACAGGTCGAGCACGCTGGCGCCGTCGGGCACGAGGGCCGCGACGGCTCGGTAGCGAGCGGTGTAATACCGGCCGTAGAGCGCGCGGATCAGCAGCTCGTAGAGGGTGGCGTTGCGATAGATGAGGCTCGTACTCACACCAAGTACTCCTGACAAATCGGGCAGCAACGTCAGCGTCGGATGGTACGGCGCGGGGTACCCGCACGCACGACCGGGTCGAGCGGCCGAACCGGTGAATCCGGCCGCTCGACAACTCGATTCAGGGTGTCAGCTGTCGCCGAGGACGCGCGTCGCGTCGTCCTCGGTGAGGATCTCGTACGCGTCGGACGCCCGATTGAACCACCAGGTGTCCGGGCCCGGCACCGGACGACCCGCCGCCTGCACCGCCCGCGTGGACGGCCGGTAGGACGAGCTGCGCGGGATCTCGTCCACCACGTAGACCAGATCGGGCCGCTTGCTGGGTTCGAGCGCACGCAACGCCTCGGTCACGTCCTTCGGCTCCAACCGGAAACCCTTGCGCACACTCACCGCGGCGACGGCGATGCAGTGTCTACCCACGCCGCCGGCCGCCGCCTCCCCGACCTCGAGACCGTAGGCCACCTCCATGTCGATCGCGGTGATGTCGTTGAGCACGTCGACGATCGGCTGCCCATACACCGGCCCGCGCGGTGTATGGATCACCGTGTCCTTGCGATCGACCAGCCAGTAGTCCCCCTCGCTGTCGCGGCGGAACAGATTCTCCGTCGGCATCCACGAATCACCCGGCGCGAACACGCCGCGCAACCCGCCCGCGGAGATGTCCACCCCCTCCGAGGCCTTGCCGATCAGCAGTCCGACCTCGTTGTCCGCGCACCGGCGGGCATACCCCGAGTCGTCGACCAGGATCTCCTCGGCGATCGGGTCGTAGGCGACCAGCTCGACCCGTGCGGTGCCCGGCACCGGCCTGCCCTTGCAGCCGCGCTTCACGCCCTTCACGTTGGCCAGCACCACGTCGCCCTCGATGGAGGCGTAGAACTCCAGCACCCGAGCCGGATCGAACTGCTCGGTGGTCCGCCGCCACAGGCCCGCGGGCATGCCGGAGCCGATGAACAAGCGGATCGGATGCCGATGCCCGGCCGGGAACACCTGCGCGTCGAGGATGTCGCGCAACATCGTCCAGGTGTAGGTGACGACGGTGACGCCGTAGCGGTGCACCTCCTCGGCGAACTGCGCCGGATCCAGCGAACGCGCCAGCGCGATCCGGCTACCGCCCGCGATCGCGCCACCCAGACTCACCAGCAGTCCGGACGAATGATGCAGCGGCGCAAGGCAATACACCGTGTCCCTGCGATTCAGATCGGCGGTCGTCGCGGTGCCGAACGCGGACAGCGCCCAGCGATGGTTGCTGATGAATTTGGTCTCCAGCCGATCGCCGGTGCCGGTGACCAGCACGAACGCCAGCTCGCGCGCCAGACCGGGATCGGGCCGATACCACCCGGGCAGCTTCACCTGCGCCGGATCGATCTGCTCCAGGTCGATCACCCTGTCGCTCAACGGAATACCGAGCTGACGGGAATCGCCACCGCCGAGCACCAGCACCCGCGCGCCGGTCGAGGCGGCTTGCCGCAGGTTCTCCGGATCCGCGACAACCGTGTCCACGCCGGTGATTTCGAGCGCACGGACCAACTCGCTGCCCGGCGCGAGCAGCACCGCCACCGCACCGAGCCGGGACAGCGCGGCCACCGTCGCCAGCGCACTGGGCCGGGTCTCCATGATCACGCCGACCCGCATCGCCGGCCGGATGCCGACCGAGATGAGCCCGCGCACCACGTTATCGATGCGCACGTTCACCGCCGCATTGGTGTGCACCCGATCCTCGAACAGGAACAGATCCTTCAACGGCGCCCGCCGGCCCTGCTCGGCGATCAACCGCCCGAGCGAGATCCGGGTGTGCGGCTGAATCATGCCGAGCCGGGTGAGCCGCGGCAGCGCCCGCGCCGCCTCGCCGGCCAGCTCGACCGAGCCGCGGACGGTATTGCTCGCGATGCCTTCCAGCGCCTTACCGACGCCCGCACCGGCCTCGGCCAGGGTCGCGGCGGTGTGCACCACGCGGGTGGCCGCCGAACGCGGCCGGTTGCTGTCCACATGCTCGGCCATCCGGTGGATCTCCGGCGGCAGCAGGGTGTCCCGCTCGAGCCAGTCGATCCACTGCCGCACCAGCGGCCAGGTGTGATTGGTCGCCGTGCTGCCCGCCACCAGGCCGAAGTGCCCGGCGACCAGGTTCGCCTCGTACACCTCCGCGTTCGGCGCGGCCCGCACGATGCCGCGCACCGCGGCGGGCTGGCCGATGTCGTCGACCTCGCCGACGAACGCCAGGATCGGGCACTTCAACTCGGCGAGCGAGACCGGCTGATCGCGAATCACGAAGCCGCCCAGCATCAACCGGTTGTGCGCGACGAACTGCTTGAGCAGATCGGCGGCGGCCGGTCCGGCGTAACCGACCCAGCCGTCGTTGTTCAGGAACCGGCGCTGACGCTCCTTGGGCAGCAACGCCTCCCGGTCGTGCAGCTGGCGCAGGAAGTCGATCCTGGCCTTGGCCGTCTTCATCGGGTCCAGCATCTGGAAGCCGATGCGCACCATGGAGTCGGTGATCGGCAGCCGGGTGACCACGTGATCGGCCAGGAAGTCGGCGACTTCGGAGACCATCCCGTAGGGCAGTCCGAACGGCATGCCCGCGACCACATCGACCGGGCTGCCGAAGGTCACGATGCTCTGCACGCCCTTGCCGTAGCGGTAGGCGGCGACCTGGTAGGCGAACATGCCACCCTGGGAGTAGCCCATCAGGTGCACGGCGCTGCCGGTCGCCTCGGTCACCGCGTCGATCGCGCTGCTCACCGCGAGTACGTGGTCGGCGAGGTCGCGCTCCCAGCCACCCTCCTCGCTCGCCGGGGAGCCGAAATCGACCACCCAGCAGTCGATTCCGCCGCGCTGCAGGATGCCGACGGCACCGTCCTCGACGTTCACGTCCCAGATGTCCGCGTTCACCATCAGCGGCGGCACCAGCAGCGCGACGGGGCGCCCCGGCGTAGTGTCGTCGGGGAAGTAATGCCGCAGCCGGTACATCCGCCTTCGCTCGACCACCTCGAACGGGGACGACTCGACGTCGTGGGTCAACCCGCCGAAGCGGATGACCTCGAGGCCGTTCTGCGCGGTCGCCATCAACCGCTGTACCGATCCGACCAAATCCTTCGCACTGAACTTCAAGATCGCTCCTGGCCCTACCCTAGAACGTTGCCCTCATCCGTCTCCGCGTACTCCACCGGAGGGATACCCTTCGGTCCCCAAGAAGTACGCGGCGATGTTTCAGACGAGCTTCCCACATCGTGTGTCCATTATGTGTCCGCTGTGACCCGATCCATGCACGTAATCCGGGGTCAGTGGCCGAATATCGGCAGATTCCCGCGAAGCCCGCCGCGCACGGTAGCTACCAGGCGGCGACCTGTCCGTGGTTCTCTCGATTCCTGCCGGGAAGTTATGTCCCGGCGATTCGATCGGCAGCGTGTCGTAACCATCCGCGACGGTATCCGCCGTTTCGCTGCGTGCGGCCCGCTGTCCGACCTAAGATCGATGCCGTCTGGAACGCACTGTCGCGTAAGCCATTTCGCTCGAGTGACTGGTTTCACGGGCCTTTTGCCCGCTTGTTTTGCTGTGCAGAATAACCGTCGCCGCATCACGGGGTGACCCTCTCGAGGTGAGGACAACGCATGACTATCGAAATGCCGGTCCAAACGGAAAACAACCACCGCAAGAGCCTCAGCACCTCGGCCGCGGCCAAGCTGGCGCACACCACCAAATCCGAACCCCAGATGCAGGGCATCAGCTCCCGCTGGCTCACCCGCATGCTGCCGTGGACCCAGGTCAAAGGCGGTGTCTACCGGGTCAACCGGCGGCTCACCCACACCCTCGGCAACGGCGAGGTCGAATTCGACGTGGACGGCTCGCAGGCCCGCGTCATTCCGGCGGAATTACGGGAGCTGCCCGCCCTGCGGGATTTCGACGACGAGCAGGCGCTGCACGCCCTCGCACAGCGATTCCAGCAGCACGATCTCGCGCCCGGCAGCATCGTCGCCGAATTCGGCAATCCGATGCATCAGCTCGTCCTGGTCGTGCACGGCAAGCTGACCAAGAACGGCATCGGCGAATACAACGAACGCACCATGCTCGGCATTCTGGCGGGCGGTAATTACTTCGGCGATCAAATCTTCACCGACCCGCACGCGGTCTGGCCGGTCACCGTCAAAACGGTCACCAGGACAACCCTTCTGGTACTCCCCCGCCAGGCCCTGCACGACGTGCTCGGCAACTCGCCGCGGCTACGCGAGCAACTGTCCAGAATGGCCGAGGCGCCGGCCCGGCCGCAGAACACCAAGGGCGAGGCCGCGATCGAGATCGCCTCCGGCCACGCGGGCGAGCCGCTACTCACCGGAACGTTCGTCGACTACGACGCCGCGCCGCGCGAATACGAGCTAAGCCTCGCGCAGAGCGTGCTGCGGGTGCACACCCGCGTCGCCGATCTGTTCAACGATCCGATGGATCAGGTCGAACAGCAGTTACGCCTGACCGTCGAGGCGCTCTATGAGCGGCGCGAGCACGACCTGGTCAACAATCCCGACTTCGGGCTGCTGCACAACTGCGACCTCAAGCAGCGCATCTCGACCGAGTCCGGCCCGCCCACCCCCGACGACATGGACGAGCTGCTCAGCATGCGGCGCAGCACCAAACTCTTTCTGGCCCACCCGAAAGCGATCGCCGCCTTCGGCCGCGAATGCAGCAAACGCGCCCTCTACCCCGACCCCGTCGACGTCGACGGACACCGCGTACCCGCCTGGCGCGGCGTCCCGATCTTCCCCTGCGGCAAGCTAGGGGTCAGCCCGACCCAGACCACCACGATCCTCGCCATGCGGACCGGTGAGAAGGACCAGGGCGTGATCGGCCTGCACCAGACCGGCCTGCCCGACGAATACGAACCGAGCCTCAACGTCCGGTTCAAAGGCATCGACGACCAGTCGATCATTTCGTACCTGGTCAGCTGCTACTACTCCGCCGCCGTACTGGTACCGGACGCACTCGGCGCGCTCGACAACGTCCTGGTCGCCCGGCAAACCGACTGACGAGGTGATGCGCCATGTCGATGCTGTCCCGCACTATGGCCCTGCCCGCGACCCACGAGGTCGCCACCGCCGTCGCCGCCCTGCTGTCCGACCTAGGCGGCAGCGCCCCGCCACTGTTGACGCACAACGATTCCCTGTCTCCAGAGGTGACCGACTCGGCTACTCCGCAAGACCCGGGTGTCCCGATACCGGACACCCCCGGCGCGCCGACCCTGAACGCGCCCGATCGGCTTCGCATACTCGGTCCGCGTGGACTCGGGACTTCGACACTACCGATAAACCCGCCCGCTGATCCGTCAGGATCCGCTGTCCCACAGTACATCTCGTCAACCGCATCGGCACCGCCACCCGTGCGGTCCACCGGCGCGGTGTTGCCTGCCGTCGTAGCGTCTCCATCGACCGCCCCCGCCGCGCCGGAATCGTCCGTCCCGACCGGTCCGCCCCTCTCGTTCGGTCCTGCAGCTCCACCGGCCAGCCGATCCGACGAGTCGATGGGAAGCGGTATCCCCACTGGCCCAACCGGATTAGGTACCGGATCGACCCACAACAGCGGCACCGCGCCCGCCAGCGTGGGGCAGGCGACACCATCGACCAGCTCGATCGATCCCGCCATCGCTCGAACGGTCGATCGATCATCGGAGCCATCCGGGGGTCGAATCCCCACCGGTCCAACCGGATTGGGTACCGCGTCGACGCGGCGCGGCGCCGAGGGTTCGGCGATCCCGCCGCTCTACTGCCCACCGCCGATGCGTGATGACCCGGTGCTGGCGGCCGATGTCAACGAGCGGATCGTCGCGTGGGCCGGTTCGATCGGCCTCTACGAGGGCAGGTTGGACGAGCTGCGGGACGCGGGGTTCGGGCGGTTGATCATGCTTGCCCATCCCGATTGCGACGACCCGGATCGGCTGCTCGCCGCGGCGAAATGCGCGGTGGCCGAGTGGGCGGTGGACGACTACTACTGTGATGCCGACGCCAGTGACGTCGCACCCGACGGCACGCCGTCGAGCGCCGAGGCGGAACTGGGACCGCGCCTCGAACTCGCCGCCGCCGCAATCGATCCCGTGCACCTGCCCGCCCGCTACGCCGCGCGGATCGAGCAGGCATTGCAGGCGGACCCGATCGTGCGGGCCTTCCGCAGCGGATTCGCGCACCTGGGCCAGTTCTCCACACCGGCGCAATTGGCGCGGCTGCGCACCGAGATCGCGGGCTGGTTCATCGCGCTCGGCGCCGAAGCGGGCTGGCGGCAATCCGGGCGGACACCACCGGCCTGGGAATACCTGACCAACCGCCAGCCGCACAGCTTCCTGCCCTGCATGGCGCCGATCGATATGGTCGGTGGCTACGAACTCCAAGCCGCCGAATACACCGATCCCCGGGTGCGCCGGGTGATCACCACCGCCGCGCTGGCCAGCCAGCTGGTGAATGACCTGTACTCGATGGCCCGCGAAGACCGTTCGGACGGAAGGGAATTCAACCTGCCGACGGTCCTGGTCGCGGAGGAGGGCTGCACCCGGCACGAGGCGGTGCTGCGCACCGCCGAGTTGCACGACGAACTGATGCATCGCGTCGAACTCGAGGCGGCACCGCTGGCCGCCACCGGCTCCGCCGAACTACGCCGGTTCCTCACCGGCGTCTGGGCCTGGCTAGGCGGCAGCCGCGCCTGGCATGCGGAGAGCAAACGGTACTCCGACCAGTAGATCACCGAAGCCGCGACACCTCCACGGCGGTGACCCCCGCCGATGAAATATTCAGTGCTGCAACGAGAGAGGGTGAATTGGCATGACCATTCTCAATCCGGACACCGATGCCGTGCTTCAGACCAGCTACCAGAAGGCCGTTGCCGCGTACTGGAACAACAACCCGAACGATGACCGGGTCAACACGAAACTCGGTGAGGTGGACGGGCTTTACCACCACCACTACGGCATCGGCGCCCCGGACCTCTCGGTGCTGACCGGTCCGGAGGAGACCCGGCAGCAGCGCATCGTCAAGGAGCTGCACCGGTTGGAGACCGCGCAGGCGCAGCTGCTACTGGACCATCTCGGCACCGTCCACCCGGACCAGCGCCTGATGGACGGCGGATCCGGCCGGGGCGGCACGAGTTTCATGGCGAACCAGCGTTTCGGCTGTCAGGTCGACGGCGTCACCATCTCCGAGTACCAGGTCCGCTTCGCCAACGAGCAGGCCGCCGAGCGCGGGGTGGACGACAAGGTGCGCTTCCACTTCCGGAACATGCTGGAGACCGGTTTCGAGCCGTGGTCGATGCGCGGCATCTGGACCAACGAGACCACCATGTACGTCGACCTGTTCGATCTGTTCCACGAGTTCTCCCGGCTGCTCGAACCGGGCGGGCGCTACGTGTGCATCACCGGTTGTTCCAACGACGTCACCGGCGGCCGCTCGTCCTCGGTCAGCTGGATCGACGCGCACTACGGCTGCATGATCCATCCGCGCAGCGAATACTTCCGCGCGATGGCGGAGAACAACCTCGTCCCGGTCGACGTGACCGACCTCACCGCGGCGACCATCCCGTACTGGGAGCTGCGCACGAAATCGGAGCTCGCGACGGGTGTCGAGCAGCCGTTCCTGACCGCGTACCGGGAGGGCAGCTTCCAGTACCTGTTGATCGCCGCCGATAAGGTGGGCAGGTGACCGACACCGCTCCCCCGGCATTCACCGATCGCGAAGCTTTGCCCGTCGAACTGGTCGACGACGCGGGGCACGCGATCGGCACCTGCCCGGTGTCACAGGCGCATCAGGCGCCGGGACAGCTGCACCGCGCGTTCTCGGTGCTGCTGTTCGACGACGCCGGGCGGGTGTTGTTGCAGCAACGGGCCGCGGTGAAGACCCGCTTCCCGTCGCGGTGGTCCAACGCCTGCTGCGGCCATCCCGCGCCGGGCGAGCCGGTCGCCGCGGCGGCCGCGGTCCGCCTCGCCGAGGAGATGGGCCTGGCCACCACCTTCACCGAGGTGGGCGTGTACCGCTATCGCGCCGAGGATCCGTCGACCGGCCGGGTCGAAGTCGAATGGGACCACGTGCTGGTCGGCCGGCTCACCGCCGGCGCACCGCGACCGAACCCGGACGAGGTGGCCGACTACGTCTGGATGGCGCCCGACGCGCTGCACGAGGCAATGGCCGCCGAGCCGGACGCCTACACGCCGTGGCTGACCGGCGTGCTCGAGCTGGCCGAGCGGGCGCTCACTGAAACGTGGCCGCGCTGAGCCGTCCGACGCCGGTGCGCAGGCCGGGACCGAGACAGCCGCCGACCATGGCCGGCGTCATCATCTCGTAGTCGGCGGTGATCCGGACCCGGCTGCCCTGACCGAGACCGTCGACCACGTCCAGCGTGCCGATCGTCGGCTGCTGCATGGTGACCGGCCACGGCCCCCACAGCCTGCTCGTCTCGCCGTTCGACCAGAGCACGTCCACGGTGATCGGGCCGTCCGCCGGGCGCATGCAGTCCGAGGTCGCGATGTGCGTACCGGTGAAGGTGCCGCCGGTGATGCCCGCGGGTCCGCCGGAACAGTCGCGCAGCGTGCCGACCGAGGTGAAGGTGAGTACGTGCGGGGTCATGTCGATCGCGCCGTCCACGGCCGTCCAGCGGAAGTCGCCGTTCGCGCAGGTGCCCGCGGGCGGCAGCGCGGTTGCGACGGGAAGGTCGAACGGGACGAGCAATGCCGCGGCTACGGCGGTCGTGGCGGCGGCCTTCCCGAGCATCAACACTGCGGCACCTCTTCTCGCGGGCGGTATACCTGCAAAAACGGGTGGAGCACGCGCAGGGGAAGAATCCCATACCGTCCATGCTGTTTTTGGGTCCGACACACAGGCGAGCGAGTCAAGATCTTGCTGGCAATCACATTGATAAATGCGCATATCTACGTAAAGCAATGTCGCGAACCCTGAGAGAAATCATAGGAACGGCACAGGCTATGACCAGGTCCACCCGGCATTGTGAGGTGCGTAGGAGTTGTCGGCGAAGTGAGGTGCGCGATGGTCGAAATCGAGGTCACGGGGACGACTGTGACGATCCAGGTGGTCGGTGGACACCAGGTGCTCGCGCTGCGGGAGCACATCACCTTCGATCTCTCCGACATCACCCAGGTGGTCCGGGCCGAGGTGGACCTGCGCCCGCCGTGGGTGCGCGCGCCGGGCACCTTCTTCCCCGGTGTCATCGCGGCAGGCACCTTCCGCGGCAAGGGCCGTAAAGAGTTCTGGGACACCAGGTTCGACGGCCGCGCGGTCCGCATCGAACTCGACGGCGGCCCGTTCACCCGGTTGGGGGGGGGGGGGGGGGGGCCCGCCCGCCCCCCCTGCGGCTCTCTCTTCCTACGCGCGGGCGCCCCCCCCCCCCCCCCCGGCCCCCCGCCCCCCCCCCCCCCCCCCCGGCCCCCGCCCCCCGGGGCCCCCCCCCCCCCCCCCCCCCCCGACCTGACCCTGCACGCCCTCCGCACCGCCGTCGCCGCCTAGCCCACGCAGCCGCACCACTTCTGATTTCCCGCACCGAATTTCGCATGCGATTCTCGGTGCGGGAAATCAGGAATGGTGCGGGAACCTACCGAAGCTGTGCAGCAGGCCGGTGTAGGACTTGGGCGGGGGCGCAGCGAACTCTCCCCTGCCGGACTTGCGCAGGCCGAGCGTGATCAGCGACTGGACGGTCAGGGTCGCGGCAGCGACTCCGTCGATCACCGGGACCCCGATCTCGTCGCGGATGTCAGCGCACAGGTCCGCCATGCCCGCGCAGCCCAGCACGATCGCGTCGGAGCCGTCGGCGTCGACCGCCTCCCGGCAGGCCTCGGTGACGATCTTGCGGGCATCCGGATCCGAGTCCAAGGCCAGGACCGGCAGCTCGCAGGCGTGAATGCCGAGGCAAAACCGTTGCCGTCCATAACGTTCCACCAGATCGCCGGCGCGTCCGATGGTCCGGCTCAGGGTCGTGACGACGCTGAACCCACGGCCCAGGTGACTGGCCGTTTCCATCGCCGCCTCGGCAATCCCGATCACCGGTCCCCCGGCCACTTCGCGCGCGGCGTCCAGCCCCGGATCGCCGAAGCAGGCGATCACGTACCCGTCGACACCCGCTGCCTCCCCACGCCGGATGGCCGCGAGAATCCCTGGGACGCTGAGGGCTTCGTCGTAGTGACTCTCGATCGACGCGGGCCCCATCTCGGCGGTCACCGCGTCGAGCAGCGTGCCGGGACCGGCGACGGCCCTGGCACACTCCTCGATCGTGTCGGTCATCGCCCGGGTCGTGTTCGGGTTGACCACACGGATACGCATCAGGCAGGTACTCCCTTCACCGCCAGCCTCGTTCGGGTGGCCAGCACGTAGTAGACGGCGAAGCCGAGGCCGCAGCCGATGAACCAGCTATACTGCGCCGCGGTGTACATGCCGGTGACGTCCTTGGCCAGCACCGGGATCACCGCGACCACGGCGCCGATCGCGGTGGCGAGAACCGCCGCCGGGTTGTAACCCTTGCTGTACCAATAACGTCCGGTCTTCGACAGGGTGAACAGGTCGTCCACCACCACGTGCTGCTTGCGCACCAGGTAGTAGTCGGCGATGAGCACACCGAACAGCGGGCCGATGAACGCGCCGAGCACCTCGAGCGTGTAGTGAATGACCTCGGGGTTGTTGTAGAGGTTCCACGGGGTGATCAGCACCGAACCGACCGCCGCGATCATGCCGCCCGCCCGCCAGCTGATCCGTTGCGGGTCAACGTGCGAGAAGTCGAAGGCCGGCGAGATGAAGTTCGCCACGATGTTGATGCCGACGGTGGCGACGGTGAAGGTCAACGCGCCCAACACGATCGCGAACGTGCTGTCGATGCGCGCGACCGTCGCGACCGGGTCGGTGATCAGCTCGCCGTACACCGGAACGGTGAGCGAGGCGGTGACCACCACCAGCAGCGAGAACAGCAGGAAGTTGACCGGCAGGCCGAGCAGGTTCCCGCGCCGCACGGCGGCGAAAGTCTTTCCGTAGCGGGAGAAGTCGCCGAAGTTCAGCATCGGCCCGGAGAAGTAGGACACCACCAGCGCGATGGCGCCGAGCATCACCGGCAGCGAGTCCCAGCCGGTGTATTTCACGTCCCCGAGGTTCAGATCGATGGCGCTCCAACCGGCTTTCGCGATCAGGTATCCGCAGAGCAGGAACATCACCACATAGACCGCGGGCCCGCAGAAGTCGATGAACTTACGGATGGATTCCATGCCGCGCCAGAACACGCACGCCTGCACCACCCACAGCGCCAGATAACTCCCCCACCCGAGCAACGAAAGACCGAGGAAGCCGTAGTCGTCGACCACCGCATAGGGCGCCAAACCCGGAAAGAGCTTCACCAGAACGACATCCAGCGCCGCCGACGCCAGGAAGGTCTGAATCCCGTACCAGGCCACCGCGATCAACCCGCGGATGATGGCCGGGATATTGGCGCCGATCACCCCGAAGGCGCTGCGGCACATGACCGGATACGGCACACCGGTCACCTGGCTCGGCTTCGCCACCAGATTGCAGAAGAAATAGACGATGGTGATGCCGATCAGCAGGGCGGCCAGCACCTGCCAGCTGGCCAGGCCGAGCGCGAACAGGCTGCCCGCGGTGACGTAGCCGCCGACGCTGTGCACGTCCGACATCCAGAAGGCGAAGATGTTGTACGAACCCCAGGTCTGCTTGCGCAGCGGCGCGAGGTCGGCATTGGTGAGCCGTGGATCGTAATTCGGTGGCACGGTGCCGGGAACGGCGACAGGTGGGGTTACGACGCTCGGTGCCGCGATGGTTTCGGTCATGGTGTTTCCCATCCGGGAGGTGAAACTGTGATCGAAACGACGGTAGGGATTCGCCATTGCCCGCCCGTTGCGTCGTTATTGCCCGGCTATTGCGCGGCAGATATATCTTCCGGCGCGAGCAGGCCGGTGTCCGTCGGCAGAGTCGAGATGACCGTCTCCAGCCTGCGGTGATGGCGTTCGGCGATGAGCAGCAGGCGATCGACGTCGCGAGCCAGGAACGCGTCCATCATGAGCGCATGGTCGGTGTGCAGCCGCACCCGGTCGCCCCGGCTGATGTGCACCATCGACTGCACCGGCTCGGTCACGTTCCACGCCGATTCCAGCATGTGCAGCAGCCGGAACATGCGCGACGGCTTGGTCAGCGCGACATGGAAGTTGCGCGATTGGCGATGGTAGGCGGCCGGATCGTCGTCCCGGATCGCCTGCTCGAGCAGCGCGTTCACCTCGATCAGGGCGGCCCGGTCGGCGCCGTCCGCGTTCAGCGCGGCCGCGGCCAGCGACGCGTTCTCCAACGTCTCCCGCACGATGTACATCTCGCGCAGTTCGGCGGCGGTCAGCTGGGCCACCGCGTAGCCGCCGTGCGGTTCGTGGGTGACCAGGCCCTCCCCGATCAGCGTCTTCAGCGCCTCCCGGACCGGGATGTGACTCACCCCGAACAGCTCGGCCACCTCGCGCAGCGGGATGACCGTGCACGGCGGCACGGCGCCGTCCAGGATCACCCGGCGTAATTCGCCGAGGATCACTTGCGGTCGGCCGGGTGCGTCGACAACCAACCTCGCGAGCAGCGCCGAACGTCGTCTCGGGGGCATGCGAAACACGCTAGGCCAGGCGTGTTGCGGTTTCGGTCAGCTGTGTGACG
The DNA here is from genome assembly GCF_042871115.1 of Nocardia sp. NPDC006044. Lineage (NCBI taxonomy): Bacteria > Bacillati > Actinomycetota > Actinomycetes > Mycobacteriales > Nocardiaceae > Nocardia > Nocardia sp. NPDC006044. The sequence continues at coordinate 38,304 of NZ_JBIAID010000008.1, forward strand.
CTCAGGAAACGTATTCGGACAGAACCAACCGGTCGCACCAGCCGGCCTTTGCGGTGATCCGGCACATCCGTGTAATTGTGGACCGGACCCGTACTACAGAGAGTTCCCGATGACGGTTTCGGCAGCACAGTTCGTAGATCGCCGGTTCGCGACCCTGGTCGCCGAGTTCGACCGGCTCTTCCGGCGACCCGGCGACGGCGGTGGGGCGCTCGCGGTCTACCTGCACGGCGAGCCGGTGGTGGACGTCTGGGCCGGGTACGCGCGGCCGGAGGTCCCATGGGCGCGCGACACCGTCGCCATGGCGTATTCGACCGGCAAGGGCGTGGCCAGCACGCTGCTGCACCGGCTGGCCGAGCGCGGCGCGGTCGCCTACGACGAGCCGGTCGCGACGTACTGGCCCGCCTTCGCCGCCGCGGGCAAGGACCGCATAACGGTGCGCGAATTGCTCAGTCACCGAGCGGGTTTGCATCGCCTGCGCGGCCTGCTGCCCGGACCGTACGACCGGTTCTTCGACGACGCGGCGGTGACCGCGGCGCTCGCCGCGGCCGAGCCGGACCCGCGCCGCCTGGTCACCAGCGGGTATCACGGAATCACCTTCGGGCACTTGGTCGCCGAGCTGGTCCGCCAGGTCACCGGCACCGAGTTCACCGAGGTGCTGCGCACCGAGATCGCCGAACCGCTTGCCGCCGAGGAACTCTGGTTCCGCGTCCCGGACGCCGAACGCGACCGCATCGCGACCAACTTCCCCCGCCTGACCGTCGCGGGAATGAGCTGGGAGAACAGCTCGCGACTGCTCGGCAGGACCAGATTCTCCGCCGCCATGGACACCACGCCCAAGGGCTTCGCCGATCTGGTTTCCGATTCGCGCCTGCATGATTCGGTGATGCCCGGCCTCAACGGCGTTTTCTCCGCCCGCTCACTCGCCCGCGTCTACGGCGCGCTCGCCAACGGCGGCGAACTCGACGGCTACCGGCTGCTCCGCCCGGAGACGATCGAGCTGATCACGCAGCGCCAGGTCTTCACCCCGGATTACGTTCTCGCCCTGCGGGTTCCCTGGGCGCTCGGCTATCACGCGGTTCCGATGAAACCCTCCAGGGCCGACCCGATCTCCGCCTTCGGCCACTTCGGCCTCGGCGGCTCCGGCGCCTTCGCCGACCCCGCCACCGGCATGTCCCTCGGTTTCATCACCAACCGCCTCGGCGGCCGTCTCACTCCCCTCGGCGACGCCCGCCTGGCCCGCCTCGGCACCCTCGCCCACAACCTCGCGAAAGCCGCCTGACCTGCCTGACCCAAGGTCTCCGCCAGTCCCCGAGACACGACGAAGGTCCCGGTCAGTCGAGTGCCCGCCGAGTGCAGGCGTCCCTGCTGTCGTTGTCCCGCAGTGCTGGGCGCATTCGGTCGGGGGGCTACGACCGGGAGTCTTGGGGGCGAGACACCCAGTTCAGAATCGTCGGACGTTTCGGCCCGGGAGTGGCAGCATGTGCGGCATGGAGTTGGTCGGGATGGAACGAATCGCCGCTGCCGCGGAGTTGCTCGCGCCGGTGATTCGGAAGACGCCCATCGTGGCGTCGCGCGTGCTGTCCGAGCGCGCGGGCACCGAGGTGTGGCTGAAGTGCGAGAACTTGCAGCGGACCGGGTCGTTCAAGCCGCGCGGCGCCTATAACCGGATCGCCAATCTGCCCGCCGCGGACCGCGCTCGCGGCGTGGTTGCCGCGAGCGCGGGCAACCACGCGCAGGGGGTGGCCTGGGCGGCGACCTCGCTCGGTATCACCTCGACGGTTTTCATGCCGGTGGGCGCCTCGCTGCCCAAGCTGGCGGCGACCAAGGCCTACGGCGCCGAGGTGCGGCAGGTCGGCGAGACGATCGAGGACGCGCTGGACGCGGCCAAGGACTTCGCCGAGCGCACGGGCGCGACGCTGATCCATCCGTTCGACCACCCGGACGTCGTGGCCGGGCAGGCGACGGTGGCGCTGGAGATCCTGGAGCAGATCCCCGATGTCGGCACGGTGCTGGTGCCGACCGGCGGCGGCGGGCTGCTGGCCGGCATCGCGGTGGCGCTTCATCAGCTGGCCCCGCAGGTGCGGGTGATCGGGGTGCAGGCGAAGGAGGCGGCGGCCTGGCCGGATTCACTGGCGGCGGGCAAGCCGGTGCGGGTGGGGCGGATGTCGACGATGGCCGACGGTATCGCCGTCGGGCTGCCTGGCCAGGTGCCGTTCGTGCATGTGGCCGAGCACGTTCCGGCGATGCTGACCGTGGACGAGGACTCGCTGTCCAAGGCGCTGCTGCTGTGCCTGGAGCGGGCCAAGCTGATCGTCGAGCCGGCGGGCGCGGCGTCGGTCGCGGCGTTGATGAGTTGCACCGCAACGGAACTGGACCTGAAGGGTCCGGTGTGCGCGGTGCTGTCCGGCGGCAATATCGACCCGCTGCTGCTCACCCGCCTGATCGGCCACGGACTCAGCGCGGCGGGGCGTTATCTCGATGTGCGCGTGACGATCTCGGATCGGCCGGGCGGGTTGAGCGCGCTGCTCGGGGTGGTCGGCAAGACCGGCGCCAGCGTGGTCGACGTGGCACACGCCCGCACCGGCAGCCGCCTGGCCCTCGGCGAGGTGGAGGTCTCGCTCACCCTGGAAACGCGCGGCCCGAACCACCGCGACGACGTGCTGAACGCCCTGGCCAACGCGGAATACTCGGTCCGGGTGGAGGACTGATGGCGACCTCGCCGGGGCCGGATCTCGTTCAACTCGATCCGATCCCGGCGAGGTCCCGTCGAACACCTTCCCGCACAGCCGAACTCACGCTGGATTACGCGCGGAAACGCGGGACGCTCAGCTGCCCAAGAACAACATGGGGCTCACGATGGCGGCCATCGGCAGCAGCACGGCGTCCATGATGGAGCCGCCGATCGGGAAAGCGACGGCCAGGACAGCGGCCATGAACATTGCCAGACTGTTGCCCACGATGGATCCGATCATGTCCTCTTCTCCTTCGGTTCGTTACTTCTAGCTGTCGAGCTACAGAAGACTCGAAGTGCGTAGAGCAGTGAACTGGGTAGAGGCCACCTCACCCGGGGAGGGCGAGGCGTGCGGACGCCGATCAGAGGGGCGCCGCGAATCATGATAGAGCACGGATGATCCGTTTTGGGTGTTTCCAGAAGTTTGCTGGATATCCCGTCCGGGGGCGCAGAATCTGCAGCGCACCCCGTGCCGACCGGACGCGGGGCGTCCGGTCGGCCCCTCATCGGATAACCCTCAGCACTTGCGCTTGTAGAAGTACTTCGAGTTGGCGTCCATGTCGGCCTGCGTGATGGCGATCATGTCGGTCTGGATGTTGCGGGTGACCGGCTTGCCTTCGATCGCCGCGGCCGCCTGATCGACCCCCTTGGCCCCGATGCCCGCCGGGTCCTGGGCGATAAGCGCTTGCACCGTACCGGCTTTCAGGTCCTCCACCTGCTTGGGGCTCGCGTCGAAGCCGACCAGTTTGACCTGGCCGAGCTTGTTCGCGTTGCGCAGACCGGTGGCCGCGCCCTCGGCCGAGCTGAGGTTGGTCGCGAAGATACCGGCCAGGTCCGGATGTGCGGCCAGCGTCGCGGTGACGATCGAAGCCGCCTGTGCCGCTTCGTTATTGTTGTACTGCACGCCGAGCGAGGTGATGCCGGGGAAGCTCTTCACCGCGTCCTCGAAGCCCTGCGCCCGCGCGTCGGTGGTGGACGTACCCGCCTTGGTGTTGATCACCAGCACCGGGCCCTTGTCCCCGACCAGCTTCGCCAGGGTCTGCGCAGCGAGCGCGCCGCCCTTCTTGTTGTCCGACGAAATCGACGACAGCGCAACGGAAGTGTCGTCCAGCGCGGTATCCACCTCGACGATCTTGATGCCCGCGTCCTTGGCCTGCTTGATCGGATTGGCCATGGCGGTGGCGTGCGTCGGCGCGATCAGGATGCCGCCCGGCTTGTTCGCCACCACACCGGTCAGCACCGGGGTCTGCGACCCGGCGTCGAACTTGGTCGGCGCCTGCGTGTCCAGCTTGTAGCCGAGCTTCGCGGCCTCGTCCTGCGCGCCGCACTGCATCGAGATGTAGAACGGCTCGTCGGCGACGCCCGGAATCAGCACCAGCTTTTTGCTGTCACCGCTCCCCGAGTTGCTCACCTGCCCGCTACAGGACACCAGCAGCGCGCCGACCGACACCATCGCGCCGATCACCACCGCTGTCCGCTTGGCCACCCTCATTTGGCTACCTCCGCCGTATTGTGTTGTTCCACTGTCGAATTCCTATTTCCGATCGCGGGCCCGGCGGCGGAGCTGGTCGAACCAGACCGCCGCGACCAGCACCACGCTCACCGCGATCGGCTGCCAGAACACCGGCACCTGCGCGATGACGAACCCCTTCTTCAGCACCGACGGAATGAACACGCCGATCACCGTGCCGACGATCGATCCGACCCCGCCGAACAGGCTGGTGCCGCCGATCACCACGCCCGCGATGGCGTCCAGGTTGTCGGTGGTGTGCCCGCCGATCGTGGTGGTGCCGAAGTAGGCCAGGTTCATGAAGCCGGCCAGACCGGCCAGCACGCCGGTGAGCAGGTACACCGTCACCAGATGCCGGGTGACCGCGATGCCGGAGCGGCGGGCGGCCTCCTCGTTGGAGCCGATGGCGTAGGTGTAGCGGCCGAAGCGGGTGGTGTGCAGCACCCATGCGGCCAGCACGGTCACCACGGTGGCGACCAGCACCAGGTTCGGAACGCCGCCCAGGGTGGTGCCGAAACCGAGGGTGTCCCGCAGGTTTTCGGGCACCGTCCGGGTGTCCACGCCGCCGGTGATCAGTTGCGCCGCGCCGAGGGCGGCGCCGAACGAGCCGAGCGTGACGATCAGCGGCGGAATCTTGGCCTTGGCCACCAGCAATCCGTTGATCAGGCCCCAAACACCGCCGCCCGCAATGGAAAGCAGGAAGCCGACCGCGATGATGCCCCAGCCCGCGTTGGTGGCGTCCTGATCCGGGCTGAGCCACTCCATCGACTTCGCGCCGATCACGCCGGAGAAGATCAGCACCATGCCGACGGAGAGGTCGATGCCGGAGGTGATGATCACGAACGTCATTCCCACCGAAAGCACCAGCAGCACCGAGGTTTCGATCAGCAGTGTCTGAAAGGTGAAGCGGGTCGGGAACGCGTCCGGGCGCAGCACGCTGAACACGATGCACAACGCGACCAGCACGACGCCGATCCATACTGTGCTCGCGCCGAGAAGTCGTTGCAGGACAGTGCGTTCGGGTAACTCCTGGCCGTTACCGTTCCCGTCGGCACCGACGGACTTGACCTCACTCATACCTTCGCCTCGCTGACGCTCGGCTCCGGTATGCGCGATGCACACTGTGACATGATTCGTTCGCTTCGCTCACTCATAGTCCTGCACCTCAACACAATTCGACGCCGCGGGGCACGGATGTCTCACGCCGCCCCCTCCTGTGACAACGCGCCGGTCATGGCGCCCACCAACTGCTCGAGCGTGGCCTCGGCCGCGGTGAACCTGGCCACCCGCCGGCCGAGCCGGAGTACCTCGATGCGGTCCGCGACCGCCAGGACTTCGGGCATGTTGTGGCTGATCAGCACCACCGCGATGCCCTGATCGGCGACCCGGCGGATCACATCGAGCACCCGCTCGCGCTGCACCACGCCGAGCGCGGCGGTCGGCTCGTCCATGAACACGACCTTGCTCGCCCACATCACCGCCCTGGCCACCGCGACGCTCTGCCGCTGCCCGCCGGACAGCGAGCCGATCGGCACGTCCGCGCTCTGCAAGGTGACGCCGAGGCGCCGGAAGTGTTCCACCGCTTGGGCTCTCATCGCGGTGCGGTCCAGCATGCCGAGTTTGCCCGGCAAGCCCTTGCGCACCAGCTCCCGGCCGAGAAACAGGTTCGCGGCCGGGTCCAGATCGGGGGCGACCGCGAGGTCCTGATACACCGTCTCCACGCCGAGTTTGCGCGCGGCCGTGGGCGTATTCAGCACCACCTGCTTGCCGTCCAGCAAAATCCGCCCGGAATCCGGCTGCTCGGCGCCGGAAAGGCATTTCACCAGAGTCGATTTACCCGCGCCGTTGTCGCCGATCAACGCGACGACTTCACCGGCGCTCACCTCGAAGTTGGCGCCACGTAACGCCTCGACCCCGCCATAGCGCTTCACCAACCCCTCGGCCCGCAGCACCACGGCGGAATCACCCGCGGGTTCGGCCGGTTTCACGGCATCGTCCGAGGTCATCGGCCACATCCGTGCGCGCACAGCTGAGCAAACGTCCAGTCCATCCCGCGATGCTACGTTCGGCCCATCCGTTCGTGGGACATATTCGGCAAAATGCGGACGCCGCAATGCAATCCCGGTTTGCGAGCCGAGAAAACAATGCACTCAATACCCGAACGGCCGTCCCATCCGGTAGGGCATCAGCAATCGCTCGGTTTCACCGCTGAAACTCGTCGGGATTCACCGGAACCATTGATCGGCAGCTCGCATCAAACGGTAATGCATGACGTTACGTCACCGTGGGAGAAGCGCGCCGTTCGATCAATGCTGGCCGCCGAGTTCCAGCGCGAGTACGCCGATGATGACCAGGGCGATGCCGCCCACTTGGATCAAGGTCAGGCGTTCGTCGAGGAAGAGGGCGCCGATGATCGCGATGGCCGCCACGCCGACGGCCGACCAGATGCCATAGGCGACACCGATCAGCATGCCGCGCTTCAACGTTGGAACTCGCGGAGATTCGCGGGAACTATCGGGCGACATCGCACGTCAAAGGAAATGCACAACCGTCATGTCGCCGAGTAGGAGGAGTTCCAGAATGGACCGTAGCAGCCCACAGTCGGCACCGGGGCCCGGATGAGCCCGCGCACCGCGGCGCGGCACCTGCTGGCGGACGACCAGCGAACCGAACCCGCGCCACCCGGTTACCCTGGGGATATGAGCAGCATGGACGCCGATGTGACCCTCGCGGAGTTCGAGGTGCTGGAGCGCGCATCGTCCGAGGAAGTCGACGTCGAGCTGATCAATGGAAGGATCTACGTGGTTCCCGTTCCGGATGGTGAGCATGTCGAGTTCACCAGCATCGTGGGCGATCAGATTCGGGACCACTGCCCGGAATGGCGGCTATTCTCCGAGGTCGGCGTACGCATCCCGGCCTATCGCGAAAGCCGTGCGCGAGTAGATGGCGCAATCGCACCGCGTGGCTATTTCCGGGACCAGCCGTCGTGGTCCGACCCGGCCGGCATCCTGATGATCGTGGAGATCACGTCGGGGCGCGAACGCGACGCGGAGGTCGATCGCGTCGAGAAGCGCGATGCATACGCGCAGGCCCACATTCCCGCATACCTGCTGATCGATCGCCATCGTGCCGACATGACTGTCTATTGGGAACCGGCGGACGGGGAGTATCGGCACACCGCCACCGCCAAGTTCGGCGCCGCACTCCGGCTCCCGAAACCCTTCGAGTTCGACCTGGATACCAGCGAATTCCTCTGATCTACCCAGCGTTCGGGCGTGCCTATGGTCTCGGTGACCATAGGCACGCCCGCTTGATCAATGCTGGCCGCCGAGTTCCAGCGCGAGTACGCCGATGATGACCAGGGCGATGCCGCCCACTTGGATCAGGGTCAGGCGTTCGTCGAGGAAGAGGACGCCGATGATCGCGATGGCCGCCACGCCGACGGCCGACCAGATGCCATAGGCGACACCGATCTGCATGCCGCGCTTCAATGCCTGGGAGAGGAACCAGAAGGCGCTGCCGTAGCCGAGCACGACCAGGATCGACGGAATGACCTTGGTGAATCCGTCGGAGATCTTCAGCGAGACGGTGGCGGTCACCTCGGACGCGATGGCGATGGCCAGCAGAAGCAGGGTCATGGCGGCAGCGTATCGAGTGGCGCAGAATAGGGGTCTGGCGCGCTGTCGGACAGGGAGCGGCCTGGGGGAACTGGGGATCGAGCCGTTGCTTCGACGACCGATGACAAAGAGTGGGGGATCGGTCATGGACGCGGTGGAATTCGGTGTCTACGCATGTGTGGGGCTCGCGGTCGTCGCGCCGGCCGCGCTTATCCTGGTGCCCATGCGCAATGACCAGCAGCGCCGGAATGCGCTGTGGGAGTGGACGACAGCCAACAACTGGACCTGCACGCAGAACGCGCACGCGAACTGGACTGCGCGGCTGCCCGGAGGCAGCAAAGGACAGCTCGGTCTGGCGATGACCGGTCAATTGGGTGGCCGATGGGTGACCGTGGCGGACTACAACTATCAGACGACGCGCACTACCTACGACTCGGAAAACAATCCATCGAAAAAGGTCACGACGCATAACTACAACGTCGTCGTCGTACACCTGGACCGGCCATACCCGCCGATCGCGGTCGTCCCCCGCGGCCCGCTCGCACAGCTCTCCCATGCGGTATTCGGCGACAAGCCCACCGCCACCGGCAACCCCGACTTCGACTCCCGCTACCGCATCCACACGAGCGAACCCGACTACGCCCGCTGGCTCATCGGCAAACCACTGATCGACGCCCACCTGTCCGGCGCAGCGCCGCACTGGAGCCTCAGCGGCCACGAACTACTCACCTACCGCGCAGGCCGCCTGCAATCCCCCGACGCCATCCCCGCCCTCGCCGCACCCCTGCTCCACATAGCGGACCTACTCCCCCGCTGAATCGGCAACATCCGCACTCCTGCTCAGATCACGCGAGCGCGTGTGCGTCCGCACGCGGTTCGGATGAGCGGCCGCGCCACCTGCGGAACCGCACGCCAAATGGGCACACGGCCCAACCACCCACGGAACCACACCGGGCGGGCGCACGGCACCACCACACGCGGTTCGGATGCGCGGCTCGGGCACCTGCGGAACCACACACCAGACGCGCACGCGGCCCAACCACCCACGGAACCGCACACCGGGCGGGCGCACGGCTCTGCCACCAGCGGATCCAGACGTGGCTCGGTCAGCGGGCCCGCACGGGGTGCTGATCTACACAGGGCTGCGCGAGGTCAGCCCAGCCAGCTACGGAGTTGGGTTGTGGTGGCGGCGATTTCGTCGAGCTGTACGGCGACCTGGGTGCCTGCGGTGCCGCCGCGGGCGTTGCGGGAGGCGATGGAGCCGTGCACGGTGAGGACCTCGCGCACCTTCGGGGTGAGCGCCGGGTCGATGGCGGCGAACTCCTCGTCGGTGAGTTCGTCGAGACCGACGCCACGCGATTCGGCGGCGCGGACACAGGCGCCGGCCGCCTCGTGCGCCACCCGGAACGGAACACCTTGGCGGACCAGCCATTCGGCGATATCGGTCGCGAGAGTGAAACCGGCGGGCGCGAGTTCGGCCATCCGATCGGTGTGGAAGGTCAGCGTGCCGACCAGACCCGCGATGGCGGGCAGCAACAGCTCCAGCTGCGCGACCGAGTCGAACAGCGGCTCCTTGTCCTCCTGCAGGTCACGGTTGTAGGCCAGCGGCTGCGCCTTCAGCGTGGCCAGTAGTCCGGTGAGGTTACCGATGAGCCGCCCCGCCTTGCCGCGGGTGAGTTCGGAGACGTCCGGGTTCTTCTTCTGCGGCATGATCGAGGACCCGGTGGACCAGGCGTCCGCGAGCGTGATGTATCCGAATTCCGGTGTGCTCCAGAGGATCACCTCTTCGGCCATACGGCTGAGATCGACCCCGATCATGGCGAGCACGAACGCGGCCTCGGCGGCGAAGTCGCGCGAGGAGGTGGCATCGATCGAATTCGCCGCGGCGGCATCGAAATCCAGCTCGGCGGCGATCGCCTCGGGATCGAGGCCGAGCGAGGAACCGGCCAGCGCGCCGGAACCGTACGGCGACACCGCCGCCCGCTTGTCGAAGTCGCGCAGCCGGTCGATATCGCGCAGCAGCGGATGCGCGTGCGCGAGCAGATGGTGCGCGAGCAGCACGGGCTGCGCGGCTTGCAGATGCGTCTTGCCCGGCATCACCGCGTCCGGATGCGCGCTGGCCTGCGCGACCAGCGCGTCGACCACGTCGAGCACACCGGCGGCGACCCGGCGCACGCCGTCGCGCAGCCACATCCGGAACAGCGTGGCCACCTGGTCGTTCCGGGATCGTCCGGCACGCAGCCGCCCGCCGAGTTCGGCGCCGACCCGTTCGATCAGCCCGCGTTCCAGCGCGCCGTGCACGTCCTCGTCGGACTCGGCGGGCGCGAACGCACCCGAATCCACGTCCGCGGCAAGCCGATCCAGCCCGGCGAGCATGCCGGCCAGGTCGCTCTCGGACAGCAGCCCGGCCTTGTGCAGCACGCGTGCGTGCGCCTTGGACGCGCGCACGTCGTACGGCGCCAGCACCCAGTCGAAGTGCGTCGACTTGCTCAGCGCCGCCATCGCCTCGGCCGGTCCGGACGCGAAGCGCCCGCCCCAGAGCGCCCCGGTGTTGGTGCTGCCGCTCTGCGTCATGGTGTGCTGTCTCCTCCGGGTCGGATTGCGGTCATCAGTAGGTGGGTGCGCATGTCGGCGGCGATGTCGTCGGGCACGTCGCGGCCGCGGTCGATCAGCACGGCGGCCGGGTCGGCGCGCACGACCGTCCAGCCTTGTTCGCCGAACCACTCGGCGGGATCGGTGCGCCCCTCGGCCGGATACCAGAGCGAGTCGACGTCGAGATCGATGTCCAGCGCGGCGCGCAGCCGGTTGCGATTGTCTTCCTGCTCTTGCCTATTCGACGTCAGGTTGCCCGGCGTCATATTGAGTGCCACCCGGCTTCCCGGCGCGCTCTGTGCCGCTAGGTGGGTCAGCAGCCGATCCTGCGCGTCCACCGGCAGGTAGCGCAGCAGTCCCTCGACCAGCCACGCGGTCGGCACGGCCGAGTCGAAACCCTGGTCGCGCAACGCCGCAGGCCAATCCTCGCGCAGATCCACCGCGACCTCGCGCCGATCGACCGCAGGCCCGGTGTCCTGCGCGGCCATCGCGGACGCCTTGAACTGCAACACTTTCGGCTGGTCCAGCTCGAAAATCGTGGTGCCGGAAGGCCAGTCGAGCCGGTACGCCCTGGCGTCGAGCCCGGCGGCCACGACGACGAACTGCCGGATGCCCGCCGCGGCCGCCGCCTCGACATAGTCGTCGAAGTAGCAGGTGCGGGCCACCAGCAGATCGCCGAGCGCCCCGTAGGAACGCGCCACGTCCTGGTCGATGTCGCCGACGTCGCGCTGACTCAGCCGTGTCCAAGCGGGCGATCCGACCGCCATCACCATCAGTTCGGCATATGGATCACGGAACAGCGCATCGGCGCGCCGGGTCTCTCCCGCACGCAACGCCGCGACACCGAGCGCCGTCGCGCCCACACTGCTCACGATGTCCCAGCTGTCGTCATCAGCCCGCATAGCAACGCAGCTCCTTCCGCCCGGCGCATCCCACCGGCCGCCTCCGACCCTACGACCGCTCGGGACCGCCCAGACCCACAGACACTGCACACGGTTCACAGTGGTTGCACTCTCTGTGAACCGTACGCATGGTCTGTGGGCTCCCCCAATGCACCAGCGCTTACTTCTGGTTCAGGTCCCGGCGCGCGGCGACCTTGGACGACAGGCCGTGGATCTGCACGAAGCCCTTGGCCAGCGACTGGTCGAAGGTGTCGCCCTCGTCGTAGGTGGCCAGGTTGAAGTCGTAGAGCGACTGCTCCGAGCGCCGGCCGTTGACCACCGCGTTGCCGCCGTGCAGCACCATCCGGATCTCGCCGGAGACGTGCTCCTGGGTCTCGCCGACGAACGCGTCCAGCGCCCGCTTGAGCGGGGAGAACCACAGGCCGTCGTACACCAGCTCGCCCCAGCGCTGCTCGACCTGCCGCTTGTACCGGCCCAGCTCGCGCTCGACGGTGACCGCCTCCAGCTCCTGGTGCGCGGTGATCAGCGCGATCGCGCCGGGCGCCTCGTAGATCTCCCGGCTCTTGATGCCGACGAGCCGGTCCTCGACCATGTCCAGACGGCCCACGCCCTGACGGCCGGCCCGGTGGTTCAGTTCGACGATCGCCTCGAGCACGCTGACCGGGCGGCCGTCGATGGCGACCGGAACGCCCTTGTCGAAGGTGATGATCAGTTCGTCGGGCGCCTCGAAGTTGACCGTCGCGTCGGCGGTGTAGTCGTAGACGTCCTTGGTCGGCGCGTTCCAGAGGTCCTCGAGGAAGCCGGTTTCCACCGCGCGTCCCCACACGTTCTGGTCGATGGAGAACGGCGACTTCTTGGTCACGTTGATCGGCAGCGAGTTCTCCTCGGCGAAGGCGATGGCCTTCTCCCGGGTCCAGGCGTAGTCGCGGACCGGGGCGATCACGTTCAGGTCCGGGGCGAGCGCGCCGATGCCGACCTCGAAGCGGACCTGGTCGTTGCCCTTGCCGGTGCAGCCGTGCGCGACGGTGCTGGCGCCGTGGAACTTGGCCGCCTCCACCAGGTGCTTGACGATGAGCGGGCGGCTGATCGCCGACACCAGCGGGTAGCGGCCCATGTACATGGCGTTGGCCTGGATGGTCGGCAGGCAGTAGTCGTTGGCGAACTCGTCGCGCGCGTCCACCACGATGGCCTCGACCGCGCCGCAGTCCAGCGCTCGCTGGCGCACCACGTTCATGTCCTCGCCGCCCTGGCCGAGGTCGATGGCCACGGCCACCACCTCGGAACCGGTCTCCTTGGCAATCCAGCTGATCGCCACGGAGGTGTCCAGCCCACCTGAGTAGGCGAGTACGACGCGTTCGGACATGGTCTGTGTGCTCCTTGTTTTCGATGCCTGCGTGCTCGAGTACGGACCGGCTTCCCGCCGCAGCGGCCCGCACGTCCTGCAAATGATTATGCACGATGATGCAAGCCCATTCACAACCGGGGTCCGGTGCGACCCGTCACAACCCCCGATCGTTCGCGAAAGTCACTGCCCATCAAGCGAATAACCCCCTTGGCGCGCCTTCTTCCGTGTGCGACCCTAAAGGCGGAATCGTCGAGCGGGTAGAAGGACGGACGCCATGCTGCACCTCATCGCGCAAGAATTCAGCACCCTCGGCAACGATGTCCTCAACATCGGCCGAGCCGTAGTCGACCTGGTCCAGGACATCATCAACGTGGCCACGCCGGGCAAAGGCCCAGGCGGCGGCGCCGGCCAATACCCGTTCTCCTGACCAGGGTCAGGCGATCTCCTCGATCTTCGCCGCCAATTCGGCGCCGGTCAGTGGTTCCCGCGCGATGACCGCAATGGTGTCGTCGCCCGCGATGGTGCCGACTATGTAGGGCAGGGCCGCGCGGTCCAGAGCGCTGGCCAGGTAGTGGGCGGCGCCGGGTGGGGTGCGCAGGACCGCGATGTTGCCGCTGTGGTCGGTGGAGACCAGGAGGTCGCCGAGCAGTTTGGCAAGGCGGTCGGTGCCGCCGATGACTCCGCGGATGGGGTTGCCGTCCTCGGGGACCACGTAGACGCCCGCGCCGCCGTCGGCGGCGCGCAGCTTCACCGCGCCGAGCTCGTCCAGATCACGCGAGAGCGTGGCCTGGGTGGTCTCGATGCCCTCGGCGGACAGCAGTGCGGCCAGCTCGGTCTGGCTGCGGACCGCGTGCGCGGTCAGCAGTTCGACGATGCGGGACTGCCGGCCGGCGCGGGTGCGCGCGATCTCCGGCCCGGCCTTCCCCTGCTCCGGATGCACCACACTCACGCCGGCACCTCACATCGGTCGCACTCCATCACGACAAACCACCATTTCGCTTGGCCAGCAACCACACCAGCAGCGCCTTCTGCGCGTGCAACCGATTCTCCGCCTCGTCCCATACGACGCTGTGCGGACCGTCCAGAACCTCGTCGGTGACCTCCTCGCCGCGATGGGCGGGCAGGCAGTGCAGCACGACGGCGTCCGGTTGCGCGTGCGCGAGCAGCTCGGCGTTCACCTGGAACGGACGGAACGGCCCGACCCGGTCGAGACCGTCGTTCTCCTGACCCATCGAGGTCCAGGTATCGGTCACCAGCGCGTCCGCGCCGTCGGCCGCGGCGATCGGGTCACCGGTCAGCGTGATGGTCGCGCCGGTGTCGGCGGCCCGCTTGCGGGCGGCCTCCAGGATCCACGGCAGCGGCTCGAAACCCGCAGGCGCGGCGATGGTGACGTTCAAACCCGCGGTCACGCCACCCAGGAGCAGCGAGTGCGCCATGTTGTTCGCGCCGTCACCGAAGTAGGTGAGGTTGCGCCCGGCCAGGTTCCCCTTGCGCTCGACCAGCGTCTGCAAGTCGGCAAGCACCTGGCACGGGTGGAACTCGTTGGACAGCGCGTTCACCACGGGAACCGTTGCGGTCAAGGACATTTCGTCCAGCCGGGATTGCTCGAAGGTGCGCCACACGATCGCGTCCACATAGCGCGACAGCACCGTGCCGGTGTCGCCGAGGGTCTCCTCGCGGCCGAGCTGGGTGTCGCGCCCGTCCACCACCACCGCGTGCCCGCCGAGCTGAGCGATGCCCACCTCGAAGGAGAACCGGGTGCGGGTGGAGTTCTTCTCGAAGATCACCCCGACGCCGCGCGGCCCTTCCAGCGGACGCCGGGAGAACGGCGCCTGCTTGAGTTCCGCCGCGAGGGTGAGGATTTCGGCCTGCTCGGCCGGGCTCACATCGTCGTCGCGGAGGAAGTGCCGTACCGCGTGCTGTGCTGAAGTCATTGCGCCGCAGCCTCCTTCGCATCTAGGGTCGCCGCGTCCAGGATTCCCGGCAGATCGGCGACGAAGTTGTCGGCCTGGGTTTCGGTGATGATGAGCGGCGGCGCGAGCCGGATCACGTTGGGCTTGGCCGGATTCACCAGATAGCCTGCCGCCCGGGCGCGCGCCTCGACGTGCGCGGACGCGTCCTCGGTGAGCACGACGCCGAGCAGCAGCCCGGCCCCGCGCACGTGATCGATCAGCGGATGCTCCAGCAGTTCGATGCCGTCGGCGAGCCGCTTGCCGACCGACTCGACATGCGCGAGCAGATCCTCGTCGTCGATGGTGCGCAGCACCGCGAGCGCGGCCGCCGCGCACACCGGGTTGCCGCCGAAGGTGGTGCCGTGCAGGCCCGGGGTGAGCAGTTCGGCGGCCCGGCCGGTGGCCAGCACCGCGCCGATCGGCAGCCCGCCGCCGAGCCCCTTGGCCAGGGTGATCACGTCGGGCACGATGCCGACGGCCTGGTGCGCGTAGAACTTTCCGGTCCGGCCGATGCCGGTCTGCACCTCATCGAGGATCAGCAGCGCGCCATGCCTGCTGGTGATCTCGCGCGCCTTGGCCAGGTAATCGATCGGAGGGACGACGACGCCGCTCTCGCCCATCATCGGCTCCAGGAACACCGCGGCGGTGTCCTCGTCCACCACGGCCTCCAGCGCGGCCGCGTCACCGTAGGGGACGTGCACGACGCCGGCCGGCATCGGCTCGAACGGCGTGCGCTTGGCCGCCTGCCCGGTGAGCGCGAGGGCGCCCATGGTCCGGCCGTGGAACGCCTCCTCGCAGGCGACGATCTTGCGCCGACCGGTCAGCCGCGCGATCTTGAACGCGGCCTCGTTGGCCTCGGTGCCCGAGTTGCAGAAGAACGCGCGGCCGCTGTGGCCCGCCGCCGAGGAACCGTCGCCGAAGTGCGCGAGCAGCCGCTCGGCCAGGTCGACGGTCGGCTGGTTGATGTAGAGGTTCGAGGTGTGCCCGAGGGTGCCGAGTTGCTCGGTGACCGCGGCCAGAATGGCCGGGTGCGCGTGGCCGAGACTGTTGACCGCGATGCCGCCGAGGAAGTCGACGTAGCGGTTGCCGTCCGCGTCGTAGACCACCGCGCCGGCGCCGCGCACCAGCGCGAGCTTCGGGGTGCCGTAGTTGTTCATCATCGCGGCGCTCCACCGCGTCTGAAGGTCTTGGTCTGTACTCATTTTTTCGTTCCGTCCAGCGAGCCAACCCCATTCGAGGACGGGGCGGGCGTCACCATCGTTCCGATTCCTTCTCCGGTGAACAGTTCCAGCAGCACGGCGTGCGGCACGCGACCGTCGATGACGTGCGCGGTCGGCACCCCGGCTTGCACAGCGCGCAGGCAGGCCTCCATCTTGGGCACCATGCCCGCGTCCAGGCGGGGCAGCAACTCGGCCAGCGCCGCGGTATCGATGCGGGTGATCAGCGAGGTGCGGTCGGGCCAGTCGGTGTAGAGGCCCTCGACATCGGTCAGCACCACCAGTTTTTCGGCGCCGATGCCCTGGGCCAACGCGGCCGCCGCGGTATCGGCGTTGATGTTGTGCACGACGCCGTCCGCGTCCGGCGCGATGGTGGACACCACCGGGATGCGGCCCGCGCCGATCAGGTCGAGCACCGCGTCCGGGTTCACCGAGGTGACGTCGCCGACCAGGCCGATGTCGGTCGGTACGCCGTCCACCTCGACGGTGCGGCGGGTGGCGGTGAACAGGTTCGCGTCCTCGCCGGAGATGCCGACCGCGTACGGGCCGTGCGCGTTGATCAGCCCGACCAGCTCGCGCCCGACCTGGCCGAACAGCACCATCCGCACGACATCCATCACCTCCGGGGTGGTCACCCGGAAGCCGCCGCGGAATTCACCTTCCAGGCCGAGCTTTTTCAGCATCGCGCTGATCTGCGGGCCACCGCCGTGCACCACCACCGGGTGCACGCCGACCGTACGCAAGAAGGCCATGTCGGCGGCGAAGGCGCGTTCGAGTTCCGGGTCGACCATGGCGTTGCCGCCGAACTTCACCACCACGATCTTGTCCCGGAACTTCTGCAACCAGGGCAGCGCGTCGGCCAGGACGTGCGCCTTGTCCAGCGCCGAGAGTTCGTGGTGGAGTTGGCCGGTCATGAGCTGTAGGCCGAATTCTCTTCGACGTAGCCGTGCGAGAGGTCGGTGGTGCGGATGGTGGCCTGCGCGTCACCGACATTCAGGTCGATGCGGACCTCGATGTCCATCCCGGACAGATCGACATCGCGGGCGCCCGGCGCACCGACGCCGTCGACGCAGACCGGACTTCCGTTGAACGACACCGAGATCCGATTCGGGTCCAGGGTGACCGGGGCCATGCCGACCGCGGCGAGCACCCGGCCCCAGTTCGGGTCGGAGCCGAACAGCGCCGTCTTCACCAGGCTGTCGCGCGCGACGGTGCGGGCGGCGGCTACCGCCTCTTCTTCGCTCACCGCGCCGGTGACCGTCACCAGCACCCGCTTGGTGACGCCCTCGGCATCCGACATCAGTTGCGCGGCAAGGTCGTCGCAGACCGCGAGCACGGCGGCGTCGAGGTCGGCCTGGCTCGGGGTGACCTCGCTCGCACCGTTGGCGAGCAGCAGCACGGTGTCGTTCGTCGAGCACGAGCCGTCGACGTCGAGCCGGTCGAAGGTGCGGCCGGTCGCGTTGCGCAGGGCCTGATCCAGTTGGTCGGCGGTGACGGCGGCGTCGGTGGTCAGCACCACGAGCATGGTGGCCAGCGAGGGGGCCAGCATGCCCGCGCCCTTGGCCATGCCGCCGACGTTCCACTTGTCCCGGTGGTGGAACGCGGCCTCCTTCGGCACCGTGTCGGTGGTCATGATGGCGTGGGCCGCGTCCAGACCACCGGAGAGGCCGCCGCCCATCTCGTGCACGATCTCGGTGATCGCGGGCACCAGTTTGTCCATCGGCAGGCGGTCGCCGATCAGACCGGTCGAGCAGACGGCGATCTCGCCGGCGCCGGTCTCGGAACCCCAATTGCTCAGCGCGGCAGCGAGTTCCTCGGCGGTCCGGTGCGTGTCCTGGAAACCGGCCGGACCGGTACACGCGTTGGCGCCGCCGGAGTTGAGGATCACCGCGCGCAGGCGGCCGCCGGAGAGCACCTGCTGCGACCACAGCACCGGGGCGGCCTTCACCTTGTTGCGGGTGAACACACCCGCGGCCGCGTAGTCCGGGCCTTCGTTGAAAACCAGGGCCAGGTCGGGCTTTCCGCTCGCCTTGATGCCCGCGGCGATGCCGGCCGCGCGGAAACCGAGCGGGCCGGTCACGCCCTGGTTCCGCACCAGCTTGCCGGTCTCGATCGATGCGGATGTCGTCACGGTGCCACTCCTACGGTGGAAAGTCCTGCGGTCTCGTCGAATCCGACGGCCAGGTTCATGGATTGCACCGCGGCGCCCGCGGTGCCCTTGGTCAAGTTGTCGATCGCGCCGATCACCACGAGCAGGCCCGCGTCGGCGTCCACCGCCACCTGCAAGGTGACGGCGTTGGAACCGAGCACCGAGCCGGTCTGCGGCAGTACGCCTTCCGGCAGCAGATGCACGAAAGGTTCTTCGGCGTAAGCCTTTTCATAGACAGCGCGGGCTTGCGCGGCGTCCACCGAGGTCGGCGCCGTGCAGGTCGCCAGGATGCCGCGCGGCATCGGCGCGAGCACCGGCGTGAACGACACGGCGACGTCGAGACCGCCCGCCGCGGAGAGGTTCTGGGTGATTTCCGGGGTATGCCGGTGGGCGCCCGCGATGCCATAGGCCCGCGCCGAACCCATCACCTCGGAACCGAGCAGCCCGACATCGAGCTTGCGGCCGGCCCCCGAGGTTCCGCTCACCGCGACGACATTCACCCGCGGTTCGATGATGCCCGCCGCGACGGCGGGCGCGAGCGCGAGGCTGGCCACGGTCGGATAGCAGCCGGGTACCGCGATGCGGCTCGCGCCGCGCAGCTTCTCCCGGCCGCCGGGCAGCTCGGGCAGGCCGTACGGCCAGCTGCCCGCGTGCTCGCTCCCGTAGTACTTCTCCCACGCCGCGGCGTCGGTGAGCCGGAAGTCCGCGCCGCAATCGATGATCACGGTCGATTCTGGTAGCTGCTGCGCGATCGCCGCGGACTGCCCGTGCGGCAGTCCGAGAAACACCACGTCGTGCCCGGCCAACTCCGCCGCGCTGGTCGGCGCGAGCACCCGGTCGGCGAGGGGCAGCAGATGCGGCTGCAACTCCCCGAGCAGGCTCCCGGCGTTCGCGCCCGCGGTCAGCGCCCCGAGTTCGAGGCGCCCGGCTCGATACGCCGGATGCCCCAGCAGCAGCCGCAACACTTCCCCGCCCGCGTACCCACTCGCCCCGGCCACCGCAACCCGCAACGCAGGCCCGTCCGGCTCCGGCGCGTGCACCGAATCAACCATGTGATGATTATGCACGACCATGCAAGCTCATTCACCACGAGGGGTAGTGAGGTACCCCCCGATGCTACGGAGCGGTGCGGGTGAACCGGTCGATCAGGTGACCGGCTTGTCGGACCTCACCGCTACTCTGCACCGAAAGGCAGTGCAAGAGACGGCGATCGGGGTTGGCAGATGGGCATGGTGGTCTCGTTCACTCGGGTGACGAGCGCGGAGTTGGTACGGATCAAGGCCGCTCCGCAGGACGCGACCGACATCATCGATGCCCGCTCGAAAACCCGCAACGAACCCGACGGTTATATCGACAAAGCCTGGGGCGGCCTCGAGTACCTGTTCGAACACGCCGGCATCGGCGTCGACCTGTTCGCCGACGGCGAGTTGATCGACGAGGACCGGATGCTCTACGCCTGGTCCGCCGACCTGGTCAGCGCCACCGCCGACCAACTACGCGCGACCCCGTTCGCCGAGCTGGCCGAATACTTCGACGCCGATGACATGGACGACTCCGACGTCTACCCGAACATCTGGGTCCGCGACGGCGACGAACTCGGTCTGGGGTACCTGCGCCTCAACTACGCCGAACTGACCCGCTTCTTCGAGTTCGCCGCCAAGTCCCGGTCCGCCGCGATCATGACCTTCGGCTAGCCGGACCACCTTTCACCAGAGCGGTTTTCACCGAACTCAGTCGACGAGATAGCGATGCAGCGTCACGGCGTTGAAGTGCTTCGTCTCGGCCAATCGGAGGTTGATGCGCTTGTCCAGGGCAGGGAAGAACGGGGTGCCGCCGCCGAGCACTACGGGCGCGAGGAACATCTGATACTCGTCGATGAGCCCGTGCGGCATCAGCGAGGCCCCGAGGCTCGCGCCGCCGACCTCCATAACGCCGTCGCCGCCCGCCTTGAGCCTGCGCACCTCCTCTACCGCGTTCTCCCTGACCAGGGTGCTGTTCCAGTGAACCTCGGTGAGCGTCCGGGAGAACACGACCTTCGGTTTCTCCGTCCAGAGTCCGGCGAACTCACGCTGAATGGGCGGCGCGTCCGCCGGCACGTGCGGCCAGTACTCGGCCATCAGTTCATACAGGCGACGGCCGTGCAGCGAGAGCTCGAGCGAGCGATAGCGATCATTGTGGAACTGGTGCAGTTCGTCATCAGGGTCGGACCAGTCAATACTGCCGTCGCGATCGTTGATGTAGCCGTCCAGGGACACGGTGAACCCGTAGATCAGTTTCCTCATGATCAGGCAGACCTCCTACGCGCGCGAAACTCATCGGCGGACACCAGTGACAGTGGCAGATGCACGGCTTCGCCACCTACCCGTTACGTCATCTGGCTGCTCGAACAGGCGGGCAGTCGATTTCGGTCGCCGATTCCGCGATTCCGCTTATGCCCATTTCCCTGAGCCGGGCGATTTCACCGGCGGCGAACTGATGCGGGCTGTGGAGTGTAGTGCTGAGGCCGCCTAATCCTCCGGTGGATAGCTGGGTTTCGCTGCGCAGCTCGGTGTCGGTCGGGATGCGGATGTCGAGGGTGTAGCAGCGGTGCTGACCGTTGTGGCGCAGTGTGAGCTCTGCGACGTTGCCATCCTTCCACGCGAGTGACAGCGGCTGGATTTCGGTGGCGATCACGCCGCGACGTGTGACGTCTTCGGCGAGCGCGTCGAAGCATTGAGATATTTCGACGGCACCGGGTGGCGGGCTGATATCAATATCCCAATACCGGCCGCGCGATTCCGTGCGCGGCTGGTAGAAATCCGCGAAGCGCTCGTTCCTGTAGACGGTTTCGGCGCAAGCGCCGTTTCGGTCGATGGCCGATACGAGCAGCCCCCGGTAACGAATCCGGTGTGACACCCAGTCGAAATCGGCAGGAACCGTCAGAACGTCGCCCTGGTTGTCGAGGAAGAATACGAAGAACCAATGTGGCGCGGCTTGCGCTGATTCGGCGTCCGGATCCTCCCGGAGATAGAATCGTTTGACGTGCGGAAAAAGAACGTCGAGCCAGGTGACGGCCTCCGCATAACTCACCTCGGCACCGGATGATCCCACCCCATCGGCATCGGATGCCGCCGAGACGAGCAAACTCAGCATGTGCACCGGCCCGGTGGCGGCGAATGTGCCATCGTCCTCGACCCGTCGGCTGCCGACCTCGGCGACGATGCCGACGCTCGGGTCATCGCAGGACTGCCCGCGTATGGTCCGCGTGACACGTTCCACATCCTCGCCGGACAGACGGGCGAGGTCGGCAGCCACCGCGGCAGCCTCATCGGTCAACCGCAGTGCCAGTTTCTCTCGCAACCTGTCGATCGCAAGCTCCGGTCGTCTGCTCATCAGTTGATTTTATGCCCGGCCGCTGCCAGGTGATCTACGAATGTGGTCATGTCCGCGCCGGACCGGCTTGTGCTGCTGCTCATTTGATCCCCCTGCCCTTGGCTCCCTTGTCCAGGGCCGCGGTCACCCAGAGGTCGCAACGGAGCTTGGCCGCCGCGCCGTAGTCGCAGTAGACGGTCTGCAGACCGAGGGGATCTCCCGCCGGCATGCCGCCCTTCGGCTCGCGCTCCGCGCCACCCTCGGTGGACGCCGCCCGCACGGGCACGCTTATCTTGTTCGCGCAGGCCTCCGGGTCGTGGGAACCCTTGGGGCATTCCGTGCCGCCGTTGGCGTAGGCCAAGAAATTCCAGCCGAAACCCCAATCGTCAGTTTTGGTCGTTACATTCGACGAGGGGGCCGCCAGCACGAATTTGACCGCCCGCAAGGCCGTGGCTCGATCATAGCCATCCTGTGGGCGTCCGATGTAGTGCCGATTCTGAACTTTGTCGAGTCCGAATCCGAATCCATTGGCAGCCTCTAGTACCGGATTACCCTGGGACGATTTGGGGACACAATAGAAGCCTCGCCGGATGAACACCTCGCCGGCCGTCGGATTGTCGTAAGAACCCAGTTTCTCCGAACTGTCGTAGCCGGGAAAAATCGGATCCGCCGCGGTGCCCGTGCAGTCGTCCACATCGGCCTGAGCGGCAGGAATGTTATCCGACACAGTGGGGAACGTCATCAACACCAGGGCGATAATCGCGATGAAAGATGACAACGGCATGCTCTTAGTACGACGCCGTATAATAATCATACGTCTCACCCCTGTCGATGTAGATGATCGAGCCATTCTGGAAGCCTTGCCCTACTCCATTATTGGATTGCGGGAGCGAGACCGCTTCGACCGCCGTGGTCGGGTAGCCGAACTTTCCGCTTTCGAATCCGAACTGGGCGAAGACAGCCAGCACGCTGGGAGGTACTCGCCAAGCACCGATCACGGGATACCAATAGATAGCGGAGCCGTCCTCGAAGTTCGCGACATGTCCGGTGCCGTCGGCGGCGACCTGCTCGTCACCGAGCGGGAGACCCATCTCGCCGTCCTCTCGCCCGAACGAGGCCCATCGATCTCGGACCGCGCCGAACAGCAGGCGCGACCCGGTCTGACCGGACCAGGTGATCGTCCCGTTCTCGAAGTTGTTGTACCGGCCGTTGTTTTTCTTCGCCGATAGTTCGTCGGTGGTCGGGTACCCGAGCGGGCCGCCCTCGGCCCCTACCGAGTTCCACTTGTCTCGGATCGCGCCGCCGATGGCGTAGGCCTCGTTGAGATGCCAGTAGATTCCCGCACCCTGGAATTCCTGGCGGCGTCCGCCGTTCGCGCTGGGAATCTCGTCGGTCGTCGGATAGCCCAGCGGGCCGGACTCCCAGCCTTGCCGTTGCCAAGCGGCGAAGAAGTGATTGACCACCGGGTGCGCGCCCCCGGCTGGAGACCAGTAGATCGGACCGTTCTGGAATGTGGAACGCTTCCCGAATCCGTCGGGATTGGACAGTTCGTTGCTGGTGGGCCACAGCAGAAACGAGTTCGGGCCGCCGAGCTCGTTGTACTTGTCGCGGATGGCCCCGCAGACCTCATACGGCGCAGGCCAATAGACCTGACAGCCCGGCGTCGCCAGCGCCGCCCGCTGCTGGTTGCGCCCCGCAACCGCGGCCTCCATCGTCTCCGCCCTGTCGGCTTGCTCTTTGGTGAATCCGCCCGGAATTTGCTGGCAATCCGAACGCATCCGGCCCGGGACCACCGCGGACTGGGGATCGCGAGTCGGCTCCCATTTCTCCGGAGAACGAGAGTTCGAACCCGGAGCGCACACCGGACGCGTCGGCGTGGTGGCCGGAGCCCGGGTAGTGCTCGGCGCCGGAGTGGCAGTGGTCGATTTAGCCGGAGCCGGCGTGGTAGGTGAAGGTGATTGCGGCGCAACAGATGTCGACGTTGCCGCCGTGCTCGGTGCAGGACCGGTGGAGGTCGCCGAGGGTGTGCTCGATGCGTGACTCGACGACGGGGGCGAAGGCGAGTTCGAAGGCGGACCTGCAGTCGCGATCTGTGCCCCCGTCGCGATCATCAGCATGCCGACACCAATCACGCTGGCCTTGAGTGGAATTCGTCTTCCTGATCGACGCCGCCACGGCATAGATATAGATGAACGACTCACCCTGCCCCCCTACTTTGAGATTGCCAGTTTATAGCTGGTCTGAAATCAGGATGGCAGACGAAATCGTTGTTGTCAGTAACGAAGCCTGGGGAATCCAACTGGGGACGAACGAGTGCCTGCTCGGTATCCGCCTTGGAACCGCCGGCTGAACGCCATCGCCGACCGTGACATGGCGCGCCCTTCCCGGCTCCTGGGACCAGAACCGTAAACCTGGCGACGCTGCGGAGGATCTTCACGCACTAGATGCGTGTCTTGCGTCAAGTCGGCGGCAGGGTGCGGTGCCGAGTTCGGTTGTCGGATCGGGTCCTGACAACGTCTGGTATCGCCGAAGAGCGCGCGAACTTCGGGTTCGCACGCCCTCTGGGCTGATTCTGACTATCGGTGCTGAGGACCTTGAGAAGTCCTAGACCAACTTCAGGATCTCAGCCTCCGAAGGCGCGCCAGTCAACCGCGGCCACTGCGCATAGATGTCTCCGATGTCTCCGCTCCCATCGCTGTTTTGTGTCCCGCCGAATGGCAGCAGAGATGGAATGGTCAGGATCTGGAACCGCTCAACGAGGTCAGGTTCTTCGTCGGTGTTGACCCGGTACACGACGAGTTCGTCGTGCTCGTCGGCGATCTTGTTGAGCGTAGGTGCCAGCTGCTTCGACGGACCGGCCCAATCTGCGTCGAATATCACCAGCACAGGCTTCTCACTGTTTGCGATCACGCTGTCGAACGCACCGGTCGTCAACTTTCTGATTTCTGCCATGTCCTGCCTCCTGCTCGCTCTGAATCGCCTCTGTTCCAGCGCCATGCGCGAGAACGACTCTCAGCCAACCACATCCGGCGCTGACCCGATCTCATAAGCGCGGGCAACAGCATGTTCCGACGGGCAGGCGGCCATCCGATGCAAGCGCACTCATCTGCCGCATGGCGCGCGGTCCGGCCGGGCCGCGCGGTACGCCGGAAGATCAACAGTCCGAGATCATCTGGGTTGCCGAACACACCCTTAACTACTGACGTTCGCCGATCACGCGTATCGGGCCCGTGCCCGGTTGATCAGCGGCGTTGCGTCGCGGATTACCCAGTGCCGAAACGATATTGGCCGTGTTGGTGCGCCAGCGCTGTCATACTCGCCCGTGCACGGACTGTGATCTTGAAATCTGCGACGACGATCGAAAGAGGAGTGTGCCATGGCCGGAAACCACTATGAGCAGACGCTGTACCAGGCGAAACTCAGCGAGATCGCGCACAGGTATGACGACATGGCCGACGAACTCGCTGTTGTCGCCGAGCTGGCCCGCAAGAACAAGACCGCGCTCACCGAAGACCAACTGCACCTGTTCATCCGCGCCTACGATGCCCAGATCGAGACCCGGCGAACGAGTCTGCAAGAACTGCGGCCGATCCGGCAGAAACTCCTGGACCAGAAATCTGACCTGGCATCCGTCGCTGCGGAGAAGATCGGCGTGATCGAAAAGGAACTGCGAGGAGTATGCGACAAGACCCTGAAGGCTCTCGAGACCATGCCTTCCCCTGAGACGAGCATCGAAGCCAAAGTCCTTTTCCTGACATGGCAAGCGGACTGCTGGCGGTGCAAGGCCGAACTCGCCACCAACGCGGACGACACCGAAGCCGCCGACAATGCTCGAAAGAGCTACGACAACGCCATGCGCGAGGCGGACAGTCTCTCCGTCACCGACTCTGCCCGGCTCCGTGCAGCGCTGGGCTATTCGGTCTTCCTGCACGACATCGTCGGAGACACCGAGGCGGCATCTCGTGCAGCCAAGAACGCCTTCGATGAAGCGACCTCCGAGATGGACCACCTCGACGAAGACCAGTACAAGCAGTCCACCCGGGTGATGCAACTACTCAGGGACAACCTGACAGCCTGGACGGCGCCCGGCCAAGGCGGCCTGTAGCAAAGCCTGATCCCGTTTGCCCCTCTCACCGAGATCGGCGAGGGGCAAACGGTAGACCAACCTCCGGATCCGGCAACGCGCGATAATAGCCGCATATCGCGTGTTCTCAGTCGGATTGGTCCTGGAGGTAGGCGATCTTGGGGGTCCGGTCTCCGAGTGCTTGATGAGGTCGGAGGGTGTTGTAGATGACGCGGAATCGGTGGACCTCCATGTCCAACGCGTCACCGTCGGCGATCACACCGCGCTACGCCGTCACACCAGTGGTCACCCGGTGGCGGCGCGAGGATCCATCGCGTTGACTGCCGGCAGTCCAGCCGGGCGGAAAACTAGTTCGGTACTGCCGTGCCGCAACCAAGCCGGTGCAGTGACGTCGAGATTCGCGACCAGTCACGAACGACGTGCTGCCCAAATTCGCGACCATGCGGTGTCCGAATCGCGATCAAAGCCATCGGTTCCATATCCGAAGAACTATGTCGAGGGCGGCGCCGAACATGCTGGGTCATTCCGGCAGTTGGGTGATCGCCAGTGCTTTGCCTACCACGCTGCTCAGGTAGAGGGTGCGGTGGTGTTCGACGACGCCGGTGATCTTGGCGTAGTCGTCGCCGGCGCGCTGGAGGTCGTGGACGAGGGTGCCGGTGACGTCGTATGCCTGCACCCATGCGGTCTGGGCAGCGTGGGGCCGCGCGGATCGTGGGAGCGCCCGGAGCAAGCGGCGGAAGATGCCGGGGCGGGGGAGCAGGAAATCCAGTAGTCGGCTTCGCGGTGCGACGAGGGCGACCCAGAGCAGTCCGTCGGAGCCCACGCTCAGGTTGTAGGGCAGGCCAGCAAGGTTGTCGACCAGGTAGTCGCAGGTGCCCTGCTTGGGCCCGGTGAGCCAGTAGCGGGTGATGCGGTAGCCCGCCGATTCGGCGACCAGCACGCAGGACTGGTCCGGGGTAACGAGCACCCCGCTGGCGAATTTCAGCTCGTCGAGCAGTGTTTCGACCGTGCCGTCGGGTGTGCGGCGGAACAGTCGGCCGGTGTGCGAGCCCTCGAAGTAGTCGGCCATGTGCTGTTCGAACGGGTAGCGGGTGGTGGAGGAGGAGAAGTAGATGGTTCCGTCGGGGACTTGCCAGACGCCGCTGGTGATCGATAGTGGCTGCCCGTCGACTTGACCGACCAGGACCTCGACGGTGCCGTGTGGTTTGTCCAGGCGCAGTAGCCCCCGCTCGGTGTGGCAGACCAGCAGTGAGCCGTCGGGGTTGGCGAACAAGCCCAGCAGCCGCCCGCCGGTCTCGCCGATCTTCTCGACCCTGCCGTCGGCGGGATCGACCGCGAAGACCGAACCGTCGGCGGCACCGGTGACCAGTCTGCCGTCCGGTGCGAGCACCACATGTTCTGCGCCGGGGCTGGGCAGGGCAAGAAGTCGTAGCGCGGGCATGGGAGGCGTGCTTTGTTTTTCGCTGGCACGCGGTGGAGTCGGCGGCGGGGTCCATCGGATGGCTTGGAAAGACATGACGATCCTTTCACGTGCGGTTGGTGCGGAAAAATCATGTGAATGACTATGCGGCACAACCGCATCGTTGCGGGGGCGCGGATATCGCCAAAGCTC
Source organism: Nocardia sp. NPDC006044 (assembly GCF_042871115.1). Taxonomy (NCBI): domain Bacteria; kingdom Bacillati; phylum Actinomycetota; class Actinomycetes; order Mycobacteriales; family Nocardiaceae; genus Nocardia; species Nocardia sp. NPDC006044. The sequence continues at coordinate 65,366 of NZ_JBIAID010000008.1, forward strand.
ACCGACGTGTCACGGATCCGATCTGGTCAGCGATGCTCGTGTTCCTGCCCGGCATGCTGTGCGCGGTCTGGGGTGTACAGCCGGATCCGTTCCCAGACCGCGAACACAGTGACTGCCTTGCGTGTTCGGGGTCGGTGCTCAGTGGCCGAGCCAGGTGAGGGCGGCGGTGGTCATGGCCTTCACACCGACGGTGATCGCCGGTTCGACCACCGGCGCGTAGTACGGGGTGTGTGTCGCGGGGATCTTGGTCGGGTCGATGCGCCCGGCGGCGAAGGCGGACCGGAACGTGTCGGGGTCGGCTGCGGCATCGCCGAACAGCTTCGGGTCCAGGGCGCCGAAATGCCAGTAGCACAGCGGTGCCTCGGCCGCGGTCGCGAAGTGGCCGGCGTCTTCGCTGCCGGGCTGGGGTCCCGGATCCAGCACCGGTATCCCGAGCGTGTCGCGGAATGCTGCTGCGGTGCGGGCGATGGCGTCGGGGTCGTTGACCAGGACGGGGAAGGTGTCGATCACCGAGATCTCGGGCTCGGTGGGCGCCCCCGCCGCGGCGGCCTCGGCTTTGATGATGCGCTCGACCGCGGCCAGGACCTTCTCGCGGACCTCGGGGGTGAAGGTGCGGATGTTGACCTTGAGTTCGACCTCGTCGGGGATGATGCTGTCCTTGCTGCCGCCGTGGATCGCACCGACGGTGACCACCGCGGCGTCGGTGGCGGCGATCTCGCGCGAGACGACCGTTTGCAGGCGCGTGATCGTCGCGGCCGCCATCACTACCGGGTCGACCGTGAGCTGCGGCATGGCGCCGTGCCCGCCGCGCCCGCGCAGCACCCCGCCGCGCCCGCGCAGCACCACCCGCCAGGCATCGGTTGCCGCTTCCGCGGTGCCGGGGTGCATGCCCACCATCCCCACCGGGCCCGGGGCGGAGTGCTGGGCGAGCACGATGTCAGGGGTGCCGAACCGGTCGAAGAAGTTGTCATCGATCATGGCCTGAGCACCCTGGCCGGTCTCCTCGGCGGGCTGGAACACCGCAATCACCTTGCCCGACCAGGTGTTCCGCGATTCGGCCAGCAGGTGCAGCCCGCCGAGCAGGCAGGTGGCGTGCATATCATGACCGCAGGCGTGCATCACTCCCTTGTGCACCGACGTGTACGGTAGACCGGTCGCCTCCTCGATCGGGAGCGCGTCGAAGTCCGCGCGCAGCAGCACCGTCGGGCCGGGGCCGTTGTCCAGCACGGCCACCACGCCGGTGCCGCCGACACCGGTGGTCACCTCATAGGCGCCCAGTGCCTTGACCTCGCGGGCCACGGCCTCGGCGGTGCGGTGCTCCTGCGACGACAGCTCCGGGTGCTGGTGCACGTCACGGTAGAAATCCGCCAGATTCGGTAGTAGCGGATCCAGTGCATCGAAGTTCGGGGCGGTCTTCGTCATTGCTGTCATCCTTTCTACGGGCGGACTCACCGAATGGGACACCGGCGAACCCGAGGGGTGCACAGAGTCGGAAACGAGGCGCGTGAACCACATTCGGCCGTCCGCGGCGACGAGAACGTCTCAGGGGTGCGGAGGTGTCACGCCGGTCCGGTTGTGGTGGTGGGGACGGCGATGAGGGTCGGGCGATTGTGGTGGGTGAGGGCGGTTTTGAGCAGTTCGGCCAGGTGATCGGTGCCGGTGGCCTGGTGGGCGTCGATGCCGTAGCCGGTGGCGATGGCGGTGATGTCGAGGGCGGGCAGGTCCAATCCCGGCACGCCGGAGGTGTGTTCGATGCCGCCGAATTGTTTGAGGATGCCGTATTCGTGGTTGACGGGCACGACGATGGTGAGCGGGATGTTGTGTTGGGCGGCGGTCCACAGGGCGGGAACCGAGTATTGGATCGAGCCGTCGCCGATGGCCGCGATGACCGGGCGTTCGGGTGCGGCCAGTTGCGCTCCCACGGCGGCGGCCAGCCCGAATCCGAGTCCGCCACCGGCGGCGAACAGGTGGGGAAACCGTTGGCTGGAGCGGATATTGGCGGCGATGGCGGTTTCGTTGCTGCCGGATTCGCTGACCCACAGGGCCTCGTCGGGAGCCACCCGGCCGACGGTGCCCCACAGGGTTTCCGGCCGCACCGGTGTAACGGCCGGTGCCACGGCCGCCGGTTGCGGGCGCGCGGGCGGGGCGGGCCGGTCGGTGACGGTGATGTGGTCGAGCAGGGCCAGGGCCGCGGCGCGGATATCGGTGACGTAGGCCTCGCCCATCGGGGCGCGGGCGGCTTCGTCGGGGTCGCTGGTGAAGTGAACGAGTTCGGCACCGGCGGGCAGGTAAGGGCCGGGAATCATCGGATAGTAGCGAAACACCGGAGTACCGATCGCCAGGATCAAGTCGTGCCCCGACAGTGCCTCGGCCACCCAGCCGCGACCGGGAGGCAGCATGCCGCGATAGCTCGGGTGATTCATGGGGAAGCCCGGCGTTCCGGTAAGAGGAGCAGACCACACCACCGCGCCGATACGCTCGGCCAGCGCGACCATCGCCTCGCGCGCCCCGCAGCGTTCCACATCGCCGCCCACGACCAGCACCGGCGAGTGCGCCGCGTCGATCCGCGCCGCGATCGGCGCGGCCAACTCGGCGGGAAATCCCCCGGCGTGCACCACTTTCCGGTCGCGCACCGCCGCGATCTCGGCCAGCTGATCGTCGGTGAGCTCCACGTCCATGTCGTCCATCGGCAGTGAGACGAACACCGGCCCGAACGGCGGGGTGGTGGCCAGGTGGATCGCGTGGGCCAGCACCGCGGGCACCTCGCTGGCCAACGCCGGTTCGGCCGCCCACTTCACGAACGGTTTCGGCACAATCGTCGCATCGACGTTGGTCAGCAGATTGTTCTGATTCTGCATCACGCGCCGCTGGTTACCAGCGGTCACGATCAGCGGCGACTTGTTGAGGTAGGCGTTGTACAGCGCGCCTTGGGCGTTGCCCATCCCCGGGGCGGTGTGCAGGTTGACCAACGCGGGCCGCCCGGTGATCTGGGCGTAGGCGTCGGCCATGCCGACCGGGACTATCTCCTGCAGACCCAGGATATAGCGCATGTCATCCGGAAAGTCTTGCAGCAGCGACAATTCCGACGAGCCGGGGTTGCCGAACCACGTCGTCAAACCATGCGCCCGGAACAGATCGAGGGCCGCTTCTCGTACGGTGGTCATATCGCCTCCTGAGGAATCGTTGGAGAGAAATAGGGCTTCTCGCCCCGCCCGGCGAGTGGTGAGGGTGCTTCCGACACCTGTCGATGTGCGGCGGCACAGGACTCGGTCAGGGGTGCTTCAGTGGCCGGCGGCGCCGAGCCAGGCTCCTGGAACGACAGCTCCGGGGTGCTCGTGCAGATCCCGATAGAAATCGGTCAGGCTCGGCAGCCGCGAATCCAGGACATCGAAGGTTGTCGTGGTCGTCATCATCGGTCCTCTCGGTGGGCCGATCCACCGGCACCGCACCGGCGAACCGAACAGCCTGTCTCAAAGTGACCATCAAAGGTAGGTTAGCCGTAGTCGCTGACCCTACCTACGGATTGTGAGCAGGGACACCGAAGCGACCCTCGAGTGCGGACCACAGATCGGCTTCAAGCGGTGAAGCGCACCGCCTGGCCGATTCCGCATACGACAGCCGCAGGCGACTGAACGGCCGCTACTTGCAGCACGGACGCGATTTGACAAGGGGTTCCGACCCTTGATGGGCGGATTCCCAGGGCGTGGCGGGCCACACCCGCCTGCAAGCACGGCCAGTGGCCGTGTCGACCGAGTTACCTTCGCTCTCGAATGTGCCCGACTGAATTATACTGACGTCAGATCGACGCAAAGAGACAATCAATAGCCGATCCGATACCCGGCTCCGCCACACAGGCGTCAGCGCTGGACCGGTACGCGAGACTCGCGTGCCTACAGTGAAGACGTCGCACAGGACGAACGAACGGACCGTAGCAATTTCATGGTGCTGACAGCAGAACAGGCGAAAGCCAAGGCGATGGTGCGCCGCGCCATCGTCGACGCGGCGCTGGATCTATTCGAACAACAAGGCTTCGACCAGGTCACCGTGCAGCAGATCGCCGACGCCGCCGGGGTGACCCGACGCACCGTCCACCGCCACTTTCCCGCCAAAGCCGCGGTGATCCACGGCTACGACGACGATCTGACCAATCAGATCCTGGCTGTGCTGCGCGACCGCCCCGCCACCGAATCGGTGCTCACCGCGAGCCGGGCCGTGGTGTGGGAGTTGCTCTACGGCAAAGGCGAACTCGTCATGACCGCACATCAACTCGACACCCTGCGCCGAGTCCGCCGCCTGATGATCGCCAATCCCGAACTCCAGCAAGGAAACTGGCCCCAAGCGCTGCGGCGGCGCCAGGAGATGGCCGCCGAATTCGCCCACCGCAGCGGCCTGCCGGTGACCGACCTGCGCGTCCAACTGGCCGCGGCCACCTGGAACACCGCCGCGCTGCTGGCCATGGACCTCTGGGCCGCCGACACCGACACCGGCCTGACCGGCTTGGCCCACAACTTCGACGCCGTCCTGACCGGGCTGACAGACGGACTCGACGTACCCGCCGCACCCGCGGTGCCGGTCGACGAGTGACTGTGCGGACACCGGCGCGGCCCTGAAACATCTACGCCACGCCGAACACGGCCGGACTTCCGAACGCGTCGCGGCCTGGGGCCCGGCGGTGGGGACTGATCGAACGCATCGCCCGCTGGGCCGTGGCCATGGGCCGGCTCACCGTCGCACTCCTGGGCAACTTCGCGTTCAAGTGATAACCGTTGAGTTTCACCGACCTCTGATTGAGCAGTCTGGCCTGAGAGCTGGGGGTTTCGTGTGTCCTGAGCTGGTTTTCGGATTTGATCAGATCTCGGGATTTCTGAACTAGATTCGGCCGGTCCGAGGTCCTGCGGTCTGAGCTGAAGGTGGGGGTGTGTCTTGCGTCAACCGGGTGGCAGGGTTCGGTCGACGGTTGAGTTAACGGTCCGTCGGGGGCCCGGCGATGTCAACGTCCCGTAGCCGATTACCGTGCAAGTGCGCGAGGGCAGTGTCGGCGACTGCGGAATTCCCGTCGATGGATCTCACTGCGACGTCGGGAGTGCTTCGACGTCGTCGATGGACCAGTACGCCTGTAGTCCAGTGATCAGGCCGTGGTCGTTCACGGTGATGACGTCGATGGCGCGGGCTCGGGTGTGGGTGCCGTCGAGGTCGAATTCGAAGGTGAACGCCATGGCTGCTTGGTTGGCGTGCGAGCCCCGGATCGGGGTGTCGAGCTGCGCGCTGAAATTGCCGACGACCGACGCGTAGATCTTCCGCAGCGCCGCGCGCCCTCGGACCGGATCGGAGCCGACCGGGTCCTCCCAGGTGACATCGTCGGCGAACAACGCGATGAGCGAGTCGAGATCGTTGCCACAGAGGGCATCGAGATAGTTTTGAGCCGCCTGCACCGCGGCCGCCGAGGTGTTGGTTGTCATGACTGCCATACTCGGCCGACCAAATTGGACCAGCAAGTACGATCTACGGCCGGGCGGCCGCAGACCGCAGATAACTCACTCGCGGGTGCGACCTGGTTGACCAGCACCCGCAGCGGACAATCCCCACCTCGACTGTCGAACTCCCCGAGCAACTGCACGCGCCACAGTTCCCAGGCGGCCCAACTGGTCAGCGGGTTCATACGGGCCGCCATGCCATCAAGCACCCGTTCGGCCTCTTGCTGGGCAACCGCGACGAACAGTTCCTCCTTTCCGCCCGGAAAGTAGTGAAACAGTTGGCTTTTGCTGGTGCCGGTGTGGGCGCACACGTCATCGACTGTCACATCGCTGATACCGCGTGCCATGACTACCTCGGCTGCCCCGGCCACGAGGCGCGCTCGGGTGGCCTCACCCTTTGCGGTCATTCCCTTCGGCATCTGTCGACGCTAACGCAGTCACCCCTCCCCGCTGTCGGCAGCGACGCCGAGTCTGGCCATTGAGCTCTCAGGCCGGAATGCTGAGGCACCGTCGGCTCGTCCTGAGAACGCACTCAACTGCCGCATGGCGCGCGTTTATTGGGCGTCCAACCTGGTTGGCTGACAGCGCTTCTCAACGCACGCCCTTGCCGATTATGTGATGGTTCGTCTGCACCACCTGAAGTGTCGGCTCGCGTGTTGGGTGACTCGGCAGCTACCGCGAGGCAGGGGGCAGGAGCCGACCGCTGAGGACGGGACGGTTGAGGAGGTCATCCACAGAGATGCCGACGCCGAGGTTCTCTGCAAGCCTGTAGAACGTTTCGAGGGACCTCCCCGGGACGGGTCCGGCCAACGCGCGCCCAGCGGCAGTTCCGTGCGTTCTTCTACCGGGCGGCCATCGTCTTTCGGACAGACCCGTTGATATTTCCGAGCGGGTCGTATTCGACCACCACGTAGGTCCGGCCGTCGCTGGTCGTGGCGAATTCCGAATCCCATCCGCTGGGTGCCCTTCCAGACCACCTGGGTGAACCGTCCTGTCGTGCCGGAGTATCCCGGATGGTTGTAGTCGCAGTTCTAGTTCGCGGCGTATCAAGCATCGACGGCAGCTGTGCACGACACCGTCGTAGCAGAGGTCCCGAAGAGGTTCTCGCCGTACGAGCTGCGGCTGCTCTCACGCAACGGCAACGACATCAGCGTCGCCTGGTCCGAACTCGCCAGTCTCCGGGCCGAATTGTCTGGGGCAACCGAGGTTGTGCGATGCAAGACCCTCGGGGCCGATCAACCAGGCCCGGCCTCTGCGGAGTTGCCGGGCCGCACCGGGTTGAGAGGTTTCCGGAGCCACCTTCGCCTGCGCTGGCGAGGCGCGTTCATGCCGGCGTTCAAGCCACTCCGTCACGTGGACCGCGAGAAGAACTAGGTCGGTGTCGGACCCGATCACACCGTGAAGAACTGCTCGGCTGAGGCGACATCAGCATCTGGCGCGATTCGCAATATAGTTGTCCTTGACATTCCCTTTTCAAGCCCACGCCCGGTAGGGCGGTCGGCCTCATGTCATGAGAAGCCGTAACCGCGTGTGTGTTCCAACCATTCCCGACGTTGTACACGCGATTACATGCTGGAACCGAAACGGTAACGAGCGTGCCTTTCGCGTGCGAATATCGTTGCGCTGTCACAACATCAGACGTGAAGCTCGAACGAAAGGGCCTCTATGTCTCTCGCGCTCGGCAGCGAACAGTTCGATGGGGAGAACGCGGCGATGTCGCCACGTCGATTCTCGAAGCAATCGCCGTGCCTTGGTATTTCACGATGATCGGCGCCGATGATATTCACCGGACGCTGCTGGGTGAGCAGGACCTCATCGATGCCACCTTGTCGGAGTTTCTGCATCAGAAGCGCAGTGATTGTTCGTTGCCGTTGGGCAGGGGCGAGTTGCCGATGTTCGTCGATGCGCTGAGTGAGTTCCTGGTGGGTGGTAAGCGTCTGCAGCCTGCCCTGTGCCTGCACGGCTGGCGGGCGGCAGGGGCTACCGGTGCGCCGTCGGTGTCGGTGCTTCGTGTCGCCGCTGCGCTGGAGCTTTTCCACGCTTTCGCGTTGATCCAGGACGACATCATGGACCACAGTCACACCCGGCGTGGCCGGCCAGTGGTGCACCGGCAGCTAGCGATCGGTCATGCAGGCCATCCAGCCGCCGGCGAACTCGGCGTCGCCGCCGCCTTGCTGTTGTCGGATCTGGCGTTCGGCTGGTTCCACGAGCTCGTGCGCAGCGCACCAATGGCTCCCGCGACCGCGGAGGCCACCTGGTCGTTGCTGGATCGTATGCGCACCGACACGATGGTCGGTCAGTACCTCGATCTGCGCGCGGCCCGGACCTGGCCAGTCGACCTCGGCGGTGCCGTCGAGATCGGCTTGCTCAAAACCGCCAAGTACACCGTGGAGTATCCGCTGCGCGTCGGCGCTCAGCTCGCCGACGCCGACGCCGACGTTCACCGCGCGTGCACGGCCTTCGCCATTCCGCTGGGGGAGGCGTTCCAACTGCGCGACGATCTGCTGGGAGTGTTCGGCAACCCCGACCTTCACCGGCAAATCCGCCCTCGACGACCTGCGTGAAGGCAAAGCGACCGTGCTTATGGCCCTAGCATGGCAACACACAGACGACGCACAGCGCCACCGGATCGGCAGCATGATCGGTGAGCCCACCCTCGACGAATCGCACGCGGATGAACTCCGCGACATCCTGGACGCCACCGGAGCACGCGCTCAGGTCGAGCGCCTCATCACGACACGACTGCATCAGGCTCTACGTGCGCTGGATCAAGCGCCTTTCCCGCCCGGCGCCGGCGAGTCGCTGCGCGAACTCGCAGCCACTGCGACGGCCAGAACCTCATGAACACGACGACACCGGCGGCGAGCGTGCATCGCGGGTCAAATCAACGAATTGCAGATTTGGAGGCTTCTCAACCATGAACAGAGCGGGTGACGAACGACCGTCGGGGATGCTCGCGGAATCCTGTCCACGCTCGGCCAGGCTGTGCTCAGTGGTCGTGCCGGGAAGTGAGTTCCATGTCGATCCGCTGCCGTGCATGGTGCCCGTGCGGCCCCACCCGGACGCGCTAGAGGTCGAGCAAGAATCCAATGCGTGGGCTCGCCATCATCTGCCTCAGCTTTATGGAGGAGATGCTGACTCTTTCCTCGCTCGCCGCTCGCCGTCCTGGCTCGGATCATGCTTTCCCACCGCGTCACGCGAACAATTGATGCATGCGTGGAACTTCAATCACCTCGCATTTTGGCTGGACGACGCCTGTATCGATTGGGAATCCAAAGGGCACCGCGCCGCTGAGGGACCGACACAAATTGCGAAGCAGATACGTGGCCTCGCTGAACCCGCGACGATACAGGACAGATTCTTCTTGGAGACTCTCTCGGTGTGTACCGAGACAATGGAACCCGGGGTCGCCGGGAGGGTCCGCGAGGGTGTAGCGATTATATTCGACGGCTTCGCCGAACAGATCGAATACATGGTCGACTCCCAACACGGGCCGACACTCGACCTGCATGGCTGTATCGACATGCGGACACGATCGGTGGGACTGCAATGGTTCGAGACATGGACCGAGCACATCGCCGGAGTCGACTTGACAGTCGAACACGAACAACACCCGATACTACGAAAAGTCACCCGACTCGCCGGTCTCCAGACTCTGTATGTCAACGAGATCTGCTCGTTTCGAATCGAGCACTTCGGCGGGGAACACGCGAACTTGCTCTGCTTTGCCATGAATAGCGGAGCGCAGTTACAGGAAGCGGTCAACCTGGTGTTATCGCTAGCGGCTCAAGCCGAACGCGATTTTCACCAGCTGAGCGCTACTATTCTCAATACGCCATGGGGCTCCACGGCAGAAGTTAAGTCGTATCTCCAGGCTCTCGCTCAGTTGATAGCGGGAGCGACCGAATGGCAGTACAACGTAGTCCGATATCACGGCGTGGGGTTCGAATGTGACCCCGGAAAAGGTGGGACCTGGAAACTGCTGGCAGACCGAACTGTTCTACTCGACCCGTAGCCGACGTTCGCACTCCCGGCTATGGCCGATCCCATTGACCATCGTTACCCTTTTGTCGATTACGCCTGGCTTCGGCGTAGTGGCTTCTGGACACTGTCTTGCGTCAACCACGCGGCAGGGCTGATACCTTAGTTGGGTTGTATCCTCCAATGTTTGCGATTGTGTTGCGGTTGATCGGCTGACGCTGTTTCCGGCGTACGGTCAAGCTCTGGTGACATGACCCACGTTTCACCAGAAATCTGAAGGGCTTGCGGATACGGATGGTCCGCATGACGCAAACAACCTCTACCAACGGCATTGAAACGTTCACGCCTCGCACCGACGAGGCCGTGCTGGACGATCTGTGCAGGCGGCTGCACGCCACGCGCTGGCCCGACGCACCCGAGGACCCTTCGGGCTCACTGATTCCCCCGTCGGCCTGGGTCATCGACAAGATGCGCGCCTGGAGCGACGGCGACGGCGACATCGAAACCGTCTACACCAAAGACGAAATCCTCACCAACGTCATGATCTACTGGCTGACCGGCACCATCGGCTCCTCCATGCGCATGTACTCGGCCAACGCCGCCATCGACCCGGCACGCGTCGACCGCCGCGTCGAGGCCCCTCGGGCTACTCGATCTTCCCCGGCGACGTGCTGCGCCCGCCCAAGGCGTGGCTCGAACGCACCAGCAACCTGGTCTACCTCAGCGAACCCGACCGCGGCGGCCACTTCGCCCCCTTCGAACAACCCGACCGCTACGCCTACGACCTGCGCGAGTTCTTCCGCCCCCCTGCGCAGCTGAGCGAGCCCACACAGCCCGGCACCGGCGTACCGATGCCAGCTGCGGAGAAGCCATATCTCCCAATGCATTTCGCGTTCCGAGCTGGATCAACCGCGCAGATAGAATTCCTTGGGTGTCCGGTCTCCGAGTGCTTGATGAGGCCGGAGGGTGTTGTAGATGACGCGGAATCGGTGGACCTCCATGTCCAACGCGTCACCGTCGGCGATGACACCGCGATACAGGTGCTCCGCGCCGCCTCGGACACGCTCATCTCGCCCCGGAGGACCGATAGGACGATCCGCAGCTTGTCCTCGACCGGGATCCTCGACCTCGCCGACCGCGACATAGCGTCTCCTTCTGGGCTTGTGGGTCCAAGACCTTTAACCTGGCGAACCTGCCACATATGGTGACGCACTAGATGCGCTATCATTAGAACATGCGTTCGAACACAGCCTATGAGGAGCAGGTCAGCGCGCTGGAGCGTGCGGTGGCCGCGCTGCGCGGGCTGGACGTTTCGCGGGCCACCGAGGAAGAGTTGGCCGAGTTGCTGGAGCGGTTGGAATCGGCGGCTCGGATGATGGCGGGGATCATCTCGCGGGTCGCGTATCGGCTTCGGCAGTTGCGGGATCCGGCGTAGGAGTCAGCTCGAGAACGGACGGGTCGATGTCCAGCAGCGTGTGCAGGCCGGACTCGCCCTTCGAGGTGACGCGGACGGCGCGGCCGGTGCCGACGCGGGCGATCCAGTCGAGTTCGTGCAGGCGGCGGCAGAGGTGCGCGCCGGCGGCGCCGCCGAGGTGGGTACGGCGTTCGGTCCAGTCGAGGCAGGCGCGAGCCAGCGGGCGGCGGGTGGAGTGCAAATCGGCTGACCGGACCCCTAGAGGTCCGGTCAGCCAGGACAAACCGGCTTCGGTGAGCGCGAAACCCCCGCTCTGATCGAGCAGGCAACGGGTGGTCATGGCATCGGTGATGGCCACGCCGAGACGACCGGCCAGGTGGTCGTAGCAGGTCCGGCCGCGCGCCAAAGCGGCAGCGACAGTGGCGGTTCGGAGATTGGTCACGGCCGGGCGGGGTGGGTCGAGGTGGGTGATCATGGACTCCAGCAGCTCGGCCACCTGCGGGCCCGCGAGCTGCACGTAGCGATGCCTGCCCTGCCTGCGTTCGACGAGCAGCCCGCCGTCGAGCAGGCGGTGCAGATGTTCGGTGGCGGTCGATGCGGCGACCCCGGCGTGGCGGGCCAGCTCGCCCGCCGTCCACGCGCGGCCGTCGACCAGCGCGAGGCACATCTCGGCGCGGGTGCGGTCGGCGAGCAACGCGGCCAGGCCGGCCAGCTCGGCTCCTCTGGATGACACCACCCCATGATGGTGTGCGAACGTTTCGGCGGCCACCGAAACGTCCCGGAGTTACGGTCACCGCATGAATCGGATAGTTCCGCTGATCACCGACCCCGATCAGGTGCGCGCGACCTTGATCGACGCACCGGTGCCCGCCGTGCCCGCAGTGGATGGGCCGGTCGGCATCGCCTGGCTGCGAGCGCACGTGCCCCGCTTCAGCACCGGCTCCGAGCATCAGCGTTTGCGCGCGTTGGTCACCGCGGAACTCGATCGGCTCTCCCCGGCCGATCTGCGGGAGCGCGCACGCACCGCCGACGGACCGCTGCCGCACGTCCGCGTGCTGACGCAAGCTCTTGGCCTGCAAGACATTTCCGTCGATGCCGTCGCCTTGGTCGCCGCGCACTATCAGCCGTTCGAGCCGGACAACCCGTTGGCCGACGAAGCTGTAGCCGAACTGGTCGCGGCCTGCGGCGCCGCCGACGACGCCACGGCCGCGCGAATCTGCCTGCTGGTTCAGGCCTGTGCCGCAACGAGCGCGTTGGTCGCCAACGCGCGAGAACTGAACGCACCAGGCACCGCCGAAGAACTGATCGAACGAACCATGAACGAGAACCCACCCCTGCGTTCGACCAGGCGGGTCGTCGACGACGAGATCGTGGAACTCGACATGCGCCACCCTGGACTAGGTTTCGGTGCGGGGCCACACGCCTGCCCCGGCCGAGCACACGCCGTCGCCATCGCCACCGGAATCATCGAGGGGTCCGAATGAACAAGACGAAGCTCTTCCACGAACTACATCACGGCGACCAACCGCTGGTCCTGCCGAACGCCTGGGACTACGGCTCCGCGGCATTGCTTGCCGCCGAAGGCTTTCCGGCGATCGGCACCACGAGCCTCGGCGTCGCCGTGGCGGCCGGCCTGCCGGACGGCACCGGCGTCACCGGCGAGGCGACCCTCGCGCTGGCCACCTTGCTCGCCCGCCTGCCCGTGCCGGTCACCGTCGACATCGAGGGCGGCTTCAGCGAAAACCCCGCTGCCGTAGCCGAATACGCCGCCCAACTGGCAGACCTGGGCATCGCCGGAATCAATCTGGAGGACGGCCGCGCGGACAGCACCCTGGCCGACCCCGAGCACCAAGCCGACCTGATCACCGCGATCAAACAACGCGTGCCCGACCTGTTCGTCAATGCCAGAGTGGACACCTACTGGGTGAAAGACGACATCGCCCGCACCCTGACCCGCGCCGAGCGCTACACCGCGGCGGGCGCCGACGGCATCTTCGTCCCCGGCCTGACCGACCCCGACGGCATCACCCAACTCGTCACCACCATCCCCCTGCCCATCAACATCCTGTACTCCCCCGCCGGCCCCGCCATCGCCACGCTCGCCGCTCTGGGCGTCCGCCGCGTGAGCACCGGCTCCCTCCTCTACCGCGCCGCCCTCACCACGGCCCTCGACACCGCTCGCGCAGTCCGCCAAGACAACACCATCCCAGTCCCCGCCCCGCCCTACACCGAAATCCAAGCCCTCACCAACCCCACCTGACCTCCGAACCCGCCCAAACCTCAACCTCCCCACGTACTGACGAGCGCCCCACCACAACCGGCGACCGGGCCCCGGCGGAACCCTCCACGCCCCGCCCGACCAGCCAAAGAAGCTAGATTCGGCGCGAGCGGGACATGACCGAGGCAAACGTCGAGAGACGACTCAGTCATGTCCCGTTCGAATCAGCTGCCACGTCTGAGTTCGCGAACGCGACACGGCCGAGCCGCGTCCTCGATCGAGATTCGCGGAAGAAGTTTCCGAGAGGGTGTCGATTTGGTGGAGGCTCGTTCGTGTAGTTGGTGACGCCGACGATGGATCGGCCTTACCGGAGGAGCAAGGATGGGCAGGATTATCACCACGGGCGTCATCATCGCCACCTACCAGCGCGGATGAGGAGGACCACGATGCCGCAGTATCTGCTCAGCATCTACCAGCCCGACGGCGAAGGGGTGCCGGACAATATCGACGAGATCCTGCGCGATCTCGATGCGGTCAACGCCGACCTGCGGGCCGCGGGCGCCTGGGTGTTCGCGGCCGGACTGCACGCGCCGAGTACCGCGACCGTGGTGCACGCCAAGGGCGATGACGTGCTGATCACCGACGGCCCGTACGTCGAGGGCAAGGAACACATCGGCGGATTCACCATCATCCGGGCCGCCGATCTGGACGAGGCTCTGGAGTGGGGTCGCCGGCTGACCGAGGCGATCACGCTGCCGATCGAGATCCGGCCGCTCCGGGACAGCTAGATGGCCGAACCCGTGACGGCCGCGGTGATCGAAGCGGTGTTCACCGAGCACTACGGTCGCGCGGTCGCCAGCCTGACCCGCGTCTTCGGCGACATCGGAGTCGCCGAAGACGCGGTGCAGGACGCGTTCACCGCGGCGGTGCTGCGCTGGCCGGCGGACGGGCTGCCGCCGAGCCCGCCCGGCTGGATCATCACCACCGCCCGCAACCGCGCGATCGATCGGCTCCGCCGGGAAGCCTCCCGCGCCGACCGCTACGCAGCGGCGGCGTTGCTGCACGCCGACGACGAACCGGCCGAGGAGGGCGCGGTGCGCGACGACCGACTGCGGCTGATCTTCACCTGTTGCCACCCCGCGCTGGGCCGCCCGGCCCAGGTGGCACTCACCCTGCGGCTCCTCGGCGGACTGACCACGCCGGAGATCGCCCGCGCCTTCCTGACCGTGGAATCGACTATGGCGCAACGGATTGTGCGCGCCAAGGGCAAGATCCGCGCCGCCCGCATCCCCTACCGCGTACCCGCCGACGCCGATCTTCCGGCGCGGTTGCAGGCCGTGCTCGCGGTCGTCTATCTGATCTTCACCGAGGGTCACACTGCGACTTCCGGCGACCGGCTCGTCCGAGCGGACCTGTGCGCCGAGGCAATTCGCCTCGGTCGCCTGCTCACCGACCTCATGCCCGACGAGCCAGAAGCCGCCGGCCTGCTCGCGCTGATGTTGCTGACCGAGGCCCGTCGCCCGGCCCGCACCGCCGCGGACGGATCGCTGGTGCCGCTGCCGGAACAGGACCGCACCCGCTGGCATCGCAAGCAGATCACCGAAGGACACGCGATCGTGCGAGAGTGCTTGCGCCGCAACCAACCTGGTCCATATCAAATCCAGGCCGCGATCAATGCCGTGCACACCGACGCCCCGATCGCGGCAGCCACCGACTGGCCGCAGATCGTGCGACTCTACGACCAGCTGACTTCCCGGACACCGAGCCCGATCGTCGCACTCAACCGGGCCGTCGCCGTGGCCGAAGTCGACGGCCCCGCCACCGCGCTCGCGCTGCTCGACGATCTCGACCTGGAAAAGTACCACCTGTACCACGCGATTCGAGCCGACCTCCTCGAACGTCTCGGCCGCACAACGGAAGCCGCAGCGGCGTTCGACGCGGCGATCACCCGCACCGAGAACGCCGCCGAACGAGCCTTTCTCGCCCGCCGCCGCGAATCGCTGACCGCACGCGACTGAATTCGCGCAACCGCGCCGTTCACGCAGCGCTTCCCCGCCGCTCGACCCACGCATATCGACCGGCGACCGCGCATTGTTGACTACCATCGAAATCAGCGGCCGACGGCCGGAAGGGGTCGCTATGTTCGAGAAATTCTCCGATCAAGCCCGCCGGGTGATCGTCCTGACCCAGGAAGAGGCGCGCGAGCGCGGCCACGACTACATCGGCGCGGAACACATGTTGCTCGCCGTCCTGCGCGCCTGCGAGATCGGTTCCGCGGCCACCACCGCACGCGCGCTGACCGAGCTGGGCATCGATCCGCCGACGGCCAAGGCGCAGATCGCGCTGACGCCGGGGACCGCGGACAACAGTGTCTCCGGGCACATCCCGTTCACCGAGCAGGCCCGGAAAGCACTGGAGAACAGCCTGCGTGAGGCCCGGGCGCTCAACCATGCGCACATCGAACCGAGCGACCTGTTGCTCGCGCTGACCAGCACGGCCGACGACGATCCCGAGACCCCGATCGGGACCGCCGTCACCGCGCTGGGTTTGACGTACGAGAGGCTGCGGCGCGCGTTGCGCGTCGGCGCGACCTATCAGGCCGTGCCCTCGGTCACCCCGCACTTCACCACCGCAGCGCAGCAGGCCCTTGCCCGCGCCACCGTCGAAGCGCGCCAATCCACCGAAAGCGGGGTCGATACCGGGCATTTGCTGCTCGGGCTCCTCGCACGGGAGGACGGGATCGTCTATCCCGCCCTGCGAGCGCTCGGCATCGATCCCCAGCAACTCGCGACCGAAATACGCCACCGACTCGCACGCGAGGAGTAATTCGGTCGCCGAACAGCTTTCACGCCAGGCGCCCGCCGCCGTCGACGTGCAACGTCGTGCCGGTCACGAAGGGATTGGTCAGCGCGAGCAACGCGGCCGCCGAAATGTCGGCCGGATCACCAACGCGGCGTGCGGGATTGGTCGCGGCAACACCGGCGAGAAAGTCGTTCTTCCCCTCCCCCAAGCGATCCCACATTCCGGAGTCGATGATGCCCGGGGATATCGCGTTCACCCGGATCGGTGCGAGTTCCACCGCGAGCGCCTGGGCGAGGAAGCTCACCGCACCGTTGGTCGTCGCCATCACGACACGTTCGGGTGCGGGCCGCCACGCCGCGAATCCGGAGAACAGCAGTACCGCACCGCCTTCGCGCAGGCGCGGTCCGAAGTGCTTGGCCAGCATGATCGGTCCGATCACTTTGGCATCGAACGCCCGCGTCACAGCGGCCCGGTCCAGGCCGGTCACCGGTCCGTTGGCCGGCGCGGCGGCGACCGACACCAGATAGTCGACCTCGCCGACCTCCGTCGCCAGCCGCGCGATCGATTCCTCGTCGCCCAGGTCGACGGCCGCGCTGCCGGCACGGTCACCGAGATCGGCGAACGCTTCCGGGTTCCGCCCGGCCAGTACGACCGTCGCGCCGGCGTCGATCGCGTCCGCGGCGATCTGCCGTCCGATGCCGGAACCGCCGCCGATGATGACGAGTTTCTTGCCGTCCATCGTGCCTGTCATCGCTGTCTCCTCGTTGTGGTTGACCTACACCGGGTTCCAACGTGGGCGATCAGTCGAGCAATCCCGTCGCGATATCGATTGTTTCTTGCTTTCCGATAGTATTTACGAATGGCAACACTGCGCGCCCTCGAATGTCTGGTGGCCGTGCTCGACTTCGGATCGGTGACCGAGGCGGCCGCGCGCCTGCACATGTCGCAGCCCGCGCTGTCGCATCAGCTCGTGGCGCTGGAGCGCGAGATCGGCACGCCGGTGGTGGAGCGATTACCGCGCGGGGTGCGGGCGACGGCTGCGGGGCGGGCGATCGTGGCGGACGCGCGGGCGGCGCTGGCCGCGGCCGAGCGCGTGGTGAGCACCGGGCGAGCCGTCGCGGCCGGCACGCAGGGGCAGTTGCGCATCGCCTGCGCCGAGAGCATGACCGCGGGGCTGCTCGCGCCGGTATTGCGCGGGTGGTGGCGGCGGCATCCCGGCGTGCACGTCACGCTGAACGAAATGTCCAGTGCCGACGCACTTTCGGAGCTGGTACGGGCGGGGGCCGCGGACTTGGGCATCGGCCCGCGTCCGATGCAATGGGACGGCCACCTGGAGGTGATCGGCCGCGAAGAGATCGTCGCCGTCCGGGCGGCGGCGGATACCGCGAAACCGCTGACCCTCAACGACATTGCCGCCGAACCGGTGGTGCACTATCACCCCGACAACGGCCTCGGCGCCTGGCTGGACGAGATCGCCGCCGGCCGCGGCGTCACGCTCACCGCCGCGACCCGCACCAGGCAGGCGAACACCGCGGCGCAACTCGCCGCCGCCGGTCTCGGGACCGCGCTCGTGCCGACCTCCGCGCTGTCGGCGACCTTCCCCGGCGTCGTGCGCAGCTTGCACCCACCGATCCTCCGCGAGGTCGTCTGCTTGACCGCGACACCCAATGACCCACTGGTGCAACGGTTTCAACACGAGCTGCGCAAGCGCGGCGTCCCGGTCCCGGCGGCGATCGCGGCTCAGCTCACGCCCCAGCGCTGAACCCTCAGTGCTTACGCACGATCCGTTCGCCCTGCCCCGGCTTCCAGATGGTGATGTCGAGATGGTCATCGACGACCTCGACCGTGGAAGCGCTGCTCAGGTCCGCGATGTAGAAGTGGTCGAACTCCTGCCCGCGGATATCGAACCCGGTGTCGTCGAACAGCTGCTGCGCGAACCGCACGTGCACCTGCCGGTCCGGCAGGTCGACCACGGTGCCGAACAGTTTCGCGTCGCCGTCGCTGACCTTCGTGTCGACGGTCGCGGTATGCAGGCAGAAGCGCGGATCGCGCGCCAGATCGCGGAACTTGGTCGTGCCCGGCATACCCGAGATCACCAGCATGTCCTCGAAGAACCGCGGTTCCACCGGACTGATCCGCGGGAACCCGTCCGAGCGAAGGGTGCCGAGCATGCACAGGTTGCCGGTGGCGGTGTGCCTGCGCACGAAGAGGTCGGCGATGTGTGGGGCTTCTGCGGCGAACTCGCTCCAAGTGGTCATATCACCGACCATACGACCGATCCTGGACATCTTCTGTCATGTTTTCCGGCTAATCTCGGACCATGCGAGCGAGCCGACTGGTGCAGTTGCTGCTGATCCTGCAAACGCGCGGCCGCACGACGGCCGGCGAGCTGGCCAAGGAGCTCGAGGTGTCGGTGCGCACCGTGTATCGGGACGTCGAGGCGCTGTCCGCGGCGGGAGTGCCGGTGTACAGCGAGCAGGGCCGGGCGGGCGGCGTGCAGTTGGTCGACGGCTACCGCACCCGGTTGACCGGACTCACGACCGATGAGGCCGATGCCGTACTGCTGGCCGGATCGCCAGGCGCCGCAGCCGATCTCGGACTCGGCACGGTGCTGGCCACCGCCCAGCTCAAAGTGCTCGCCGCGCTGCCGCCCGAATTACGCGGCCGCGCAACCAGAATCGCCGAGCGAGTACACATCGACGCGCCCGGCTGGTTCCGTCCGCCGGACGAGACTCCCACGCTGAACATCGTCGCCGATTCGCTCTGGCACGACCGGCGGTTGCAGGTTCGATACGGGCGCAAAGACAAGATCGTCGACCGCCGCCTCGACCCGCTCGGTCTCGTAATGAAAGCCGGCACCTGGTATCTGGTCGCCCGAGACGGCGCGGCGATCCGTTCCTACCGAGTCAGCAGGATCATCGCCGCGGAGCCGACCACCGAATCCTTCACCCGCCCGGACGATTTCGACCTGGCCGTCCATTGGTCCAGGGCGGCAGACGATTTCGCCCTTTCGATGCTGCGCGTCCGCGCCCGCTGCCGGATGCCCGCCACCCACCTGCGCCTACTGCGCCTGTGGCACGAACCCGTCGCGGTGGCCGAGGCACTGGCCTCGGCCACCGAACCCGACGCCGAGGGATGGGTCGAACTGACCGTCCCCTCCGAGTCCTACGAGGTACTCGCCCACGCCATCCTCCCCCTCGGCGAACACTGCGAGGTCCTCGAGCCGCCCGAACTACGAGCGCAAATGGCGGAAACCGCCGCCCGCATGCATGCCCGCTACAGCAGCTAGCCCCGCAGACCCGAACCTGCCGCACACCATGCAGATACCCCCACGCGTCGATCGCGATCAGCGAACTCGGCCAGCGGCGGCGAGCACTGTGGCGGGCTGCGGTGGGGATGCACTTAGGACAGTGCTGTTCCTAGCCATCTGTCATCTTGCACCGCGTGCTGGAGACCTCAGAGCGGCTGCTCAAACTCTCGACCCGAGCCTGGCCGCACCGCACCACCGCACACCTTCTAACTTCCTGCACACAAACTTGCAGCGTCGATGCCGCGCGGCGTCAGGGCGTACGGGCTTGCCCAGCGCCGCCGCACACCTTCTGATCTCCCGCACAGCAACTCACCGACCTGACACGCGTGCGGATGTCAGAAGATGTGCGGCGGCGAGCACTGTGGCGGACCGCGATGGCGAGGCGCTTAGGACTGTGCTGTTCCTAACCTTCTGCCATTCTGGACCGCATGCTGGAAACCTCGGCGCGGCTGCTCAAACTGCTCGCCCTGCTGCAAACCCACCGCGATTGGACCGGCGCTGAACTGGCCGAACGGCTCAACGTCACCGGGCGCACCGTGCGCCGCGACATCGACCGCCTCCGCGAACTCGGCTATCCGGTGAACGCCACCCAGGGCGCCGCCGGCTACCGTCTCGGGGCCGGCGCGGCACTGCCTCCCCTGCTGCTCGATGACGACGAGGCCGTGGCGGTAGCAGTCGGCCTGCGCAGCGCATCCGACGGAATCGTCGCCGGCATCGAAGAATCCTCCCTGCGCGCACTCACCAAACTGGAGCAAGTCCTTCCGCCGCGCCTACGCCACCGCGTCCGCACCTTGCGCGGCGCCACCCTCCGCGTCGCCGCCCCCGGCACCCCGGTCGAACCCGACACCCTGATGGCGATCGCCGAAGCCTGCCAACGCCACGAACGCCTCCGCTTCGACTATCGCGCCCACGACGGCACCACCACCGTCCGCACCGTCGAACCCCACACCCTGGTCCACTTCAGCCGCCGCTGGTACCTCGTCGCATGGGACACCAGCCGCACCGACTGGCGCACCTTCCGCGCCGACCGCGTCACCCCCCGCACTCCCACCGGCCCCCGCTTCCCACCCCGCGATCCACCGGAAGGGGATGTCGCCACCTACCTTTCCCACCAACTCTCCACCCGGGCCTGGCCGCACCGCGCCACCGTTCTCCTGCACGCCTCCGCCGAAACCGCCGCCCCCAACGTCTGGCCCGGCATGGGCGTCCTCGAACCCCTCGACCCCACCAGCTGCCAGCTCCACCTGGGCGCCGAATCCCCCGAAGCCCTCGCCTGGATGATCACCGCGGTAGACCTCGACTTCACCCTCCTCTCCGGCCCCCCGCAACTGGCCACCGCCCTCCGCACCCAAGCCACCCGCTGCCACAACGCCCTCATCAATTACCCAGTGCCGGAGGAGTATTCATGAGTCCGCGGACTCATACCGCATCTCGCTCCCCAGCACCGAGCTCGTCGTCGGACCCATCCCCGCCCGACCTGATCACCTCCGTGTCGTCGTCATCATCGGCACCGACCTCGTCGTCGGTATACACGAGGTACTCGATCACCCCACCTTCGAACTCTTGAATTCGCCAGTGTTGCACCATGTTTTGCCTCCTCGATTGACCCCCGCCGATCGGCCGATGAAAGGTCGCATCGTGCCGTTCCCGGAGATTAAGCGTGGTGAAACCGATGGCCGAGTGGTTTGCAGCGCCTTGCAGTGACTCGCCGGAAACATTCCCTCACCGGCATCTACCAGGCAATATGAGTAGCACCAGAGCGCGACACCACACCGCTGGACGGAAGGCCCGATCATGGGGAGATCGACTACACGATTGAAGTTCTTGGGCAAAGGTGGCTCGGACGTGGGTGAGTGCCCCAGTCTCTATGCCACTGACCACCGCAGCTATCTCGTCCAAGGATGGCAGACCGATACACCCGGGACTGTCGAGATTCCGCACCTATTAACAGGTTTCGCGGAACCGGACACTTTTCTAGGGGCCCTGTTGACCGATACCGGCCGGGGTACGTTCCTCATCACCGGCCGACCGGTGACCGATCCGGAGACCCTGACCCAGCTCACGATCGCGCCCCACGAAACCGCTATCGAGGTGCCCATGGTCGAGAGGGGATTCTACGGTGCAACACCGGCGCAGTGACGAGCCCAATCTGTGGCCGGCGTTGTTCGCCGAGGCACAGCGCTATGCCTTCCATCTCGAACAGCGCGATTCTTACGCCGTGCCCGAGGAGACCGAGCGCATCAAGCGCTACCTCGCCGGCGAGACACCGCCGGTCGACACCAACCGGACATGGCCAGACCTTATTCACAATGCCACCGGGCGAGGGGTAATCGTTTCCCGTGTCCGTGTAGTCACGGTGCCGCACACCGACTATCACCGCTGGCTACTCTCCGTAACGAACGTCCGAGTGGATGACGGCGAGGACATCCGCTATCTACCACGTCACCTCGCCGGAGAGGTTCCGCCCGACGATTGGTGGCTGTTCGATGCCACGAAGGTCGCCTACAACCTGTCGACCGAAAGCGGCGAGCCCGCCGGGCTGGCGATAACCACTGATCCTCGGATTGCCGAGTACTGCGCGAACGTGAAAGAGCGACTGTGGAAGCTCGCTATTCCATACGCGGAGTACGTGAAAAGCGATTTCACCCGGCAGTGACGAACAGCGCCGACGCCGCCCGCCATGCTCTCGGATTACGACTCCGGGAGCTTCGTCGCGCTGCGGGCTTGTCGGGCCGACGCCTGGCCGAACTCTCCGGTTGGCACGAGAGCAAGGTATCGAAACTCGAGCATGGCGCCACCAATCCAACTGATCCAGACATACGGGCATACGCCGAGCACACCGGGGCAACCGCCCAACTCCCCGATCTCCTGGCCACCCTCCACAACATCGACACGGCCTATCTGGAGTGGCGGCGGATACTCGCGACCGGCCTGAAACGCCGCCAGCAGAAGTCGATCCAGATCGAAGCCGACACGAAAGATATCCGCGTCTATCAACCGCAGATTGTTCCCGGCCTGCTGCAAACCGCCGAGTACGCCGAAGCGAAGCTGAAACGCGGCATCGAGTTCTACCGCATTCCCAACGACCTCGCGGAAGCCGTTGCCACGCGGATGGAACGGCAACGGATCCTCGGTCGGCGTGACCACCGATTCCACTTCGTCATCGCTGAACAGGCCCTGTATACAACCGTCGGCGATAGCGACGTCATGATGAGGCAGTTGGATCGGCTGGCTTCACTCACCGCGGTAGCGCGAATGACCCTCGGGATCGTGCCCGCGAGTGCTGAGGCCCTTGTGGTGTCCAGCAACTTTGCTATGTATGACAATCGGCTCGTCATGGTCGAGGGCACGGCCGCCGAGCTGAGCATTACCCAACCGCGCGAAATAGCCATCTACGGCCGTGCTTTCGACATCCTCGCGAAGCAATCCATCACCGGCAAACAGGCTCGCGCACTGATCGACACCGCATTGAAACGGCGGCAGGAGGGCGTCGGCGGGCAGGCGCAAGATACCGATGCGGGGCCGGAGGCGGCGGGCGGGCTCGTCGACTGAGTCGACGGGCGATGGCCACCGGTTGTCCGGCCCCGCAGGGGTTTCGATGGAACTACCGTCAGCTGACGATGGCGAACAACACCGCCGCCACCGCGAAACTCACTACCGACAGGATGGTTTCGAGGACGGTCCAGGTTTGCAGGGTCTGCTTCACCGACATGTTGAAGAACTTCGCGATGATCCAGAACCCACCGTCGTTGACGTGGCTGAGGATGATCGACCCCGCCGCGATGGCCATCGCGATCAGCGCGATCGACATCTGCGAGTAGTCGTGACCGGTTACCAGCGGCGCCACGATGCCACCGGTGGTGACGATGGCGACGGTGGCCGAACCCTGCGCGATACGCAGACCACAGCTGATGATGTAGGCGAGCACGATCACCGGGAGGCCCGCCGCCGACATGGTGTCGGCGAGTGCCGTGCCGATCCCGGTGGCGGAGATGACCTTTCCGAAGAACGCACCCGCGCCGACCACCAGCAGCAGCATGCCGACCGGGCGCAACGATTCCGCGGTGAGCTCGCTGAGCTCCTGCACGGTGGACCCGCGCCGCACGCCGAGCACGTAGAAGGCGATGAGTACCGCGATGAGCAGCGCCACCGCCGGCGTGCCGAAGAAGGTCAGCACCTGAAGCAGCTGAGAGTTCTTGTCCAGCAGCTGAGTACCGAACGTCGCGCCCAGGATCAGCACCAGCGGGATGGCGATGATCGCGCCGATCAGCCCGACCGACGGCGGTGTGGTCGTCACCGGCCGCTTGGTCGCGACGCCGCCGGTTCCGTCGGAAACCCGCTCCCCCTCATCGGGAGCGGTCTCCTTCTCCTCGTCCTTGCGCACGAGAAACTCGTCCGGCACCTCGACCTGAATGCGCTTGCCGATATAGCTGCCCCACACGATGCCCGCGGCGATGAATCCCGGTATGCCACAGACGAATCCCATCAGGATCAGCCAGCCGAGGCTCACCCCGAGCAGGCCGCCCAGCGCCACCGGACCGGGGTGCGGCGGCAGGAACGCGTGCGTCATGGACAACCCGGCCAGCATCGGCATGGCGTAAAGCACCAGCGACCGGCCGCCGCGCTTGGCGGCCACGTAGATCAGCGGCGCGAGCACGAAGATGCCGATGTCGAAGAACACCGGGATGCCGAAGATGAGCCCGAGCAGGCCCATGGCGACCGGAGCGCCCTTCTCGCCGAACAGATTCAGCAGCTTGCCGGTCAGCACGTCGGCGCCGCCGGATCGTTCGAGGATCGCGCCGAGCACCGTGCCGAGGCCGATGATCACGGCGATGTGCCCGAGGATGCCACCGAATCCGGTCTCCAGGATGGAGTCACCGGCCTTGATCGCCGTGCCGACGATCTTCGACACCGGTAGCCCGGCGGCGAGCGCCAGCGCTAGACCGGTGAGCAGCAGCGCGATGAACGGCTCCAGCTTGACCTTGATGATGGCGAACAGCAAAACCGCGATCGCGAGCCCGCAGAGCACGAGCAGCCCCGGGGTGGTAGTGCGCAGCCAATCAACGGTAGCGCCCATGGTGGACCTCTCAATTCATGGATCGAACGAACGACGCCGCGCGGGAAGCGATTTCGGACCAACGGCCCGCGGCGACATCGGAAGGGGAAACGACGTCGGTGCCCGCTGTGACGGCAATCGCGCCCGCGGCGAGGAATTCGGCGGCGTTGCCCGCATTGACGCCACCGGAAGGGATGAGCGCCACGTCGGGGAACGGACCACGCAGGTCCTTCAGGTAGCCGGGGCCGAGGGCCCGGGCGGGGAAGATCTTCACCGCGGCCGCACCGAGATCCAGCGCGGTGAGCACCTCGCTCGGCGTGAAAGCGCCCATCACGACGGGAATGTCGTGCTGGGCCGCGACCTCGGCGACATCGGCGCGCAGACCCGGCGTGACCAGGAACTGCGCGCCACTATCGATGGCGGCCCTGGCTTGTTCACCGGTCAGCACGGTGCCGACGCCGAGCACGGCCCGCTCGGCCGCTCTCGCCGCGGCGAGGTAACCGAGCACACCGGGCGTGGTGAAGGTGAGTTCGAGCGCCCGGATCCCGGACGACGCCAGCGCTTGCGCGAGCGCGACCGGATCGGGGATCTCCGGCGCCCGGACCACGCTCAGCACGCGATCGGCACGGATCACCTCTAGGGCCGTGGTCAATATGTCTCCTTCCGCGAGGCGTCCATGCGCAGCGCACGTCCGGCGAGATTTCCGGTGGGCGCGCCGTTTTCGATGGCGAACTCACCGTTGACGAGCACGTGCCGGATGCCGCGCGCCTGCTGTTTCGGGTTGTCGAAGGTCGCGGTGTCCACGACCGTCTCCGGGTCGAACACGACCAGATCCGCCGCGTACCCGGTGAATACCAGCCCGCGATCACGCAACCGCAACCGATCGGCCGGCCTGCCGGTCAAATGGTGCACGCAGTCTTCGAGTTCGAGCACGCCCAGCTCGCGAACATAGTGACCGAGGTAGCGCGGGAAGGTGCCCCAGGCCCGCGGATGCGGCCGGGCCGGCGCGAGCAGCGCGTCGCTGCCGCCCATGTGCCCGGGATGCACCATGATCGCGCGCACGTTCTCCTCGTGCCCGACGTGCTGAAGAATGCTGGTCGCGAACTGATCCCGGCGCAGCAGATCGAAGAACACCTCGACCGGCGCCAGCCCGCGTTCGCCGGCGATCTCGCTCACCCGCTTGCCGACGTACTCGTCGAGTTCCGGGTTGGCGACACCGCTGATCTGAATGGTCTCCCATTCGACGGTCACCCCGTGACAGCCGTCGGACCCGTTCGTGTTCACGTCCAGGATGATTCGCGCCCGCGTCTCGTCATCATCGAGACGCGCCAGCGCCGCGTCCGGACCGCCGGACATCGCCCAGCTCGGCAGCAACGCCGAAAGCGTGGTCGCACCAGGCAGATACGGATACGTGTCCAGGGTGATGTCGCAGCCCTCGGCCCGTGCCGCATCGATCAGTGCCAAGAATTCCGGCGCGCGACCGGCATTCACGTGGAAGTTCATCGTGGCGTGCGTGAGATGCAGTGCGCAGCCGGTGGTCTCGGCCAGCTCGATCATCTCCGCGTACGCCTCGAGCGCACCCGCACCGTAGGACCGGGTATGCGGAGCGTAGAAGCCGCCGAACTCGGCGACCACCTTGCACAGCGCCGCCAATTCCCCGGTGTCGGCATACATTCCGGGCGTATAGGTCAGCCCGCTCGACATCCCGACCGCGCCCTCGCGCAGCCCCTGCGCGAGCAGTTCCTGCATCCGGCGGATCTCGTCCGCGGTCGCGGCACGCTGCTCCGAGCCGACCACGAGCAACCGCAAGGTGCCCTGCGGCACGAGATAGGCCGCGTTGGGCGTGATTCCGCGATCGAGCCGGTCGAGGTACTCCCCTACGGTCCGCCAGGAGAAGTCGAGATCGGCGGGATTGCCGTTCCACCCGGCGATCTGGCGTCGCACCACCGCGAGGGTGGCGTCGTCGATCGGCGCGTAGGACAGTCCGTCCTGCCCGATCAGTTCGGTGGTGATGCCCTGGCTGACCTTCGGGAAATGCCCCGGCTCGGTGAGCAGATGCAGATCCGAGTGGGCGTGCATGTCGATGAAGCCCGGGCACAGTACCGCACCGGGGCCCGCGTCGACGACCCGGCCGGCCTCGGCGATGCTGCCGGGCTCGGCGATCCGCGCGATGCGCCCGCGCTCGACCAGCACGTCGCCGCGGAAGCGCGGGGACCCGGTGCCGTCGATGATGTCGATGTCGCGAAAGAGTAAGTCCGTCATGGTCTTCGGCTCGTCAGAAGAACGTGTGCAGGAGGTCGACGACCCGCGGCGACTCGGCGTCGGCGTCATCGATCACGGGAATGAGCCGCCACTTGTCGAAGGCGGTACACGGGTGCGACAGACCCAGCCGCACGACCGCGCCGACCGGCGGCTCGCTGCCTTCGGGCAGCCGCAGGAAGGTGTGCTGATCGTTGAGTGCGGACACCGTCGCCGCCGGATCCACGGCCGAACCGCCTTTTCCGGCAACGAATTGCGGCACCGGCAGCCCCTCGTCGTAGGGCAGGTCGCGCTTGCCCGCGTCCAGCAGCGCCAATCCCGGCTCCGGGCGGGAGATCGTGCGCGCCCAGCCGTGCATGGCCGAGCGCAGCGGATGGTCGCTGCGCGACGCGGCGAATGGGGAAATGCCCGCATAGAACCCGTCGTCGTGAATGATGTACGCCCCGGAACGCAGCACGACCGAGGTCGGAACGCCCTGTGCGCCTTGCTCGTCGGCCAGGCCGGCCAGCCGCTCGACGACCAGGTCCGGGTAGGCGCTGCCGCCGGCGGTCACGATCGCAGCATCCGAATACTGTCCGGCGGCGGCGATGTCCCGGTGCAGGCGGGCGAGTTCATCGAGGTAGTGCCGCACGGTGTCGACACCCTCGGTGGTGCGATCGTGTGCGAGCGCCCCCTCGTACCCGCCGACTCCGGCCAGCGTCAGCCGCTGCGCGGCGGCGATCGCGGCGGCGACGGCGTGCGCCTGCTCGACGGTGCGCGCACCGGTACGCCCGTGCGGCCCACCGAGTTCGACGAGCACCCGGACCTTCGCCGCGCCGGGCGCGGGCCGCAGGTGCTCGTCCATCAGCTCCACGGTCTCGACGCTGTCCGCCCAGCAGACGAACTCGAAATCCGGGTCCTTCGCCGATTCGGCGGCGACCCAGTGCAATCCGACCGGGTCGACCAGCGCGTTGGCCAGCAGTATCCGGGCGACACCGAACGACCGCGCCACCTGCACCTGCCAGACGGTGGCCAAGGTGATGCCCCAGCATCCCGCGGTCAGCTGCTGCGCCCACAGCTGCGGCGACATGGTGGTCTTGCCGTGCGGGGCGAGTCGCACGCCCGCCGCGCGCGCCCACTCGGCCATGCGGGCGACATTCGCGTCCACCGCGGACCGGTCGATGGTCAGCAGCGGCGTCTCGAACTGGTCGAGACTCGGTGCGGTGGCGAGGAATTCGCGCACGGTGTGACCCCAGGCAGCGGGCGGCAGCCCTTTGTGCTCGGGACCGATCGTCCGGTCTCCGAGTCCTGCTACGACGTCTTCGTCGATCGCCACGGCGTTCCTTCCCAGCGAGTTCACCTCATTATGCATAGCGTATTGCTATTGCATATTCTGCAATGCTTGTTGCGCATCGTGTTTCGTGTGGTTATTCTGCACGGGATGGCCGGTGGCCGCAAGCACAGGAAGGAGATCGGTGTGACGTGGCCTACGTCGACCCGCTCACGGGCGGTAACTGTCGGCGAGGGACTCGCGGTGCTGGTGGCGCAGCCGGGACCGCTGGAGGAGTCGGAGATCTTCGAACGGACCGCGGGCGGCGCGGAGGCCAATGTGGCCACCGTGCTGCGCCAGCTCGGGGTCGACACGGCCTGGCTGTCCCGGG
Source organism: Nocardia sp. NPDC006044 (assembly GCF_042871115.1). Classification (NCBI taxonomy): domain Bacteria; kingdom Bacillati; phylum Actinomycetota; class Actinomycetes; order Mycobacteriales; family Nocardiaceae; genus Nocardia; species Nocardia sp. NPDC006044. The sequence continues at coordinate 93,520 of NZ_JBIAID010000008.1, forward strand.
TCGGCGACGACGGCTTCGGCCGCTATCTCGTCGCGCACCTGGCCGCGCACGGCGTCGACGTGTCGGCGGTGGTCACCGATCCGGGCCGGCCGACCGCGGTGTATGTCAAGGAGCGCGGAAGCGGCTCGGGCAAGGCCACCGATCTCGCCGAGCGGGCGAGCCGCATGCTCTACTACCGGACCGGCTCCGCGGCCAGCGCGCTCTCGCCCGCCGATCTCGCGGCGACCGCGGCGGCCGAGCTGCTCGCGCATTGCGACCTGGTGCACTTCACCGGGATCACCACCGCGCTGTCGGCGTCGGCGACCGGGCTCACCGAGGCGCTGCTCGCGCTCCCCCGCAACGGCAGGCTGATCAGTTTCGACCTGAACTTCCGGCCCGCGCTGTGGGCCGGCCGCGGTGAACTGGCCGCCGAGGTGCTCGACCGGCACGTGCGCGGCAGCGACGTGGTCTTCCTCGGCGCGGACGAGGCCGGCGCGGTCTTCGGCACCGACGACGCCGACGAATTGCGTGCCCGGTTCCCGGAACCCGCGCAGCTGATCGTCAAGAACGACGCGCACACGGTCACCGGTTTCGCCGGCGCCGAACGGGTCGAGGTGCCCGCGCTCGGGCTGGAGATCACCGAGCGGATCGGCGCGGGCGACGCGTTCGCCGGCGGTTACCTGGCCGCGCTGCTGCACGACCGGCCGCTGGTGCAGCGCTTGCGATTCGGGCACCTGTGCGCGGCCGCCGCCCTGACCGGGACCGGTGACGGAGCCGAACTGCCCGCGACCGCGATCCTGGAACGCCTGGCCACGCTGGACGAAATGGACTGGGCCGGGCTGCATTACAACGACAGCGTCATCCAGAATGTGGCGTCATGAGCCGCCACCCCGAGGTCTGTGAGTATCGGCCATGAGTCAGAGTTTGTCCCGTGCGTTGACCATTCTTGTTGCGCTGGGCGAGGATTCACGCTCACTCGACCAGCTGGCCACCCAGCTCGGCGTGCACAAGTCGACGGTGCTCCGGCTGTTGCAGACGATGGAGGCCCAGCGCTTCGTCACCCACGACAGCCAGCACCGGTACGTGCTCGGGTCGCGGCTGTTCGAGCTGGCCAACCGCACCCTGGAGCAGCGCGACGTGCGCACCCTCGCCCGTCCGCACCTGAGCGCGTTGAACGCCGACACCAAGCAGACGATCCACCTCGCCACCTACGAGTCCGGCGACGTCATCTACATCGACAAGCTCGACGCGACCCAGAGCGTGCGCATGTACTCCAGGGTCGGCCGCCCGGCGCCGCTGCACTGCACCGCCGTCGGCAAGGTGCTCATCTCGGCGCTGCCCCGCGCGGAGTGGCGGGCCATCGCCGAGAGGATCGACTTCCATCCGTTCACCGAGCGGACCATCCGCACCCCGGAGCGCTACCTCATCGAACTGGAGAAGGTTGCCGCGCTGGGTTATGCGGAGGACCACGAGGAACACGAGAGCTTCGTCAACTGCATCGGTGTCCCGGTGCGCAACGGCACCGGCGCGGTGGTCGCCGCGGTCTCCATGTCGGTGCCGGACATGTTGCTCGACCACGACCAGGTGCTGGCCGAACTGCCGCGGGTTCGCGCGGCCGCCGACGCCATCTCCGCCGAGCTCGGCTGGATCCCCGGCCGCGCGACCACCCCCACGAAAGGCTGACCATGAGTGAGAAGATCGCCGTCCGCACCACCGACGCGCCCGCGCCCGCGCACACGTTCTCCCAGGGCGTGCGCAAGGGACCGTTCGTGCAGGTCTCTGGGCAGGGTCCGGTGGACCCGATCACCAACGAGTACCTGTACCCGGGCGACGTTGCGGCACAGACCATCCGCACGCTGCAGAATGTGAAGGCGATCGTCGACGCGAGCGGGGCGACGTTCGACGATGTGGTGATGCTGCGCGTCTACCTGACCACCCGCGACGACTTCGGCGCGATGAACGAGGCCTACGGCGAGTTCGTCAGTGCCAATACCACCGGTGACGTATTGCCCAGCCGCACCACCGTTTTCACCGGCCTGCCGCGGGCGGAGATGCTGGTCGAGATCGACGCGATAGCGATCGTCACGGAGTAACAGACCCGTCCCGCGCACGAATTCACTTCGCGCGCACTGAATCACCGGCAATCTCGTGCGCTGCTCGCGATCTGGTGCGCGGAGGGTGTTCGAACGTGCAGCCGCCCCGACCCATGGATGGATCGGGGCGGCTGGTCCGCGTCGCGTAGTCAGCCGCGACGCGGGGCTCGGTTCGGCTGTTGCCGTCAGACTTTGGCAGCCAGTTCTTTCTCGACCGACGCGGCGACGTCGTCCGCCTCGGCTGCCGAATCCTTGGTGTCCGGGGCGGCGGCACTGCCGAGCACACCGGTGCCGGGGATCGCGTCCAGCAGTTGCCGCGTGTACTGGTCGGCGGGCGCGGTGAGGACCTCTTCGACCGGCCCCTGTTCCACCACTCGGCCGTCCCGCATCACCACGACGTCGTGCGCGAGCGCGCGAACCACGGCGAGGTCGTGCGAGATGAACAGGTAGCTGACGCCGAGCCGCTCCTGCAGGGACGCGAGCAGCGTCAGAATCTGGTCCTGCACAAGCACATCCAGCGCCGAAACGGCCTCGTCGCACACGACGAGCTGCGGCTCGATGGCCAGCGCGCGAGCGATCGCGACCCGCTGGCGCTGGCCGCCGGACAGTTCGTTCGGGTAGCGATGCGCCATCGCGGCGGGCAGCGCGACCTGTTCCAGCAGCTCGGACACCCGCTTGCGGCGCGCCGCCCGATCACCGATACCGAAGGCGCGCAACGGTTCCGCGATCAACCGCTCGACCGTCCACATCGGATCCAGCGACGCGTACGGGTCCTGGAACACCGGCTGCATCGACAACCGCGCCGCGCGCAACGGTGCACCGCTGAGCCCGACCATGTCGACGCCGTTCAACTTGATCGTGCCGGAGGTGGCGGGCACCAGGCCGAGCACCATCCGCGCGGTCGTGGTCTTGCCCGAGCCGGACTCACCGACGATCGCCGTGGTGCGGCCGCGCGCGATCGAGAACGACACGTTGTCGACCGCGCGCAGCACACCGCCGCGACCACGAATCTTGTACTCCTTGCTGATACCGGAGACCTCGAGGATCGGAGATGCCTTGGCCGGCTCCACAATCGCGGGCTCGACCTCGGCGACCTGCTCGGCGGACACCTTCGCCTCATCGGCCTCGTCGTCGGCCGACTTCTCGTCGCCCTCGGCAACGGCGGTCCGCTGCGCGGAATCGTCTGCCTGGTCAACGATCCCGGCGCCGGAGACCTTCTCCCCGACAGACGACTCGCTGTCGGCCTCCGCGACGGCGACTTTCTCGTCGGCAGACCCGCTGTCAGTCTTCGCAACGGCGGCCTTGCCCTCGGCGACCTTCGTGCCGGGAGACTTGTCAGCCTTCTCCTCGGCAGCCTGGCCATCGGCAGCGTCTAGTCCGGTCGACTTGCCGTCAACTTTCGCGACAGCGACCTTCTCGACAGACGACTCGCTGTCAGCCTTCGCAACGGCGCCCTTGTTCTCGGCGACCTTCGCGTCGGACGCCTTCTCGTCGGCATCCTCGCCATCGGCAGCCTCTTGACCGGTCGACTCACCATCAACCTTCGCGACGACCTTTTCGACGGACGAGTCGTCATCGGCCTTCTCTACGACAGCGCCATCCGCCTCAGCAGACTTGTCGTCGGCCTGCTCGCCAACGACATCCTCGCCGCCGGTGGCCTTCTCGTCGGCAGCCCCCGCATCGGACGACTCGCCGTCAGCGGTCTCCCCGACAAGGGGCTTGTCCTCCGCGACGACCGACTTGCTCTCGGCTGTCTTCTCCGCGACGACGTCCTCGCCGGAAACGCTTCCGCCAGAATACTTCTCGGCAGCCGCGGACTCGGCGTCCGCCTTGGCAACCACTTTGCCGTTGGCGGACTTACCGTTTACGGCGGTCGCGACGGCACCATCGCCGTCGACAGCGGTCTCCTCGGCAACGTCGCCCTCATCGACGACGCTGCCCTCGACCGTCTGCTCCTCGACACCCGCTCCGTCAGCAGCCTTTTCGTCGGCAACCGGCTCGGCGACAGCGGTCTCGGCAACCACTGCGTCCGCCTCGGCGACCGCGGCCTGCTCCTCGAGCACCTCGTCCACCACCACCGGATCGGCCCGCCGCGGCGCGATCAACGCCGGCGCGGCCGCGACCAACCGCCGCGTGTAGTCCTCCTGCGGGTCGGTCAGCACCTGCCGGGCCGGACCGGACTCGACAATGCGCCCATCCGACATCACCACGACCCGGTCGGCCCGCTCGGCGGCCAGCCCGAGGTCGTGCGTCACCAGCAGCAGCGCGGTACCCAGCTCCTGGGTCAGCTTCTCCAGATGATCCAGAATCTGCCGCTGCACAGTCACATCCAGCGCCGAGGTCGGTTCGTCGGCGATCAGCAGATCGGGCCGGCAGGCCAGGCCGATGGCGATCAGCGCCCGCTGGCGCATGCCGCCGGAGAACTCGTGCGGGTACTGCCGCGCGCGCCGCGCCGGCTCGGGCAACCCGGCCTGGCCGAGCAGCTCGATGGCCCGTTCCTTCGCCTCGCCGCGCGAGCAGATCTTGTGTGCCAGCAGGGTTTCCGAGACCTGCCGCCCGACCCGGGACACCGGGTTGAGGTTCGACATCGGGTCCTGCGGGACCAGCCCGATCTCCTTGCCGCGCAACGCGCGCAGCCGCTTCTCCTCGGCGTGCGTGATGTCCTCGCCGCGCCACCGGATGCTGCCGCCGGTCACCGCGCCCGAGCCGGGCAGCAGGCCGATGATCGCATGGGCCAGTGTGGATTTGCCGGATCCGGAGGCGCCGACCACCGCGACCCGCTCCCCCGGCTGCACGACCAGGTCCGCGCCTTTGACGGCGTTCACCGCGCCGAAGGACACCCGCAGATCGCTGATCTCCAGAAGTGGTTCACTCATTGCGGGCTCCTTCAGCGCCGTGTCTTCGGGTCGAGCGCGTCCCGCAGGGCGTCGCCGAAGAGGTTGAATCCCAAGCAGATGATCGCGAGCGCCACACCGGGGAAGATGCCCGGCCACGGCGTGCGGAGCAGGTACTGCTGTGCGTCGGACAGCATGATGCCCAGGCTGGGCGCGGGCGGCTTGATGCCGAGTCCGAGGAAGGACAGGATCGCCTCGCCGATCACCGCGGTCGGCATGATCACCGTGGCCTGCACGATGATCGGGGCCAGCGAGTTGGGCAGGATGTGCTCGCCGAGGATGCGCCAGGACGGCACGTCCATCGTGGTCGCCGCGAGCACGAAGTCGGTTTCCTTGAGCCGCAACGTTTCCGCGCGCACCACCCGCATCATGATCGGCACCTGAGCGATGCCGAGCGCGATGGCGGCGTCGGCCAGACCACCGCCGTTGATCGCGGTCAGCCCGACCGCGAGGATGATGAACGGGAAGGCCAGCAGCACGTCGGACAGGCGGGACAGGATCATGTCCAGCGTCCGCCAGTATCCGGCGAGCAGGCCGAGCGGCACACCGATCAGCACCGCGCACAGCACCGACAGCACGCCGACCTCGAGCGAGGCGCGGGTGCCGTAGAGCACGCGGGAGAGGATGTCGCGGCCCAGATCGTCGGTGCCCAAGAGGAATCCGACGGTGCCCGGCTGCTGGAACGGGGTGGAGAAGTGCACCTCGCTCGGCGAGTAGGGCGCCAGCAGCGGCGCGAACACGCCGACGAAGATCACGATCAGCAGCAGCACCGCGCCGACCATGCCGAGCGGGTTGCGCCAGAGCTGGCGCAGCACCCGCCCGCGCACCGCGGTCAGCGGCGGGGTTTCCAGGGGCTTGTTCTCGACGCCGGGAGTGGTCTCGACGACCGGGGTTTCGGTAATGGTCACTGCGCCCTCCCGGACACTCGCACGCGGGGGTCGATCACCGTGTACAGCACATCGACCAGCAGGTTGATCACGATGTAGGCGGTGGCGATCACCATGATGACCGCCTGGATCACCGGGTAGTCCCTGGTGAACACCGAGTCGAGGGTCAGCTTGCCCATGCCGGGCAGGCTGAAGATGCGCTCGGTGACCACCGCGCCCGCGATGAGCCCGCCGAGTTGCAGGCCGACGATCGTGGTGACCACGATCAGGCTGTTACGCAGGCCGAAGCGGAAGATGACCGCGGGCCGGCTGAGCCCCTTGGCCCTGGCCGTGCGGACGAAGTCGGCGGTCAGCGTCTCCACCATCGACGAGCGGGTCTGGCGCTGCACCACCGCCGCGTGCGCGAGGCCGAGGATGATCGCGGGCAGGGTCAGGAAGTACAGACCGCGCAGCGGATGTTCGAACGGCGAGACGTATCCCGAGGCCGGGAACCAGTTGAGCTGCACCGAGAGATACAGCACCGCGAGGATGCCGACCCAGAAGGTCGGCACCGACAGCGCGGCCAGCGAGAACCCGTTGGCCACCCACTCGGGCCAGCGGCCGCGGTAGACCGCCGCGATGACGCCGCCGATCACGCCGGCCAGCACCGCGATGATCATCGCGTACACCGCCAGCTGGACGGTCACCGGCAGCGTGGTGCCGATCATGTCGATCACCGGCGTTCCGGTGCGGATGGACCGGCCGAAGTCGCCGGTCAGGGCGTGCCAGACGAACTGGAAGTACTGCACCGGCAGCGACTGGTCCAGCCCGAGATCGGCGCGCACGGCGGCGATGGCCGCCGGGTCGGCCTGCTCGCCCGCCATCGTCGTGGCGGGGTCACCGGGCAGCGCGCGCACCCCGATGAAGACCACGATCGAGGCGAGCACCAACGTGACAGCGGACTGCCACAGACGGTGGAACACATACTGCAACATGGTTTTTCAGCCCTTCCGATCCGCGACGAACGCGGCCTTGCCGAGCCGGACAGCGCCGTCGGCATACACCTCGATGCCCGTCACCCATGTCGAGTGCACGGTCAAGTTACGCAGCCGGTAGGTGTAGATGAACGGGTTCTCCCGCGCGATGAACCGCACCGCCTGCTCATAAAGCGCACCGCGTTGCGCGGCGCTCGTACTGTGTGCGGCCCAGCCGAGGATCTCGTCCAGTTCCCGGGAGTTGTATCCGCTGTAGTTACCGCTCGAGCCGGTGGTCAGGAACCGGGCGGTGTTGCCGTCCGGGTCGAGCCGGCCGGACCAGCCGAGCAGCAGGGCCTCATAGGTGCCGCGCTTCTGCGCGTCCAGCATGGCCGAGTATTCGGTCGGCACGATCCGCAGATCGAACCCGCCCTGCGCGACGCTGTCCCGCAGCGCCTCGGCGTACTGGAGATAGTCCTGCGTGTTGGTGACCTGCATGGTGACCGGGTACGGCAGTTGCACCCCGGCCTCCTCGAGCAGCTCCTTGGATCGCTGTGGATCGAAGAGCGGGCAGGCGGTGCTGGCCTGCGTCGCATAGGAAGTACGCGGCGCGATCGGCGTGCAGGCCGTGTCGTACCAGTTGTTGAACACCTTCTTGACCAGGGCCTCCCGATCGGTGGCCAGCGAGAACGCCAGCCGCACCCTGGCGTCCTTGGCGATGGCGGTGTTGATCGGCTTGACCGGTTTACCCGCGCCGTCGACGTTGCCGATGTTCAGATACAGGCCCTGGAAACCGAAGGACCCCGATTGCAGGACGCGCAGCTGCGGCAACTTCACCAGGCTGTCGATGTCCATCGGGGACATCGTGTCGCCGACCTGGATGTCACCGGAGCGCAGGTTGGCCGACCTGGTCTTCGCGTCGGGCATGATCCGGTAGGTGATCGAATCGAAGTGCACGTTCTTCGCGTCGTAGTACAACGGGTCGCGGGCCACCTGGATCGAGGTGTTCGGCACCCGCTTGACGAACTTGAACGGCCCGACGCACACCGGATGGTCGCCGAAGTTCTTCTCCGACTCCTTGAGCGCGGCCGGCGACATGATCATCCCGGCGCGGTCCGCGAGCGCGGCGGTGAGCGGCGCGAACGGCTCCCGGTAGCGGATCGTCACATGCGTCGAGTCGACGGCCTCGATCTCGTCGATCGGGCCCATCTCGCCGGTACGCTGGGAACCTTCCATCTTCCAGTGCCGCTGCAGGCTGGTCTCGACCGCGGTCGCGTTGAACTGGGTGCCGTCGGCGAACTGGATCCCGCTGCGTACGGGAATGGTGACGGTGAGCCCGTCCGGCGAGATGTCCGGCAGCGCGGTGGCCAACTGCGGCACCAGGTTTCCGGAGGCATCGTTGTCGTAGAGCTTCTCGCAGATCGTGCTCATCACGTAACGCATGTAGAGCGAGCTGGACGTGGTCGGATCGAGCTTGTCGGGTTCGTTCGACAGGCCCATCACCAGGTCACCGCCCTCACGCACCGGCTGCGAACCGATGGGCGTGCCGTAATCGTCGACGTGCGTCGCGGGCGGGGTGGCGTGTTGCGTCGGTGCGCAGGCAGCGAGGACGGCGGCGACGACACCGAGGACCGCCATCCGAGTGGAGCGAACGAGCATGCGCTACAACATACTTCAACACGGTGCATTTTTCGCCACCACCGTTTCTTTTTGTACATTGTTCTCTTAGCCGCCACCGGTAGAAATCACGGCGAGCGGAAATCGATACGGAAAACAGCGGTCCGGCTAATCCGGACCGCTATTCCTCGTCGATGTTCGGCTATTGCGCTATCGCGCGCGTATTCAGCTCTTCTCGTTCGTGAAGGCGGCCTTACCGAGGCGGACGACACCGTCGGCGTAGGCCTCGATGCCGGTCACCCGCGCGGTGTGCACGGTCAGCACGCGGATTCGGTAGGTGTAGATGTACGGGTTCTCCTCTTGGATCACCTTTGTCGACTGACCATAGAGTTCGGCGCGCTGCGCGGTATCGGTGGTGCGGGCGGCCTTGGCCAGCAAGTCGTCGAGTTTAGGCGAACTGAAACCGCCGTAGTTACCGCCCGAACCGGTGGTCATGAAGCGGGTGATATTGGCGTCCGGGTCGAGCCGGCCGGACCAGCCGAGGAACAGGGCCTCGTAGGTGCCGCGCTTCTGCACGTCCAGCAGGGTCGAGTATTCGGTGGGCACGATCTTCAGGTCGAATCCGCCCTCGGCGACGTTGGCCTGCAACGCCTGTGCGTACCGGAGCTGATCCTGGGAATTGGTCACCTGCATGGTGATCGGGTACGGCAGCTGCACACCGGCCTCGGTGAGCAATTGCTTCGACTTCTGCGGATCGTAAGCGGGGCACGCGATTCCGGCCGGCGTGGCATAGGTGCTCTTCGGCACGATTCCCGAGCACGCGGGTTCGTACCAGTTGTTGAATACCGTGTTGACCAGAGTCTGGCGGTCGACGCTGAGCGAGAGCGCCTCGCGGATCTTCGCGTTCTTCGCCAGCGGGGTGTCGATCGGCTTGGCCGGCTTGCCGACGCCGTCGACATTGCCGATATTGAGGTAGATGCCCTGGAAGCCCAGCGATCCCGATTGCAGCAGGCGCAGATCCGGGTTCTTAGCCAGCGCGTCGACATCCTGCGGGGAGATGGTGTCGGCGACCTGGATGTCACCGGAACGCAGGTTCGACGCGCGAATATTGGCGTCGATCATGATGCGGTAGGTGACCTTGTCGAGGTGCACCTTCTTCGCGTCGTAGTACAGCGGATCGCGTTCGACGATGATCGAGGTCTGCGGAATACGCTTGACGAACTTGAACGGCCCGACGCACACCGGGTGATCGGCGAAGTTCTTGCCCTCGTCCTTCGCGAGTTCGACCGGGGACATGATCATTCCGGCGCGGTCGGCGAGCGCGGCGGTGATCGGCGCGAAGGGCTTTTTGTAGCGAATCACCACGTGCGTCGGATCGGCGGTCTCGATCGAAGCGACCGGACCCATTTCGCTGGTCCGCTGCGAGGTCTTCATGCTGAAGTGCCGCTGCAGGCTGGTCTGCACGGCGGCCGCGTCGAACGGGGCGCCGTCGGCGAATTGGATTCCGGTCCGCACCGGGATGGTGACGGTCAGGCCGTCCTCGGAGACGGTGGGCATCGCAGTGGCCAACTGCGGCACCAGATTTCCGGACGCGTCGTTGTCATAGAGCTTCTCGCAGATCGAGTTCATGACGTAACGCGTGTAGAGGGAGCTGGAGGTGGTCGGGTCGAGCTTGTCCGGTTCGGAGGAAAGGCCCATCACCAGGTCGCCGCCCTCACGTACCGGCTGCGATCCCACGGGTGTGCCGTAATCATCTGTGTGCGTTGCGGTCCCAGCGGGGTGCTGTACCGGTGCGCAGGACGCGATGGCGACGGCGGTTACGCCGAGCACCAGCATCCGTGTGAAGCGAGCGAGCATGCGCTACAAGATACTTCAACGTTTCGCACTTTTCTCGCCGGGTATTCCTTTTCGTAGAATGTTCTCCAGCGCGCCATCGCACGAATCGGCGGCACCTTCCAAATGACACGACAAATAGCGGTCCGGCGTATCCGGACCGCTATTCTCCATTTAGTTGTTCAGTTATCGTCCCGCGGCGTAGCCCTGCATGCCCCTGGGATTGGCTCCAGCTGAAAGTACACCGTTCTCCCGGTCGCGAGCTACCGCGCACAACCGGCCTTCCGACCACGGCGGGCCCACCGTGACGCTGTGCCCGCGTCGTTCCAGGTCGGCGATGACCTCGGTGCCGATGCGCGACTCCACGATCACCGCGCCCGGGCTCATCGCCCGCGGATAGAACGAGCCGGGGAAACTTTCCTGATGCCAGTTCGGGGCATCGATGGCGCCTTGCAGATCGAGTCCGCCGCGCACTTTCTCGCGCAGCGCCACGGCCAGGAAGAAATGCAGGCTCCACTGATCCTGTTGATCGCCGCCCGGCGTACCGAACGCCATCACCGCTTCGCCGTCGCGCAGCGCCAGCGACGGGCTGAGCGTGGTGCGCGGGCGGCGGCCCGGCGCGAGCGAGTTGGGCAGTCCCGGCTCCAGCCAGGACATCTGTAGTCGGGTGCCGAGCGGGAAACCGAGCTCGGGGACCACCGGATTCGATTGCAGCCAGCCACCACTGGGCGTCGCCGCGATCATGTTGCCCCAGCGGTCGACGATATCGAGCTGGCAGGTGTCGCCGCGGGTGGCGCCGGAGGTGGCCACCGTCGGCTCGCCCGCGCCCACCGCGGCGTCAACGGCCCCAACGGAATTGGTCTGCACGTAGCCGCTCAACCGCGGCCGCTGGCCGTCCGGGCTGCCCGGACGCAGTTCGTAGGACGCCTGCGGTCCGATAAGCGCGCTGCGCTGGGCGTTGTACCACGGGGAAAGCAGGGTGGACAGCGAGACCTGGGTGCTGTCGCCGTACCACGCCTCCCGGTCGGCCATCGCGAGCTTCGAGCCCTCGATCAGCGTGTGGTAGTACTCCGGCGTGCCGTACTCCAGTCGTTCCGGCAGGAGCGCGAGCTGTTGCAGCAGGACCGGGCCCTGGCTCCACAGACCCGGCTTCGCGACGGTCCAGCCGTTCCAGGTGTAGGTGACCGGATTCTCGTATGTCGCACTGAAATTCGCGAGATCGTCACCGGTCAGCCAGCCGACGTGACGTTCGCCGGAGGTGTCCATGGTCGGGCGCGCGGCCGCGGCGGCCAGCGCTTCGGCGATGAAGCCCTCGCGCCAGACGCGCCGGGCGGCCTCGATCTGGCCGTCCCGGTCGGAGCTCGCGGCCTCGGCCTCGGTGATCAGCCTGCGCCACGTCGCGGCGAGCACCGGATTGCGCAGCAATGCGCCTGCGGCAGGGGCCTTTCCGTCCTTCAGGTAGAGCTCGGCGGAGGTGGTCCATTCGTTCTCGAACAGCTCGGCCACCGTCTCGACGGTCTCGCCGACCCGCTCGACCGCGGGGTGGCCACGCTCGGCGTTGCCGATCGCATAGGACAGCACCTCGGCCAGCCGCTTCGTGCCGTGATCGCGCAGCAGCACCATCCAGGCGTCGAACGCGCCGGGGACCGCGGCGGCAAGCGGGCCGGTGCCGGGCACCAGGTCCAGGCCGAGCGCGTTGTAGCGGGCGATGGTGGCGCCGGCCGGGGCGGGGCCCTGGCCACACAGCACGCGCGGCGGCAGGCCCGCGGGTGCGAGAATGATCGGCACCTCACCGGCCGGGCCGTTCAGATGCGGCTCGACCACGTGCAACACGAACCCCGCGGCGACCGCCGCGTCGAACGCGTTACCGTCGTTCTCGAGCACCGCCATCGCGGCGGCCGAGGCGAGCCAGTGGGTTGACGACACCATCCCGAAGGTGCCCTGCAAGGTAGGACGCGTGGTGAACACCTGCCGAGTATCGCCTTATAGCGGTACGTACGTCCAAGACATCTATGGCACCAAACCGATAGCCTATGGTTATGGAACGCAGGCAGCTCGAGTACTTCGTCGCCATCGTCGAGCACGGCGGGTTCACCCACGCCGCGCGGGCTTTGCGGGTAGCCCAGCCGTCGCTGTCGCGGGCGATCGGCAAGCTGGAGCGCGAGCTCGGGGTGGCACTGTTCCACCGGGTCGGGCGCAACGCGGTGCTCAGCAACGCGGGCGAGTTCATGGCCGACCGGGCGCGGCAGGTGCTGCGTGATCTGGACGCGCTGCGGGCGGCCGCGCAGGCGGTCGGCGAGGGCGTGGTCGGACGGGTGGATGTGGCGGCCACCTCATCCTCCACGCTGGAGCCGGTGATCAGCACCATCGCCGAACTGCGCGAGCATCACCCGGGGCTGACGGTCGGCACCTGGTCGGCACTGTCCGCCGCCGAGGTGGTCGCCATGGTGTTGCGCGGGCGCTGCGAAGCCGGGGTCTGCGGCAGCGCGGAACGTCCCGCAGGCCGCGGTCTGGTGGCCCATCACCTGCGCGACGAACAGTTCCTGCTCGTCGCTCCCCCGGGCACGACGATCGGCACCGATGGCACAGTCACGCCAGAAGACCTGCGCGGCATGAGCTTTGTCATCACCCAGCCGGCCACCGCGGTCCGGGCGCGGTTCGACCGGCTCGCCGCCACCGTCGGCGACCTGCACATCGCGGCCGAGGTCGGCGACCGCAGCGTGGTGCTGCCGATGGTGCTGCGCGGCATCGGCTCCGGGCTGATGCCGGACGGCTGGCACGACCTGGCGATGCGCGCGGGGGCCGAGGTCTATCGGTTCGACCCGCCGGAGAAGCTGCCGCAGTGGCTGGTGCACCGCGGCGGCCCGCTGACCGCCGCGGCTCAGGCGTTCGTCGATACCACCCTGTCCCAGGCCGCACAGGCGCGCGCGGCACGCTGAAGCCTCGTCCGGGCTAGCCCGAGTTGCGCAACGCGGTGGCGAGGCCGTTCATGGTGAGCAGGATGCCGCGCTTGACCAGTTCCGAATCGTCGCCCGCCCGCAGCCTGCGCAGCAGCTCCACCTGCATCTGGTTCAGCGGCTCCAGGTAGGGGAAGCGGTTGTGGATCGACTCGGCCAGCGACGGGTTGTCAGCGAGCAGGTGATCGTTGCCGGTGATCGCGGCGTGCATCCGGATGGTCCTGGCGTGCTCGTCGCGGATCATGCCGAAGATCTGCTCGCGCAGCGCCACGTCCTCGACCAGCTCGGCGTAGCGGGCGGCGATGTCGAGGTCGCTCTTGGCCATCACCTGCGCCAGATTCGACAGCACGGTGCGCAGGAACGGCCAGCGCCGATACAGATCGGTCAGTGTCGCGAGCCGTTCCGGATCGCCGCCGATCCATTCCTCCAGCGCGGTGCCGGTGCCGTACCAGCCGGGCAGCATCACCCTGGCCTGGCTCCAGGACATCACCCACGGGATGGCGCGCAGATCCGACACCGAGTTGGTCGGTTTGCGCGAGGCGGGCCTGCTGCCGATGTTCAGGTCGCCGACCTCGGCCACCGGGGTGGACTGGCGGAAATACTCGACGAATCCCGGTGTTTCGTGCACCAGGCGGGCGTAGGCGGCGCGGGCCCGGTCGGCGAGCTCGTCCATGAGCTCGTAGGACGGTTCCGCGTCCGCGCCGAGACCCTCCACGTCGAGCAGCGTGGACTCCAAGGTGCCCGCGATGAGGGATTCCAGGTTGCGGTGCGCCGCACCGGGTTCGGCGTACTTGGCGGCGATCACCTCACCCTGCTCGGTCAGCCGCAGCGAGCCGCGCACGGCGCCGGCGGGCTGGGCGAGGATGGCGTCGTAGCTGCGGCCGCCGCCGCGGCCGACGGTGCCGCCGCGACCGTGGAAGAGCCGCAACCGGATTCCGGCCTTGCGGGCCACCTCGACGAGATCGAGTTCGGCGCGGTACAGCGCCCAGTTGGCCGCGAGGTAGCCGCCGTCCTTGTTGGAGTCGGAGTATCCGAGCATCACCTCCTGCCGCATCCCGCGCGCGGCGACCAGGTCGCGGTACGCCGGAACATCCAGTGCCGCAGCCAAAGTCGCTGCTCCGGCGCCGAGGTCCTCGATGGTCTCGAACAGCGGGACGATGCCCACCGAGCAGTGCGGCGGGCCGTCCGGCTCGCCGGGATCGAGCAGGCCGCCCTCCTTCAACAGCAGCGCCGCCTCCAGCATGTCGCTGACCGAGGTACACATGCTGATGATGTAGTTGGGCACCGCTTCGGTGCCGAACGTGTCGACGACATCGCGTGCGGCGCAGACGATGTCGACCTCCTTGCGGGCCAGCTCGCTCAGCCTGGCGTGCGGGCCGAGCAGCGGGCGGCGGGTGCGCAGTTCCCCGGCGAGCAGCTCGACGCGCTGCGCTTCGGGCAGGCTCGCGTAGTCCGGATGCACTCCCGCCCAGGCGAACAGCTCGGCGACGACCTGCTCGTGCACCTCCGAGTTCTGCCGCATGTCCAGGCCCTGGAGGTGAAACCCGAAGGTCTCGACGGCGTGCCGCAGCGCGGCGAGGCGGTCGTCGGCGAGCAGGCCGTCGCCGCTGGCGCGCAGGGAGGCGTCCACCGCGTCGAGGTCGTCGAGCACGGCCTGCGGGGTCGGGTACGGGTCCGCGCCGACATCGAGTCCGTCCGGCGGGAGTTCACCGAGGGCGCGCCGCGCGGTGGCGGTCAGCCTGCCTCGAATGGTGTGCAGCGCACGGCGATACGGTTCGTCGGCGTGGGTGGCGGGGTCGGGGTATCCGGCCTCGGCCAGGGCGGCCACCTCGGGTGTCACCTGAACGAGCCGCGCCGAGAGGGCCAGCGCCTTTTCCAGTTCCACCAGTTCGCGCAGGTAGCGGGAGAAGGCGACCAGCGCCGCCTGGTGCCCGGCCTGGCGCACGACATCCGCGGTCACGTACGGGTTTCCGTCCCGGTCGCCGCCGATCCAGGAGCCGGGGCGCAGGATCGGCCTGGGCAGCAGCTCGGCACCAGGCCAGCGCGAGCGCAGTGCCGCGCGCACCTCGGCGTTGATCGCCGGGATCACGTCGAACAGGGTGATGTCGTAGTAGCGCAGGCCGACCGAGATCTCGTCCTGGATCCGCAAGCGCTGCAACCGGATCAGCGCGGTGCGCCACAGGCTGAGCACCTGCCTGCGGATCTGCTGCTCGAAACCGGCGCGCTCCCGGTCGGTTTCGGTGTAGCGCTGACGCAGCCGCATCAGTTCGGTGATCCGGGTCTGGCTGTCGAACACCGTGCGGCGGCGAGTTTCGGTGGGGTGCGCGGTGATCACCGGCGACACCAGCGCGTCGGCCAGCAGGTCGGCGACCTCGGCGCCGTCCAGCGCGGCCGCGTCGAGCTTGCGATAGGTGGCGGCCAGCGACGAATCCTGCGGCGGCTCACCGGCCGCCTCGTGCGCCTTGCGCCGGCGATCGCGCTGGATGTCCTCGGCCAGGTTGGCCAGCAGCACGAAGTAGCTGAACGCGCGGATCAGCGGCAAGGCCACCGCGATGTCGACCCCGTCGAGCATCTCCGCCACCGCGCTGCGCTCGACCTCGGCCCGGCGCACCCGGAAGGCCTCGATGCGCACCCGCTCGATCAGGTCGAACACCTCGGGACCCTCGTGGTCGCGGATGGCGTCGCCGAGTACCCCGCCGAGAAACCGGATGTCGTCGCGTAGCGGCCGGATGGCGTCGTCGTGTTGCGTCTCGCTCGTCGATTCACCCATGATCAGACAGTATTGCCGTCCGGTCCCCGTTGGTATGCGACGCCGCCCACACCGTGTCGCCGCGGGCCGGCGAACGGCACCGCAGCACCCGGGAGGACGACCATGGCCGAGAACACCCCCGACAGTCCCACGCTCACCCTCAGCGGCCGATTCGCGCATTTCGGCACCACCAGGCTCAACGCGATCAGCCGCTGGCAGAGCCGCCTGCACAACGCGGTGTATCAACGATTCGACGGCACGGTGCTCGGAAAGTTCATGGGCCGCCCGGTATTCCAGCTGACCGTGCCCGGACGCAAGACCGGCGAGCCGCGCCCGGTGATCCTGATGCTGGTCCGCGACGGCGACGATCTGCTGGTCACCGGGTCCTACGGCGGCAACCCGAAACCGCCCGCCTGGTGGGGCAATCTGGTCGCCGCCGGCGGCGGGCAGGTGCGGGTCGGCCGGGAAAGCTGGGCGGTGACCGCGCGGGTGATCACCGATCCGGACGAGTACGCCGGGTACTGGCGCAAGCTGGTGGACCAGTACCCGGACTTCGCGACCTACCAGGCGCTCACCTCGCGCAAGCTACCGGTCGCGGTGCTGACCCGCGCCAGTTGACGCCTGGAAAGCCCAGGGGGTCAACGAGTTCCGGGACTCAGCCGAGAACCTCGGAGAACCGGAGATGGTTGCCCCACGGGTCGCGGAACCCACAGTCGCGCATGCCGTAGGGCTGGGTGATCGGTTCCTGGGTGACCGCGACGCCGGCGTCGCGCAGCCGGGCGAAGGTGTCGTCGGCCGACTGGACGCTGAAGATCAGCGTCCCCGCCGCGCCGTTCTTCAATCGCGCCTGCGCCGCCTCGCGCGCCACCGCATCCGGGTTCATCTCCGGCACCTCGAGGATGAATTCGAGACCGGGCTGATCGGCCGGCCCGACGGTCAGCCAGCGGCCGCCGGGAAACGGCATGTCCTGGCGGACCTCGAGGCCGAGCACGTCGCGATAGAACTGGAGGGCCTGGTCCTGATCGCCGACGAGCAGGGCGACATGGGTGAGTGCGAGATCTTTGCCGTTGCTCATTGTTAGTTCTCCTTAAGTAGGCAGGGCATCACTACTGACGGCTGAGGCGACACGAACTCATCGGCCGGGGCTCAATTGGCTAGCGTTTCGGCCAGTACCAGGGCGGTTGGTCGAGCCGACCTTGGCCCGCGATGGTCGTCGCACCGTTCTCCTTGACCAGCTCGATGGTGTGCAACTCCGGCGCGCTCGCGGTCAGCGCGGTGACCAGTGGTGACGCGTGCGTGACGACCACGACCTGGGTGTCCGCCGAGACGGTGGCGATGAGTTCGGCGAGCGGAGCCAGCAGTTCGGGATGCAGGCTGGTTTCGGGCTCGTTGAGCACCAGGAGTGCGGGTGGGCGCGGGGTCAGGAGGGCGGCGACCAGAAGCAGATACCGCAGGGTGCCGTCGGAGAGTTCGGCGCCACCGAGCGGGCGGACCAGGCCGCGCTGGTAGAGCGCGAGTTCGAATCTGCCGTCCCGGTCGATGATTTCGACCTCACTGCCGGGGAACGCGCGGTCGATCGACTGGGTGAGGATGTGCGCGTCGCCGATCTCCCGGATGGTTTGCAGCGCCGCGGCCAGATCGGCGCCGTCGTGGCCCAGGACCATCGTCCGGGTGCCGACCTGCGGTGATCGGGCGGGCGCGTCGGCGTCGGTGCGGAGATGGTCGTAGAACCGCCAGGACCGGATGCGTTCGCGCAGCACCAGCAGGTCCGGCGCGCTCTGCGGATCGGCCAGTTCGCTGAGCATGCTGTCGAACGGTCGCACGGTGTGCGGCACCATCGCCCAGCCGCCGTCGCCGTCGCGTAGTCGTACGACGGGACCGCCGCGGTCGGCCAGCAGGGTGGACGGGCGCAGCACCGGGCCGGCCCAGACCGCCTCGGTTTTGATCACCGGATCGCGGTTGAACATCGAGGTGCGATCGGGCACCGGCATACCCAGCTCGGCGGCGTAACCGAAGTCTTCCCCGGCGAACCCGACCCGCACGCCTATCGAATCGCCTTTGACGGTTCCGTCACCGATGCCGCCCTGCCCCGCCCACAGCGTGGAAGCCACGCCACCTTCGCGGGCCAGCGCGGCGATGGCCCCGTTGCGGGAGAAGTCCGCCAGCAGCCGCAGGGTCCGATACAGACTGGATTTGCCGCTGCCGTTCGCCCCGGTCACCACATTGAGCTGGCCCAACGGCATGGTCAGTTGTCGTAACGACCGGTAGTTCTCGATGGCGAGGGTCCGCAACATGACCCCAGGCTAACCATCCGCTACGACAGCGATCACAGCTCGCGGATCACCCGCGCCGGATTGCCCGCGGCGAACACCTTCGGCGGCAGATCCCGGGTGACCACGCTGCCCGCGCCGACCACGGTGTCGTCCCCGACCGTCACCCCCGGGCACACGATCACCCCGCCGCCGAACCACACGTTGTTCCCGATCCGGATCGGCGCGGCGGTCTCCCAGCGCTGCCTGCGCAGTTCGTGGTCTGCCATCGGGTGCAACGCGGTCAGCAGCTGGCATCGCGGCCCGATCGACACGTCGTTACCGATGCTGATCGGCGCGCAATCCAGCAGGATCGCATCGAAATTCAGGAAACTGTTCGTGCCGATCTCGATCAGGTACCCGTAGTCGCACTGGAACCGCGGCCGGATCCACGACCCCTCGCCGAACTTCCCCAGCAACGCCCGCAGCGTCGCCTCCCGCCCCGCCCGATCCCCGGCCTCGCTGCGATTGAACTCGTCGCACAACCGCTGCGCGCGCTCCCGCT
Organism: Nocardia sp. NPDC006044; assembly: GCF_042871115.1. Classification (NCBI taxonomy): domain Bacteria; kingdom Bacillati; phylum Actinomycetota; class Actinomycetes; order Mycobacteriales; family Nocardiaceae; genus Nocardia; species Nocardia sp. NPDC006044. Next base: position 112,296 of record NZ_JBIAID010000008.1, read on the forward strand.
CCGCCTCCAGCTCGGGATCGTTGTCCCGGTACAACTCCCCGCGGAGCATCCGCTCCTTCTGCTCACCCACCCCCGCCACCTTAGACGCCGAACGGGACATGACCCGGCCCCGCTTTCGACGGCCGCCGTGGTCGTGTCCCGTTCGATGGAAACGTCAGGCAGGCAGTCCCTGCACCGATAGTCGGTGGAACAGCACCTGCTCCAGGAGGGCGACGAGCACGTCTTTGACCGATTCCCGGTCGCGCGCATCGCATTCCAGCACCGGGATCCAGTCGTCGAGCTCCAGCGCCTCGCGCACCTCGCCGAGGTCGAAGTGCACGCCGTTGTCGAAACGGTTGACCACCACCACGAACGGCGTCTGCTTCTCCTCGAAGTAGTCCAGCACCGGGTAGCAGTCGCCGATCCGGCTGGTGTCCACCATGATCACCGCGCCGAGCGCGCCGTCCACCAGGTCGTCCCAGAGGAAGACGAAGCGGTCCTGGCCGGGCGTGCCGAACAGGTACAGAATCAGCGAGCGGTCCAACGTGATTCGGCCGAAATCGAGCGCGACCGTGGTCTGGGTCTTGTCCGCGCGCCGGCCCGGATCGTCGACGCCGAGCGACACCTCGGTCATCGCCGCCTCGGTGACCAGCGGCTCGATCTCGGAGATCGCCCCGATGAATGTTGTTTTGCCGACACCGAATCCGCCGCTGATCACGATCTTCACCGACGACGGCATCGTCGGCGGTGGCGGCGCAGTGTTCATGTCAGAGTGCCCGTACAAGGTCCCTGATCCTCTCGATGGCAGCGGTGGACAGTTGATCGGCCTCGCGCACGGTCGCGTACCCACCGGCGACGAGATCGCTCACGACGACCTTCGCTACACCGACCGGAACGCGCAGCGCGGTACCGATTTCGGCGATGGAGTGGGGCTGCTGGCACAGCTGCACCACGGTGCGCTGTTCGAATTGCAGCGGTGCGGACAACGCCGAGGGCGGCGCCTGCACCAGGGTCTCGATGCGCAAACCGTCCATCAACGGCGTAGTGCGCCCCGCGGTGACGACAAAGGGACGCACAAACTGTTCATCACTGTCGACAAGTTCTTCGGCCGGTGGTTGTTGCTGGCCTGGGCGGTCCGGATCGAACCACCCGAACATCTGATTCATCGGGATCATCCGCGGGTCCGGCAGCCTCGGCCGGTCAGGATCTCTCATCTTCGCAACGTCTCTCGCAACTCGGATATCAACGCCGGGTCAAGGAGCGACCCGGCGCGTTCGGCCAGCACGGCCATTTCGTAGCCGACAAGGCCGACATCGCAACTGCCGTCGGCGATCACGCCGAGGCAGCTGCCGTCACCCATGGCCGAGACGAGCAGGAAGCCCCGCTTCATCTCGATCATGATCAGTTTGAGTCCGTCGAAGGAGTAACTGCGTGACGCGCTCTTGGCGAGGCTGGCCAGCCCCGAAACCATGGCCGAGAGGCGGTCCGCCGAGGTGCGGTCCAGGCCGTCCGACATTGCGATGAGCAAACCGTCCGAGGAGACCGCGACGGTATCGCGGACACCGTCGGTTTCCCGGACGAAGTTCGCGAGCATCCAGTTGAACGTGTGCGGGTCGGCGCTCGGCAAGTGAGTGGTCACCGGTTCTCCTCTGCGATGGTCTGAGCCTGATCGTCGGCGCGGGTGTCGTGGTCGCGGGCACCGACATACGGACGGGTGGTCGACGGCGGCGGCGGGGCGCCGCGCTCGTGTCCGGCCCGGAACGACGAAAGCATGCTACGGGTTTCCTCCGGCGAACGTTCCGGAATCGGCGCCCGATCCGGACGTTCGGCCGCGCCGTTGGCGTCGCGGCGCGGATCCGTGCCCGGCGCGGTGCCCGCGGTGCGAGACTTCTTGTTGCGCTTGACAAGCCCGTTACGCGTGGTGCGCTGGCCGGGACTGGCGGTAGCCGATCCGTTGCCGCTGTACAGGCTTTCGGCGACACCGTAGTGACCGTCCGGCGAATCGGGCAGTCGCCAGGTTCCGGTATCGGTGAGGTTGCTCGACTGTGCGGGCACCGCCGACGGCGGCGTGGAAACCGATGGCGGAGAAACGAATTGGGAGTACGCGGAGGGCGCGGGGGCGCTCGGCGCGGCATGCTGCGGACCGTTGTACTGATCCTCGCGCGGTACCGCCCGCTGCGCCGCGGTCCACGGACCCTCGGCCCGGCGTTCCGCCCCGTTGTGCTCGTCCGACGAGACGGCCGGTGCCGCGTGGGCGGGACCGCGCGGGGCCGGCGGAATCGGTTCGGGCGCGGTGTTGCCCCGGATCACCGCCGGAGAGGTCATGGCGCCGTTGCCATTCGGCGCCTGCTCCAGCTCGGGCTGGCCGCTCGACTCCGAATCGGCGCCCCAGGAGCGCTCCAAACCGGTGCCGGAGATCTTCGCCTGCACCGCGGCAGGCCGCCGATCTTGTTCCTGCACAAGGATTTCCAGCGGCAGCGACATCCGGGCAACGATGCCGCTGACCGGCGAGACATTGAGCTCGACGTCGATGCCGAGCCGCTCGGCCAGGCGACCGACCACGTAGTGGCCGAGGTAGCGGGTCGGCGCGACGATGAAGTCCTGCTCGCCGCGCAGCCTGGCGTTGGACTGGGCCAGCTGGTCCATCGGCATGCCGACGCCGTGGTCGACCACGGCCAGCAGGTACCCGTGCGGCACCCGGCGGCCGTAGATCTCGACCTCGAGATCCGGTGGGGAGAAGGCGAGTCCGTTCTCGATCAGCTCGGCCAGCATGTGCGCCAGCTCGCTGACCACCGCGCCGGTGATCATCACATCGTCCACCCGGCGCAGCACCACCCGGCGGTAGTCGTCGACCTCGGACAGACCGGCCCGGATGACGTCGCTCAGCGCGATCGGCTGCGCCCAGCGGCGCGGGCTCGCCTCGCCGACGAGCACCAGCAGGCTTTCGGCGTTGCGGCGCATGCGGGTGGCGAGGTGGTCGAGCTCGAACAGGTTGGACAGACCCTTGGGATCGAGTTCCTCGCGTTCGAACTCGCTGATCAGGCCCAGCTGGCGGCGCACCAGGTTCTGGTTGCGCCGGGCCAGGTTGGCCATCGACTCCGTGGTGTTGCGGCGCACCAGCGCCTGCTGCGAGGCCAGCTCGAAGGCGGTGGTCTGCACGCGGTTGAGCGCGCCTGCCAGAGCGGCGATTTCGGTACTCGCACCGGCGGGCGCCAGCACCGGCATCGGCGCCTCCGGCCTGCTGTCGTCGGCCCGCGACCAGGCCTCGATGACCTGGGGTAGCCGGCGCGAGGCCACGTCGTCGGCCTCGCCGGCCAGCGCGGCCAGCGGGCGCACGATGGCCCGCACCGAGGTGATCACCAGCGCGATCATCGCGGCGATGGCGATGGCCGAGGCGACGAGGAAGCCGATCAGCTTGGTGGCCGCGGCGGCGCGCAGGCTGTCCGCGCGAGCCTGCACGTCGTCGCCGACGGCCTGCTGCACGGCGCGCTGCTCGTCGAGAACGCTGGACATCTGCGTCCACCACGTCATCGGGTCGACCTCGCGGACCAGCGGCCCGTCGCTGGAGGCGATCGCGATGCTCTCGGATTGGTCTGCCTTGATGGCGTTCTCGCTCAGCATGGCCGCGTCCAGCTTGGACTGCTGGCCCTTGGTCGCGTAGCGGGAGAACGCGGTGAAGCCCGCGAGCTTGGTCGAGCGGATCTCCATGAACTGCACGTACTCGCCGCCGTTGAACCGGCCCGCGGTGAAGACGCCGTTGAGGAAGCCTCGCTCCTTGTCGACCTCCTCCTTGGCCGCGCCGAGCGCGTACAGCGCCTGCAGACCGCGCTGGATCTGCGGGTCGCGGGCCTGGTCGAGGCCGAGCGCGAGCCGGTTCAGCGCGGTGACGGCGTCGGTGTAGAACTGGAACACCACCTGGCGGCTGACCCGGCGCGAGTCGATCTGCGTGCGCGTGTTCGCCAGCAGATTCAGCTGGCCGAGCGCGGCCCGAACCTGGTCCGCGCCAGGGGCATCCCCGGCCGCGGCGCTGGTGAGCGAGCCGAGCGCGGCGTCGACCTTGCCGCGCTGATCGAGCAGCGGTTGCTGCAGGCGGTTGTCGCCGCCGAGCAGGCCGTTGCTCAGACCGAGCTCACGCTGGATCTGGTTGGTGAGGTCCTGCACGTTCAGCGCCAGCGAGACGGCCTTCACCGTGTCGTTGGACTCGCGGTAGTCCGAGAGTTCGCGGTAGACAGTCACTCCCAGCAACGCGAGCACCAGAATCAGCGCGAGCGCCAGAATTCGGGTCAGCTGACCGCCGATGGTGCGCGGCCGCGCGATGGCCGCAATTCTCCCGCTTGGCAACGCGGAGGGAACCGCAATAGTGAGATCCGGTGTGTCCCCGGGCTTTGGTTGCCGTAGACGTGAACGCACCAACCTGCTACTCCTCCGAAAAGCCGGCCGTGACAGCTCCACGACGAGCGCACGGAAAGTCTCCGAGCAAAATCCCATATGCCCGGTCCGGCGTCAACTCGAGAACCCCGAATAGGGAACTTTGTTCATACTTTTCAACCTGCGCTGCAACCTGTTGCCACCCGCTGTCCAGTCCAGGACAGAAAGGTCGTACAACGTTGAAGCAGAACTTAATAACCCGACCTGGTCGGCCGGGACATCAGGAGATCAGTCGGCATCCGGGCGCCGGCCCGAAATGCCTACGGATCGTAGCCGAGTCGGCGTCGTTCGCGCATCTCGTGCGGCGACCGTGCCCGCGCCGCCGCGCGCAATGACCTGCGCACGGTCGGCAACCACTCAGCTAGCGAAGGGTGGGGGGTTACGCGCCGCCGAGAATGGCGAGTACCTTCTCCGAGGTGTAGAACGGCTCGAGCCGCTCCCGAATCAACGCGGACAGCACGCCGTTTCGCTTGGCGCCCTCGATGACCGCCGGGCCGTAGCGCAAGATTTCGGTGCTGATGTCGGCGGCGGACAGTCCCAGCTCCGGCAACATGGCCGCCAGCGTGTAATCGCCGTACTTCGTGAAGAACACCTCGACGCATTCGTCGACGAGCAGCCCGAAGTATTCCTTCTCCCTAGTGGTGACCGCGATTTCGTAGCAGATCAGCACCAGCTCGTTCAGGTCCTTCTGCGACAGATAATCGCGCAGGCCGCTGACCGGCTCGTCGGCGTGCAGATCCCAGAATTCCATGGCGGCGTCGTGAACCGGTGCGTCCCGCAGCATTTCGCGGATCGCGTTGTTGGTCCGCTTGAGCGCGAACACCGCGCCCTTGCCCGCCATGTCGCCGATGAAGGTGCTCTCCGTGGCCTTCTTCGCGGTCTTGGCCGCGGACTGGCCCATGGAGATCAGCGAGGAGACGCCGGGGATCTTGCCCGCGATCTGCTTGTTCGCCTCCATGAAGTCGGAGATCAGCTTGTCCACGAACTTCGACGCGACGGTGGCGACCAGCGGGCTCTCGGTGAGCCGGTCCAGGATGCGCTCCTGCGCCTGGTGCATGCCGAAGATCTTCTCCAGCAGCGCCTCGACCGGTTCGCGGTCGACCACCTGGCCGAGGGTGTAGTCGTTGTTGGCGGCGATGTTGTCATAGATCGAATCGGCGAAAACCCCGACCATGTCGGCGATCACCGGGCTGCCGCCGATCAGATCGATGATGGTCGCGACGGTCTGCTTGGCCTGATCGACCTCGACGATGTCGCGGAAGACCAGTGTGTCCGCGACGCCGAGCACCGAATCGACGTCGCGAGCAACAACTTCCGCGAAGCGTTCGCCGGTGACCTCGGCAAGCAGGAATTCCACCTGGGCATCGAGTAGCCGTTCGGCGATCTCGCGCGGCTCCGTCATCGTGTTCCACCCATCACAGTCGTAGTACGGTGCGCCAGGTCAGGTTACGGTCCGTGTGTTTCGGTATCGTTGCCGCGCAACGACTTCCGTATCTGATCCAGGCGTTCACGCGCCGCCCGCTCGCGCGCGTCCCATTGTTCGTCGACGCTGCGGCCCGCCGGGGTCTGCTGATCCAGCTCGCCCATGCCCTGCGCGGTGCCGAAGCGCTGCTCGACCTTATCGCGAACTGACCCCCAAGTAGGGACACCGGAGGGCGAATATCCACCTGTCTCAGTCGGTGCCGGGATACCGGTCGGCGGTACCGGTACCGCGGGTACCGCAGAACCGCCTCCGACCTGGCCGGATACGTCGTGCAGCGGCGGCGCGTCATGCACCGACGCGGGCAGCGTGGTAGGAGTCACACTTCCAGCGGTTATCGTATCACCGGTTTCCAGGAGGCCGAGCAGGGCAGCGTGCACGACCTCGAAGCCGGGCCGTTCCGCCGTGGCGACCAGCAGGAGACCGGCCAATTCGCGGTCGGACAACGCGGCCAAACGGGCCGCGATCTCGCTGTTTTCAGTCATGACACCAGGCTACGCAGGCGCGGACCTCACGCCCGGACGATGGCGCCGGCCCAGTCACGCACCAGCTCGAACCAGGCGGAGCCGCCCACCATGAGCAGATCGTTGTGGCCCGCACCGGGAAAGACCTTCAGTTTCTTCGGTTCGCGGGCGGCGGCGTAGAGGCGTTCGGCGTGCCGCAACGGGAGGAGTTCGTCCTGGTCGCCGTGCATGATCAGGACCGGCGCACGCAGCGAGCGGATGCGTTTTTCGTTCGGATACGCGTCGGGGACGAGCGGGCCCGGCAGGAAGGGATAGACGGATCTGGCGGCGTCGCGCAGGCCGGAGAAGGTGGACATCAGCATCAGCCCGGCGGGCGGATGCGCGAGCGCGAGTTCCGTCATGACCCCGCCGCCGAGCGACTTGCCAAGGTAGAGAACGTGATTCGGATCGACGCCGGGTTGTTCGAGCAGCACCCGCCGAGCCGCCCGCGCGTCCAGGTAGGTGCCGTGTTCGGTCGGGCGGCCGGTGCTCTGCCCATAGCCGCGATAGTCGAACGCGAGCACGTCGAATCCCGCCTCGACCAGCAGCGCGAACAGGGCGATCCGATCGCCGACATTGCCCGCGTTGCCGTGCGCGAACAGGATGTGCCCGATCGACTTCGGCGCGGGCACCCACCAGCCGTGCAGCGTCTCGCCGTCGGCCGTGTCGATCGACAGGTCGGTGTACCGAAGGCCGAGGACGGCGGGCGTCTGCACAATCCGCCGATCGGGCAGGTACGTCAGCGCGTTCAGGATCGGACTGGCCGGGTGTCGCATGATGTCGTTCTTACCCCTTTCCGGCCGGATTCGGTCACTCGACCCGCATGGCCTTCGGGTCCTGCGCTCCGGTGGCGTAGCTGGAGCCCGCACCGCCGATGATCCGCAGCAGCGTGCCGCGCAGGCGTGCGACCTCGTCGGCGCCGACGATCGCGTCGAGGTGGCGGTCGAACCGCTCGACCACCGCGACGCCCGCGTCGACCACGGCCCAGCCGCGCTTGGTCAGGCGGACCAGCCGGGCCCGGCGGTCGGCTGGGTCGATGTCGACCTCGACATAGCCGTGCCCCTCGAGGTGGCGGACGAGTTCACCCATCGCCTGTTTGGTCATGCCGGCTCGATCCGCCAGCGAGGTGAGCCGGGTGCCGTCCGGTTCGATCAGCTGGAAGACCGGAGCGTGCGCCGCGCGGACGTGATCGAAACCGGCCGCGGCGATGCCCGCGTCGAGTTCGGCGGCCAGGGTGCGCGCAGCGGCGGAGAGCAGGTTGCCCAGTGGTGCCGCATTGGGTTTTGCCTGCGCCGCACTGGTCACCGAACTGGCCTGGCTGTTGTTCTTCGACGGATCGCTCGGCTGGATCACCGCGACGGCCGTCGCGATCGTCGCGCTTCAAGCCGGGACGCTCGGACGCATTCGCGTGGTGAGCGTCGTCGCGCGGGTGGCGCTCGGGTTGCTGCTGCTCGGCTCGGTGGCCGATCGCTTCGGACTGCTCGGCGCGCCCGGAGACGCCGGCGTTTCCTGGGGGTCGTTCGACTCCTTTGCCGACTACACGCGAACGTTGTTGCCCGGCTTCGCCGGTGGACTGGCCGCCCCGGCCGCCGTCGCGGCGACAATCCTCGAATTCGGGCTCGGGCTCGCGCTGGTCGTCGGACTGCTCCCCCGGATCACCGCGGCCGCTACCGCCGGATTGCTCGCGGTGTTCATGCTGGCCATGTGGACATCGCTGGGATTCGCCGCAATGTCGGCGTACGCGGTCGCGGTCCTCGCCGGCGGCGCCGCGCTGCTTGCCACCGCGAAGAAACCAGTGGTCGAGCGCATTTCGGTCGGCGAGCGGCGGGCAGTGCCCGAGCCGGCCTGACCGATCTGCACGACCGTGCAGCTCTGCGACTCGCCGGAATCGGGCCGCTTCGGACGGCGCCGGAGCGGGTATACAGGGCGGGGATTGTCAACCGACGAAAGGGAACGTCTTTTATGCGGACAACGATTCTCGCGACTGTGACTCTCGTGACGGCGCTCGCCGGCTTCACCGCCGCAGCCGGGCCCGCGGGTGCCGTGAGCGATGCGGACACGTGCGCGTCCGTCAGCGCGACGGCCAACGAGCTGACCACCGGGATCAATGCGTCCAAGGCGAACGGCGGCGGGTCCGCGGCAGAGGTGAAGGCGGCCTTCGGCAGCGCGGCGGGCAAGTTGGACGCGGCCGCGGCCAACGCCGACGAGGGCCCGGTGAAGACCGCCATCGCGGGCGCCGTGCCGTACATGAACAAGGCGGCCACGGTATCGGACGACCAGCTCGGCGCCGTGCTGCAGGACCAGGAATTGCAGAACGCCATGTCGGCGCTCGACCAGGCGTGCCGCACCAGCTGACCCGCGCCGCATGAATCAGGCCCGGAAGCTTCGGCTTCCGGGCCTGATCGCGTATCGGGCTAGCCGCGCAGGACCGCGCCGACGGCATCCGCCGCGGCGGATACTGCGGCGTCGCGGGCCGCGCTTGCTTCGTCCTCCGTCAGCGTGCGGTCGGTGGCGCGGAAGCGGAGCGCGTAGGTGAGGGACTTGCGACCCTCGCCGGCCTGGGTGCCCTCGTAGACGTCGAACAGGGTGATGTCCTCGAGGAGTTCACCGCCGCCGGAGCGCAGGGCCGATTCCACCGACGCCGCGGGCGTGGTCTTCTCGACGCTGACCGAGACGTCCTGCAACACCGCCGGGAACGGGGAAATCGTTGGGGCGGGGCGGGACTCGCGCAGCGGCAGGGCGTCGAGGTCGAGTTCGACGGCGCAGGTGCGCGGCGGCAGGCCGGAGCGTTCCAGCACCGCGGGGTGCAGTTCGCCGGCGTGGCCGACGATCTTTCCGTCGACGACGAGTTCGGCGCACCGCCCCGGATGCCAAGGCAGGTACGCGGCCGGGCGGCGTTCGATCGTGACGCCCGCCGCGTCCGCGACCGCGTCGGCGAGGGCGAACGCGTCGGCGGCCTCCGCCTGGCGACCCGGACCCCACGGCCCCCGCGGTTCGCGACGACCGGTGAGAACGGCCGCGACGTGCACCGGCTGCGCGGGCAGCGAGCCGAGCAGGTCGGCGATCTGATCGTCGGTGGGACGACGGTCGACCGGCAACGCCTCGACCGGATGCACGTTGTCACCGGGCAGCACCACCTGCGCGATGCCGTAGATGGTGAGGTCGCGCGCGCCGCGAGAGATGTTGCGGGAAGCCACGTCCAGCAGCGCGGGCAGCAGGGTGGTGGCCAGCTCGGCGCGCTCGGCGTCGAGCGGGTTCAGCACCCGGGTGGTCGTCCGGCGCGGGTCGTCGGCGTCCAGCCCCCAGGTGTCGAAGACGCTGCCGGACATGAAGATCGACGCGGGCACCTCGACGGCGCCGGCCAGGGCCAGCGCCCGGCCGACCGCGCGGCGACGACGCTGGGTGGCGGTGAGGCCACGCCCGGCGGGCGCGGTGGGCAGCACGGACGGGATCTGCTCGAGCCCCTCCAGCCGCAGCACCTCTTCGACCAGGTCGGCCGGCTGGGCCAGGTCGGGCCGCCAGCTCGGCGGAGTGACCTCGAGCTGACCGTGCCCGGTGGTCTCGTCCACGGCGACCTCGACGGTGCAGCCGATCTGGGCGAGGCGGCGCGCGGAGGTGCCGGTCGGGTAGACGACGCCGGCCACGCGGTCGGCCAGGTCGATGTCCATCCGGATCGGCGGCGCGGACGGCACCGGGACGCGGACGTCGGTGAGCGCGGATTCGACCGTGCCACCGGCGATTTCGGCCAGCAGGGTGGCGGCGCGATCGAGCGCGGCGACATTGATCTCCGGATCGACCACGCGCTCGTAGCGCTTGCCCGCCTCGGACACCAGCTTGTGCCTGCGCGAGGTGCGATAGACCAGCAGCGGGTTCCAGGTGGCGGCTTCGAGCAGGATATCCGTCGTGTCGGCGCCGACCTCGGTGGTCGCCCCGCCCATCACACCGGCCAGCGAGACCACGCCGGAATCGTCGGCGATCACCACGTCCTCGGCGTCGAGGGTGCGCTCGACCTCGTCGAGGGTGCGCAGCGTCTCACCCTTGTTCGCGGTGCGCACGACCAGGCCGCCGGACAGCTTGGCGGCGTCGAACGCGTGCAGCGGCTGGCCGAGTTCGAGCATCACGTAGTTGGTGACGTCGACGGCCGGGGAGATCGGGCGCACCCCGGACAGCAGCAGCCTGCGCTGTAACCACCAGGGGCTCACCGCCTTCGGGTCTATGCCGGTGACCCGGCGGGCGGCGAAGCGGGTGCATTTGGAGTCGGGTTCGAGGGTGATGGACCAGGCGTCTGCCTCGTCGTCCGGCACACGGGGATGGACGGCGGCGGAGCCGACGGGGTGGGTAGGCACAGTGCGCACTGCCGGATCGGCGTAGTCGAGGTCGAAACCGCAGGCGAGTTCGCGGGCCAGGCCGCGCACCGAGAAGCAGTAGCCGCGGTCCGGGGTGATGTTCAGCTCGATGACCGTATCGTCCAGGCCAAGCAGCTCGTTCGCGTCCGCGCCCGGCTCGGCGGTGCCCGGCTCCAGCACCAGGATGCCCGCGTGATCCTTGCCGATACCGAGTTCGGCGACCGAGCAGATCATGCCGTTGGACACGTGGCCGTAGGTCTTGCGCGAGGAGATGGCGAAACCGCCGGGCAGCACGCCGCCGGGCAGCACCACAACGACCAAGTCGCCAACGGCGAAGTTGGTTGCGCCGCAGACGATTTCCTGAAGGTCGGGGTTGCCGACGTCGACCTTGCAGAAGCGGATCGGCTTCTTGAACTCGGTCAGCTCGGTGATCTCGGCGACCCGGCCGACGACCAGCGGCTTGTCGATGTCACCGGAGATCCGCTCCAGCTTGTCGACCTCTTCGACCTCCAGACCCACACGGACGAACCCCGCGTCGAGTTCCTCCGGCGTCACCGACCAGTCGGGGTTGGTGCGCTGGATGATGTCGGTCAGCCAGGATTGCGCTACTCGCACTTGACGTTTCGCTCTCTCGATCGAAGGGTGAGGTCAGGACCGGATGCCGAAGGGCAGGGTGAAACGCACGTCGCCCTCGACGATGTCGCGCATGTCCGGGATGCCGTTGCGGAACTGCAGGGTCCGCTCCAGGCCCATGCCGAACGCGAACCCGCTGTACACCTCGGGATCGATCCCGCTGGCGATCAGCACCTTCGGGTTCACCATGCCGCAGCCGCCCCACTCGACCCAGCCCGCGCCGCCCTTCTTGTCGGCGAACCAGACGTCCACCTCGGCGGACGGTTCGGTGAACGGAAAGTAATTGGGGCGCATGCGGGTTCGCGTCTCCGGGCCGAACAGCGCCCGGGCGAACGCGTCCAGCGTGCCGCGCAGGTGCGCCATGGTCAGGCCCTTGTCCACGGCCAGGCCCTCGACCTGGGAGAACACCGGAGTATGCGTGGCGTCGAGCTCGTCGGTGCGGAAGGTGCGGCCGGGGCACACGACGTAGATCGGCAAGTCGCGTTCCAGCAGCGAGCGCACCTGCACCGGGGAGGTGTGCGTGCGCAGCACCTGGCGCGAGCCCTCGGGGGCGATGTGGAAGGTGTCCTGCATGGTGCGGGCCGGGTGGTCGGGCAGGAAGTTGAGCGCGTCGAAGTTGAAGTGCTCGGTCTCCACCTCGGGGCCCTCGGCCACCTCCCAGCCCATCGCGACGAACACGTCGGCGACCTGCTCGGAGATGGCGGTGATCGGATGCCGGGCGCCGAACGGGTGCCTGCGCGCGGGCAGCGTCACGTCGATCGCCTCGGCGACCAGCACCGCCGCGTCCCGCTCGGCGAGCAGCGCCGCGCGCCGCGCCTCGAACGCCTCCGACACCCGGCCGCGCGCGACATTGACCCGCTTGCCCGCGTCGGCCTTCTCCGTCTTCGGGAGGCTGCCCAGTGCGCGCTGCGCCAGTGCGAGCGGCGCCTTGCCGCCGAGGTGCTCGGTTTTCGCGACCGCGAGCGCATCCAGGTCGGCCGCAGCGGCAAACGCCTTCTCGGCGGCCGCCGCCGCGGCGGCCAGTGCCTCCTCGGTCAGCGTCGCGTTCTGCTCGACTGCGTCGTTGTCGTCGGCCACGATGGTTCGACTCTCCCCTGGGGATCGGTTCGCGGGTACGGCTCGTTCCCTACCCACATTGCTGCTGGTGGAATCCTATTGGATGCGTCATCTCCGATTCACCCGGATTCCCCACTGCCGGGTGCGGCGCTGTTGCGGCGCTGGTCGGCCTTGTCTGCGGCGGGTTGCCGTGCAGACCGCGCCGTGCCGACTCACTGACAGGTCGGGACGCCCTTTGCCGACTGTCGTGGGCGGCCGGGCGGGCTTCGGTCCAACTGGCCGGCTTGGCGCAGACACAACGTGAAGGTGTTACACATTGCACCGATACTGAGTGCCTTCGGGTGCTGCACGAATTACGTGGGGCCGTCCGCGCCTCCCGCTGCACCGGTGCGACATCGATGAGAAATCCTCCGGGCACATTCGCAATGGGTTCCGAGCGCCCGGTTCCAGGCCGCCGAGCTCGCCAGCCCAACGACCTGCGGCCGACACCGCCGAAGCCGACCAACTGCTCGAGTCGGTCAGCCTCGGGACGCATGCCCGGACACATTCGCAGCCTGTTTCCGAACGCCTGGGTCCAGGCCTCCGAACTCGCCAGCCCAGCGACCTGCGGCCGACACGCCGAGGCCGACCGGCTGCTGGAGTCGGTCGGCCTCGGTGCGCACTCCCCCGGTGCGCGTTCGGGACGGGATCAGGCTTGGGTGATCTTGGCGGGAAGCAGGAGGGAGAGGACCGCACCGACGGCGACTATGGCGGCGCCGACCCAGATCGCCGGGACGAGGCCGTCGACGTAGGACTGCGGGTTCAGATATGAACCGTGCGAAGCAAATACCGAGGCGAGCACGGCGATGCCGAGCGCGACGCCGACTTCACGCAGGGTGCTGTTCGTCCCGGACGCCATGGCCCGGTCGTCCGCGGCGGCGCTGCCCATGACGACCGACGCGCTCGGCGGCAGGGTGAGCCCCATGCCGATCCCGGCGAGCAGGAACGGTCCGACGAACGCGCCGTAGCCGATGTCGACGGTGGTGATCGCCGCCATCCAGCCGAGCGCGACCGCCAGCAGCAGCTGACCGGACGCGAGCAGCGTGCGCGCGCCGATCCGGTCGACGAGCAGACCCGAGATCGGTGCGACCACCATCGGCACCAGCGTCCACGGCATGGTCCGGACGCCCGATTCCAGCGGGCTGAAGCCCTGCACCACCTGGAAGTACTGCGCCAGCAAGAAGATCGACCCGAAGACACCCATGGCGAAGGTGAAGCTCGTCGCGTTGCTGATCCGGTAGGCCCGCGAGCGGAACAACCGCAGCGGCAGCATCGGATCGGGTGTCCGCAGCTCCCACGCGATCAATCCGGCCAGCAGCACCGCGCCGCCGACCAGGCTGGCGAGCACGGTGCCCGAGGTCCAGCCGTCCTCGGCGCCGTGGATCACGCCCCACACCACCGCGAGCACACCGCTCGCCGACAACGCCAGGCCGACCAGGTCGAGCCGCCTGGTGCCGCCGTACGACTCGCGCAACGCTCGGGCCGCGAACGGCACGACGGCGAGTCCGATGGGCACATTCAGCCAGAAGATCCACTGCCAGCTCAGCCCGTCGACCACCGCGCCGCCGACCAGCGGCCCGACCGCGACGCCGAGTCCGGCGATGCCACCCCAGATGCCGATGGCGGCGCTGCGCATCCGCTCCGGCACGGCCGCCGACAGCAGGGTCAGCGACAGCGGCATGACCGCGGCGCCGCCGAAGCCCTGCACCACCCTGGCGGCGATCAACATCCACGGCTCGGTGGCCAGCGCGCACGCGGCCGACGCGGCCGTGAACAGCACGATGCCGGCCAGGAAGATCCGGCGGCGGCCGAGCCGATCACCGATCGCCGAGACGGTGAGCAGCAGCGAGGCGAAGGACAGCGTGTAGGCGTTTATGAACCACTGCAGGTCCGACAGCGAGGCGCCCAGTTCGGTGCGAATGACCGGGAGTGCGTTGGTCACCACCAGGTTGTCCAGCGTGACCATGAACATCGGGATGCCGACGGCCGCGAGCACGGCCGCGATCGCGCGACCGCTCATCGGCGTGGTGGGCTCGACGGTCGCCGGCGAGGCGGCGGGTTCGAGAGTTTCGGTCATGACCGGCCCTTAGTTGTAATCGACTGATAACTAGTGATCGAAGAGTATGCATCGACTGATAACATGTCAATGCCGAACGGGGCGGGGCGAACGGAATGGAGCACGATGTCGAGTCCGACCAGAGTCCGGATGACCGCCTCCGAGCGGGGCGAGCAGGTGTTGCGAGCGGCCGTCTCCGCCTTCGCCGAATCCGGCTATGCCGCCACTCGCACCGACGAAATCGCCAGGCGCGCAGGGGTTTCCCAGCCATATGTGATCCGGCTGTTCGGCACCAAGCAGAACCTGTTCATCAGCGCGCTGCATCGGGTGTGCGATCGGATCGAAGAGGTGTTCCGGGAGGCACGCGGCGAGGCGCCCGCCGACGCGGCACCCGAGGTAGCGCTACCCGCCCTCGGCCACGGTTTCAGCACCTTCCTGGCCGACAAGGAACTGCTCCAACTATTCCTGCACGGCTTCGCGGCAAGCGGAGAACCGGCCATCGGCAACGAGGTCCGCACCCGCTTCGGCCAGATCTACCACCTGGTACGCGACCTGACCGGCGCCGAGATCCACGAAACCCGGGAATTCATGGCCACCGGCATGCTCCTCACCGTCCTGAGCGCCATCCAAGTAGCCGGCCCCGACGCCGTCCCACCCCCCTGGGCAATCGAAATGCTGAACGACTGCACCGAAGGGTAAGACCGCAGCGCGGGTGATCACGCCGCGCCCCGCGTGGGCGACATGGCACCAGTAGCCGAGTTCGATTGCTCCGCAAACGATCCGGTCGCGCAGATCAATGCCGCCGGGCACGGTGCTATCGCCGCCGAAGATACCATAGCGGAAGGATCCGCGCTCGGTCGGCCAGCCCAGGGAGTTTTCGCCGTAAGCGCACTGCCCGTCGAGTGATGTCAGACGGGTACTTTCGCTTCGGTCGGGGAGAACAGGACCTGCAAGTCTGATATCACGAGGTAGGCCGGATCGGCATCGACGGGGATGTCGAATACGATCTGGTGCGTAACGGACTCACCGGGGTCCAGGCTCCACCCGTAGTCCGCTGCCGTGCCCGCACCCAGGCGGAAGGTGGCTTCCGAATCCTCCTCGAAGGCATGACCTTGGATGTCCAACAATCGCCTCGAGCCGAAGAGCCCTTGCCGTTTGGCGCCGATGTTGGTGATCGTCACCGTCACCACCTCGAAGGTTCCGTCGGCTCTGCGCCATCCCCGGTCGGTGTCGATGCGCGAGCCGATGTTCTTCGCTTCGGTGACCGTGTATTCGAATTTGCTGTCGCGCACCGGTGTTCCCGCCGTGGCGGTAGCAGGGACGAGAACGACAGTGGCGGCGATCGCCGTGAACAACGCGAATCTCGAAGCGAACGTGATCATCGTTGGAGTGTCCCCTACGCGAGGTGCCGGGTATTGGACAAGGCTCGATAAAGACACCCCCGCTGATGTCCCCATGATCGGATCATGACGTTCGGCGGCGGCAGAATAATCCGCCATTTGCGTACGTTCAGCAGAGCACATCCCGAAGTACGCTGCTGGACAACTGATCACGAGGAACTGGTGTAGGTGACCTCTCGACGGATGCCTACACCAGTTCCTCGTGATCAATCGACCAGCAACCGAGCCGACGGCGGCCGGGCCGAACGCCGCATCGCGGCATGTGCGCGGGTCGTCAAGCCTGAGACGGTCTCCGCACGGTGACCTTCGGGGACGCCTCGCTGCTCATACGAGCACACGCCGAACACGGCAGCAGAGGACTGCTTGACGAGCTTCGGCCACAACCGCACAAGGTTTGACACACGCGCGCGTGTCAGTAGGGCGAGTCGGTGTGCGGGAGATCAGAAGCCATGCGTCTGCCCCTGTCTGGCGCTAGCTCGCACAGAGCGCAGTTGACCGGCACCGCCGCAGCCGCACCACTTCTGACGCACGCGCGCATGCCAGTGCGGCCAGTCGCGGCGCGGAAATCACAAGCCATGCGCTCGTCGGGCACCCGTACGCCCGGCGGGCGATTCCACCACAGCCGCACCACTTTTGACAGACGCACGCGTGTCAGTGCGGCGATTCCTGGTGCGGGAAATCAGAAGTGGTGCGGCTGTATGCCGCGGGCCAGTACAGGCAGCGCACGATTGATCGGATTCCGCTGTGGCCGAGCCACTTCTGACACCCCGCACGCGCGGCTGGGTACGGGGAATCGGGGTGGGCGGGTGGTTAGTTTGCGTAGCGGACGCGGGAGTTCGCGTATAGGCAGATGGCGGCGGCGGTGGCCAGGTTGAGGCTTTCCGCTCGGCCGCGGATGGGGATGCGGATGCGGTGGTCGGCGCGGTGGGTGACGGCGGGGTTCAGTCCGTGCGCCTCGTTGCCGAACAGCCAGGCGACCGGCCTGGTGAAGAGTTCGTCGGCGTCGTCCAGGTCGATTTCGCCGTTCGCGGCGGTCGCCAGGATGGTGATGCCTGCCGCCGCAAGGGAATCCAGCGTTTCACCGATGTCGCGGTGGCGCGCGATCGGGACGTGGAACAGGCTGCCCGCGCTGGCGCGCACGCACTTTCCGTTGTGCGGGTCGACCGAGTCACCGGCCAGCACCACCCCGTCGGCACCGACGGAATCGGCGACCCGGATGAGGGTTCCGGCATTGCCGGGTTCGGCCATCTCGACGGGCACGGCGAGCATCCGCGGTTGCGTCGCGAGCACCTCCGCCAACGGCACGTCGATCAGCGCGCACACCGCGACAAGTCCTGGCGCGGTGACGGTTTCGCCGAGCTGCTGGGCGGCTCGATCGCTGACCAGCGTGGTGCGCACGCCCATCCCCGCGGCGCTGGAGACCAGCTCGTGCTCCCGCGCGGCGGCGCCCGCGGAGTAGAACAGCTCCTGTATCCGCCCCGTATCCAGCGCGGCGGCAACCGAATTGGCGCCCTCGGCGAGAAACAGCCCGGCTTTGCGGCGCTGCGCGCCGCGTTGCAGCTTGACAGCCGAAACGACCCGCGGATTGCGCTCGGAGAGCGCGTCCACGGGTCGTTCGGAAAGGTATTCGCTTGTCACCCGGTGACTTACGCGGCGGGCGCGTTGACGTCCTGGGGCAGGGCGGCCTTGGCGATCGCGACGAGACCGGCGAACGCCTCGGCGTCGGACACCGCGAGCTCGGCGAGGATCTTGCGGTCCACCTCGACACCCGCGGCCTTGAGGCCCTGGATGAAGCGGTTGTAGGTGATGTCGTTCAGGCGCGCCGCGGCGTTGATGCGGGCGATCCAGAGCTTGCGGAAGTCACCCTTGCGCGCCCGGCGGTCCCGGTAGGCGTAGGTGAGCGAGTGCAGCTGCTGTTCCTTGGCCTTGCGGTACAGGCGCGAGCGCTGGCCGCGGTAGCCCTTGGAGGCCTCGAGGATGGAACGACGCTTCTTCTGAGCGTTGACGGCCCTTTTGACGCGTGCCATGGGTCAGTCCTTTGTCGATCTAGGGGGCGCATGCGGCACCCGGAGGTTGGTCAGTTGGTCGGCGTCCGGAATCCGGAACGCGGTTCGCTCGCGGGCTCTTTCGAGCGACCGGCAAGCAGTGCTGCCGGTCTCTCAGAGACCGAGCAGCCTCTTCACGCGCGGGACGTCGACGGACGCGACGGCCTCCGTGCCATCCAGACGACGAGTCCGGCGGGTCGACTTGTGCTCGAGCAGGTGGCGACGGTTCGCCTGCTGGCGAAGCAGCTTGCCTCGGCCCGACACCTTGAATCGCTTCGAGGCGCCGCTGTGGCTCTTCATCTTCGGCATGGATTCCTCTAATCTGTCTCGTCCCGGCGGTCCTTGCGGACCGCCGGCTCTTATCGGTATTACTGCGGCGGGTCGGCCTGCTCGGCCGGAGCCGCGGCGGGCGTCGTGTCTGCGGCGACGGCGTCAGCGGGCGCGGGGCTCGGCTGCGCAGCGGGCTGCTGCTGCCGCGGAGCTGCGGACTCCTGCTGTGCCTTCACTCGCGTCTTCGCACCCTTGTGGGGCGCGAGGACCATGGTCATGTTGCGACCGTCCTGCTTGGCCGAGGTCTCGACGAACCCCAAGTCAGCCACGTCCGCCGCGAGGCGCTGCAGCAGCCGGTAGCCCAGTTCGGGCCTGGACTGCTCACGTCCACGGAACATGATGGTGACCTTGACCTTCGACCCGGCCTCGAGGAAGCGCATGACATGGCCCCTCTTGGTCGCGTAGTCGTGGTCGTCGATCTTCGGGCGGAGCTTCTGCTCCTTGATCACGGTTTGCACCTGGTTCTTCCGAGACTCGCGCGCCTTCTGCGCCGTCTCGTACTTGAACTTGCCGTAGTCCATGATCTTGCAGACCGGCGGACGTGCATCCGGAGCGACCTCGACGAGATCGAGATCTGCCTCCATGGCGACGCGTAGTGCATCTTCAACACGCACGATCCCAACCTGCTCGCCGCTGGGTCCGATGAGCCGGACCTCGGGAACACGGATGCGATCGTTGATGCGGGTCTCAGTGCTGATGGGGCCTCCTAGGTCAAGCGGTGTCGTCAGGACGACCGCGCGCAATAACTGCAACCCCTTTTCAACACAAAAGCCCCGGAGCGGTATTCCGCTACGGGGCCCGAGTCGACCGGTCGGCGCACGCCAAAGCCTGGCATGCGATCTCGTGCGCGGCTCTCGCGAGAGAACCCCGGCACAAGAAACCCGCCTCCGAGAAGGCGGGTGACCGGACCGTTTGACCTGACGATCGCTCGTCGGCAACGGTGGGAGTCGGGCTCCACTTATCAGCCCCGGGCTCGAAATCTTGGAAGAAGACACAACCTGGGGCGGTCGTCAGCGGAAAGTCTAACATTGCCTACGGCTATCGCCGAATCGGCCCGGCGTCCGCGCGTCGAACTCGGCCGATTCCCGAGGCTGCGGGTCGCGTCGCTAGCCTGATGAGCATGACAGAAGAGCTCGACAACTCCGTGCGCGAACTGGCCGACATCCCCGCGGTCGAGGTGATCAGCCGGGCCGCGGTGATGCTGATGAGTTCGGCCGCGGAGAAGCTCGGGCTCGCGGACGAGGATCCGGAGACCAGCTCGCGGCGCGATCTGGACGAGGCGCGCCGGGTGATCACGGCGCTGGCCGGGCTGGTCACCGCGTCGGTGGAGTACCTCGGCCCGCACGCCGGGCCGATCCGCGACGGGTTGCAGTCGCTGCAGCGGGCGTTCCGGGAGGCGTCGGCGCATCCGGACGAGCCGGGCAAGGGACCGGGCGAGAAGTACACCGGGCCGGTCCACTGACCCGCAGAACGCCGCACGACAGCGCTGACCTGGCTTTCGCCGGTCGCGCTGCCGTTATTTTTTCCCGGTAGGAAATTTTGCCCACCGGGCACGTTTTTTCGGTAGGCTGTTGTCATGCCGGAGGAAGAAGTGCTCGGTCTGCGTGAACGCAAGAAGCTCGACACCCGTATGGCGTTGAGTACCGCCGCGCTGGAACTGGCTTTCGAGCGCGGGATGGAGAACGTCACCCGCGAGGACATCGCGGCGCGGGCCGGGGTGTCGGTGCGGACGTTCAACAACTACTTCACCGGTAAGCACGACGCGATCGTCTACCGGCAGACCATGCGAATGCGGCGCAGCCTCACGATATTGCGGGAGCGTCCGGCGGACGAACCGCTCTGGACCGCGATCACCGCCGCGATGCTCGAGCCGCTGGAGGCCGACCGCACCCAGTTCACGCTGCCCAGTCCCGCGCAACTGGCCGAGATCCGGAAGCTGTTCAACGTGCCGGAACTGCGGCACGCCTTGTTCCGGGAGATCTCCGAGGATTGGCTCGAGCTGATCGCCGAACGCACCGGCACCGACCCGCTGCGTGACATCTACCCGCGCCTGGTCGCCGGCACCGTTGCCACCATCGCCGAAGCGGTCATGGTGGCGTACGCCAATGCCGATCCGCCGGTCCACATCACCACGCTGCTCCGTCAGGCCCTCGCCGAGGTGGCTGCCGGACTACCCGAACCTCCGCGCTGACCTGACCGCGCTTACGCCGCACTGACCCACCATCGAACAAGAGGTGTATCTGTCATGCCCGAAAACTCTGTCGACGTAGTCATTTCCGGTGCCGGACCCAACGGGTTGATGCTGGCCGGCGAACTCGCACTGGGCGGAGTGCACGCCATCGTGCTCGACGAACTACCCGAGCCCAGCGACCAGCCGAAGGCGAACGGCCTTGTCGGGCAGGTGGTTCGGCTGCTGGACATGCGTGGGCTCTACCACGAGTTCGGCGGCGCGCCCGGTGCGCCGCAGCCGCTGCCCGCCTATTTCTTCAGCGGGCTGCCGCTGTCCTTCGCCGAGCTGGCGGACAATCCGATGACCCTGCTCGGCATTCCGCAGCCGAAACTCGTTCGGCTGCTGGAGAAGTGGGCAGCCGGGCTGGGTGTGGACATCAGATGGGGAAACCGCCTCGACGAGCTGACCCAGCGCGACGACGGTGTCGACATCACGGTCGCTGGACCCGACGGTGACTATCGCCTCGGGGCTCGATACCTCATCGGCGCCGACGGCGGCAGGAGTTCCGTCCGCAAACAGGTCGGCATCGAATTCCCCGGATACACCGCGACCGACAGCGTGACGCGGATCGGACACGTCTGGCTGCCGGATGAATTGCGGACCAGTGACGGCGGTATCGAAATTCTCGGGTTCGGGCGACTTCCCTTCGGGCACAACCGACTAGAACGCGGCGGGTTCGTCTTCGCGGAGCTGGATCCCGGTCGGCCGCTCATCGCGAGCATGGAATTCGGCGTCGAACCGGTGCCTGAGGGCACGCCGATGACCATTGAGGAACTGCGCGACAGTGTGCGCCGGGTGCTCGGCGTCGACCTCCCGCTGGAAGCCCCGCGCGGGCCGGGCCCACACGCGTTGCGCCGCATCGAGAATCAGAACACCCGGCAGGCCGACCGGTACCGGGAGGGCAATGTGTTCCTGCTCGGCGACGCCGCGCACGTACATTCCGGGATGGGTGGCCCCGGCCTCAACCTCGGCCTGCAAGACGCGGCCAATCTGGGTTGGAAGCTCGCCGCGGAGATCAACGGCTGGGCGCCGGCCGGATTGCTGGACACCTACCATTCCGAGCGGCACCCGGTCGGCGTCCGGGTAATGATGAGCTCTCTGGCCCAAACCGCCCTCTTCGCACCCGGACCCGAAGTCACGGCGCTGCGCACCCTGCTCGGCGAGCTATTGGAGCGACCGGAAAACACCGAATACATCGCCCGATTGATGTCAGGTTCCGACACTCGCTACGAGACCGGAGACCCGCACCCGCTCGCCGGACGCATGGTTCCCGACCTGACCCTCGAAACCCCGGACGGCACAAAACGAGTCGCCGAACTCATGCGCAAGGCACGACCCGTCTTGCTCATGCTCGCCGACGCCTCAACCTTCCCCGATATCACGGAGGCATGGCGCGACCGAGTAGATATCGTCACCGCAACCAGCATCGACGCGCCTGCTACAGCACTACTGATCAGACCGGACGGCTATGTCGCCTGGGCCGCCGACGACACCGACCAGTCCACGTCAGACCGCCTGCACGCAGCACTGACCCACTGGTTCGGCACACCAATGTCTGTCCCCGCCAACGGATAGCGCAATCCCGCCGCGGCGCAGCCGGTCGTGTCCACAGAACAGGCTTCGAGCCGAAGTCGATCACTCCGATCGCCTCGTGCAGCGCTGGCCCACCGACTCGCCCCTGACCACATCACCCCCGCATTGCACCTACCACGCGCATCACGTAGCAGTGCATAAGGCCCATACGCTGAGGCAGACGTAGCTGCCCCGGATGCCCGCAGGATCGAGGCCAAGCGAGTAACCCAGCTCCACAGCGATCAACCTGCCACACGGATCACACATATCGTGCCCACCCACCCGCCGCGCACGAATCAGGCCGCCGCGCACGAAATCACTCGCCACCCATGGAACCACTCGGTGCGAACGGAAGTGCCGACGAATTGTGTGCAGTTGGACGAGGGGGCGCGGCGTTGCGCGGGTTACCGGCCCTACTGCTCGTCGAGGAGGAAATTGGCGACGGTGTCGGTTTGGCCGAGGATTGCGTGACCGACGTCTGGGAGCACGTGCACCGTGGCTTGCGGGACACAGCGGCGGACGCGTTCGGCGGTGGCGGCGGAGTCGAGCATGACGTCGCGGGCACCGACGATGACCAGCGTCGGCATGGCCAGGGTGCGCAAGGCGTCGTCGGGGAATACGGGGAGGCGCTCGGTGCGGGGTTTGAACTCGGTGAAGGTCAGGACCACGTCATCGAGGGCCGCCTGGTACCTCGGGGCGTCCAGGCCGGTGACGATGGCGGCGGTGCGGCGGACGCCGCGATGTCCGAAGAGGCGCAGGAACAACGCTTTCGGCAGCCAGCCCATCGTCTGCGCGCCGATGCCGCCCGGGCAGAGCAGGGCGAGCCGAGTGATCCGGCCCGGCCTGCGGATGGCGTAGTCCAACGCGACCCAACCGCCGAGCGAGGCGGCGACGATCGAGATGTCTTCGAGGCCAAGGCTTTCCAGCACATCGTCGAGCCACAGCGCGAGCCGGTCGGAAGCCAGGGGCGGCCGGGATGGCGCGCTGGCGCCGGGTTCACCGACGATGTCGACGGCGTAGGTGCGGAAATGTGTTGCCCAGGAACCGATGTCACCGCGCCACATCGATGTGTTCGCGCCCGAACCGTGCAGCAGCACCAGCGGCGGCGCGTCTTCCGGGCCGGAGACCAGAACGAAAGTCTCACCCTCGCGGGTCGGCACGCGCCGATGCTCGGCGGGCACCGGCCATTCCGTCAGCAACTCCGCGTAGCGCTGCCGAACCTTGCCGGCACCGCGCTCCGACCTGTAGATCGCGGTCACGTCGCCTCCTCCCCCACGCCCGGAATCCGTCGTGACGATGTCTCGCTCGCTCACGGCGCGAGCACCCCCTCCATGTAGTCGAACAATCGAGCCGTATCCGCGAGACCGCCCAGGACAATGACTTTCAGGCGCGCCCGCTCCGCGTCGTACTGCGTCTCGATCCGCAACGGATCGCCCTCGCCGGAGCGGGTGTTGGCCGCCGCCATCAGCAACGTGGTCACCCGCTCGGCCAGCTCACGACTGATCGCCTCGACCTGAACGATGCTCGTCACCTCGGTATGCCGCCGCCGCCCCACCGTCTCGCGTACCGGCGCGGGCACCGGCAACCCGGTGAACGCCTCGAGGTCGGCCTCCGCGATCCGATACTGCTTCCCGATCCGCACCGCATTGAGCCGCCCGTCCCGCACATAGTTGCGGATCGTGCGCACATGCAGGCCCAGGCGCTCAGCCACCTGCTCCACAGAGTAGACCCTATCAGTCATCAAACTACCTTAAACTTCCCCACTGAGGTGCGCAATAGGGAAGTTTTCAGCACTCAGGAGCCTAGCTGTCATCGCCGAGCCGCTCGACCCGGCCACCTGCCGTTGGGCCGTACACCTGCTGATTTCCAGCACACCGACTCGCCGAGCCGACTCACGCTCGGAAATCAGCAGGTGTGCGGCTGCCGGAATGCCGCAACGTCAGTCCGTGCTCCGCGGTGGGTTCACGGTGACGGTGTCGATGTGGCAGCGGCGGCCGTCGGTGGTGGTGGGTGGGGTGAGGGTGCCGCCGGTGCCGGTGTAGGTGAGTTCGGGGGTGAGGCAGGCCTGCTGGGCCGCGTCACGGAAGGTGATGGTGGTGTCGGTGAAGACGAGGCGGTTGGGGATTCTGGCGTTGTCCCACGGTTCGATGGCGAAGAGAGCCATGTTCTGGGCCTGGGCGCGCAGGTTGATCGAATAGCGGACCGTTCCCGATGCGCCGGTGATGGTTTGGGTCCAAACACCGGTCGACTGGTCGAGCGCGATATCCATGTCGAGGGCCTCGCCCACCTTCACCGACATCGCACGACCGGAGTGACAGTCGGCATAACGCGGGTCCTTCGAGTACACGTTGACGTACTGTCCGGAAATCCACCAGGTCGAATAGGTCGGCGGTTGCTGGACCGGGGCGCACGCATCACCCCAGGTCAGCACTGGTTGCAGAACACCGAGCCCGATCGGATAGTAGTTCCGGCCGCCCTCCCGCGGCTCGAGACCGGGCCAGAGAAACATCGTCCCCACCCGCGCCGGCTTCGCCGGAACAACGAAATGCGTTTGCATCCGCACCATTTCGTTGGCCGCCGGAATCTTGAAATAGATCCGCGACTGCTGATCCGGCTGCAGCGGAACCGGTTCCGTATGCGGCGCCATCGCCCCCGGCGGCGCCGGAACGGTAGGCGGCTCCGCGAACGAACTGGGCAAGACAACGAAACCCACTGCCACCATTGCGATTACGACCGTGACAAGCCGACGAGCCGCAGCTCTACATTTAAAGTTCATACCTACAAATGGAATCACACCCTATTGCCACCGAACCCACCCCCGACTGGGGAAACACAAACCCCCAGGCCCACCCCTCCCCAATTGCCCTACCACGAAATCAATCACCGCCAAACCAAACCGAACTCACCCCAAAGTCCTTCGCGCACTTTATTGATCCTTCGAATACCTCTCGCCATATGTACACACAGCACAAAGAATATGTGCACTTCGAACACACCCAAAGCCAAGCCCCGGTATGGACAGGACCGGCGGTGCACAGCCGAGGCACCCATGGTGACGTATCAGCTCGGGGGAGCGTCTGAACCGCGGACACATATGTCCGACAAACACCGAGATTCCTGGGGGGGGGAATCTTGCGAAAAGTGATCAATCGCCTGTTCTTCGTGCTCGCCGCCGTCGTGGCCGCGTTCATGGTCGCCATCGGTCCGGCCGAAGCGGTCACCATTCAACAGTGCGAAGAAGCAGGCGGGGTGGTCATCCGATGCGCGGAGCAGCCGGTAACCAACAATGACAAGGTGACATGCCCCGCACCTGGCCGGACGACGCGGCTGTGGTGCGTCGGAACGGTGTTTTATGCCATGCCCGACGGCTCTCCGATGGAGGTGTTCGATACGGGTGGCGACAGCAAATATGGACGATAGCGTGGTGACCATGACGAATGAAGTCAGTGCCACGATCCATGGGGCCAGCCCGGCAATCGTCCATCTGCTGCGCCGCGCGGCGGCGGTGGCCGCCGCCAACGGCCGGAATGTGCTCAGCCCCGAAGATGTGCAGAGTGCGCTGCTCGATGGGCAACCGTCGGTGCTGGAGGTGCATTGGCCGCGGGTCGGCGGACAACCGTTGCGGCGCGGTCGGATCAACGATTTCGATCCGACGGCTCCGCAGGAGGCGTTGGCCTATCCGGAATTCGTCGAGTTGGTGCGGTCGATCGTGCCGGGGCCGGTGCACGAGAAGTTCAATTCGGCGCAACCGGTCAGGATCACCTACAGCGTGTCCGGTCCTGATGCCGACGAGTTCCGGGCGGTGATCGATCGGGCTGAATGAACGCAAACGCGCCCCGGGTTTCCCCGGGGCGCGTTTGCTGTCGCTGCGGGTCAGCGCAACGCGGCTGCTTTGCGGGACAGCCGCTTCGCTGCGGTCTTCGCGGCTGCCTGTGCCTCGGTCGGCTTGTCGGCCGGGGTCTTGGCTGCCGCCTTCTTCGCGGGTGCCTTCTTGGCCGGGGCCTTGGTGGCGGTTGTCTTGGCCGCGGTCTTCTTGGCGGGTGTCTTCTTGGCGGAGGGTGCGTCGGCCTGCTCCAGCGCCTCGCGCAGGAACTGGCCCGTGTAGCTTTCCGCCACGGCGGCAACGTCTTCCGGGGTGCCTTCGGCGATCACCATGCCGCCACCGGAGCCGCCTTCGGGGCCCATGTCGATGACCCAGTCGGCCGTCTTGATGACGTCCAGGTTGTGTTCGATGACGATCACCGTGTTGCCCTTGTCGACCAGGCCGTTGATCACCTTGAGCAGCTTGCGGATGTCCTCGAAGTGCAGGCCGGTGGTCGGCTCGTCGAGGATGTAGACGGTGCGGCCGGTGGAACGCTTCTGGAGTTCCGCGGACAGCTTGACGCGCTGAGCCTCACCGCCGGACAGGGTGGGCGCACTCTGGCCGAGGCGGACGTAGCCCAGCCCGACCTCCACCAGCGTCTTGAGGTAGCGGTGAATCGAGCTGATCGGCTCGAAGAACTCGGCCCCCTCCTCGATGGACATGTCGAGGACCTCGGCGATGGTCTTGCCCTTGTAGTGCACCTCGAGGGTTTCCCGGTTGTAGCGCGCACCGTGGCAGACCTCGCACGGGACGTACACGTCAGGCAGGAAGTTCATCTCGATCTTCAGCGTGCCGTCACCGGAGCACGCCTCGCAGCGACCGCCCTTGACGTTGAACGAGAACCGGCCCGGCTGGTAGCCGCGCACCTTCGCCTCGGTGGTCGACGCGAACAGCGTGCGGATCTTGTCGAACACGCCGGTGTAGGTGGCGGGGTTCGAACGCGGGGTGCGGCCGATCGGCGACTGATCCACCTGGACCAGCTTGTCCAGATCGTCGAGTCCCTTGATCCTGGTGTGCCGGCCGGGAACCTGCCGGGCACCGTTCAGCTTGTTCGCCAGCACGGTCGCCAGGATGTCGTTGACCAGCGTCGACTTACCGGAACCGGAGACGCCGGTGACCGCGGTGAGCACGCCGAGCGGGAAGTTGACCTCGATGTCGCGCAGGTTGTGCTCGGTCGCGCCGACCACGGTGAGCTGGCGCTTCTTGTCGATCGGGCGGCGAACCAGCGGCAAATCGATCCGCTCCCGGCCGGAAAGGTAGGCGCCGGTGAGGGATTCGGGTTCGGCGAGCAGTTCCTGGTAGGTGCCGCTGTGCACCACGCGACCACCGTGTTCGCCGGCCAGCGGGCCGATGTCGACCACCCAGTCCGAGGCGCGGATGGTGTCTTCGTCGTGCTCGACCACGATCAGCGTGTTGCCGAGATTGCGCAGCCGGGTGAGGGTTTCGATGAGCCGCCGGTTGTCCCGCTGGTGCAGGCCGATGGACGGTTCGTCCAGCACGTAGAGCACGCCGACCAGGCCGGAACCGATCTGGGTGGCGAGCCGGATGCGCTGCGCCTCACCACCGGACAGCGTCGCCGCCGCCCGGGACAGCGACAGATACTCCAGCCCGACGTCGAGCAGGAACCCGAGCCGCGCCTGCACCTCCTTGAGCACCTGCCCGGCGATCGCGGCCTCCCGCTCCCCCAGCGTGAGCGAGTTCAGGAACTTGGAGCACTCCCCGATGGACAGATCGCTGACCTCGGCGATCGACTTGTGGTCGCCGCCGGCGTCGATGGTGACCGCGAGGATCTCCGGCCGCAGCCGCGCACCGTTGCACACCGGGCATGGCACGTCGCGCATGTACCCGTCGTAGTGCTCCTTCATCTGCTCGGACTCGGTGCTCTCCATCCGCCGCTGCAGGAACGGCATCACGCCCTCGAAATCGGCGTAGTACGAACGCTTCCGCCCGTACCGGTTGGTGTAGGAGATGTGCACCTGATCGGAACTGCCCTCCAGCACGGCCTTACGTGCCTTGAGCGGCAGCCGCTCCCACGGCGTGTCCATGGAGAAGCCGATGGACGACGCGAGCCCCGACAACAGCCGGGTGAAGTACTCCGCGGTCTGCCCGCGCGACCACGGCGCGATCGCCCCGTCGTTCAGGCTGAGCGCCGGATCGGGCACCACCAGATCCGGGTCGACCTCTTTACGGATACCGAGACCGGAGCAATCCGGGCAGGCGCCGTAGGGCGAGTTGAACGAGAACGACCGGGGTTCCAGGTCCTCGATGTCGAGCGGGTGCCCGTTCGGGCAGGCCAGGCGCTCGGAGAAGCGGCGCTCGCGGTCGTGCGCGTGCTCGTCGCGATCGACGAAGTCGAGCACCACGATGCCGTCTGCCAGCCGCAGCGCGGTCTCGATCGAATCGGTGAGGCGCTGTTTGGAATTCGGTTTGACGGCCAGGCGGTCGACCACCACCTCGACGTCGTGCTTCTCCTGCTTCTTCAGCTTCGGCGGGTCGGTCAGCGGATAGACCACGCCGTCGACCCGGACCCTGGAGTAGCCCTGCGTATTCAATTGCTCGAAGAGATCGACGAATTCACCCTTGCGGGTGCGCACCACCGGCGCGAGCACCTGGAACTTGATGCCCTCCTCCATGGCGAGCACCTGGTCGACGATCTGCTGCGGCGTCTGCCGCTCGATCAGCTCGCCGCACACCGGGCAGTGCGGGGTGCCCGCCCGCGCGTAGAGCAGCCGCAGGTAGTCGTAGACCTCGGTGATGGTGCCGACGGTCGAGCGCGGGTTGCGGTTGGTCGACTTCTGATCGATCGACACCGCGGGCGAGAGCCCCTCGATGAAGTCGACGTCCGGCTTGTCCATCTGCCCGAGGAATTGCCGCGCGTAGGCCGAGAGCGACTCCACGTACCGTCGCTGTCCCTCGGCGAAGATCGTGTCGAACGCCAGGCTCGACTTGCCCGAGCCGGAGAGTCCGGTGAACACGATGAGACTGTCGCGAGGCAGGTCCAGGTCGACCCCCTTCAGGTTGTGTTCCCGAGCACCGCGCACAGTCAGGCGTTCCGCCACCAGGTGATTCCCTTCTCATCGTGTTCGAGTGAACCGACTAAACGGCTTCCAGACGTATCCGGCCGTCATGCTAAACGCGCCCACCGACAAGTTTCGCTCGCGCGACACGTACCAGCTGCAACAGCGCAGGCGCCGGCAATATTGCGGAGGTTGCCGACCGAGTGGGTGCTAGCTCCGTCGCAGGTCACCGGACAAGCCGCGGACTTGCCAGCCCTCCGCGTCGACGGTGACCGACAGCACGTCCGAGCCGACCCGCAGCCCGCCGACCCGCAGCGGGAGATAACGAGCGGGGACCACCGGCGCGACCGACAGCACCCCCTCCGGAACGCTCGGTTCCAGTCTCAACAGCGTACGCAAAAACAACAGCGGCGCGGCAGCGGCCCAGGCCTGCGGCGAGCAGGACGTCGGATACGGGACGGGGACATCGAATTCGGCGCGGTCGAAGCCGCTGAAGAGTTCGGGCAGCCGGTGGCCGAAGCGGGTCGAGGCGTCGAGCATGGCGGATACCACCTGGTTCGCGTGCTCGGTGAACCCGTAGCGCATCAGTCCCGCGGCGCAGATCGCGTTGTCGTGCGGCCAGACCGAGCCGTTGTGATAACTGACCGGGTTGTAAGCACCCATTGACGTGGCCAGCGTGCGGATCCCCCAGCCGCTGAACATTTCCGGCGAGAGCAGATGATCGGCGACCCGCTTCGCCTTATCGTCGTCGATGATCCCGGTCCACAGACAGTGCCCGATATTCGAGGTGAGCGCGTCGATCGGCCGCTTGTCCCGGTCGAGGCCGATCGCGTACCACCCGCGATCGGGCAACCAGAACGCCTCGTTGAACGCGGTTTTCAGCTGCGCGGCCTTGGCCCGCCAGCGTTCCGCGGCCGAGTGATCGCCGGCACCGGCGGCCAGCATGGCGCGCGCGAGGTACGCCGCGTACGTGTAGCCCTGCACCTCGGCGAGCGCGATCGGCGCCTCGGGCAGCGTGCCGTCGGCGAAGTTGACCCCGTCCCAGGAGTCCTTCCACCCTTGATTGGCCAGGCCGTGATCGGCGGCACACTGGTATTCGACGAATCCGTCGCCGTCCGCGTCGCCGTATCGTTCGATCCAGTCCAGCGCGCGATCCGCGTGCGGCAGCAGGTCGTCGCGGATCTTCGGGTCCAGTCCCCAGCGGTAGAGCTCGCCGAGCAGCATCACGAACAGCGGGGTGGCGTCGGCGGTGCCGTAATAGGCGGTGCCGCCGCCGAGCAGTAGCGTCGCCGCCCGGCCGAACCGCACCTCGTGCGGGATCCGGCCCGGCTGCTGTTCGGTCGCGGCCTGCACCTCGGTGCCTTGCAGATCGGCCAGGCTCTGCAAGGTGCCGACCGCGAGCCTGCGGTCCAGCGGCAGCACCATCCACGAGGTGAGCAACGAGTCCCGGCCGAACAGCGCCATGAACCAGGGCGCCCCGGCCGCGACCACCGCGCGCTCGGGATGGTCGGGGTCGAAGATGCGCAGCGCGCCGAGATCGGTGAGGGTGCGTTGCAGGACCGCGGCGAGGGTTTCGTCGTCGGTCTGCACGGTCGGTGAGTTCGCGTACCACTCGCGCAGGCGTTGCGCGGGCGTGCTGCGGCTCACGGGTACCCCGCACGGATAACGCGGTGGCGTGTCGCCGGTGCCGAGCGCAGGCAGATACTCGATGCAGGCGGTCCATTCCCCGCGGCCGGGAAGGCTGACCTCCCAGCACAATTCGCGACCCTCCGCCGTGGCTCCGCTGCCGCTGACGGTGACCGCCACGTCCAGCTCCGCCCGGCTGATCCGCACCGTGTTGTCCAGGGCGCGCGCCGCGGTGACCACGTCGTGGCCGGTGCGTCCCTCCTTGACCTCGAAGAGATCGGCGAAGTCGGCGTCCAGCTCCAGCTTGATCGCGCATTCGAGCGGCGCGCCGGACAGGTTGCGCACCACCAGGTCCTCGCGCATCCCGTCGCCGACGTGCCTGCCTATGATCACCAGCGCGGTGCTGTCCGCGGTGCCCGCCCGCGGCGCGGTCCTGGCCAGCAGCGTGGCGCTGTACGGCTCGTCGTAGCGCACGGTCAGCGGCTGCGGTTCCATGCCGTCGACGGTCAGCCGCCAATGCGACAACACCCTGGTGTCCCGGACGAACAAGCCCGCCGGGCGATTCGGCGTGATCGCACCGCTGGTGTCGCTGATGCAGAACGTCGAGCCCTCGACGAGGGTCACCCCGGCGTTGATCGCCGTCGGCGCCTCCGTGTCCGAGCCGTCGCCCCAGGGATGGGTCACGCCGCAGGCCCCGGCAAGCTCACGCCACCGTGCTGGGCATCATGACCCGGGT
This sequence comes from Nocardia sp. NPDC006044, assembly GCF_042871115.1. Lineage (NCBI taxonomy): Bacteria > Bacillati > Actinomycetota > Actinomycetes > Mycobacteriales > Nocardiaceae > Nocardia > Nocardia sp. NPDC006044. Next base: position 143,634 of record NZ_JBIAID010000008.1, read on the forward strand.
CGTCCGCTCGGCCAGGATGCGGCGATACAGCCGCTCGTGATCGCGGGCCATGCGCAGGCGGCCGAACCGCTGCTCGGCCGCCGCGCGGCAGTCGCGTCGATCGATGGTGTGCACCCGGTCGAGCGCGTCCACCATCTCGTTCGCGTCGCGGCACAGGAAGCCGGTCTTGCCGTGCTCGACGATCTCCGGTGCGGCGCCGTTGGGGAATGCGAGAACCGGTGTGCCGCAGGCCAACGCCTCGGCCATGACCAGGCCGAACGGCTCGGGCCATTCGATGGGGTTGATCAACGCGTCGGCGTGGCGCACCAGGTCGACCCGGCGCGCGGTGGGTTCCTCGCGCGGTTCGGGATCGTCGGGGCCCATCAGTGGACGCACCCGCTCAGTGTAGTAGCGACGTTCCTCCGGTTCGCGCATCTTGGTGATCATGAGCAGCTTGCGCCGGGCCAGCCGCGCGATCTGCACGGCGCGATGCACACCCTTCGTCTCGTTCATCCGGCCGACGAACACCACGTAACCGCCACCGCCAGGGCCGAATCGGTGCGCGTCGAGGTCGATGCCGTGGTGGATCACCTCGGCGATCGGCACGCTGCCCGCCATCCGGCGTTGCGCCTCGGAGATGGCGACGATGGCGGCATGGCGCGCCATCGACCGGAACAGTTCCTGGCGCATCTCGGAGAACGGTCCGTGGTTGGTGACCACGACCGGCGGTGAGTTCTCCAGCGCGCCGACGAACGGGCCGAGCGAGGTGTGGTCGTGAATGATGTCGACGTCGGCCAGGGTCTCGTAGGCGGCCAGCACGTGCATCAGTTCGGCTTCCCCGACGCCGATCTGCTCGGTCGGATGCTCGTAGAGCGAGTATCGGCGCACCGGGCAGGTGGATTCGCCCACCGTGAACAGGTGCACGTCGTGGCCGAGCTGGTCGAGCCCGACGGCCAGGTTGCCGACCACCGCTTCGGTGCCGCCGTAGGCCGGCGGCGGCACCGGGACCCAGGGCGGGACGATCTGCCCGATTCTCATGGGCGCCTGCGTTCTTCGGCGCCACGCCCTTCCTCGGGCGGGCCCAGACGGGTGCCGCAGCCGGCGCAATGCGTCCCGGCCTCGGGTCGTCGGTCGAAGGTGTCGGCGCCGCAGCCAGGACAGGCGCGCGGTGATCCGAAGATCGCACTGAAATCTAGTGTCGCTGAATATGTCATCGCTCGGGTTCCCACCCTTATATGAGCCTTATGGCTCCGCTGCCGACGGCTCCTCTGGTTGACTTCATCGCAGGCTTACCCGGAACCTCGTTATCTACTCGTGGCATTCGTGGGGGCTGCTTTCGTCCGGTAGGCGACGACAAGGAGGCCGACTTGCTCCAGGTGTTTCTGGTCGACGACCACGAGATCGTCCGGCGCGGTCTGATCGATCTGCTGGAGGGTGATCCCGAGCTGACCGTGATCGGCGAGGCGGGTGACGTGGCCCAGGCGATGGCCCGAATCCCGATGCTGCGTCCCGATGTCGCGGTGCTCGACGTGCGGCTGCCCGACGGCAACGGCATCGAACTGTGCCGCGACCTGCTCGCCGAGGTGGAGGGCCTGCGCTGCCTGATCCTCACCTCCTACACCGACGAGCAGGCGATGCTCGACGCGATCCTGGCCGGGGCCAGCGGCTACGTGGTGAAGAACATCAAGGGGATGGAACTGGCCGCCGCGATCAAGACGGTCGGCGCGGGCCGTTCGCTGCTGGACAACCGGGCCGCGGCGGCGCTGCGGGCTCGGCTGCGCGACGGCGTGCCGGACGACGACGGCCCGCTGGCCGGGCTCACCGACCAGGAACGCAAGCTGCTCGCGCTGCTCGGCGAGGGCTTGACCAACCGGCAGATCGCGGCCCGGATGTTCCTGGCGGAGAAGACGGTCAAGAACTACGTGTCCCGGCTGCTGGCCAAGCTCGGCATGGAGCGGCGCACCCAGGCGGCGGTGCTGGCCAGCAAGCTCGGCGAGCGCTGACTCCGCGCATGACGGACGTGCCGCACAGCGTGTTCGACACGTTGCGCACCATCGTCGACACGGCGACCAGGATCGCCGACGACAACGCGCGGCTCTATGAATGGGCGCGCACCCGGCAGGCCTGGATCGAGGCGAACCGGGACATCGCCACCGAGTTCCTGGCCGGCACCGAGCCGCACCGGGTGCTCGCGCAGGTGGTCGAGCACGCGCGCACGCTGACCAGGTCGGAGCAGGCGATCCTCGCGGTGGTCGAGCCGGGCATCCCGCCCGAGGAGGCCACGGAACTCGTTGTGGCGCAATGGTCCAGAGCGGCGGAGCCGGACGAGGGACAGGTCGTGCGGCTCGTCGGCACCGCCGCGGGCAAGGCCTTCGCCGAGCGCGCGTCCGTCCGGCTGGCCGACGCGCGTGGCGTCGATCTCGGCGCACCGATCGAGGCCACCGGGCCCGCGCTGATCCTGCCGTTGCAGACCGCGGGGGTCGTGCTCGGCGTGCTGATCGTGGTGCGCGCGGTAGCCGCGGAACCGTACTCCGACGAGCTCAGCGCGCTGGCCGCCGCGTTCACCGATCAGGCCGCGCTGGCCATGCAGCTGGCCGAGGCGCAGCGCCGGGCGCGGGAACTCGACGTGCTGGCCGATCGCGACCGGATCGCGCGCGATCTGCACGATCACGTCATCCAGCGGGTGTTCGCGGTCGGGCTCGGCTTGCAGGGCATGGCCGCGCGGGTCGACGATCCACAAGTCCAGCAACGACTTTCGGACGAGATCGATCGGCTGCAGGAGATCGTGCACGAGATCCGCACAACGATCTTCGATCTGCACGGCGGGGCGGGCGCCTCGCTGCGCCGTCGCCTGGAGGACGCGGTCCGGCAGCAGACCGCGGCGGCACCGATCCGGGCGCGGCTGCGGGTCGACGGGCCGCTGTCGGTGGTCGGTCCCGCGCTGGCCGATCACGCGGAAGCCGTTGTGCGCGAATCGGTCAGCAACGCGGTGCGGCACTCCGGGGGCGACGCGGTGACGATCGAGATCACCGTGGCCGACGAGCTCACCATCCTGGTGCAGGACAACGGCTCCGGCCTGCCGGAGGACGTAACCGCCAGCGGCCTGGCCAATCTCGCGCAGCGGGCGGCCGAATCCGAGGGCCGGTGCAGCATCGAGCGGGTCCCGGCCGGCGGCACGCGGGTGCACTGGTCAGTGCCGCTGAGCTGAGGTTCAGGCCGGTTCGACGAGCGAGAGGTCGCCGTCGTAGCGGCGGTACAGCAGCCGGCCGCGACCGCTGTGCGGCTCGGTGAAGAACAGGAACGGCAGTCCGTGATGGCACAGGACCTGCGCGGCCCGGTCCTCGTCGAGAACCGGGGCAGGCTCCGAATCCGCGGTCAGCGGAAGCAGATTCACCGTCGGTGGGATGCGCACCGCCGCGTCCTGGCGGATCAGCCGCACGCCGAGCGGATCGCCCCAGGCCACCACCGCCTCGGTGCCGGACTCGGCGTCGGTGAACAGGTAGGCGTCGTAGTCCATCGCGTCCATCACCGCCGTCGCCTCCGCGGGCGAACCGGTGAGCAGCTCGACCCGCTTGCGGCGCACGATCGGCCGCGGCTCGGTGACCTCGGCCAGCGGTGGGCGCGCGGGATCGGGCCAGTCCCTGGACCGGGTCGTCGCGAGCCGGGCCAGCTGGCGGTCCAGGCGTTCGGCGGCGAAGGTGACCGCGAATCCGCCCGGCCCTGTCACCTGGACGCGCGTGGCGATAGTGCGACAGCGAATGTTGGCCTGCACCACGGTCGCCTCGCCCGCCTCGGCCGGCGCGGTGACCCGCACCCTGGTCGCCGCGTCTAGGTGGTGCCTGCGCAAAACTCTGCCGATCGCCCGGACTGCCCTCGTCACGTCCACGTCCGGCACCGCGCCGGAGGTGGTCACCGCCAAATCGAGATCGCTTGCGGTGAGCCAATGTTGTGCTGACGAAGAACTCAACAGTCCCGACGACTTCATGCGACACGCCCTGCCTTCGATATTCAGATCCCGTAGCCCCATGTCACCATCGCAATGCGGTGGCGAACAGGGCCGAAAGTCCCCGAAGGGCGAACTAGACTGGCGCAAGGCGCAGTTCGCGCGCCCACCACAGGGGGAACCCGATATGACCGAGGACCGCGGCAACGACCCCTACTCCGTCCGCGACACCCTCTCGCAACTGCGGTTGCGCGAATTGCTGAGCGAGGTCAAGGAGCGCGTCGAGCTCATCCTCGACTCCCGCGACCGGATGGACGGTCTGGTCGAGGCGATGCTGGCCGTCACCTCCGGCCTCGACCTGGACGAGACCCTGCGCACCATCGTGCGCACCGCGATCAGCCTGGTCGACGCCGGCTACGGCGCGCTCGCCGTGCGCGGTCACGACCAGCAGGTGGTGCAGTTCATCGACGAGGGGATCGACGACGAAACCCGCAGGGCCATCGGGCGATTGCCGGAGGGGCACGGCGTGCTCGGCGTGGTGTTCAACCAGTCCAAGCCGCTGCGGCTGGAGGAGATCTCGAAACACCCTGACTCTGTGGGCCTTCCACCCAACCATCCGCCGATGCACACCTTCCTGGGGGTGCCGGTGCGGATCCGCGGCGAGGTGTTCGGCAGCCTCTACCTGACCGAAAAGGCGGGCGGGCAACCGTTTACCGACGATGACGACGTCCTGGTCCAGGCGCTCGCGGCCGCGGCGGGCATCGCGGTGGACAACGCGCGACTCTACGAATCGGCCCGCACCCGGCAGGCCTGGATCGCGGCGACCCGCGACATCGCCACCGAGTTCCTGGCCGGCACCGAGTCCGGCCGGGTGCTCGCGCACGTGGTCGAGCACGCGCGCACGCTCACCGGCTCGCATCAGTCCTTCCTGACCGGCCCGGATGACGCGGATGAGCCGGCCGCCCTCTCGGCCGCCCTCTCGGTCACCCAGTGGTGCGGGCCGGGCGAGGGCTACGAGGGCAAGGTGGTGAACACCGAGGGAACCGCGCTGGGCGAGGCGTTCACCCGCCGCACTCCCCTGCGCTTCGACGACGCGGACGCGGTGAGCGTCGGCCTCGCGCTGCCCGACGCGGGACCGCTGCTGATCCTGCCGCTGTGCACGCCGGACAGCACGCTCGGCGTGCTGACCACGGTGCGGCCGGTCGGCGCCGCCCCGTACTCCGATGAACTGGTCGAGCTGACCGCCGCGTTCACCGACCAGGCGGCGCTGGCCATGCAGCTGGCCGACGCGCAGCAGCGGATGCGCGACATCGACATCCTGGCCGATCGCGACCGGATCGCGCGGGACCTGCACGATCACGTCATCCAGCGCCTGTTCGCGGTCGGCATCACGCTCCAGGGCGCGGTCGCGAAGGCCACCGTTCCCGAAGTGCGGCAACGACTTTCGACCGTGGTCAACGACCTGCAAGAGGTGGTGCAGGAGATCCGCACCTCGATCTTCGACCTGCACGGCGGCAACGGCAACCCGCTGCAACAGCGGATCGAGCACGCGATCCGGCAGCAGACCGCCGAAACCACACTGCGGTCGACGTTTTCGGTGGCCGGTCCGCTCTCGGTGCTGGAGGCCGAGCTGGCCGATCACGCGGAGGCCGTGGTGCGCGAGGCGGTCAGCAATGCGGTCCGGCACTCCGGGGCGGATACTGTCGCGGTGGAGATCAGCGTCGACGACGATCTGACCATCGTGGTGACCGACAACGGCTGGGGCATCCCGAATCACGTGGTGCGCAGCGGACTACGCAATCTGGAACAGCGCGCGCAGAAGGCGGACGGGCAGTTCGTCATCGGCGCGGCCGGGAAGCCGGCCGGCGACGGCGCCGCCCTGCCGGGCACCCGGCTGTGCTGGTCGGTGCCGCTGCCGTGAGGACCGAGTCAGCCGGCCGGGCCGAGCAGCACCATGGAGTTGTTGCCGCCCATGCCCAGCGACAACTTCGCGGTGACGCCGCCCTCGAACGGCTGCGGGCCGTCCAGCAGGCGCGGATGCGGCGACGCGACGATCGGTGCGGCGGGAACGATGCCCCGGTCGTAGCCGATCGCGGCCGCGGCGACCTCCACCCCGGCGGCGGCGCCCTGGCAGTGACCGGCCAGCGGCTTGAGCGCGTAGACGTGGGGTTGATCGCCGAACATGTTGGTCAGCAGATCGCGTTCCGCATCGTCGCATTGCCGGGTGCCGGTGCCGTGGGCGTTGAAATAGCGCACATCGTCGGCGACCACCCCGGCGTTGTCGAGCGCGCGACGCGTGCACTCGAAGATCTGCTCGTGTGTCGGGTCGACCGACACCACGTGATACGCGTCGTTGGTCATGCCACCGCCGAGCACCGCCGCGTACGGGCGTTGCACCGAACGGCTCAGCACGAATGCCACCGACGCCTCACCGATGCCGAAGCCGCGGCTGCCCTCCTGGAACGGCCGGCACGCGTCGAGCGGTTCGGTGTCGGCCACCGAGGCGCCGAGCCGGACGAAGTGATCGACCATGTCGGGCGTGGCGGACATATCGGTGGCGACGCACACCACGTCGTCGGCGATGCCCGCGTCCAGCCACAGCTGCGCGGTGATCAACGCGACGTTCGCCGAACTGCACGCCGCGGACACGTTCATCGCGGGACCGTGGAAGCCGAATTCCTGCATGAGCACCGAGACCGGCGTGGACGGGATCAACCGCAGGTAGTCGCGTGGCCTGCGGCGGCCGTGATCGACGAGGTAGAAGTCGCGCCAATTGACCACGTCGCCGAGCACGATCGCGTGCAGCAGGCCGACGGTCCGGCCCGGTTGCCAGCCGCGCCCGAGCGCGTCGGTGATCGCCTCTCTGACCGATTCGTGCATGGCTCGCCCGTAACGGCTGGTGCTGACCGTGTGGTCGCCGCCGTCGGGGACCAGTGCCACCCAGGCATCCTCGTCGCGGCCGGGTCCGTAACCCGGCTGGACAGAAGCGGCGGACTTCCCGCTGAGCAGTCCCTGCCACAGCGCATCGCGTCCCCAGCCGTACGCACTGACGGCGCCGATCCCGGCGAACGTCATATGATCTTGATGCTGTTGTCGGCTGTTCGGGTTGGCGCCCGGCATAGCATCGCTCCTTCACCGATTCCTCGGCCGAACCACCATCGGCCAGATAATAAACAGAAAACCGGTTCTGTAATGATCACCAGACAGTGCCCGATTAAGTGCCCGAACTGTGATCGAAGCAATAGCCTCGACGCTGTGATCTTCTGCACGTCGATACCAGAATAATCCCATGTTCCAATGGCCATAATCGGGTCGACGATCGGGGGTTCGAGTGGGTGAGGACAAGGTAGCCGCTGCGGTCGACGCCGCCGAGCAGCTGGCTGAGCGCTACCGTTCTCTGGTCGAGCACACGCCCGACGGCATCTGTGTGCACGAGCGCGGCATCGTGGTCTACGTCAATCCGGCGACCGTGCGCCTGGTGGCCGCCGAGAGCGCCGACGAGCTGATCGGCAAGCCGCTCACCCAATTCGTCCATCCCAGCTCCATCCCGGGGATGCTGGAGCGCATCAGCCACCTCACCACCAAGGGCGCCGCCTCCGACCCGACCGAGATGCTGTTGATCCGGATGGACGGCGAGGTGGTGCCGGTGACCACCGTGTCGGTGCTCACCGCCTGGCACGACCACCTCGCGTATCAGGTGGTCATCCACGACCTCACCGCCCAGCGGCACGCCGAGGCCGCGCAGCACCTGGCCGAGCAGCACTTCACCACGGTCGTCTCGCAGCTGGAGGAGGGCGTGGTGGTCATCGATCCGAGCGGCCGCATCGAGTCGGCGAACCCGGCGGCGATGCGGATCTTCGGCAACGAGGACGCCGAGGACGCGCTCATCGGCAAGACCATCCAGTCGCTGCCGCTGACCCTGCTCGACGCGAATGCCCAGCCGCTGCCGCCGACCCGGCACCCGATCGCCCGCACCCTCGCGACCGGCGAGACCATCACCGGCTACGTCTTCGGCGTCGACCGCGCCGACGGGCAGCGCCGCTGGCTCTCCGGCAGCAGTCGCCTGCTCAACCCCGGCGACCGGCGCTCGTCGGCGGTCTCCTCGTTCGCCGACATCACCGAGTTCCGGGCCAGCCGACGGCAATTGGAATACCAGGCCACGCACGACTCGCTGACCGGGCTGGCGAATCGTTCGCTGATCCTCTCGCAACTGGCCAGTGCCCTGGCCACCAGCGAGAACCTGCCGGTGTCCACGGTGCTGTTCATCGATCTGGACGGATTCAAGGCGATCAACGACACGCTCGGGCACGCAATCGGCGACACGGTGTTGCAGATCGTCGCGCAACGATTGCAGCGCGCGTTGCGCGGCGACGACATCGTGGGCCGGCTCGGCGGCGACGAATTCCTGGTGCTGCTCTCCGGCGGCACCCGGCGGGTGGACATCGACGCGCTGGTCGCCCGGCTGCGCTCGACCATGGCCGAGCCGATCATCGCGCGCGGGCACCGGATCGAGGTGAACGCCTCGATCGGCGTCACACCGCTCACCGTCGGCGACCGCCGCACCCCCGAGGCCGTGCTGCACGACGCGGACCTGGCCATGTACCGGGCCAAGCCGTCCGGGCACCGGGACGGCTCGGCCGGCTTGGGACGCAGGCCGAACAGCACACACGCGTCCTGACGGCCGGATCCATGATTGTTCGAGGTTTTCCCGGATCATCGGAATACCCGCGGTGCGCCGAACTGTTGCACCACTTCTATGACCTGTTCCCGATGGTCGAGTACTGCACGCCGGTAACCGACGACCACCGGTGGGCGTCACGACACCGGGTACACCTGCGGATACGGCGACCCCGCCGCAATCGCAGTAGACTCGACAACCTTGTTTTCCGAACGTTCGCGCGGCTATTGCCCCGCGTGTGTAGCGTTCGCTCGGCTCATCGCGGTGAAGGAGTTCAGTTTGCCCGACCTCACTCAGGACCGTGCCGCCGATGCCGGTACGCCCGAGCTGACCCGCGAGACCGAACAGGAACAGAAATACCTGTCGGTGCTGTACGACCGGCTCGACGAAATGCGCGACTACGCGCGCAACCGATTGCGCACCGTGCTGCTGGAATCCGGCGGCACCCCGCAGGCGCGCAGCGAACGCGAGTCGTTCAGCCAGCTCTATAACGAGGATCTGGCCAAATACGATGCGGCAGAACACGGTCTGTGTTTCGGCCGGATCGATCTGGCCGACGAATATCGCTATATCGGCAGGCTCGGCATTCTCGACGAGAAGGACGACTACGAGACGCTGCTGCTGGATTGGCGCGCCTCGCTGGCCCGCCCGTTCTACCTGGCCACCACCGCCGCACCGGACGGCGTCACCCGGCGCAGGCACATCCGTTCGCGCAACCGCAAGGTCACCGCGATCAACGACGAATACCTCGATCTGGACGCCGCCCGGCAGGCCGGCGCGGCCGACGGCGACGCGGGCGTCGGCGCCGAGAGCGCGCTGCTGGCCGCGCTGAACGCGGCCCGCACCGGGCACATGAACGACATCGTCGAGACCATTCAGCACGAGCAGGACGCGATCATCCGTTCCGAGCACAAGAGCGTGCTCGTGGTGCAGGGCGGCCCGGGCACCGGCAAGACGGCCGTCGCGCTGCATCGCGCCGCGTATCTGCTCTACACCTACCGTCAGCAGCTGGCCAAGAGCGGCGTGCTGATCATCGGTCCGAACGCCACCTTCCTCGACTACATCGGCCAGGTGCTCCCGTCGCTCGGCGAGACCGGCGTGCTGCTGTCCACCATCGGTGACCTGTACCCGGGGGTGAAGGCGACGCGCGAGGATTCGTTGCGGTCGGGCGAGATCAAGGGCTCCCTGGAGATTCTGGAGGTGCTCAAGCAGGCCGTGCGCGACCGGCAGGAGGTGCCGGCGGAACCGGTCCGGCTCAGCTTCGACGGCTACCAGGTGACCCTCGATCGCAAGATCGCCACCCGGGCGCGCGGCCGGGCCCGGTCCTCGCGGCGTCCACACAACCTGGCCAAGCCGATCTTCACCAGCGCGGTCATCGACGCGCTCACCGAACAGCTGGCCGAGACGATGGGTAAGGATCTCTCCGGTGGGCCGAGCCTGCTGAGCCGCACCGACATCGCCGAGATCCGCGACGAGATGCGGGCCGACCAGGAGATCCAGCAGGCCATCGGCAAGCTGTGGCCGCTGCTGTCCCCGCAGGACGTGCTCGCCGATCTGCTCGCCGACCCCAAGCGCCTCGACCGCGCCGCGGGCACCCTCTCCGCCGAGGATCGCGCCGAACTGGTCCGCCCGGACAACGGCGAGTTCAGCGCGGCCGACGCACCACTGCTCGACGAGCTGGCCGAACTGCTCGGCGTGGACGACTCCGAGGAACGCGAACGCTCCCGGCGGCGCTGGCGGGCCCAGCTGGCCGAGGCGCAGGACGCGCTGGACATCCTGACCGGTTCCGCGCCACAGGATCTCGAAGACGAGCTCGACCCGGAAATCCTGATGGCCTACGACCTGATCGACGCGAGCCAGCTCGCCGAACGCCAGGACGTGCGCACCCGGCAGACCACCGCCGAGCGCGCCGCGGGCGACCGCACCTGGACCTACGGGCACGTCATCGTGGACGAGGCGCAGGAGTTGTCGGAGATGGCCTGGCGAATGGTGATGCGGCGCATCCCGAATCGCTGGATCACCGTGGTCGGCGACGTCGCGCAGACCGGCGACCCCGCGGGCGCCTCGTCCTGGCAGCGGGTGCTGGAACCGTATGTGGCCAAGCGATGGAAGCTCACCGAGCTGACCGTGAACTACCGGACGCCGGCCGAGATCATGGACGTCGCCGCGGACGTGCTCGCCGCGATCGACCCGTCGGCGTCGGCGCCCCGCTCGGTCCGCGACAGCGGGAACCCGCCGCGCGGATACCGCGTCGCCGCGGACGAAGTGCACGATCAGGTCGGGAAACTGGTGGCCGGCGAGACCGGTCCGGGCACCACCGCGGTAATCGCGCCGCACTCCTTGCTCGGCGAACTGGCCGACCTGGCCGGCGAATCGGTGCGAGTGCTGACCGTGCACGACGTGAAGGGCCTGGAGTTCGACGCGGTGTATCTGGTAGAGCCGCAAGCGATCCTGGACGAATCACCGCGCGGTCTGAACGACCTGTACGTCGCGCTGACCCGCGCCACGCAACGCCTCGGGGTCATCCACAGCGAGGACCTTCCCGAGGTATTGAGCGCGCTGGCCTGACCTCGGTCGAAGGCGCTTCCGGCGCTTACATAAGCCAAAGGCGCCCTTCGGTCGAGTACACAACCTCGACCGAAGGGCGCCTCTCGTCTGTTGTGCTGAGAGAGGCCTTTTAGCGGACGGTGTGCACGATCAGGACGTCCGAACCGGACTTGCGCGCGACGTCCGACGGCACCGAGCCGAGCAGGCGGCCGGTGAGGGTGTTCAGGCCGCGGTTGCCGACCACGAGCAGGTCGGCGTCGACATCCTTGATCAGGGTGAGCAGCGACTCGACCGGCTCGCCGACCACGGCGCGCTCGACGATGTCCTTCGCGCCCGCGGCGACGGCCTTGTCCCGTGCGGTGCGCAGGATCTCGTTGGTGGGGGCGGACCCGCGCACCTGGTATGCCTCGTCCTTGAGCACGTCCGCGGCGGCGGCCACGTCGCGATCGTCGGTCGGGTAGTAAGCACACGCGATGACCAGGGTCGCGGCGGACACTCCAGCCAGTGCGGCGGCCTTCTCGACGGCGACGTACGACGAGTCCGAGCCATCGGTACCGACAACAATGGTCCGGTAGGCGGTCATTCTGTCCTCCAACTGTGTCAGGGTGCCTACGCCCGGGTGCACCACCAAGACGTGCCCCGGCGCAGCGACTTGGGTCGACCCTAGCGGCAAACAGACCGGAATTAACAGATATCGCAGCACATCACATTCCCGGTGTCCGGCCATTGGCGCCACACGTTCGCCAGGAATTGCGGGAAGGGCATCGACAAGCTGGGCAGACACAATTGCCGGGCCCGGAAACTGTGATCGAGCACAACCGCGCCGAACGGTCTTGTCCCCCTGGGATATTCGTCACACACCAGGCTGGATCGGACAGACATCAGCCCGCCTCGGCGCGTAAATCACGCACCGTGACGGGCCGCTGGAGCCTGGGACTACCGTGCCATTACGGCCACTGCCGGTAGTTCGCCCAGAATAAGCCCAGAATCGCTCCGATGATGTCCATGCCTTCCTCTCCCTGCAAGTAAAAGAACGCGCAATATTAGCGCGGCGAGCGGGGTCAGAGGTCGAAAAGCGGTCCGGTGATGGTCAATCCGAGGTCGTCGACGTGGGCGAAGAAGGCGAACAGCATCAACGCGGCGCCGGCCAGCGCCAGATTCTTGTTGAAGTTGACCATTTCGCCCTGTTTGGCCTGCGGATCCGTTTCCTTCCAGAACTGATGCATCAGTCCCGCGGTCGCCACCAGCACCACCGCCAGCAGCAGCGAACCGAGATCGGCCCACACGCCGAGCAGCACGCTCAACCCGCCGAGACCGAACAGTGCGCCCGAGCCGAGCACCGATAGCTTCGCCATCGGCACACCCTTGCTCGCGGCGTAACCCGCCATCTGCTCGGTCTGCATGAAGTGCCCGAGCGCGGAACTCAGGAACAGCACCGAGAACAACACCCGTCCGATCAACACCACGACATCCATGTCCAGCTCCTTTTTCGGCTGACAGTAGGTAGTGCAACATTCAACTAGGAACCCGGGAGCTATCCCCCGGGCCGTTGTCGAATGGTCGAATACGATCGGCTCCGCAACTACATCCTGGTCGGGATGACCTTCGCCGTGACCTCGTTGCGCGAGCGTAGCGAATTCTTGGCGTATTCCAGTGGAGCCATTCCGACTTCCGCGGTGAACTCTCGCGAGAAGTGCGCCTGATCGAAGTATCCCAGCTCCGCGGCCAATGTGGCGAGATCTTCGGTGCGGCCGCGGGCGAGCAGCTCGGCGCCGTCTTGCAGGCGATAGCGGCGCAGCACCCATTTCGGGCCGGCCCCGACGTAGCGGCGGAACATCCGTTGCAGTGTGCGGGTCGGGACGCCGAACCGGTCGGTGATCTGATCGACCCTGGTCAGCTCCGGGTCCTGGGCCATCGCGTCGATGATGCGCAGCACCAGGTGGTAGGTCGGATCGTCGGCGGCGGGACGGGCGGCGAGGAAGTCCTCGACGATGGCGCGGCGCTGCTCGTCGGTGGCGACGGCGAGGACGCGGTCGGCCAGGCCGTGCGCGTCCGGCATGACGTCGGTCAAGGCGACCGTGGCGTCCCGGAACGATCCGACGTCGAGCCCGGTGCAGGCGCCGAAGCCGCCCGCGCGGAACCGGACGCCGAACACCTCGCCCTCGCCGCTGAGTTCCCGGATGAACTTCGTGGTGCACACGCCGTTGACGAAACTGCCGGTGCCGGAGGCGGTTCGCTCGAAGGTGACGTTCACGCTCGGGTAGGACAGCACCTCGGCCCGATACGGCGGCCGGCCGCGCAGGTCCCAGCGCACCGACCAGTACCACTCGACGAATCGGTCGACGGCGGGTCCGGCGGGCAGCCGGGCCAGCGTGCGGTACTTGGCCTGCTCGTCCGGGTGCAGGATGCCGGTGGTGTCGGCGGGGGCGGCCGGATTGCGGGCCAGCTCGGAATCAGCGCTGCCGGGCATGGTTTCGCTTCCGCCGGGCACCGTGTCGCTTTCTTACAAGACCGGCGGCACCCGCCCGACCAGGATTGATGACATGACGAACACCGTGAATCCCATTGCCGAGGGCTACCACTCCATCACCTGTTTCCTCGCGGTCGGCGACGGCAACAAGGCCATCGACTTCTACACCGCCGTCCTGGGCGCCGAGGTGATCACCCGCAACGATCTGCCGGACGGTCAGCCGGCGCACGCCGAGCTGAAGATCGGCGACTCGACCTTGCAGCTGGGCATGCCCATGCCGGACAACAATGTGCTCGCCCCGAACGGCGAGTGGGTGCACACCTCGATCGTGCACTACTGCCCCGATGTCGACGGCGTCATCAAACGGGCGCTCGAACACGGGGCGCGCAGTGCCGAGGAGCCACAGACCTTCGTCACCGGTGACCGGTTCGGCGTCATGATCGATCCGTTCGGCCATCGCTGGGCGATCATGACCAAGGTCGAAGACGTCTCCCCGGAAGAGGCGAAGCGCCGTGTCGACGAGTGGATGGCCACCCAGAGCTGACGTGCGACGGACGCTGCCGCTCAACTCAATCCGGCGGCGTCCATGCCGCGCAGCTCCTTCTTGAGATCGGCGATCTCGTCCCGCAACCGGCCGGCGAGCTCGAACTGGAGCTCGCGGGCCGCGTTCATCATCTGCGCGGTGAGTTCCTTGACCAGGTCCGCGAGTTCGGCGCGCGGCATCGACTTGATATCGCGGCCCTCGTAGACGCCGGCGCTGACCGCGCGGCCGGGTTCACCCTGCGCGCGGCGGCCGCGGCTGGAGTTGCGGCCGGAGCCGCCGACCTCGACCTCGGTCTCGTCGGCCTCCCGGTACACCTGATCGAGGATGTCGGCGATCTTCTTGCGCAACGGTTTCGGGTCGATGCCCATCTCCGTGTTGTAGGCGACCTGCTTGGCCCGGCGACGATCGGTCTCGTCGATCGCGTGCCGCATCGAGTCGGTGATCTTGTCCGCGTACATGTGCACCTCGCCGGACACGTTGCGCGCCGCGCGGCCGATGGTCTGGATCAGGCTGGTGCTGCTGCGCAGGAAGCCTTCCTTGTCCGCGTCGAGGATCGCGACCAGCGACACCTCGGGCAGGTCGAGACCCTCACGCAGCAGGTTGATGCCGACCAGGACGTCGTACTCGCCGAGGCGCAGCTGCCGCAGCAGTTCGACGCGGCGCAACGTGTCGATCTCCGAGTGCAGGTAGCGCACCCGCACGCCGAGCCCGAGCAGATAGTCGGTGAGGTCCTCGGCCATCTTCTTGGTCAGCGTGGTGACCAGCACCCGCTCGTCCTTGTCGGTGCGCTGGCGGATCTCGTGCACCAGATCGTCGATCTGGCCCTTGGTCGGCTTCACCACGACCTGCGGGTCGACCAGGCCGGTCGGCCGGATGACCTGCTCGACCACCTCGCCGCCGACCTGGCCCAGTTCGTACGGTCCGGGGGTGGCCGACAGATACACCGCCTGGCCGATCCGCTCGGCGAATTCTTCCCAGGTGAGCGGCCGGTTGTCCACCGCGGACGGCAGCCGGAAGCCGAACTCGACCAGGTTGCGCTTGCGCGACATGTCGCCCTCGTACATACCGCCGATCTGCGGCACGGTCACGTGCGACTCGTCGACGACGAGCAGGAAGTCGTCGGGGAAGTAGTCGAGCAGCGTGGCCGGCGCCGATCCGGCCGGACGGCCGTCGATGTGCCGCGAGTAGTTCTCGATGCCGGAGCAGAACCCGACCTGCCGGATCATCTCCAGGTCGTACTGGGTGCGCATGCGCAGCCGCTGGGCCTCCAGCAGCTTGCCCTGGCGTTCCAGCTCGGCCAGCCGCTGTTCCAGCTCGGCCTCGATGTCGCGCACCGCGCGTTCCATCCGTTCCGGGCCCGCGACGTAGTGGGTGGCCGGGAAGATGCGCAGCATGTCGACCTGCCGGACCACGTCGCCGGTCAGCGGGTGCAGGTAGTACAGCGCCTCGATCTCGTCGCCGAAGAACTCGATGCGGACCGCGAGCTCCTCGTAGGACGGGATGATCTCCACGGTGTCGCCGCGCACCCGGAACGAGCCTCGGGTGAACGCCATGTCGTTGCGGGTGTACTGCACGTCGACCAGCAGCCGCAGCAGCGCGTCGCGGTCGACCTCGGTGCCGACCTCGAGCTGCACCGACCGGTCGAGGTAGGACTGCGGGGTGCCGAGGCCGTAGATGCACGACACCGACGCGACCACCACCACGTCGCGCCGGGACAGCAGGCTCGACGTGGCCGAGTGCCGCAGCCGCTCGACGTCGTCGTTGATCGAGCTGTCCTTCTCGATGTAGGTGTCGGTCTGGGCGATGTACGCCTCGGGTTGGTAGTAGTCGTAGTACGAGACGAAGTACTCGACGGCGTTGTTCGGCAGCATCTCGCGCAGTTCGTTGGCCAGCTGCGCGGCCAGGGTCTTGTTCGGGGCCATCACCAGCGTCGGGCGTTGCAGCCGTTCGATCAGCCAGGCGGTGGTCGCCGACTTGCCGGTGCCGGTGGCACCCAGCAGCACGACGTCGCGCTCCCCCGCCTTGATCCGGCGTTCCAGCTCCTCGATGGCGGCCGGCTGGTCACCCGCGGGGACGTGCTCGCTGACCACCTCGAAGCGCGCGTCGCTGCGCTCGATCTCGCCGACCGGCCGATGCTCGGAGTGGGCGAGCGGGGTCTCGGCCGCGATCCTCTCCGCGTAGCCTTCCGTCGGAATCTCGGTTGCGAATGCCATGCTCACCAGCCTAAGCCCACCCACCGACAAGTTTCTCCGGTCGTGCGGGCGGTGGTCACCGCACCCCGGTCGAGGAGATATCGGGCCGACGTCGACATCGGCGCCCCGAGGTTTAAAACCGCGTACGACCACGCGACATTCCCGGAAGATAATCCGCGCTTTACCGGATCAATACCGTTTCACTCTCAGGCGCCGTTACGTGTCCGAAATGTCCCTTGCGGCAACACATTTCGTATCCAAAAACATATCGCGTCATTCCGCCCAACTACCAATACCCGGGTGTACTCTGACTTGGTTGTTCGGACAACATGTTCGGATGTGGCGAAGGACTAAAGAGCCATGAGAGGTCTGATTCCATTGCTCAATACCGTGCCGACCACCGGCTTCACAGGATCAATAGCCCGACACCTCCGCGCAGCGGTGCCGGGCCTGAACAACAACGCCGCCGCCCCGCCGAACACCGCCTTACCGCCCGGTCACCCGCCGCATCGGCCGCACGTCGAGTTCTTCAACCTCGCCGAACTCACCAGCACCGACAGCAAGGGTTTCGTCCGCCAGGTCGAGCGCTACCAACACGAACCGTGGGGCGTCTATATGGCGCGCATCGTCCCGGTGCCGCACCATCACTACCTGGAGTCCTGGCTGCTGCCCGACCTCTCGCTGCGGGTCACCTGCGCCCGGCGCAACCCGGCCCACCACATCGACCACGACTTCCACCTGGATATCGGCGAGTTCACCGAGGTGGCGCCGAAACGCTGGAAGGCCGTCGACCACTACCTCGACATCGAGGTGCACCGCGGTCACCGGGTCGAACTGCTCGGCGTCGACGACCTGCTGGCCGCGCACGCGGCCGGAATGGTGGACACCGCGCAGGCGCACCGGGCCTTCGAGTGCGCGACCGCGGCCCTGGACGGACTCGCCGCCAACGACCACTGTGTCGAGGACTGGCTGGCCACCCAGGGCATCACGCTCACCTGGATGTAACCGTCAGGCCACTCGACTGCGGCGTCGCGGCGGTAGATTCTGAATGCATGACCCAGGCATCCTCCGTTGACGTGCATCGACCCAAGGTCGAGTACTTCGATCTAGCGGACCTGACGAATACGGATCCGAAGGGATTCGTGCGGCCGGTCGAGCAGTACCACGTCGAACCGTGGGGCCTGTACATGGCGCGTACCTCCGACCATGAACAGTTCCATTACATCGAATCGTGGCTACTGCCCGACCTGGCGCTGCGGGCCACCGTCTTCCACTACCACCCCGAGCACCAGCGGGACCAGGACTTCTACCTCGATCTCGGCGAGTTCGGTCAGGTAGCGCCCGAACGGTGGAAGTCGGTGGACCATTATCTGGACATCATCGTGCGCTCCGGGCGCGGCACCGAACTGCTCGACGTCGACGAGCTGCTGGCCGCGCTCGGCGCCGGGCTGGTCACCGCCGCCCAAGCGCAGGCGGCCATCGAGACCGCTACCGGGGCGATCGACGGCATCGCCGCGCACGACTACGACCTCGGGCGCTGGCTCGACTCGCTCGGCGTCACCCTTACCTGGAGATAGCGCCGCAAAGCGGTTGCGCCGCTAGCGATCCCGCCAGGCGAGCATGCGCGGATAAGCGGCGGCGAACCACGGCTCCTTGACGTCGATATAAACGCTCATCGCCTCCGGGCCGACCAGCCCGGCGGCCTTCGCCTCCGCCGCGCGCTTCACCTCGAGGTATTCGGCCCGCGCCCGCGCGTCCGCGCGCAGCCAATCCCGGAACAGCAGCGCGTACTCCTGGCCCGGCGAACCGGCCACGCGCACATGGATATTGGCGAGCCGGCCGGGATCGGCGTTCTGGTGATAGCGCTTGGTCCACAGCGACACGTCCGTGCCCGCCGGATCCTGCGGCGTCGGCCGCGGGCAGTCCTCGGTGATCTCCGGCCGGACCGGAAAACCCGCCGCGCCCAACGCATCTCGCAGGCCGTCGGCGGCGGCGAGGTCGGCGACGGTGATCTGCAGATCGATCACGTCCTTGGCCGGCAGATCCGGCACCGACGTCGACCCGATGTGATCGATGCGGGACGCGGACGCGCCGCAGGCCACCCACAGCCGGGCGATCAGCCGCTGCGCCTGCGCCGGCCACTCCGGATTCGCGGGCACGACGCGTATTTCCTTGCGGCGCGCGGGAGTTCCGGTGCGCAAGTTCTGTTCGAACGGCACCAGCCGCTCCTGCCACAGTTGCCGCACCGCCTTGTCGACCGCGTCGGGCGCCCCGCGATTGTCGAGCAAGACATCGGCGACGGCCCGGCGCTGTTCATCGGTGGCCTGCGCGGCAATCCGCGCCCGCGCGTCGGCCTCGGCGACGCCGCGCAATTCGACCAGGCGGTGTAACCGAGTTTCGGCGTCGACATCGACGACAACGACCAAATTCATCAATGGCGCCAGACCATTTTCGACCAGCAGCGGAATATCTTGCACCACAATGGCGTCGCCGGGCGCCGCGGAAATGAGTTCGGTGGTGCGCTTACCGACCAGCGGGTGGGTGATCGAATTCAAGGTCGCGCGCGATTCGTCGTCGGCGAACGCCTTCGCCGCCAAGGCGGGCCGGTCCAAGCTGCCGTCCGCCGCGAGGATCTCCGGGCCGAACGCCTCGACGAGCGCCGCGAGGCCCTCGGTACCCGGCGCGACGACCTCCCTGGCGATCACGTCGGAATCGATGATGACCGCGCCGAGGTCGGCCAGGATCCGCGCCACCGTCGACTTGCCCGCTCCCATGCCTCCGGTGAGGCCGATCCGCAACATTCGACAAGTCTCGCATCCCGGCGCCGATGGCGGACCCACCGCCCACTTACCACCGCCGCTGTGCGTCGGTGCCGCCGACATCGCCGTTCGACTACGGCGACACAATCAACCCGATTACCCAACCGGGCCGCGCTTTCCACCTCACGCCGCCGCAATTTCCCGATCCGTGACGAGGCCGAGACCGATTCGCAACAATTCCGGCCGGACCGGGTACGGCGTCGACAACTTTCCGACACGCCGAGGCAATTACTTGCGCAAAATACTCTGCGCGGCACTTTCGTTCGGCTAATCTTCGCCCTGGCGATCGAGGCGCCAGTACCAGCAAGCAAAGGAACACCATTGGGCACCAGAACTAACCAGACGGCTCGCCACCGCCTGGGCATGGCGGGCGGCGTGCACTGCGTCCACATCCCCGCCGTCGCGGCAGCATTGGCCGAACACCGCCGTACCTGGTTCACCGCGTTGATCAGCCCGGCCCGGCACAGCTTCGCGGCGATGCGAAAACGCTCCGTCGTCCCGTCGGTCCGGTGGGTGCCCGCCACCGCAAGCTGACCTCATCCGTTCGAGAAGTGGCCCAGCCCCCGCCAGGGCTGGGCCACTCTCATGCCCGAACCAACCCGCTCGGCTTGCGCCGGCTTCCGGGTTGCTGTGCCGGCATCGAATTCGGCGGCACCGGATAGGGAATCCCGGTGGTCGCCGTACCCAACGCGATATTCGGGCCGCATTGCGCGACCGCGGCATCCATTTTCGGTTTCGGATCCGGCAGCACCGGTTTCGCGATATCCGGGGCCGTGCCGAAATCGAACGTGGAGGTCATGTCGCCGGTGACCCCGCGTCGCCACGCGGTCACGTTCGGCACCTCCACGCCGAACCTGGTTTCCAGCAGTCGCAGCTGTGAGGTGTGGTCGAAGGTCTCAGAGGCGACCAGTCCGCCTCGGGTGTAGGGCGAAATCACCAGCGCGGGAACGCGATAGCCCAAACCTATCGGACCCGCGATGCCCTTCGCGGCGGACACGCGGTCCAGCGGCACGGTGAGGAACTCGCCCGGGGTGCCCGGCGGCGGAGTCGGCGGGGTGACGTGGTCGAAGAAGCCGCCGTTCTCGTCGTAGCTGATGATCAGCGCGGTTTTCTCCCATACCTTCGGGTTCGAGGTGAGGATGTCCAGCAGCTGCACGATCCCGAAGGCGCCGAAAGCCGCTGGCAGCGCCGGATGTTCACAGTTCAGCAGCGACGGGATGACCCAGGAGACCGCGGGCAGCGTGTCGTTGGCGACGTCGGCCTGAAAGTCGTTGGGGTACACCGGGGCCAGGCCGCGGCGCGCCAATTCCGAGTTGGGATCGGCGGATTGGGTGAAGCAGCCGAGCATGCCGTCGAGAATCACCGAGGACAGCGGACCGACGTCCCGGTTGTTGTAGACCTTCCAGCTGACCCCGGCCTCGGACAGGTTCTCCGGGTAGGTGCGCCAGCTGTAGACGTGCTGCGGGATCATCGACGGGGTCTCCACCAGCGGACCGCCGGCCAGTCCATCCGGGTCGATGGTGCCGCTGATCCAGTACAGGCGGTTCGGGTCGGTGGGGCCGAGCACCGAGCAGTGGTAGTTGTCGCAGAGGGTGAAGGCGTCGGCGAGCGCGGTGTGGATCGGAATGTCCTCGGGCAGGTAGTAACCCATCGCGGCGGGGGCGTTCGCCGGGCCGACGCTGGCCACCGACATCGGCATCCACCGGTCGTTGCGGCCGCCGTTCCAGGCGTGGTGCATGCCGGCCCAGGAGTGGTCCGGGTCGTTGATGCATTCGCCGTCGAGGCTGGCGCCGCGGGTGGTGTCGAGCCGGAACGGATTCACGAAACCGTCGGGGCCGGGCCCGGCGCCCGGCGCCCAGCCGTACTGCCGCCAGGCCGGTGACGCCTCGTCGAAGCCGCGGACGCCGGACAGGGTGCCGAAGTAGTGGTCGAAGGAGCGGTTCTCCTGCATCAGCAGGACGAAGTGCTCGATATCGCCCAGCCCGCCCATCCCGGCGGGGTCGGCGGCGTAGGCGCGTTCGATGATCGGGTTGGCCCAGGAGGCCAACGCGCCCACCGCACCGGCCGCTGCCGCCTTCGCTAGGAATTGTCTGCGATTGAGTCCGCTGAACGGCCCCGCTGCGCACATTTCTTCGGCCGACCTTTCCGCCAGGGCTGTCGAGCACCGTTTGACGATCCGCGCCGACCATACCCGACGTGCTGCGACGCCGCAGAGAAAGATCGTTTAGCCGAGTCGCGAAGTGAGCGGAACCACGATATGGGCGGCGATTCCTGAATAGTTGCCAACCGAAATGTCGCGCCGTTCTGAGTGTTTCACCCCTTTTGCCCGCTTTCACCGAATCGATGGCACGGATTCCGTACTGGGCGTGGCGATGCCGGAGACGCCGCGCTGAAACCTGCGCCACACCAGCAACGCCGTGACGCCGAAACCCAGGCACAGGCCGAGCCAGATACCCGGTGCGCCCCAACCCAGTCCGAACCCGAAGCCGGCCATGGCGGGCACGCCGATGGCGAAATAGCCGATCAGCGTGCTCTGCATCCCCGCCTTGGTGTTTCCGATGCCGCGCAGCAGGCCGATGGACAGGTTCTGCGAACCCTTGCAGTACTGCTGAATGATCGCGAACCACAACAGGGTCGAGGCCGCGGCGATGGCGGCGGCGTCGTCGTGATGCGAGCCGAGGAACGGCGCGAGCACCGCCGCCGGGAACAGCACGTAGCCGAGTCCGACCACGGTCATGAAGGCGAAGCCGAGGGTGAACGTGCGGCGGGCGATGCCCGCCACCGCCTTTCGGTCGTCCTGGCCGATGGTGCGGCTCACCAGAATCGAAGAGCCTTGGGAGAGACCGATATTGACCTGATAGACGATGTAGGCGAGCTGGTTGACGATATTGCTCGCGGCCAGCGCGACCGGCCCGAAGCTACCCATGAGTACCGCGGCGACGGAGGTGATCGCCGCCTCGGCTCCGTAGGTCAGCGAGATCGGGGTACCCATCCGGACGATGCGGGCGACCGTCGCCCGGTCGGCCCGCCAGGCCCGCAGGGACAGCAGGTCGCCGAGCAGCGGGTCGCGGGTAACGGTACGCAGGTAGAGGCCGAAGGTCCAGAGCTGAACGAGCGTGGTGGCCAAACCGATTCCGGCCAGGCCGAGTTTCGGCACACCGAGCCAGCCGAAGATGAACAGCGCGTTGAGCAGTGCGTTTATCCCGATCGAGAGCAGCGTCACGCGCAGCAGGGAGCCGGCCCGGCGCAGGCCGACGGCGAACTGCCGCAATACGTTCAGCCAGAGCATGGGGATCAGGCCGGGGGCGAGCGTCCACATGATCGGACGGGCCAGCCGGAGCACCTCGGGGTCCTGGCCGAGCCAGCGCAGCGCGTACCCGAGGGTGATCAGGATGAGCGCACCTGCCGTCGCGGTCACGGTGGCCACGAGCGCGGCGGCGCGGACCAGCCCGCGGATCTCGGCGCGCGCCTGCTCGTCGAAATCGGCACGGCCGGTGCGCTTTTCGCTGCTTCCCACCGCCTGGGCGATCATGTTTCCGACGCCGGTGATCATGCCGACGCACATGGTGCGCAGCTGGTTGTAGAGCAGCAGCGCGAGGCCGCCCGCGGCCACGGCGGCGATGCCGAGCAGGCCCATCATGGCCATGTCGACGGTGGTCAATGCCACCTGTGCGAGCTGGATGCCGGCGATCGGGGCGGCCAGCACGACGATGGTTCGATACTGTCGCAACTCCATCTACGCTCCCGCCCGCTCGACGGCCGCCAGCCGTACCGATTCGTCATAGGCCCGGCAGAGTCGCATGATTCGCTGCTGGGCTGCTTCGTCATAGAGGCCGCGCTCGCGCAGCCAGTCGTCGTCGTACACGGTGTCGAGGTACTTCTCCCCCGCGTCGCACACCAGCACGACGACCGTGCTGCCCGCGGGCAGGTGCACGAGGCGGCGCAGCGCCACCTGGATCGCGGCGCCGCCGGTTCCGCCGACCAGGATGCCGGTCCGGCGCGCGACCACCCGCGCGGTGGCGAACGCGTCGAGGTCACCGACGCGGCAGTCCTCGTCGATGGCGTCGTATTTCACGTTGCCGCCCACCGGGAATCCGGCGGGACTGCCCGCGCCGGTCTGCCAGTAGCTGCCGCTCGCGCCGCCGAAGATGATGGAGCCGGTGGGTTCGACACCCAGCGCGCGCACACGGGAACCGAGCCGGCGCAGCTCTTCGACTGTGCCGCAGAGGGATCCGCCGGTGCCGACGGCACCGACCAGATAGTCGACGTCGGTGTTGAGGTCGGACAGCAGTTCTCCGGCCAGGTCGTGATAGCCCGCGTTGTTGTGCGGGTTGTTGTGCTGGTCCGGGCGATAGGCGCCGGTGCGGGCCGCGATTTCGGCGGCGATGCGCCGCCGTTCGACGGTGCTCGGTCCACCGGTGCCACTGCTGTCGACCGAAACCAGGTGGGCGCCCATCGCTTTCATGGCGCGCAGCTTGTCCTCGGCGGCATGATCGTCGACGACGGCGGTGAACGTGTAGCCACGTTCGAGGGCCATCAGGGCCAGTCCGGTGCCGGTGTTGCCGGAGGTCGGTTCGACGATGTGGCCGCCGGGGCGCAATTCGCCGCTGCGTTCGGCCTGCAGCACCATTTCCCTGGCCATCCGGACCTTCGCGGAGCCGGTCGGGTTGAACTGCTCCAGCTTGAGCAGCAGGCGGGTGCCGCTGCCGGTCCGGATCAGTTCGAGCAGCGGGGTGGAGCCGATCAGCTCGGAGGCCGTGCGGACGACGTTTTCCCGCAGCCGCGGCCGTTGGGTGGGCAGTGTGTGCGCGGTCATTTGTCCAAGCGCCACCGGAACCGGCCCTCCTCGTGGGTGATGACTACCTTCGGCGGTAGCGGGAGCTGGTGGAATTCGCTTTCGTTCTTGTCCATCTGATAGCCGGCGGTATTCGGGTACAGCAGCAGATCGCCGTGCGCCGGGCATTGCGGGAGCGGGACTTTG
Organism: Nocardia sp. NPDC006044; assembly: GCF_042871115.1. Lineage (NCBI taxonomy): Bacteria > Bacillati > Actinomycetota > Actinomycetes > Mycobacteriales > Nocardiaceae > Nocardia > Nocardia sp. NPDC006044. The sequence goes on from NZ_JBIAID010000008.1 coordinate 167,787, forward strand.
CGCCAGGTGAGGACGTCGTATTCCATGCAGCTGGCGCCGCCGACGCAGCTGGCGATCGGCGCTGCCGCGGGATTCGGGTTGCGGGGCACCAGGATCGGGTCCGGGAGGAACTCGCTGCCCTTCCACTGCTCGGAGACGCTCATGCTGAGTCCGTGCACGGTGGTGATGCCGTGGTCGGCGTTCTGTTTGTAGCCGAGCACCGGGAAGACGGTGAAGCCGGCGTCGATGAGCAGCGCGCGGCCGGGTTCGAGGAACAGCCGGAGATTGTTGGTGCGCAGATGATCAGCGAGGGTCTTCCGGTCGAAGGTGGTCGTGAGGATCGCGTCGAGCATGTCCGCGCCGGTGGGGCCTTGCGCGTACGGATAGAACTTTTCGAAACGCTTTCCCGCGTGGAACCACTCTTCGTTCTGGTGCGCGAGGAAGTCGTTCCAGTCGCCGTCCCGGAGATACCGGCAGGCGAAGCCGCCGCCGATCGAGATCGTGGTGATCGGTAGTCCTCGCGCTCTGGCCTTGGCGCACAACTGGATCAGGTCGTAGGCGAGTTCGGCACGCGGCGCGACCGCGTAGCCGTCCAGGTGGAACGAGAACCCGATCAACTCGATCTGCGGACGCGATCGCGCGCACAGTTCGATCGCCGTGTCGAGATCCGTTGCCGAGAAACCGAACCGGCTGTGCGGGGCATCCGGAGGTAACCGGCGCAGCAGAATCCGTGCCGGGCCCGCGTCGCGCGCGATCTCGGCGAGCCGCGTCAGCTCGTCGAGGGCGTCGATGGCGATCACGCAGTCGTGCCTGGCGGCAAGCCGCAGCAGCGTATCGGTTTTGGCCGCTCCGGTGACGCCGATGTCGCGACCACGGATGCCGTTGGCCAACGCGTGCACGAGTTCGGGCTCGCTGGCCACATCCACGGCCCCGTCGAGGTCGGCGATCGCCGGCAACCAGCAGCCCGCCTTGTTCGCCTTCTTGCCGTAGTAGATCTGCCCGCTCACCCCGTGTCCGGCAAGCGTGCTCTGGAACGACCGGAGGTTCTCGGCGAACTGTTCCGGATAGACGACGTGGAACGGCCCGCCGACCGCGTGCTGGATGTCGAAGAGCAGCTGCCGGTCCGCGCGCACCCGGCGCTGCCATTCCTGTTCCAGCGCGGGCAGTTCGATCAGTGCGGTGTTCAGGACCACAGTTCCACCCGCTGTCCGCGTCCGGCCGCCACCGCGCGGGTCGCCAGCGCGTGGGCGACCGGGATATCGGTGATGATCATGCCGCTGGCGAACGCGAATACCCGATCACCGGCGCCGGCTCGCCCTGCGGCCGTGCCCGCCACGATGTCCGGCAGTTCGGCGTCGATCACCGGCGAACCGTCCGGTCCCGCCAATCGGGTGCCGGTGACGCCGAGTTGTCCTGCGCTGGTGGCGATCGCGTAGTCGGCCGCGCGCAAGGCTCCGCTCTCGACGCCCTTGCTGGCCACCGAGATCAGCAGTCCGCCCGGCTGGAGCCATTCGGTGCGTACCTTGGGATGCGCGGCCCGGCCGGAGGCGACGACGACGATGTCGGACTCGGCGACCGCGGCCGGCACGTCCTCGACCAACTCGATGTCCCGGTCCGGGAACCAGCGGTGCAGCGCGGCAATGCTTTCCGCGATGCCCCCGGGATGGGTACCGAACAACCTCAGCCGCTCGAGCTGCGGCAGCGCGGTCAGCAAGTACGGCAACGTGTTTCGGCCCTGAATTCCGGTGCCGAGCATGAGCGCGCTCCGCGCACCCTCGCCGGCACAGTGTTTCGCGATGATCGCGGTGGTGGCCGGCGTCCGGGCGGCACCGACCCGCTGGCAATCCATGAACGCGAACGGCAATCCGGTGGTGTCGTCGTACAGGCTGATCGTCGTGTAGTACTTGTCCGCGCTCGCGCTGCCCTGCCGGTAGGACGTCTTGAACCCGAGGTGCTCGAGCGAACTGTCGTAGCCGAGCATCGAATACGACACCGCGTCGCGTTCGGGCTTCGGTATCGGCAGCATCAGCTTCACCGGGCAGCGGGACTCACCGCGCGCGAACGCCAGGTAGCCGTCCTCGACCAGGTCGATCACCTCGGCGGGTGGCAGGTCGATGTCGGCCAGATCGGTGCGGGTGAGGATGTGCAGTGCGTGACTCATAGAACTCCGATGTCGGTTGGCGAATCGTGCGAAGAGTTGTCGCCCAGATGCACGATTCGATCCGTGCACACGGCGAGCAGGGACAGGTCGTGACTGATGAACAGCACGCCGACGCCGGTGGCGGCCAACCGGGTCACGGTGCGGGCGACGGTGGCCGTGGTGGCCGGGTCGAGCATCGAGGTCATCTCGTCACAGAGCAGGTAGTCGGGTTTCGAGGCGAGGACGCGGGCGAGCGCCGCCCGCTGCAACTGCCCCTCGGAGACCTGCGCGGGATAGCGGTCGAGCAGATCCGTTGTCATGCCGACGGATTCGGCGACGGTGTCCCAATCCACCGGTCCGCGCGCCAGTTCGGCGATGGATTGGCGCAGCTTCAGCCGCGGATCGCAGGAACGGCGGGGTGACTGGAACAGCATCGCGACCCGGCCGGTCCGCCGCCGAGGAAGCGGCGCGCCGTCGACGGTGACTCTGCCACGATCTGGCCTGCGCAACCCCGAGAGGACATGGGCCAGGGTCGTTTTGCCGGTGCCCGACGGCCCCGCCAGCCCGACCACCTCGCCGTGACCGATCTCGATGGACACGTCGGTGAGCACTCGGCGTCCGCCGAGCCGGACCGAGACATTCTGTGCGGCAAGTGATCCTTGGTTCATGGCAGGCCATATCGGTAGTCGGCGGGCAGATTCACCAGTTCCGGCGTCCTGAACGGCAGCGGGGACAACCCGTTCTCCGGCAGCGCGGCGAGCAGGTCTTTCGTGTACCGCTCGCTCGGGCTGTCGAGAACCGCTGCGGCGCTGCCGGATTCCACGATCCGGGAGGCATGCATCACCGAGAGGTCGGCGCATACCCCGGACGCCCGCAGCGCGGTGAGGTCGTGGGTGACCAGCAGGACGCTGCCGCCGTCCGCGGCGAAGTCGCCGAGCAGCCGCAGGATCGCCGCCGCCCGCTCGGCGTCGAGCGCCGAGGTCGGTTCGTCGGCGATGATGAACGCGGGATCGCCCGCCAGGGCGAACGCCATCGCCGCGCGCTGCGCCATGCCGCCGGAGAGTTCGTGTGGATACTGCCGCAACGCGGCGGCCGCCAATCCCACGCGGGTGACGAGTTCGACCGGATCGTGCGCGGTGCCGAGATACCGGATCGTCTCGGCCAGCTGCGGTCCGATCCGCCGGACCGGGGTGAAGTAGGTCATCGCCGACGGCGGCACCCAGGCCACGGTGTGGCCGCGCGACCCCCAGATCTCCCGGGTGGTCAGCGTCCGATCGCCGAGTTCCAGCGACACCTCGCCGGTCATGTGCGCCCGCTTCGGCAGCAGGCCGGTGACCGTCGCGGCCAACATCGACTTACCGGAACCGGATTCGCCGATCAGCCCGTGCACCGTACCGCGCCGCACCACCAGATCTGCCGCGGTCACGGCGTGCACCGCACGACCGGGCGCCAGCGGAATGCGCACCGTGACCTGCCGGAGGGTGAGCGTCATGGTGAAACCTCCTGCCGGACAGCGCATACCGGACTCATGCGGCTACCTCCTGGAGCGCTCGCACCTGCTGCTGCCAATGCCGGCCGAGCAGCGACACCGCGAGGGTGACGAGCACCAGCACACCGGCCGGAAAGACCAGCAACCACCAGTCGCCCAGCAGGATCGAGGCCTGCGCGTCGGACAGCAGCGTGCCGAGCGACGCGCGATGCGGCGGCAACCCGACCCCGAGGAAGGACAATGTCGACTCGTGCCAGATGGCATGCGGAATCAGCAGCACCACCCCGATCAGCGCCTGCCCCATCGCCACCGGAACGAAGTGCCGCCGGACGATCCGCCGGCGCGGCAGGCCGCGCAGCTGCGCCGCCTGCACGAATTCGGCGTGCCGCAGCGCGAGCACCTCGCCGCGCACCACCCGGGCGATCGAGGTCCAGTGCGTGAGCACCAGGGAGACCACGATGGCGAGCACCGAGCCGCGATACATGGCCACGATCAGCAGCGTGAGCAACAGGCTCGGCAGCGAGTTCACCGCGTCGACCAGCCGCATCGCGATCCGGTCCCACCAGCCGCCGAAGGCACCGGCGCTCACCCCGATCAGCACGCCGAGGATCGCCGAGCAGAGCGCCGTGGTCGCCGCGATGAGCAGCGAGATCCGCATGCCCTGTGCCACCCGCACGAACACGTCGCGCCCGGCACTGTCGGTCCCGAACGGGAATTCGAGGCTCGGCGGCCGTCTGCTGATGGAGAAGTCCACCAGCACGTCGTCGACCGGCCGCAGCAGCGGTACCACCGTGGCATACAGCACCGCGATCAGCAGCACCCCGGCCGCGAGCGCGAGCACCGGCCGCGCCCTACCCATCGGCGTCGATCCGCGGATCGATGAGCACCGCGGCCGCGTCGGCGGCCAGGTTGCCCAGCAGCACCAGACCCGTGATCAGCACGGTCAGAATGGCCAGCAGCGGAAAGTCCACGCTGCGCGCGGCTTCCACGGTCGCCGAGCCCAATCCCGGCCAGCTGAAGAGGGTTTCGACCACGGTGGCGCCGACCACGAGTTCCGGTAGCCGCGCCCCGCACAGTGCCAGGAACGGCACGACCGCAACCGGCAGGACATGCCGGAAAGCGATGACGCGCCACGGCAATCCGCGTGCCTTCGCGCCCTTGACCGCGTCGCTGTCCAGGGTGCGGGCCACCGTCTCGCGCAAGCCGAGCACCAGCCACGGCAGTTGCGTCACCCCGAGCAGCACCGCGGGCAACACCAGGTGCCGGGCCGTCGAGCCTGCGGTGACGCCACCGCCCGGATCGGTCAACCCGGCGGCCGGGAACCAGCGCAGCGTCGAGGCGAACAGCAGGACCGCGCCGAGCGCCAGCACGAACGGCGGAACCGCTTGCAGCACAACCGCGGCCGCGCTGATCGTCCGATCGATGAACCCGCCGCGCCGCAGCCCCGCCCAGGCGCCGAGGATCGCCGCGAGCACCAGGGCCACGACCCCGCCGAGCACGCCGAGCAGCAGGCTCCACGGCAGCCGCTCGGCCAGCACCTGCGTGACCGGCTGCCGATAGGACCGTGATTCACCCAGCCGACCGTGCACGAGGTCACCGATCCACGACCACCAGGCGTCGAACCAGTTGCGCTGCAACCCCAGTCGGTCCCGCAGCGCTGCCCGCTGCGCCTCGGTGAACCCGTCGCCGTGTGCGCCGAGGTATCCGTCCAGCGGGTCGAACGGGCTGGCCGCGGCGAGCGCGAACACCGCCAGCGACACCAGCCCGGCCAGCGGAACCGCGACGGCGAGCCGGCGAACGATCAACCTGCCTGCCCTGCCGCGCATCACCGGGTCCAGCGGGCGAGCCCGTACCACGGCCCCCACGCGACACCGTGCGAGTGCGGTTCGAGCGCGGTCGGGGTGACCCGCCAGCCGTTGTCCCGCATGACATACACGTGGTTCGTGGTGACCAGCGCGAGCATCGCCGGGTCGCGGTGGTATTCGGCCTGCACCTGCCGGTACAACTCGGTCCGCCGCTGCGGATTCGCCTCTCCACGTGCGGCATCCAGGAGTTGGTCGATCTTCGGGTTCACGTAGTCGGAGGCGTTGTCCCACTTGGAGCCGACGCCCGGCACGGCGTAGCGGGAGTGCAGTTTGGTGTAGAGCTGGCTGTCCACCGTGTACGGCTGGCCGCCGCCACCGAGCAGGAACGCGGTCTGCGCCAAGTACTCCGGGGTCATCCGCTTCTTGTCCACGGCCACCGGCGTGATCTCGAGGCCCACCTTCTTCGCATCGGACACCACCGCCATGGTCAGATCGCGGCGCAGCACTTCCGTGGGGTAGTAGGCGATCTCGAAGCTCGCCCGGCGGCCGTCGCGCTCCCGGATGCCGTCCGCGCCGATCCGCCAGCCCGCCGCGTCGAGCACGCGCGCGGCCTCGGCCCGGTCGTAGCCGAAATCCTGGGCCGGATCATAGATATCGCCATACACCCGGTTGATCAGGGTGGACATGGCCGCGCCGTGACCGCCCAGGATGTGCTCGACCATCCCCTGCCGGTCCACCGCGAGGTTCAACGCCTTGCGGACCGCCGGATCGCCGGCCACCGGGTTCCCGGACGGCAAAGTGATTGCGCGCCAATCGTTCGCCACCGCGGGGACGACCCGATAGCCGTCCTTGGCCGCGGCGTCCGCCAACTCCGGCGGCAGCACGGTCCCGTCGGCGCCGTCGCGCAACTGACTCGCTCGGGCATTGTCGTCATCGCTGCGCCGGATGACGAACTTGCGCACCCGCGCCCGCTCACCCCAGTAGTCGTCGCGCGCGGTGAGCACCACCTGGTCAGGCCGGGATTCGGTGAGCACGTACGGCCCCGTCCCGATCGGATGCCGATTGAGTTCGGCCCGATCGGCGGGGCCCGGCTGCGCGAAGGCCTCCGCGGGCGCGATCGCCAGGAACAACCGATGATCGAAATCGGCGTACGCGCCGGTCAATTCGAACTCGACGGTGTCCGGGCCGGTCTGCTCGGCGCGGCGAAGGAAGTCGTAGTCCGCGGCGATCGGCGCGGCGAATGCCGGGTCGATGAGCGAGTTATAGGTCGCCACAACGTCTTCCGGGCCGAACGCGCTGCCGTCGGAAAAGGTCACGCCGGTCCGGGTATGGACCCGCCAGCGCGACAGATCCCCGTTCACCGGCTCGGGCGCCCCCACCGCGAGCACCGGCACGGCCGCCGGTATCCGGTCGGTTACCCCTTCTTCCACCCGATACAGGCTCTCGAAGATCTTCGATTCCCCGTTCTTCCCCTGCCCGAGCAGCGGACTGAAATCGCCCAGCTCCTCGGTATCGATCACGACGAACTGCTCGGGATCCCCTGATGTCTGCCCCGGCGCCGAGCACGCCGTCAACCCCACTACGAATGCCGTTGCGGCAGCACACATCCCGATCCGAAATAAAGCCATGCTCAGCATCGTAGACTACTGGTAATGATTTTCATTAGCATTATCAGTGAAATCGGACACATGCACCGAGCCGGGCGCGACATACCCATCGATCGGGCGGCTACCGATCTTGCGGCTAACCTCGAGCTAATCTCCTGGCTGTGCCGATCCGGGATGCGGTCTCACGTGTGGTGCCGAGAGGGAAGCTGCTGCTGTGGCTGACCGCCATTGCCGTGTCCCTGCTGCTCGCCGCGGGCACCGTGCACTCCTGGACGCACGCGGGCAGCAGGCACGCGCCGGTCGCGGAGGTCGGCACGACGATCTCCAGCTATGCCGAGGCGGAAACGGTGGTGGCACCGCACCTCCCGAAGGATCAGGCGGTCCCCCGGCTGTCCACCGGCGTGCTGCTGACCTCACTGCAATTCGTCAACGCGCACAACGTCAAGGCCACCGGGCACATCTGGCAGCACATTCCGCGCGACTTCCCGGCCGAGATCGAGATCGGCGTCCAGCTGCTCGAGGCCGAGGATCCGCACTGCCCCAAGCAGGTCTTCGAGTACCCGCTCGGGGATTGGCGGGTGGTCGTCTGGTCGTTCTCGACGGTCATCCGCCAGCAGTTCAACTACGAGGACTATCCGCTCGATCACCAGGACATCTGGCTGCGCATGCGCCCGGTCGACATGATCCATCAGGTCCAGCTGGTGCCGTCGTTCGAGTCCTTCCCGCCGTGGGACGCGCGGGCGCTCAACGGCCTGGACCCCGGTCTGGTGTTCGGCGACTGGGAACCCGATTACACGGTGTGGAGCCTGAATCGCCAGGAATACAGCATGCTGTCCCATCCCGGCCTGGCCAATACCGACGAGCTGTATTTCAATGTCGGCGTCAGCCGCGGCCTGCTCGGACCGCTGCTCGGGCGGATCGTGCCGGTGCTGTTGCTCGCCGTGCTGATGTTCCTGTCGCTGTTCGTGATCACCACCGATCCGGATCGGCGACCGATCTCGGGCTTCACCGCGTTCGCGATCATCACCTTCTCCGTGTCCACCGTGCTCGTAGTCGCGGTCAACGACAACGCGGCCCGCTCGGAGATCGGCGCCTCCGGCATCTCTTACATCGAGTACTGGTATTTCACGCTGTATGTGATGACGCTGCTGGTCGCGCTCAACGCGACGATGCTGCTGCACGGCGCCTTCGGCAAGGCGATCGCGTGGCGGGACAACCTGCTGCCGAAGATTCTGTTCTGGCCGTTCTTCACCGGGATCATGTTCGCGGCGACGGTCGGTTACCTCGGGCTCTGAACTCGGCTAGCGGGCAACCAGCAACCACACAGGCAACAGGACGAGCGCCAGCAGCGAGGTCTTGGCGACGACCGACGCGGCGAGGTCGACATCGGTGTCGTAGCGCTGGGCGAAGATGAACAGGTTCTGCGGCGCGGGCATCGCGGCGATCAGCACCAGATACGTCAGCCAGGTTCCGTGGATATCGAACAGGTACTTGCAGATCAGCAGGGCGAGCAGCGGAAAGGCCAGGCATTTGAACGCGATCAGCGCGTATTCGTCGCGCAGGGCGCCGCGCAGCCGCAGTCCGGTTCCGCCGAGGTGCAGGCCGAGGGCGAACAGCGCCACGGGCGCGGCGGCGTTGCCCGCGAACGACAGCGCGTCCAGCAGCCAGCGCGGCACCGGCACCTTCGCGACGTTCGCGCCGATGCCGAGGTAGCAGGCCACCACGATCGGGGTCGCCAAGGCGGAGAGCACCCCGCGCAGCACCGCACCGCCGGGCGGCTTGTCCGGATCGGCTTGTCCCGCACCGAATTCCATCACCGCGATGACGACGACGGTGAGCACGCAGACCTGCAGCAGAATGATCGGGAAGATCGGCGAGACGTCGCCGAAGAGCAGCACGAACACCGGAATCGCGAAGTAGGTCGTGTTGACCTGCACGCCCGCCATGATTCGCAGCGCGACGCCGCGCGCATCGGCCCCGGTCACCCGGCGCGACCACCACCCGACGGCCACCATGCCGAGCAGCGCGGTGGCGAGATACGCGGCGATGGCGCGCGGATCGAACAGCCGGCCGAGATCGCTCGAATAGAGCGAGCCGACCAGGTAGCACGGGATCGCGAACAGAAAGGCGAACTCGGAGAACGCCTTCGACGCCTCCGCGCCGATGATCTTGCGCCGGGCGAAGACCACGCCGGCGCCGAATACCAGTGCCACCGGCGCCAGTTTCCCGGCGGTGGCGACGAGATCGCTCACCGGCTACAGCCCGAGAGAGCGGACCAGGTCCAGCATCTCGGTGTGGAAAAGCTTTGCGGGGTAACGGGATTGGGGTACCAGGTGGCCGTAGACCTCGAGCGCGATCAAGCCGTGCATGCGGCCCCAGATGCGCAGCGCGAGGCCGAGCGCAGCGGGCGGCAGGTCGGGAAAGTCGCCGCGGATGTGTTCGACGAGACCGGGGTCGAACTCGGACCATGTTGTGTCGCCGATGGTTTGGTGTTCTTTCGCGTGCGGCCAGGCGGCGGCGGTCAGGCCGACCAGTCCGGTGCAGGCGCGCAGTTCGGCGGTGACGGCGGGACCGCCCGGCGGCGCCTGGTAGCCGGGTACCGGGTCGCCGTAGACGAGCCGGAACTCGGCGGGATGGGCGATGGCCCAGTCGCGCACGGCCTCGCCCCAGGCGACGATGCGGCCGGCCGGGTCATCCGCGGGGATCGCGTCGCGGGCCGCCTCGACCTGGTCGATCAGGGCGTTGTAGACGTCGGAGATCAGGGTGCTGATCAGGTCGTCGCGGGTGGCGTAGTAGCCGTAGATCGCGCCGGCGGTCATGCCCATGTCGCGGGCGATGGCGCGCAACGAGATCGCGTCCGGGCCGCCCTCGGCCAGCAATCGCAGCGCAATGTCCTTGATCTCTCCGGACGCCTGCTCACGCATGCGTGCCCTGCGACTCCGCGCCACCTCCACCACGGTTGACACTCTACAGCGTTTGACTACTATCTCCCGTGTTCTTACTGAACGGCGTGTAGTAAATGAACAATGTTTAGGGAGTGGATCGTGGAGATCGGGATTTTCGGGGCGACGGGTGTCATCGGCGGTCGTACCGTCGTGGAGGCGACGCGGCGCGGGCATCGGGTGACGGCGTTCAGCAGGGATGCCTCGCGGTTCCCCGAAGAGCGAGGGGATGCGTCCTGGAAGGTCGCGGACTGGCTCGACGCGGACAGCATCGCGGACGCGATCGGTGGTCTCGATGTGGTGATCAGCGCGGTCAACGCCGGGCACGGCATCGCCGAAACCATCGCCAACGCACACCATTTCGTCGCCGGGGCCGAGGCGATGGTCAGCGCGCTCGAGCGGCATCCGCGGACCCGGGTGATCGCCGTCGGTGGCGCGGGCAGCCTGGAGATCTCCCCCGGACTGCAACTGGTCGACACCGGTGAGGCGTTCATCCGCACTCTCACCGAGGATCTCGGGGTTCCCGCCGAGTATGTCGAGGTGGTGCGCGCACTGCGCTCGGCCTTGAACGTGTATCGGCTGTCCGATCGCCACTGGACCTACCTCAGTCCGTCTTCGGGGCGGATCGAGCCCGGTGAGCGCACGGGTCGATTCCGGGTCGGCGGGGACCAGTTACTCATGGGTGGGGCGGGCGATCTGTCCGCCGAAGATCTGGCCGTCGCGCTGCTCGACGAGGTCGAGCAGCCGCGCTTCATCCAGCGGCGGTTCACCGTCGGCTACTGAAACCTGTCGTACCCCTCTGCCACAATAGATAAAGGTCGGACGTCGATCGAGTTGTTGCCCAACGTAATTGGCAACTCGACCGAGGAGGCGCAATGCCTGACGTTCCAGCTTCGATGCCCGACCCGCGTGACCCGATGCACATCGACGTCGACCGGCTGGTCGAGCTGGCGGCTGAGATCGAGCGGCATCGGCACCTGCTGCGCTCCGCCGCCGGCGACTACCGGCGGCGGGTCGCCGAGCGGGTCGAATACCTGGATCCGCCGGACCGCGACATGCGCCTCGCGCATGCCGAACGGCTGATCGACGCTCTGATGATCGACCCGATCCGGCACATCGACCTGGACCTCGACGCCTACCGCGCGGTCCGCGACGGCGCCCCGATCGAATTCGACCCCGAGCACCGCACCTACGTACTACGCCGACCAGGCCGACCCTCACTCCCGATCCGCCCCGGCCTGCCCGAGCACCGCCTCGGCGTAATCGCCCGCCTCGCCGCCCTAGGCCTTCGCCTGGAACAAATCCAGGTGGTCGCCCTCACCACCGCCCAGGTCAAGGCCCCGAACGAGCAGGCAGACCCACCGACCACCACCCCGGTAGTCCAGCGCGGAACCACCAAACCCTCCCGCACCGGAATCCACCGCCCCCACCGCCGGAGGGCCCAGCGCGGAAGGTAACCCCACCCCGCCCACACCTTCTGACATCAGCCCGCGTGGTCAGCCCGGCAAGCCGGCGTGCGAAGGATCAGAAGGCGTGTGGCCAGCTCTGGTGCCGACGAAGCACATCGGAGCGGTCGGCGGTGATCTTCGGTGGGGTCGGGAGTCCTGGTGTCGTGCTGGGCTGGATGGGTCCGTAAGTGACAGTCTCTTGCTAATTTTCCCTCGGTGTTCGTATGCTGGCCCACGGAACCTGATAGTGACTGTCAGGTAGTGAATTATGGAGGGGCGATGGCGACGATCCTCGAGCGGGAGGAACGGTCGACGGGGCGGTGGGGGGTGGCCGGGCGGTGGGGTGTGGCGATGGCGAGACGTCGCAAGATCGTGCTCGGGGTGTGGTTGTTGCTGGTGGTGGTATGCGGGGCGGCTTATCCGGCGCTGCACTCGCGGCTCGGGACGCCCGATTACTCTGTGCCGGGGTCGGATTCGGTGGCGGTGGATCGGGTTGTCGCGGAGCATTTTTCGCGGTTCGGGATCGAGCAGGATCTGATCGTTTTTCACTCGGACGCGGGCACCGTCGATGGGCCGGAATTCCACGCCGCGATCGATCGGGTTGTCGGTATCGCCCGGCAGACGTCGGGGGTCGCGAGGGCGATCGGGCCGTTCGACGGGAATGCCGCGCAGATATCCGCTGATCGGCGTACGGCTTTCGGCATTGTCGGCGTCGACGGGGACATCGCAGAGCGGGTACGGATCGTGCAAGGTTTGCGATCCACGGTGGAGACCGGGCCGGGGGCCGAGGTGCAGGTCATGCTCACCGGGTATGCGCCGATTCAGGACGAGCTGATGCAGATCGAGACGCGCGATCTCCAGCGCGCCGAAACTCTCGGCATTCCGGTCGCGACGGTGCTGCTGGTGCTGGCGCTCGGTGCGCTGACAGCCGCGCTGCTGCCGATCACGGTGACCGCGGCGGGGATCGCGGTCGCCATCGGCGTGCTCTTCGGACTGACGACCTTCCTCGCCTTCGACTCCCTGGTGCTTTCGGTGGCGACGATGATCGCCACCGGCACCGCGATCGACTACGCGATGTTCATCGTCAGCCGGTTCAACGAGGAACTGACTCGCCGCGGTGTGCGAAACCGCCAGGACCGCAACGCGATCGAGGAATCCGTCGGCGCGGCGATGGACACCACCGGACGCACGGTGCTCGCGTCGGGGCTCATCGTGATGATCTCGCTGTGCTCGCTGGCCGTGGTCGGCCTGCCGATGTTGAACGGGATCGCCGTCGGCGTGGTCACCGCGGTGATCGCGACGATGACCGGCGCGTTCACCCTGCTGCCCGCGTTGCTCGCGACGCTGGGCCCGGCGGTGAATCGCGGTGCGCTGCCCGAACGGCTGCGGCCGGCGGAGGTTCGATCGGCAGCGGCGTCCAGCGCCTGGGCGCGGTGGGCGCGCATCGTGATGGCGCGACCCGTGCTGTTCGGCGCGGTCGGCGTCGCACTCCTGCTGGCCGCGGCGTCCCCGCTCACCGGCCTTCGCTACGGCGTCGACGTCGGAACCGACGCGCTCGCCGACCGTCCCTCAGGGCAGGCGATTGCCCTGGTCGACCAGAACTTCATCCCTGGCCTGCTCGCACCGATCGAGGTGGTCGCGACCGGCGCCGACGCGTCGCCGTTGACCAGCGACGCACGCGCGGAGGCCGATCGGTTCATCGGCGAACTCGCCCACGACGACCGGATAGCCACCGTGCTCCCGCAGTACGCGGACGGCCGGATGTTCGCCGCGGTGGTCCCCCGCGCGGCGTTCGGCTCGACCGCCGCCACCGACCTGGTCACCGATCTCCGTTTCCGCGCAGCATCTCTCGGCGACGCGGAGGTGAAGATCGGCGGCACGACCGCGCTGTTCGTCGATGTGTCCCAACGGATTACCGGCCGATTCCCGTGGGTGATCGCCCTCGTGCTCGCGGTCTCGCTCGCCTTCCTGGTCGTCGCGTTCCGCAGTATCGTGCTGGCGCTCAAGGCAATTCTGCTGAACCTGCTGGCCACCGGTGCGGCCCTCGGCATTACGGTCGCGGTCTTCCAGCACGGCATCGGCGAGTCCGCGCTCGGCTTCCACAGCAGCGGGTTCCTCCAGATCTACCTGCCCATGCTGGTTTTCGCGGTGCTGTTCGGTCTGTCGATGGACTACGAGGTGTTCCTCATCCGCCGGATGAAGGAGCACTGGGATACGCACCACGACAACGCGGCGGCGGTCGCCGACGGTCTGCAACGCACGGCCCGGCCGATCACCGCGGCGGCCGCGATCATGGTGGCCGTCTTCGCCAGCTTCGTGACCGCGAATGTGCTGGAGCTGAAGCAGATCGGCTTCGCCTTGGCCGTCGCCATCGCGATCGACGCGGTGCTGGTGCGCCTGGTGCTGGTGCCGGCCTTCATGCGACTGTTCGGCCGCTGGAACTGGTGGCTACCGAAGCTCCGGACCGACCGGGCACCTACCGGAACATCATCTCGATCTGATCGATGATCGATCCGATCGCCTCGGTATAGACGTCCTTCAGCCGCCCGGCGAAACCCTTTCCGGCCCAATGGTCCAGCGCCGCCACGCAACCCCAGACGGCGGTGGCCGCGGCCATCCGCACGCGTAACTCGTTGGCGTCGAAGCCGGTTCGTTCGGCGAACAGCGTCCGGAACTGGTCCTCGAGCTCGCGCATCTGCTTGGTCTGGCCGACCTTGATCTCCGGGATCGCCGCGGTGTATTGCAGCCGCTGCCGGATCCGGCGCTCCGACTCCTCGGTCAGCAGCGACTCGGTCAGCAGCGGCAGGAGCATGCGGGCGACCGCGATCAGGTCCGCGGGTTCGACGGCGGTGCTCCCGCCCGCGGTGCGGACGGCGTCCAGGATCTTCGGGTCCGCCTCGTCGTAGAGGACGAGCATCTCCTTGGTGCCGAAGTAGCGGTAGACGGAGCTCGGCGATACCGCGGCCTCGGCGGCGACCCGCTCGATCGTCACGTTCCGGTACCCGTGCGCGTCGAAGAGATCCAGCGCGACCCGCTGGATCCGGCTCATCGCCTCGATCTTCCTGCGCTCCCAGGACGTGGACGGAAGCTCAACAGCGGCATCGGACATCATCGTTCAGAATACCGGGAGCCCACTCCGGGAAACGCCAACTCGACTCCGAAACGGGCGAAGGCCCCGGTCCAGGGAACCGGGGCCTTCGTCACACGTGCTATCAGGCGTTGCCGGAGAGCTTCTCCCGCAGAGCCGCCAGCTGCGCGTCGCTGGCCAGCGAACCGCCGGCCGACTCGGACGAGCTGGAGGAGGAGGACGACGAAGCCTGCGAACCGCTCTCGGAGGAGTAGTTCGACGAGCCGCCACCGTTCGCGGCCTCGGCCGCGGCGTCGGCCGCCATCTTCTCCATCTGAGCGGTGTGCATCTTGTGGCGACGCTCGGCCTCGGCGTACCGGCCTTCCCACTCTTCACGCTGCTTGTCGAAGCCTTCGAGCCACTCGTTGGTGTCGGGATCGAAGCCCTCGGGGAAGATGTAGTTCCCCTGGTCGTCGTAGCTGTCGGCCATGCCGTACTTCGACGGGTCGAACTCGGCGTGGTAGTCCTCGTTCGCCTGCTTCAGCGACAGCGAGATCCGGCGACGCTCCAGGTCGATGTCGATGACCTTGACCATCGCGTCGTCGCCGACGGCGACAACCTGGTCCGGGACCTCCACGTGGCGCTCGGCCAGCTCGGAGATGTGGACGAGGCCCTCGATGCCCTCTTCGACGCGCACGAACGCACCGAACGGAACCAGCTTGGTGACCTTGCCGGGCACGATCTGGCCGATCGCGTGAGTCCGGGCGAACTGACGCCACGGGTCTTCCTGAGTCGCCTTGAGCGACAGCGAAACCCGCTCGCGATCCAGATCGACGTCGAGCACCTCGACGGTGACCTCGGTGCCGACCTCGACAACCTCGGACGGGTGGTCGATGTGCTTCCAGGACAGCTCGGAGACGTGCACCAGGCCGTCGACGCCACCCAGGTCCACGAAGGCACCGAAGTTGACGATCGAGGAGACCACACCCTTGCGGACCTGGCCCTTCTGCAGCTGGTGCAGGAACTCGCTGCGGACCTCGGACTGGGTCTGCTCGAGCCACGCACGGCGGGACAGGACCACGTTGTTGCGGTTCTTGTCCAGCTCGATGATCTTGGCCTCGATCTCCTTGCCGACGTACGGCTGGAGGTCGCGGACGCGACGCATCTCGACGAGCGAGGCGGGCAGGAAGCCGCGGAGACCGATGTCGAGGATCAGGCCGCCCTTGACGACCTCGATGACGGTGCCCTTGACGGCCTCGTCCTTCTCCTTGAGCTCCTCGATCGTGCCCCACGCGCGCTCGTACTGAGCCCGCTTCTTCGACAGGATCAGGCGGCCTTCCTTGTCCTCCTTGGTGAGAACAAGAGCCTCGACCTCATCGCCCACGGAAACGACCTCGTTCGGGTCGACATCGTGCTTGATGGAGAGTTCGCGGGAAGGGATGACGCCTTCGGTCTTGTAACCGATGTCGAGCAGGACCTCGTCGCGGTCGACCTTGACGATGGTTCCTTCGACGATGTCGCCGTCATTGAAGTACTTGATCGTGGCGTCGATGGCGGCGAGGAAATCCTCGGCGGAGCCGATGTCGTTGACGGCTACCTGCGGCGAGGTGACGGTGGTGGGCATATGTCGGTTTGCTCCGGACGGATTGTGGTCGGTTGCGGACATTGGAACTTTCGGTACGCTGGCGAATTCACCGCGCTGGTGTGAAGACGGACACTAGGAACGTACCGCACGTGACGCACATGAAACTCAGCGGGTGATTGACTCCGGTACGGCTGTACCTAAGGCACTCGCGCGTTCAGCGTACGCGACCTTGGTCCAGCCGGGCAAACCGGTCCGGTCGCCACACCGGGATACGCTGACGGCGTGTCGGAAGATCGCCATGCATATGCAAACACACTGCTCGGGACCGCGGGAACTTCGCGCGCTCGAATCGGCTCCGCCGCTAGTCAGCAGGCCAGTCGCCGCTGGTGGGATGCCGACGCCGGCCAGTACCACGAGACGCACGCGGATTTCCTGGGTGTCGATTCCCCAGACGGTGAATTCGTCTGGTGCCCGGAGGGTCTGCACGAGGGCGATATGCACTTTCTCGGCGAGCTGGCGGGCAAGCGGATCCTGGAGATCGGCTGCGGCTCGGCGCCGTGCGCACGCTGGCTGGCCGGACAGGGAGCGCATCCGGTCGGGCTCGATCTCTCGATGGGGATGCTGGAGCGGGGCCGGGCGGCGATGGCACGCGGTGGACCGCAGGTACCGCTGATCCAGGCGGGCGCGGAGACGCTGCCGTTCGCCGACGCCTCCTTCGACCTCGCCTGCTCGGCGTTCGGCGCGATCCCGTTCGTCGCCGATTCGGCGCGGGTGATGCGCGAGGTGGCCCGGGTGCTGCGGCCGGGCGGCCGGTGGGTGTTCTCGGTGAACCACCCGATGCGCTGGATCTTCCCCGACGATCCAGGTCCGGCCGGATTGACCGCCGCGATCCCCTACTTCGATCGCACCCCCTACGTGGAGGTCGACGCCGAAGGCGAGCCGACCTACGTCGAACATCACCGCACCGTCGGCGACCGGGTCCGCGAGATCGTCGCAGCCGGGCTGCTGGTGATCGACATCGTGGAACCGGACTGGCCGGAATGGCTCGACCGCGAATGGGGCCAGTGGAGCCCGCTCCGCGGCGAAATCTTCCCCGGCACCGCCATCTTCGTCACCGAGAAGCCCGCATAGCCGCACGGTTTCTGATTTCCCGCACCGAAATTCGCATGCGATTCTCGGTGCGGGAAATCAAAAGGCGTGCGGCCAGGTGGTGCGCAGCGGGCCGGCGAAGGGGGGTAGGGCGGCGAAGGCGGGAGCCAAGCGGGCGGTGGGGACCGTGCGGGTTACCCAGCGGCGGGCTCGGGTGAGCGGGTGGTCGGGGAATTGGTCGTCCCAGCGGATCTCGTCGGCGGCGTTATAGGGCAGCCTGCCGCTGAGGCCCGGCGCGTACGGGTGCGGCGGGAACATGTTTTCGTAGCCGATCTGGGTCATCAGCACGGCCTCGCGGACGCCGGTGGTGCCGGTCTCCGGGCAGAGGATCTGGAAGACCGCGCTGCACCGGTCCTTGGGCACGATGATCGACGCGACGAAGGCCAGCCCGTGCTGCTGGTTGGGTAGCGGGAACTTCTCCATCCGCAGCAATGCGGGCTCTCGGTCGACCCAGATGACGAAAGCCTCGATCAGGCAACCGGATTCGGCGGACCGCTCGGCGAGCCCGCGGCGCAGCACGTCCACGTCGTCCAGCGGCGCGGGCAGATCCGGAACCAGGTCGAAGTAGGTCATCGTGACGATGTCCCCGGTACTCGGATCGCGCCACGAGTTGCCGTCGATCGGCTGTAGCCCGGCGGTATCGAACGAGATTGGCACGCGCTCACGGTAACCGCCCCCTCCGCCCGAGTACGCGCCCCACCTGCATGATCCGCACCCGATCTCGGAATCCGCACCCCTGAGGCCGATAGCTGGAGCGGAAGCCGGCGCGCCGACCCCTACGTGGCGAGCCGTTGTACGCCGCGGGAGCAGGGCACACAAGATCAAGGGGAACTGGTGCAGGCCCGCTCTCGCGCGATGCCCGCACCAGTTCCCCTTGATTTTGTCGGAGCTATTTCGGTTTGCGGCCCGCCTGCTCGAGCGCCAGGCGCAGGGCGTATTCGATCTGGGCGTTGATGCTGCGCAGGTCGTCGGCCGCCCACTTGGCGATGGCCTCGTGGATCGCCGGGTCGAGCCGTAGCAGGAGCTTCTTGCGCTCAGCCATGGCGTCGCCGCTCAGTTGTAGAGGGAGCCGGTGTTCACGACGGGCTGGATGGCTCGATCGCCGCAGAGGACGACCAGGAGGTTGGAGACCATGGTGGCGCGGCGCTCCTCGTCCAGTTCCACCACGCCCTGCTCGGTGAGCTTGTCCAGCGCGAGACCGACCATGCCGACCGCCCCCTCCACGATCTGGGTGCGGGCGGCGACCACCTGCGCGGCCTGCTGCCGGACCAGCATGGCCTGGGCGATCTCCGGCGCGTAGGCGAGGTGGGTGATGCGCGCCTCGAGCACCTCGATGCCGGCGAGCAGGGTGCGCTCGCGCAGTTCGACGGTGAGTTCCTCGGCCACCTCGGCGCCGTCGCGCAGGCTGGTGCGGGTGTTGTCGTGCGAGTCGTAGGGGTGCGAGGTGGCGAGGTGGCGGACCGCGGCCTCGGACTGGGTCTGCACGTACTCCTCGTAATCGTCGACGGCGAACGCGGCCTTGAAGCTGTCGACCACGCGGTAGACCACGACGGCGGCGATCTCGACCGGGTTGCCGTCGGCGTCGTTGACCTTCAGCTTCTGCGTCTCGAAGTTACGCACCCGCAACGAGATTCGCTTTCGGTCGGTCAGCGGCAGCACGGAGAAGAAGCCCGGCTCGCTGATCGAGCCGACGTAACGGCCGAAGAACTGGACGACCTGCGCCTCGTTCGGGTTCACCACGACCAGGCCGGTCGCCGCGAGCAGCAGCACGAGCACCACGAAGCTGGCGGCGATCGCGCCGACCAGCGCGGGCACGTTGTGCTGCTGCGCCATCGCGACGTAACCGAGCGCGGCCGCGCCACCGAACAGCAGGGTGAGCACCAGCCACGCCACCAGCACCAGGAAGCCGTTGACGTGGAATGCGGGCCGAAGCTTCATGACATCCTCCAAGTATCAAAGTGATATCACGAAGATAGCAGAGGATCGGCGGCGACGGCACCACCGAAAAGCCCCGGGAACCTCGTCGGCGAAGCGGCGCCCGGGGCGCGGCGGATCAATGGGTGGCGGGACGGATGTTGCGGTTGAAGCGGAACATGTTGCGCGGGTCGTACTTTGCCTTCAGTTCCGCGAGGCGGGGGTAGGTGTCGGCGGCGTAGCCCGCCCGGGTCTGGGCCTCGTCGGCCTCGGCGCCCGCGCCGTAGAGGAAGTTGAGGCTGTGGCCGATGGTCCACGGGGCGAGCGCGGTGCGGACCTTGTCCCTGGCCGCGGTGTCGTCGTCGGGGTCGGTGATGACGCGGACGATGTAGGCGGCGTCGCGATGGCCGACGACGGTGCCGGTGCGGGTCGGGGTGCTGAGCGCGCCACCGAGATGGCGGATGTCGACGACCGCGCCGGCACCGGAGTTCGGGCCCGCGGCGGACAGCAAGGCGGACAACGTTTCTCCGTTCAGCTCGCTGAGCAGCGCGTTGGTGGCGGCGTAAGCGTGCGGGTGGTCGGGGTCGCTGTGAATGGTGTGCGATTCCGTGTACGGCATCGTCCGCAGGTCGTCCTTCAAGCGCTCGCCCACCGCGCGCAGCGGAGCGACCAGGCGCTCACCTTCCGCGGCGGAACCGTTGAACGCGATGCGGAACGAGGCCACGTAGCGGCCGCGCAGCGGGGCGGGGACCTGCGGGATGTCGGGGAAGGCCAGCATGGCGACGGTGGAGGTCAGTTCGTCGGGAACCGTTGCGGTCCACTGCCGCCAGACCTCCAGGGCCTGCTCGACCAGCGGGGTGTCGAACATCAGCTGACCGCCGTACACCTCGGTGACCGGCAGCAGGCCCAGCTCGATCGCGGTGACCACGCCGAAGTTGCCGCCGCTGCCGAGGACCGCGCCGAACAGTTCGTCGCCGGGGACCAGCCTGCGCACCCGGCCGTCCGCGGTGACCAGTTCGATGGCTCGGACGTGGTCGGCGGCGTAGCCGAATTCCCTTGCCAGCAGACCGGTTCCGCCGCCGAGCAGGTAGCCGATCACGCCGACCGAGGGCGAGGAGCCGTTCAACGGCGCGAGTCCGTGTACCGCGGCCGCCTCGACCAGGGCACCGGCCCGAACACCGGCCCCGACGCGGGCGGTGCGGGCCTCGGGGTCGATCTCCACGGTGGTCATGCGGCGGGTGCTGATCAGCACGCCACCGTCGGCCGCGACGGACAGCCCGTGCCCGGTCGCCTGCACCGCGACGGGAAGACCCTGGCGCGCAGCGTATTCCACCGCGGCGCGCACGTCCTCGGCGTGCACCGCGCCGACGACCAGCGCGGGGCGGTGCGTGTAAGCGGTCTGGAAGCCCGCGACCTCCTCGTCGTATCCGGCCTCGCCAGGGCGGAAGACCGGGCCGGTGAAGGTGTCGGTGAGGTTTTCTGCGTTGTTTGCCATGCCTTCGACGATGCGCTGATTCGATCTAGAAGTACAACAGATAGATCTTCTAGTAGCTAGAATCGATAGTTATGGAACTGCGTCAGCTTCGCTACCTGGTAACCGTGGTGGAGGAAGCCAACTTCACCCGGGCCGCCGCCCGCCTGCACCTGGCTCAGCCCGGGCTGAGCGCGCAGATCCGTCAGCTGGAACGCGAGCTGGGCCAGCAGCTGCTCGACCGGGGCGGCCGCACGGTGACCCCGACCGAGATCGGCGCGGCGGTGGTGAAGCACGCACGGGCCGCGCTCGACGCGACCGAGCGCATCACCGAGACGGTGGACGAGTTCGCCGGGCTGCTGCGCGGCCATGTGCGGGTCGGGTTGATCTCCGGAGCCGCGACCGAGGAACTCGATGTCGCGTCCGTCCTCGCCGACTTCCACGACGACCACCCGCAGGTCGGCATCAGCCTGACCGAAGACACCTCGGAACAGATGCTCGCGGCACTGAGCCGGGGCGACTTGGACGTCGCCCTGATCGGAATGACAGGTGCGCCAATGGATTCCGGTATCGGCGTCGACGTGGTGCTGGAAACCGCGGTGGTGGCCGCGGTCGCCGCCGACGACCGGACGCACGGCGACGACATCCCGTTGATCGAACTCCGCGACCACTCGCTGATCTGCCTGCCGCCCGGCACCGGCCTGCGCGGGGTCTTCGAACGCTCCTGCGCGGCAGCGGGATTCGTCCCGAACGTCGCCTTCGAGGCGGCCGCTCCCCCGCTACTGCTCCAACTGGCCTCCCGCGGGCTCGGCATCGCGGTCGTACCGGGCCTGACACTGGAGGAGGCAAAGGCCTTCGGCGTCCGCACCATCCGCATCGTCCAACCCGAACTGCGCGGCCGACTCGCCCTCGTCTGGCGTACCGACCGCCCGGCCACTCCTGCCGCCAAAGTGCTACTAGGCCAACTACGTATCGCCTTGGGCGGCAAAGCGAATACCCACCGAATCGCCCAGCACCCCACCGCCTGAACGCCGCACACCGGACCACCGCGTGGTCGAGCTCCCCGAGTTCCACGCATCTGGGGATCGGCCCCATTTGCCCCGAAGCCCCCACGGAGCCACCGGAGGCCGCGCCCCCGAACATCGCCCCCTGCGAGACGCACAGAGCGCCCATACGGTTTGCAAGGGCCATTAGACCCCGCGAACCGCATGGACGCTCTGTGAGACGTACAGGACCCCGGAACGACCGCCCTAGAGCAGCCGGGACAGGAACGCCTGGGTGCGTTCGTGTTTCGGGTTGGCCAGCAGCTCGCGCGGCACACCCGCTTCCACGATCACGCCGCCGTCCATGAAGACCAGCTTGTCGGCCACCTCACGGGCGAAACCCATTTCGTGCGTCACCACGACCATGGTCATGCCGGACTGCGCCAGCTCGCGCATGACCTGGAGCACCTCGCCGACGAGTTCCGGGTCGAGCGCCGAGGTAGGCTCGTCGAACAGCATCAGCTTGGGGTCCATGGCCAGCGCGCGGGCGATGGCGACCCGCTGCTGCTGCCCGCCGGACAGCTGCGCCGGATAGGCATTCGCCTTCTCCGCCAAGCCGACTCGGTCGAGCAGCTCCTGCGCCTTCGCCACGGCTTCGGCCTTGGGCACCTTCTTGACCTGGGTCGGCGCCTCGATCACGTTCTCCAGCACCGTGCGATGCGGGAACAGATTGAAATGCTGGAACACCATGCCGATCTCGCGGCGCTGCCGGGCGGCCTCGCGCGGGTGCAGCTCGTAGAGCTTGCCGTTCTTCTCCTGGTAGCCGACGAGCTCGCCGTCCACGTAGAGCCGGCCGGCGTTGACCTCTTCGAGGTGGTTGATGCAGCGCAGGAAGGTGGACTTGCCCGAGCCGGAGGGTCCGATCACGCACAGCACCTCGCCGCGGCCGATCTCCAGCGAGACGCCCTTGAGCACCTGCAGCGCGCCGAAGTTCTTGCACACCCGGTCGGCGAGGATCATGGGTTGAGCGTCTTTGACGCTGTCCGTGCTCATTTCGCCTTCACAATCGTCTGGGCATCGGCGAGGTCCTGCAACTGCTTGCCGGTCAGCTGCCGGGACAGGCCGCGCGAGTAGTAGCGCTCCAGGTAGTACTGCCCGACCATCAGCACGCTGGTGATCGCCAGGTACCAGGTCGCGGTGACCAGCAGCAGCGGGATCGGCTGGAAGTTCACCCCGTAGATCTCGCGGGCGCGGCCGTAGAGGTCGGTGCTCAGCGGAAGCGCGGTGACCAGCGAGGTGGTCTTCAGCATGCCGATGAGCTCGTTGCCGGTCGGCGGGATGATCACCCGCATGGCCTGGGGCAGCACGGTCCTGCGCATGGTCAGGCTCCAGGACATGCCCAGCGCGGTCGACGCCTCGCGCTGCCCCTCCCCGACGGAATTGATTCCGGCGCGGACGATTTCGGCCATGTAGGCGGCTTCGTTGAGGCCGAGGCCGATCACCGCGAAGGTGAACGCCGCCTGCATGCTCTGCACGTCCAGGTCGATCAGGTGCGGGCCCCAGGGGATGCCGAGCACGATGTGCTTGTACAGCGAGGGGAACAGACCCCAGAACACCAACTGCACGAAAACCGGTGTGCCACGGAAGATCCAGAGGTACACCCACGCCGCGGCCCGCAGCACCGGGTTCGGCGACAACCGCATGACCGCGAGCAAGGTGCCCAGCGAGACGGCGATCGCCATGGCGAGCACGGTCAGTTCGAGGGTGACCACCGCACCGTGGACGATCCTGCTGTCGAACAGGTACTTCCGGTAGGTCGACCACTGGTAGGCGTCGTTCGTCGCGGCGCCGTAGAGGAAGAGTCCGACGAGCACCAGGATGACCGCGGCGGCGATCCACCGGCCGGGCCTGCGCAGCGGAACCGCTTTGATCGGTTCCGGCTCCTGGGACAGCTCCGCCGCGCCGGGCCCGGGGTCACCGGGCGCCGGCATGGTTTCGTTCGATGTCATCGATCAGCTCGTTGCGCCGTTGACGACCGACTTGGTGAGTGCGCCTTCCTCGACGCCCCAGTTCTTGGCGATCTCCAGGTACTTGCCGTTGTCGATCAGGCTCTGCACGGCCTTCTGCAACACCGCGGCCAGCGGCGAACCCTTCGGGGTGGCCCAGCCGTAGAGCGCGGCACCGTACGCGGCGCCGGCCTTCTCGATCTTGCCGTCGCTCTTCTGGATCGCGTACACGGTCACCGGCAGGTCGGCGGCCATGCCGTCGACCTGACCGAGCACCAGCGCGTTGGTCGCGGCGCTCTGCTCCTCGAACGACTTGATGTCGATGGCGGGCTTGCCCTCGGCGACGCACTTCTTGCTCTTGTCCGGAAGCTCGTCGGTGTCCTGGATGGTGGTGGCCTGCACCGCCACCCGCTTACCGCAGGCGTTGTCCGGGTCGATCGGCTTGCCCTTTTGCTGCGCCCACTGGGTGCGCACGTTGAAGTAGGTCGCGAAATCGACCTGCTCTTCGCGCTCCTTGGTGTCGGTGATCGAGGACATGCCCACGTCGTAGGTGCCCGCCTGGATCGTCGGGATGATCTTCTCGAAGGCGGACTCGAGGTACTCGGCCTTCACGCCCAGGGTGGCGGCGACGGCGTCCATCAGGTCGACGTCGTAGCCGACGATCTTGCCGCTCGGGTCCTTGTACTCGTTGGGCTGGTACGGAACATTGACGCCGACGACGAGCTTGCCGGACTGCTTGATCTTGTCGGGGAGCTGCGCCGCGATGGAGTCGACCTTGTCGACCTTCACCTTCTCGACCGCTGGTCCGGAGTCTTCGGAATTACTACAGCCCGTCAGGGCGAGTGCGCCTACGGCGAGTACGCACACCGCCTGCAGGGCGCGCCTGCCAAGAACCGATCGAACAGACACAGCAGCCCTCCACATTTCGGATTCAAGAAACCCGGGTGTCACCACCCGTTGGCAATCTAAGCGACCGAGACGCTTCGTGCTGGACAGTAACGGAACTTTCATCCGTTCCTTGCTGAACACTCCGGGCTAGCACACTCCGACTACCGGCGGTGGACCCTAGCACAAACTTGCTCGGTGAACTCGCTGGTCGACGCCAGTCCGCCCAGGTCCGCGGTGGCGATGCCCGCTTCGAACGTGGCCGCGACGGCTCGTTCGACCCGCTCGGCGGCGTGCAGCAGTGTGCTTTCGCTATCGCGAGTCCCCAACCACCGCAACAGCATTGCCGAGGACAGTTGCAGGGCGGCGGGGTTCGCGCGATTGCGCCCCGCGATGGTGGGCGCCGCGCCGTGCACGGCCTGGGCCATGGCGCGGGTGGCCGAGCAGTTGAGCGAGGCGGCCAGGCCCAGTGAACCGCTCAGCTCGCCGGCGAGGTCGGAGAGGATGTCGCCGAAGAGGTTCTCGGTCACCAGGACGTCGTAGTCGGCGGCGGCGCGGACCAGATGGGCGGCCGTCGCGTCGACGTGTTCGTCGGTGACGTCGACGCCCGGATAGGCGTGGGCAATTTCATAGCAGACATCGCGGAACAGACCCATCGTCATCGGCAGTACGTTGGCCTTGTGCACGATGGTCAGCCGTTTGCGCCGCGCGGCGGCGAGGCGAAAAGCTTGGTGGGCGATTCGTTCGCAGGCCTGCCTGGTCACGACGCCGACCATCATGGCGACGTCCTCGGTCGGGCGGAACTCCCCCGACCCGGCGAACATGTTGCGGTCGGCGTAGAAGCCTTCGCTGTTCTCCCGGACGATGACCAGGTCGATCTTCGGCGCGGCCGCCCGGATCCCGGCGAACGCGCGGGCCGGGCGGATGTTGGCGTAGAGCCCGAAGCGTTTGCGAATGGCGCCGCCGGGCGCGACCGCGGTGCGGTGTTCTGCCGGGTAGGAGGCGTTGTCGTGCGGGCCGAGGATCCACGCGTCCACGCTGTCGAGCGCGGTCAGAGTCGCTTCCGGCAGTGGGTCGCCGTGTTCGGCGATGGCCAGGTGCCCCATCGGCAGCGGCACCCATTCGATCGGCGCGGCGCCGGCCGCCGACACCGCCTCGTCGACGACCTGCCGCGCGGCGCGGACGACCTCGGGTCCGATGCCGTCGCCGTCGATGAGGCCGAGCCGCAATGCGGGTCCGGTCACGACTTCGGACCTGTCGTCATGGGTCGCGCGCACTCGTTCACCGGCTCATCTTCGCGCCGCGCCCGGCGGGCCGGCGAACCGACCCGCCGGACCGCTCTTGACCGGAGATCGGCTTACCGGGTGTCAGGCGGCACCTGCCGGGGAAGATCCCTAGTAGGGACGGTCGACGATCGCGGGTGAGTAGTGTCCGCGCGCCGTCGGCCATGGAAGATATAGACAACTGTCGGCGTTGTAGCTGGCACACCGTATACGAGAGGACGTCATGGCCACCCAGACGCTGACCCAGAAGAATTTTGATGAGGTAGTCACCGGAAACGACGTGGTACTCGTCGATTTCTGGGCTGAGTGGTGCGGCCCGTGCAAGAGCTTCGCACCGACCTTCGAGGCTTCTTCGGAGAAGCACGCCGATGTCGTGCACGGCAAGGTCGACACCGAGTCCGAGCAGGGGCTCGCGGCCGCCGCCAACATCCGCTCCATCCCGACCATCATGGCGTTCCGCGAGGGCGTGCTGGTGTTCGCGCAGCCCGGCGCCCTGCCGCCGGCCGCGCTGGAGGACCTGGTCACCCAGGTGAAGGAGCTGGACATGGACGAGGTACGCAAACAGCTCGCCGAGCAGCAGGCCGGCGCCGAGCAGTAACCACGCGGAACCGAAAGGGCCGTCCCGCTCCACCGAGCGGAACGGCCCTTTTCTCGTCCGGTCAGCTACCGAGCTGGTTGACTCCGGCAATCATCGCGCGAACCGTCGATTCGGCGCTGTCGTCGGCCAGGGCCGCGCCCCAGCCGCGCCTGCCGTTGCATTCGCACTGCACGAAGGTCGCGGTGCCCTCGCCGGTGCGACGCTGGTGGAACTGGAGGATTTCGACGTGGTAGCCCTCTTCGTAGAGGGCCGAGGTCATCGCCGCCACGAGGCTGCCGGACGCGACGACCGTGCGCAGGTGATCGGCGAATTCCAGCGTCACCGCGAAATCGGCGCTGCGGCTACCCGCCGGCGACCAGTCGCCGAGCCGGATCGGCCCGGTGTGCTCGCAGTAGCGGTCGTGGAATTGCGCCGGGGTGAGTTCGGCGCTTTCGTGGCGCAGGCCCTTGGGCGCGGCGGCATGGAAGGCATGGGTATCGAGCGTGAGGATTGTCATTTGAAAGTAGGTCTTCCCGAGGAATGTCGTGGCTCAGTTGACAGAGGGGACCAGCACTAACAAGTCGTTCAGCCCGCAGCGAGGGGGCCGGTCCGAATCAGACCCCGCTACGGCGGGTTACTACGAGGAGAAGTCGCCGCTGCGCCACCATCGCGGTAAGCGGAACTAGCACAGCGCCGTCGCGGTCTGCGACATTGAGCGCTGCGCTGAGGCGGGCGGCGGGAATCGACACGCGCTTGAGGATAGGGACATCCGAGCGCAATAGCAACCATATTCGGTGCCCGATTTGTCTACCGGCCGGTAGCGTTCACGCAGCTCAGGGGGCTCTGGGCGGTGGTTCGGCCGATCACGGCGGTGCCGTGCGGCACATGTTCGGCCGCGTGTCATGCGGCCGACATGTCGAGAGCGCGAGTCGAGGCGGCGTGTCGAGTGATGAAGCGACGAGATCCGGGTCCGTGGACCCGGATCTCGTGACGTGCGTACGGATCAGTCGGCGAGCACTTCGTTCAGCTTGCCGGTGGCCACGTCGAAGACGAAGCCGCGGATGGAGTCCTTGTGCGGCACGAACGGGCTGGCGACGATGCGGGCAATCGATTGCCGCACATCGGTTTCCAGGTCGGCGAACGCTTCCGCCGCCCACTCCGGCTTGATCCCGACGTCCTGCTGGATCGAGGACTTGAAGTCGTCGTCGGTGAAGGTCAGCATGCCGCAGTCGGTGTGGTGGATCAGGATGATCTCGCGGGTGCCGAGCAGGCGCTGACTGATCGCCAGCGACCGGATCTCGTCCGCGGTGATCACGCCGCCCGCATTGCGGATGACGTGCGACTCGCCCTCCTTGATGCCGAGCGCGCCATAGACATTCAGTCTGGCGTCCATGCACGCGACCACCGCGACCTGCTTGGCCGGCGGCAAGGGCAGCGGCCCGGTGAAGGTGCTCGCGTAGGTCGCGTTGTTCTGCAGGTACTCGTCGGTCACAGTCATCGGTTGGTCCCCTGCGCTAGTCATGCGTGGCTGCTTATATGTGGCGTGGCCCACGATAGAAGCGCCTCCGGCATTGCGGACCGGTCCTGCTCACCGTGATTCGTTTACTGGCGTGGTGAGAGCGACATAAGCTCACCTCACATTGGCGCTGCCAGGGTCACGTTCGCCGTGGAGCCGCTGGCATGACATCCCGATTGCGTCGAGCCGTATTCGACGCAATCGGGATGGTCGATCCGCCTCAGCAGGGGACTGCCTGCCAGGTCCTATCGATATAGTTCGAGAACAAGGCAACCGTTTCACCGGGCACAATCCAATGGCACGAGGTGTCCATGCCCAGGTCGTACAGATGAACCTTCACATGAATATTGTCGGAGCAGTCGTTCCGCACGAAGTAGGCCCATTGGGATCCGGAATTGGACGGACCTTCGACGGAGACTCCGCATCGACCGGGATCCGCCTGGGCGACAGTCGGTGCGGCGATGCCGAAGATTCCGGCGATTGCCGTTGCCCCGGCGACCGAAGCCGCTACGCGTTTGATGTTGTTCACGTTATTCCTTCTGGGTGAATCGGTTTCAGCAGCTGAGCGGTTGCCAGGTCTGGTCGCCGACCGGGTCCCAGAAGGTCGCCGTGTCGTGGGCGTTGACCCACTGGCAGGTCTGACCGTTGCCGGCCTGTGCGTCCCGGCCGAGCGTGTACTGGTAGACCCGGAAGTTCGCGCCCACCCCGCAGTCGTTGCGCATCAGATAGATGAAACTTGGGACCTGCTTCCCCGTATCGATCCCACTCGTCACGGAAACTCCGCAGCGTCCCGGATCGGCAGTAGCGGTCGCAGTGGGAAAACCCAAGGTAATCGCCGATGCCGCAATGACAATGGCCGACAGCGCGAGCCGCCGAGCTTTGCTTTGCATATAAAACCTCCCGACAGACCGCGGCGACATCGAAATCCCAGCGTCTTCCGCGGCAAATCCGCTGTAACACAACGGACTTTATCCCCGGGTCTTTCGGCGAAAAAGCAGATCGAGAACGTTGGCAGTCATCGCTCTGTTCGTTGGCAGTGTGTCAGGCGTTCAGTGGTGACCGATCTCGAACGATCAGTCGACACGGATCACGATGGCAGACGCGTTGTCGTTTCCGCCCGCCCTGTCGCAGGTGTTCAGCAGATCGGTGATGATCGCTTGCGGTGGCGCGTTGCGGCCGAGGAAGATTCGGAGGTCGTCGTAGCTGACCTGCTCGGATACGCCGTCGCTGCACAGCAGATAGCGGTCGCCGGGTCGTAACGTCACGTCGAGCACGTCCGGTTCGGGTGCGCCGCCACGTCCGACGTATCGGGTCAGGTGGTAGCGCGCCGACGCGGCCTGCTGCGAATCGAACGGATACCAGCCGTGCACGGCGCCGAGCCAGGCCATCGTGTGGTCCGTCGTCAACAGTTCGAGCAGCCCGTCGCGCAGCCGGTACACGCGCGAGTCGCCGATCTGCACGATGCTGTAGCCGTGCGGCGTGGCCACCATGGCAGTCAGCGTGCAGCCCGCCAGATTTCGCAACTCCTGGCCGATTCGGTGCACCCGGACATCGGCGGCGGCCACGGCGGCACGGAACACGTCCGGCCCCGGTTCTTGTGCGCGGGTGACGTAGCCGACGAACATGTCGACAGCAGTCCGTCCCGCGGCCGCGCTGCCCGGCCCATCCCCCATCCCATCGGCCACCACGGCCAGCAGCGGTTGCGCCCGCAAGTAGGTGACGTCGAAATTCGCCGAATAACGCTGGCCGATGTCGCTACCTACGGCGACGTCGATCACGGGACCGCCCATCCGCGAATTCTGACACACCGCGTCCGCGCGTCGATCGGACGATTCCCGCTGCGCACCAATGTCATCGGCCGGCATCGCAACTCACCCGAGACGCCCACGCAAGATGTCGACGCCCGCACCGCCGAGGTCGGCCAACGCGGCGGACCGACCGGCCACGGCCAAGACGATCGCCTCGCCCGGACCTTCGACGGTCGGCCCGCTCCCGCGCCCCCAGTCCACATCGGTTGCGGCGAAACGCAATCCGCGCATGCGCGCCCCGGGACGCAGGAACGGGTCGGGATGGCGCAGCAACATCAGCAGGTGCGGTGCGGGCACCGTCCGGTGCAGCCCCAGCGGCCGCCGGATGTCCTGGTGATGAATCAACGTGTCGGCGAGGGCGATTCGGGGAGCGAATCGAGTCGGGAACCCGCCGCGGCGAGTCGTGTCGAAGGCGGCGAGCAGTTCATCGATAGGTCTGTCCCGCCAGCGCTCGACATAGCGGGCGTTGAGCCGGTCGGAGGATCCACCGGCCCGCAGCGTCTCCAGCGCGTAGGTGAGCGGGGGCGTCACCTCGTAGAGCAGATGCGCGGCGACATCACGAACCCGCCAGCCGACGCACAGCGATTCGGTATTCCACTGCACTTCGGTGAGGGTGCCCAGGAGTTCCGCCAATTCCGCACGCTCCCGCGTCACCATTGCGCGCACGTCTTCTTTCACCGCACCCCTTCCACCTGCGTGATGCCACTCGGAGATCTACAAATGCGATCACTGATCACATAGCGTACAGTGATCACTGTACATGCGTGCAACCATCCGCAGGGAAAGGACGGGCCGTGCCGGAGACCACCGCGGACCAGCCGCCGCCGACCAGACGAGCGCAACGCCGGGTCGCGACGATCGCCGAGATCAAATCCCATGCGCGGCAACAACTCGCGACCGACGGAACGGGCGGATTGTCGCTGCGCGGCATCGCCAGGGAGATGCGCATGTCCCCCGCCGCCCTGTTCCGCTATTTCGACGGCCAGTCGGCCCTGATCACCGCGCTGTGCGTCGACTCGTACGACGCGCTCACGGCGGCGATGACCGACGCGCAAGACCCCGGTGCCACGCCGGCCGAACAGTGGAGCGCCGGCTGCGCGGCCGCCCGGCGCTGGGCGCTGTCCAATCCCGCCGAGTTCGCCCTGATCAACGGAACCCCGATCCCCGGCTACCAAGCCCGACCCGAGGAGACCGGCCCGGCCGCGGGGCGGCTCATGGCCGCGGTCGCGACGCCGTACCTGGCCGCGGTCGCGCAGGGCGCCGCCGATCCGACGGCCACCCTGGTACCGGCGCTGGCGGCGGGCCCGCTGCTGGGCGGCGATTCGATGGCGCCGAGCCCGGTGCCCGGCATCCTGATCAACGCCTGGGCCTGCATCCTGGGCTTCATCGCCGGCGAAACGTTCGGCAGCATCGCCGCGCTGATCTCCGACCCGGACGAACTCTTCCGCGTCCACGTACGAACCGTCATGCACGGCATGGGTTTTCGCGAACCGGCTTGACCATCGAGGGAGACCACCATGGCAGAACTGAGTACCCGCGCCCGGGCGATCCGGCAACGGATCATGGACCAGGTCCGGCGCACCGGAACCGCGCCGACGATCGCCGAGCTGCGTACGCAATTCGCGGTGTCCGGCCAGGAGCTCGACGCGGACCTGCGTGCTCTGGAAGGCGCGATCTGCGTTGCGCGCCAAGACGAAGAGCACGCCTGCAGTCCCGTTTTCCAGGACGAACCGCTGGCCTCTCCGCAGCCGCCCGCAGGCGAACTCGTCTACGCCCGCCCCTTCGCCACCTTCGCGAACCACTACCGGATCACCGTCGACGGCGCCCAGCGCTGGTTCGCCGAATGCGCGGTCGAAGCCTGCGCGATATCCGGCCAATTCCCCGGGTCGGAGGTGATCGTCGACTCGGTATGCCGGCAGACCGGACAACCCGTTCGACTGATCGGACGCGACGGAATACTGCTGGACTACGAACCGAAAACCCTTCGCGTGCATCTCGGATACCCGCTGCGCGACATGCCCCACCGGGTCGTCGGCTGGTGCGATTTCAACAGCTTCTTCGCCTCGGAGGAAGCCGCCGCCCAGTGGCGCGGCGCCCATCCCGAAATCAAGGGCACGACCCGGTCACCCGAGCAAATGTCGCATCTGATCACCGAGCTCCTCGGCCGCAATCGCCTGGAATACGACTACCAACCCGAATTCCCACTGCTGCGGATAGCCCGCAACCTGCGCCGTTTCGGCCTCATCGATACGACCCGGCACGGGTTTCCCCGAGCGGACACCTTCTGGCTTCCGACCCCGGCGATGATCCGCGACTGGCGGCGCAACGGCCTCGGCAACTTCTTCCGCTTCCGCTGGCGCTGACCACGCCTCGCGCGGGAGCCGTTGTCCGCCCGGCAGAATGGTCGCGGTGAGTCTCGATCCGAATCTGCTGCGATGGCTTTCTCAGCATCGGGCACCGACGTTGGTCACGCTGGCCGGCTGGGCGATGGATATCGGGGCGAACGCCGCGGTCATCGCCGCTGTCGGAGTGATCGGGCTGGTCCTCATCATCACGAAACGCTGGTGGTGGCAGGGATTTACCGTCGGAGCCGCGGTCGTGGCGGCGACCGCGCTGGCGACCGTGGCCAAGCAGATCATTCGGCGAGCACGACCGTCGACCGACCTCGCGGTGGTCGAGATCGGCGGGTGGTCGATGCCGTCGACCGTCGCGGCCATGACGGCGGCCGCAGCGGTCGCCACCTATCTGGTCCTGCCTTGGGCGCCGCGGTTCCGGCGCTGGATCGCCGCCGTGCTCACCCTGATCGTCGCGCTGATCGGCAGTGCGATGGTCTATCTCGGCGCGCACTGGCCGACCGATGTCCTCGTCGGATGGATCCTGGGCACCGGCGTCAGTGTCGCAGTCGTGCACCTGGCCCGAATTGCCCTCCGCCAGTATCGGTCCCGCTGATCCTGGACCACCTGGTTCACCCGATGCCCGCGGCCGCAACGAACCACCGCGGCAAGACCTGCGGCTCAGGGTATGCGTGGCAAGTGGAGTGTGGTGATGCCGGCCAGGAGGAGGTCGATGCCGGCGAGGAACTGGGCGCGGTCGTCGTGTTCGCGGGCTTGGCCGGCGACGGCTCGGGTGAACGGGTAGGTGTCGGGGTCCAGGTCCGCCCAGGCGTTCGCGACAGTGGTGAGGAATTCGGCGCGGTCTACGTCGGCGTCGAGGACGCGGGAGTTCGCGGTGTATTGGCCTGCGGCGCCGAAGATGTAGTGCATCACCGCGGTTGCCGTGGTGAACCAGCTGTCCTCGGGGACGCCGAGGTCGCGGACCTGGCGACCGATGCTTTCGAGAATCCGCGGGGTCACCGGACCCGCGGGGCTGCGGGACAGTTGGAGACCGAGTTGGGTTGCCAGCCAAGGATGCTCGTCGATGGCGTCGAACAGTCCGAGAGCGACGGCGCGGATCGCGTCCTGTGGCGAGTCTGGCGACTCGGCGGGCTCGGTGGCCAGCGCGGTGGCGACGACGGCTTCGGTGGCGGCGGCGAGCAACTCGCCCTTGTTCGCGACGTGCCAGTAGATCGCCCCTGGCCCGGTGGCGAGGCGTTCGGTCAGCGCGCGAAAGGTCAGTCCGCCCTCGCCGGTCGCGTCGAGCAGTTCGATACCCGCCTCGACGATCCGCTCCTTCGAGAGCGCGTCGGTGCGTCGTTCGGTGCGCTGTTTGCCGGTGGCCACGAGGTCCATCTTGACACGTCTGGAATGTTGTTCCAACATGGACCTCATGGAACGCCGTTCCATAGTGATTCTCGGAAAGGAACGACCATGACGACACCGGTCACGATCATCGGGGCGGGGCTGGGCGGACTCACGCTGGCCCGCGTCCTGCACGTCCACGGCATTCCGGCGACGGTCTACGAGGCCGAGCCCTCGCCCGCCGCCCGCAGGCAAGGCGGCAGGCTCGACATCCACGACTACAACGGCCAGCTGGCGGTCGAGGCGGCCGAGCTGACGGACGAGTTCCGCGGGATCATCCTGGAGGGCCGCCAAGCGATCCGGATCCTCGATCAGGACGGGACGGTCCTGCTCGACAAGCCCGACGACGGTTCGGGCGGACGTCCCGAGGTGCAGCGCGGCGAGCTACGCCGGCTGCTGCTCGACTCGCTCCCCGCGGGCACCGTCCAGTGGGACCGCAAGGTCAGCGCTATCCGCGCGCTGGGCGAGGGCCGCTATGCGGTGACCTTCGCCGACGGCAGTTCCATCACGACCGAGCTGCTGGTCGGCGCGGACGGCGCGTGGTCGCGAGTCCGGTCGCTGCTCTCCGCTGCCACACCCGACTACACCGGCACGTCCTTCGTCGAGACCTACCTGTTCGAGGCAGACACCCGGCACCCGGCCGCCGCGAAAGCCGTTGGCGGCGGCGGAATGTTCGCGCCCACCCAGGGCACGGAGATCCACGCGCACCGCGAAAAGGGCGACACCGTACACACTTACGCGGTGCTCGCCCGGCCGTTGGAGTGGTTCGCGGCCATCGATTTCACCGACGCGACCGCGGCCACCGCACGGATCGCGCGCGAATTCGACGGCTGGGCACCAGAACTCACCGCGCTGATCACCGACACCGACACGGCACCGGTGCACCGCCCGCACTACGCGCTGCCGCTCGACCACCGCTGGGATCGGCTGCCGGGCGTGACCCTGGTCGGCGACGCCGCGCACCTCGCCGCCCCCAACGGCGAAGGCGCCAACCTGGCCATGCTCGACGGCGCCGAGCTCGGCAAAGCCCTTGCCGCGCATCCCGATAGCGTCGAGACCGCGCTCGCCGAGTACGAGCAGGCCATGTTCGCCCGCAGCACCGAGATCGCCACCGAGGCCGTCGAGTTCTTCGGCGGCCTGTTCGACAACGACGACCCGGCCCAGCGCCTGACCGACTTCTTCAACGATGCCGGAACGGCGAACTCACATGCATGACGTGGCGATCGTGGGCGCCGGGCCGGTCGGCCTGCTCGCCGTACTCGTCCGACCGGACGGCATCGTGGCGGGGGTGGGCGACCACGATCCCGATCGTACGGAGTTCGAGCAGGTTACCGGGCAGTGGTTCGGCAGTCCGGCGGGCGAAAAGCAGCTGGCCTCTTTCGGTTCCGTTGCCGCCGGGCACTTCCTGTCCTCCGCCCGGTTGGGGTTCAACGCTTTCCGCTGAGACCCTGCCGATAGCGACCCGGTGTGGTGCCGATGAGGTCGGTGAAGGCAGTGATGAATCCGCTCGGGTTCGCCCAGCCGCACGCGTGGGCGACCCGGGTCGTGTCGTGACCGTCGGCGAGCAGGATCAGTGCGTGATAGATGCGCAGCTGGGTGCGCCATTCGTAGAAGGTCATGCCGAGCTCGGTGCGCAGGAGCCGGCTGAGCGTGCGCCCGCTGGCCCCGATCGTGTGCCCGAGTTCTGCCAATGGCGTGTTTTCCGAAGGGTTTTCGTATAGCAACCGGGCGACGGCGCGTAAGCGGTCGTCGTGCGGTTCCGGTAGTTGCAGCGGCTGCTCGTCGGCCTCGCGCAGTTCGTCGACGAGCACGCGGCGCAGTCGCGCGCGGGCGGCGCGGTCGTCGTCGCGGTCTTCATTGCGCGGGCCGGTGAGATTCAGCAACAAAGCACGGGCCAGGTCGGACGCAAGGAACACGGCAGGACGGTCCGGTACGAACTTCGCCAGCGAACGGGGCAGGAACTCGATCCGCATGTCGGTATCGCCGTGCGCACGGTGATAGTGCGTGACCCCGGCAGGAGTCCACGCGACGCGATTGGCCGGCACGATCGACGTGCTGCGTTCGGTATGCACGGAGATGACGCCGCGAGCGGCATAAACGAGATGCCCACGCGGATGGGCGTGCACCGAACTGGTTCCGCCCGACGGCCACAGATGCGCCCCACCGGACGGCCACAGCCGTGACGTCCGCGGAGCTTGGCGGCCGATGGGCATAACTTGGCATCCTATCGGTGGCCCGCCGCACCGCCTGGTCGCGAGAGTGAAGGCATGCGCGATAAGACGATGAAAGCCGCGGTATGTGTCGGAGCGGGCGGCCCCGAGGTATTGGAACTCCGCGAATTGCCGGTGCCGGCGGTGCGGCCGGGCTGGAGCTTGGTGCAGGTGAAGGGCACGGGCTTGAATCGCTCGGAGTTGCGGGCCCGGCAGGGACATTCCCCGACCGTGATGTTCCCGCGCGTGCTCGGGATCGAATGCGTGGGCATCATCGCCGCCTCGACCGACCATCGGATGCCGGAAGGGACGACAGTCGCGGCGGTGATGGGCGAGATGGGCCGGGCGTTCGACGGCGGTTATGCCGAGTACGCGTTGCTGCCGAATTCCTTACTGATGCCGGTCGATTCGACCTTGCCCTGGGACGTGCTGGCCGCGCTGCCCGAAACCTACCTGACCGCGCACGGCGCGCTGGAGACGTTGGGCATCGCGAGAGATGACCGGCTCCTGATTCGCGGCGGGACCTCGTCGGTGGGTCTGGCGGCCGCGTCGATCGCGTCCGCGCGCGGTATCGAAA
Organism: Nocardia sp. NPDC006044; assembly: GCF_042871115.1. Taxonomy (NCBI): domain Bacteria; kingdom Bacillati; phylum Actinomycetota; class Actinomycetes; order Mycobacteriales; family Nocardiaceae; genus Nocardia; species Nocardia sp. NPDC006044. The sequence goes on from NZ_JBIAID010000008.1 coordinate 203,965, forward strand.
CCGCCGCGACGACCCGCCGGCCGGACCGGATCGATGCGCTGACCGGCGTCGACCACCCGCTCGTCGACGACGGCGGATCGCTGGCCGCCGAGCTGCACGCGATCTGGCCGGCGGGCCCCGATCACGTGCTCGATCTGGTCGGAGCGAGCACCGCGGTGGACTCGCTGCGCCTGGTCCGGCCCGGCGGGACGGTCTGCGTGGCGGGCTCGCTCAGCGGATGGTCGATCCAGGATTTCGAACCGATAGCGATGATCCCGTCCGGCACCAAATTCACCGCATTCCACAGCGACAGCCTGAAAGGCAACGCGGCGGTATTGCAGCGAATTGTCGACGAGGTCGAGGCAGGCCGCTATCGACCCAATATCGACCAGGTATTCGGATTGGCCGATATCGTCGCGGCCCACCGATACATGGAGAACAATCAGGCCACCGGCAAGCTCGTCGTGACGCCTTCGGGGCTTCGATCCCGTTGATGGCATCGGATTCGCTCTGCTAACGTGGCATTTTGCTGGGAAATAGCTGGATACGCATCGAACGCGTGATCCGCTCGATCCACTGCTGATCCACCCGAGGACGGGAGTCATGATGCGAGACGTTCTGAAGGTTGCGGCGATATCGTTCCTGCCGATGGTCACGATCGCGCTGTCCGCCGGCCCGGCATCCGCGGACCCGGTGCATTTCGACGCGGCACACGCCGACGTCGGCCCCGGCTGCGCGGGCACGGTCAATGCCGAGGTATCCGCCAGTCAAGGACAGCAAGCGCGTGAGTTCGCTGATTTCATCGACAGCTCGGCCAGGGTGACCGTGAATTTCGCCCCCGATGCCGCCGGCAATCCGCTCGGGTCGTTGTCCGCCGCGCCGGGCGGCGGAAACGACTGCCAGGTTTCCACCACGGTCACCATGCGCAATCTGGATTCCGGCGCCAGCATCACCGAGACCAAGACCACCGTGCACGACGGTCATTACGGCTGGAACGCCGCTTTCTTCACCCTCCCCGGTTCGGGCCGGGTCGCGGTCCAGGTGAGCACGAACCCCAGCCCGTCCGAACTCGTGATCGACGTGCCCGCGCCGTACTGATCCACCCGGTGTCAGTCGCCGTGTCAGGTCAGCGTCAGGTCGGTATCAGCCGGGCCCGCGACAGTACTTCCATGACCAACACAGCGAACACCTCGACCACCTCCACCTGGACCGGAATGGTCGCGGTCGACGACACCGCGCTGTCGGTGACCGACACCCGCGGCCCCGGCCAGGCCGTCATCTACCTCAACGGCTCCTACGCCGACCGGCGCCCGTGGCGGCCGGTGATCGCCGAACTCGGCGGCGACTACCGCCACATCACGTTCGATGAGCGGGCGCGCGGCAAGTCGAAGCAGTCCGCGGACTACTCCTTCGAAGCCTGTCTGCGCGATATCGACGCCGTGCTCGAGGCGACCGGCGTGGACCGCCCGATCGTCGTGGGCTGGTCCTACGGCGCGCTGCTCGCGGCGCACTGGGCCGAGCGCAATCCGGATCGCGTGCTGGGCGTCGTGTCGGTGGACGGCGCGCTGCCCTACGGCCTGACCGGCGAGGAAGGCCGCGAGCGGATCCGGAAGCTGTTCCACAAGATGCGGTTCCTGCTGCCGCTCGCCCGTCCGTTCGGGCTGGCCGCGCGCATGTCCGCCGAGCAGCACGCCGACATCAACATCGAGGCCAACGAGCTGCACGCCGCGCTCGCCCCGGTCCTCGACCACGTGACCTGCCCGATGCGCTACGTCCTGGCCACCGGCGCCAATCTCGGCGGCGGCGCGGAAGAGATGGAAGCGGCGCGTGCCTCGCTCGACCCTGTGCTCGAACGCAACCCGAACATCCAGGTCAGTGCGAAGGTGCCGAGCAACCACTCGCACATTCTGCGCAAGGATTTCCGGGCCGTCGCCGACGCCATCCGGGCGAGCGCGCTGGATCCGTCGAACCGATGACCGAGGCGTGTCGGCCGGGCCCGTAGGGTCGAGCCAGTGGAATTGCGTCAACTCCGGTACTTCGTCTCCGTGGCCGAGGAACTGCATTTCGGGCGGGCCGCCGAGCGGCTGCACATCGTGCAATCGGCGGTCAGCCAGCAGATTCGTCAGCTGGAACGCGAGCTGGGGGTCGAGTTGTTCGATCGGTCGCCGCGCCGGGTCGTGCTCACCGATGCCGGCGCGCAGTTCCTGCCCGGCGCGCGGGAGGCGCTGGCCGCCGCGGCCCGCGCGAAGGCGTCGATCACCGGGTTCGTCGCGGGCGCGACGCTGCGGCTCGGCACCAGCACCGGCCTGGGCGATCATCTCGATCGCATCATGGAACGCCTGGCCCCACAGGTGCGGGTCGAGACGGTGTCCGCGTCCACCCGGATACGCGTCGAACAGGTGCTGGACGGGCGGCTCGACGCCGCGTTCATCCGCGGCCGGATCGATCACCCCGCGCTGCGGCGCATCCCGGTATGGGATGACCCGCTGCTGGTCGCGATCTCGGCGCGGCATCCGCTGGCCGGCGCCGGGGAACTCGCGCTGGCCGATCTCGCGCCATATCCGTTGCGACTCACCGAACGTCGCACCAACGCACCGCTGGTCGATCTCGTCGTGGACGCCTGCCACGAGGCCGGATTCGAGCCGGTGCCCGGCCCGGTCAGCTCCGCGCTGTCGGACACCTTGGCGATGATCGGCTCGGACACCAGCTGGACCGTCGTCTACGCCGCCCACGCGCGGCAACTCCGCAGCACTCGCGTGGTGTTCAGTTCGCTTGCCGCGCCCGGACTTTCGCTGGAAACCGCACTCGTCGTGCGGGCCGCGGCCGCACCGCCCGCGCTGGATATCCTGCTCGCCGCCTGCGAATTCGACGATCACGATCGATGATCGCTGCGTGCGCGAACCGGGTCTTGGACAGGACGACGGCATGCAGCAGATTTGTCGGTAGGCCCGCTCGACACGGTGAGCGGGTACCGAGAAAGGGAGCCGTTATGCCGAATGTCATTGTCCAGCAACTGCCCAAGACCGACGAGGCCAAGCGCGAGCTGGTCCGCCGGATCACCGACGCCTTCGTCGACGCGTACAAGTCGCCTGCCGAATCGGTGCACGTCTGGATCGAGGAGTACCCCGCGGACGGGTACGCGGTCGGCGGAAAGTTCATTGCCGACAAGTAGTTTCGCGTTGACCGGGTCGACCGGACCCTGCCGTGCACGCGGCGGGTCCGGTCACCGGACCGTCAATGGGCGGTCAGGCCGCCGTCCACGACGAGTTCCGCGCCTGTCACGTAAGAGGATTCGGGGCCGGCGAGGAACAGCATGGCGGACGCGATCTCACTGGCGAGGCCGGCGCGGCGCATGGGCGTGCGCACGATATCGGGTTGCCGGTCTCCTTGTTCGTCCAAGATCTCTTGAATCATCGGGGTGGCGATGACGCCGGGGTGCACGGAATTGACCCGGACGCCGCGGGTCGCGTACTCGACGGCGGCGGTCTTGGTCAGCAGCCGGACCGCGCCCTTCGACGCGTGATACGCGGCGGCTCCGCCACTACCGATCAGGCCCAACACCGATGACGTGTTGACGATCGAGGCGGCGCCGGACGCGCGCAGCAGCGGCATGGCTGTCTTCATGCCGAGCCAGGTCCCGGTCTGGTTGACCGCGATCACGCGATCCCAGGACTCCTGCTCGGCGTCCTCGACCCCGGCCCAGTCCACGACGCCGGCGACATTGATCAGAATGTCGAGGCCGCCGAAGCGCAGGCGGGTCGACTCGATCACCCGCGCCCAGTGCTCGGCCGAGGAAACGTCCAGCTCAGCACCTATCACGTCGGCATCGTCGGCCCGAAGCCGCTCGGCGAGCGCCGCGACGGCGTCTCCATCGCGGTCGGTGACGACCAGCTGCGCGTCCTCGCGGGCGAACAGTTCGGCGGTGGCGCGACCGATGCCGCCGGTCGCGCCGGTGATCAGCGCGACCTTGCCGGCTAGCCGTCCGGCCTGCGTGTTCACTGAGCGGTCCAGCCGCCGTCGACGGCAAGCAGCGCGCCGGTGATGAAGCTCGCCGCGTCGGAGCAGAGGAACGCGACGGTCTCGGCGATCTCCTCGGGCTTGCCGATCCGGCCGATCGGGTGCGCCGATCCGAACGAGGCGAGCATCTCGCGGCCGTTGTCGACCACACCCTCCATGATGTCGGTATCGATCACTCCCGGCAGCACGGCATTGGAGCGAATTCCCTTGGGGCCGCCTTCGATTGCGAGCACCCGGGTGATCTGCGCCAGTGCGCCCTTCGATGCGGCGTAGGCGGTTTGGGTCGCGAAGGCGACGACCGAGGAGACCGACGCGATCGACACGATCGACCCGCCACTCCCCTGCTCCATCACTCGGAAGGCCTCGCGCGCCTGCACGAAATTGCCGCGCGCGTTGATCCGGAGGATCGCGTCGAACTCCTCGACGCTGGTCTCGGTGATCGGCTTGTTCAGGGTGCGGCCCGCGTTGTTGACCAGGATATCGAGCCGGCCGAACCGTTCGACCGCCAATCGCATTGTGGCGCGGGCCAATTCCTCGTCGGAGACATCGCCGACCAGGGCGGCCACGTGCTCCGGGTCGTGCTGGGCAAGGTGCTCGACCGCGGCGAGGCGGTCGGTGACGACCAGCCGAGCGCCTCGGGCACGCAACAGGGCGGTCGTGGCCTGGCCGATGCCGCGGGCCGCACCGGTGACAACGGCGACGCGGCCGGTCAGATCCCAGCTGGATGGGATGGTTTCGCTGTGCTTGTTCTCCACGTCGACCAGCGTGTCCGGATCATGGTCGCGGTGGCAGGCAGCCGTTCTCGTGGGAGTAGCGCACCCAGGAACGGCGCCGCGATCCGGCCTACGATGCGCACATGGCACCAACCGAGCTAGGCGACTACCTGCGCGCGCGCCGCGCCCAGGTACGGCCCGACGAGACGAACCTCCCGAGCACGGGACTGCGGCGGGTACCCGGCCTGCGCCGCGAAGAGGTCGCGCTGCTGGCCGGCCTCAGCGTCGACTATTACGTGCGGCTCGAGCAAGGACGCGAACGCGGTCCGTCGGCACAGGTCGTCGACGCGTTGGCCGCCGCGCTGCGCCTGGACGAGGACGGTCGCGGGCACCTGTTCCGGCTGGCCGGGCTCAGTCCCCGCGCCCTCGCGGTCGCCGTGCCCGGCCGCGTCGACCCGAGCCTGCTCCAGCTCATGGATGCCTGGCCGGACAACCCCGCCATCGTCTACAACCGCGCCTACGATGTCCTGGCGTCCAACGAGATCGCCGACGCGCTCTTCCACGACTGGACCCATTCCCGCAACCTGATGCACGTCGTCTTCACCGACCCCGCCGCGAAAACGTTCTACGTCGATTGGCATACCGTCGCCCGCAATTCCGTCGCCGGGTTCCGCCTCGGCTACGGCGAGGCGCCCAGCGATCCGCGAGTCCAGCAGGTGCTCACCGAACTGCTCGACCGGAGTCCGGAATTCGCCGAACTGTGGACCACGCACGACGCTCGCGGAAAAGCTCTGGAAAGCAAACGCTTCGCCCACCATTCCGTCGGCCCGCTCACCCTCACGATGCAAACCTTCGACGTTCGCTCCAGCCCCGGGCAAGCACTCGTCGTCTACCACGCCGACCCGGGTTCCCCCAGCCTCGAAGCCCTGACCCTGCTCGGTTCCCTCGCCGCCACCGCGCGCGACGTTTCCTGACCAATCGCTGCCCTGCCCGCAATACTCGGCGGCCGTTCACGTTGCTCCAGCCGCATGAGCTCAGCATTCCATTGCGGCAGCGGAGATCTCGCGGCGAAGGGCACCGAGAGTGCCGTCTAGGCGGGTGGGGCAGGGCGGCGGTCGTATTCGGCGCGGGCGGCGTCGATGTGGTCCAGGTGGGTGATGCTCCACTCGAGTAGGGGTGCGGTGGCTTCGCGCAGGGTCAGGCCGATGGGGGTGAGTTCGTAGCTGACGTGCGGGGGCATGACGTTGTGGACGGTGCGGGTCAGGATTCCGTCGCGTTCGAGGCCGCGCAGGGTGACGGTGAGCATGCGCTGGCTGATTCCGTCGATCTCGCGTTTGAGTTCGGTGAAGCGGCGCGGGCCGTTTCGGAGATTGCGCACGACCAGCAGCGACCATTTGTCGCCGACGATGCCTAGCACTACCCGTGCCCGGCATGCGTCGTCCGGCTCGGTCATCGGTTACCTCCAAGGAACCCGAGCACAAAAATGTGCCTTATTGCCCGCGACGGGGCGAGCGATCACCATTGGTCATGGTTCCCAAAGGGTACCGAGTTATGGACAGTGACCGCAGTCCGCTGGCGTGCTCGGCGAAGGAGATCGTTCCAACCATGTCAACATTTCTGCTGGTACACGGCGCTTGGCACAGTGGACGCTGCTGGGAGCGGATGGTTCCGCTGCTGGAGTCGGCCGGACACCAGGCGCTAGCGCCGTCGCTGACCGGCTACGGCGACAAGGCGCATCTACTCGGCCCGGAGGTCGGTCTCGACACACACGTCGACGACATCGTCACGCTGATCACCGAGCAGAACCTCGGCAAGGTGATCCTGGTGGGTCACAGCTATGCGGGACTGGTAATTTCGTCTGTGGCGAACCAGGTTCCGGACCGGATCGGCCACCTGGTCTACCTCGATGCGATGGTCCCGGAAGACGGCGAAACCGCCGTAGACGTCCAACCCATCAGCCAAACCCTGATCGACCTCGCGGAAAGCTCCGGCACCGGCTGGCGCATCCCGCCACCCCCCGAACACCCATCCCCCCTCGGCCTGTTCGGCGTCACCGACCCCGCGGACATAGCCTGGCTGCGCACCCTGCTCTCCGACCAACCCGTCCGCTGCCTCCAGCAACCAGCCCGCCTGAACAACCCTGCCACCCAAGCGATCCCCCGCACCCACATCCACTGCGTCGGCGCCACACCCGCAGGCATCACCCGCCGCCCCGTCCCCGCCACCCAGCCCAACGGCTCGCCGGCCCAGATCCACGAACTACCCACCGGCCACGACTGCATGATCACCATGCCTGCCGAACTCAGCAAACTCCTGCTCGACCTCAGCTAGTAGCGGCATTTCGGAAGATGTCCTGAATCTGCCCGGCTTCCGGGGTGAGCAGGACGATGGGGATCGTGCGGTCGGTCTTCTGGGTGTACTCGTCGTAGAGGGGGAAGATTTTGACCATCTGGGGCCAGAGAGTTGCGCGCTCGGACGGGGACGCGACCCGGGCGTGCGCGGTAAAACGGTGGGTGCCGGCTTGGACGCCTACGCTCGGGTCGGTCAGGAGATTCTTGAACCATGCCGGGTTGTCGTCGAGGCCTGCGTTGGAGGCGACGACAACGAGATCATCGCCCGAGCGGCCGTAGATCAGAACGTTGCGGCGCGGCCGGCCGGTCTTGCGTCCCGTCGTGGCGAGCACGAGCATGTGCACACCGTTGTTCTCGTGGCCCTCGGTACCGCCCGAGGCCATGTAGGTGCGGGTCTGCTCGGCAACCCAGCCCCATTGCGAGTCGATAGCGCGGTCGAGGTCTTCGGCGACGGCCATGTCGACGGTTCCTTTCGTGTCGGGTGACGTGCGGCCGCGTCGGCCGCTCTCCCTCTAGGAACGGAGCCGGCCGGCCGTTCTCGACATCCGCAGCCGCACTTCATCGAGAACTTCGGGATCGTTGCTCGAAAGCGTCGACTCACACTACCGGCCGGTCGGTTTCAGGTTGGTTCATCCGCTACTATTCGAACATGGGTTCGAGTGATGAGCCGCAGCGTACCGAGGGCACCGAACCGGAGTTGGCATATCCGAACGCGATGGGCCACTACTACCGGACGGCGGTAGAGCAGCCGAAGCCGGTGTGGGTTCGGTTGGACGCCATTGTGATTCGCGATCCGGGGACACCTAAGCATGTCAATGGATCGGGTGTGATCATGCGTGGTGAGCGCCCGGGATTGCTCACGCATTGGGTGCCGACCGTGGACGGCGATTGGCTGGGCAAGGTGACGTTCACCGTGCAATACGCCGATGGCCGGCCGGATCTCCGCGTGCCGGATCAGTTGGTGCCGGCCTATGCTCTTCGCCCGCGGAGAATCGACTCGTAAACGCAAGAAGACCCCCAACATTGTTGGGGGTCTTCTGCAATGATGTTCCGGCGGTGTCCTACTCTCCCACACCCTGTCGAGTGCAGTACCATCGGCGCTGGCAGGCTTAGCTTCCG
>NZ_JBIAID010000009.1:0-166583 GCF_042871115.1 Nocardia sp. NPDC006044
TGGTGCTGGCCGGTGCGGTCGCAGTGGTCGGCGGCGATGCAGCCGTCGCACCAGATCCGGTCACCGTCATAGATCCAGCCGACGCCGGCCGCGCGGGCTCCGATGTAGTCCACGGCCTGCGCCACGGTGTCGAAACAGATGGATTCGCCGGTGTTTTCGGTGTAGACGTCACCGCACATGTCGCAGTAGACGACCACGTGGGCCTCGGTCACGAACCCTCGTTTCATCGCGGCTCACCGCCTTTCCTGGGTGGGCGGAAGCCAGCGCAGGGGGCGCAGTAGCCGCGGGGTGATCGAGGCGTACACGCGCACGTCGCGGGTTGTGTGCCGGGCCGGGTAGGTGCCGCCGGTTTCCAGGTCGAACCCCAGCTCGCGAAGTAGCGCCAGGAGCTCGTTGACGTAGGTCGCCGGGCCGCACACACGCACGCTCACCACCGGGTTCGCGGGAATGTCTGCCATGCCGCTCACGCCGCCACCTCCCCGTCGTTCTCGTCACCGAGGTCATCAGGGTCGAAATCGGTGTAGTCGCCTTGCGGGGCGAGATCGACACCGTGATCGGGTGCGTAATGCTCGACCAGGTAGGCGATGTCGTCGCGAGTCACGTGGTAGGCGCGTGCCCGCACGATGTTGGGTGTTCCGTCCTCCTTGACGTAGGCGACACCTGGTGTGTTGAAAGGGATTTCATCGCAACGTGCGCCACGCTCACGCGCGGAGTCGCCGTGCACCATGCCGATCTGGGTTTTCTCGTCCAGGCGCAGCCCGATCCGGATCGGGACCAACTGCCGTTGCGGGAGCGTCTCTTTCGACGGGTCCTGCACGCAGGTGATCACGCAGAACCCCGGCGCACGGCCCTGAGTGAGGATCTTGCCGTTGTGGCGTTCGAACTTCGCGATCGTCTCCTTTTCGGCGTAAGAGGTCATCGACGCCGCTTCATCAACAATGATCACGATCAGCGGTTCATCAACCGTGGGGACATGCTTCTCGATGCCGGCTTCCCGGCAACGGTTGGCGCGTTCGAGCATCAGTGTCTCGGCGTCGGCCATCATGGCGACGATGCCTTCGTCGGTGTATTCGCAGCGGGTCATGAGCTTGCGGCCGCGCCAGAACTCCATGCCGCCCTTGGGATCTGCTACCCACAACTCGACCAGTCCGGCCTTGATCGCTGGAGCGAGTCCGGCGATGATCGCCCACACCAGACCGCCCTTACCGGCGTTGGTGCCACCCGCGATCAACAGATGCCGATACAACAGCCCCAGCCGCCAGGTATCTCCGGATTCCAGCACCCCGACCGGAATCGCCTCCAGGTCCACACCGTTGGGGACCGCCAACGGCGCCGTTGCCGGGGCAGCGAGAGTGTCGAACACCCTCACCTGGAGACGAACCCAGGACGGCGCGGGTGACGACACTGTCACCTCACGGACACCGAGGTAAGTCGCGAACTGGGCGCACACGTCTTCGTTGTTCCAGTCCTTGACCTTCTGTCCGCCCAGCATCACCACATCCGCGTAGAGGCCGTGCGCGTCGTAGTCCCAGCCGTCCACGTACGGGAAGCCGGTATCAACAGAGCCCAGGTCCAGGGCGGCGAGCATCATGTTGGTTTGGTGCGGATCAGCTAAAATCGTTACAGCGGTACGCAATTCGGCCGGAGCCACCGTGGCGAGATCAGCCGCGGTGATCGGGCGGACACCGGCGCCGAGGGACCGCAGCCACACCAGCCCGCCCGTACCCAGCATCGCGCCACCAGCAGCGAGGGCGAGTTCAGACAGTGCCATCACCGATCACCCAGCTCAACCTCGAGCAGCGCCACCAGGGCGGCATTACACTCCGAGCAGCCACACGGGTCACAGGTGATATCGCGATGCGGAATCGGTTCCAGCGCTGCCCCTTCGGCGATACGGCCGTCACGCACCGCCGCCGTCAACAGCCCCGCGAGTTCTTCGGCCGCGTCCACGCTCATGATCAGCAGCGGCATTCGGCCGGCACTGTGGTGCCCGCCCAGGGTCAGCCACACCAACCCCTCGTATTCGCCCTCGGTCGTGTACTGGCACGCGCCCTGAGGCACATACCGCACAGCCGTGCTGCCGTGCCCCTTCACCCCGGTGCCCATGACCTGGAACGCCACCCGGCACGCCGGATCACTTGAGACCCAGTAGTTTTCGGCCTGGACCATCTCGTTGTCCGGCATCACAGCAGCCCCCGCAACGGTGCGAACGACAGCGACACCGAATGCTCCGCGAGCACGTTCGGCAGCACCTCCGACAGAATGCGGGCATCCTCGATCGTCAGCCGGATCTCGGTCCCGCCGACGAGGAACGACATCCGAGCCGCGGACTCGACCGGCTGAAACGGCGACGCCGCAACATATTTCACGTGACGCAACCCGCCCACGATCGGAGTACTCATCACCGCGCCCCTTTCGGTGCCGGGCCACCGATCAGCTCATTGGCATCACGGAACGACGACAGCGGCTTGTCGTCGCAGAACATCACGCACCCATCCGGGCGGACACTCGTCCGTGAGGACACCGCAGCCGGAACCGAAACCACAACAGGAGCTGGAGCGGGAGCAGGGGTCGGAGCCGGGATGCGGTCGTGGGTCAGCAGCACCGCTGTCGCCATGACCGCGACCCCACCCACACCCAGCACGACAGCCAGCAACGGCGGATGCACAACACGATTCGTGGAGGCGCTCATCACGCGACCGCCTTCACACCAGCCGCGGCGATATCGTTGAGCGAGCGCAGATGCCGCGCCATCATCACCAACGCCGCCGCCATCTCCGCATCACCCTCGGCCGCAGCATGTTCGGCCAGCACCACCGGCAGGCCCGCCAGCACCGATCGGGCATCAGCAATCGACAGATTCAGCCGGGAACTGCCCGGACCGGTCAGCGTGATATCCACCGAAGCCGGAATCATCGAGTCGCCGTAGGGATACGGGCTGGTCGCGCGATAGCCGACCTCCACACCATCGGCAGAACTCGTGAGCAGACTCATGAAAGACATGTCAGTTACCCCCAACAGGGACAGCGATCGGCAGCAACTGTTGCACCGGTCGCGAGGAATGAATGGGTTGCATCGCCGCCACCGGAACAGCAGCGGCCTGAGTCAGCGGACGAGGCTTGGCCGTTGCGGTGGCAGGTGCGGGTGAAGGCGCGTAGTTCGACGCTGTGCGAGGCGAAATACCAAGCGTCCTACCGATTTCGGCATAGGTCTTGCCCTTCGCCCGCATCGCGACCGCCTGCGCCACGGTGGCCGGATCACGACGGCCAGACACCGCACGACGACGAGGAGCAGGACGAGTAGGAGCCTCGACCGAGGCCGGAGCACTGACCGGTTCGGAAACCAGCTCAGGGATCGAATCGTGTTGTGCAGCACGGAACAACATCGCTAGGCCGTGCGTGTCGACCAGTAGCGATATCGGGGCGATTGCCGCGACCAGGGCTGAGGCCCACCACGGGAGGATTCGGCCGGCCGCGACCGCGTGCAGCGAGTTGCCTGCGATCGAGACCAGGGCACCGGTGCCGAGGACCCACAGGAACCATTTCCGTTCCGGCGATTTCGCCAGCACCAGCGCGGAAATGGTCGCTTGGATGATGGTGCCGTCCACGATCACCGGGAACAGCCACGCCCACCGCTTCGGAGTGTTGGCAAGAATCGCCAGATCACGCAACGCAGCGAAGCTGAGCACGAACGCAGCCGCCCCGATGACCACGATGATGACCACGGCGGACCAGCGCGCCCAACGCATCCCCGCCGACTGATCCGCCGCCATCATCACGCCGCCTTAGACGCGGCGGGCCGCGAGGCACCCGGATCGTTCGGGGCCCGCTTGGCGCCGGAGGTATCGCCCTTGATCCCCGACGCCCGGATCGTCCAGCCGATCGACTTGAACTCACCCGTACCGACGACCTTCGGCTTGATCTGCAAACCCTCCAGCTCGATCGGCGTCATACCCGGCACGATCTCGGCCACCGCAGGCACCGGCTGCACAGGCGACGCGAAAATCACGTCATAGCTGGCATTGCGCGCGTTGGCCGCATCCGGATCGGTCACCGTGCCCTTCCACAACCGCCGACCAGTCCCGTTACCGTCCTCGTCCAACTCCTGCTTCTGGATCTTCGGCGCGTTGCGATCACTGTTGAACTCAGTCACCGGCGAGATCTCACCCAGCAGGAACAACCCCCTGGGGAACGCCTCACGGAACTCCGGCGTAAACCACACATCCTTCAAAGCCATTGCTCTACCCTCTCGGTTGGGACTACTTGTTGTCAGGTTGTCTTGTTAACCTGATAAGTAGCATGAGTCACACCCGGGGGACTTGTCAAGACAACGTGAGGACTAATCTGAAGCCATGGCACTTAAGTACGAGCGGTTAGCCGATGACCTGCGCGAATCGATCCGGTCAGGCGAGTTGGCAGCGGGCGAGCAGCTGCCGACCTCCACGACGCTCAGCGAGAAGTACGGGGTCAGCCTGCCTACGGTCCGTCAGGCGCTCGACGTGCTACGAACCGAAGGGCTAATCGATTCTCGGCAAGGCGTCGGGGTCTACGTACGGCCACCGCGACGCAAAGTGGTGCGCAGCAATACCAATAGTCATTTCGACAAGGCGCGCGTTCACGAGCCCGAATCCGCCCGTGCCGCAACAGGATCGACAGAGCGAAATACTGGCCTCGATGTCTCCGAGCTTGAGTTCGAGGCCCAGTACGCCGTCGTGAATGCGGACGAGGATCTTGCCGGAGCATTCAACGTGCCGGTAGGTACCAAGCTCCTACGACGCGACTACCGCACTCGGTCGACGGCCGAAACCGCGCCGTTCAATCTGGCACGTTCGTACCTGATCTACGACATGGTTGCGGCGAACCCACGCCTTCTAGACGAAGCTAACGAGCCGTGGCCCGGCGGGACGCAGCACCAACTCTCCACGATCGGCATCGAGCTGGACCGCATTATCGAAGCTGTTACGACGCGTCCACCGACACCGGCCGAGGCCGAGCAGCTCGACATCGCACCAGGAGTCCCCGTCTTCCTGATTCGCAAGACGTCGGTTGATACAACTGGACGTGTCGTCGACATCGCAGATGTCACTTTGCCGGGCGACCGAACCGAACTCGTTTTCGAGACCCCGCTTGAAAGGTGGACGAAATGACCCGACTCATTTCGATCGTTACCCCTGTCTACCAGGCACGTCCCGAGTTCATCGCTGACGCATACAAGTCGATCGTCAATCAGGCGCTACCACAGGGATGGGCCTGGGAATGGATCGTCCAGGCCGACGGCCCCAGCGAAGCTGCAACAGGGGACACCCTGCCCAAAGACAGTCGCGTTAGCTTTGCGGTCGGACGCCACGGTGGCCCCGGCGTGGCCCGCACACTTGCACTTGGACGTGTCAACGGCGAACTCGTCAAGGTGCTTGACGCCGACGATCAACTTGGCGACAACGCACTTGCCCGGGATATCGATGCCCTTGCCAATCATGACATCGGCTGGACCACATCCCGCGTTCTCGATTTGCTCCCGGACGGTTCAACGATCGGCTTCGACAACGACCCTGAGCAGGGAGTAATCACTCGGGGCGCTGTCCTCGCACACTGGCAGGCTCACAACTTCCGCGCCCAAGTACACCCGGCAACCTTGTGCATCCGCACCCAGCTCGTTCTTGCGTTGGGCGGCTGGATGGGACTGCCGGCCTCCGAGGACACCGGGCTACTCCTCGCGGCGAATGCCGTGGCGGATGGCTACTTTTCGGCCGATGTCGGACTGCTCTACCGCAAATGGTCTGGTCAAGTCACAGCGCAGGCAGCACACACTGATGCCGACGACTCCTCGACCCGGTACGCCGTCATTGAGCGCCGTGCGCAGGCTCTTGCAGCAGACTTCCCGCACTGGCACTACACCAGCAACGTGGCCAACCCAGGGCGCGATCAGCGATAACGAGTCCGCCATGCGGTAGTACTATGGAACCATCACGCAAGTGATGCTGGCGGTGAGACGCCGCGACAACGACGCCTCACCAGGTGGGTTACTTAGCCCGCATCAACCAGCGGACCAGAACGAGCGCCCCGGCGATCACGGCAGCAACTACCAGGATGATGCCGTAGTCGACCGGGGCGTTGCCCTTTTCTCGGCGATGTTTCGCCATACCCACCACCTCCCTTCTCGGCACGGTATGGCTGGACCGATTCCATACCGCCCCTGAGCCGGAGGTGGCACCACCCTACGCCAGCCCGCCGACCGGAACCGTTGGAACGCAGCCCATTCCACCGTCCAGAGCCGCGGGCGCTTCGTGTCCGGCTGCGCGGGTTTGCCGTCCCGGGTTCCCGTGCGCGCCTCACGCACAACGGGTTGCTGCCGAATTCCGCCATTGAGGATCAAGAGCGCCTGCGGCGCGGCGCATGCGCGCCGCCGCCGCGCGGCGACGCGCTACGGGTCTGATGGAACGTCGCCCCGGCGCGTCGGCACGTCTGCACCGCGCATGCGCCGCCAACTGTCACTCCAGGACACTCTTGGTCGCTTTGGGCATATCCGAGTAAGTGTGGTCGCGACGAGAGCCGTCCCCGACCTACCTCCGCAGTCGATCACGAATCGGCCGGCGCCGTACGGGGTGACTGGCTGTGGTCCAGGCCGACGAAGGCAAGCAGGGAGATGAAGCTGCGGTGAGATCGTGGCAATGGGTCGCGTAGATCCCTGCCTCCTCATGGCCCAAGTGTCTGACCTCACTCGGTCGTGTCAAGGGAAAGAGCGCCCTTGACACGACCTCCCTCCGCTCAGGAATGGCCAGGACGAGGAAGCAGGGGAAGGGAAGTCCCCAGATGCGGAGGTGTCACACGGGTGTCACAACTCGTCCATACAACCCCGGACACGACAAGACCCCCACGGAAGCGTTTCGCCACTTCGCGTAGGGGGAATGGACGTCGGCAGACGCCGAGCAGACCTCAGATATTCGACTTGAAAGCGAGCGTCGAGAGATCGACCGGGGGTTCAAATCCCTCCGTCTCCGCTTCGGTAGGTTGCAGGTCGGGGCGGGTTTCGGGGATCCTGCCCCGGTCCTGTGACAGGTGGTCTGGGCACGGAACCCGTTGTGTTCGAATCCATTAACGGGCAGGATCCGGTCGTGTGATGAACAAACGAATTACTGGAGCTATCCTGCTTGCCGCGTCCGCTGCGGCCGTGACGTTCGCCCCGCTTACTGCCGCACCCGCCGTTGCGGCGGCCCCGTTCAAGGCCCCCGTGGTCACCTTCGAAGGCACCGGGCCGGGGACGGTGACGGCCACCCTGACCAACCCGAACGAGCGGGGGCAGTGCTGGGCCGAGGCCGGTGTCGGACCGGAGAACAACCACGTCTTCTTCGGCGAGGGCAAGCTGGAGTCGCTGGCTCAGCCCGGCCAGACCATCAAGACCACGCTGACCGGCCTCGAGCCGGGCACGAAGATCACCGCGCGCGGCGGCTGCGCGGACACCAGCCCCGCCGGCGGATACGAACTGAGCGAGACGGTCACCGTCGCCGTCCCTGCCAACAAGCCTGCCACCGGCAGCTTCGGCGGCTAGTCCGCCCCGACGAGGGCGCAGGTCTGGCGGTTTCACGGCCGGGCCTGCGCCCTCGCCGCCAAGCCGCCGACTGCCGAAAGTGGCAGTCCTGCTGGCAATTTCGATTTCCCCATGCATAGCATGCGAGAGCCGGGAAACGGGGACGAAGCCGGCTCGATCGTTGTGCCGAACGTCCGAAGCGCGTCGGCACAACTCGTTTTGAAGTGGGGAGAATTCATGAACATTCGCAAGAAGCTGCCATTCGCCATCGCGGCCGCCGCGGCCATCGGAGGTTCATTGGCGCTCGCGGCGCCGAACGCCACCGCGGAGCCCACCGACATCGTCTGCTCCAGGGACTACATGAACTGGACGGCATGGGACGGCCCGGGAACCACCGGCCAGCAATACGTCTGCACCTACGACGACAACCGCGGCTGGCACTGGCAGGCCACCTAGGAACACGACGTTCTGTCGGACAGGCAGGGGTGTTGATACGTGCACCCCCTGCCTTCGTCGTTTCGAGGCCTGCCGTGTTTGCCTCCCCAGACGCCGGGTAACCGGCCGTCGACTGGGAGGTGCCACATGACGGAAGTGCGAAACGGCCCACCGGCGGAAACACGGTCGGTCGGCGAATTGGTCAACGACGCTACCGAGCAGATAAGCAGGCTGATCCGTGATGAGCTTCAGCTGGCCAGGCTCGAAGTGCAGAAAAAGGGCAAGCTGATCGGCCGTGGAGCCGGGTTGGCCGGGGCCGGGGCATTGCTCGCCTTCTACGGCGGTGCGGCTCTGATCACCGCGGCGATCTTCGCGCTGGCCATCCCGCTACCCGCGTGGGCCGCCGCGCTGATCGTCGGCGGGGTGCTGCTCGCCGTCGGTGCCGTGCTCGCCCTGCTGGGTAAGAAGGACGTCCAGGAAGCCGTTCCGCCGGTGCCGCAGGAGGCAGCCGCCGAGGTCAAACGCGATATCGAAACCATCAAGGACGGGAAACGCCGATGAGCGACCAGGGGCGCCATGCCGCCGATAAAGCAGCCGAGGCCGACCAGCCCATCGTGAGTGGTCCGATCGACGAGGAAGCTCTGCGCACGGACCGCGATGAGACCAGAGAGCAACTCGGGCAAACGGTTTCGGAGTTGACCGACAAACTGGACGTCAAGGGCCGAGCCGAGGACAAGCTGCACGACACCGCCGACGCCGCACGGGAAAAGGCCACGGAGACGGTCGAAGCCGCGGCTGCGAAGACCGCACAGGCCAAGGCGGCCGCGAGCCGCAAGACCGCACAGACCAAGGCGGCCGCGAGCAAGCAGGCCGCCGCGACCAAGCAGGCGGCGAGCGAAAAGGCCGAGCAGACCAAGGAATCCGCGACCCAGTTGGCCGCCGAAGCGAAGGACACCGCGACCCGCAAGGCCGCGGAGGCCAAGCAGGTGGCCAAGGAGACGACTCAGCAGACTAAGGCTCAGGCACGCGAGCTGGTCGACAAAGCCGAGGCCGCGACCCCCGAGCCGGTCGTCGAACGCGGCAGGCAGGCCGCCGACGTCGCCCGCAAGCAGCCCGCCGCGGTCGCCGGCGCCGCCGCGCTCGCCGCCCTCGTGGTCTGGTGGATCCTGCGCAGGCGGCAATCGTGAAAACCTTGTACAAGCCGCTCGGCCTGCTGGTCAGCGTGGTCGGCGGCCTGGCGGCGAACGTCGCGTTCACTCGCGTTTGGCGGGCGATCAGCGGCGAAGACCAGGCGCCGACCGCGACCGCCAGGAACTACACCTGGAGCGAGGTCTTGATCGCCGCCGCCCTGCAAGGCGCCATCTTCGGCCTGGTCAAGGCCGCGATCGACCGTGCGGGCGCGGCCGGCTACAAGTCGCTGACCGGCACCTGGCCGGAGTAGCGCGGATCAGTCCTGCGCGTCCGCGCTGAAATCCCGCCGCACGAAATTCGGCCGGATATCGAGATCGGGCGGATCGTAGTAGCGATGGAACGTCGGGGTGAGACCCGAGGAGATCGGCGGATTGATCCAGCTCCAGTCGGTCGGGCATTTCCGCCCGGCCGTCTCTTCTCGCTTGACGTGATCGCAGAACTGCTTGGCCACCGTGTGGTGATCGACGATGTACACCCCCGCCTTCCGGAAGCTGTGCAGCACTGCGCGATTGAGCTCGACCAGCGCCAGGTCCCGCCACAGGTTGCGCTCGGATCTGGTGTCCAGGCACATCATTTCGGCGATCAGCGGCAGCATGTTGTAGCGGTTGGTGTCGCTGAGGTTGCGTGCACCGATCTCCGCGCCCATGTACCAGCCGTTGAACGGCGCGAACGGGTAAGTGACACCGCCGACTTCGAGGTTCATGTTGGAGACCGCGGGCAACGCGTGCCAGCGCAGGCCGAGCGCGGCGAACCACTCGAACTCCGGATGCTCGAGCTCCACCTCGCGGGCCAGCTCGGGCGGGATGTCGAACCAGCGAATGGGCTCGTCCGGTGTGCTGATCAGTAGCGGCAGAATGTCGAAAGGTGTTCTGGCGCCGCGCCATCCGAGCTTCATGGCGAATTCGGTGAGCGCCACATTCGCCGCGTCGCCGGTCACCGAGCCGTCGCCGTTACGGTAACCCGCGTACCGGATGAGCTGCGGGCTGACGATCCGGAATTCCCGCCCGTCGGGCTGGCGCGGCGGCCCGACGGTGATCATCGATTGAATGGCGCCGCCATTGGTGGCCATCTGCAAATGCTGCCAGCAGACCTCGGCCAGATCGCGCGCGGACCGCACGCGCCGCGCGTCGAGCAATTTCAATGAGCGCCAATGTTTCCGGCCGACGCAGCGGGCGTGGTTACGCCACGCGAGCTTGGCTCCGATCAGGATTTCCTCGGCGGTCTGCAGGTAGCCGCCGGTTTGTTCGAGCTGCTCCAGCGCGGTGCGGCGGCGCTGGGCGGACAGGTGGGCCAATTCCGGCAGGCGGAAGAATTCATCGCACTCGCGTAGCCGGCGTTTCAGGTCGGTACTGAAAGGCTTTGTGTCGGGCGAGTTTTCGATCGGCGGGACGGGTAACACAGGATTCACGGTTTTCTCCGGTCGGGCATAGGTACTGCGGTGAAACAGACGAGTTCGAGCGGGAGAATTCGCGCGGGCGCGCAGCCGACAGCGTCCCGCGTCGGTGGCCCGCGGGAATGCGCCGGCACCGGGATGCCGCGAAATAGCTTCGGCCCGAAGGGGAGCGCGATCCTGCCCGGTCTGTCCCGACTGCGTACCGAGCGGCCGGTCCGCTTGCTGTGCGTAAGCGCAGCGAGTTGACCTCGGTGCCGATGGTGCGGATCCACGATCATGCTCGTCCTTGTTCATGCCCGGAAGAGGCCCGGAGAGTAGCGTACGGCGGGTGTGCTGGCGGTGTGCCCAGATTTGCTGGATTTGCTGGGTTGCCCCACGTCGCGCCGAAAATCGGGCCTGTGTCGAGTCCCGTTGACGTGGTTCGGAGTTCGGTTTTCGACGGTTAGCTGTGGACGGTTGACGGCCGTCGCCGAGGTGGTGAATCGGCGGAATCGGGTGATCTAGGCGACATGGCCGCCCCGCGCCCAGCGCGCGAATGAACGGTCACTCGCGGGTGTCCTGGAGGGAACGTCGCAGGCAGAGTGGAATTGTGCGGCAAACGTGGCTCTGGTCACATCTTATGGCGACCCGCTATGGCCGTCCGAGTGATCTGCGCATTTCTGGCAGGATGGGTCACATGCTGTCTCGGCGTGGTGTGCGGCGCTGGGTATCCGGCGTCTTGGTCAGCGCGGCACTGGTTTCCGGTGCTGTGGCGTTCGGCGCTCCCCCATTGTCGGCAGCCCCTACAGACCCGCAAAAACCGAGTTCCGGTTCCTCGGACGGCCCGGCTCCGGCCGAACCGACCACGGACCGCCCGGCGAAACCGGCGATCGACCGCATCGAACCGATCAACGATCGATGGCTGCGAGTCTTCGTCGAGTCGCCGGCCATGAGCCGCCCGGTCGAGGTGCAGGTGCTGCTGCCGCGCGACACCTCGAAGCCGCGGCCGACCGTCTACATGCTCGACGGCCGCAGCGCGAACCCGACCAGCAACAACTGGACCGACATGGGTCACGCGGACCGCTTCTTCGAGGACAAAGACGTCAACGTCGTGCTCACCGTCGGCGGCCCGGCCAGCTTCTACACCGATTGGCAGAAGCCGGATCCGGTGCTCGGCACGAACATGTGGGAGACGTTCCTGACCCGCGAGCTGCCGCCGCTGATCGACGCGAGGTTCGACGGCAACGGACGCAACGCCGTCATGGGTGTCTCCATGGGCGCCGAGGCCGCGATGATGCTGTCCGTGCGGCACCCGCAGCTCTACACCGCGATCGCCGCGCACAGCGGTTGCTTCTCCATGGGCACCGACCTCGGTCAGGCGCAAGCCAGGGCGGTGATCGCCACCTATCAGGGTGAGCCGGACAACATGTTCGGCGCGTCCGACGATCCCGCCTGGCTCGACCACGACGTCACGCTGCACGCGGAAGCGTTGCGCGGCAAGACGATCTACATGTCCGTCGGCAGCGGAGTGCCCGGCATCCACGACGTGCCGGGCGAACCGGACGTCGACGTGGCCACCGCGATCAGCTTCGGCGGCCCGCTCGAGGCCGCGACCAACGCCTGCACCCGCCGCCTCACCGATCGGCTGCGCGCCCTGGGCATCCCGGTGACCGCGCACTTCCGCGCGACCGGAACCCACTCCTGGCCGTACTGGGCCGACGAGCTGGTCCGCTCGTGGCCGGTGATCGCCGGCGCGCTCGGCGTCTAGATCGAAAAGCGTTCCAGCACCGCGGGATCGGTGGCGAAGCTCAGGAACAGATCGTTCTCGTGCGGGTCGCCGGTGGTGATGCGCACCCCGTCGGTGCCGTACGGGCGCACCAGCACACCCGCCTCGGCGCTCGCCTCACCGAATTCGGCGCTGCGCTCGCCCAGCGGCAGCCAGACGAAGTTCGTCTCGCTGCGCGGCACCTCGTAGCCCGCGGCCAGCAGCGCGTCCCGCACCCGATCGCGTTCGAGCACGAGAGTGTGTGTGCGGTCCAGCAATTCGTGCCGCGACTCCAGCGACGCGATCGCCGCGGCCTGCGCGACCCGGTTGACGCTGAACGGAATGTGCACCTTCATCAGCGCCGTGATCACCGCCGGATCGCCCACCGCGTAGCCGACGCGCAGCCCGGCCAGCCCGTAGGCCTTCGAGAAGGTGCGCAGGACAACGACATTGGGACGCGTGCGGCCCAGTTCGACGCCGTCCGGGTGGTCCTCCTCGGCCAGCCGCATGTACTCGAAGTACGCCTCGTCCAGCACGATCAGCACCCGCTCGGGCACCGCGTCCAGGAAGCGGATCAGCTCGGCCTTGCCGACCGCGGTGCCGCTCGGGTTGTTCGGGTTGCAGACGAAGATCAGCTTGGTGCGTTCGGTGACCGCCGCGGCCATCGCGTCCAGGTCGTGCACGTGCGCCGCGGTGAGCGGGACCTGCACGGCGGTCGCGTTGCCGACCTTGGTGACGATCGGATACGCCTCGAACGAGCGCCAGGCGAACAGCACCTCGTCGGTCGACGCGTCACAGGTGATCTGCACCAGCTCCTGGCACAGCGCGACACTGCCGCAGCCGACCGCGACGTTGTCCCGCGTGACCCCGAGGAAATCGGCCAGCGCGGCCCGCAATTCGAGCGCCTGGTTGTCCGGATATCGGTTGGCCTGCTCGGCCGCCTCGGCGATCGCCTTGGCCGCCGTCGGCAGCGGGCCGAAGGTGGTCTCGTTGCTGGCGAGCTTCACCGCGCCGGGATGGTTACGGCCGGGGACATACGCCGGAATCGAGTCGAGATCCGGCCGGGTTGACGCTGTCACACACCAACCATAGGTGGCCTCGGGCAAAGCATTGCTCGCGTACCGGAAATTCTGTGGCTGATGGCCCCTCAACAGCAATTTCTACCGAAGATCACGAAGTCGCCCTACGCTGGTTTCATGTCGGGCACCTACAACGACCTAGCCCCCCTGCGCCGCGACGAACTGTCGCCCGAACCCGCGACCGACTCCCAACCCCTGGCCGCCGATACCCAAGTGCCCATCATCGTGGTCGAACCCGAGGGTAATGCCCGCGGCGGCATCGTGATGCTGCACGAATCCCGCGAGTTCACCGGCGCGCTGCTGGCCCTGATGAGCGCACTGGCCTCCGAGGGCTGGACGGTGGTCGCGCCCAACCTGTTCCATCGGACCAGCCGCGAGTCCATCGCCGAGGTGTTCGGCGACGAGCTCTTCGACGACTTCGACGCCTGCTTCGACTGGCTGACCCGGCACGGTGTGTTCCCCGACACCATCGGCGTGCTCGGCTTCGACTCGGCCGGCACCGCCGCGTTCCTGGTCGCCACCAACCGTCCGGTCGGCGCGGCGGTCAGCGTCGCGGCGCCCGGCATCGTCGAGCCGCTCACCGACCAGGCCGACGCCCTGGTTCGAGTGGCCTCGCACCTGCAGGCGCCGTGGCTCGGACTGTTCGGCACCGACGACCCCGCCACCCCGCCCGTCGAGGTCGAGCGACTCCGCGACGCCACCGGTCGCGCCGCCGTCGCCAGCCTGGTCGTCAGCTACCCCGGACTCCGCCACCGAGCCGATCATCCGGCCACCGAAGACGACTACGGTCCGGTCGACTCGCAAACCCGTATTTTCGACTGGTTCGACAGCAACTTACGCTGATAACCAGCCGTTTTGCGATCTGGACAACAGCTCCTGTAATCTTCATGCTCGGCGGTTCGAAAGGACCGGTGCCCTCGAAGAGAAGGCTCCAGGAGGCGTGCCAGAGCGGCCGAATGGGACTCACTGCTAATGAGTTGTCCCTTCACGGGGACCGGAGGTTCAAATCCTCTCGCCTCCGCCACAACCCGGGCAACCGGTACCACAACTGAATAACCACGCGGCTGTAGCTCAACGGATAGAGCATCTGACTACGGATCAGAAGGTTAGGGGTTCGAATCCCTTCAGCCGCACATGTGACCAGCGGAAACGCTGAGAGGACAAACCGCGAACAACGTGCTTGTTCGCGGTTTGTTTACGTAATGGGGTCAATCGCGGTGTTCCCAGCCCGCTTCTAGAGCGCCGTAGTAGTCGATCACAATCCTCAATATCGCCGACGTAGAACCGCTCGATGATCACCGTGGAGCCGTGGTGCAGCTGCTCGGAGGCAGCCTCCAAGCCAATCTTGCGCTTGCCCCTCGTTCCTACGGCCTTACGGAACGTCTTCGGCGTCACCCAGGCGAAGTTACTTCTACGGGCCTTGCACAACTGCCCGCTGAGCCTGCGTGGGTCGACCAGGACGGTCCGTGCAGATCGTGAACAACAATGCCTCAGGATCTTGGTCCGCCGCATCGAGAGGCCGGAACAATGTTGGTACCGCGAAGTCGGTGGCTACGGACCAGCTTCGCGGACGCGTCTCCCCGATCCACGTGGCTGAGCTGGGTACCCGCCTCCTCATGGCCCACGATCTGACTTCGCACCGGGAGAGTAAAGGGCGCTTCGCGTCGTTCCGCGATGCCTACGGCAGCCTTGACTACCCCTCCCTCAGCACAGGATGGCCAGTATGAGGAAGCGGGTGATGTAGGTGACGGAAGGGGCACAGTCCGGGGCTGATAGGTGCAATGATCAACCCTATGCGGGCCGAGACTCTTCGGTACACAGCATCTTTCATAGCTCAATCGCCGCCGCCGACTTCTGGGCTGACCCAACCACAGGCAACCATTTGGGCCGCCAGTATCGCGGTAGTAGCCGCGTCTCTCGCCTTCCTCGGAGTCATCATCACTGTGTGGGTGAACATCGTCATCATCGGGAGAAAGAGGCGGTAGCCCTACGGGACAGGAACCGAAAAGAAGCTGTCGATGCCCTCGTTGAAGCTCTGGAGAGCACCATGGCTTACTGGAGGCTCTTAGGTGCTTTGCACGATCACCTGATCGGAACCCTCAGCGCTGACAACCTTCCAACCACACAGGAGGTTGACGACGCGACGATGGCGATGATCTCGACACAACTGAAACTTGAGCTCTTGGGGCTCGATAGCGAACAGTCTGTGGACAGTGCCAGGAAGCAGTTGGACGTCATCGCCGGAGCTGTCGAGGCGGCTCAGCACTGCAACTGGGGGGAGCGCACAACGCACGGAGAGCGATGCTTGCTAATTTCCGTAAAACCCTCGCTCGTATCGACGGAGTGACCGAGCCATCATGATGCCGTCGCGCCTGCCACCGACACGGATCGGAACCAACCATCCGTGACGTCACTAGGACAACGACAGGACGCACTCAAGTTGTACGCAGCAGCACCGATGGACGTCGGCACACACCAACACATCAAACCGTAATTTCAGCTCACGCCCTAGTTGCCAACGATGCCAACTCCCCCTCCCCGGTCTCAGGCAAACCGTCACGATCCGCGCTCCCAAAGTGGGTGTCGCAGATGAAACGAGCTAACCAGTGGCAACGATTGACTGGTATGCCATGCATAGTCACCGTGTCTGGTGAAGGCACTAACGCAGAGCGCTACCGCGTTGTGCTGATTCATTAAGAAGTTCGATCGCTAGATCGTCTCAGCGTTGCCGGATAGTGGCATTCAATAGACCGGCCGTCCTGGCGATATCTCGTTGTTGTGGTTCCGGTACCAATATTTTTATCGCAAAGTTCTCGCGAGCGTCTTCCGCGTTGTCCAGGGAATCAGGACATCGTGTTCGGTGTCGAGGTATTCAGTACTCAGGTCAATCGGATTGCCAGCGTAGCGTTCAATACCAATAGGTCTAAATGTGAAAATGATCACATTTATGAATGCACTTCAGATTGCATAAGGAGAACATTCTAGAATTCTGGAATTCTAGAATTAGTCGCTACCAGCACTTTTGATTTCAGGTATTCGTCGACGACGGCTTTTTCTTGTGAGCGCACAGGTAGCGCGCCGTGTTTGGCCGGTGATCGGGTTTGCGCATTCCACTACAGTCATTCGCAGCACCGCGGTAGTAGTTGTTCGGGACCCCGAAGCTTGGGTGCCTGAAGGAGTCGTGCTCCGCCCTCTGGTCCAGGACGGAGCACGAGCCCGGGCAGTTGCCGCAGCGCGCATTGGAACCCACGTACGACAAGGAGCCGCCAATGGCGACGATAACTGCTTGCACCCCCACGATCAATCAGGTCGGCACGAACAAGACCATCATCACAGTCGATGGCGACCGGCAAGTACCCGTGACTAGTAGCGCCACCTCGTTCGTATCCGGGCCGTCTTCGGTAGAACTTCAGGCTCGGTTGATCGACAATCATCCCGCCTTCGCATTGTCGATCTGCTTGGCAGTCGCGATTGCAGTGATCATCGGGCTGATAACAGGAATTGCCCATCGGGTCGACGGCTCGACTTTCGCGGCAGCGTTCATTCGGGGTGGCAGCGCCGCTGGCTACACCTTGGTAGGCGGCGCGGCGGTGATCACCTTGATCACCTTGATGTCCTAGCTGCGCAAGAGCATCCGGCTGGAGTTCGTGTTCGCGCCTTTGTTCGCTATGTGAGGGGTTGCATCGGGAAGGGTCAGGGTTTCTCCGGGATGGCCGGATGGGCCGTTCCTGCAGATAGAGTGAACATTCGGGAGTAGATGGGCGAGCTGTCCTCTCCTGAACCGAAGGTCAGGGGTTCGAATCCTTTCAGCCGCACAATGAAGAAGACCCCTGCGCGGAAATTCGAGCGGGGCTCTTCTGTTTTGTTTGGCGAAATCCTTGCTGCGCTGGGGGATCCGGCGTTATGGGTGGTTGGTTTTGAAGGCTTTGCGGTAGGCGCCGGGGGTGGTGCCCAGGGCGCGGAGGAAGCGGCGGCGGAGATTGGTGGGGGAGGAGAGGCCGGTGCGGCGGGCGATGGCGTCCAGGGGGAGGTCGGTGGTTTCGAGGAGTTCTCGGGCGGTGGTGATGCGCTGGGTCAGGAGCCATTGGCCGGGAGGGGTGCCCAGTTGGTCGGTGAAGCGGCGGGCGAGGGTTCGGGGAGAGACGGCGGCTCTGGTGGCCAAGTCGTCGACGGTGAGTGGTTCGTCGAGTCGTGCGGTCGCCCATTCCAGAATGGGTGCCAGGGAACCGTCGATCTGGATGGGGTGTGGCGGGGCGGCGTATTGGAGCTGGCCGCCCTCGCGGTGCGGGGGCATGACCATGCTCCGGGCGAGTTGGGCGGCGTAGCGGGCGCCCTGATCCGTGCGCACCAGATGCAGGCACAGGTCGATGCCGGCTCCGGCGCCCGCGCTGGTGGCGATGTCACCGTGGTCGACGTAGAGGACGTCGCGGTCGACCCGGATGGCGGGGAAGCGGGTGGCCAGATCGTCCGTTCGGGCCCAGTGGGTGGTCGCGCGTCTTCCGTCGAGCCGGCCGGTGTGGGCCAGCGCGAAGGCGCCGGAGCAGATGCTGACCAGCCTCGCGCCGCGTTCATGGGCCCGGCGCAGCGACTCGATCACGCGTGGTGAGGGTGTTTCCCCGATGGGCAACCAGCCGGGGATGAGCACCGTGTCTGCCTGGTCGAGCGCGTCGAGACCGTCCGGCACGAGCATGGAGTACCCGGCGTACGTCACGACCGGCCCCGGCTGCTCCGCGCACACGCTGAACGCGTAGCGCGTCGGAACACCACCTCGTTCGAGCCCGAACACCTCTGCCGCGCAACCGAGTTCGAAGGTCGACTGCGGTGCGTGGACCAACGCGACAACTCTGTGCATGGCAGGAAAGTACCCCGAGATGTCATTCCTGACACTCGGCAGCGGACCGCGCGGCCGCGAGGCTGGCTGCATGACGACAGACCTGAACATGTCCGGTTACGAATGGTCCACTGCCCAGGACGCCGAAGCGCGCGAGCTCTTCCCCGGCATCCGCGCTCGCTCGCTGTGGGCCGGGGAGAACGGTGCGAAGGCCTATTTCCTCGAGCTGGACCCGCATTCCCGCTGGGCAGGAATCGATGTGCACGAGCCGGGACCCGAGGAGGTGTTCGTGGTCTCCGGGGTGTTCAACGACGGGATCCGGGACTATCCCGCGGGCTCCTTCATCCATGCGCCGGCCGGTTCCTCACACATCCCGCAGACGACGACCGGGTGCACACTGTTCGTCTTCTATCCCGAGGGCTGAACGCCTGCCAATGGAATTGGGGTCGGCCGAACCTGTCACTTCCGGGTGGAAACGGCCGATACATTGCGGTGATGGTCCAACGAACGGAGATCGGAATGACAGCAAGCTGGCGCCGCATCATCAGTAGTTCGACTCTTCTAGGCATCGCGGCGGCCGCGGTCGTCGCCACCGCCGGTTCGGCCGCGGCGGAGCCGAGGGACTGCGTCCTCGATCGATCGCTGACCGGCGCGACCGGGTTCTGCCCCGGTGGCGACGGGTATTTCACGGTGGAGGCCGACTGCGTCGGCGTTTTCGTCACCCGCGACGGCATCGGCGTCGGCCCCTACCGGCAATCAAGTCAGCGCAACGCCTACGCGGGCCCGCATCCGGAGATGGACGCGACCCAGACCCACCCTCGGGCCGAGTGCAACGAATTCATCACCGGGCACTTCGGCATCGCCACCGACGCCCGGCTGTACGAAACCTTCCGCTGACGCTCGGCTCACACCCACGGAGAGACCATGCGACACCGCAACTGGCTCGTTCGGATCCCGATCGTCGGGGCATTGCTCGCCGGCGCGCTGCTCACCACCAACGCGACGGCTGCGGCCGACGACGCGCTCGGCACTCAGCTGGGGTACATCAACACCCTCTGCTACGACCCGCTCACCTTCGCGACGATCACCGGCAATGCCGGAAACCGTCCCGATGTCGGCGGGCCGGGCGCCGCCAGCGTCTGGTACGGCATCCAGCACTACCTGTTCGTCTACCCGCCGTGCTCGGTGACCGTCTTCGCGAACTGGCGCAACCTGACCACCGGCGACTCCGGCTCGGTGCCTGTCTTCGTCAGCGGCGGTTGGGGATTCGCGCTGCCGATGAATCCGGGCGCGGTCGGGCGCGCCGACCTGCCCACCGGTCGTGGCCGAATCAGCATCACGACCACGACGGACCGGCCGCATCAGGCGCTCCCGGCCTTCGAGTTCACCGTCCGCTGACGTAGCGCTCGACCGGACAGCCTCGCCGAACCCGGCGAGGCTGTTCGTCTTTCAGCAGTCCACCATCTGAGTCGCCGTCTCGATCATCTCCGAGCCGGCCAAACTGGTGGACTCGCTGAGCGAATACGACTCGGCGGCGGACTATTTCCAGGCGGGCAGGGCGGGCAGATCGCCGGTGAGGTCGGCGCCGGTGGAGCGGCCGAGCAGCCAGGCGGCAAGCGCGGCGGACGTGCCGGTGACGGTGGTGACGGGGGAGTCGGCGCCGACGAGGCCGATGAAATCGGTATCGGTGGAGCGCAATTCGAAAGCCGGCACCGGCTCGGTCGCTGCGGCCGTGATTCGGTTCATGTCGACGGTCGCCTGCTGGAGGATGCGGGCGGTGAACGGAGCGGGCCAATCCGAGGGCGTGTACCCGGTATTCAGGTCGACGTGGTGAATCTCGACCTCCTGCAACCGCATCCAGCGCACCTCGCTGGCCGGGATCGGACGTCCCTGGCGGGTACGGACTTCCGCGTGCCAGGTGTCCTCGGTCAGCGAATTCGCCAGCGCGAGCCACCGTTTCGCGGCGGCCTCGTTGTCGGCGAGCTGTTCGGCGGCGGGCCGCGGGGCGCCGGCCTCGATGTCGAAGTCGCGCAGATACATGCTCGCGTATTGCAGGATCTCCACCCCGGTGTGCGCCCACAGCAACAGATTGAGCAGGCTGTCCGCATTGCGGGCAAGGTGGGCGAGCACATGCCCGCGGCTCCAGCCGGGCAGCAGCGAGGCCGCGGCCACGTCGTCGTTGCCGAGCTTGCGCATGGTGTCGAGGAGACGATCGGTCGCCTCGGCGAGGGTGTCGAGTGAGACGGGATCTTCCGGCAGGGCACTGGTCACACTGCGACCCTAGCGACCCGGATCGGACCCCGCCGCACTTCGCCGGGTAGCCGCCGACCGGCGATCGGCACCGAATTGTCACCTGCGCGTCGGCCAGAAGTCGGATCGACGCGGTAGGCAGTCCCGGTGAAAGCTCATTCTCGTCCTCGCATCACCGCCGCCGCCGTCCTCTGTGCCGGCGTGCTGGCCGCAGGCTGCTCGTCCGCGGACTCGGCCGACTTCACCGCCACCAAGGATCAGCCGCTGGTGATCTCCCTGGACGACCTGCTCGCCAAGACGGGCGGCAGCGCCGCCGTCCGCATCGCCGATCCGGAGCACGGCACGCTGAGCCGCCGGGTGGACGGCGCGGTCGTCTACACGCCGAATGCGGGTTACACCGGATCCGACCGCCTCGAGGTGACCACCACCGACGCGGTTCGCCTGTACACCACCGACATTCCGCCGCTCGGCGAGTTCGGTGGAACGACGGTGCAGGGCAGCGGTTTCGGCTCGGCCTGGACCCCGGTGCCCGGCAGCACGGACGAGTTCTACGGCTTGACCGACCGCGGCCCGAACGTGGACGGCCCGGGCAAGAACGAAAAGCTTTCCCCGACCGCGAGTTTCGTGCCCAAGATCGGCCGGTTCAAGCTGGTCGGCACCCGCGCGGTGCTGCAATCCAGCTTCGACCTGCACACCAAGGCGGGCGTCCCGTTCAACGGACAGGTCGACGTCGCCGCGAACACCGGCGAAACCATCAAGGACCTCGCCGGAAACGTGTTGCCGCCCACCGATCACGGCCTCGATCCGGAGGGCTTGGTCGCGCTGCCCGACGGCACCTTCTGGGTGTCCGACGAATACGGCCCGTTCCTGGTGCATTTCGACGCCAAGGGCGGCGAACTCGAGCGCCTGGCCCCGGGATCCGGCCTGCCCAGGGAACTCTCGCTGCGCACCCCGAACCAGGGGATGGAGGGCCTGACCATCACCCCCGACGGCAGCACCCTGGTCGGCCTGGTGCAGAGCGCGCTGAACACCCCTGGCCTCAGCGGATCCGCGAAGGAGGTGCCGCTGACCCGTCTCGTCACCGTCGATCTGAAGACCAAGGCGCAGAAGGAATTCGTGGTCCCGCTGGAGAACCCGAAGAGCACCAAGGTCGCCGACTCGGAGATCACCGCGTTGAGCGCGACCACCTTCCTGGTCGACGAGCGCGACGGCAACCAGGCGCCCAAGGCGGACAAGAAGCTGTGGACCGTCGACATCGCCAACGCCACCGACGTCGGCCCCGACTCGAAAGTGCCCGGCGCGCACTACGATCCCGAACACGGCGGCCTGTTGATCGACGGCAAGCCACTGGAGACCCTGGTCGGCCCGGTCTCGACCACCGACGGTGTCGCCGCATTGACCAAGGTGGGCGTCACCCCCGCGGCCAAGCCGAAGCACCTCGACCTGAACGGCCTGGTCAAGGATCTCGACGCGGACGGAAAGTTCTTCGGGCACGACAAGATCGAGGGCGTGGCCACCCTGGACGGCGGTAAGACGCTCTACATCGCCAACGACAGCGACTTCGGCCTGGCCGGCAGCAAAG
The DNA here is from genome assembly GCF_042871115.1 of Nocardia sp. NPDC006044. NCBI lineage: Bacteria > Bacillati > Actinomycetota > Actinomycetes > Mycobacteriales > Nocardiaceae > Nocardia > Nocardia sp. NPDC006044. Next base: position 22,030 of record NZ_JBIAID010000009.1, read on the forward strand.
GCGATCAGCCGCCGTTCGGCCTGAAGCCCAAGACGCTGCCCAACGGCGTCCAGGACAGCGGCGAGATCCTCTTCGTCGACACCACCAAGCTGCCCGCGAAGACCACCGAGCACACCGTCAAGCTGACGGTGAGGTAGCTAGTCGTTCGGATCGATCCACTCCCGGCCCTCCAGGATGACCGCCGCGGCCAGCGTGATCAGCCACAGCGACATCGACCCCACCTGGATCCGCTGGGCGATGCCGAGCGCGTAGTTGCCGGGCAGGTTGTCGGCGACCAGCATCCACACGGTCGCCGCCGACCCGACCACCAGCACGACCAGCCCGGCCTCGCGCAGGATCCGCCAGCGGTGATAGCGGAAAGCGGCCAGGCTGAACGCGAAGGTGGCGACGGCGATCGAGGTGACCGCGATGGTGCTCGACAGTGCGTGCGGCTGGTGCAGTTGCGGGAAAAGCTCGCTGCCGCCGCCGCACGCATTGTCGCTCGCGGTGCAGTCCTTGAGCGGCAGCAACACATCGGCGATCGTGGCCGCGCCGAAGCAGAACAGCGCGACCCAGCCGATCGTGGTGAACCGGCGGCGCGGAAAAATCAGCAGTCCGCCGATCGCGGCGGGGATCAGCACGGCGCCGACGATCTTGTCGGCGGTGGCGAACACCGCACGATATGGCTTTCCTTCGGCGTCCAGTTCGCTGAGGAACGAGTTGACCGGGTCCACGTCGATCTTCAGCACGAACTCCAGCACCCAGGACGAGTAGCAGACCCCCGCGATCAGGATTGCCGCCGCGATCGCCAAGGACGCCACCCGCACGCGCCGTTCGGCGATCTGTTGGCTATCTGTCACGGACCCATTCTCCTACCTGCCACTGGACCGATGTTCAAACCGTAGGTCAGTGCGGCGGCCGAGTCATGGGATCACCACCGCGATGGGATCAAACACACGCCTTTGCCATTCACTCCACAGGCTCCTGTCAGGTTCGGCGGACAGGCTGTCATGGAAGCGTTCCCAAGGAGGTTCCTTATGATCGGCTACGCGACCGCTGCCGCCGGAGTCATCGTGATGTCGGTGATGGTGGCGTCGAGCTACCTCGCCGCCCACGCGCCACGCACGCTGGTCCGGGTCAAGTCCCGCTAGTCCGGCCCAGCGCGGCCTGCACCCGATCGGCCGCGGCGACGGCGTCCTCGTGTTCCCACACCCGGATCACCCGCCAGCCCGCCTCGATCAGCGCCGCGTCGGTCGCCCGGTCCCGCGCTACGTTCCCGGCCAGCTTGGCGGCCCACCACTCCGCGTTGTTGCGCGGATCGGTGGCGTGTTGCGGACAGCGATGCCAGAAGCAACCGTCGACGTAGACCGCGACCCGGAGTCGCGGAAACACCAGGTCGGCGCGCCGCCGCTGCCCGCGCAGGGGCGCTCGATCGACGAAATAGCGCAGTCCGCGCCGGTGCAGTTCCCGGCGTAAGGCCAGCTCGGGCTTGGTTCCGGTGCGTCGCTGCTTGGCCATGCGCGCACTTGTCGCCGCATCCGTGGCGGGGCGCTGCGTGGTTTTCGAAATTCGCTGTGCGCCCTCGGGCGCGTCGCCAGGCGATCCCGGCCCCGCGTCCGGTCGCCGGCTCATGCCGCCCAGCCACCCATCCGATCGAGATGGCTCTCCACATCGTCGAGGAAGCCCGGCGGAAACCGCAGGCTGCCCATGCTGGTCCGGCGCAGGAACCCGGCCGTGGCCCGGGCCGAGAGCAGCCGCGAATCGGTGAGGAAGTTGCGCAGATCCTCGTACGGCTCGTGCACCGGCCAGGTCGAGACCGGCACCCGATAGGCCGTCCCGTTGCGTCCCCAGGCGGCCACCGGCCAGGGCGTTCCCGGCGGTAACGGCTGGTCACCGGGTATCGGGTCCAGCGGTGCGGCCAGCCGGGAGCCGACCCAATCGGCCATCCGCACGCTCACCGCGTTGCCGACCAGCTTCCATCGATGCCCCTGCCGGACGCCGAGCACCTCACCCGCGGGCGCGGTCCAGCCGGCGTCGAAGCCTTGCAGGCGTTCCACATCGACCAAGCCGGGCGTGACGATCTCCCCGGACGGCAGCCGCACCGCGGGCGGACTGGCGATGCCGAGCGCGGAGCCGCCCTTCACCGTCGGCACCGCGTTCACTGCCCAGCCGAGCCCGCGCACCCCCTCGGTCCAGTAGAACCCGCACGGATCGCGATCCGGGTCGCCGACGATCCGCGGCCCCGCGTCGTCGCCGAACAGCACGCCGCGCGGGTCCTCGGTCCTGGAGGCCAGCATCAAGACCCGCTGACGGCGCTGTGGCAGGCCGAACGCGCGCGCGTCCACCACCCGATAGGCCCAGGTGTAACCGAGCTCCTCCAGGGCCGTGGTGATGTGCCGCATCGCCGCGCCGCGGCCGAGTTGCAGCATGAACGGGACGTTCTCGATCAGCAGCCAGCGCGGCCCGCGTTTGCGCCGCACCAGGCGGAACACCTCGTCGACCAGGCCGGACCGCTTGCCGGTGATGCCCGCGGTGCGCCCGGCCTGGGACAGGTCCTGGCAGGGGAAACCGGCGGCGACCAGTTCGGTGCCCGCGGGTAGCGCGCGCAGGCCGGTGATGTCGGAATGCAGTGGCACATCGGGGAACCGGGCGGCCAGCACCCCCTGTGCGCCCGCGTCGATCTCGCACAGCAACTCGGTCTGCCAGCCGTTGTGGCCGAGGCCGAGCTCGAGCCCGCCGATCCCGGCGAACAGCCCGACCATCCGCGCGCCCGTCACCGACCGTCCCTTCCTCGCGTCTTCGGTCGAGACGCCGCCGACGTCGCCTCGTGCCCGGGGAGAGGTTACTCGAGTTGCCGGGCGGCGTCCGCGAACAGCGCCAGGACGGCGTGACCGAGCGTCCGCGAAGGTGGCCTGGTACCGTCCGCGTGTCAGCAACTCGATCGGTCTGCTGCTGCTCGATAATGCTTATCGGCCGATCGCGTATGCGGCCCTGATGACAGGCTCGGCAGGCTGATCTGCCTGCGCTCCAGCGCTATACGCGCGGATGCCGCCCCACGTGCTAGGCGGCGCGTCCGCATGCGAAATGCAACTGCTCCACAAGGTTTTGAGCTCGACAGATTTCTTAGTCGTCACGCTAGGGAAGTGAGCGAACATGCAGATACCTTCGAAAAGCCGGGGCTTTCCCAACGTCGTCGTGACCAGCCTGGCCGCGACGACCTCGATCGCGGGCGACGTCGACTCGACCTGGAAAGGCCTGCTCAACGGCGAGAGCGGCATCGATGTCCTGGAGGACAGCTTCATCGAGCAGTTCGAGCTGCCGGTCCGCATCGGCGGTCATCTGAAGGTCCCGCCGGCCGACAGCCTGACCCGGACCGAAGCGCGCACCCTGTCCTACGTGGAGCAGATGGCCACCGTGCTGAGCCGGGAGGTGTGGCGCAACGCGGGCAGCCCGGAGGTGGACAAGACCCGGCTCGGCGTCGCCATCGGCACCGGACTCGGCGGCGGCGAGTACATCGTCGACGCCCGTGACCGCATCAAAAACGGTGGCTACCGCAAGATTTCGCCGCTGACCGTGCAGCGGATCATGCCCAACGGCTCGGCCGCGTGCGTCGGCATCGAGCTGGGCGCGGGGGCGGGCGTGGTGACGCCGGTGTCGGCCTGCTCGTCCGGCTCGGAGGCGATCGCCAACGCCTGGCAGATGATCGTGATGGGCGACGCCGACATGGTGGTCACCGGCGGCGTCGAGGGCTCCATCCAGGCGGTGCCGATCGCGGCGTTCACCATGATGCGCGCGATGAGCACCCGCAACCACGATCCGAAGAGCGCCTCGCGCCCGTTCGACACCGACCGCGACGGCTTCGTGTTCGGCGAGGCGGGCGCGATGATGATCATCGAGACCGAGGAGCACGCGAAGGCGCGCGGCGCGACCATCCACGCGCGAATCATGGGGGCCGGCATCACGTCCGACGCCTTCCACCTGGTCGCGCCCGATCTGGAGGGCAAGGGCGCGGCGCGCGCGATGACCAGGGCGATCGAGAAGGCCGGACTGACCAAGCGGGACGTCACCCACGTGAACGCGCACGCCACGGCCACGCCGATCGGGGATACCGCCGAGGCGCAAGCCATTTCGGCCGCGGTGGGCAATCACGCGTCGGTCTACGCGCCGAAATCCGCACTGGGACACTCGATCGGCGCGGTCGGCGCGCTCGAGTCCGTGATCACCGTGCTGTCCATCCGTGACGGCATCGTCCCGCCCACCCTGAATTTGGACAATCAGGACCCGCAAATCGAACTCGACGTGGTCAAAGGACAGAGCAGGCCCGGTCGAATCGATTACGCCGTGAACAACTCGTTCGGTTTCGGCGGACACAACGTAGCGATCGCCTTCGGGCGGTACTGAGCGTCGGAAGGCTGCGCACCTGCTAGCCTTCCCGACGCTTCGTTATCGACCTGTGTTCGGTGTAACTGCACGGCCTGTGTGCGTGCTTTGGCAAAAGGATAAGGCGATGATCGACGAGACCTTCGACGACTATTTGGACGACCAGGGCAATATCAAAATCCGCGGTGACAAGACCCTGATCGACTTCGTCGACAAGCACAGCGCGGAGAACGGCGACGACCTCGCCTACCGCTATATCGACTATTCGCGGGAACGCGACGGTGAGTACCACGAGCTGACCTGGCGGCAGTTCGGTGTCCGGCTACGAGCCGTCGCGGCTCGGCTGCAACAGGTGACCCAGCCCGGGGACCGGGTGGCGATTCTGGCGCCGCAGGGGCTCGACTACGTCGTCTCCATTTTCGCCGCCGTCTACGCGGGCAATATCGCGGTCCCGCTGTTCGACCCGGAGGAGCAGGGGCACACCGACCGGCTCACCGCGGTGCTCAGCGACTGCACGCCGGCGGCGATCCTCACGGTCGGCTCCGCGGCGGGCGGCGTGCGGAACTTCTTCCGGCACCTGCCCGCGGCGCAGCGGCCGCGGATCATTGCGGTGGAGGCGATTCCGGACAGCGTCGGCGCGACCTGGGTACGGCCGGATATCAATATCGATAGCGTGGCCTACCTGCAATACACCTCCGGTTCCACCAGAACGCCCGCGGGCGTGGAGATCACCCACCGGGCGGTCGGCACCAATCTGTTGCAGATGATCGATGCCATTGGCGTGAAAGAGAATTCGCGCGGCGTCACCTGGCTGCCGCTGTTCCACGACATGGGACTGCTGTGCGTGATTCTGCCGACCGTCGGCGGCGGATTCATCACCATTATGTCGCCGAGCGCGTTCGTCCGCCGCCCCTACCGCTGGATCAAGGAACTGGCCGCGGCCTCCGACGGCGCCGGAACTTTCGCCGCGGCACCGAATTTCGCCTTCGAGCACGCGGCGGCGCGGGGTAAGCCGAAGCCGGGTGAAGAACTCGACCTGTCGAATGTGATCGGGTTGATCAACGGCAGCGAGCCGGTGTCGGTGTCGTCGATGAACAAGTTCAACGAGGCGTTCGCGCCGTACGGGCTGCCGAAGACCACGATCAAACCCTGTTACGGCATGGCCGAGGCGACGCTGTTCGTGTCGGCGACCAAGGCCGAGGACGAGGCCAGGGTGGTGTATGTCGATCGCGCCCAACTGAATTCGGGCCGCATGGTCGAGGTCGAGCAGGGCGCCGACAATTCGATCGCCCAGGTGTCCTGTGGATACGTGGCGTTGTCGCAGTGGGCCACCATCGTCGATCCGGACACCGGCGTCGAGCGCGCCGACGGCGAGGTCGGCGAGATCTGGCTGCACGGCGAGAACATGGGCATCGGCTACTGGGGCAAGCCCGAGGAAACCGCGGCCACCTTCCGGGCCAAGCTGGCCGTACGTCAGCCGGAGGGCAGTCACGCGGAGGGCACACCCGAGGACGCGCATTGGATGCGCACCGGCGATTACGGCGCCTACCTCGACGGGGAGCTCTACATCACCGGCCGGGTGAAGGACCTGGTGATCGTCGACGGCCGCAATCACTACCCGCAGGACCTGGAGTTCTCTGCGCAGGAATCCAGCACCGCGCTGCGGCCCGGTTTCGTCGCGGCGTTCTCGGTGCCCGCCAACGAACTGCCGGCGCTGGTGTTCGAGAAAGGCAGCCACTCCGGCCTGAAGTTCGACGCCGACGACAACTCCGAGCAGCTGGTCATCGTCGCCGAGCGCAACACCGGCGCGGGCAAACTCGAAACCGAGCCGGTCGCGGACACGGTTCGCGCCGCCGTCTCGCAGCGCCACGGTGTCACCGTTCGCGATGTGCTGCTGGTGCCGGCGGGTTCGATTCCGCGCACCTCCAGCGGCAAGATCGCGCGCCGGGCCTGCCGGGCCGCGTATCTGGACGGCACGCTGCGCGGCGGTTACCAGCAGCAGGCCTTCCCGGACGCCCGCTGAACGGGAGAGCGCGGGGGTCCGCTAGAGCCGGACCTCGTCCGAATATTCGAATTCACTGACCTCGGCGCCCAGGATCTGGGCGCCGAGGTCGTTCGATGTCCCGTTTCCACGGAACGTGTGCACGGCCTCGCGTGTCGCCGTGGAGTCTATTCAGCGCGACACCCCTTGACCTGAAGATTGCTCGAGGTTGTTTGCTTGCTTCATGACGGACGGCGCGACCTGCGGGCAAGCGGTGATATCCAGCACGAACGCGGTCGCGGGGGAATCGCCGGGCCCGGAAAATCGGTTGGCTGATCGGGGCGATGCTGCCACCCTGAAATGTCGGACCTCGGTGCGAACATCACCGAGTGGGCCGGTTCTCGCCACCACCATCCACAGACCTCTAGGGGGCACTATGTCAGTCGGACTGGACGTCGCAACCGTCGATCCGGAGGCCGACAGACCTGAGCGGCCCGCCGCGTCCGCGCCGGGCCGCCTGCACTCGCTGCGCCGTTTCTGGCCGTACGTGCGCCCGTACCGGCGCGCGCTCCTCGCCGCGACCGCGCTCGCGGTCCTCTCGTCGCTGACCGCGGTCGTCATCCCGTTGATCATCGCCAAGATCATCGACGGACCCATCGCGCGCCGCGATTTCGCGGGCGTGTTCGCGCCGGTCGCGCTGGTGCTCGCGCTCGGCCTGCTGGAAGCCTTCGGCGTCTGGGGCCGCCGGTGGCTGGTGTCCAAGCCGGCCACGATGGTCGAGATCACCATGCGCGCCAAGATCTTCCGCAAGTTGCAGTCGCTGGCGATCGGGCGCCACGACGCCTGGGAGTCGGGTCAGCTGCTCTCGCGCGCGGTGGACGACATGGCCACCCTGCGCCGCTTCGTCGCGTTCGCCGGGCCGTTCCTGATCATCCACTTCGTGCTGATTCCGGTCGGCCTGCTGGTGCTGCTGTTCTTGAACTGGCAGATCGGGCTGATCTTCGTGATCATCGCGATCCCGTTGACCTACATCTGCGTTCGCTTCGAGCGCGAGTACTCCATCGCGTCGCGCCGGTCCCAGGACCAGTCCGGCGACCTGGCCACCACCGCCGAGGAATCGGCGCAGGGCGTGCGCGTGCTGAAGGCGTTCGGTCGCGGGGTGTTCTTCGGCGGCCGGTTCCTCGCGCAGTCGCGCGAGTTGCAGAAGACCGAGATGTACAAGGTGCGCCTGGACGCGCGGCTGTGGTCGGCCATGACCGGCCTGCCACAGCTGGCCATCGCGTTCGCGCTCGGCTACGGCGGCTACGCCGTGGTGCAGGGCACGATGACGCTCGGCACCCTGGTCGCGGCGATCACGCTGGCGAACTTCCTGCAGTGGCCGATCATCTGGACCGGCTTCCTGCTCGCCGAGCTGAACGACGCGCGCACCGCGGGCGACCGGTACTGGGAGATCATCGACACCCCCGTCGACATCGCCGATCCGGCCGATCCGGTGGAGCTGCCGGAGACGATGGTCGGCGAATTGCGTTTGACGGGAGTGAAGTTCGCCTTCCCGGATGCGAAAGAAGAGGTGCTGCACGATGTCTCGCTCAAGATCCGCCCCGGTGAGACGGTCGCGCTGGTCGGCGCGACCGGCAGCGGAAAGACCGCGCTGCTCAACCTGATTCCGCGGCTGTACGACCTGTCCGGCGGCGTGATCACCATCGACGGCATCGACATCGCGACCATGCGGCTGGCCGATCTGCGCTCGCTGGTGTCGGTCGCGTTCGAGGAGCCGGTGCTGTTCTCGGCGAGCGTGCGGGAGAACGTCGCGCTCGGCGACCCGTCCGCCACCGACGCCGACGTGCGGCGGGCGCTGGACGTCGCGCAGGCCACCGAGTTCGTGGACACACTGCCGTGGGGACTGGACACCAGGATCGGCGAGCAGGGACTCAGCCTGTCCGGCGGCCAGCGCCAGCGGCTCGCGTTGGCCCGTGCCGTGCTGAGCGGGGCGGGCGAGGACCGGGGGACGGTCGAAGGCGGGGTGGGCGAACGCCGTCGCAGCCGGATCATGGTGCTCGACGACCCGCTGTCCGCGCTCGACGTGGAAACCGAAGAGCGGGTGCAGGAACGGCTGCGCACCGTGCTGGCCGGCGCGACGACATTGCTCGTCGCGCACCGCCCCTCGACGGCCGCGCTGGCCGATCGGGTCGCGGTGCTGGCCGATGGCCGGATCGTCGCCGAGGGCACCCACGATCAATTGCTGCGCAGCAGCAGCCGATATCGAGAACTGATGGGAGGTGAGGAGCAGTGAGCACGGACACGGCTGTGTCGAAGGACGTTGTCCAAGAGGAGGCTTCGGCCGTCCAGCGCGACGAGGCCGCCGATTGGCGCGGCATCGCCAGCGAGGACAAGGAGGTCACCCAGGCCGGAAACCTGGTGCTGGCCGGGCGATCCCGGCGACTGCTGCTCGACCTGGTCCGCCCGTACCGCAAGCTGGCTGCGCTCGCGCTGGTGCTCATCGTGGTGGACAACGCCGCGATGGTGTCCGCGCCGCTATTCATCGCGCACGGGCTCGACAACGGCATCGGCGAAGGGCGCAAAGGGAATTGGACCCCGCTGATCTGGGCGGTCGGCGGGTACTTCACCGCGGTGCTGATCGGCGGGCTGACCACGTTCCTGTTCCTGCGGGTGTCCGGCAGGCTCAGCCAGAGCGTGCTGTTCGACCTGCGGGTGCGCTCGTTCACGCACATGCAGCGGCTCAGCGTCGCCTTCCACGAGAAGTACACCTCGGGCAAGGTCGTCGCGCGGCTGACCGGCGACATCGAGACCCTCCAGGAGCTGCTGGAGGGCGCGCTGAATCAGGCGCTGAGCGCGATCCTCTCGGTGCTGACCATCGCCGTGCTGCTGATCTACCTGGATCTGACGCTGGCCGCGATCGTGCTGGTCGGCTTCGTGCCGCTGGTGTTCGTCACCCGGTGGGCGCAGCGCAGGCAGCGGGCGAGCTACCGGCACACCCGCGGCGCCATCGCGAAGGTGGTCGTGCAGTTCGTCGAGTCGATGGGCGGCATGCGCGCGGTGCAGACGTTCCGCCGCGAGCAGCGCAACGAGTCGGTGCTCGCCTACGAGGACGGCGACTACCAGCAGGCCACCACCAAGGCCATGCGCGGCATGGGCGACTACGCCGGACTGAGCAGGCTGCTCGGCAACCTGACCACGGTAATCATCATCGTGGTCGGCGCGTGGCAGGTGATCGAGGGCCACATCGCGGTCGGCGTGCTCGCGGCATATCTGTTGTACCTCAACGAGTTCTACGGTCCGCTCGACGAACTCGCGCAGGTGTTCAACTCGTATCAGTCCGCGGCCGCGGCGCTGGAGAAGATCTCCGGCGTGCTCGAGGAGGAGCCCTCGGTGGCCGAGCCGGCCGACCCGACTCCGGTGGCGAAGGCGCGCGGCGCGGTGCTGCTGGATCGGGTGTCGTTCGGCTACGGCGGCGAGCGCCAGGTGCTGCCGGAGTTCTCGCTGGATATTCCGGCGGGACAGGTGGTCGCGCTGGTCGGCGCCACCGGTGCGGGCAAGTCGACGCTGGCCAAGCTGTTGACTCGGTTCTACGACCCGTCCGCGGGCACGGTCACCCTGGACGGGGTCGATCTGCGTCGCATCTCCGATGCCGACCTGCGCCGCAATGTCGTGATGGTCACCCAGGAGTCCTACCTGTTCTCCGGCTCGGTGGCCGACAACATCCGGCTCGGCCGGCCGGACGCCTCCGACGCGGAGGTGTTCGCGGCGGCCCGCGCGGTCGGGCTGTACGACTTCGTGCAGGCGCTGCCCGAGGGCTTCGAGACCGACGTGCGCAAGCGTGGCGGGCGGCTGTCCGCCGGGCAGCGGCAGCTGGTCGCGTTCGCCCGGGTGTTCCTGGCCGATCCCGCGGTGATCGTGCTGGACGAAGCCACGTCCAGCCTGGACATCCCGGGTGAGCGGCTGGTGCAGCAGGCGCTGGAGACGGTGTTGCGCGATCGGACCGCGGTGATCATCGCCCACCGGTTGTCCACCGTGGCCATCGCCGACCGGGTGCTGGTGCTGGAATCCGGGCGGATCGTGGAGGACGGCTCCCCGGCCGAACTCATCGCGGGCACCGGCCGGTTCGCCAGTTTGCACGCGGCGTGGCGGGAATCGCTCGTGTGATGCGGGCTGGTGTGGTGCTGTCTATGGCCCGGTGTCGCTTACGGTAGATACGTGACGATCCCAGCCCCCGAGAGCCAAGCCTCTGGCCCCGATACGCCACCGGCCTCCCGTTGGCCGGCGATTCTCACCTGGCGCGCGCACAACGCGTCCCGGATGGAGTCGGTCCGCGTGACGCTGAACGGCAATCGCATCCGCGCCGCCGGTCGCATGATCGGCGGCGCGTGCGACGACCATCCGGCGTTCAGCGCGTCCTACGATCTGGTCACCGACGAGAGCGGCGCGACCAAGCGTCTCTCCTTGCGCACCACGACCGCGGCCGGCGAGCGGCACGCGTCGATCGCCAGGGACGAGGAGAACTACTGGCTGGTCGACGCGGGCGGCAGCCACGTGCGCTCGACCTTCGCCGGCGCGCTCGACGTCGACGTGGTGCTCAGCCCGTTCTTCAACACGCTGCCGATCCGCCGGTTCGACCTGCAGCATGCGGTGCACGACGTCCAGGTGCCGGTCGTCTACGTGCGCCTGCCCGACCTGCTGGTCCAGGAGGCCAGCCTGACCTACAGCGCGGCCGCCGACGGCATCAGCGTGCTGTCCCCGGTCTCCAGCGCGACGGTCACCGTCGACGCCGACGGCTTCTTGCTCGACTACCCGGGTCTCGCCGAGCGCATCTGACAATTCCCGCGCGTCAGTTCAACCGGGTGATAACCCCGCCGCGCTGTCCGGCGTCGCGTAAGTCCGCCAGCCAATTGTGGTCGCCGGGGTGGATATCGGTGATTTCCCATCGTTGCGCGGTTTCGTAGCGTTCTCGCGCGTCGTGACCGGCCTCGACGAGATCGGCCAGAGAATTGTCCGCGCGCAGGCTGTCGCGGGCGGCGCCGAGCACCGTGAGCGTTTCCTCCAGCACCGCCAGCAGGGCCGCGGAATTCGGTTCACAAATGGCGCGCACGAGATCGGGGGCGGTGGCCGCGACCCGGGTTCCGTCCCGGAACGAACCCGCCGCCAGCCCCAGCGCGAGCGCGCCGCCTGCCGCTCCGGACGAGGCCAGCGCCTCGGCCAGCACGTGCGGCAGATGGGAGATCCGGGCGACCGCGCGGTCGTGCTCGTCCGCGACCACCGGAACGACCACCGAGCCGCAGTCCAGCGCCAGCCGCGCCACCCTGGTCCACGCCCCGGCATGGGTGCCCTCGTCCACGCCGACCGCCCACACCGCGTCGCGGAACAAGCCGGAATCGGTGGCGGCCCATCCGGATTCGGCGGTTCCGGTCATCGGGTGCCCGCCCACATAGCGGGCCGAAAGACCCTCCTTGCGCACCGCCTCCGCGACCGGAGCCTTCACACTGACCACATCGGTCAGCACGCAGCGCGGCGCGTAGGTGGCGATGGCGGAGAGCATGTGCCCGACCGCGGGCATCGGCACCGCGATGACGATCAGCGCGTCCGCGGCGGCGGCCCGGGTCAGCGCCGCGGACAGGTCGTCGAGCACATCGAAGCCGTCACTCCGGGCGGCCTCCGCGCCTGCCGCCGATCGGTTGAACCCCCACGCGTCATACCCGGCGCCGACGGCGGCACGCAGCAGGGAACCGCCGATCAAGCCGGTTCCGAGGACACACACGGACGCTTTCTCAGCAGAAGTCACCCGAACAGATTCGCATACGACTTCAACATTTCGGCTCGGGCAGACTACCGTTGCGCCCATGGCAGCACAGCGCTCGGGCACGAATAGGGCGGCGTCGGATGATTACGACGACGTAGAAGGGTTCGCAGTGGCGGTTGTCCGCGAAGAAGGCAAATGGCGGTGCAGCCCGCTGAGCCACGACGCGCTTACGGATTTGTCCGCAGCGGAAAACGAACTGAAGGCCTTGCGCAGCTCGGGTGCCGTTTTCGGCCTGCTCGACATCGACGACGAGTTCTTCATCGTGGTCCGGCCCGCGCCCAGCGGCACCCGGATGCTGGTTTCGGACGCGACCGCCGCCATCGACTACGACATCGCCGCGGACGTCCTGGACGCCCTGAACGTGGAAATCCCGGACATCGACCCGGACGAGCTCGACGACATCGAGCCGTGGGAAGAGGGCGACCTCGGCGTGCTCGCCGATCTGGGCCTGCCCGAGCCGGTGCTGAGCGTCATCCTCGCCGACACCGACCTCTACCCGGACGAGCAGCTCGGCATGATCGCCCAACGCCTCGGCTTCGCCGACGAACTCTCGGCGGTGCTGGACAAGCTGCCCCGCTGACGTGGCGCTGCCTTCGGACATCGACATGGTGCGTGCCGCGATCGCCGCGGCCGCCGAAGCCGACCCCCGCGACGTTCCCGTCGGCGCAGTCGTATTCGACTCCGCCGGAAGGGAACTCGCGCGCGCGGCGAACGCCCGCGAAGCCCTCGGCGACCCCACCGCGCACGCCGAGGTCCTGGCCCTGCGCCGGGCCGCCGAGGTGCACGGCGACGGCTGGCGCCTCGAAGGCGCGACCCTCGCCGTCACCCTGGAACCCTGCACCATGTGCGCCGGCGCCCTCGTCCTCGCCCGCGTCTCCCGCCTCGTCTTCGGCGCCTGGGAACCCAAGACCGGCGCCGTCGGCTCCCTCTGGGACGTAGTCCGCGACCGCCGCCTCAACCACCGCCCCCAGGTCCGCGGCGGCATCCTCGAACCCGACTGCGCCGCCCTCCTCGACACCTTCTTCCGCCCCCAGCGCTGACCCGCCCGTGCCCCCCGTCACACCACTCCCCACCCTGCCCAGGCGATTTAACGATCAGCCCCCAGTCCGGTATGGTTGTCGGCGGTGGCGTGTCCGAGCGGCCTAAGGAGCACGCCTCGAAAGCGTGTGACGGGTAACCCCCGTCCGAGGGTTCAAATCCCTCCGCCACCGCCAAAGCCCCTCACCTGTTCCGGCAGGTGAGGGGCTTTTTTCTTCTGACAGAACCTGCGATTCTCCGCCGTGCCCCATCCTCGGGGCCTACTCGGGTGCCTGGGGAGCCAGTAGTGACCGGGTGCGCTCTAAAGCGGCTTGGGCTTCGTGGGTCAAGTCCTGCAGTCCGGATCTCGCGGTGGCCCGGATCGTTCTCTGAATCTGGTGCGGGAGTCGGTGGTGCTCAGCGGACTCGATGGCGTCGGCAAACGCGTTGGCCGCGTCGGCGGGCTGGTTGACCGCTGCGAATACTTCGCCCACAGTGACGCGTTCGATGATCCGCCACTGTGGAGCTGAGGGCGAGCCGACAGAGACGCTGACAAGTCGACCGGCCTCCGCCACTCGGCCGGTACCGAGCAATCCGCGGAGCTCGATCTCTCGAAGCGTAAACGGCTGAAATAGCAGGCCACTGCCCGTGTTGTGGTCCAGAAGTCGCCGATATTCGGCGAGGGCAACGTCGAACTTCACTGCGTCGCCGAGCTCGCCTGTAGCGCGGCATAAGAACGCCAGCGTGCCACCGATTTCGGCTGGCTGGGAGGACAGCTCTAGCGACTGCTCCAGCCGTGCGACACCTGCGCCGACATGCCCAGCCTTGCGCAGTTCGTTGCCATGCATCCGAAGCGTGTGGGCGTAGAACGTTTGGTCATCGAGCCGGGAGGCAACGGTGACGGCATGCCCCGTCCATCGCGCCGCCGATGACAAACGTTCTTCCGGAAGGACCGTCCCGAGGGACACCCCGAGGGCCACACGCGCTTGTGTCAACAGGATGAGGCTGTCCCGTTCTAAGCGTCCTTCGGCCGCTCGCGCCTCCAATCGCGCTACCAACGGCCACAATTCGTTGACTGCCTCGACCGCGTGACCGGCTTGGCGGGCGATTTCGGCGAGGCGGACAGTGGAGTCGCCGAACTTGAGCATGGCTCTGTATTCGGCATCGTCGGTGCCGGTAACTCCGAGGATGTGGGCGGGCAGTCCGAGCCGGGCGGCAATGTGCCGGCGCGAGGCGACATCTGTAATCGCTCGCTTGCCGGTCTCGATCATGGAGACGTACGAGTTGTCATAGCCGAGCACGTGCGCCATCGCTGTTTGGCTGAGCCGATTGATTCGGCGGTAGGTGCGCAGGATCGTCGGCAGATCGCGGGTCGCGATTGCCGTCGTCGCCTCCGGGGTCGCCCACAACCAGATGACGGAGGCGATCGGAGCGGCAACATGCACAGGTACCTGTTCGGTGCTGTTGCTGGCAGCGCAGGTGGGGCATACGGGTTCGCTCGCGTAGCGGCTGATGATTACGCCGCACGCCTGACACCTGCTGCCCATGGCTTGTCCTTAGACGGTCTCCGCCGCCCGAAGTTGCGCGAACCACGTCATGACCGACCGCTTGTAGCCGTCCGGCATCTTCAAGCCCGCAATTTGATCTTCGCTGAACAGTCCAACCTCTTTGTGTTCATGCGACAGAATGGGGTCGGCGTCGGTGTCCGGATAGCAGCCGTAGGTCACGATGAATACGTGTCGTTCGGCCTGGTTGATGTAGTAGATCCAGGAATCCAGAATCGGTCCGGTGGTGACCGCCCACTGGGTCTCCTCGGTGATCTCCCGGGCTACGCACTCCTCGGGAGTCTCGGTGGGTTCGATTCTGCCGCCGGGCAATTCCCACTCGTCGCGCTCGTTCTTCAGCAGGAGCACCTGTCCGTCACGGATTACCACGCCCTTCACTGAGATCGAGTACATGTGCGGCACGTATTCGGTGGCAGTCATATCCGCGACGCTAGCACCGCTGACCACGCAATTTGGCTGGTTGTCGGTTGACAGTCTGTCAGTGGACGAGCGCATAACGCGGCGCGCACGGTTGGGGTCATGTTCGTGGACTTACAGCAGGAATGGGCAGCGGGAGTAGCCGCGCAGCTGGCCGAGTGTGGGCTGGCAATGATCGAAGGAATCCGCACCCGAGCGCAATTGCTCACCTTCGCGGCCTCGCTCGGTCATGTTGTCCCGCATAGGGATAGCGGTCCGGATGGTGTGACGACGTTGATGCATCGTGGCGGAGCCGCGGGGCGCGCAGGATTCGAAGGATTCGGCAAAGGCGCGTTGCCTCCACACACGGACCGGTCCGGGATCCCGGAGCCGCCGGCACTGCTGTTGGTGGTGTGCGGGCGGAAGGGTAACTCGGGCGGCGAGTGCATCGCGATCGACGGGTCTGCCGTCTACCTCGAGATGATGCTGATGAATCCCAATGCCGCACAGGCGTTGTCGCAGCCTAGAACCGTGTTCTTCGGTGGCGCCGCCGGATACTTCGGCTCGATATTCGAGCACACTGCGGACGGCCGCATTCGAGTCCGCTACCGCCGCGACGAGCTTGCCAAGTTCTCACCTGGGTTGGCCAGGTGGCTCCCCGCTCTGGACGACGCGATCGGGCGCCACACGACGAAGTTCGTCCTGGAGCCGGGGCAGGGTTACGTGCTGCACAATCACCGTTGGCTGCACGGCCGGGCCGCCTTCACTGGGGAGCGCGTCATTTACCGGCTCAGTATGAACCCGTATCCGGGGTTCGCCATCCCGTCCGGGTTCCTCGCTCCGAGCATCCTCGGGGTGCAGTCGTGAACGTCGACTACGCGACGATACGTGTCGGGATTCGTTTCGAGAACGGCTCGGATGATCCGAATCACTATGCCTACTACGACCATTGCGGATTCGATCCCGGACCGCTATCGAATGACCAGGCGCACAGACTGTTTCAGATTCACCTGCATAACGAGTCGGTGCGATGCAGGCAGCGGGAAGCGGCGGTGTCCGCCTTGGAGGCCGCCGGGCTCCTCCATCGTGCAACACCGTGCGGGCCGTCGTCATGAACAAGGTCTTCCGGCGAATCCTGCCAGGCCGGGCGAAGCTCGACGCGGACCACCTCGCGGCGATGCAGTCGATCCCGCGGTCGGCGAGCCGGGCAGATCCAGAGACCTGGAGCCGGGTCGCGGCCGAACTCCGGGCGCAGATCTCGGATGGGCCGCCGCGCCTGCAATCCGAAATAGACAGGGTGATCGCCAAGTACCGGGAGACACATCCCGAGCGGATGAGGGGAGGTGAGAACGCCGTGCACGGACCTATGCAGCTAGGGCCGAATGATGGCGACGATGCGACCGAACAGAGCTCACTACGGTCCGGCTGAATACGTCAGAGACGCCCAGCCCAGTTGCCCAGACGGGGGCGTTCGTGCTGCTTCGCTGGCAACTGGGCACTAACCCGTTTTGATGCAGGAGCTGCCGGTGTCGAGGCCGGTGCCGGCGACATCGACGGTGGTGAATTTTGTCGAGGTGTATTTGCCGGGGTCGCTTTGGATGGCGGTGATGTTTTGGGGGCGGGGCGGGTGGGGGTCCAGGTGGTGGTGACGGTGTTGTTGGCGGGGTGGTGGATGGGGGTGCCGGGGAGGCGTTCGCCGTTGCCGGGGATGACGCCGCCGGAGAGCCAGAAGAAGACGGAGGCGGGGTCGTCGGAGAGGTCGGTGACCGTGGCGGTGATGGTGTAGCGGCAGCCGGTGACGATGCCCTCGGAACCCGCGGTGACGCTGACGCCGGTCATCTCGGCGCTGGCCGGCGGACCGGTCAAGGCGGCGGTGACGGATACGGCCGCTAGGGCCGTCGCGCTCGCTGCGGCTCGAGAACGGGACCTGCTCATCGTGCTGACCTCCCTGATTGGAATTTCACGATTGCCTCACCGTTGATGCTGACCCAGTCCAGCAGACTGTGCAATCGATCCGCTACTTCCATACCCATCGGGGTCAGTGCGTATGTCACTTGCGGAGGAATGGTCGGTTCCACGGTGCGGTCGGTGAGGCCGTAATCGGTGAAGGTGCGCAGATTCTGCGACAGCATCTTCTCGCTGATGCCGCCGATGTGATCGCGCAGGACGTGGAAGCGCATCGGCCCGTCGCGCAGGGCGGTCAAAATCAGCACACCCCACCGGCTGGTGAGCTTGTCCAGGACGACGCGGCCGGGGCAGTCGCTGTCGAATATTGACTGCCGTGTGGCACCGGTCGAGCCGCCGGCCAGGGAACCTACCTTCATGACCAGAGCTTACTTTCAGGTATGGCCTTACAAAAGGTTAGCCGCCTTCGTATGGTGAGCTCATGGCACAGACGACGAAGGTTCTGGTGATCGGGGCGACCGGTCACGTTGGCGGACAAGTTGTTTCGCAGCTCGCGGACACCGGGGTGGAAATTCGAGCGTTGGCGCGCACGCCCGCGGCGGCGGCGCTCCCGGCGGGCGTCGAGGTCGTTCCCGGCGATCTGACCGCGCCGGAGACGTTGGCTCCCGCGCTGGACGGGGTGGACGCGGTCTATCTGACCTGGCCGAATCTGCCCGGCGAGGCGGCGAAGTCGGTGATCGAGGTGATCGCCGAGCGCGCGCGGCGCATCGTCCTGCTCTCTTCCGCCGCGGTCCGCGACGACGTGGCCGAGCAGGACAACCCGATCGGCCGGGTGCACGCGCTCATCGAACAACCGATCCTGGATTCCGGGCTCGAGTGGACTTTCCTGCGCCCCTACGGTTTTGCGACCAACACGCTGGAATGGGCACCGCAGATCCGCGCCGGCAACGTGGTCCGCGGCGCGTACGGCGCCGCGGCGAGCACCTTGCTGCACGAGGCGGACATCGCCGCGGTCGCTGTGCTCGCGCTGACCACCGACGAACACATCGGGGCACGCTACATACTCAGCGGACCGACCTCGCTGAGCCGGGCCGAGCAGGTCGCCACCATCGGCGCGGCCCTCGGTCGTCCGCTCACCTGGGAAGAGATCTCCCCGGCGCGGGCAAGAGCGCAGATGGATTGGCTACCAGCGGAATTCGTCGATTTCGTGCTCGACGGATTGGCCGAGCTGGTCGAGTCCCCAGGCCTGCCGACCTCGACGATTCAGGACGTCACCGGCGCACCCGCCCGCAGTTTCGCACAGTGGGCCGCCGATCACGCCGCCGACTTCTCCTGACCTCTATCGCGGTGTAGGTCAGGTGCCGCGGGAAAGAATCCGGATCGGCAGCGGTACCTGATAACCGGCCGCCTTGATGAATTTGGCCCCGCCCCGGGCTTCCTCGGGCGCCAGCGCTTGCGCACCGAACGCGTTCAGCATCCGATTGATGACCCCGAACGTGACGCCCACCCACACCGCCTCGTCGAAGGCCTCGGTGGAGACCCCCGCCTCCCGGACCGTGTCCGTGTCTGCCGGGGTGAGTCCGTCCGGGTCGCGGGCCAGCTTCCGGAGGAATCCGAGCATGGCCCGCGCCTCGGGGCGCAGCGGAGAGTCCGCGCCGTCCTGTAGGGCCAGGTCCACGACCTGGATGTCCACGTAGGCGCCGGCGATCGCGTGATGCGCCGAGGTGCAGAACGGGCACTCGTTCGCCTGCGACGTCCCGGTCGCGAAGATCTCGCGTTCGGCCACCGTCCAGAACGAGGGCCCGCGCATGGCCTGCTGGATGAGATCCGACAGTGGCGTCCCGAAGAAATGATTCCGATAGAACGTCACCTTCAACACCGCGGGCAGGTCTATCTTGCTGAACCGCCGCATCATGCCGAACATCCACCGAGTCGGTCGATCGTGTCCGGATTCCACTGCCTCGAGCCACATTTCAACGCCCTCCCCACGCGCGGCGCGCGGCCCGCAGTCGCCGATCGGCGGCGCCGTAGGCCGCGACGGCCGCCGCCTCGAAGATCTCGTCGTCGCTGTGCCCGGCCGCCGTCAGCCCGGTGACGGTCGCTTCGGTGACGCGGTACGAACGCTCCGCGACCAGGTCGACGAACGCGGCTAGCTCAGGAGGAATGCCCTCGCCGACCGTCGAATCGGCTGTCCGCCTGCGGATCTCCCGACGAACCTCGACCGGTAGCCGGCCGCGCCCCGACTCGAGCTGCGCACCGAACCGCTGCCACTTCTCCGCCATCGACCGCGCCATCGCAATATTGTCCCCCCGATTGCCTTGCCGCCCGGGCTTATTCGTCTTTCGGATGCTCCGCCCGCAGCACAACGGTGTGTCGGTCGAGGTCGACACCGAATGGGGGCGCGCCGTCGGCTTCCTCGTCGCGCAGCATCGAGACCGACTCGCGGTGATCGAGTTCCATCCGCTTGGTGGAGTAGAACAGCGCCGTGAATTCGTCGGTGAAGGTGCCGGAGATCGGGGTCCGGCGGCGCTTGCGCCGCCTGCCCAGCGTCAGCTCGTAGAGCGCGACCAGCATCAGCAGGATGATCCACCCAGGGATCCACCATTGCAGTACTGATGCCATGTCTGTCGAACGATCCGGCCGTGGGCAGTGTTCCCGGTCACACGGGTAGCGGTGGAATGCGCCGCCCGCCTGCGGTTTCGAGCCGGCGAGCAATAGTTTCGGCGGAACGGATATTTCGGGCGATCGGGGGTATACGCCGGATAGCTAGATGCGGGAAGGACGTGGTGGCCCATGCGCCGTCGTGCAGTCCGCTCGAGACCGATGAGCGAGAGAAACATGAGAATCGGAAGCATTATTGTCCTGGTCTGGTTGCTGATCGGCGTCGTCGCCGCAGCTCAGCGGGACTACTTCGACAGCGGGCCGGTGAACTGTGCCGGTTTCGGCACCATCGCCGTCACCGTGATCGCGGGACCGCTCAACTACATGGGCGTGAACCCCAAGGTCGACGATTGCAATGTGCCGCAACCAAGTCCGTAATCCACGCCACCGGTGAGTGCGTACTGCGCACCGGCCCAACCTGTTCGGCGACCTCGCGCCCGGTAACGGCGCGAGGTTCGTCGTCGTACGGCGCGCAGGTGATCTCGTCGCGCTCGGCGCGTCGCGCCCGGCATCCCATAATTGATGTTGCTCAGCGGACGCCGACGAACGAGGCACCATGCGACTTGGCAGTGTGATTGTCGTGCTCTGGCTGGTGATCGGGGTGATCGCCGCAGGCCAGCGCCATTACTTCGACAGTGGCCCGGTCAATTGCGCCGGTTTCGGCAGTACCGCGCTCACCGTGCTCGCCGGTCCGCTCAACTATGTCGGGGTGAATCCGAAGGTTGCCGACTGCAACGTTCCGCAGCCGAGCCAATGACGGATAATCGCTGATCAGGCGGGTAATCTCCGGTGGGGGAGCACGGAAGGGAGCGATGACATGCGCGACCGGGAGATCCGCGACCGCAGCTTCAGCGGACGAGCAGTGCGCCACACCGGAACTCGGATGTTCAGCACGCTGCTGCTCATCTGGTGCGCCATCGGCCTGATCGCCGCGGGTCAGCGCCACTATTTCGACAGCAGCCCGACGAACTGCGCGGGCTGGGGCACGATCGCCGTCACGGCACTCGCCGGCCCGCTCAACTACATGGGTGTGAACCCGAAGGTCGACGACTGCACATTGCCGCAGCCGAGCCAATAAAAACGCCCCCACCCGGTCACCGAGTGGGGGCGAGTCGTACCGGTCAGCCGACGTCGGCGGGCAACTTCGCTTCGCCCGGCGTCGGCTGCCCGCGCAAAGCGAACAGCTTGGCGCCCTCCACGTCGATGTCCGGCACGATCTTGTCCAGCCACTTCGGCATCCACCAGGCCCACTTGCCCATCAACGCGAGCAGCGACGGGATGAGCACCATCCGGACGATGAACGCGTCGAACAGCACGCCGGCCGCCAGCGCGAAACCCATCATCTTCGCGGTCACGTCGGTCTCCAGCAGGAACGAGCCGAACACCGAGATCATGATGACCGCCGCCGACGTGACCACCCGGGCTCCGTGGTGATAACCGCTGATCATCGCCTCCTTCGGCGGTTTGCCGTGCACGTACTCCTCGCGCATCCGGGTCACCAGGAACACCTGGTAATCCATCGCGAGGCCGAAGACCAAGCCCACCAGCATGATCGGCAGGAAGCTCACGATCGCCCGCGGATCCTGGATGAGCCCGAGCTTGCCCTCCTGGAAGATCAGCACCGTCGCGCCGAAGGTGGCCGCCATCGACAGCAGGAACCCGAGCGCGGCGGTGAGCGGCACCAGGATGGAGCGGAACACCAGGATCAGCAGGATGAACGCGGCGCCGGCCACGATCGCCATGTACGGCACGATCTTGCCGAGCAGCACGTGGTCGATGTCGGCATAGATGGCGGTGGTGCCGGTGATGCCGTATTTCATCCCGTACTGCGATTCGAGCCGCCCCTCGGCGGCGCGCGCGTCGCGGACCAGATCCTTGGTGGACTGGTCGTTCGGGCCGGACTTCGGCACGCCGTTGATCAGCGCGCCCAGCCCGTCCTGGCTCATCCGCGCCTCGGTCACGTAATCCATGTCCGGTGAGCTCGCGAGCTCGTCGTGCAGCGCGGCCAGCGCCGCGGCGCGTTTGTCCGCCGGGACGTTCGCCAGATCCACCGCGACCTGGAGCACACCGTTGCTGCCCTCGCCGAATCCGGCCGTGCGCAGCTCATAGGCCTTCCGGACGGTGGAGGTCTTGGGCATGCTGTCCTCACCGGGCAGCCCCAGATTCATCTTGGTCGCCGGCAGCGCGAGCAACCCGAGCACGACAATGCTGAGCACCAGCGCGACCGCGGG
This sequence comes from Nocardia sp. NPDC006044, assembly GCF_042871115.1. NCBI lineage: Bacteria > Bacillati > Actinomycetota > Actinomycetes > Mycobacteriales > Nocardiaceae > Nocardia > Nocardia sp. NPDC006044. The sequence goes on from NZ_JBIAID010000009.1 coordinate 43,960, forward strand.
CGCCTTACCGATCAGCCGGCCGAAGCGCATGCCGTTGGTGACCGAGTTGTCGTCCTCTGGATCGTGCTGAGCGATGAGCGGCAGTTTCGGCTTGAACAGCGCCCCGCCGAACGCGCCGAGCAGGGCCGGCATCAGCGTGATCGCGGTGAGCACCGCGAATCCGGCGGCGATCGCGCCACCGAGACCCATGAAGGTCAGGAATCGAACCCCGACGATGCTGAGCCCGACCAGCGCGATGATGACGGTCAGCCCGGCGAACACCACCGCGGACCCGGCCGTGCCCAGTGCGGTACCGGCCGCTTCGTCCGGTGAATCCTGTACCGCCAGTTCATGTTTGTAGCGGGAGACGATGAACAGCGCGTAGTCGATGGACAACGCGATCCCGATCATCGACGCGAGGAACGTGGTGAAGCTCGGTATGGAAAGGAACGACGTCCCGAGGAAGATCAACGAGGTCGCCGCACTGAGCCCGACCACCGCCGTGATGATCGGCACGAACGCCGCCACGATCGCGCCGAACGCCACGATCATCACGATCAGCGCGACGGCCATGCCGATCATCTCGGATTTGCCGCTCGGCGCCTGCTGCTCCATCGCGATGGTGCCGCTCATTTCGACTGTCAAACCCGCCCTGCGGGCCTGATCGGCCACGTCGTAGGCGGCCTTGCGAGTGTCCGCGGTGACGTCGGTGAAGTTCTTGATGCCGAACGGCACGCTGAAGAACGCCACCGTGTCCCGATCGGTCTTGTTGAGCACGTTCAACGGCGCACCGCTGCACTTCGAGGGATCCGGCTCGGCGACCAGACAGCCCGTCTCCTCGGTGGCGGTGATCGGATTCGAGATCGGCTTGCTGTGGTCGACGATGCCGAGCTGATTCAGCTTGTCGATCAGCGCGTCGATCGCCTGCCGGTTGACCGGGTCGGTCAGTTTCTGGCCCGCGGGCGCGCCGATCACGTAGGTACCGGTGACGGCGTCGAATTTGAACCCTTCGGACATGCCGGGGAAGTGCTGGTCGAGAATCTGCGTGGCCCGCTCCGACGGCAGGTTGGGCATGCTGAAGTCGTCGCTCATCGGCTCTTTCAGCTGGGCGCCCAGGCCGGCCAGGACCAGGAAACCGACGATCCAGATGGGTAGCACTATCCACTTGTGGCGGAAGGCGAACCTTCCCCACCGGTATAGGTACACGGACACAGGGTTCTCCTCGCGGTGATCGAGTCGTGCCGGATCGAACGACAAAACGCGTGCGGGCCGACTGCACCCGCCGGGAACTACCGAGCTGGAGAGAGCGAACTTCCTCTGAGTCTGCTGCGGCCGGCCCACAAGATCAAGAACCCCGGATACGACTCGGCCCCGCACCCGTCGGACGGGTGCGGGGCCGAGCGCGGGCTACCGCTGGTCAGCTGACGCCGACCGGCACCTGCACCGTGTCCGCCGAGCGCTGCTGCAATTCCCGCAGCTTGGCGCCTTCGACATCGATGTCGGGCACGATCCGGTCCAGCCACTTCGGCATCCACCAGGCCCACTTGCCCATCAGCACCAGCAGCGACGGGATGAGCACCATCCGGACGATGAACGCGTCGAACAGCACGCCGGCCGCCAGTGCGAAGCCGAACGACTTCGCGGTCACGTCGGTCTCCAGCAGGAACGAGCCGAACACCGAGATCATGATGATCGCGGCCGAGGTCACCACGCGGGCACCGTGGTGGTAACCGGCGACGACCGCCTCCTTCGGCGACTTGCCGTTGACGAACTCCTCGCGCATCCGGGTCACCAGGAACACCTGGTAGTCCATCGCGAGACCGAACACCAGGCCGATCAGCATGATCGGCAGGAAGCTGATCAGTGGATGCGGGTCCTCGATCAGCCCGAATTTGCCCTGCTGGAAGATCAGCACGGTCGCGCCGAACGTCGCACCCATGGACAGCAGGAACCCGAGCGCCGCGGTCAGCGGCACCAGGATCGAGCGGAACACCAGGATCAGCAGCACGAACGCGGCGCCGGCCACGATCGCCAGATACGGCACGATCTTGCCGAGCAGCACGTTGTCCACGTCGGCGAAGATGGCGGTGGTGCCGGTGATGCCGTACTCCATGCCGAACTCGGCCTGCAGCTGGCCTTCCGCGGCGCGCGCGTCCTTGACCAGGTCCTTGGTGGCCTGGTTGTTCGGCCCGGACTTGGGCACGCCGTCGAGCAGCACGCCCTGCTTGTCCTCGCTCCACTTCGGCTCGGTCACGTAGTCCATGCCGGGGTAGGCGGAGAGCTTGTCGCGCAGCGCCTTCACCGCGTTGTCCCGGTTCTCCACCGGCACCTTGGACAGGTCGGCCGCCACGTTCAGCACGCCGTTGCTGCCCTCACCGAACCCCTCGGTGCGCAGCTCGTAGGCCTTGCGGATGGTGGAGGTCTTGGGCTGGCTGTCGTCGCCGGGCAGGCCGAGGTTCAGTCCGGCCGCGGGCGCGGCCAGCGCACCGAGCACCAGCACGCTGAGCCCGAGGGCGAGCCACGGCGCCTTGCCGATCAGCCGGCCGAAGCGCATGCCGTTGGTGACCGAGTGGTCGTCCTCCGGGTCGTGCTTGGCGACCAGCGGCAGCTTCGGCTTGAACAGCGCCTTGCCGAACGCGCCGAGCAGGGCCGGCATCAGCGTGATCGCGGTGAGCACCGCGAAACCGGCGGCGATCGCGCCGCCCAGGCCCATGAAGGTCATGAACTGCACGCCGACGATGCTGAGCCCGCCGAGCGCGATGATCACGGTCAGACCGGCGAAGACCACCGCGGACCCGGCTGTGCCGAGCGCGGTGCCGGCCGCCTCCTCCGGCGAATCCTGTACCGCCAGTTCATGTTTGTAGCGCGAGACGATGAACAGCGCGTAGTCGATGGACAACGCGATACCGATCATCGACGCCAGGAACGTGGTGAAACTCGGCACCTCGATCACCGAGGTACCCAGCATGATCAGCGAGGTGGCCGCACCGAGGCCGACGATCGCGGTGACGATCGGCACGAAGGCGGCCACGATCGCGCCGAACGCCACGATCATCACGATCAGCGCGACGCCCATGCCGATCATCTCGGACTTGCCGCTCGGCGCTTCCTGCTTCGACGCGATCGAGCCGCTCATCTCGACGGTCAGCCCGGCGTTGCGCGCGTCGGCGGCGACCGCGTAGGCCGCGTCGCGTTCCTTGTCGGTGACGTCGGTGAAACTCTTGATGGTGAACGGCACGTTCAGCACCGCGACCGAGTCCGGGACGGTCTTGCTGAGCACGTTCAGCGGTGCGCCACTGCACTTGCCCGGATCCGGATCGGCCAGACAGCCCATCCTGTCCGCGGCCTCGATCGGATTCATCAGCGGCTTGCTGTGGTCGACGATGTCGAGTTCACCGAGCTTGGCGATCAACGCGTCGACGGCGGTGCGGTTCGCCGGGTCGGTGAGTTTCTGCCCGGCCGGTGCGGCGATCACATAGGTGCCGGTGACCGCGTCGAACTTGAACGCGGCGGACGCGCCGGGAAAGTGCTTGTCCAGAATGTCGTTGGCGCGCGCGGACGGCAGGTCCGGCATGCTGAAGTCGTTCGTCATCGGCTTGCTGAGCTGCGAACCGAGGCCGCCCAGGAGGACGAACAGGACAAGCCAGACCGGGAGAACGATCCACTTTCTTCGGAAAGCGAACTTTCCCCATCTATAGAGATATACGGACACGAAGGATCTCCTAGCGGTGCTGGGGGTGTGCTGATTCAGCCGGTGACAGCACTCGCGGGGGTGCCCTGCCTGTCCCCCGCCTCCACGTGACGCTTTCTGCCTACCGTGCGGTAGGTAGACTATCCGGGGTCTAAGCGGAGGTGCAACCTCAATTTCGCTGGCACCGTTAGCTCGGCGCACGATTGGTGAGAGGATCATCCGATGGCCGCCCGTTCCACCCCTGCCACCGTTGCCGCTGGTCGGGGGACGAAATCCGCGATTCGCGATGCCGCGGTGAAGCTGTTCGGCGACAAAGGATTCGAGCAGACGAGCCTGCGCGAGGTCGCGGATGCGGTAGGAATCACAAAGGCGTCGCTCTACTATCACTACGCCTCCAAGCTCGATCTGCTGCACGCGATCATCGATCCGATCGTCGATCACATGCGCTCGGTGGTGGTCGATCTCGACCAGGCGACGCGGGACACCGATGGCATCCGGGACGTGCTGCGCAATTACCTGCGTGGCATGGTGCACTACCGCGCGGCGGGCGCGCTGGTGCTGCGCGACACCGTGACGATCGTCAACGCGATGGCCGACCGGCACCCCGATCTCGTCGACGACGATCGGACCCTGCGCGAATGGCTCGCCGGACCGGATGCCACCGACGAGGCCAAGCTCCGGGCCAGCGCGGCGCTCGCCATGCTCGGCGTGGCGCTGATGTCGCGCGAGTTCGCTCCGGGCGCCGACGACGCCCTGGTGGAGACCACGCTGCTCGATGCGGCGACCTGCGTGCTCAGCCCGCGCGACTGCGCGTAGATTGCAGCTACTCGAGGACCAACCGGATAACGCCAGGAGAAGCTGTGCATATCACCGCGAAGGTCGACTACGCGGTGCGGACGTTGCTCGAAATCGCCCGCGCACCGCAGCTGAACCCCGCCGCGCTCGGGCCGGCCGTCCAGGCGGCGCCGGTGGTGAAGGCCGATGCGATCGCAACGGCGCAGCGAATCCCGCCGAAGGTGCTGGAGACGGTGCTCGGCGACCTGCGCCGCGCCGATCTGGTGGTCAGCAGGCGCGGTCCCGACGGCGGCTACTGGCTGGCCCGTCCGGCTCGGGAGATCTCCGTCGCCGACGTGATCAGGGCGATCGAAGGACCGCTCGCCTCGGTGCGCGGCGAGCGTCCGGAAGACGTGACCTATGCCGGCGCGGCCGAATCGCTGCAGCGTGTCTGGATCGCCTTGCGCGTGAATATCCGTGCGGTACTGGAGAATGTGTCGATCGACGACGTCGCCAACAATCGGCTACCCGAGTTCGTCGACGCGCTCACCAATGATCCGGGCGCATGGGCGCGGCGAGAGCGCCCGCTGAATTAGGTCCGCTGAATCAGACAAAGCACCCGCTGAATCAGCCGCCAGGGCCACCGAATTGAACGCCAGGCGCGGATAAGCGCCGTGACGGGAGGCAATTTATGCTGGTCAGAAATGTTTGCGACGCACGTCACTGTTCGCCGGTATTCTGCGATTCATCATGCTGATTCGACTTCTGCGCACCTATCTGCACCCCTACCGCGCCCAGCTGGCGGGGGTCGTTGTGCTGCAGTTGATCTCGGTGATCGCCATGCTGTATCTGCCGAGTCTCAACGCCGATCTGATCGACAACGGCGTCACCAAGGGCGATATCGGATATATCTGGAGCACCGGGCTACGGATGCTCGCCGTCACCGGCGTGCAGATCCTGGCCTCGGGCTGCTCGGTCTACCTGGGCGCGCAGGCGGCGATGAGCGCCGGCCGCGACCTGCGCGGAGCGCTACTTCATCGGGTCGGCACCTTCTCCGCCCGCGAGGTCGGCATGTTCGGCGCGCCGTCGCTGATCACCCGCAATACCAACGACATTCAGCAGGTGCAGCTGCTCATCGCGATGTCGGCGACCATCCTGGTGATGGCCCCGATCATGTGCATCGGCGGCATCTTCATGGCGCTGCGCGAGGACCTCGGCCTGTCCTGGCTGCTGCTCATCGCGGTGCCCGCGCTCGGGTTGTCGATGGGCTGGATCATCAGCAAGATGGTCCCCGGCTTCCGGGATATGCAGGCCAGGATCGACGAGGTGAACCGAGTGCTGCGCGAGCAGATCACCGGCATCCGCGTGGTCCGCGCGTTCGTCCGGGAACGCCAGGAGACCTGGCGCTTCGGCGTCGCCAACACCGAACTCACCGATACCGCGTTGCGCGTCGGCCGGCTGATGGCGCTGATGTTCCCGCTGGTCATGCTGATCAGCAATGTCACCGCGGTGGCGGTGATCTGGTTCGGCGGGCACGCGGTCGACCAGGGCACCATGCAGATCGGCTCGCTCACCGCGATGCTGTCCTACATCATGCAGATCCTGATGGCCGTGATGATGGCCTCGTTCCTGGCCATGATGGCGCCGCGCGCCGCGGTCTCGGCCGACCGGATCGGTGAGGTGCTCGAGACCGAGTCCTCGGTCGTACCGCCGAAACTGCCGCAACCGTTCCAGGGCGACCCGGCCGACGTCGACTTCCAGTTCGCCGAGTTCGCCTACCCCGGCGCGGAGAAGCCGGTGCTCAAAGCCATTCGCTTCCAGGTGAAGCCGGGCACGACCACCGCGATCGTCGGTTCCACCGGTTCCGGCAAGACCACGCTGCTCAACCTGATCCCGCGGTTGATGGACGTCACCGACGGCGCGGTCTACCTCGGCGGCACCGACGTCCGGCACATCGACCTGGAGTTGCTGCGCGAACAGATCGGCCTGATCCCGCAGAAGGCGTACCTGTTCTCCGGCACGGTGGCCAGCAACCTGCGCTACGGCAATCCGGACGCCACCGACGACGACCTGTGGCGGGCGCTGGAGATCGCGCAGGCCGACGACTTCGTCCGGGAGATGGCGCAGGGCTTGGAGACTCCGGTCGCCCAGGGCGGCACCACGGTCTCCGGCGGCCAGCGCCAGCGGCTCGCCATCGCGCGGGCGCTGGTGAAGCAGCCGCGGGTCTACCTGTTCGATGACTCGTTCTCCGCGCTCGACGTGGCCACCGACGCCCGGCTGCGCGACGCGCTGCGGCCGGTGACCAGGGACTGCGCGGTCATCATTGTGGCGCAACGGATCATGACGATCCGCGACGCGGACCAGATCGTGGTGCTGGAGGACGGCGAGATGGTCGGCATCGGCACTCATGAACAGTTGATCCGCGACTGCAAGGAATACCAAGAGATCGTTTCGTCCCAGCTGAGCGCGGAGGAGGTGCGATGAGGCCAGGAATGCCGGCCCCCGGTGCGCCGGACGCCAAGGCGAAGTCGTTCGGCCCGTCGCTGAAGCGACTGCTGCGCAGGCTCGCCCCGGAGAAGAAGTTCGTCTGGCTGGTCGTGCTGCTCGCCATCACCTCGGTCGTGCTGAACACGCTCGGCCCGTACATGCTGGGCAAGGCGACCAACCTCGTCTTCGACGGCGTGGTCGGCAAGCAGCTGAAGTTCCCGCCGGGGACCACCAAGGAGCAGGCGGTCGAATACCTGCGGTCCAAGGGCGACAACACCTTTGCCGACATGCTCAGCGCGATGAACGTGGTGCCGGGCACCGGCATCGACTTCACCGCGGTCGGCCGGGTGCTCATGCTGGTGCTCGCGCTCTACATCGGCGCGTCGGTGTTCGGCTGGTTGCAGGCCTTCTTGTTGAACATGGTGATCAACCGGACGGTCAAGCGGCTGCGCAGCGACATCGAGGACAAGATCCATCGGCTTCCGTTGCGCTACTTCGATTCCCAGCCGCGTGGCGACGTGCTCAGCCGGGTCACCAACGACGTGGACAATGTGTCGCAGAGTCTGCAGCAGACAATGAGTCAGCTGATCGTCTCGGTGTTCACCGTGCTCGGCATCCTGGTGATGATGTTCTGGATCTCGCCGCTGCTCGCGCTGATTGCCCTGCTCACCGTGCCCGCCGCGATCACCGTCACCGCGTTGATCGCGAAGCGGTCCAAGCCGCACTTCGTCGATCAGTGGAAGCACACCGGCATGGTGAACGCGCAGGTCGAAGAGGCATACACCGGGCACGAGGTGGTCACCGCGTTCGGGCGCAACCGCGAGGTCGGCGCCGAGTTCGACAAGCGCAACGAGCAGCTCTACCAGTCGAGCTTCAAGGCGCAGTTCATCTCCGGGCTGATCATGCCGGCCATCATGTTCCTCGGGAACGTGAACTTCGTGCTGGTGGCGCTGGTCGGCGGCCTGCGGGTGGCGACCGGTCAGCTCTCGCTCGGCGAGGTGCAGGCGTTCATCCAGTACTCGCGTCAGTTCAGCCAGCCGCTCACCCAGATCGGCGCGATGGCCAACCTGTTGCAGTCCGGCGTCGCCTCGGCCGAGCGGATCTTCGAGATCCTCGACGCCGAGGAGCAGAGCCCGGATCCGATCGCGGCCGATACCCGCCCGGTCGATCGCGGCGAGGTCGAGTTCGAGGGCATCTCCTTCCGCTACGAGGAGGACAAGCCGGTGATCGAGCGGCTGTCGCTGATCGCCGAACCCGGGCACGTGGTCGCCATCGTCGGCCCGACCGGCGCGGGCAAGACCACGCTGGTCAATCTGCTGATGCGGTTCTACGAGCTGGATTCCGGCGCGATCACCATCGACGGTGTGGACATCACCCGGATCACCAGGGACCACCTGCGTTCCCGCATCGGCATGGTGTTGCAGGACACCTGGTTGTTCAAGGGCACCATCCGGGAGAACATCGCCTACGGCAACCCGAACGCGAGCGAGGAGGAAATCCTCGCCGCCGCGCGCGCCGCGTACGTGGACCGCTTCGTGCACGCGCTGCCCGACGGCTACGACACGGTAATCGACGAAGAGGGTTCCGGCGTCAGCGCCGGCGAGAAGCAGCTGATCACCATCGCCAGGGCGTTCCTGGCGAAGCCGTCCATCCTGATCCTGGACGAGGCGACCAGCTCGGTCGACACCCGCACCGAACTGCTGGTGCAGCACGCGACCGCGGCCCTGCGCCGCGACCGCACCAGCTTCGTCATCGCGCACCGCCTGTCCACCATCCGCGACGCCGACCTGATCGTCGTCATGGAGGCGGGCCGCATCGTCGAGCACGGCACACACGAACGCCTGCTCGAGGAACGCGGCGCCTACTACCGCCTGTACAACGCCCAGTTCGCGGCGGCGTCGGCGGAGGTGTAGTTCTCGATCGAAGGCCGCTCCGCCGTTTCCCGACGGTGGGGCGGCCTTTGTCGTGCGTGCGGCAGGGGCCGACATCGCCGCCGATTCGCTACTGGGAGGATGTTCGAGTGTCAGAGCCTGGTTCCTTCTCGTTCAGTGTCGGTGCGCGCCTCGACGGGCGGCATGGGCGATCGGGGGTGATCGACACTCCGCATGGTGCGATCGCGACGCCCGCGTTCATTCCGGTGGGCACCAAGGCGACGGTGAAGGCGGTGCTGCCGGAGACGATGAAAGAGATCGGCGCGCAGGCGCTGCTGGCCAACGCCTATCACCTCTACCTGCAGCCGGGCTCGGACATCGTGGACGAGGCGGGCGGGCTCGGGAAGTTCATGAACTGGCCGGGGCCCACCTTCACCGACAGCGGCGGGTTCCAGGTGATGTCGCTGGGCGTCGGCTTCAAGAAGGTGCTCGCGATGGAAGCCGTGGGTGTGCGCAGCGACGACGTGATCGCGAAGGGCAAGGAGCGGCTGGCCACCGTCGACGATGACGGCGTCACCTTCCGTTCGCACCTGGACGGCTCGAAGCACCGGTTCACTCCCGAGGTGTCCATGGGCATCCAGCATCGGCTCGGCGCCGACATCATGTTCGCCTTCGACGAGCTCACGACCCTGATGAATACCCGCGGCTACCAGGAGAAGTCGTTGCAGCGCACGCACGAGTGGGCGCAGCGCTGTCTCGATGAGCACGAACGGCTGACCGCGGCCCGCACGCACCGCCCGTACCAGGCGCTGTTCGGGGTGATCCAGGGCGCGCAGTACGAAGACCTGCGCCGCCAGGCCTGTCGCGGCCTGGAATCGTTGCGCGGCAGCGCGGGAACGGGTTTCGATGGGTACGGCATCGGCGGCGCGCTGGAGAAACACAACCTCGGCACCATCGTCGGCTGGTGCTGCGACGAGCTGCCCGAGGAAAAGCCCAGGCACATGCTCGGCATCAGCGAGCCGGAGGACATCTTCACCGCGGTGGAGAACGGCGCCGACACCTTCGACTGCGTGAACCCGTCCCGGGTCGCCCGCAATGCCGCGATCTATGTCGACGAGGGCCGATTCAATATCAACACCAGTCGTTTCCGGCGCGACTTCACCCCGATCGACGACACCTGCGACTGCTACACCTGCGCCAATTACACCCGCGCCTACCTGCATCATCTGTTCAAGGCGAAAGAAATCCTCGCGGCGACCCTGTGCACAATTCACAACGAGCGCTACACGATTCGGCTGGTGGACCGTATCCGCGCGAGCATCGAGGGCGGTTACTTCGACGAGCACAAGGCGGAGACGCTCGGGCGCTGGAAGGGCCGCATCTCGACCCCGTAGTCCGGTGAGCCCCGGACTCCACGGCGTGAAGTCCGGTGGCCACCAATGTCTTTCAGCTCAGCAACGCGGGTTCTTCGCGCGGTGCGTAGGTCGGCTCGTGTTTCTTCAGCCAGGCGATCACCCGGTAGGTGATCGGCAGCACGATGACCTCCGCGAGCGTCTTCCACAGGAAGCCGACGATCACGTAGTTCACGAACTGGCTCCACGAGTCGATGCCGATGGCGGTGGCCGCGATCGAGCAGAAGATCAGCGTGTCGCCGAACTCGCCGACCACGGTGGAGCCGATCAGCCGGGCCCACAGGTGCTTTTCCTTGGTCCGCTCCTTGATCAGCACCAGCGTCGCGGAATTCAGCATCTCGCCGACGAAATAACCGGCCAGTCCGGCGGCGACCAGCTGCGGCGTGGTCCCGATGACGGCGCGGAACGCGTCCTGATTCTCGTAGAACGTCGCGGCGGGCAGCTCGATCGCGATCTTGAAGCACACCACCGTCAGCAGCAGGACGGCGAAGCCGAAGTAGATGGCCCGGCGGGCGGATTTGAAGCCGTAGATCTCGCTCAGCACATCGCCGATGATGTAAGCGAGCGGGAACAGGAACCAGGCGCCGTCGGTGGTTATCGGCAGCACCTCCAGGGGGCCTAGCTTCACCGAGTGATCGGTGAAGAACTGCACGCCCTTGGTCGCGCAGATGTTGGAGATGATCAGCGTTGCCGTGAACAACGCCACGATCGGTGTGTAGTACCCCCGCGCCACCTGGGCGAATGCCGCATGGTCGGGCGCGGGGCGTCCAGATTCGGGTACCTCGGTTTTATTCGGCTCACTCACCCGCATCATCCAACCAGGTTGTGGAATACCCTGTAGCAATGACGAATCCCGGCGATTCCGACGAATGGTGGAAGCAGTACGGCGGCCAAGGCGTATCGCCGGAATCCGGCGCACCGAGCTCGGTTCCGCAATACCCGAACGCCGAACAGCCATCGGGGTACCCGTCGGCGCCGCAATACCCGCAGCAGCCCGCCCAGCCCATGACCCCGCCGCCGCAGCAGCAGTACCCGGGCTATCAGCAGCCGCAGCAACCGTATGCGGCCCAGCCCCAGCAGCAACCGTACGGCCAGCCGAACTACGGCTACCAGCCCGCCTACCAGCCATACGGGATGGCGCAGCCGCAGGGCACCAACGGCCTGGCCATCGGCGCGCTCATCTCCTCGCTCGCCGGATTCGTCACCTGTGGCCTCGGATCGATCGTCGGGATCATCCTAGGCGTCATCTCGCTGAACCAGATCAAGCAGAGCGGTCAGGAAGGCAGGGGCATGGCCCTGGCCGGCGTCTGGATCGGCGTCGGCGCCATCGTCCTCGCCGTCCTCTGGTTCGTCGTAGTCCTCGTCGCCGGCACCACCTAGCCCGACCCCGCGAAAACGTCAGGGGCGCACCCGGAAATCGGGTGCGCCCCTGCGCGTGTCTTCAGCCGATCGGCGTCAGGCCTTGACGACCTGGGTGCCGCCGGCGAACTTGTCGTGCCAGCCCTGCTTGTTCGGGTCCTGCGAGATGGTGACCATAATGTAGATCGCGAGACCGAGCGAGACCAGGCCGCCGATGCACGGGATGACATTCGCCGCGAGCCACAGGTTGCGCTTGAGCGAGGTGACCGGCTCGATCTTGGCCGCGCCGCCGGGTGCGAGCACCTTCAGCCCCAGGATCTTCTTGCCGAGCGTGGTCCCCTGGGTGGTCTCCATGCCTACGAAGTAGGCGAGTTCCACCAGCGTCCAGACCACGGACAGGCCGACGGTTGCGCCCGTGGAGCCGCTGAACACGACGTAGAGGATGGCGTACGGGATCGCCAGGATCAGCGCGTCGATGACGCGGGCGCCGATGCGGGTGCCGAGGTCACCCGGCTGGCCGCCGTACTGGTTGAAACCGCCGGGCTGCTGCGGGTACTGGCCGTACTGATCCTGCTGGCCGTACTGCGGGGCCTGACCGTATTGCGGCTGCTGGCCGTACTGCGGCTGCTGGCCGTACTGGGGCTGCTGGCCGTAGGGCTGTCCGCCCTGGGGGAATTGTTGGCCGCCTTGCGGGAACTGCTGACCGCCCTGCGGTTGCTGTTGGCCGCCTTGCGGGTACGGCTGCTGCCCATACGGCTGCCCGCCCTGCGGATATTGGTTGGGGTCGTACCCACCGCTTGTCATAGTTTGTCCTCGTCGAGTGATCAGTAGTTGGACGAATGCGTACGTTACGGACATCGACTGCGTTGCAACAACCCATTCCCGTCGAGTATCCACGGTTCGCGGGGCAGATGTGCCGGGTCGAAGCTGTCGAGCAGTTCGGCCGCCGAGGTCGCCGGGGAGCCGAGCGAGTGGGCGAGTGCGGCCACCACCTGGTCGGGCGGGTGGCCGAGCGTGCGTTGGTCGGCCAGCGTCACCGCGCCGTCGCGCTTGGCCAGACGTTGTCCTTCGGCGTTGAGTACCAGCGGAACGTGAGCGTAGTGCGGCACCGGGAGATCCAGCAGCGTCGCGAGATAGGCCTGCCGCGGGGTGGACGGTAGCAGGTCGTCACCGCGCACCACCTGATCGACGCCCTGCGCCGCGTCGTCGACCACCACCGCGAGGTTGTAGGCCGGGATGCCGTCGCCGCGGCGCAGCACCACGTCGTCCACCGGGGCGCGGTAGCGCCCGTGCAGGTCGTCGTTGATCTCGAATTCGGTTGCCGCGGCGCGTAAGCGCAGGGCGGCCGGGCGACCCTGGGCGCGGAAGTCGGCGCGCGCCCGATCGGTCAGCGTGCGGCAGGTGCCCGGATAGGCGCCGAGCGGTCCGTGTGGCGCGGTGGCCGCCTGCTGGATTTCTCTTCGCGTGCAGAAACATTCGTAGGTGAGTCCGGCGGCGGTGAGTCGATCGATGGCCGCTCGATAGAGCGGCAGCCGCTCGGACTGCCGGACCACCGGGCCGTCCCAGTCGAGCCCGATCGCGGTCAGATCGTCGAGCTGGCGCTGCTCGGCGCCCGGTCGCACCCGATCCAGATCCTCGATCCGGATCAGGAAGCGCCGGCCGGTCGACCGGGCGAACGCCCAGGCGAGCAGGGCCGTGCGCAGGTTTCCCAGGTGCAGGTCCCCGGACGGGCTCGGCGCGTACCGGCCCGCACCCGGCTCAGGCACGGGCCCGGCCGGGGCGGGATGAGGTGAACACGGTGCCCATCGTAGATATCAGCCGCGCAGCCGCGGCGTCAGCTCCGCCGCCGAGATCGGCGCCTGCGCGTCCAGCGCGTCGAGCAGGGCTTGCGCGTGGGCGATCAGGCCCGCGCGGTCGATGCCGTAGGGCACGTCCGCGCCGTCCTCCGGCTCGAACTCGGTCAGCCGGGTGATGGCCCGGGTCAGCAGGGTGCGCGCCCCCTTGGGATTACCTCGCTGGATGTGTGTGACACCGACAGCAAGTTGGGCAAGTGCCTGCCACAGCATCCGCTCGGCGAACGGTCCGTTCTTCCATGCGGCCTCTAATACCTCGTGCGCGTTGAATGCCAAACCGTCGTCCAGCAGTTGCTGAGCGAAGGTGAGGGTTTGCTGCGGCGGGAGTTCCAGATCATCGGGAATTCGGGCAACTCCGGCACTGCCGGGCGGTAGCGGACGGCCCAAACTATCCCGCGGGCGAGAGTTAAGGGCGCGACCTGCGTCGTCGCGATCGCGGTCAACCATGCCTTCCATCATGCCTGCCCACGATGATGGCGTCGATGAGACAGTGTCCGGAACAAGAAACTCCGGCGGATCACAGCGCAATCACATCGGCGGAAAAGTTTGCGGCAGCACGATCCGAGGAATAGTTACAACCCGCTGGCAATGTTTCCGCAACATTTAATCTTCGCAAACATGGCAGTTTTGCTGAGGCAATAAGCAAGAGACGGGCAAACTTTCGATCGACCTGCTAAAGTCTGTGTCGCGGGGGTAACCTCGCGGGGGTGTATTCACCCCGACGTACAGTGCGATAACGACGCACCGTTGAGTTGCGCGCTTTCCTCAGGCGCACAGGGGATTCGGCGTTGCTTGGCCGGGTGCCGGTGCTAGTTAGAACGATGTCAGAAGAAATCTCGTTCTCGACGCAGCAAAGGAGCTAGTGCCGTGGAGGTTGATTTGACGGATGCTGTGTGGCGCAAGAGCACATACAGCGGCCCTGATGGGAACTGCGTGGAAGTCGCCTTTCTAGTCGACGGCAAAATCGCGGTCCGTGACACCAAGGACAACGGATGTGGCCCGGTGCTGGCGTTTGCTCCGGGGCAGTGGGACGCATTCCTAACTGGAGTAGCGCAGGGGGAGTTCGGGCACGCCTGAGACAACAGGCGTCCTGAACTGGCACTACGGGCCCCGGGTCGGCACGGACTCGGGGCCTTCGCAATATTCGGGCACCGGGATTCCGGCGTCCGAATACTTGCGTGTGGGGATAACGCGCGTCGGCGAGCTATTCGCCGCCGGCTATCGCGCCGAACCGTTCCCGCCCGCACCGTTCCCGTTCCGGCTATCGCGTTCCTGGTAATTCCGCAGTACCGCCAGCTGCCGCCGCTCTTCCTCGTGATCGGCCTCGTGATTGCGCTCGGACTCCGGCCACGGATCGGCGCGGAAGAAGCTGCCGGTGCCCGGCTTGCCCGCCGCGCCGAGCTTGCTCATCTTCTTCGGCACCGGCGCGCCCTGGTACGCCAGCGGGATCGGATGGCCGTGCTCGTCCACCGGGCCGAGCGGCTGATGGAGCTCGATGTACTCGCCGTTGGGCAGCCGCCGGACCACGCCGGTCTCGACGCCGTGCGCCAGCACCTCCCGGTCGCCACGCTGCAGGCCGAGGCAGATCCGGTAGGCCACGAAGTAGGCCAGCGGCGGAACCAGCAGAATGCCGATCCGTCCGGTCCAGGTCGTCGCGTTCAGCGAGACGTTGAACTTGTAGGCGACGATGTCGTTCACGCACGACAGCGTGAGCACCACATAGAACGCGATCGACATCGCCCCGATCGCGGTGCGCACCGGCACGTCGCGCGGGCGTTGCAGCAGATTGTGATTGACGTACTTGTCCCCGGTCAGCCGTTTCTCGATCCACGGGTAGGTGATCAGCACCGTGAACACCAAGCCCATGATCAGCGCGCCCCACACCGGCGCGGGCACCGTGTAGCGGCCCAGATAGATCTCCCACGGCGGGATCAGGCGCATCATGCCGTCGGTCCACATCATGTAGAAGTCCGGCTGTGAGCCCGCGGAGATCTGGGACGGGTTGTACGGACCCATGTTCCAGATCGGATTGATCTGCAGCAGCCCGCCCATGATGGCGACGATGCCCAGGGTGAAGGCGAAGAACGAGCCCTGATCCAGCGAGAACACCGGCACGATCCGCGCGCCCACCACGTTGTTCTCGGTGCGGCCGGGACCGGGGAACTGGGTGTGCTTCTGGTACCAGACCAGCGCCACGTGCGCCGCGATCAACGCCAGCATGATGCCGGGGAACAGCAGCACGTGCGCGATGAACAGACGCGGAATGATGATGGTGCCGGGATAGTCGCCGCCGAACATCAACCAGTGCAGCCAGGTGCCGACGATCGGCATGCCGAGCGTGATGGACGAGAACGCCGCCCGCAGCCCGGTGCCCGACAGCAGATCGTCCGGCAGCGAGTAACCGAAGTAGCCCTCGAACATCGCCAGAATCAGCAGCAGCGCACCGATCACCCAGTTCGCCTCGCGCGGTTTCCGGAACGCGCCGGTGAAGAACACGCGGAACAGATGCACGATGATCGACGCCGCGAAAAGCAATGCGGCCCAATGGTGTACCTGCCGCACGAACAATCCGCCGCGCACCTCGAACGAGATGTTCAGCGCGGTCTCGTACGCCCGCGACATGGTCACACCGCGTAACGGCTGGTAGGAGCCGTCGTAGACCACCTCGGTCATGGACGGGTCGAAGTACAGGGTCAGATACACGCCCGACAGCAGCAGAATGATGAAGCTGTACAACGCGATCTCGCCGAGCAGAAAAGACCAGTGCGTCGGAAACACCTTGTTGATCGACCGCTTCAGAAAACTGGCGGCCTGATATCGCTCGTCGGCGGAATCCGCCTGCGCGCTGACCTTGCGACCGAGTTGAGTTGCCATGGTCGACACCCCGCCCCTGGGAGAGTGGTATGTGTTCTACTACAGACGGTAGCAGGCAAGCCGTCCGGAATCGATAGGTTTGCCCCGATCCACTTGCGGACCAAGATCATTCGTCGATCTACCCGCACCGAAAAGCCACGCTAGTTCGCCGCCGGACGGGACATCGCGGTGGCCTTTCTCGCAGCCGTGGCCCGGTCCTGAAGCCGGCGTTGTCGGCCGCGGCCATGTCCCGTCCGATTGAGCAGGCGGTGGGATTCGATACTGTCGGAGGGTGGGTTCGATGGCGCCGCAGGACGCGACGATGTACTGGCTGTCGGCCCGTACGCGCAATGATCTGTTCCTGCTGTACTGCTTCACCGATGCCGGGCGCCCGTCGGCCGAACTGCGTGACTTCGTCGCCGGACGCAGCGCGCGGATCGCCGATCTGCGGGTCCGGGCCCGCGATGTGCCCGGCGACCTGGACTATCCGGCATGGGTGCCGTGCGGGTTCACCGGTGATCAATTCGTCGAGCATGTGCTGCCGCAGCCGGATTGGGCGCACCTGCACACCGCGCTCGGCGAGGTGGTCGACACGAGTGTGGATGCGGCGGTGCGACCGTGGCGATTGCACGTATTCCGCGGCGTAACCGACGCGCCGGGCGGCCCTGAACCGGCACTCGTCGTCGTTCTGCAGATGTCGCACGCGCTTGCCGACGGCCGGCGCGCGGCCGAGATCGCCCGTGCGTTGTTCGCGGCGGAATACCGGGGCGACGCCACTGCGGATTCGGTAGCGGGCGCGCTCCGCACAATTCGCGCCGTGGCGATCTCTGCGCAGGTGACGGCGATACTTGCCTTGCCGCGGATGCCGATTCGGATGGCGCGAACGGCATTTCGTGGCTATCGAGCTTTTCGCGCCCAGCAAGGACTCGCCGAACTCACCGAGTCGGGGGAGTTGCCGCCACCTGGCCCGGGTTTCGCCCCCAGCCTGGTCAATCATGCTGCAATGGAAGCTGATTCGGCTCATCTGGTGCGGATGATCGTGTGCGATGCCGCATCATTGCGTGCGCCCGGACATACGTTGACCGTTGTCGTGCTCACCGCGGTATCGCTCGCGTTGACTCGCTACCTCGAACGGCGCGGCGGCCCGGTGGGCAAACTCGGAGCACAGGTTCCGATGGCACTGACCGATACGGCAAAGCGCAACGCCCGCAACAACTATCGAAGCCTCAGCGTCGACCTGTCCAGCGACGAACCCGATCTTCGTCTGCGCGCCGACCGGATCGCCGCAACCATGGCCGACCGTGGCCTGCGCGCCCGGCATCCCCTGTTGGCCGCTCAGGATCGGGTCACCGACGTCGTCCCCGCCCCGATGCTCCGCCGCGACATCGCCCGCTATCCCCTCGACACGGTCCCCGACTCGATCGCCGGTCACACCGTCGTCTCCAGCGTCAACCGCGGCCCGGCAAACCTCACCTTCGGCGGGGGCCGGGTCCGTTTCACCGGAGGGTTCCCGGCGATCGGCTCGGTGATGCGGCTGACCCATGGCGTGCACGGCCTCGGCGACACCGTCACGATCTCGCTCCACGCCGATTCCGCCACCGTTGCGGACCTCGACACGTACGCCGAGTTGTTGCGCACCGCTTTATCGGAAACAGCACAGGGGTTGAAATGATTGCGGCACGGACGAATTCGGGCTGGCACGCGATCTAATCGGCGGGTTTGCGCCACACCAGCGAATACCGCCAGTAGACCCGCCGCCGCACCCGCGCGCCTGGAAGCAGCGCGACCGCCTGCTGCCGCACCTGACGAGTCGTCAACGGCGGATCGAGAACGACCGGCATGTCATCGTGACTCGGCGCTATCGCGTACCAATCCCCGCGACCGAACTTGCGCAGAACAGCGAACGTGATCGCCAGCACCCGATGACCGATCGCGGCCACGAGCTCGACGGGCAGTTCCCGAACCAGGTCCGCACGCGGCAACGCGACGACCGCCAGTACCCCACCCGGACGCAGCGCCTCGGCCAGAACCGGTAACGCCTCGTCCAGCGGCAGGTGGTGCAGCGTGCTGATCGAAACGATCGCGTCGTAGCCTCTCGGAGGTAACGGCTGCGCCAGCACATCCCCGAGAATGCAGGTGACATTGCCGGGCACCGCCTGCTTCGCCACGTCGATCATCGCCGGCGACCGGTCGATCGCGTCGACCTGCTCGGCATGCCGCGCCAACTCCACCGCGAACGCACCGGCCCCACACCCGACGTCCAGCACTCGCGCGCACGGCTCGGGCAGTTGCCGCAGCAGAAACCGGTGGTAGAAGCTGTTGTGATCCCATCTGATGCCCGCCATCAATTCCACTCTGCCACAGCGTCTTCACGCGTCAACGCCGGTCCGGCCGGCTGCTCACCTGGCAGCGCGAGGCGTGCGCTGATCGAGCACGAGCGTCGCCGTGACCGTGTCGCCACTGACCGTCGCGCTAGCCGCTTCGAGTAGCCTGCGCGCCGCCGAGTTATCCACCGTGGTCACCGCGACGATCTGCCGCACACCGAGCTCCGCGGCAACACCCCGCAGCTGCTCGGCCACCGCCTTGCCTACGCCACGTCCTCGATCCGACCGTCCGATCCACACCCCGGCCTCGAGCCCCGCGTCCCCGGGCTGCAACCGTGCGGCACCCACGGCCCGGCCACCCACCACGATCACATACGTGTACTCGACCGGCGCGTCCTCCGCCAGCGCCCGCCCCCGGTGAAACTCGAGAAACGCCTGCCTACGCTCCGCGTTCCATCCCGGTTCGCCGTCCACCGGCGGCATCACCTCCAGCGGATCCGCGTCGGCCACCGCCGCCTCGAGTAGCAGCGTGAGGTTGTGCTCCGTCAACGGCTCGAGCTCGACCGGCTCCGTGTTCCTGTCCACGGCATCGAGCCTGCTGCAACGGTTTGCCCAGGTCAACGGAATTCCCGACTGGGTGCCGTGCAAGACTCAAATTGATTGTGCCACTTGAGCATTCGAGCGTGCGTGTCGATTTCTGCTCTGGCAGACTGTGCGACGCGGGCTCCCGCGGGGGAGTGGCCACGGGTCCGGACGCCGACACCGCGCGGGCCGATACAGGAGGGGATTAGACATGCGGTTCTCGATCCAACGTACGGGCCTGGCGATCGGCCTCATCGCGACAGCAGGCCTGCTCTCGACGGCCGAAGCCGCAGCCGCGCCGACCGGCTACCAGCCGCCGGAGCTCACCTTCGCCGCCACCGGCCCGCACGAGATCACCGCGACGATTCGCAACCCGAACGCCGCCGGCATCTGCTACGCCACCATCGGCATCGACACCTCGGTCCACGAGTTCGCCGAACACGACGGCACCGGCTATGCCCCCGCGGGCCAGACCATCAGGGTGACCCGCCACAACCTCGCCGCCGGCCGCTACCGCCTCGGTGGTTTCTGCGGCACGTCATCGACATCCCCTGATCAGGTGATGGCCGCCGAGCAGGAGGTCACCGTGCCGGGCGACAAGCCGGCTCCGACCGGCTCCGGCGGGTCGAGCTAGCCCGTCCGGCCTGGTAAACGTGCAGGCTACGATGACGGGTGAGCGGCCGGATTCGCTGATGCGGTCGGGTGACTCGACGTCTGAGAGGGCGGATGCTGCGCGCTGGTGAGGTTTTCGCCGGATATGTGATCGAGCGGCAGCTGGGTCGCGGCGGCATGGGGTCGGTATATCTGGCGCGGCATCCGCGGCTGCCGCGGCGGATCGCGTTGAAACTGCTCAGCCCCGACCTGCACGCCAACGACGAGATGCGCGCCCGGTTCGAGCGCGAGGCCGAACTGGTCGCGCGGCTGGATCACCCGAACATCGTCGCGGTGTACGACCGCGGTGTCGACGAGGGCATCCGATGGATTTCCATGCAGTACGTCGACGGTATCGATGCGGGCGCGCTCGACCCGCGCGAGCTGGATCCTGCGCGCGCGGTCGAGATCATCGCCGAAACCGCCAAGGCCCTCGACTACGCGCACGCCGTCGGCGTCCTGCACCGCGACGTGAAACCGGCCAACATCCTGCTGGCCCGCGCGACCGCAGGACAGGACGAGCGCGTCCTGCTGACCGACTTCGGCATCGCTCGCCTTCGCGACGACGCCCACCAGCTCACGCGCACCGGAATGTTCGCGGCCACCCTGGCCTACGCCTCCCCGGAACAACTCTCGGCGAGCGCCGTCGACCATCGCTCCGACCAGTACGCCCTGGCCTGCACCCTGTTCTGGCTGCTCTCCAACACCGCCCCCTTCTCCGCCGACAATCCGGCTGCGATGATCGCCGCTCACCTCCAGCAGCCGCCGCCCGCACTCACCACCCGCCGATCCGAGCTGCCCCCGGCACTCGACGCCGTTCTGTCCAAGGCACTGGCCAAACGCCCCGGTGACCGCTACGACTCTTGCGCGGAATTCGCCACCGCGGCCCGTGCAGCCCTGACCGCTGTGAAACTGCCTGCCCCGCCGACCATTCCGCAGTCCTGGGTGGCTCCGCGCGCAGAGGGGCCAGGACCGGGTGAGTCGCTACAGGGACAGCGGCCACCCAGTGAGCCCGTGCTCCAGTTGGGGTCGAGCGAGCGTGCGCCGAGGCCCGGCGAGCGTGGACAGCATGCGGCGCCGAGCGAGTCCACGCACCGGCAGGCCCGCGGTATGTCCGCGCCGGATGCGCATGCGCGACAGGCGGATTCGAGCGTTTCGGCGCATGGGTCTGCTCCCGATGCGGTCGACTCGGGCAGGAGTGCCCGGCCGTCGAATCGCCCCGCCGCGGCGACCGGTTCGCGCGGGGCGACGTTGTGGGAGACGCCGAGTCAGCGGACGCTGGCTGCCGAGGGGGAGGTCAGCCAGCCGGAAATCCGACGGCCCGGCCGGCGGGCCGCGCGCAATGCTGTTGCCGCCGGGGCTGTTCTGGTGGTGGCCGCGATTGTCGCGGGGATTATCTGGGCGAATTCCGGGACTTCGTCGGACGGCCCGGCAGCGCCCATGTCGTCCGGTCCCGGTGCGCTGCGAACAATCGACTGGTCAGGGGCCGTTGCGCCGGGGACTGCCGGCGCGCCGCGAGCGATCGAGCCACTGACGCAGATCGATATGCAGGGCAACGAGGTCGCGAAACCCACTGCCGCCGCCACTCCGGCAGGCGACGGCAAGGCGACGTGCACGCCCGTCACCATTGCCACGACAGCCGGGGCCGGCGGTAGCGCGGACGGTGGAGTGAAGCTGGCCGTGGATCAGTTCACCAAGGCGAACCCTGGATGCTCCGTGGCACTGCGGGAATTCGACATCGCGGGCGCACAGGCGAGCGACGTGGCCGCGCAGATCGTGAACGACCCGTCGATCGCGGCGCTGGTAGGTCCGGTGCTTTCCGCCGAAATTCAGTCCACCGGAAAGGTTTTCAATGACGCTGGCCTGCCGTTCCTGACCCCGTCGGCGACCGACCCCGCCCTGTCCACCAACGGCTGGCATTCCTTCTTCCGCGGCCTCGCCGCCGACGACGTGCAAGGCACCGCCCTGGCCAAGTACCTGGTCAACACGGCGCACTACCGCAGGATCTGCGTCATCCAGGACAAGGCCGGTTACGGCAGAAGCCTGGCCGGCAGCGCCGTCTCCAGCCTCGGCTCGGCCGCCGACTCGAGCTGCGCGGCCGAGATCGGCAAGGGCGATCGCGACTTCGCCACGCTGGCAACCGATATCGCGAAGGCGAAGCCGGACGCGATCTTCTACTCCGGCTACGCCGAAGAGGCCGCGGTCCTGCTCCGGCAACTGCGCGAAGCAGGCGTCACCGTCCCCTTCGTCTCCGCGGAAAGCACCGTCACCCCGGACTTCGTTGCCCAAGCGGGCAGTTCGGCGAAGGACGCGATCGTGTCGTGCTCCTGCGGCCCGGTGGTCACCCGATTCGCCGGCGAATACCAGGCACTCAACGGCCAGGCCCCGGGCCCGAGTTCGGTCGAGGCGTACGACCTCACCACGATCATCCTGAAGGGCGTCAGCACCGGCCGCACCACCCGCGCCGCCCTCGCCGACTACCTCCGCGGCTACGAGGGCACCGGCCTGGCCCGTACCTACCGCTGGTCCGCCGTCGGAGAACTCGTTACTCCCCAAACCTGGCTCTACAAAGTCAACTGATCTCCACCGCGCGGTTCCTGCCCTATTGCCTGGTAGCGCAACATATTTGCGACGTAGTAACCCGCTGTCGCCGGCTGCCGCATCGAGAGAGACTTTCTCGCAATGCTGCTACCGTGGGTGAGCCGTCAGGTTCTGGGCGGCTACCAGGGCCAACCGCGGGAATCCGGCGTTCGACCGGCGAAACCGCGTGTCCTGCAGGAACTGTGAGGGGGACGCGGTGAAACCACGGTTACCGCACAGCGTTCCGATCCTCGACGTGCACTCGTTAGCAGTGGTCACCTATGGTCGGGTGAAACTTGATATATCTCCGACCTTTCCACAGGCACGTGCCCGAGCCGCGTGCCCGCGCACCCACCGTCTGGAGTCACGTCCTTGACCACGTCACCCTTCACCGCGTCCGACAGCGCCGCACCCGGAGTCTGCCCCGTTCAGCACGGCTCACCCATCGACACCGACGGACCCCGCGTCCGGCTGCACACCCCGGAGTTCGCCGCCGATCCCCATCGCGCCTACGCCGAGATGCGTCGTCAGTACGGCTCGCTGGTGCCGATCGAGCTCGCCCCGGACGTGCCCGCCACCCTGGTCGTCGGTTACGACGCCGCGCTGCGAATCCTCAACGACCCCGAGCACTTTCCCGCCGATCCGCGGACCTGGCAGCAGAGCATCCCGGACGACTCACCCATCAAACCGATGATGGAGTGGTACCCGAACGCGCTGCGCAACAGCGGCGCCGCACACGCGCGCTACCGCCAGGCCTACACCGCCGCCATCGACGGAATCGACCTGCACGCCCTGCATTCCACCGTCGAGCGGATCGCCATCCCGCTGATCAACACCTTCTGCACCACCGGCTCGGCCGATCTGGTGACGCAGTACGCGTTCCCGCTGGTCTTCGACGTGCTCAACCAAATGGTGGGCTGCTCGGCCGAATTGGGTCAGCGGGTGGCGACCGGCATGGCTCAACTCTTCGACACGGTCAACGCCGCGCAGGGCATGCAGATGCTCAGCGAGGCCCTGCTGGAACTGATCAGCCTGCGCCGCGCGGAGCCCGGCGACGACGTCACCTCCCGACTAGCGCACCATCCGGCCGAACTCGACGACACCGAAATGCTGAGCCAGCTCATCAGTTTCTACGGCGCCGGCATCGAACCGCAGCAGAACCTGATCATCAACACCCTGCTCCTGATGGTCACCGACGACCGATTCGGCGGCCACGTCCTCGGCGGCAGCATGTCGACCCGCGACGCACTCGACGAGGTGCTGTTCAACGACCCGCCGATGGCGAACTTCTGCACCTCCTACCCGCGGCAGCCGATCCTGATCGACAACAACTGGTTGCCCGCGCACCAGCCGGTGCTGATCAGCCTGGCCGGCTGCAACAACGACCCCGAGATCCGCGGCGGCGACCGCACCGGCAACCGCTCGCACCTGGCCTGGGCCGCCGGACCGCACGCCTGCCCGGCCAAGTCCGTCGCCTACCTGATCGTGCAGGACGCCATCGATCAGCTGCTGGACGCGCTGCCGGAGATCGAACTCGCCGTGGCGCCCAGCGAATTGGTCTGGCGGCCGGGGCCTTTCCACCGCGCGGTCGCGGCACTGCCGGTCGTCTTCCCCCAGTCCCCTCCGTTGAACATGATGTAAGGAGCGTCCGATGGAGCATGAACCGATAGTTCTGGACACGACCGGTGCCGACATCCAAGGCGAGTCCGCGCGCATCCGGGCGCGCGGACCCGTCGCGGTAGTGGAATTACCGGGCGGCGTGCCCGCGTGGTCGGCCACCGACGCGGCGGTGCTCAAGAGCCTGCTCGCCGATCCGCGCGTGTCCAAAGATCCTCGGCAGCACTGGTCTTCGTTCATCAACGGGGAGATCACCGAGGCCTGGCCGCTGCTGCCCTGGGTCGCGGTGGACAACATGTTCACCGCCTACGGTTCGGACCATCGGCGCTTGCGGAAACTGGTTTCGCCCGCGTTCACCCATCGCCGCACCACCGCGCTGCGGCCGCGGATCGAGGCGATCACCGACAGCCTGCTGAACGCGCTCGCCGCGACCCCGCCCGGCGAATCGGTGGATATCCGTGCGGGATTCGCGTATCCGGTGCCGATTCAGGTGATCACCGAGATGATGGGCGTGCCCGAGCATTTGGGCGGCGGCCTGCACAAGTGCGTGGACGGGTTCTTCGACACCTCGTTCACGCCCGAGCAGGCGCAGGCCAACTATCTCGAAATGTACCGGCTGATCAGCGAACTCGTCGCCTACCGGCGCGAGACGCCCGGCGACGACGTGACCAGCGTCTTGATCGCCACCCGGGCCGAGGACGGCGCGCAGCTGGTGGAGAAGGAGCTCGTCGACACCTTGATGCTGGTCATCAACGCGGGCCACGAGACCACGGTCAACCTGCTCGACCAGGCGATTTTCGCGTTGCTGACCCATCCGGACCAGCGTGCGGACGTGGTCGAGGGCCGGGTGCCCTGGTCGGACGTGGTGGAGGAAACGCTGCGCTACGAAGCGCCCGTAGCGCACCTGCCGTTGCGCTACGCCGTCGAGGACATCGAGATCGGCGATATCCGAATCCCCAAGGGGGAGGCCATTCTCGCCTCCTACGCCGGTGCCGGACGTGACCCGAACCTGCACGGCGCGACGGCCGATCACTTCGACATCCACCGCACCAACAAGGACCACCTGTCCTTCGGTCACGGCGCGCACCACTGCATCGGCGCCCCGCTGGCCCGGCTCGAAGCGGCGATCGCGCTGCCCGCCCTGTTCGAGCGTTTCCCGAACCTCCGGCTCGCGGTGGATCCGGCGGAATTGCAGCCGGTCGGCAGCTTCGTCTCCAACGGTCACCGGCAATTGCCGGTGTATCTGGGGGAGTAGACCGTTGAGCGTGGGGCGCCATTCGGCGCCCCACGCACTTTCAGATAAAAGCAAGCGCGGAGAACGCGAGTGCGATCAGTGCGACCACGTCCACCCACGCGACGCGTTTGGCCTTGCCGTTCAGCTCGCGGAAACCGACGGTGAATGCCAGCGCGACAAAGCTGGTCATGCTGATCGCGGCCGCGACGAAGGCGGCGACGCGAATCGGCGCGGCAAACGCCCCCACGACCAGTCCGATTCCGACCGCTGCGAGCAGCAATGCCCGGTGCCGGAGGAGCAGTTCCTGGTCGTGATTACCGAGTCCGGTGCCGTAGACGGCCACGGCGCGGCCAGGCGCGCACGCGACGATGCCCGGGACACTATGGATCACGCCGATCAGCACCAGCACTGCCTGCGCGACGTATTCGAATCGCATCCTCGATCCGTCCTTTCCGTTGGTCGTGCAAGCATGGCGAGCATGGGCGATGCGGCACTTCCAGAAACACGCTGTCTCGCGACCGTGTGGTTGTGGCCTGGGCACGCGGTATATCGAGGTCCCTCGCTGCGGCTCGACGCGCACTGCGGCTCGGTGCTGTGTCTGGCGGTCGGGCTCGACGCGCCGTTCACGGTGCGGGCCGACGGGTTCGAGCAGTCGGTACGGACCGCGCTGATTCCGCCGCGCACGGTGCATCGAGTCGTGGCCACAGGGGAGCGGATGCTGTTCTGCTATATCGATCCCAGTTCTCCCCGGGCGAAAGCCAGCTGGGCCCGAATGACCACTCGCTCTGGTGGATTCGGTTTAGACCACCGCGATGAACAGGAGTTGATGGGCCTTGCCGCGCAGGACGAATTCGATCCGGTGGCCGCGGTAAACCTGGCCTGTGGTCCCGGTGCGGCGAGCATCGATGATCGGATCGCGGCTGCCGCGGCGACGTTGCAGACCTATCCGGCCCGGTCGAACTCGGCCGCCGATCTGGCCGCCGAGGCGCACCTGTCGACCTCGCGGTTTCTGCACCTGTTCGCCCGGGACGCGGGCACCAGCTTCCGCCGTTATCGGATGTGGGCGCGGATGCTCAGCGTCGGTCGCGCCGTCGCGAAGGGCGCCGACCTCACGACAGCGGCGGCGGACGCGGGTTTCGCCAGCCCGTCGCATTTCAGCGACACCTTCCACGCGATGTGCGGACTCACACCCAGCAGATTGCTCGCCGACGGCGCTCGAATCGTGGTGCTGGATTCGTGAACCGGGTCAGGCGAATTCGACGCAGGTCATGACGCATCCGATTCATCAGTGCAACAGGCTATCTCGAAGCTAAGATTGGGGCGGCGAGGCATTCGGGCCGGTGTCGGGCCCGCTCGTCGGCGCTACCCGCGGTCGGCACCGAACTCGGTGGCGCGATGCCCGGTTCGGCGGACTCGAAGTCGGAGGGGGCTGGATGCTGCGCGTCGGTGAGGTTTTCGCCGGATATGTGATCAAGCGTCAGCTGGGCCGCGGCGGTATGGGCTCGGTGTACCTGGCGCAGCATCCTCGACTGCCGCGATTGACCGCGTTGAAGCTGCTCTATCCGGATCTGTACGCCGACAACGAAATTCGAGCGCGGTTCGAGCGTGAGGCCGATCTGGTGGCGCGGCTGGACCACCCGAACATCGTGACCGTGTACGACCGCGGATTCGATGAGGGACAGCTGTGGATCTCGATGCAATACGTCGACGGCATCGACGCCGCCGATATCGACCCACGCACGCTGCCACCGGAGCGGGCCGCCGAGATCATCGTCGAGACGGCGAAAGCGCTCGACTTCGCGCACGCCACCGGGGTCCTGCATCGCGATGTGAAGCCGGCGAATATCCTGCTGGCCCGTGCGACCGTAGCGCAGGGCGAGCGAGTCCTGTTGACCGACTTCGGTATTGCCCGGCTGCGGGACGAGTCCAGGCAGTTGACCGAGGAGGGCGGGATCGCGGCGACGCTGGCGTACGCGTCGCCGGAACAATTGTCGTTCGTTCCCGTCGATCATCGTTCCGACCAATACTCGTTGGCGTGCAGCCTGTTCTGGTTGCTGTCGGGTACGTCGCCGTTCGCGGCGGGCACCCCGGCCGCGATGATCGCCGGACACCTTCAGCAGGCGCCGCCGTCGCTGCACAACCTGCGGCCGACGGTGCCGCCCGGCGTGGACGCGGTATTGGCGAAGGCGCTCGCGAAGAACCCCGACGACCGATTCGCGTCCTGTACGGAATTCGCCGTCGCCGCGCAGCGAGTCTTGACCGCGCCGCAAAGCCCGCTCGTACCACCGCCCGGACCGCAAGACGCGCGACGTCCCGCTCATCGATCCCTGCGCCCCGCCGCGATCGGCGGGTCAGTGCTCGTTCTCGTCCTCGCACTGGTCGCCGGGATCCTCTGGGCGACAGGCGATCACTCCGCGGAGAAGACCGGCGAGACAACGGGACCCGTTGCGCTGCAACCGATCGATTGGTCCGCCGCCGTCGCACCCGGCACGACCGGAGGTCCAGCATCATTCCAGGCGTTGCTGCAGATCGACGCCGACGGCAAGGAGGTACCGCGGCCGAGCGCCGCGGCCAGTCCGGCCGGCGACGGTAAGGCCACGTGCGAGCCGGTGACCATCGCCTCGACCGCACCGCTCACCGGACCCGACGCCGGCACCGATCGCGGCCTGATCGGCGGGGTGAAACTGGCCGTCGACCAGTTCACCAGGGCGAATCCCGGCTGCCAGGTCACCGTGCGTGAATTCGACTCCGGCGGGTTCCCGCAGTCCGCGGCCGATGTCGCGCGGCAGATCGTGAACGACCCGTCGGTCGTCGCGCTGGTCGGCCCGCTGTCCGGCGGGATCCAGTCCATCGGCGGGCCGTTCAGCGACGCCGGGCTGCCATTGCTGTTCACCGGTAGCGCTCCCGTCGACCCCGCCAAAGGCTGGCGCAGCTTCTTCCGCGGCGTCGCCGCGACCGATGTCTATCGTCGCGCCCTGGGCAAATATCTCACCGGCACAGCACATTTCAGCAGGATCTGCGTCGTTCGGGACGACTCCGGGTTCGGCAAGGGCCTGGCGCACGACGTCGTCGCGATGCTCGGCGGCGCGGCCGACCCCGGCTGCCGGGCGGACGTCAAACAGGGTGATCGCGACTTCGGCGCGGCGGTGAGCAAGATCGCCGCCGCCACCCCGGACGCAGTGTTCTACTCCGGTTACAGCGCCGAAGCGGCCGCCTTCGTCCAGCAGCTGAGGCAAGCCGGCGTCACCGCCCCCTTCCTCACCACCGAAGGCGCGCTCAACACGGATTTCGTTGCACCGTCGCCGCTTTCGGCCCGTGGCGCGTTTGTCACCTGCCCCTGCGCCCCGGTCCCCGGCAAGTTCTACTTCGACTTCCGCGCCCTGAACAATCAGGGCGCGGGCTGGAACGCCGTCGAAGCGTACGACCTCACCACCATCACCTTGAACGGCATCGCCACCGGCCACCGAACCCGCCCCGATCTACTGAACTACCTACACCGCTACGAAGGCCCCGGCCTGGCCCGCACTTACCGCTGGTCCTCCGCCGGTGAACTGACCACCCCGGGCATCTGGATCTACCAGATCAACTAGCTAGGATCCCCGGAATGCCCGTACCGAAAGCCGAACTGCATCTGCATATCGAGGGAACGCTGGAACCGGAGCTGGCGTTCGCGCTGGCCGAGCGCAACGGGGCCGAACTGCCGTTCGCCTCGGTGGACGAGCTGCACCACGCGTACAAGTTCGAGGATCTGCAATCGTTTCTCGATCTGTACTACCGGCTCACGGATGTGTTGCGGGTCGAGCGGGACTTCACCGAGCTGGCCGAGGCGTATCTGGTCCGAGCCAGCGCGGCGGGGGTGCGGCACGCGGAGATCTTTTTCGATCCACAGGCGCACACCGCGCGCGGAGTGCCGTTCGCGACCGTCATCGACGGGCTGTGGGCGGCGCTGCGGGACAGCGAGCAACGGTATGGCATCACGACCAAGCTGATCATGTGCTTCCTGCGTGACCTGTCGGTCGAGTCCGCGCTCGAGACCCTGAGCGCCGCCGAGCCGTACCTGGATCGGATCGTGGCGGTCGGCCTCGACTCCGCCGAGGTCGGCCATCCACCCGCCAAGTTCGCGGCGGTCTATGCGCGCGCTCGGGAGCTGGGGCTGCGCGCGGTGGCGCATGCCGGCGAGGAGGGGCCGGCGTCGTATGTGGCCGAGGCGCTGGATGTGCTTCGCGTCGAGCGCGTCGACCACGGAATCCGCGTGCTGGAAGACCCGGAGCTGGTCGCGCGCCTGGTGCGGGAGCGCATCCCGCTGACCGTGTGCCCGTTCTCCAACGTGCGCCTGCGAGTCATCGACAAGCTGGCCGATCACCCGCTGCGCCAGATGCTCGACCTCGGCCTGGTCGCCACGGTGAACTCCGACGACCCGGCCTATTTCGGCGGCTACGTGCAGGACAACCTCGACGGTGTCCGCGACGCGCTGAACCTGACCGCCGACCATCTGCGCACCCTCGCCCGCAACTCCTTCGAGGCGTCGTTCATCGACGAGCCGACCCGCGCCCGCTACCTCGGCGAGGTCGACGCCTACCACTTCTGATTCGCGAGAATCCAAGCCGCACATCTCGGTTCGAGGGCGCTGAGATGCGCGGTGACTACGCGCCATGACGTACCGGCTGATCCGCTGTGCGACGGATGCGCCGACCGCACCGCCTGACCGACAGTGTGTTCATGACCACAACGGCAGGCAGGCGCCGGCCCTTCATCATCGCGACGTGCACGGCTCTCGTGCTCGCCGCCCTCGGTGACGCCGGTCCGGAGATCATCGAATCCCGCAGTGTACTAACCGGTTACGACGGACCGGGCCCCTTGATCTACCTCGGCTTCGCCGCGGTGGTCGCCCTGGTTCGATGGCGGTACATCCCGCTGGCGGCGGTGGTGATGTCACTGTTCTTCCTGTTCGGCGGACTCGCCGACGCCGACTTCCGGACGCGACTCGGCACGCCGGCCGAGACGACCGAATTCCTTGCCGCGTGGCTGCAAATGCTCGGCTTCGCCGCCGCGATCCTGTTCGGAATCGCCGCCGTCCGGCGGCGCACCCCGGTCGCTATCCGGCAGTAACGCAGCTCGGGCAACACGTGCGGTTCGACTCGAAAGGAATTGACAATGACCACAATTGGCACCCGCTGGACGCAATTACCGAAAAACACCAAACTATCGCTCTACGGCCTGGCCACCGGAATTCTAGGCCTGATAATCCAATGGATCGCCGACCCCGCCAAATTTCCCGGCTTCCCACCCGGCATCCTGGTAATAGCAGTCTTCGCCATCCTGGTAGCCCTCACCGCCCGCTGGTGGTGGACCCCCCTCCTCGCCACCCTGATCGCCACCTTCATCGCCCTAGGCGGCCTCCTCGGCGGCGCCCTCCTCGACAACCTCTCCTCCGGAAACACCGCAACCATCGCGGGCAACATCATCCTGTACACAGGCCTCACCATCGCCGCTATAGCCGGCATCCTCGCAACAATCGACAACCGCCGCACCACCAAAGCTCCACTTGGCTGACTGTCGGCCCATGACGCAACAGAGCGGACCTGATCAACTGATCAGGTCCGCTTCGTCGTTCAGTACCTGTGACCTGCCAAGCTAGTGGGTGAGTTCAAGGCAATGCTCGATAGGTCCTGATAACAGCGATGTCGTGTCCCATCAGTGGTGACGGGCGCAGCGGTGTGTGCGTAACTCGGGCGGTGGCAATGGCATTGGTGCCAAGGTCTGCCAATTTTCCTGTGTGGGATGGTTTTTCGAATTGATACCCGTACTCTCCGAGGGGGCGGGGAGGAGTTCTCGCCGATACAGGGAGTGGGCACGTGTGATGTCTGCTGCAATCGAGGAGGGGATTCGTGTGAGGAAGCGCACCGCGTGTGGGTTTGCGGTCAGTGCTCTGGTCGCCGGCGCAATGGCCGGGGCTGTCTGGGCCGGCGGTACTGCCGCCGCTCAAGGCGGGGGCATGACCTATCAGGAATGCATGTCAACGGGCAAGGACAGTTACCGGCAGATTTATGGCACGGAAGCGGTCTGTGTCGAAGATGGGTATGGCACCTACAAACTGGAGCCCGACAGAGGCCAGTAGCGGGTGAGGCTCTCCTCGGACGGTGCTGTCTGAAGGACGAAGCGGTCACGTCCGCGTGTGGGCCCGTTGAGTGTTCGTACGCCAACCGAAATGCGAAAGGCCCCGCGCAGCTGAGCTGCGCGGGGCCTTTCGTGGCGGAGGATAGGGGATTTGAACCCCTGAGGGCGTTAACCCAACCCGCGTTCCAGGCGAGCGCCATAGGCCACTAGGCGAATCCTCCGTGGGGAAGCATACCGGGTGGGGGAGGGTTGACGCCAAACGGGTCCGTTCGGACCGGGAAAATCCCAGTTCGGCCCGGTTTTCGCTCGGTTTCGGGTACCCGGAGGTGGGGGATGGGCGGGGGAGCGGCTACACTGGCCGACGGATCCCGCGCGGCGCGCATCCTGTGAACTCCCCCAGGGCCGGAAGGCAGCAAGGGTCAATGGGCTCTGCCGGGTGCGCGGGGTCCCCTTAATTGTGAGGGGCCCGCCCGGATCGAGAACCGGCTGTCGAATAACGCCTCCAAATTCGAGCAACGCGCGGGTAACGTGAACTACGGTCCGTTGACGCCCGATGCGCCTGGCGGGCCGAACGTCCGGCCGCCGCACATCGGTCCGGCCACAACCCACGTCCCCGCTGCTTCGAAAGGCTGCCCAGGATGCCCCGGCAAACGCAGATCGGTTTGATGAGCCACGAGGAACTCGTGTCCGAACACGAGACTCAGCACGCGAACTATGCGACGCTCAAGACCGAGAAGCTCACGCTGGACCTGACGCGCGGAAAACCCTCGCCGGAACAACTCGACCTGTCGCTGGAGCTGCTCTCCCTGCCCGGTGACGGCGACTACCGCGACGGCACCGGCACGGATTGCCGCAATTACGGTGGCCAGCACGGACTCCCGGAACTGCGCGCGATCTTCGGCGAGCTGCTCGGCATCCCGGTGGACAACCTGCTGGCCGGCAACAACGCCAGCCTCGAGCTGATGCACGACGTGCTCGCGT
Organism: Nocardia sp. NPDC006044; assembly: GCF_042871115.1. Lineage (NCBI taxonomy): Bacteria > Bacillati > Actinomycetota > Actinomycetes > Mycobacteriales > Nocardiaceae > Nocardia > Nocardia sp. NPDC006044. The sequence goes on from NZ_JBIAID010000009.1 coordinate 76,325, forward strand.
TCGCGATGCTGTACGGAACCAACGACTCCGAGCGCCGGTGGGCCGCCGAGGAGAAGCTGAAGTTCCTGTGCCCGAGCCCGGGCTACGACCGGCACTTCTCGATCACCGAGGTGCTCGGCTTCGAGATGATCCCGGTCCCGATGCACCACGACGGTCCGGACGCGCACGCCGTCGCCGAGCTGGTTGCGAACGATCCGCAGATCAAGGGCATGTGGGTGGTGCCGAACTACTCCAACCCGTCCGGTGTCACGTACTCCGAAGAGGTTGTCCGGGAACTGGTTTCGATGCCGGCCGCGGCTCCGGACTTCCGGCTGATCTGGGACAACGCCTACGCGGTGCACCCGCTGACCGATACCGCGGCGCCGGTATACGACGTGCTGGGCCTCGCCGCCGCGGCCGGAAACCCCAACCGTCCCTTGGTATTCGCCTCCACCTCGAAGATCACCTTCGCCGGTGCGGGCGTCAGCTTCCTGGGTGGTTCCACCGAGAACCTGAACTGGTACCTGGGCCACGCGGGCAAGAAGAGCATCGGCCCGGACAAGATCAACCAGCTGCGTCATCTGCGCTTCTTCAAGGACGCCGACGGCGTGCGCGCGCACATGCAGAAGCACCGCGCCATCCTGGAGCCGAAATTCGCTGCCGTGCTGCGGATCCTGGAGGACCGGCTGGGCGCGTCCAAGGTGGCGTCCTGGACCGAGCCCAAGGGCGGCTACTTCGTCAGCCTGGACGTCCTGGAGGGCACCGCGGCCCGGGTGATCGCGCTGGCCAAGGACGCGGGCATCGCGCTCACCGCGGCCGGTTCGGCCTACCCGCTGCGAAATGATCCGGAGGACAAGAACATTCGGATCGCGCCCAGCTTCCCGAAACTGCCCGAGCTGGAGAAGGCGATGGACGGCCTGGCCACCTGTGTGCTGCTGGCGGCCACCGAGAAACTGCTCGGCAAGTAGTACGAGTACAGCGGGCGCGTACCGAGGTACGCGCCCGCTGTGCTGTCCCGATCAGTTCGGCTTGTGCGCCAGCACGGCGAACATCGTCACCGAAAGATGAATGTCGCCGCTGGCCGCGCCCGCCTCGAGATCCTCGACCAGTCGCGCGCGCTGCTCCTCGGTGATCACGCCGCGCGCCACCGCCATCGCCGAGATGCGGGTGACCAGCGAGCCGACGCCCACCGTGCGGTCCTGCACCAGCGCGTGCGAGCCGATCTCGTCGATCACCAGGCCCGCCTTGGTCAATTGCCCGGGCAGCCTGCGGCCGGAGAACGGATTCGTGGTCGCGGAGATCAACGTGTCGACCACCTCGCGCACCACCTGCCGCTCGCCCGGATGCACGATCGCGGTGCCCCAGTCGCTGTCCACCACCACGACACGACCGCCGGGCCGAAGCACACGGGCGATCTCGTTGGCGGCGCGGGCCGGCGCGGTCAGGTGCTGAAACACCCGCTCGCACAGCGCGGCGTCGAAACTGCCCGCGCCGAACGGCAGGCCGTAGGCGTCGCCGGAATGGAACTTGGCGGTGGAACCGGACTGGGCGGCGCGGCGTTCGGCGGAGGCGAGCAGGTTCGGGTCGGGCTCGACGCCCACCGCCGCACCGCCGGGGCCGACCGCGTCCGCGAAGGCCATGACCTCCGTGCCGGTGCCGGACCCGATGTCGAGTGCGCGCTCGCCGGGACGCAGCGCGAGTGCGTCGTGCGCCCAGTCCCGCAACCTGCGGATACCGGGCAGCGCGGCTTGTAAGTCGCGAACGTCGACGAGTTGATCCTGGCCTGCTCGATCGAATCGATCGGGGCGCAAAGTGTAGGTGTCCATGGGCCCGTTTCCATCCCTAGCCGTGGCCACCTCGTGGGGTGCCGATGTAGGTACTGCCGTCTGCTGAGGCATGCGCAGGAGCCTACGCGCGGGGGTATGGCGACGCACGGCAGGGATGTGAGGCCGGTCACGCGAAGGCCCGCCGTGCCCACCCGCTCCGACCGCGTAAAAGACGGGCGGTGATTCGGCTCGAGGCGCGATGAGCAGGACGGCTTCGCACCGTCTTGACAAGTGAGATGATCGAATCCGTCCGAGCAGGTTTGTCACGGTGGGAAGGAATGGGCGATGAGTCGCAAGCTTTGCCTGGCGCAGGACGTCGAGGCGGACGAGCTATTGACCGAGGACCACTTCGCCACCCTGCTCGGCATGCTGTTCGATCAGCAGTATCCGATGGAACACGCGTTCCGCGGCCCGAAGAAGATCGCCGACCGGATGGGCGGCTTCGACATCCACCGCATCGCCGAGGCCGACCCGCAGGAATTCGAGGATCTCTGCGCCACCCCGCCCGCCATCCACCGGTACGGCCGCTCGATGGCCCGCCGCGCGCAGGAGCTCGCCCGCTACATCATCGAGAACTACGACGGGAAAACCGAGAACCTGTGGAAGCAGGACAAGCCGGACGGCAAAGAGGTGCTGCGCCGGCTGAAGGCGCTGCCCGGATTCGGCGAGCAGAAGGCCCGGATCTTCCTGTCGCTACTCGGCAAGCAGCGCGGGGTGCAACCGGCGGGGTGGCGAGAAGCGGCCGGTGCCTACGGCGACGAAGGTTCCCGCCGCTCCGTGGCCGACGTGACGGATGCCGAATCACTCGCGCAGGTAAGGGAATTCAAGAAACAGGCGAAGGCGGCGGCGAAACAGGGCTGACCCCGCGGTAGCCGCCGCGACGTCCGCGCCGCTGCCCGGTGTCGAGCGCCGATCCCGGCGAGATTCGGTGCAGTGGCGGGGGACTGGCAGCGGTCGGGCATTGCCGGGGGCGGCGCTTTGCCGGGATGGTGTTGGGCGGAAGGGAGTTCTCCGATGAGGCGACGTCCAGCAGCGGTGGGATATTTGCGTCGAGATGTTTCCGGGGCACGGCAGCAGTGGGATGAGGTGCTGATCCGGAGTCTGGCACAGCGTTTCGGGTACGACCTATCCAAGACGGTGGTGTTCGGCGCGGAGACCGAGGACACCGTCGGGCGGTTGATGAACGTCGCGCGACGGCTCGGCGCGGACGCGGTGATCGTGCCGGGCACCGCACATTTCGACGGGGACGTGCCCGGCGAACTGGTGCAGGTGTGCGACGTGATCACCGTCGCGCCGGAATACACCTATGCGCGCCGGCCGAGCTCGCCGTTCGCCGACGAGGTGCAGGGGCCTCGGCCCGCCTGAACCGCTAGCTCACGGCCGAGGCCGAGGCAGTGAAGGTATTGCACTGGGCGGCACGGTTTTTGTCCAAACCCGTCTCGAACCATTGGCCGCCGTTTTCCGAGGTGCCGTGGTCGCGCATGTCGCCGGCCTGGTCGCCACGGCCGTAGGCATCCTTGCGGGCGAGGTTGAGCTGTGAGTTGGTGAGCGAGCCCCCGCCCGAGGACGAGTTCAGGTACATGCCGTCGAAGCAGTTGGCCTGCAACTCGACTCGGCGGGACAGCTCCAGACCGCGGGTGCTGCGCGGGCCCGCGTCGGCGCGGTCGCTGTTCGCCTTACGCAGGATGCCGGACATGGCCTGCACGTGGTGGCCGTACTCGTGGGCGAAGACCGACAGGTAGACGATCCAGTTGTCCTTGAAGAAGTCGGTCTGCAACTGGCTGATCGGCATATAGATGGTTTTGTTCGCCGGGCAGTAGAAGGCGGCGAAGTTGCTGGTCGAGCCGGTGCACGGGGTAGTGATGCCGGTGGTGGTCGCGCTCACGTTCAGCGACGGCGGGGTGAACGGCAGATTCGCCTTCTGCAGCACCGGTTTCCACGCCGCCTCGAGGCAGCCGGCCGCGCTGTCGAAGAACTTGCGCGCGGCGTCCACCTGGGTGCCCCACGGGGAGTACGCGCAGCGCGACGGGATGAGCGTCGCATTCGGATCGGCGAGCAGCGGATTGGCGCCGGTCTCGGCGGGACCGACCGCGCCGTCGGGGGCGAAGGTGAGGCTGGGGGCGGGACCGGTCGCGTTGTTGTCGTTCTTGCCGGTGGATATCGCGTTGCGGACCAGGCCGCCCGCGACCAGGAAAACCACGACGACCAGCACGGCGATCCAGGCGCCGCCGCCACCGGAGCGGCGGCGGGGCGTGTGCGGCGGCCGTCCGGGCGGGCCGTAGGGCATCGGCGGCGGTGCGCGGTGGCCGGGTGGCGGACCGTACCCGGGCGGTGAATATCCAGGTGGCGGACCGTATCCCGGCTGCTGGTACCCGGGTGGCTGGCCGTATCCGGGCTGCTGTCCATATCCCGGCTGCTGACCGTAACCCGGCGGTGGTCCGTATCCGGGCGGTGGTCCGTAGCCCGGTGGCGGCCCGTAGCCGGGCGCGGGCTGACCGTACCCAGGCGGGGGCGGAACCGGTCGCCCACCAGGCGGAACCGGTCCGTATCCGTACGGTGGTTGGGTCACGCCCCCGTACCCCCTCGTCTCAATGATCACCGACAGCCGATGACGCAGAATAGCAAGCTGTCTAAAGTAGGCAGCCATGCTGACTTTTCGGGGGGGCGCCGTAGGCGCGCTGCTGCTCGCCACCGTGGGATTGCTCGCGACCGCCCCGATCGCCCACACCCAGCCCGCCCCGAGCGGTGTCTCCATCATCGCCGATCTGAAGCTCAGCCGCGAGGGCGTGCTCGAGGTGGTCGAGCAGGTCGACGTGCCGGCCGACGGTTCGTTCCGGATGTCGCTGCCGTTGCGGCTGAAGGTGAGTGACGACGTCGAACGCTATTTCAAGGTCACCGATGTCGACACCAAGGGGGCGGGCACGGCGACGGTGGCGAACGATCAATTCACCATCGAGGCGAAGCCCGGTGCGTCGACGTTCACCTATTCGGTGCACAACCTGGTCAACGATGTGCCGGGCAGCCAGGTGTTCAACTGGCTCGGCGTCATGGGCAGCGATATCGCGTCGATCAGCGCGACGCTGATCAGCCCGAGCTTCGAAATGGGCATCGTGGACTGCAAACTCGGCCCGCCCGGCAACACCCGGCCGTGTGCCGACGTGAAGACCGAGGTGGACGGCGTGCTCCATCTGGAGCAGACCGATCTGAAGAAGGGTGATGCGATCGACCTCACCCTGCAACTGCCGCCGGGCAGCGTGCCGAGCAATGCGGATGTGCGCGACACCGGCGCCGCCGGACCGTTCGGCATCACCACACCGGTGCTCGTCGCGTTCGGGGTGCTGCTGCTCGCGCTGGCCGGACTGGTCGCCTTCGTGCTGCGCGCGCGCCGCCAGAACGCTGCCGCCGGAACCGGTTCGGACACGATCGATCCGCTGGTGCGCGATGGTGAGCGGGTGCAGTTCACCTCGCCGGACGGGGTGCTGCCCGGCGAGGCGGGGCTGCTGCTGGACGAGCATGTCGATCCGGTCGACATCGCCGCGACAGTGGTGGATCTCGCTGTGCGCCGCTACCTCTGGGTGACGCCGCTCGGCGAGACCGACTGGCGGATCACCCGGGTCAACGCCCCCGATGACCAGTTGCGGGATTACGAGAAGGCCGTCTATCAGGCGCTGCTGCCCGACGGCACGGACGCCGTCACGATCACCGAACTCCGGGCGCCGGGCCGGGTGCAGTCCGGGCCGGTGCGCACCGCGCTGGTCGCCGACGCGGTCACGCGCGGCACCTTTCTCGACCGTCGCCGCCCCGGCCTGACCTTGGCGCTGGGTGGTGCGCTGATCGTCGCCGGTGTCGTCGCTACGGTCGCGCTGGCCCTCACTTCCGGCCACGCGCTCGTCGGTGTCGCGATCGCGCTCGCCGGCCTCGCCACCGTGCTGCTGCCGAAGTACCTGCCCGTCCGCACCGCCCACGGCGTCGAGCTGACCGGCCAGATTCGTGCGCTGCAGCGCGGCCTGGAATCGACCAGGCGCGAACAGGTTCCACCGATCGACCAAGAGACCGTCTTCTCCCGCGCCCTGCCGTTCATGGTGATCGGCGGCCGGGCCGACAACTGGATCCGCGCCTTCCGCGACCTGAACCCCTCCGCCGACTCGCAGCCCGGCCTCTACTGGTTCGGCGGCTTCGACCGCGACCGCAACCTGCAACGCTTCGCCGGCCACTTCCCCTTCTTCATCACCGCCCTGGAAGGGCTGTTCGCGACCGCAGGCGACCCCCACCGCTGACCCTGCGCTCGACGTGGGTCGCGTGCTCGTGATGTGGGGTGCGCTACGGCCAGGACGCTCCGTACGCACGTCGCCTTTCGCCGCTGATGGCTTGGGGGCGCGGACATCGGCCTGAATGCCGGGGAGTCGGCCTCCAGCCGATCCGCGCTGCCGACGCTGGCGGTCGGTATACGACGGCAGCCGGTCGTAACGTGACCTGCTCGTGAATGCCGTTGTGGCGCAGTGTGATCTAGTTGCCGACTGTTCGGCCCAGGGCCGAGCGTTCGGTGTCCAGGATGGCGTGGCGGAGCAGGTCGCGGGCGGTGGCGAGTTCGGCTGCGCGGCGGTCCAATTCGGCCAGGCGGTCGTGGAGGGTGGGGAGGACGCCGGGGCAAGCGCGCAGGGCGCCGTCCGCACCGGTGCAGGGGAGCAGCCGGGCGATCGCGCGGGTCGGTAGGCCGGCGGCGAGCAGGGCGCGGATCTGGGTGACGCGGTGTTCGGCGTCCTCGTCGTATTCGCGGTAGCCGTTGCTGCGGCGTTCGGCGGCGAGCAGGCCGACGCGTTCGTAGTAGCGCAGCAGGCGTTCGCTGATGCCGGTGCGTTCCGCCAGCTCACCGATCAGCATGATTTGACCTTCCCATGGTGTCAGGGATCAACACTCGGCGGTGCAACACGATTCCTGAGGAGGACCGTTGATCATCGACGCACACAGCCACGTACACGTCCCGGTCGAGAACCACATCGCGCTGCTCGACGAGGCGGGTGTGGACAAGACCGTGCTCTTCATGTCCCGGCCGCATCCGGAACGCGCCGAAGACCTGGCGCAGCTGCGGCAGGAGATGGACCTGCTGCATCGCGCACTGGCCGGCGGCGGCAACGAGGCCCGCGATATCGCCTGGCGCGAACTGGATGCGGCGCTCACCGCGCACCCGGACCGGTTCATCGGCTTCGGCTCGGTGCCGCTGGACGCACCGGACGTCGGCCTGCTCGTCGACCGCGACGTGATCGGCCGCGGCCTGCGCGGCATCGGGGAGCTGACCCCGCCGCCGGGCCGGGCGGCGCTGCTCGAGCCGGTACTGCGCGCCGCGACCGACCACGGCGGGCTGCCCGTGGTTGTGCACGGCGCCGCGCCCACCACCGCCGCCGACCTCCACACCCTGGCCGGCCTGGCGCGAAGTTATCCACAGGTACCGCTCGTGGTGTCCCAGCTCGGCGGCGCGCACTGGATGGACGCCATCGAGCTGGTCCGCGACACCCCGAGCATGTACCTCGAACTGTCCACCGCCAGTATCGTTTTCGCCGTCCGCATCGCCATCGCGGAGATTCCGGAGCGCACCCTGTTCGGCTCGGACGCGCCCTACGGTGACCCGGTCACGGCCCGCCTCACCGTCGAACGAGCGACCCGTTCGCCACAGCTACGCGAACGGGTCCTCGGCGGCACTGCCCAGCAATTGCTGAGCTGAACGCTCAGTCGCTCAGGGTCGTCCGGCGGATCGCGGCGAGCGGGTCCGCGTAGAGCACGCTCAGCGAGGTGACCACCGCCGCGAACTCCTGGACCTTGCCACCGAATCCGCTGATCCGGATGTCGGTGGGCGGCAAGCTGGAACCCTGGTTGAACGCGCGGGCCACGTGCGCGACGGCGGGCCGGTAGCCGGTGAAGGCTTGGCCGCCGAGAATCACGCGGTCGGGATTGAGCATGTCGCGGACCATGGCCACGGTGTGCCCGAGGATGGTGGCCCGCTCGGCGAGCAGTTCGCGGGCCGGCTCGGAACCCGATTCGGCCGCGCGGTACAGGTCGAGGATGGTCGAGCCCGCGGTTCCGTTGTGCGCGGGGATGATTCCGCGCCCGACGGCCCGCGAGTGCAGCGATCGATCGCCGACGGTCACCTCGAGGCAACCGCGCCTGCCGCAGGTGCATTCGACGTCGGAGCCGGTCGGCAGGTGGGCGATCGAGCCGGGGCCGTTGCTCGGGGTGTGTACGCGACCGTCCAGAGTTACCGCGACACCGGCGGTTTCGCGGACGTAGAAGTACAGGCTGCTGCCGCGTTCCGGGCCGGCGACGCGCCCGTTGGCGGCGTCCCGCGACTCGATGGTGGGCAGCAGCAACTCCGAGGCGGCCATCGCCTCGACGTGCGGCGCCACCGACACGGGCAGCTCGAGCACCTCGCCGAGCACGGCTCCGATCTGCGCGCCCTGCCACTCCAGCTTGGGGTGGTCGACCACGCCGGTGAGCGGATCGACCCGGCCGCCGATGGCGACGCCGGCCCAGAGCGGCTTGCGCCGATGCCATCGCTGCAGGAACGCCTTGGCGCTGCGGGCGACGGTGGTGGTGGCGAATTCCTGGCCGGTCTGCGGAGTGGCGATGGCCAGGCCACCGAGGATGCGGCCGCGCAGGTCGGCCGCGACGATCTTGGTGACCGCGGCGCCGATGTGGATGCCGAGGGTCAGGTACGCCTCGTGATCGATCTCGAAGGGCACCCGCGGCCGTCCGACCGCCCCCGAGGCGGTGAGGTCGGGGCGTTCACGGAGCAAACCGGCGGCAAGCAGCGCGGACACCTGACGGTTGACCGTGGCGATGCTCAAACCCGTTGACCGCGCGGCATTGTCGCGCGAGACCGGGCCACCGGTGGCGGAGCGCAGAACCGCGGCCGCCGGGTTGTCGGCGATGCGCAGTTCAGGGGCGACCACGGGACGCTGGACCCGGATGCGGCCGCCTGCGGTCCTAGCGACGGATCGTTCAAGGGTAGGAAGGGACATGGTGAAGATTCCTTGCCGAGGTCCCGCGACTGGCGGGACGTGCCTACATGGGCGACTAGGCAGCAAACGAGCCGGAAAAGCGGCTCAGCTGCAGCAAGGGCGACAACACAGTTCGCGCGTCAGCGGCAACCGAAGACCCAGCGCGGCGGTCACATAGGTGACCCGCAGCGCGTTCGATCGGCCAGCAGACATGTAAATGAAATTAACACCGGTGACCACAACTCACCAAGCCTCAAACCGCCGCTGTGTTCTCACACACAATGTTTTCCCAGGTCACGGCGCGGCGAAAAGCCCCGCCCAGGCGAGAGGATGCTGGGCGGGGCTTTGTCGCGGCAGTGGCGACCGCGAGTTATTTCGGCGCCACGAACGGCTGATTGATCGTGGTGAAGTACTGGATCGCCGCACCGATCGCGACCGGAGCGGTGACGAAGATCTGGCCACCGATCACGCCGAGCGCACCGATGGCGGCCGCACCGGCGAGGCAGCCGGCGATGATGCCGCCGACGAACGGACCGAACAGCCCGACGATGGTGCCACCGACGATGGTGCCGCCCAGCGCGCCGCCCAGGACGCAGCCAACCGCCGCGCCGCCGAGGCCACCCACCAGGGTGCCGATGGTGGCGCCCATCGAGATGGTGGAGGTCAGCCGGCTCCAGGCCGCCTGCTCACGGTCGTACTCGGTCTTCCAGGGGGCCTTGTCCTCGAAGGGCAGGGCGACCGGCTTGTAGGTTGCTTTTGCCGGATCCAGCTGCGGGGTCAGGGTCGCGGTGTGGCCAGCGATGTCGGCCGCGATCGGGAGCTCGAAGTCGTCGATGCGGAACTTCAGCGGGGTCCCCGCGACGACGGTGCCGTTGGCCGCCTTGATCTTCAAGGTGTCGTCCTCGACCACGATCGACCCGGAGTCGGTGGTGATGATCGACGACGTATCGGTGGCATGGGCGGTGAAATTCACCGGATCATCGTTGGCCGGCGGTGCGGCGACCGAAGTGCCTGCGGCGACTCCGGTCGTCATGGTCACCAGTGCCGCGACCACGGCAAGCTTCCTCATCCTCATGTGTACTGCGATCCCTCATCTAGTCAGTGCTGTCGAGGCAAAGCATCGAGGAGAAAGTCCTGGATAACGAGTAAAAAACGCAGGGAGATTCCAATCCGCGACGGCTCAGCGGTCGCGGCGCATCTCGCTCACCCAGGCGGCGAACTCATCCGGTTCGGTATCGGCGCCGATCATGTCCACCACCACATGACCGACGCACGCGGCGCGCAGCACCCGATTGGCCACCGCCTCGGTATCGCCCCACGGAATGTAGGGCTTCGCGATCAGCAGCGACGCGATTCCGTGCGCGGCGGCCCAGAGATCGAGCACGACCGGCATCGGATCGCCGGGGGTGATCACGCCCGCGTCCATGCATTCCTGCACCGTCTGCGAAAAGTGCTGGAACGCACCGCTGCCGAGCACCTGATCCACCGCGCCGACGGACATGGTCGGCACGGTCGCCAGCCGGTACTGCTCGGGGTGCTCCCTGGCGAATCGGACGTACGCCAGCCCCTGCTGACACAGCCGGGTGATCGGCGAGACCGCCGGATCCGTCTCGGCGACGATCGCGGCATCCAGGTCCTCGAAGACCTGCACGACCACGGCCTCGATCAGTTCGTCCTTGTCCGCGAAATGCCGGTAGATGGAGGGTGCGCTCACGCCTACCCGCTTGCTGATCTCGCGGATGGACACCGCGTCGGCGTGTCCGGTGCGGGCCAGCAGTTCCCGTGCCGCGTCGAGGATTTCGGTGCGCAGCTGAGCGCCGGCGCCGCGGGCGGACCGCGACCTGCGTGCTCCGATCATTCGCGCCCGGCCAGGACGCGCTCGCTGGGATCGGTGTGTTCGCTCAACCCGATCCGGGCGTGCAGCCGGGCCAGCGGCGCGGGCGCCCACCAATTCCACGTACCCATCAGCTTCATCAGAGCGGGCGCGAGCATGGTGCGGATGAGGGTGGCGTCGGCGAGCACGGTCAAGGTTAGACCGAGGCCCATCAGCTGGATGAACGACACCTTCGAGGTGACCATCGCGCCCATCACGATGGCCATGAGCACGGCCGCGGCGGTGAAGATGCGGCCGGTGCGGGCGACGCCGACGGCGACCGCGTGCACGTTGTCCTCGGCGGTGCGTACGACGCCGCCGTCGACCACGCGACCGGAGGCGAGCCATTCCTCGCGGATGCGCGAGAGCAGGAACACCTCGTAGTCCATCGACATGCCGAACGCGAGGCAGAACATCAGGATCGGCATGGTCGGCGTCATGTAGCCGACCGGGGTGAAGCCGAGCAGGCCGGACAGATGCCCGTCCTGGAATATCCAGACCATCGCGCCGAACGCGGCACACAGCGAAAGTGTATTGAGCACAATGGCTTTCAGCGGCAAAATCAGGCTGCCGGTGAACAGGAACAGCACCACGAAGGTGGCGAGGGCGATCAGCGCTACGGCCAGCGGCAGCCGCTTGCCGAGCGAGTCGAGGGCGTCGGCATTGACCGCCGCGCCGCCGCCGAACAGCGTTTCGCCCGGTGCGGGCACGGCGCGCAGTTCGCGCAACTGTGCCTCACCCGCCGGGGAGAACGGATCGACACGGGTCGCGACATTGATGTATTCGCCTGTGCCGTTCGCCATTCCGGCTGGACCGTTGGCGACGCGCCCGCCTTTGATGTAGACGCCGGCGCTGGACAGCACCGCCGAAACGCCGTCCGCCTTGGACAAGCCCTTGGCGTAGTCGCCGATCGGGCCTGGGCCGCCTTGATATCCGTCCAGCACGACGGTGGTGTTGTTGCCCGCGTTGGCCGCCGGGAATTCCGCGCGCAGCACGTCGCCGACCTGGCGGGTCGCGGCGGTGGTGGGCAGGACCCGGTCATCGGGGTAGCCGAATTTCACTGAGAGGAACGGTGATCCGAGCGCGAGGAACAGCACGGCGAGGATCAGCGCGACCGGGATGGAATGCCCGGTCACCCAGGTCACCATCCGGTACCACCGGCTCTGCTCCGGCACCAGCGGCCGCATCGGATCGGGAGCCGAACGACCGAACAGGCGGCGCAACGGAACTCGGATGTCGAGCGAGTTCACTCGGCGCCCGAGCAGCACCAGCGCGGCGGGCAGGATCAGGATCGCCGCCGCGGCCGCCGCGGCGACCACCGCCACCCCGGCATAGGCGAACGACCGCAGGAAGTAGATGTCGAAGATGCTCAGCACGGCCAGCGAAAGCGCTACGGTCAGTGCGGAATACAGCACGGTGCGCCCCGCGGTCTGCACGGCGCGGATGGTCGCGGCCACCGGTTCCAGGCCGTTGGCCAGCTCCTCGCGATACCGGCTGACGATGAACAGGCTGTAGTCGATCGCTAGCGCGAGACCCAGTGCGGTGGTCATGTTCAGCGCGTAGATGGACACGTCGGTGATCAGCGTGAACATCCGCAGAATGGCCAGCGTGGTGAGGATGGCGAAGATGCCGACGGTCAGCGGCAGCGCGGCGGCGATCAGGCTGCCGAATACCAGCACCAGCACGACCAACGACACCGGGATCGCGACGCCCTCCGCGAGGGCGAGGTCGTGGGTGATCTGCTTGTTCACGTCGTGGAAGACGGCGGCGGTCCCGCTCTGGCGGACGGTGATGCCGTCGGTGGTTCCGGCGAGTTGCTCGGTGAGCTGGCCCGCGGTCTCCTGAGACTGGGTGTCGTCGCCGGTCAGGTAGGCGAAGACGAGCGCTTCCTTGCCGCTGGTGCTGCGCAGCGCGGAGGCCACCGCGGGCGGGGCGGTCCAATACGACTGCACGCCTTTGACGTCGGAGCGGGACCGCAGGGTGTCGGTCAGGTGCAGCCCGGCCGCGCGGGTGGCCGGTGCGTCGGCACCCGCATCCGAGCTGACCAGCAGCACATAGTTCGGTGCCGCCCCGTCGAAATTGTCCGCGAGCAGCCGTGCGACCTGGGACGACTCGGCGTCCGGCGAGGTGAACCCGGCGGACTTCAAGTGCGACGCCGCCGTCGCGCCGAAGACCCCGCAGAGGATGGCGAGCGCGGCGGCGGCGAGCAGGATCGCCCGCGGATAACGGGTGACGATGTGTGCGATCCGGATCAGCACGCGCGGCTCCCTTGCTCGGCGCAGTGAGTTAACGCGGTTAGCGTAACGCCGTTACCTCTGCACCGACAGAGGGAGCCGCCGCGCGATCAGTGATCCCGGTCACCCGTCTGGCCGTGGCCGAAGTGCCCCTCGCCGAACCGTCGCGGGGAATGCCCGTGCACGCCCTCCGCGTAGGCGGTCTCGGCATGCAGCGCGAAGTCGATGCCCGCGGTCTCCTCTTCCTGGCTGACCCGGAAGCCGATGGTGCGATCGATGAGCTTGCCGAGCAGGAAGGTCACCACGAACGCGTATGCCGCGACGACCAGCACACCGACCAGCTGCTTGCCGAGCTGCGCCAGCCCGCCGCCGTAGAACAGGCCCTGCACGCCACCGGTCATCACCTGGGTGGCGAGCAGGCCGATCAGCACCGTGCCGACGATGCCGCCGACGAAGTGCACGCCGACCACGTCGAGCGAATCGTCATAGCCCGCCTTGAATTTCCAGCCGACGGCGAACGAGCACACCACGCCCGCGGTGAGTCCGACGATCAGCGCGCCGAGCGTGTTCACCGAGCCGCAGGACGGGGTGATCGCGACCAGGCCGGCCACCACGCCGGACGCCGCACCGAAGGTGGTCGGCCTGCCGTCGCGGATCTGCTCGACCGCGAGCCAGCCGAGCATGCCGAGGCAGCCGGCCACCAGGGTGTTCAGGAAGACCGCCGCCGCAACACCATTCGCGGACAGCGCCGACCCGGCGTTGAAGCCGAACCAGCCGAACCACAGCAGCCCCGCGCCGAGCAGCACGAACGGCAGGTTGTGCGGGCGCATCGCGTCGGTCTTGAAACCGATGCGCGGGCCGAGCACCAGGGCGAGCGCGAGTGCCGAAGCGCCGGAGGCGATCTCGACGACCAAGCCGCCCGCGTAGTCCAGCGCGCCGAACGAGGCCAGCCAGCCGTCCGGCCCCCACACCCAGTGCGCGATCGGGGCGTAGACGGCCAGCGCCCACACCGGCACGAAGATCATCCACGCGGCGAATTTCGCCCGGTCCGCGATCGCGCCGCTGACCAGGGCCGCGGTGAGGATGGCGAAGGTCAGCTGGAAGGTGGCGAACAGGAGCTCCGGCACCGCGCCGTGCAGGGTGGCCGGGTCGATGCCGGCCATGGCCAGGTGATCGAGGTTGCCGATCAGTCCGCCGCCGGCGTCGTCGCTGAAGGCCAGGCTGTAGCCGAACAGCAGCCAGGCGACGGTCACCAGCGGGATCGCGATGAAGTTCATCATCAGCATGTTGAGCACGCCGGTCGAGCGCACCATCCCGCCGTAGAACAGCGCGAGCGCCGGGGTCATCAGCAGCACCAGGGCCGTGCTGATGAGCAGCCAGGCGGTGGCCGCGGGATCCAGGGATGTGGACACGGGAAGCTCCTTCCACGCACGATGCGTTGCAAGGAAATTACCGAATGCTCACCGCCGGATTTGCGCTGGTCCACGAGTCGTGCGCGGGTTCGGACATGGGATGTTTGCCGAATACGGCCGTTGACCGGGACCGGTCAGGCGCGGGACTTGCGGGCCACCGCGCGCTGGCCGCGCTTGCCGGGAACGGGCAGATCGTCGCGCATGGCAACCCATTCGGCGGTGGTCAGCCACAGTTGCTGGGTGCGCGCGTCGGCGGTGTTGTGGAAGATCCGGCGGCCGCGATCGTCGCGCAGTTCCTGGGCGACGGTGGACCAGCGCGGGGCGCGCTCGTGTTCGGTCAGGTAGTCGCCGAGGTAGGCGGCGACGGCGGTGCCGATCGTGTTGACCGGGCGCAGCGAGACCCGGTTGCCGTACTGGTCGGCGTGGAAGCGGCGGCCGGCGCAGAGCGATCCGGCGTTGGCGTTGGAGGCGATCCAACCGGCCCGCTGGGCGCGTTCGATCAGCCAGAGGTGTTTCACCGCGGACGGCGGGATATCGCCGATGCGGGTGCGGATCAGCGTCATGACCGGCTCGGAGGACAGCACGTCGCGGCGGGTCGGGCCGATGCCGTGCGCGGTCCAGTGGGCGTCGGCGAGGGTGGCCAGCGCGCGGCCGAAGTCGTCGATGCTGCGCTGGGCGCGGCGGCCGAGGCGCTCGATGCGTTCGGCCTCGCGGCGCATCTCGTTCTGCGCGGTGAGGGTGCGGATCGCGGCCATGGTCGGCACCTGGCCGCGCTCGAGCAGCTCGAGGATGGCGGCGGAGGTGGCGGGATCTGCCGTGGCGGCAACCGGGAGGGAGTCGCGTTTGATCGCGAAGTCCTGTGGACTGATCGCGCGGCTCAGCAGGTCTACCGCGGAACGATCGCCGGCGAAGTCGGTGCTGGAAAGCAACGCGGTGGCGATCTCATCAGGCTTTTGCACGGTGGGAAGTTCCTCCGATGGATGTGGAACTCGGTTTCGCTGGAACTCGGCGGTGCGGGAACTTTGGTTGTGCCCCGGTCGGGATGAGGGACCGGCCGGGGCAACCAACCTGATGAAGGTTTGGCTACCGAAGTTGCCGATTGCCACGGTAACCAGCCGATTGCGTAACTGTCATCCTCGTTGACGCTTTCGTTATCTCCACAAATCTGCGGTGAATCGGGGCGTGAGTACATCTTTTCCGGTCTACATGGGGGTATTGGGCGGTAATTTCCCGCTGTCGACCGGTGCTTCGTCAGTGATAGCTCATGCGTTGCCGCCGTATCTATCGGTGAGTAGGGGTTAATAAGGGCCGCAGAATCTTGTGATTTGGATCACATCGAATGGGTCTTCGCTGTTGGTGTTCCGCCGCGCCGGGGCCCGCCGGTCAGCGCGAATGTTCTTTGTCGGTGCGCGCCGGTAACCTCTGCCCGTGGCTCTGTACCGGAAGTACCGACCGGCAACGTTCGCTGAGGTAGTGGGTCAGGAGCACGTCACCGACCCGCTGAGCACCGCCCTGGACACCGGCCGGATCAGTCATGCCTACCTGTTCTCCGGCCCGCGCGGCTGTGGCAAGACCTCGTCCGCGCGCATCCTCGCGCGCTCGCTGAACTGCGTGCAGGGGCCGACCTCGAAGCCGTGCGGCGTATGCCCGTCCTGCATCGCGCTCGGCCCGGGCGGGCCGGGCAATCTGGATGTGATCGAACTCGACGCCGCGAGCCACGGCGGCGTCGACGACACCCGCGAGCTGCGCGACCGCGCCTTCTACGCGCCTGCCGAATCCCGCTACCGCGTCTTCATCGTCGACGAGGCGCACATGGTCACCACGGCCGGCTTCAACGCGCTGCTGAAGATCGTCGAGGAGCCGCCGGCCCACCTGATCTTCATCTTCGCCACCACCGAGCCGGACAAGGTGCTGCCGACCATCCGCTCGCGCACCCACCACTACCCGTTCCGGCTGCTGCCGCCCGCGACCATGCGCGGCCTGCTCGGCAAGATCTGCGACCAGGAGCAGGTGACCGTCGAAGAGGCGGTGTACCCCTTGGTGATTCGCGCGGGCGGTGGTTCCCCGCGCGACAGCCTCAGCGTGCTCGATCAGCTGCTGGCCGGTGCGGGACCGGAGGGCGTCACCTACTCCAGGGCGGTCTCGCTGCTCGGCGTCACCGACGTCGCGCTGATCGACGACGCGATCGGCGCGCTGGCCGACAACGACGGCGCGGAGCTGTTCGGCACGGTCGACCGGGTGATGGAGGCGGGGCACGATCCGCGCCGCTTCGCCGTCGACCTGCTGGAGCGGCTGCGCGATCTGATCCTGATGCGCGCGGTGCCCGACGCGATCGAGCGCGCGCTGGTTTCCGGGCCGGGGGATGTGCTCGAGCGGATGCGCGACCAGGCCGGGCGACTCGGCCCGGCCACGTTGGCGCGATACGCCGAATTGCTGCACGAGGCGCTCGGCGAAATGCGGGGCGCGACGTCGCCGCGGCTGCTGCTCGAGGTCGTCTGCGCGCGGATGCTGCTGCCGTCGGTGTCGGATGCCGAGTCCGCCACCTTGCAGCGGCTGGAGCGGCTCGAACGAGGATTCGCGGGCGGGGCGGTCGCGCCGTTGCCCGCGACCTCGTCGGGCTCCGCGCCCGCGGACGCCGCCGTGGCGGCCGTGTCCAGGCCGGCGCCCGGCTCACCCGAGTCGACTCGGCGTCGCGGTGCGGAGGCGTTGGCCGCCATCCGCCGGGAGACCGCTGGATCGGGTGGTGCTGCGCCGGGGACCGCAGGCGGTCCGGGCGCCGCCGGGGCCACAGGGCACACGGGGTCTGCACCTACATCAGCGCCGCCCGCACCTACGCCGGCCCCGCCCGCGGCGGATGCTGCACAGACACGCCACGAGCCGGTTGGCGCGGCGACCGCTGCTCAATCGGCCGAGGCAGTCCGGACCGGATCGGGTGCTTCGAACGTCGGCACCGCCGCGGCGGGCCCGGATGTGTCGGTGCCGACCGGTGCGGCTACCCGCGGTGGTGAGGAGACCGGCGCGACCGGGGAAGCGGTGCCCGCTGCCGCCGGTGCGGATCCGCTGGCCTCGGCGTCGGTCGCCGGGCCGGATACCGCGGTCGGCCAATCGAACTCATCGACCGCGGCGCAGGACGAATTTGCCGGCCCCGCAGCATCTTCCGCATCGCCCGCGGCCGCGCCGGAGCAAGTTCCGGCCGGTTCGCCTACGCCGGTTCCGGCCGCCGACGATCCCGAACGCGAACCGGTGCAGGCGTTTTCCGGAGTGGAATCGGTTATCCGAGAGGTTGCCGAGCCGGCCCTTGCCGAACCAGCCGTCGTCCAACCTGCGTCGCCGACCGCCGCGCAACAAGCCCCTGCCGAACCGGCTGCCGTGCAACCTGCGCCGCCCGCCGCCGCGCAACCGGCCCCTGCCGAACCATCTGCCGCGCAACCGGCGCCGTCTGCTGCGCAGCCGGCGTCGCCCGCCGCGCAGCCGGATCCGGTCGCCGAACCGGAACCGTCGGCCGCCCCGAACGCGGACCTGCTGCGCGAGGTCGAGGCCGCCTGGGCGGATATCCGCGCCAAGGTGCGCGAGTTCGGCGCCGCGGTGCAGGCGATGCTGGCCGGCGCCTCGGTCTCCCGGATCGAGGGCGACACGATCGTCTTCGCGCATCAGCATGCGCCGCTGGCCCAGCGGCTCTCGGATCCGCGCAACCTGGACGCGGTGCGCTCGGCGGTGCACGCGGTGCTCGGCCGCGCGCACGACGTGCGCTGGGAGGCCGGCGGTCCCGCGGCGCGACCTGCGGCGACCGCGCGGGGTGGCGGGCAGCCGAAGCCGCAGCGCGGGGCCGGGCAACCGGCGGCGCGTGAATCCGGCAACGCGCCCGCGCGCGGCACGGATGCGCCTGCGCCGCCGCGTTTCTCGCGACCGAGCCAGGCCAAGAATGCCGCCGCCGCGGACCAGGCGGGCGGCGCGAACAAGCCGCGCTCGTTCGGCGACGACGATATTCCGCCGCCCGACTATCCCGATCTACCGGATGATCCCGGCCCTTTTGATTCCGCGCCGCCCGAGTCGGCGCAGCCCACGAACGGCAACGGGTCAGGGGTGGTACCGGAGACCACGCCCGAGGACGAAGAGGAGATGATCCGCGCCGCGGCGGTCCCGGTGGCGCCGGAGGACCGGCGCGACCCCGACGAGGCTGCCCTCGAATTGCTGAAGAGTGAGCTGGGGGCCACACGGCTGAGTGGTTGACAACCACCGCCGCCAGCACGTTAAGTTAACCGGAGTTCGCACACCACGGTAGTATGAACGGGTGGCCGTGAACTCCGGTACGACGAGGTTCTATGGTATGCCCAAGGCGTATGGGCGATCGGAACCGGCGTCCGCCGTTGCATGCCGCGATTTGTACAGCGTATGCACGGCGAACGTGCGGGGCCGAAGGAGGAAGCTTGCGTAACCGCGCAGGCCCAGAGAGTTGTGCAAATTCAATACGGCACGGTCGGTCGCGGGACCGGTCGGCGAGGTTACCCGCTGCTACCCCGCATAGCGGGGCAGCAGCACAGAGCGCTCGGACGGACGACGTCCGGCCGCCGCACCTTTAAGGAAGGAACACTCCGATATGACCACAGAGGCCTACATTTACGAGGCCATCCGCACTCCGCGCGGCCGCGGCAAGAAGAACGGCTCGCTGCATTCGGTCAAGCCGATCGACTTGACTGTTGGTCTGATCCAGGAGCTGCGCGGCCGCTTCCCGAACCTCGACGAAGACCGGATCTCGGATCTGATCCTCGGTGTCGTCAGCCCCGTCGGTGACCAGGGCATGGACATCGCCCGCACCGCGGTGACCGTGGCCGGCCTGCCGGACACCGTCGGCGGCTTCCAGCTCAACCGGTTCTGTGCCTCCGGCCTCGAGGCCGTCAACCTGGCCGCGCAGAAGGTGCGCTCCGGCTTCGACGACCTGGTCCTGGCCGGCGGCGTCGAGTCCATGTCCCGCGTGGCGATGGGCTCCGACGGCGGCGCGTGGGCGCTGGACCCGGCCACCAACTACGACACCTACTTTGTGCCGCAGGGTGTTTCGGCCGACCTGATCGCCACCATCGAGGGCTTCAGCCGCGACGACGTCGACGCCTACGCGGTGCGCTCGCAGGAGCTGGCCGCCAAGGCCACCACCGGCGGCTACTTCGCCAAGTCGATCGTTCCGGTCAAGGACCAGAACGGCATCGTCGTGCTGGACAAGGACGAGCACATGCGCCCCGGCACCACCGCCGAGGACCTGGCCAAGCTCAACCCGTCCTTCGCCGTGATCGGTGAGATGGGTGGCTTCGACGCGGTCGCGCTGCAGAAGTTCTACTTCGTCGAGAAGATCAACCACGTGCACCACGGCGGCAACAGCTCGGGCATCGTCGACGGCGCCGCGCTGGTGCTGGTCGGCACCGAAGAGGCGGGCAAGGCGTCCGGCCTGACCCCGCGGGCGCGCGTCGTCGCGACCGCCACCAGCGGCGCCGACTCCACCATCATGCTGACCGGCCCCACCCCGGCCGCCAAGAAGGCGCTGGCCAAGGCGGGCCTGACGATCGAGGACATGGACCTCGTCGAGATCAACGAGGCGTTCGCCTCGGTGGTGCTGAAGTTCCAGAAGGACCTGAACGTCCCGGACGAGAAGCTGAACGTCAACGGTGGCGCGATCGCGATGGGCCACCCGCTGGGTGCCACCGGCGCGATGATCACCGGCACCATGGTCGACGAGCTGGAGCGCCGCAACGGCCGCTACGCGCTCATCACCCTGTGCATCGGTGGCGGTATGGGCGTTGCCACCATCATCGAGCGCGTCTAACCCAACCGACAGCTGAGAATCACGGCGGCGTGAGCGTCAGGCCCGGAGGCGGAAGCTCGCGTCACCACGCAGGGCCTGCGAACGCCGCCAATTAGACACAGGAGACACAGAGCTGTGAGCGAAACCAACATGATCGGTTGGGAGCAGGATTCGGACGGCATCGTCACGCTGACGATGGACGACCCGAACCAGGGCGCCAACACGATGAACGAGCTGTACAAGACGTCGATGACCGCGACCGTCGAGAAGCTCGAGGCCGAGAAGGACAACATCACCGGCGTGGTGCTGACCTCGGCGAAGAAGACCTTCTTCGCCGGCGGCGACCTGAAGAACATGATCAAGGTCGGGCCGGAAGACGGCCAGGGCGTGATGGACGAACTCTTCACCATCAAGGACGCGCTGCGCCGCCTGGAGACCCTGGGCAAACCGGTCGTCTCCGCGATCAACGGCGCCGCGCTCGGCGGTGGCCTGGAGATCACCCTGGCGACCCACTACCGGATCGCCGCCGACGTACCGGGCGTGCAGCTCGGCCTGCCCGAGGTCAGCCTCGGCCTGCTGCCCGCCGGTGGCGGCGTCACCCGCACCGTGCGCATGCTCGGCCTGCAGAACGCCCTGATGCAGGTGCTGTTGCAGGGCAACAAGTACCGCCCGGGCAAGGCCAAGGAAATCGGCCTGATCAACGAGGTCGTCGGCTCCATCGAGGAGCTGGTCCCCGCGGCCAAGGCGTGGATCAAGGCCAACCCCGAGGGTGGCGTGCAGCCGTGGGACAAGAAGGGCTACAAGATCCCCGGTGGCACCCCGTCCACCCCGGCCTTCGCGGCGAACCTGCCCGCGTTCCCGGCCAACCTGCGTAAGCAGCTCAAGGGCACCAACATGCCGGCCCCGCGGGCGATCATGTCCGCCGCGGTCGAGGGCGCGCAGGTCGACATCGACAACGCGTCGCTGATCGAGTCGCGCTACTTCGTGCACCTGCTCACCGGCCCGGTCGCGAAGAACATGATCCAGGCGTTCTTCTTCGACCTGCAGTCCATCAACAACGGTGGCTCGCGGCCGAACGATGTGCCGAAGAAAGAGATCAAGAAGATCGGCGTGCTCGGCGCGGGCATGATGGGCGCGGGCATCGCGTACGTCTCCGCCAAGGCGGGCTACCAGGTCGTGCTCAAGGACGTCACCCTCGAGGCGGCCGAGCGGGGCAAGAACTACTCGGAGAAGATCGAGGCCAAGGCGCTCTCCCGGGGCAAGACCACCGAGGAGAAGTCCAAGGCGCTGCTGGACCGGATCACCCCGTCCGCCGACGCCAAGGACTTCGACGGCGTGGACTTCGTGATCGAGGCCGTCTTCGAGAACACCGAGCTCAAGCACAAGGTGTTCCAGGAGATCGAGGACATCGTCACCCCGGACGCGCTGCTGGGCTCGAACACCTCGACCCTGCCGATCACCGGCCTGGCGGCCGGCGTGAAGCGCCAGGAAGACTTCATCGGCATCCACTTCTTCTCGCCGGTCGACAAGATGCCGCTGGTCGAGATCATCAAGGGCGAGAAGACCTCGCCCGAGGCGCTGGCCAGGGTGTTCGACTACACCCTCGCGATCAAGAAGACGCCGATCGTGGTCAACGACAGCCGCGGCTTCTTCACCTCGCGCGTGATCGGCACCTTCGTCAACGAGGCCATCTCGATGCTCACCGAGGGCATCGAGCCCGCGACCATCGAGCAGGCCGGCCTGCAGGCGGGATACCCGGCCGCGCCGCTGCAGCTGTCGGATGAGCTGAACCTCAAGCTCATGCAGAAGATCGCCAAGGAGACCCAGGAGGCCGCCGAGCACGGCGACACCACCATGGGCAAGAAGCGGCACCCGGCCCAGGACGTCATCGACTACCTGGTGTCCGAGGGTCGTCCGGGTCGCCTGGAGAAGGCCGGCTTCTACGAGTACGACGAAGACGGCAAGCGCATCGGCATCTGGCAGGGCCTGCGCGATCACTTCAAGACCACGGCGGGCTTCACCGTCCCGCTGCAGGATCTGATCGACCGCATGCTGTTCATCGAGGCGATCGAGACCCAGAAGTGTTTCGACGAGGGTGTGCTGGAGACCACCGCCGACGCCAACATCGGCTCGATCTTCGGCATCGGCTACCCGGCCTGGACCGGTGGTGTGCACCAGTTCATCGTCGGTTACCCGGGCGGGCAGGCGGCGTTCGTCGAGCGCGCCGACTACCTCGCCAAGACCTACGGCGATCGCTTCGAGGTTCCGGCCTCGCTGCGTAAGTAGTCACCAACGGTAAAGCCCGCCACCGCGTTTCGCGGTGGCGGGCTTTCTCCGTTTCCGGGGTGGTTCGGCGGATTCGGGTGCTGTTCACCTGTTGGTACCGCATGATGGATAGCGTGGTCTTCGTGAGACGTGGACAGGCACGACGTGCGCAAACCCTGCTGGTCACGGCCGTCGCGGTGGCGCTGGCCGCCGCACCCGCCGGTGCGGCGCCCGAGCCGGGCCACGGCGTCCGGCTGCTCGGCGAGCAGATCGTCCCCAACGACCTGGAGTTCCAGGGCACCCGGGTCGGCGGCCTGTCCGGCATCGACTTCGATTCGCGCACCGGCGATTACGTGCTGATCAGTGACGACCGCTCGGAGCGCGATCCGGCCCGGTTCTACACCGCCCGCGTCGCGGTGGGCGAAAACGGCCTCGGCCCGGTGGAATTCACCGGCACCCGGCCGCTGCTGACCCCCGGCAGCACCGTGTACGGCCCGAAGTCGCTGGACCCCGAGGAGATTCGGATCGATCCGTGGACCGGTGATTACCTCTGGACGCAGGAGGGCGAGCGCACCGACACGGTGCTGGCCGATCCCTCGGTCCGGCTCACCCGGCCAGACGGAACCTTCGCGGGCGAGCTGCCGATCCCGGACAACGAACGGATGCAGCCGAATTCGGGTCCGCGGCAGAACCTGGCGCTGGAGGGCGCGACGTTCGCCGCCGGTGGTTCGCTGGTGCTGACCTCGGTGGAAGCTCCACTGCTGCAAGACGGTCCGGTCGCGACGACGGCATCGGGCGCGACCTCGCGGATCACCGTGCAGACGCGAACCGGTCAGCTACTCGCGCAGTACCCGTACCGGATGGAGCCGGTGTTCGCCGAGTCCCGCCCGCAGCCTGACCTCGGTATGAACGGCATCGCCTCGATCCTGGCCGCCGACCCGGTCGATCCGTCGAAAGTCCTTGTCCTGGAACGTTCTTTCGTCTTCGGCGTGGGTAACAAGATCCGGATCTACGAGGCCGATCTCGGCGCGGCCACCAACGTTCTGGACGCGCCGCTGGGCAATGCCCGCCCCGCCGCCAAGCGACTCCTGGTCGACCTGGCCGACGTCGGCCTGCGCAATCTCGACAATGTCGAGGGTATGACCTGGGGACCGCGTCTGCCCTCCGGCGAACGCACCCTGATCCTGGTGAGCGACAACAACTTCGCCGACAACCAGATCACCCAGTTCATCGCCCTCGCCGTCCGCTGAGACCGACGCGGCCCACCCCGGCGGTCAAGTCCTCGGACGTGTCGGAAATCCGCGCCGACGCGTACGGCGGTTTGCACCGTGGATGCCACCTACCCCGTTTGGTTCGGCATCCCTCCAGGACCGCGCGGACCTCGTCTGATCTCACCGCTTCGCACCCCGCACCACCATCCTCGTGCGCCGAGCCGGTCGCCGGTAAATCGCGGCCTTCCACAACACCAGGCGGCAGAATGTAATGGACCGAATCTCGTTCCTGATCGCACCGGACGCCAGGCCCGCGCGGAAGCGCTGAGCTGGGCGAATCCGGGGGAAGGCCGAGGTGGAAAAGATCCTGTTCCGAAACTTCTCCCACCGGGTGCCGCGCCCGCGCTACGTTGGAGTATGCGCAGACATATCGGACATCGCGCGGGGTTGCGGGTGATGTCCGTGCGTCGGTGTGCTTGTTGTTCGACGGTGACGCCGATTCGATGTGAGTTCGAGGTGGTCACGTGAAACCACGGACGCGTACGGGCGAGGTCGGCCCCGGCTCGACCCCGGCCGACTCGGATACCCAGCGCCACCCGCTCATCGGGATCGCCGACGAGCTGGAGGCGATGGGCCTGTCGGAGGCGAAGGAGATCGGCCGGGGCGGCTTCGGCGTGGTCTATCGCTGTATCCAGCGGGCGCTGGAGCGGGTCGTCGCGGTGAAGGTGCTCTCCTCGGAGATCGAGGTGGAGAGCCGCGAGCGCTTCCTGCGTGAGGAACAGGCCATGGGCCGGTTGTCCGGCCATCCGAACATCGTCGACATCCTGCAGGTCGACGTCACGCTGAGCGGGCTGCCGTTCATCGTGATGCCGTATTGCACCCGCGGTTCGCTGGAGCAGGTCATCCGCGATCAGGGCCCGCTCACCTGGGCCGATTCCTTGCGGGCGGGGGTGAAACTGGCCGGCGCGATCGAGAGCGCGCACCGCGCCCAGATCCTGCACCGCGACGTGAAGCCGGCGAACGTGCTGCTCAGTGGCTACGGCGAGCCGCAGCTGACCGATTTCGGCATCGCCAGGATCCCGGGTGGCTTCCAGACCTCGAGCAGCATGATCACCGGCTCGCCCGCCTTCACCGCGCCGGAAGTGCTCAAGGGCGACGACCCGACCATCCGCTCCGACGTCTACGGCCTCGGCGCGACGCTGTTCGCGCTGCTCACCGGGCACGCCGCGTTCGAGCGGCAGGCGGGGGAGAAGGTGGTCGCGCAGTTCCTGCGGATCACCACCCAGCCGGTGCCGGATCTGCGGGAGCGCGACATCCCGCCGGACGTGGCCGAGGTGGTCCAGCGGGCCATGTCCATCGACCCCGGCGAACGCCCCGCCTCCGCCTACGACTTCGGGCAGCTGCTGCGCGCGGTGCAGCGCGAGCACGACCAGATGCCCGACGAGATGGCGCTGCTGGAAACCATCGCCGCGCCCGAGCCGATGGCCCATCCCGTCGAATCCTCGGCCTCGACCAAGTCCAGGCCCGCGGTGACGGCCCGGCGCAGCTGGCCGCTGACCCTGCGTCCCCCGGTGTCCGAGCAGACCGGAGTGGGCGGACCCGCCACCACCCTGCCGCCGACCGCGGCCACCAAATTCCGGCCGCCGACCCCGGCCCGCGATCCGGTCCCGCGACCGCGCCTGCTGGACACCCTGCGCGCGGGCGGTCGGCGCAGGCTCGCCGCCATCCACGCGCCCGCCGGTTTCGGCAAGAGCACCCTGGCCGCGCAGTGGCGCACCGATCTGACCGAGCGTGGCATCCCGGTCGCCTGGATCGGCGTGGATCAGGACGACGACAACGAGATCTGGTTCCTCGCCCACCTCGTCCAGGCGATCCGCCGGGTCCGCCCGGACGTGGGCGCAGGCCTGGACCAGGTGCTGGAGGAACGGCCCGCGGACGCGGCCGCCTTCGTCGTCTCGACCCTCATCGACGAGATCCATGCCGGTGGCAGCACGGTCGTGGTGGTGGTCGACGACTGGCATCGGGTCACCGACGCGGGCGCGCACCGGGCGATGGAAGCGTTGCTGGACAACGGATGTCACCATCTGCGCTTCGTGGTGACCAGCCGGGAGCAGTCCGGCTTGCCGACCAGCCGGATGCGGGTGCACGACGAACTGGTCGAGATCGGCTCGGCGGCGCTGCGCCTGACCGTCGAGGAGACCACGGAGATCCTGGTGCGGCACCACGGGTTTCCGCTGTCGCAGGCGCAGGTCGAACAGATCCACGCGGCCACCGACGGCTGGCCCGCCGCCATCCAATTGGTCAGCCTGTCGCTGCGCGGCAACCCGGACCCGGCCCGGCTGATCGCCCATCTGTCCGAGGGCAACCACGGTATTCGCGAGTACCTCGCCGAAAACGTCTTGGACACACTGGAACCCAGGATGCTCGACTTCCTGATGGCGATCTCGGTGACCGAGCGGGTGTGCGGCTCGCTGGCCGCGGCGCTGTCCGAGGACGCGGACGCCGAACAGCTGCTGGAGCAGGCCGAGCAGCGCGAGCTGTTCGTGCGCCGGATCGTGCACGACCCGGAGTGGTTCCGGATGCAGCCGCTGTTCGCCGAGCACCTGCGGGCGCGGCTGGAACGCGCCCAGCCGGGCCGGTCGAAGTCGTTGCACCGCAAGGCCGCCCGCTGGTATGCCGAGCATCAGCTGCTGCGCAAGTCGGTCGATCACGCGCTGGCCGCCACCGATTTCAAGATGGCGCTCGACCTGCTGGAGACCGGCGGCATGGACCTGATCGACCGGTCCCGGCTGGCCACACTGCTCGGCACCGTGTCGAAACTGCCGATGCAGCAGGTGGCTTCGCGGTCCAAGCTGTTGATGGCGGTGGCGCGGGCCAATGTGAACCTGCAGCAGTCCGGGGCGGCCCGCACGGCGCTCGGCCGGTTGTCCAACATCCTCGCCCGCGGCTCGGCCACCGACGAGGACGTGAATCGGCAGCGCTGCCAGGCCGCCGTGCTCGGCGCCGCCGACCAGATCGCCCGCGATCACACCGAGGGCGTGCTGGACCGGGTCGCGGAGTGCCTGAAGACGCCGGACGGACTGCCCGCCTGGACCGTGTCCACCGCCGCGAACCTGACCTCGTTCGTGCGGCTGTGCGAGTTCGACTTCGACGGCGCCAGGGAGATGCAGGACTGGGCGGCGGAATACCATGCCCGGTCCAAGGATCCGCTGGGCGCGGTGTTCGGGTTGTGCGGGCGCGGCGCCGCGGCCTACGAGCAACTCGACATCCCCACGGCGACACAGTGTTTCCAGGAGGCGTGGGAGGTCGCCAAGCAGCGCTCCGGCCCGCGCGCGCACGCGGTGCGGGTGGCGGCCGCGATGCTCGGCGAATTGAACTATCGCCGTGGCGATCTCGACCTCGCCGACCAACTGCTGGACGAGAGCCATCAACTGGTCGCCCGGGTCGGCCCGGTGGACTTCCTGATCTCGACGTTCGTCGTCGGCGCCCGGGTCAAGGCGGTGCGCGGCGACTTGTTCACCGCCGCAACCAGACTCGACGAGGGTGCGCGCATCGCCAAGGACAACCGGCTGTTCCGGCTGGCCGCGCACATCCGCGCCGAACAGCTGCGGCTCGGCCTGCTGGACCCCGCGGACGAGCAAGCCTTCGACTCCGAATCACCCTCGGCCCCACTGCATGCCGGTCGGCGCATGGCTGGCACCGCGGTGCTGACCGCGGAGGCCGAGGAGATCGCCGCGATCCGCACCCTGCTGGCCCAGGGCCGCCTCGGCACGGACGACCGTGCGGTGCGCCGCGCCCGTGCCCTGCACGGCCGCATGGCGGACAAGGGCCGCCCCCGTGCGCAATTGGACGCGTCCCTGCTGCTGGCCGAATGCCTCGCCGCATCGGGCTGGGTCGGCGAGGCCACCGGCCTGCTGCTGCCTGCTGCCGCCACCTGCGCCGGATTGGGCTGGACCAGGCCGTTACTCGACGCGGGCCCGGGCGTCGTCTCCATCCTGCGCATCCTGCGCGCCGAATTGCCCACCGCCGCGGCCCATACCGGAGACATAGAACTGCCCGCCCGTTTCCTGGATGATCTCCTGGAAGCGGACGGGCAGTAACGCGAAAGCTACGGCTGCCACCAAGGCCGCAGGGGCACGGTCCAGTCGCCGTCCGCGGGCAGTTTCACGCCGAGTACCTGGTGCAGCTGGACCACGTTGCGCTGGAAGCCGAGCCGGCAACCGGCCATGTACAGGCCCCACACCTTGGCGGTGCCCTCGCCGACCTCGGCGACGCACGCGTCCCAGTTCGCGACCAGGTTCTTGCACCATTCGTGCAGGGTCAGCGCGTAGTGCTCGCGCAGGTTCTCCTCGTGCAGCACCTCCAGGCCGGTGTTCTGGATCTCGGAGATGATCCGGCCGGAGCCGATCAGCTCGCCGTCCGGGAACACGTAGCGGTCGATGAAGTCGCCCGCCTTGGTGGTCCTGGTGTTGTCCGGGCGGGTGATGCTGTGGTTGAGGAACAGGCCGCCGTCGCGCAGCTTGTTCTTCATGAACTCGAAGTAGTACGGGTAGTTGTGCACGCCGATGTGCTCGGTCAGCCCGATCGAGGACACCGCGTCGAACTCGCCCTCGGCGATGTCGCGGTAATCGGAGTGCCGCACCTCGGCCAGGTCGGACAGCCCCTGTTCGGCGATCTTCTGCTGCGCCCATTCGGCCTGCTCGGCGGACAGCGTCGCGCCGATCACCTTGACCCCGCGCTGGGCCGCGTAGCGGACCATGCCACCCCAGCCGCAGCCGATGTCGAGCAGCCGGTCGCCTTCCTTCAGCCGCAGCTTCTCGAAGACCAGGCGGTACTTGTTCTCCTGTGCCTGCTCCAGCGTCCAGTCCTCGGCGCCGTAACACGCACAGGTGTAGGTCATCGACGGGCCGAGCACGTACTCGTAGAACTTGTTCGAGACGTCGTAGTGGTGGTGGATCGCCTCGGCGTCGCGAGTCTTGGAGTGGCGCAGGCCCTCCAGCGCGATCCGGCGCCAGCGCGGCAGCGTCTCCTGCGGCGGCGGGGCGATCGGCTTGAGCCGCTCCCAGCCCAGCGAGCGGGCGATGGTGACCAGCGCGAGCGCGGACGGGCGATGGAACTTCAGCCCCTCCATCGCCGCGAGGATGTCGTAGGGATCGCCGGGATGCACCCCGTCGGCGGTCATATCGCCGGAAATGTAGGCGCGGGCCATGCCGAGATCGCCGGGCGCGGTCGCCAGGTAGTTGATGCCGCGTGGGGTCTTGATGTCCAGCGCGTACTTCGAGTCCTCGGGACCGGTCGCGCTGCCGTCGTAGGCGGTCAGCCGGATCGGTACCTCGCCGTCGATCAGCGTCTCGAAGATCTCGGCAATGCTGAGTTTGGCTCCGAGGTCACTTAAGAGGTCGGAGCGGTCCTTGAATGTCGTCATTTGCGTTGCACCGCCTTCGAATACAAATCCAGCAGCCGCTGGTCTGGGTCGTAGCGTTTCTTCAATTCGGTGTAGGTATTGCCGCCGTACAGCGCCGCGAACTCATCTTTGTCGTAATAGGAATCCGAGTACAGCGACTTATGTCCGTCGAAGTCGGTCACGGTGCGCTCGATCGCACGGTTGGCCGCTCCTTCCGGCCGGCCGGGCACGGTGGGCACGGCGGACCAGAACCCGACGTTGACGTACGTCCGGTTCGGTTCGAGGGGATAGAGCGGCCAGGTGCGCTCGGTGGTCGCGGGCGCGCCGGTGTCGCGCAGCCGCAGCGGGCACAGCCAGATCGGCTCGATCGGGATCTCGCGCAGGAACCATTCGACGAAGTCGGCGGTGCGTTCGACCGGCACCTCGATGTCCTGCACGACGCGTTCGCGCGGCGGGTTGCCCTGACGGGCCTCCAGCTTGTCGGCGATGTCGTATTTGTGGTCGAGCGCGATCAGCTTCCAGTAGAAGCTGCTGCGCCGGTAGCGCTTCGGCCAGAACCGGCGGATCTTCGGATTCTGCGTGCCGAACGCGCGCGAGCACCAGAACCAGTCGGTGTCCCAGCGCCACAGGTAGTCGTGGATGGTCAGCCGGTCGCGCTTGGGGTGTCCGTCATCGTGCTGGATGGACCGGTAGTAGATGTCCATGCCGGTGTAGTCGCTGACCGGGCCGGGCTCGTCGGTCTGCCGGCCGAGGGTCAGGTAGCTCTCGTCGGCGGTGAACACGACGCCGTCGAGGTAGTCCACCCGTTCGCCGTCGTAGCTCTGCTCGTCGACGATCGTGGCCAGCGTCCGCTCCAGCGCGCGCAGGTCGTGGAAGCGCAGGTGGCGCAGCGCCACGTAGGGCTGCACGGTCTCCAGTTCGATCTTCAGCCGGACCGAGTAGCCGAGCGTGCCGTAGGAGTTCGGGAAGCCGCGGAACAGGTCCGCGTGCTCGTTGTCCGGGGTGGCGGTGATGATCTCGCCGCTGCCGGTGAGAATGTCCATCTCCAGCACCGACTCGTGCGGCAGGCCGTTGCGGAACGAGGTCGACTCGATGCCGAGGCCGGTCACCGCGCCGCCGAGGGTGATCGTCTTGAGCTGCGGCACCACGAACGGCGCGAGGCCGTACGGGAGGGTGGCGGCGACCAGGTTCTCATAGGTGGTCATCCCGGCGACGTCGGCGGTTTTCGCCACCGGGTCCACGGTGATCACCTGGGCCAGTCCGGATACGTCGAGGCCGGGCGCGGGGTTTTTCGCCCTGGCCCGGAACAGGTTCGAGGTCTTCTTCGCCAGCCGCACATTCGCGTCCCGGGGAATGGCGCGATAACTCGCCAGGAGCCGGTCCACTCCAGCCCGATGCGCGGCAAACCCGGATTCGTGTGCGGCCGGAGCGCGTCCGGCCTTCCCCAACAGACTCACTGCCACCCCTCGACGCTAGTACGCACCTGAGTGTGAGACCACCGCGAGGGCGGGCTCTCGGGAGAAATGTCACGCATATGTTGCGAACCGGAATATCGACCGGCTCGGAGAAGTTCGCCACACGACTCGACCGGTATGCGGTGCGGTGGCCGCTACAGGGCAGGATGGGTACCGGTCGACATACCGTACCCGGACAAGGAGCTCATTGTGGGACAGGTCAGCGCCAGCAGTTCGATCGCCGTGGCGGCGGATCCGAAGCGCACCCTCGAGGCCATCGCGGATTACGAGACGGTGCGGCCGCGCATTCTGTCGTCGCATTACCGCGACTACAAGGTCGTCGAGGGCGGCAAGGGCGCGGGCACCGTGGCCGAGTGGACGCTGCAGGCCACCGAGAAGCGCTCGCGCAACGTGCACGCGGTGGTCTCCGTATCGGATTCCATTGTCACCGAGCGTGATTCGAACTCCACCATGGTCAACACCTGGACCGTGACACCGGACGGCACCGGCGCACAGGTGAGCCTGCGCACCACCTGGCAGGGCGCGGGCGGCGTGGCCGGCATCTTCGAGGGCATCTTCGCCCCGCTCGGGCTGAAGAAGATCCAGGCCGAGGTGCTGGGCAACCTGGCGCGCGAACTCGCCTGACCCGCAGGACGTCACGAAGAAGGCCGCCCGACTCCGCGTGTCGGGCGGCCTTCTTCGGGTTCGGCGGCTACGCGGCGCCGATGTCGAACAGGTTGCCCTCCGGGTCGGCCAGCGTTGTCCATTGCGCGCCGTACTCGTCGAAGTCGCCGATGCGCTTGGCACCCAGGCTGACCGCGCGTTCGATGTGCTGATGCCAGTCCTCGGCGTGGAAGTCGAGGTGGATCACGTTCTTGCCCGGGGTCTTGTCGGGCACCTGGATGAACATCAAGATCGGTGCCGCGCCGGCGGTCCGGCCGACGGTGGCGAAGTGCACCGAGGCGTCCGGATCGACCGGCTGATCGAGCAGTTCGGCCCAGAAGCCGGCGAGTGCGGCCGCGTCGTTGCTGTCGATGGTGATGTGTGCGAGGGACAGGGTCATGGGGTTCTCCCTTGTTCAGAGCAGGCCGATCGGCCAGCAGACTTCGGTTCGGTAGCTGTTCGGGTCGTCGGTGTCGTCGGGGCTGAGCAGGTACCGCTCGCGCACCGGCTCGGCCAAGGCTGTGTCGTGTTCGGCGACATGGCTGCCCAGTGCGCCGTAGGTGCGGTCGAAGTCCTCGAAATCCCCCTCGTGCAGGGCGATGGCGAACCGGCGGGCCGGCAATTCGATGACCGACACTCGGCCTTCCGGCGCGAGCCGGGCGGCGGCGGCCGGGATCGGGACGTAGGCGACCACCTCGCCGAGGTCGTTCGCGAAGAAGTCCATCGAATAGGTGGCGCCGTCGACGCCGTCGGACTCGAAACCCGCCGCGCTGAGCGTCTGGTGCAGCAGCGGGTAGGCGGCCGCGCACCACGGACCGATGTCGTCGCGGCTGACCACTTCGGTGAGCGCCAGCGCGGGAAAGGCCGGGATCGACCGGTATTCGACCGCGAGCGGCGCGGCCGGGGAGAGCAGCGACCGCAGCGACGCCACCACCGCGCGGGTCCTGGCCAGTTCGGCCTCCATCCGCTCCAGGTGTGCGCGCAGCGCGGCATTGCGGATGTCGTCGTCCGGCGCGGCCAGCACGGCCTTGATCTCGGGCAACGGCATGTCGAGCTGACGCAGGCGCCGGATCAGATGGGCCTGGGCCACTTGGTCGGTCGAGTAGCGCCGGTAGCCGGACCCCGTATCGATCTCGATCGGCTCGAGCAACTCGATGTCGTGGTAGTACCGGAGCGTTTTCACGGTCAGGTACGTCAGCCTGGCGAACTCCCCGATGGAGA
Source organism: Nocardia sp. NPDC006044 (assembly GCF_042871115.1). Classification (NCBI taxonomy): domain Bacteria; kingdom Bacillati; phylum Actinomycetota; class Actinomycetes; order Mycobacteriales; family Nocardiaceae; genus Nocardia; species Nocardia sp. NPDC006044. The sequence goes on from NZ_JBIAID010000009.1 coordinate 108,650, forward strand.
CGGTCGCTGTCATGTCCTTCAGCGAACACCCTCCAGCGGGGGGAGAGTCAACCGCGTGCGGTCAGCCGAGGACGAAGGTGAGCAGCAGGGTGTTCTGGAAGGCGCCGCGCCACCACGAATAGCCGAACCAGACGCCGGGGGTGACCTCCCGGATCTCGTCGTAGACCTGGGGCGTGGGGGACGGGTCGTAGTTGAGCGCCCAGGCCGGCCTGCCGTCGAGCATCGCGGGCGCGCTGTATACGTATGCGGGCCAGGCCTCGTAGCCCGCGCCGGTGATGCGGTTGGTCAGCATGCCGCCGTCGGGGCCGGTGTAGAAGACCTTGCCGATCCAGAAGGCCGGCGCGATGCCCTGAATCGTCGGTGGCCGGGTCACCCAGCCGTTCTGCACGCCCATCGGCACGTCGCCGCGGTCCGCGTCCCGGAAGACGGCGTCCTGCTGCTCGGGCGAACACCGGAAACGCAGCGAGTCGATCGTGGCCGCTCGGTTGTCCGGGTAGAGGACGCAGCCACCGCCATAGTCGGCGGCCGCCTCGGTGACACCGGAATCCGCGGTGGCCGCCGGTGCGGCAAGGCCGAGGAAGATGCCGGGAACCCCCAGCGAAAGCACCGCGGTGCTCAGGAAACGTGCCCTCATCGTGCTCATATCGGTACTCCAGAACTCCCGACCTACCTTCAGATGGTAGTTCGATCTTGACTATCTGAAGCCGGGCTTACCCAACCTGTTACCGGCCATGCATCGGACGCATAACGGCCGGTCTGTACGTATAACGATGGAGCGATCTCGCGTCTTGGCACGTTTCGCCCGCCCGAGGCGGCACAGTGCCGCGCGCGTCCCAGGGACTAGGCTGGCCAGTGACACTTTCCCCAGAGAGGAATATGCCGTGCAGCCCGGTGGTCAGTTCGACATGCAGCAGTTACTCGCCCAAGCGCAGCAGATGCAGCAGGCGGTGATGGAAGCACAGGCCGAGATCTCCGCCGCGGAGGTCGAGGGTCAGGCCGGTGGCGGGCTGGTCAAGGTCACCATCAAGGCATCCGGCGAGGTCGTCGCGCTCACCATCGATCCGAAGGCGGTCGACCCGGAAGACGTGGACACGTTGCAGGACTTGGTGATCGGCGCGGTCAACGACGCGATGGCCAACGCACAGCAGCTGGCGGCCGAGCGGCTCGGCCCGCTCTCGGGTGGGCTCGGCGGCGGTTCGCTGCCCGGGCTGCCGGGCTTCTGAGAGCCACGGGGACATAGCCGTTGTACGAGGGTCCGGTTCAGGATCTGATCGACGAGCTGGGCAAGCTGCCCGGCGTCGGTCCGAAGAGCGCCCAGCGCATCGCGTTTCACCTGCTGCAGGTGGAGCCGCCGGAGATCGACCGGTTGCAGGCGGCCCTGCAGAAGGTGCGCGACGGCGTGCAGTTCTGCGTGGTCTGCGGCACCGTCTCCGACGGCGAGAAATGCCGCATCTGCGCCGACGCGCGCCGCGACCGCACCATGATCTGCGTGGTCGAGGAGCCCAAGGACGTGCAGGCGATCGAGCGCACCCGTGAGTTCCGTGGTCGCTACCACGTGCTCGGCGGCGCGCTCGACCCGTTGAGCGGCATCGGGCCGGACCAGCTGCGGATCCGGGAGCTGTTGGCGCGCATCGGAAATCAGGAGGACGGCATCGATGTCACCGAGGTGATCATCGCGACCGACCCGAACACCGAGGGCGAGGCGACGGCCACCTACCTGGTGCGGATGCTGCGCGACTTCCCCGGCCTGAGCGTGACCAGGCTGGCGTCGGGTCTGCCGATGGGTGGTGATCTGGAGTTCGCGGACGAGCTGACCCTCGGCCGCGCGCTGTCCGGGCGGCGCGCGCTCTAGCCGCTGGTCCTGCCCCGAATCTACGGGGGTTGCGGTGCGCCGGGCACGGGTTACTGTGTCGGGGATGAGCATTGAATTCCTGCTGACCACGCTCGTCATCTGCGTGACGCCGGGCACCGGCGCGCTGTTCACCCTGGCGGCGGGACTTTCCCGGGGCACGAAGGCCAGCGTGATCGCGGCGTTCGGCTGCACCCTCGGCACCGTGCCGCACCTGGTCGCGGCGATGACCGGTCTGGCCGCATTGCTCAACGCGAGCGCGGTCGCGTTCCAGACGTTGAAGTACCTCGGTGTCGCGTACCTGATCTACATGGCGTGGAGCACGTTCCGGGACAAGGGCGCGCTCACCGTGCCGGAGCAGCCGGATCAGGGCGCGCAGTCGGTGCGCAAGGTGGTCACCTCGGCGGTGCTGCTCAATCTGCTCAATCCGAAGCTGACCATCTTCGCCTTCGCGTTCCTGCCGCAGTTCGTGCCGGCCGGATCACCGAACGCGCTGGCGCGCCTGCTCGAACTGAGCCTGGTCTTCATGCTCACCACGTTCGTGGTCTTCGCGATCTACGGGGTGTGCGCGGCGGCGCTGCGCAACCATGTCATCTCCCGGCCGGTCGTGGTGACCTGGATGCGCCGGGTGTTCGGCGTCTCCTTCATCGCGCTGGCCGGGCGGCTGGCCGTGCAGAACCAGTGAGTCAGAGCTCGACGCGCGACCACGGCAGGGTCTGCATCCGGGTGCGGTCGTCGGTGGCCCAGTCCCAGATCACCGCGGACACCGTCGGCGCGTCCAGCACCGTGGTGCCGAAGTGCTTGTCCGGGGAGCCATCCCGGTATTCGAGGGTGAAGGCGCCGGTCTTCTCCCGGTAGGTCTGCATGTAGACCTGCTCGTCGCGTTCCACCACCAGATACGGGTTCGGCGGGGCCAGCTCGGAAACCCATTGATCGGCAAGGGGTTTGGTCAGGTAAGGGAACTCGCCCGCGCCGCCGTGGGTGACCGTCGCGGGCACGTGCCCGGCCGGGTCGATCAGCCAGGCCAGCTGGGGGTCGTAGACCGCGTAGTCCAGCGGCGTCGCGATCGCGAACAGCAGTTGCCGGACGAACCCGATCGCGTCGTACGGGCAGGGCACCTGCAACGCCGCGCCGGTGGGCGCGCCGCCGACCGGGTGCACGCTGAGGAAGCTGTCGTCCTCCGGGAGCTCGGCGTCGGCCTTGTTCAGCTCGGCCGCGATCTGCGCGACCAGGCCCGCCTCGGGGAGTCCCTGCTGGGTCGCGAGGTAAGCGTCGACCTCGGCGATCGATGACGCGACACCGGACGGCAGCAAGACGTGGTCATAGCTCACCCGGACAGGGTACGTACGCGGCCGTTCACGCCGGGCGACGGGCCGTGTGCGGCTCGGCACAGGCGCAGCCGCCGGCCAGGTCGGCACAGTCGACGACGAAGGTGTGCCGCACGTAGTCGAGGTCTACGCAGTCGTTTTCGGTGCATTCGGTGAGCCTGGTCGAGTGCACGATCAGGGTGCCGTGGCAGTGGTCGGCGGCGGACTCGCAGGACGAACAATCCGGCGCGCGCATGCGTCCTCCAGACGTGATCGGTTCGTTATCTTCGTGTTTACCACCTTCGCGCCACCGGCCGCGGGAGGCCGTCGGCGTGTGTCGCACCGCGACCGGCGTTTGCGCTGTTCGGCGCACCCGGTGACCGCTGCGCGATTGTGTCTCACGCGGCCTCCGGCATGTGGTGAACTTGCTGCATGGGCATCAAGGTGTCGCTCGAACACCGGACCATGTACACCTTCGACCGGCCGGTCGAGGTACATCCGCACGTGGTGCGCCTGCGCCCGGCGCCGCACTCGCGCACCAAGATCGATGCCTATTCCCTGCGGGTGACCCCGGCCGCGCACTTCTGCAACTGGCAACAGGACGCGTTCGGCAATTTCCTTGCGCGACTGGTGTTTCCGGAGCCCGCGCGGGAGCTGTCGATCACCGTCGGGCTGATCGCCGACCTCGAGGTGGTCAACCCGTTCGACTTCTTCATCGAGGACTCCGCCGAGCGCTACCCGTTCGGCTACGGCGCGGAACTGCTCGCGGACCTGGAGCCGTATCTGCGGCCGGTGGACGAGGCGGGGCCGGGTTCCGGGCCGGGGGAACTGGTCGCGGACTGGGTCCGCGCGCACACCGTCACGGATCGGCCGCGCACCATCGACTTCCTGGTCGAGCTCAATCGGGCGCTGCGCCACGACGTCGGCTACACGATCCGGATGGAAGCCGGGGTGCAGACGCCCGATCACACGCTGCGCGGGGCGCTCGGGTCCTGCCGGGACTCGGCCTGGTTGCTGGTGTCGATCCTGCGCGAACTCGGGCTGGCGGCGCGGTTCGTGTCCGGGTATCTGGTGCAGCTGGCGCAGGACGTGCCCGCGCTGGACGGGCCGTCGGGGCCGCGGGCCGACTTCACCGATCTGCACGCCTGGACCGAGGTGTATCTGCCCGGCGCCGGTTGGGTCGGGCTCGATCCGACATCGGGGTTGTTCGCCGGGGAGGGACACATTCCGCTCGCGGCGACGCCGCATCCGGTGTCCGCCGCGCCGATCACCGGGGCGACCGGGCCGGCCGGCGCCACCATGGAGTTCTCCAACACGGTCCGGCGGTTTCACGAGGATCCCCGGGTTACCCTGCCCTACACGGCATCTCAGTGGAAGCGGATCACCGCGTCGGGTGCCGCGGTGGACGCGCGGATGGCCGCCGAAGACGTGGGCCTGACCGTCGGCGGTGAGCCGACGTTCGTCTCCATCGACGACCGGACCGGGGCGGAATGGACCACCGAAGCCGACGGCGCGCACAAGCGGGAACGCGCGGTCGATCTGGCCGATCGGTTGCGCCGGATCTACGCGCCGACCGGGTTGACGCAGTATCGGCAGGGGAAGTGGTATCCGGGAGAACCGTTGCCGCGCTGGGAGATCGCGGTCGCCTGGCGCGACGACGGCGAGCCGGCGTGGACGCGGCAGGATCTGCTCGCCGACCCATGGAGCTCGTCGGCGGGGCGTGCGCCGGATCCCGATGCCGCACGGGACTTGATCGCGCACGTGGCGGCGAGCCTGGGTCTGCCGGACCGGCAGGTCCGGCCGGCCTACGAGGATCCGCTGCTCCGGCTGGCCGGGAAAGTCCGTGCCCCGGAGGGAGATCCGGTCGATCCGATCGACGATCTCGACCCCGATGTGGACTCGGCTCAGGCGCGCAAGGAACTTCTGGCCCGCCTCGATGCCGAGGTGACCGAGCCAACCGCCTACGTGCTGTCGTTGTATCGCCGCGACGACGGCTCCGGCTGGGCGAGCGCGGACTGGCGACTACGCCGTGGCGTCTGCGCCGCCCAGCCCGCCGGGCGAATCGTGTTGACGGAAGGCGATTCTCCGGCCGGGCTGCGCCTGCCCCTCGACTCCGTCTCCTGGCACACACCACCGCAACGCCCCGACCACGATCCGCTGTTCGCCGCGCCGTTGACGGTCGAGCGCGCCGAGGAACCCGCGGTCGTCGAACCCGCCGACTGGGAGCCGACGACAGCCCTGGTCGGCGAGGTCCGCAACGGACGACTGCACGTATTCCTGCCCCCGATCGCGGAACTCGACGACTTCCTCGATCTGCTGCGCCGGATCGAGAACGCGGCGGTCGCGGTCGATCGTCCCGTGGTGCTGGAGGGCTACGCCCCACCGGTCGACGCTCGCCTGCGCACCTTCTCGGTGACCCCCGACCCGGGTGTGATCGAGGTCAACGTGCAGCCGACGATCTCGTTCGCCGAACAGTCCGAGTTGCTGTCCACCCTCTACGAGCAGGCCCGGCTGGCCCGGTTGAGCACCGAATCGTTCGATGTCGACGGCACGCACAGCGGCACCGGCGGCGGCAACCACATCACCCTCGGCGGGGCCACGCCCGCGCGTTCGCCGCTGCTGCGCCGCCCCGATCTGCTGGTCTCGATGCTGACCTACTGGCAGCGGCACCCGTCGCTGTCTTACCTGTTCGCCGGCCGGTTCGTCGGGCCGACCTCGCAGGCGCCGCGGGTGGACGAGGGGCGCGAAGAGACGCTGTACGAACTGGAGATCGCGTTCGCCGAGATCGCGCGCCTGGCCAAGCCGAGTCGGGTTGCGCGGGTGACGGATTCGGCCGCTCGCTCGGTGGGTTCGGCACCGTGGCACATCGATCGCGCGCTGCGCCATCTGCTCACCGATCTCACCGGCAATACCCATCGCGCCGAGTTCTGTATCGACAAGCTCTACAGCCCCGAAACCGCTAGGGGCAGGCTCGGATTGGTGGAGTTGCGCGGCTTCGAGATGCCGCCGCACTTCCAGCTGGCGATGGTGCAGTCGCTGCTGGTGCGCGGCCTGGTCGCGCGCTTCTGGTCGGAACCGTTGCGGGCGCCGCTGATTCGGCACGGCGCGAATCTGCACGGACGATATCTGCTGCCGCACTTCGTGGTCGCCGATATCGCCGAGGTCGCCGCCGATCTGCGCGCGCACGGCATCGACTTCGACGCGGGCTGGCTCGACCCGTTCACCGAGTTCCGCTTTCCCCGCATCGGCACCGTCGTGCTCGGCGATATCGAGCTCGAGCTGCGCGGCGCCATCGAACCGTGGCACACCCTCGGCGAGCAGACCACCACGGCGGGCACCGCCCGCTACGTCGACTCCTCGGTGGAACGCCTCCAGGTGCGGGTGACCGGCGCGGATCGCGGCCGCACCGTGCTGACCTGCAACGGCATGCCGGTCCCGCTGCTGGCCACCGGCACGGCCGGCGTGCAGGTCGCGGGCGTGCGGTACCGGGCGTGGCAGCCGCCGAACTCGCTGCATCCGTCGATCACCGTCGACGTGCCGCTGGTGTTCGACCTGATCGACACCGACACCGGCCTGTCCCGCGGCGGCTGCACCTACCACGTGGCGCACCCGGGCGGCATGGCCTACGACGAACCCCCGGTCAACGCGGTAGCGGCGCAATCGCGGCGCAACCGGCGCTTCGAGGCGGCCGGACACACCACGGCACGGGTCGATCCGGGGGAGTTACGTGCGAAAATGGCGGCACAGTCCATGGACAGCGGTGTGCGGGGCATCCTCGATCTGCGCCGGGCGCGGACCGTCTGGGGCTCGATCGGCGACCGTTAGGCACCTCTGGCAGCGGAAGTGAGGTCGGCGCGGTGACGATGCGCGAGGACGCACTGCGGGAGACGACGGCGGCGCCCGGCGTGCGCGAGCAGGTGGCCGAGCAGTTCGCCCGCTACCGGACCGGCGGCGTGGAGACGGCGCCCTACGACGAATGCGGCAGGCCGACCGTGGGCTACTACGACGAACTGGTCGACGCGGGCGGCAAGGTGCGCCGGATGTGGTCGGAGCTGTCCGCCGATTTCGTCGAACTGGGCACCGCCGGACTCGGCCGGCTCGACAGCCGGGTGCGCCGGCTGATCGAGGACGACGGCATCACCTACACCGAGGTCACCGGGGCGGGCGAGCAGGCGGTGACCACGCCGTGGCGGCTCGATCCGATCCCCCTGCTCATCTCCGCGGACGACTGGACCCGGCTGGAGGCCGGTCTGGTGCAGCGCTCGCGGGTGCTCGACGAGGTGCTCACCGATGTCTACGGCCCGCGGCGCACGCTCACCAGCGGGCTGCTGCCGCCCGAGGTGATCTTCGGTTACCGCGGCTATGTCCGTGCCGCGCACGGCATTACGGTGCCGGGCCGGCATCAGCTGTTCCTGCACGGTTGCGATATCAGCCGGTGGAGCGACGGTGAGTTCCGGGTGACCGCCGATTGGGCGCAGGCGCCCTCCGGCGCCGGGTACGCGCTGGCCGACCGGCGGGTGGTGTCCACGGCGATCCCGGAGGCGTTCGAGCATTCCAATCCGCGCCCGCTCACCCCGTTCGCCCGGGCGATGCGGTTGATGCTGATCGAGTCGGCGCAGGAGGGTGAGTCCGACGATCCGTTCGTCGTGGTGCTGAGTCCCGGCGTGCATTCGGAGACCGCGTTCGATCAGGCCAATCTCGCGTCCATGCTCGGCTTCCCGCTGGTGGAGAGCGCGGATCTGGTGGTACGCGACGCCGCGCTGTGGATGCGCTCGCTCGGCACGCTGCGCCGGGTGGACGTGGTGCTGCGCCGGGTGGATGCCGAGTTCTCCGATCCGCTCGACCTGCGGCCGGATTCGCGGCTCGGCGTGGTCGGGCTGGTGGAGGTGTTGCGCAGGGGCGCGGTCACCGTGGTCAATACGCTGGGCAGTGGGCTGCTGGAGAACCCGGCGCTGACCGGTTTCCTGCCGCGCCTGTCCCGCGCGCTGCTCGGGGAGGATTTGCTGCTGGAGAGCGCGCCGACCTATTGGGGCGGGGACGAGAAGGAACGCGCTCATCTGACGAAGAACCTGCACCGGTTGATCATTCGGTCCGCGGTCGACGGCGCCACGCTCTTCGGTCCCGAGTTGTCGATCCGGCAGCGCGCCGATCTGCGCGCCCGGATCGAGGAAAGCGGCTGGCAGTGGGTCGGGCAGGAACCCGCGCAGTTCTCGGTGGCGCCCGCGGTCGAAGGGTATGGCGGGCTGGCGCCGGCTCCGGTCGGCATGCGGCTGTTCTCGATGGCGCGGCGCAGCGGGTACACCGCGATGGCGGGTGGGCTCGGTCAGCTGCATCAGCGCACGATGCCCGAGCGGGCGGTGATCAAGGTTGCGGCCAAGGACATTTGGGTGCGGGCGGCGCCGGCGACGGTACCCGCGGTGGGCACCGAGGCGCCGCACGAGGAGCGCGAACGGCGGGCGGCCCCGGTCGTCGCGGCGATCAGTTCGCCGCGTGTGCTCAACGATCTGTTCTGGATGGGACGCTACAGCGAGCGGGCGGAATCCGCGGCGCGGTTGCTCATCGCTACGCACGCGCGTTATCAGGACTATCGCTATCGGCCGTGGCTGGAAGGCGCCGAGGCGGTGCCGGTCTTGATGGCGGCGTTGGGCCGTGCCACCGCGACCATCGCTCCGGTCGCCGTATTGTTCGGCGTCGATGATGCTGCGGCAGAGCAGGATTCCACAGATCACGAAGTCACCCGCCGTATGCCTGTGGATAGTTCGGCCGCCGCAACGGACGGGCCGGCCACCAGAGCCGGCCAGTCGACATCGCAGTCGAGCGAATCCGGGACTTCGGCAGCGGCACAGGCTGGTTCGAGTCAGCAGCAGTCGATGGGTGCACCCTCGAGGTCGGTTGGGGCCGACTCCGATTGGGCGGGTGTGGACGACGCGGGCTCGGGTATTGCCGAGGAAATGAACGTGACCATCCGACCAGGCGTGCTGCACCGGGCGATGGTCGCTGCGGCGAGCGCGGCCGAGGAGCAAGGCGTCGCGCCGCCCGGACCGGGATGGACGCCGGTGGCCGGTGCGTCCAGGGAGGGCTACGAATACTTGGCGGCGTTGACCATCGACCGCGACCTGCCCGGCTCGCTGGCCTTCGCGATCGATCGCTACGAGAACGCCGCCCGCGCCGTGCGCGATCAGCTCTCCGCCGATACCTGGATGATCCTGAGCGCCGTCGACCGCGCGCTCGCCGAGTACCGCGACACGCACGAAGACCAGGAATCCGCGCTGTCGGCGGTGCATTCGCTGACCTTGGCGGCGCTGCTGTCGCTGTCCGGCATCGGCGCCGAATCGCTGGTGCGCGACTCCGGTTGGTACGTCATGGATATCGGCAAACGCATCGAGCGCGGACTGGCGCTGACCGCGCTGATGTCGGCGGCGTTGACCCAGACCTATCCGGACGAAGCCGGGCGGGTGGTCACCGAGTCGGTGCTGCGCGCCACCGAGTCGCAGGTGAGTTACCGTCGGCGGCACGGCGATTCGGTGCGCATCTCCGCGGTCGCCGGCCTACTGCTCTTCGACACCGCCAATCCGCGATCGCTGGCCTACCAGCTCGATCGCCTCGACGCGGACCTGCAGGCGCTGCCCGGCGCCTCGGGATCGTCACGGCCGCAACGCTTGCTGGCCGACGCGCAACGGATGCTGCGTCGCGTCGACCCGGACGATCTCGACGTCACCGACGACGAAGGCACGCGCATCGAACTGCTCGAATTGCTGGAGGGTGTGCACCTGCGGCTGCGCAAGCTGTCCGAGTCGTTCGAAACCTCGAGGCTGTCGCTGCCCGCCGGCTTCCAGCCGCTGTGGGGCAGCACCCGGGTGGTCGGATGAGCGGCCGCAACGGGACGGCCCGGCGCTATCGGGTGGCCCACCGCACCACGTACTGCTATTCCGACGAGGTCACCAGCTCTTATGGGCGTGCGTACCTCACCCCGCGCGAATTCCCCGGGCAGCGCCTGCTTTCGCACGACCTCTCGATCGATCCGGTGCCGTCGGATCAGTCGGTCGGCCCGGACGTGTACGGCAACACCACCTCCTACTTCCACGTCACCGCCGAGCATCGGACCCTGGTGGTCACCGGCGAATCCCTGGTCGAGGTCGACCGTCCCGACCGCGCCGCGAACGGACCGGCGGCCCAGGCGTGGGAGCACGCCCGCCCGAGCGGCGCGACCGGCCCGCTCGCCGTGGAGTTCACCCTCGATCTGCAACCACCCGAGATCACCCCCGAGGTCCGGGCGTACGCGGCCGAGTCGCTGACCCCCGGCCGGCCGCTCATCGACGCGCTGGCCGAACTGAACACCCGCATCCACACCGACTTCACCTACCGGTCCGGCTCGACCACCGTGTCCACCAAGGTCGCCGACGTGTTCGCCGCCCGGGCCGGGGTCTGCCAGGACTTCGCCCGAATCGGCGTGGCCTGCTTGCGATCCCACGGCTTGGCCGCCCGTTACGTGTCCGGCTATCTGGCCACCGACCCGCCGCCCGGCAAGGAACGCATGGTCGGCGCCGACGCCACGCACGCCTGGTCGGCGGTGTGGGTGCCGGATGCCGACGAGCACGACCGCACCGGTCACTGGATCGACTTCGACCCGACCAACGATCAATTCGGCGACGAGCGCTATGTCACCGTGGCCTGGGGCCGGGACTATGCCGACGTGCCGCCGCTGCGCGGCATCATCTATACCGACGCCAAGGAGAGCACGATTACCGTCTCGGTCGATGTCTCACCGGTGGAGGTGTAACCCGCGTGCGCGATTTCGCCTGCCCCAACTGCGGCCAGCAGTTGGCCTTCGAGAACTCGGTGTGCCTGTCCTGTTCCAGCCCACTGGGTTTCAGCCTCGCCGATATCGCCCTGCTGGTGATCGGCTCGGCGGACCAGCCGATGACCGGGGTGGTGGACGCGGGCCGGTTCCGGCTCTGCGACAACCTGCATGTGGCGCAGTGCAATTGGCTCGTCGCCGTGCCCGAACCCGGCGCGGATGCGCCCGAGCCCGTGCTGTGCGAATCCTGCCGGCTCACCCGGACCCGCCCCAACGACCTCGACCCCGCGGGCCTGGCCGCCTTCGCCGAAGCCGAAGCGGCCAAGCGCAGGCTGATCGTCGAGCTGACCGAGCTCGGCCTGCCGATCGTCGGCCGCGACCGGGATCCGGATCGCGGCCTCGCCTTCGACCTGCTCACCAGCGTCGGCGGCACCGTCGTCACCGGCCATAAGAACGGCGTGATCACCCTCGACCTGGCCGAGGCCAACGACCCGCACCGCGAACAGCTGCGCATCGAGATGGACGAGCCCTACCGCACCCTGCTCGGCCACTTCCGCCACGAGATCGGTCATTACTACTACATGATCCTGGTCGCCACCGACGAAGCCGCGCAACGCTTTCGCGCCCTCTTCGGCGACCCCGACGCCGACTACCAGGCGGCGCTGAACCGCCACTACGCCGACGGCGCCCCCGCCGGCTGGGAATCGGACTACGTCTCCTCCTACGCCACCATGCACGCCGCCGAGGACTGGGCCGAAACCTTCGCCCACTACCTGCACATCCGTGACACCCTGGACACCGCCGCCGCCTTCGGCCTCGCCCCCGCCGGCGCCTCCCTCGACCGGCCCCAGGTCGGCCGCGCCGGCTTCGACAAGATCATCGACCTCTGGCTGCCCCTGGCCTGGTCGCTCAATATGGTCAACCGCTCCATGGGTCATCCCGACCTCTACCCCTTCGTCCTGCCCGACCCCGTCCTCGACAAGATGCGCCTGGTCCACGATCTCTGCGCCACTCCACGCCGACCGGGACCGGCCGAGGGCGGTGGCGCGATCGACGACGGTGGACTAACCTCTTAGCTAAGGAGGTGGGTCATGGCGGGCGAAGCGGCTGGGCAGTTCAATATTCACGAGGCGAAAACCAACCTGTCGCGCATCATCGAGCGGGTCGAACGCGGCGAGGAGATTATCATCAGCCGGGCCGGCCAGCCGGTCGCCAAAGTGGTTCCGCTGAGCCGCAGCGCGAACCGGGGCGGTCGCGGCTCGCTGAGCGGGCGGCTGGTCCTCGCCCCCGACTGGGACTCCGAGGAGACCAACGCCCAGATCGCCGGCGACTTCGGGATGGTGCCGTGAGGCTGCTGCTTGACACCCATGTGGTGCTGTGGTGGCTCACCGACGATCCGACCCTCGCCGACGCGATGAAGGAACGGATCACCCACGACCCGGACATCCTGGTGAGTGCGGCCACGATCTGGGAGGTCGCCATCAAACAGGCCCTCGGCAAGCTGCAGGGACCGGTCGGGCTGGCGGACTACATCGGCAACGGCGGATTCATCCCGCTCCCGATCGGCCTCGACCACGCGGCCGCGGCCGGTCGGCTGCCCATGATCCACCGGGACCCGTTCGACCGAATGCTGGTGGCGCAGGCGCAATTCGAGGACCTCACGCTGGTCACCCGCGACCCGTGGTGCCGGCAGTACGACGTTGCCGTTCTCCCCGTGTGAGGCGCGTCAGGCGTGCGCGGCGTAGATGTGGGCGGATACCTCGTCGCGCTGGTGGAGGAAATCGGGGTGGGCCCGCAGGGTGGTGAAAGAGGCGTCCGGGAGCAAGGATTTGAACGTGGTCGGCTCGTCGTAGATGACGCGACCGGGGCGGGTGCCCATGACCAGCACACGGGTGCCCAGCAGCAGGGCCTCGTCGATGCTGTGGGTGACGAACAGGACCGTCTTTTTCCGGTCGCGCCAGAGGGTTCGCAGTTCGCCCTGAAGGTTTTCCCGGGTGAGGGCGTCCAAGGCGCCGAACGGTTCGTCCATCAGGATGATCTGGGGATCGTTGACCAGCACGCGGGCTATTTGAGCGCGCTGCTGCTGGCCGCCGGAGAGTTCGTAGGGGCGGCGATTGCCGAGGTGGTCGAGGCCGACGAGGGTGAGCATGCGGTCGGCGTCGGCACTGCGCCGATCACGCGGCACGCCACGGACTTTGGGGCCAAACTCGACGTTCTGCCGCACGGACAGCCAGGGGTAGAGGCTGGGTTGCTGGAAGACGACCCCGCGCTCGGGATCGGGTCCGGTGATCGGGCGGCCGCCGACCTGGACCGTGCCCTCGGTCGGTTCCAGGAAACCGGCCAGCAGGCTCAGCAAGGTCGACTTGCCGCAGCCGGAAGGACCTACCACGCAGACGAACTCGCCGCTGTCGATGGACAGGTCGGTCGGCGCGAGCACCTGCGTCGGGCCGTCGGCACCGGGGTAGCTCTTGCTCACTCCGATGAGCCGGACGAGCTCGGTCACGAGCTCGCGCCCTTGGCCGCATCGCCGTAAATGCCGGTGCGGTAAGCGGATTCGTCGCCGACCGCGCCGATTCCGCCCTGGCTCAACAGGAATTCGGCCGTCTTGTGCAGATCGGCGCCGAAACCGCCGCCCAGGTACTTCGCATCGGCCTGCTCGGCCGCACCGAGGTAGGTGTATCCGGCCAGCTGCGGCCCGACCAGCTTCGGCTCGATGCCGAGCTGCGCGCCGATCGAGACAGCCGCCTCGTCGGGCTTGGTCCGCAGCTGCGTCACCGCGTAGTCCTGCAACTTCGCCCACACCACCGCGAAGCGCGGGTTCTCGTCCAGGAACTTCTTGCTCGCGACGGCCAGGTCGAAGGTCGGCGCGCCCGCGGCGGCGGTGTCGGCGCTGGAGGTGACGACGTGGCCGCCGGATTCGGCGAGCTTCGACAGGGTCGGGTCCCACACCCAGGCCGCGTCGATCTGGCCGCCGGTCCAGGCGCCGGGAATCGCGTCCGGCGTCATGTTGATCAACTGCACGTCGGCGGCCAGGCCGGCCTTGCCGAGCGCGGCGAGCAGGCTGTAATGCGCGGTGCTGCCGAACGGTGTCGCGACGCGCTTGCCGCGCAACCCGGCCAGCGAGGTGATCGAGTTGTCCTTGGCGATCAGCGATTCCGACTTGCCGATCACGTCGTGGATCCACAGCACCCGGACCGGCAGATTCAGCGGCGCGGACAGCGCCTTGGTCGCCGGGCTCGATCCCATGGTGCCGATGTCGAGGCTGCCCGCGCCGAACGCCTGGACCACGTCGGCGCCCGAGGAGAACTGGCTCCAGGTGACCTTCGCGTTCGGCAGGCAGGCGGCGAGTAGTCCGCGATCCTTCACCAGCAGGTCGGCATTGGGGATGGCCTGGAACCCGATCCGCGCGGTCGCGGTCACGCTCGGATCCGCCGCGAAGGGGCACGCTGTCTGCGCCCCTGCGGCCGCGGTGTCGCCGCGACCGGACTCGACGCATCCTGCGGTCGTCGCGACCACGGCGGCGACGGCCAGACCGGCGGTGACCGCCCGGCGGAGTGCGGATTTCATACCTTGCCTTTCCACGGAACTGCTTTGGCACCAAGGAATTTGATGACCGAGTCGAGCACGAGCGCGGCGCAGCCGATCACGATGATGCAGGCGATGGTCAGCGGCGTATTCAGCTGTGTGCCGGAGATATACGCGAGGCCGCCGATGCCGGGGATGCCGTTGTTCAGCTCGGCGGCCACCACGGTGGTCCAGGCGAACGCGGTGGCGATCCGGATGCCGCCGATCACCTCGGGCAGCGTCGCGGGCAGCACCACCCGCGAAATCACCTGGGCGCGACCGGCGCCCAGCGAGCGGGCGGCATTGAGATAGTCCTGTTTGACCCCGGTGACGCCGCTCAGCGTGGCGACGGCGATCGGCGGGAAGGCGGCCAGGAACAGCAACCAGATCTTCGACATGTCGCCGATGCCGAACCACACGATCAGCAGGCCGATATAGCCGAGCGGCGGCAGCGACCGCAGGAAGTTCAGGATCGGCTCGGTGACCAGTCGCACCGGGGTGAGCATGCCCATCCCGAAGCCGATCAGCGGGCCGGCCACGACCGCGAGGCCGACCCCGGCGGCGATCCGCTGCAGGCTGGCCAGCAGATGCTCCCACAGGTAATAGTTCTGCTCACCGATCACCGTGCGATCCACGCCCGCCGCGATCTGATGGCGAGAGTTGGCCCGCACGAACGCATCCCACACCGCGTGCGGGGACGGCAGATACAGCGGATCGACCAGGCCGGCGGCGGTGACCACGGTCCATACCCCGAGCACGAGCACCAGCGCGCCGAGCCGGGTCAGCGCCGGACCGAGCAGACGACGGTAGGCCCGAGGACGTCGCGGCACGACCGCAGGCGCGGCCACGTCCACCGTCGGCGTGTCCGGCGTGGTGACAGCGGTCATGCGGCGCTCGGTGACAATCCACGCCGATGCGGGCCCACGTCGGACACGGCACTCTCCTCAAAACTCGGCAAACCTCGACGCTATCCGCGCCGAAGGGGTCGAGGGGAGAGTTAGAAACGCCGTGAACTTAATTGGCGGGCGGGCCGATCACGCTATTCCGTTGACGCTGCCGTTCATGCCGTTGACGCCGTTCATCCCCACGTGCTCGCCGATGTTGCCCGCCAACCACTGGTTCTGCGCCAATGTCTCGAAAACACAGATCAGCAACAGTTTCCGGCTGCGCCGGCTGACCGAGTACTCGAGATCGGGCGCGGTTTCCGGACCGCGCAGCGCGCTGCTGATGCCTTTACGCAGGTTCGGCTCGGACAGCAGCCAGAATAATTCCGGCCCGATCAATACCGATTGCCCGCCGGTTTCGTGGAACCAGCGCCCGGCGAATTCGATCAACAGGTCGGTGAACGCGTCCCCGCTTTCCACCGATTCGGTGAGCTGGCTCAGCGCACCCGATCGGTCCACGCTGCTCTGGATCACCGAGGCGAGTCTGCTCGCTACTTCACGGAATTGATCGACGTCCTGGTCTTGCCAGACTGTGAGAGACATGCGTTTTCTCCATCGAAGTAGTCGAGCGTGGGTGAGTTACTAACTACCTGGACGTCGCCGCGGGATTATCGGTGGTTGACCAGCTTTCGGCCCTCGGCGTCGAAAGTGTTGAAGCGCATGGGGGTATTCGGGCCTGCGGCGAAGGGGCCCGCCGCGGGCTTCGCGGTCTCGTGCCCGTTCGCCGGTGTCTGGCCATTGACCTGAGGATGTCCGTTGAGCTGCGGCGATGTCACCTGCTCCGGCAGTTCCTCGGCGGTCACGTAGTGATCGATTTCCGAGGCGAGCGTGTCCGGGAGCTGGCGCGCGGCGGTGCTGCGGCCCAGCAGGATCAACGTGAGATGCACCGCGAACAGCAGCGTCAGCGGCATTCCGGCATAGATGATCAATGACACCGGGCCGCCGCCGATCTCGCGTGCGTATTCGATATTCCCGGCCACCGATACCAGCGTGGAAAGCACGAAAAGCCCGGTGGCATACCACCAGCCGGCGCTGCGTTTCGGGAATGAGGCGGTGGCGACGATGGAACCGACGACCAAGCCGTCGATGGCGATCGGCACATTGGACGCGAGATCGGCTTCCACCAGATTGCGCACGGCCAGATGGTGCAGCGCGGCAAAAGACATCTCGAATGCCTTGAGCGCGACCACCGAGGAAACGATCAGCGACAGATACAACGGACGCGGCCGCACGATGCTGCGCCAGCGAGTCCATATCGGGGGACGGCGTGGCATGACCGGCTGCGCCATTGATTCGGCAGGCAACCCCGGCGTGATCGTCGTCATAGCGGGGAGCGTAGCGCGTCGATAGCTCAGCGCATCGGAGCCTATCGGCCGAGTCGCGTTTATGGATTGGCGAGGTCGCGACCTCGCATTGTGTTATCTGGTGCCGGAGTTCCTAGGCGCGCAGCCGTTCACGGCGAAGTTGCTCGACCTCCGGCATCGGCAGCGGCGCCAATTCGGTGACGCCGAGCGCCCGCATGAGCAGCAGATCGGCCAGTTCCGGATTGCGGGCCAGCGCGGGACCGTGCATGTAGGTGCCGATCACCGAGCCCTGCACCACACCCTCGAGGCCGTCGCCTACCCCGTTGCCGACGCCGCGGGTGACCTTGGCCAGCCCGGTCGCGTCGCCGCCGAGTTTCGTGCCGCCCCGGTGGTTTTCGAATCCGGTCAGCGCCGCGCTCAGCCCGGACAGCAGGGGCGCGGTGGTCACCTCGCCGATCGCGCGCTTGGGCTGCGGAGAGGTGGTCACGTCGATCATGCCCACGCCGTCCACCCGCTCGCCCGACGACGTCTCGTACCACTGGCCGAGCACCTGGATGGCGGCGCAGATGGCCAGCACCGGAGTGCCGTTCGCGGCCGCCTGTTGCAGGCCGGGGTAGCGCTGCAGGTGCCGGGTGGCCAGGCGCTGCGCCGAATCCTCCGCGCCGCCAAGGGTATAGATGTCCAGCGAGTCGGGAACCGGGTCGGCCAGGGTGATCTCGACGACCTCGGCGGCGTAGCCGCGCAGCCGCAGCCGCTGCCGCAGCACCAGCGCGTTGCCGCCGTCGCCGTAGGTGCCCATCACGTCGGGCAGCACCAGACCGATGCGCACGGTCGATTCAGTCATGACTTCGCCTCGAGGTCGCGGTTGAGATCCCGGAATGCGGTGTAGTTTGCCAGCACCTCGACGTGCCCCGCCGGGCAGGAGGCGATGGCGCGCAACGGATTCGGCACCGTGGTGTGCTCGACGCCCGCGTAGGTGAGGCGCACGGCGAGGTCGGTGGCCCGCTCGCCGGAGGCGACCACCTGGACGCCCTCGAAGTGCTCGAACCGCACGTCCCACAGCCAGGACAGGTCCTCGCCGTCGGGTACCTGCCCGTTCACCGCGATCACCAGCCCGGCCGAACTCGGCTCGATCATGGACAGCGCTTCCTGCCAGCCCGCCGGGTTCTTCGCCAGCAGCAGCCGGGCGTCGTGCTCGCCGACCTGCACGGTGCGGTAGCGGCCGGCGATCTCGCGCACGGTGCCGGTCGCGGCCACCGCGGCCGCCGGATCGGCGCCGAGCGCGATCGCCGCGGCGACCGCCTGCGCGGCATTGCCGCGGTTGGCCCGGCCGGGCAGCGCCAGGGTCAGCGGGAACCGTTGCTTGCCCGGACCGATCAGATCATCGCCGTCCAGCCACCAATCCGGTTCCGGCCGTTCGAAATCCGCCCCGGTGCTCCGCCAGTGCTCGCCCTCCCACAGGACCGGTTCGCCGCTGCGCGGGCAACTGGTCGCGTCCATCGACCAGCCGCTGCCCGCGGCCACCCACACCACGTTCGGGTGGTCGTAGGCGATCGAGGTGACCAGCACGTCGTCGCAGTTGGCGATCACCACGGTGTCGGGGTGGCGGGCGAGGCCGGCCCGCAGCTTGCGCTCGATCATGTTGATCTCGCCGACCCGGTCCAGCTGATCGCGGCTCAGATTGAGCAGCACGACCGCGGCGGGGTTCAGCGCGTCGGTGACGTGCGGCAGGTGCAGCTCGTCCACCTCGATGGCGGCCAGCTCGACGCCGCGATGGGCGCTGAGCGCGGCCACGATGCCCGCGTCCATGTTCGCGCCGTCGGCCTGGGTGGCGACCTCGCCGAGCGTGCTGAGCGCCGCGGTGGTCATCCTGGTCGTGGTCGACTTGCCGTTGGTGCCGGTGACCAGCACCGTGCGCCGGCCGCGGCCGAGCTGGTCCATGATCGTCTTGTCGATCTGCAGCGCGATGAGCCCGCCGATCATCGATCCCTTGCCGCGTCCCGCCTTCTGCGAGGCCCACGACGCTGCCGCCGCGGCCCGCAGGGCGATTCGCCCACGCACCGAAATTTCTGCCACGCCGCGAGTCTATGTTCGACCCGGGTTACCGGCGCGGTCCGGGCCAGTGGCGTAGCCCACCCGGCGCGGCTAGCCCTGGTACAGCTTGCTGTTGTAGTTGGCGGGGGCGTAGTGGCGTTCGAGTTCCTCGAGCGTTTCGGTGGTGTCGGTCTGGACCTCTTTGACCAGGCGCGGCCAGGACGGCAGGCCGTCCTCGGGCCACTGCTCCGGTTCCCACAGATGGCTGCGCAGGAACGCCTTCGCGCAGTGGAAATAGATCTGCTCGATGTCCACCTCGACGGCGAGGATCGGGCGGTGGCCGCGCACCACCATCTCGTCGAAGTACGGCGCGTCGCGCACCAGCCGGGCGCGCCCGTTGATCCGCAGGGTCTGGCTGCGGCCGGGGATGACGAACAGCAGGCCGATGTGCGGGTTGGCGAGGATGTTGAAGTAGCCGTCCGCGCGCCGGTTGCCGGGCCGCTCGGGAATCGCGAGGGTCCGGTCGTCGAGAACCCGGACGAAGCCCGCCGGATCGCCCTTCGGCGACGCGTCGCAGTTGCCCTGCGCGTCGCTGGTGCTCATGACCAGGAACGGGGTGGCGGCGATCCAGTCGCGATCCCGGGGATGCAGCGTGACCCGCTCCTTGTTCGCGGCGCGGGACCCCACCTCGCCCAGCAGATTTCGCAGTTCGACGGGGTCGGTGAGCTGTTCGGTGGACTCGCGCATACCCGATTCAAGCATCCGGATCGCGGTGTGCCGCCGGGAGATCGGTCACATCAGATCTGCACGTCGAACAGGTTGGGCTGGCCGGCGGCGTAGCGGTCCGCGTCCATCCGGCGCAGCGGCTCGAGTTCGGTCGCGCGGTAGAGCGTGTACATCCGGCAGCGTTCGGCGTTCGAGCCGGACACGTCGAGCAGCGCGTTCACCGCCGCCCTGGCCGACTCGTTCGCGCCTTCCATGGTGGCCAGGTCGACATTGGTGCGGACGTAATCGCCTGCCAGGAACAGGTTTTCGAGCGCGCCGTGTGGCTCCGGCCGGAACTCCCAGGAGCCCGCGGTGTTGATCAGCAGCGGGTCGGCGTTGGCGTTGCGGTGCAAGCCCTCCTGCCAGGAGATGCCGGGATCGAGGTGCCAGGAGTGCAGGTCGGCGTCGCGCAGCACGTCACCGCGGTCGTTGAGATGCGCCGTGATCTGCGCCCACACCTCGCGGGCGATCTCGTCGTGGGTGCACTCCTTGGCGGGCTTGCCGTACAGCATGCCCGGGGTGTTCCAGTCGGAGATGTCCACCGACAGGCAGTCCTGCACGGAGCCGTCGCCGAAGTCGGTGAATTTCCGCGCCCAGACCTGGTTCTGGTTGATCGAGGTGAGTGCCCATGGCGCGTCGATATAGGCGGTGTGGCCGCGCGAGATGTCGGCGGGCCTGCGCAGATAGAACTGCAGGCCGTTCATCCAGTCGGAGAAGAGCCGGTCCATCGCGGCCAGTTCGGGGCGCACCGCGAGCACGTCCTTCGACCACAGGGCACGCGCCTGTTCGGCGGGCATGGCGACCACGAAGTAGTCGGCATCGATGGTGCGTTCCGTGCCGGACTTGTCCGCGATCCGGGCCGCGGTGATCCGGCCGTCGCGCACGTCGAGCCCGCGCACCTCGGCGCCGAGCTCGAATCGCACGCCCAGTTCGCGCATCCGCTGCAGCCACGGCTCGATCCAGACGGCGTTGGTCGGCCCGTTCAGCACCCGGTCGAGCCCGCCGTCGTTGCCGATCTCGGCCGGATTGCCGAGGAACTGCTCGCCCATGTTGCCGATGGTTCGGACGCTGGCCACGTCCTCCTTCGCGGCGACCATGATGCTGGTCAGCGTGCGGGACAGGAGTGCGCGGAATTCGTGCGAGCGGGCGTTGCCGCCGACGTAGTCACGCCAGGACGTGTGCTCCCACTGGCCGAGCCTGCGGGCATCGCAACTGCTGTTGAACACGAGCAGTCGATTGGCGAAGTAGAGGCCCTCGTTGACCGGCATGTGCAGCGTGGTGGAGATCGTGGCGCCGAGGGTCTCGCGGAAGCTGTCCGGGGTGAACCCGGTACGGGCGCGCGGGCCGAGCGGCAACCGGAAGTCGTCGCCGTCGCGCCGGGCGAAGCGGGCCTCCGGCACCGCCACCAGGTTGTTCCACACGCCGTTCGGGTTGCCCGCGAACGGAATTCGGCGCATGGTGTCCGGCACGTGTTGATAGAAGCCGGGGAAGAAGCGGAAGCCGTGCTCGCCGGGCAGGTCCGCCCGGCCCGCGGATCCGGTGCCGGGCACCGGCATGCTGCGCGCCTTACCGCCCCACGCGCGGCGCTCGAAAATCGTTACCTGGAAGCCACGTTCGATCAGTTCGTGCGCCGCGGTCAGGCCCGCCACGCCACCACCCAGTACCGCGACCCGCCTGCCGCCCGGACTACCCGCGGCAGGCCCGGATCTCAGCGCCCCCGCCGTCAGTGCCCCCGCTGCCGCTACCCCCGCCACAGCCGTTCCGCGAAGCAAGGTCCTTCGCGATACGGTCCACCGATGTTCTGCCATGCGCCGCTCTGTGCCTAGCCTCGGGACCTTTGTTACATGTTGTCACTACTGTAAAGCGGCAGGTCCGCACCGGCGTACCCGCCCTGTGCCTGGTCCGAGGTGAAGGCTGATTCGGTCGGCGGATGTGAGCATAGCGATATCCGGGATCGCGTAGGCGAACCTGTGACGACGGTTTCCCGAACCCGTTGGTAGGCATAAATATCTGCGCCCGCGCCGGCCCGCTCGGCGGCCCGGGCGAGACCGCGGGCGGCATCCTGCGCGGGGTTCAGGCCTTGACGAGTTCCGGGGTGCCCGCGGCCGCGTCGAGTTCCGCGGCCTGTGCCGGGTCGACCTTCGTGCGCTTGCCCGCGGTCGCGGCGAACGCGCCCGCGATGACGATCACGCCGCCGAGGAGCGACAGCGGTGTCGGGGTCTCGTCCAGGAACGCCCACGCGGCGGCGATGCCGACGACCGGTACGAGCAGCGTGAACGGCGCGACGACGCCCGCGGGGTAGCGGCTCATCAGGTACGTCCACATGCCGCTGCCGACGACCGTCGCGAGCACGGCGGTGTAGGCCACCGCCGCGAGCGCGGGCCAGCCCGCCGCGGAGAAGGAATCGGCGATCGCGTGCAGACCGGTCGTCGGCCCCTCGGTCACCGCGGACAGCACGAACATCGGCAGCGGCGGAACGACGGCGATCCACAGCGTCAGGTGCATGGTGTTGAGGCCGGGGGATTCGACGGTGGCCTGCCGCGCACCGATATTGCCGAACGCCCAGCCCAGCCCGGCGGCCAGCGTGAGCAGCACCGGCAGCAGCGAGGCGTGCTCGAGCCGATCCCAGCCGATCACCGCCATGCCCGTCATCGCCACCGCGATGCCAGCGACCTGCACCGGACGGATCCGCTCGCGCAGGAACAACGCGCCGAGCAGCACGGTGAACGGCGCGGACGACTGCAACACCAGCGAGGCCAGCCCGGTCGGCATGCCCGCGCGCATCGCGGTGAACAGGAACGCGAACTGCAGGATGCCGAAACCGGTGCCGTACAACAGAAGCCAGCGCAGCCGGACCTTCGGGCGAGGGACGAACAGCAGCACCGGCACCGCGATGACCGCGAAGCGCAGCGCGGCGAAGAAGAACGGCGGGAAGTGGTCGAGTCCCGCGCGCAGCGCGAGGAAGTTCAGTCCCCAGAGCAGAACGACGGTCAGTCCGAGCAGGCGATCACGAGCGGTCATGGGACCAATCGTGCGCGGGCCTAACCATCAGAACAATCGAATTAATATGGACTATTGATGTAGTTTTGCTTCATGATCGACAAGGACGCTCAGGCGGGTCTGTCACCAGGGCAAAACCGTGGTTGACCGGCCGGTTGGGCCGCCGATGTCAGTCGAGCGCCTGCGGGTGCTGCGCGAGTTCGCCGATCGCGGCACCATCGCCGCCGTCGCCGGCGCGCTCTCGATGACCCCCTCCGCGGTGTCGCAACAGCTCAAGGTGCTGGCCAAGGAGGCGGGTGTCGCGCTGCTCGAACCCGACGGCCGCCGCGTCCGCCTGACCGATGCGGGCCGGGCGCTGGTGGTGCGCGCGGACGAGGTGCTCGCGGCGATGGATCGCGCGGTCGCGGAGATGGCCAACTATCGCGGCTCCCCGCGTGGCCGGGTCCGGGTCGCGCTGTTTCCCTCGGCCGGCTCGCTGCTGCTGCCGCTGGTGCTGTCCGCGCTGGCGGGTAGTGGGGTGGACCTCGTCGCGAGCGATGTGGACCTGCCGCCGTCCGAGGTCACCCGGCTGCTGGCCGATTTCGATGTGGTGCTCACCCATCGCGACGAGCGCGCGGCGCCGATCGCCGACCCGCGGATCGCGGTCCGACTGCTCATGCGCGAACCCATCGATGTGGTGGTGGCGCCGTTCCATCGGCTGGCCGGCCACGCCTCGGTGATCCCCGGGGAACTGGCCGACGAGACCTGGCTGAGCGTGCGCGGCGGCTATCCGATCGACGACGTGCTCCGCTCGATCGCCACCCAGACCGGTGTGCAGCCGCGAATAGCCCAGCGGCTGAACGACTTCCGCGTCATCGAGGCGTTGGTGATCAGCGGGTACGGCGTCTCGTTGATGCCGCGCTACTCGGTGTCGCACCCGGACCTGTCGCTGCTGCGCCTCACCGGAGTCCGCGCGGCCCGCATGTTCGAACTGGCCACCCGCCCCCGGGCCGAACGCAGCCCGGCCATCGCCGCGGTGCTGGCCGCCTTCCACGATGCCGCGGCGAGCGTGGTCGCGGAGTCCGGGCCGCGGTCTACGGGGCAGCGGGAGAAGTGATTTCGGCGTCGCGTCGAGTTGTCGGCTTTCCACAGCGGGTTGCGGGGTGATCGAAATGGTGTGACGCGAAGGCACTGGTACGGGAGTCGGGGGCGGAGCCTAAGCGGCCGACTGTTGTTGCGTCGTTGGCACATTCTCACAATTCCTGGGTGTGTCCTGTGAGAGTTCCGCACATGTCGCCGCCCGGTTCGGCCAAATAGATTGCTGGACAGGCTTTCCGCGTGGTGCGGCTCGACGAAAGGACACGCGACGGCAATGCGTGATATCACCCAATTCTCTACGCGCAACGGAGGATTCCGAAGCGTGGTGGTGACCGCGGTAGAGGTTTCCTCCGCACTCGGCGCGGACGCGGAGTCTACCTGGAAGGGGTTGCTGGCGGGGGAGAGCGGTGTGCGGGTGCTCGACGATCCGGAGGTCGAGAGCAGGCGGCTGCCGATCAATATCGGGGCGACGTTCAAGAGCGATCCGACCGCCGAGCTCGACCGGATCAAGAAGCGGCGCATGTCCTATGTCCAGCAGGTGGCCTACGTGATGGGCAAGCGGATCTGGGAGACGCTCGGCGCGCCGGAGGTGGATCAGGACCGGCTCGGCATCTCGATCGGGACGGGGGTCGGCGGCGCGGAGGTGATCGTCGACTCGAACGACATCATGCGCGACCAGGGGTATCGCAAGGTCTCGCCGTTCGCGATCCCGATGGCCATGCCGAACGGACCCGCCGCGGTGCTCGGACTCGAACTCGGCGCGCGGGCGAGCGTGGTCACGCCGGTGTCGGCGTGCTCCTCGGGCTGTGAGTCGCTGGTGCACGCCTGGCGATCGATCATCCTCGGCGAGGCCGACATCATCGTCGCGGGTGGTGTCGAGGGGCGGATCAATGCCCTTGCGCTGGCGGGCTTTACGAATATGCGCGCGCTCAGTTCGCGGGTCGGGGAGCCGGAACGCGCGTCGCGGCCGTTCGATCGTGACCGGGACGGTTTCGTCTTCGGCGAGTCCGCGGCGTTGCTCGTGCTGGAGTCCGAGGAGCACGCGCTGGCGCGTGGGGCCCGGCCGCTGGCCCGGTTGCTCGGTGCGGGGCTGACGGCCGACGGCTACCACCTGGTCGCGCCCGATCCGGAGGGGCGCGGGAACGCCAGGGCCATGCGGCGCGCGTTGGCGACCGCGGGCGTCGACGGCGCGGATGTCGATCACGTCAACGCGCACGCCACCGGGACGCCCTTCGGAGATCTGGCCGAGGCCAAGGGAATCGAGGCCGCGATCGGTAAACACCCCGCGGTCTACGCACCCAAATCCGCGCTCGGGCACTCGGTCGGCGCGGTCGGCGCGCTGGAGGCGGCGATCTCGGTGCTGAGCCTGCGCGACGGCGTGATCCCGCCGACGCTGAACCTCGACAACCAGGACACCGACATCACGCTCGACATCGTCAGCGGCGCCGCGCGATACACCGACGTCCGATACGTGATGAACAATTCCTACGGCTTCGGCGGCCACAACGCGGCGGTCCTGTTCGGTAAGTACTAGTCCGCAAAACACTGCGGCCCGGCGCGAGAAGCGCCGGGCCGCAATGGTTTTCGTCTGTTCTAATGCCCCATCGGGCCGGGGTGGTGGTATTGCTGCGCGCCGACGTAGCCGAAGTCGTCGGCGACCATCGCGGCCAGTTCCAGCAGGGCCCGCCGGGTCGGCTTGCTGACCAGCTCCAGGTCGATCTCCGCGCCCTCGGCGAGGTGATCGTCGAACGGCACCACCTGAACCGCGCGGGTGCGGTCGAGGAAGAGCTTGCGCAGCTGGTCTAGGTCGACCGTGGACGCGCCGCGGCGGGAGGCGTTGACCACGACGACGGTGCGCTCGACGAGCTTGCCGTAGCCGTGGTGGTCGAGCCAGTCCAGGGTGGCCGAGGCGCTGCGCGCGCCGTCGATCGCGGGCGAGGTGACCAGCACGAGCGAGCTGGCCATGTCCAGCACGCCGGCCATGGCCGAGTGCATCAGGCCGGTGCCGCAGTCGGTCAGGATGATGTTGTAGAACGACTGCAGGATGCCGATCGCCTTGCGATAGTCGGCCTCGCTGAACGCCTCCGAGACGGCCGGATCCTGTTCGCTGGCAAGCACTTCCAGTCGGCTCGGCGCCTGCGAGGTGTGCGCCCGCACGTCGGAGTACCGGCTGATGTGCTGGTCTTCGAGCAGGTTGCGCACGGTGGAGCGGGTCTGGCGCGGCACCCGGTGGGCGAGTGTGCCGAGGTCCGGGTTGGCGTCGATCGCGATCACCCGGTCACCGCGCAGCGACGCGAACGTCGAGCCGAGGCCGACCGTGGTGGTGGTCTTGCCGACGCCGCCCTTGAGCGACAGGATCGCGATCCGGTAGTCGCCGCGCACCGGCTGGTTCACCCGGTCGACCAGGTCGCGGTAGACGACATCGGCGGCGGACTCGCCGGGATTGAGCACGCCGCCGGTGGCCTTGTGCACCGCCCGGCGCCAACCGCTGCGCGGCGCGCGACGGGCGCGCTTGAGCAGGTTCAGGTCGTTGACCGAGTGGCCGGGCTGGCCCGGCGCGGGCACATGCTGCGGCTGGAACGGCTGCGACGGCTGATGCGGGTTCGGCCCACCCTGCCAGCTCGGCGGCGGCACCTGGCCCATCGGCGGTCCGGGCGGCTGCTGGCCCATCGGCGCGGGCGGCGGCTGATACGCGGGCGGCGGCTGGTGGGTCACCGGCGGGGGCGGCGGCGCCCAGCTGTAGATCGGCGCGGCCGGCTGATCGGGTTGCGGCGCAGCGGCTTCGGCGTGTTCCTGCGGCACCCGGCGGACCAGGCCGTCGGGGCCGATCTCCTGCCGGTACTCGCCATAGCCCGGGTTCTGCGGCTCGGGCGCGATCTGATGGCTGCCGCTGTGCGCGGTCACCGGCGGGTACTGGCCGGTCTGATACGGCTCATATGCGCCAGTGGGCGCGAACGCCCCGGCGCTCGGCGGTGCGTAGCCGCCGTACTGCTCGGCGGGGGCGGGCGGCGCGAAACCCTCGGGCGGGCCGTAGGACTGCGGTGGCGTCGGCGCCTGCGGGTAGGACACCGTCTGATCCGTCGAGCCGCCGAAGTCGGGCGCCGCCGGTTCCGGTTCCGGCTTGTCCGGCGTTTCGACGGTCTCGGACTCCGCCACTTCCACGTCGCCGGGCTGCTCGGCCGACGGGTCGGCGGCTTGCTCCGACTCGGCGCCATCGGCCGTGTCCACCGACTGACTCTGCAGCCAGGGCGGTGAGGTCGGGTTGTGGTCGTTAGTTGTCACAGTTCCCCCATCTGCTCGGGACTACGAGCAGAGAGCTCGGCGCTTGAGTGCGAAACCAACGCTAGCACGGGGTTCGCGGGCTCGCGTCGCGGTCCGCGGCCTCGAGCATCCGCTCGCGCAAGCGCAATATGGAGCGGACGCGCCCGGATGACACGCCGCCGATATCTGGTCTCCGACAGCAAGATCGAGAGCCGGGTGCGGGGTCGATCGACGACCACCACACCCGGCTCTACCGTACTCGACCTGCGCGATCAGCGTGCTCGGTTGGCCGAGGAGACGGGCACGCGTACCGCCGGGGTTGCGCTCAGTGTGCCCGGTTCACCGCGGAGACCACCGCGCGCAACGACGCGGTGGTGATGGAGGTGGCGATGCCGACGCCCCACACCACCTTGTCGCCGATCGCGCACTCGACGTAGGCGGCGGCCTGCGCGTCGTCGCCGGCGGACATGGCGTGCTCGGAGTAGTCCAGCACGCGCACGTCGAAGCCGACCGTGGCGATCGCGTCGATGAACGCGGCCAGCGGGCCGTTGCCGGTGCCGGTGATCTCCTGCTCGACCCCGTCCACCTTCACCACGACGGAGATGGTGTCGGTGCCGCCGTCGGTCTCGGACGCGGTGACCTTCTGCCGGATCCGCTCCAGCGGCCGGATCGGGCTCAGGTACTCGTCGGCGAAGACGTCCCACATCTCCTTCGGCGTGACCTCGCCGCCCTCGCCGTCGGTAATCCGCTGGACCGCCTGGGAGAACTCGATCTGCAGCCGGCGCGGCAGCGCCAGGCCGTGGTCGGTCTTCATGATGTAGGCGACGCCGCCCTTGCCGGACTGCGAGTTGACCCGGATGACCGCCTCGTACGTGCGCCCGACGTCCTTCGGGTCGATCGGCAGATAGGGCACCGCCCAGATCATGTCGTCGACGTCGGAGTCCGCGTCGTCGGCCGCGACCTTCATCGCGTCCAGGCCCTTGTTGATCGCGTCCTGGTGGCTGCCGGAGAACGCGGTGTAGACCAAGTCGCCACCGTAGGGGTGGCGCTCGGCGACCGCCAGCTGGTTGCAGTATTCGACCGTGCGGCGGATCTCGTCGATGTCGGAGAAGTTGATCTGCGGGTCGACGCCGCGGGAGAACAGGTTCATGCCCAGCGTGACCAGGCAGACGTTGCCGGTGCGCTCGCCGTTGCCGAACAGGCAGCCCTCGATCCGGTCCGCGCCGGCCTGGTAGCCCAGCTCGGCGGCGGCCACCGCGGTGCCCCGGTCGTTGTGCGGGTGCAGCGACAGCACGATCGACTCGCGGCGGGCCAGGTTGCGGCTCATCCACTCGATCGAGTCGGCGTAGACGTTCGGCGTCGCCATCTCGACGGTGGCGGGCAAGTTGATGATCAGCGGCCTGTCCGGGGTCGGCGCGATGATCGCGGAGACCGCGTCGCAGACCTCCTTGGCGTACTCCAGCTCGGTACCGGTGTAGGACTCCGGGCTGTATTGGTAGCGCCAGTTGGTGTCGGGGTAGCGCTTCTCGATCTCCAGGCACAGCGTCGCGGCGTCGGTGGCGATCTTCTTGACCGCCGCGCGATCGGCGCGGAAGACCACCTTGCGCTGCAGGATCGAGGTGGAGTTGTAGAAGTGCACGATCACGTTCTGCGCGCCGGCGCAGGCCTCGAAGGTGCGCTCGATCAGCTCGGCGCGACACTGGGTCAGCACCTGGATGGTCACGTCGTCCGGGATCGCGCCGTCCTCGATGATCTCGCGGACGAAGTCGAAATCGGTCTGGCTGGCCGACGGGAAGCCGACCTCGATCTCCTTGTAACCCATCCGCACCAGCAGGTCGAACATGCGGCGCTTGCGGGCCGGGCTCATCGGGTCGATCAGCGCCTGGTTGCCGTCGCGCAGGTCGACCGCGCACCAGCCGGGCGCGACATCGATGATCTTGTCCGGCCAGGTGCGGTCGGGCACGCTGACCGGCTCGACCTCCTCGGCGAACGGGCGGTACCGGAAGGTCGGCATCGAGGAGTTCTTCTGCGCGTTCCACCCGGGCTGGTCGGCCGGGGCGGGCTTGGACGGCGGCGCGATGGTGCGTGAGCCGGATACGAATGCGTCAGCAGGGGACATGGCGATTACTCCGAGGGTGTGGTGTTTCCCAAAGGGTGGGTCGACCGGCGCGGCGAAACCCCGCGACGGGAGCCGGTCCGATCAGACCCCGTCGCGGCGGCTGAGAAGAAGTGCCCGCTGCATGATGTCGGCGAGTTTACCGTGTGGCAATACACCTCGGAACCCCGGTCCCGTCCACCGTTCGACCGACATTGCGGCTAGCGTTCGAGCAGAGCAAACGCTTGTACGGACCAACCGGTCCGACGGGACGTGGAACGGATTCGACGTATGACATGGCTGGAACAGCTCGCGGTCTTCGGCGCGGGCATCGGAGCGGGCGGCATCAACGCCGTCGTCGGCTCGGGCACCCTGATCACCTTCCCGGTACTGCTCGCCTTCGGGCTGCCGCCGGTGACCGCGAACGTGTCCAACACGATCGGCCTGGTACCGGGCTCGCTCAGCGGCGTGCACGGTTACCGCCGGGAACTGGCCGGGCAACGCGAGCGGCTGCTGCGCTTCGGCACCGCGTCGCTGCTCGGCGGCATCACCGGCGCGATCCTGCTGCTCGTGCTGCCCGCGACCGCGTTCAAGGCGATCGTGCCGGTGCTGATCATTGCGGCGCTGGTGCTGGTCGTCGTGCAACCGCGGTTGTCGCGCTGGGTCAAGGGCCGGCGGGAGAACGGCGACAGCCCGGCACCCAAGCACGGCGGCCCGATCCTGCTGGTGGCGATCTTCGCGACCGGCATCTACGGCGGCTACTTCGGCGCCGCGCAGGGCGTGCTGCTGATGGGGCTGCTCGGCGTTTTCGTGCACGACGACATGCAGGTGCTCAACGGCATCAAGAACGTGCTCGCGACCATTGTGAACGGGGTGGCCGCGGTGATCTTCATCGTGATCGCCGACGTGGACTGGCGGGCCGTGGTGTTGATCGCGCTCGGCTCCATCATCGGCGGCCAGCTCGGTGCGAAGATGGGCAGGCGGCTGCCGCCGACCGCGTTGCGCGCGGTCATCGTCGTGGTCGGCCTCATCGCGGTGGTCCGGCTGTTGACGACCTAGGAGGTGGCGGAGATCTCAGGGTGCAATTCATCCCTGTGGTGGACGACGGCCGTGCCGTTGCGGCACAAGATGTTCGATATGCGTGGGTGGAGGATCGTCGTCGTCGGTGCGCTGGCGGCGACGTTGGCAGTGAGCGGTTGCGGTACGCCGAAGAAGCACGAACAGGCGGTGGCCGACCTGGTCGCCCAGGCCGATGCCGCGCCGACGCCGCGGCTGGACTGGGCGCCGTGCCAGGAGAAGACCCTGAGCAAGCTGCAATGCGCGACGGCGACGGTGCCGGTCGACTACGCGCACCCGGACGGCCCGACGCTCGGGCTCGCGCTGGTCCGCCAGCCCGCGACCGATCAGTCGCACCGCATCGGCACCCTGTTCAGCGCGGCCGGCGGGCCGGGCGCCTCCGGCATCCACTGGGCCGGCGGCGGTGAGATGTTCCCCGGCGAGATCGCCCGCCGCTTCGACGTGGTCACCTTCGATCAGCGCGGCGTCGGGCGCAGCTCGCCGGTCCGGTGCTTCCCCGATGCCGAAGCGGAGCAACGGTTCTGGGCCGGGACCTGGATTCCGCCGGTCGGTGCCGAGCAGGAGGCCGCGCAGGCGCGGTTCAGCCGGGACCTCTCGGCCGGCTGCGCGGCCAACAGCGCGGCCCTGCTGCCGCACCTGACCACGGTCGACGCCGCCCGCGACCTGGACCTGCTGCGCCGCGCGGTCGGGGACAAGCGGCTGACCTACGAAGGTGGTTCCTACGCAAGCTATCTCGGTGAGGTGTACGGCGCCGTCTTCGGCGACCGGGTGCGTGCGCTGAGCCTGAGTTCGATGATCGATCCGGACGCCTACACCTCCGACACCCGCACCGAGGTCGCGGCCGCGGCGGCAGGCACCGACGAGGTGCTCGGCGAGTTCTACCGGCTGTGCGCCCAGGCGGGTCAGCCGCGCTGCGCCTTCGCGGGCGCGAGCAAGCCCGCCGCCGATCCGATCGGTCAGATTCGCAGCGACCAGAAGCCAAGCGGCGGTGACGATTTGCGCGCCCGCGACCTGGCCCTGCTGGACCGGCTGCGGCAGGGGCCGATCACGGTCGGCGAGGGCGAACGCGCCCGGACGGTCGCCTTCGACGACGTCGTCTCGCCGCACACGCTGATGCTGTACGACCCCGAGAAGGGCTGGCCCGCACTGGCCCAGCTGCTCACCGAACTCGAGCGCGGAGCCGCGGGCAACCCCGACGTCGTGCGCGCGGTCCTCGACGCGAACGCGGTGCCGCCCGGCTTCCTCGACTCGTTCATCGCAATCTCCTGCGCGGACAACACCTTTCCGCGCGATCCGGATCAATGGCCGGCCATGGCGAAGGAATTGGGCGCCGAGGGTTCGGTGCTCAGCGGCTTCTGGCTGTACCTGCGGCAGTCGTGCGCCTCGTGGCCGTCGCCGCAGGGCGGCTACCCGCAGCGCTACGCCGGTCCGTGGATCCTGCGTTCGGACGTGCCCGCGCTGCTGTTCAACAACCGCTTCGATCCGGTCACGCCGCTGACCGCGGCGCGCAAGGCACAGCAGGCGCTGGTCAACGCTCGCCTCGTGGTCATCGACGGCGGCTACGGCCACGACACCACCGTCGACTGCACCCGGCGGTTGCAGGAGCGCTACCTCATCGACCAGCAGCTGCCCGCGCCCGGCGCGACCTGCAAGGCCGATCGGGCGCCGTTCACGGAGTGAGCCGCCGACCCCTCCCGGCCATCTGCCGAAGGCCTCGCGTGGCCTGTTCGTCACGCCGCCGTTGCCGCCGCCGAGCGCGGGCCCGGTGCCATCGGGCGGGACAACGGAAGGGGGACAACGGATGACGGTCCGGCAACGACTGTTCAGCCCGCCGGAATACCGGTAATCTGCGCTCGGCCATGCGTGATGAGGGAGGTGGCTGGGTGCGTAGACGCGCCTTCTTCAAAGCGGCGGGTACGGCCGCGCTACTCGGTGCTGTCGCGGGATCGCTGCCGGGCGCCGGACCGGCGTCCGCCGACCCGGTCTGGAACCTGCTGTTCCAGTCGTGGGTACCGGAGATCTTCGCGCCGCTGCCCGATCCGCCCGAGCATTCGCCCGCGATCGTGATCGGCTCCGGCTTCGGCGCCGCGGTCACCGCGCTGCGCCTGGCCGAGGCCGGGATCGCCAACACGGTGCTCGAACGCGGGTCGCGCTGGCCCAACGATCCGTGGCGGGAGATCTTCACCGGCGACGATCTGCCGGACGGCCGCGGCTTCTGGCATCGGACGAACTTCACCGGCGTCAGCAAGGTGCCGATGACCTTCGCCAGCTTCGGCGGCGTCCTCGACTGCACCGAATACCCGGGCATCGACGTGTGGCGCGCGGCCGCGGTCGGCGGCGGATCGGTGATCTTCACCGGCGCCATGGTCGCGCCCGAACGCCGCTTCTTCGACCACCTCTTCGGCGGCACGGTCGACTACGGCGAGCTGGACCGCGTCTACTACCCGCGGGTGCGGCAGATGCTGCGCCTCGATTCGATGCCGGGCGACATTTACGCGGCCAAGCCGTTCGCGCACTCCAGGGCCTGGGACGACCAGGTGCGCAAGGCCGGCTACCAGCCGACCCCCAACGACTCGATCTTCAACTGGGACATCCTGCGCGCCGAGCTGGCCGGCGGCTCCCGGGCCTCGGCCACCGCCGCCCGCAGCAACCTCGGCAACTCCAACGGCGCCAAGTTCGACCTCAACCAGAACTATCTGAGGTACGCCGAGGGCACCGGCAAGTCCGCGATCTTCCCCGGCCATCAGGTGGAATCGATCGCGCAGGAGCCGGGCGGCCGGTACTCGGTGCGGGTGTCGAAGCTGGCGCCGACCGGCGAGGTGCTCGGCACTCGCACGCTCACCTGCGATCGGCTGTTCCTCGGTGCGGGCTCGGTCGGCACCTCGGAGTTGCTGGTGCGCGCGCAGGCGACCGGCACGCTGCCCAACCTCAACGAGCACGTCGGCGACGGCTGGGGGACCAACGGCGACGTGGTGCTCGGCCGTGGCGCGAGCGCGCTGGCCGGTTTCGGTCAGGGCGTGCCGAGCGCGAGCCGGATCTTCGACGATTCCGGCCTGCCGCTCAGCCTGGAAAGCTGGTACATCCCTGGCATTCCGTTCGAGACGGGCGCGCTCGCCTCGCTCGGCATGGTGCTGGACCCGGCCCGCACGCGGTTCGGCTACGACGCGGCCACCAACCGGGTCGGGCTGTCCTGGCCGTCGCGCAACCGGGACGACATGGTCGCCGCGGCCCGCGCGGTCGATCACCGGATCGCCGAGCGCGCCGACGCCGTCCTCGAATACGGTGCCCTCGGCTACGACGCGAACGCGCTGTTCACCGCGCATCCGCTGGGTGGTGCGGTGCTCGGCCGGGCCACCGACGGCTACGGCCGGGTGCACGGGCATCCCGGTCTGTACGTGATGGACGGCGCCGCCATTCCGGGCAGCACCGGCACGGTGAATCCGTCGCTGACCATCGCCGCGCTCGCCGAGCGCAATATCGAGGCCATCATCCGCTCCGGAAAGTAGCGGTCCAGCCGAAGCGCGGTCGTGCCGACTAGTGTCGGCACGACCGTTCGGCGTTGAAGGGACATCCAGGTGACAGCTGCGCGAACCACTCCGGTCAGCGAGGAACTCCCGGAGGGCGATTACCCGCGTAAGCCGCCCGCACTGTGGACCGACTTCGTCATGCTGGCTCTGGCCATCGTGTCGGTGGTGCTGGTCGTCTGGATCACCTTCTTCGACGTGTCCGCGCACACCCACCGCGCGATCGTGACCGTCGACTGGACGATCTGCGGCGTGTTCGCGGTCGAGTTCCTGTGGCGCTGGCGCCGGGCGGGCTGGCCGTGGACGTTCCCGTTCGTCTACTGGTACGAGGTCCTCGGCATGATCCCGGTGACCAGCCCGTTCTTCCGAGGCTTCCGGCTGCTGCGGATCGTGGTGATCGTGGTCCGGCTCGGCCGGGTCGCCGACCGCGTGTTCGGCGACCGGATCACCGCCGCGCTGGTCAACCGGTTCGTCCTGACCATCGTGGACACGATCAAGCGGCCGATGACCATCGCGGTGATGGACGAGGTCGCCGCGGTGATGCGCACCGGCCACTACACCCGCAACATCGCCGCGGCGCTACAGGAGAACCGCGCCGAGATGGACGAGATGATCCTGGAGCTGATCAAGAAGGACCCGCAGGCGGGCCGGGTGCGCTACATCCCGTTCCACGACGACATCATCCGGCTGATCGCCGACACCACCTTCCGCATCCTGTTCCAGGTGCTGGAGGATCCGCGCACCGACGAACTCGTCTCGGATGTGTTGCGGGAGAACATCGATCAGATCCGGCACGCGGTGCGCAACGATGTCCGGGTGCCGCCGTCCGCGTACGGGCCGACGCCGGCCGAGCACAGCGTCCGGCATCACCTCAGTCGGATACCCCGTGCCTGATCTCGTCGCGCGGCTGCGCGAATCGGATTGTTTCCCAGACGATCAGGATGCCGAGCACCGCGCACAGGATGGCCAGCGACGCCAACGCGGGCAGCGCGGCGGCCAGCGGGATCAGTGCGAGCAGCGCGACGATGACGATCACCCGCGGCACGCTGATCTGCCCTGTCGCATAGTGTTTCGCGCCGACCAACGCGATCAGATACAGCACCACTCCGCCGTACAACGCGAACAACGGAATTCCGTACAACGCGTCTTTCAACGTGTGATGTGACTCGTCGCCGACGTAGTAGAGGACTTTCTTCAATCCCAGTGAGAGCGCGATGATTCCGACGATCATCGGGAAATGCCAAAAGGTGTAGGCGCCGCGCGCGATCTTGATCTGCCTGGCGCCGTCGGCGTGGTTCAGCTCGTGTTCGATGGACAGCGCCGCCACATCGAAATAGGACCACCACAGCAGTCCGGATACCGCGAGTCCGAGCAGCGCGCCCACCGCGATCGGCCAGGAGATGGGCAGTCCGGCCACACCGATACCGATCGAAACGATCGATTCCCCGAGCGCCACAATGATGATCAGTCCGTAGCGTTCGGCGAAATGGGTCACCGAATTCAAACGCCAGTCGGTGCCGGCCAGCAGGGTCCACAGGTAGTCCCCGGCGATCGCGCCGATCCACAGCACGATCTGCACCGTGCCGGAGGTCGTCGCGGCAATCACCAGCAGCGTGGTGCCGATGGCCAGCGAGCCGATCGACCAGCGCAGCACCTGACCGCGCAGCTGCGCGTCCTCGACGCTGGCCAGCCAGAACATCACGACGTGCACCAGCCGCACGACCAGATACGCGATGGCGAAGACCAGCGGGCCGAACCAGCCGCCGGGCAGGTCGTGGAACGCCTCCGGAATGGTGAGCGCGGCCAGGAACGCGCCGCCCATCGCGACGAACATCGCGACCCTGGCGAAGCCCTCGTCGGCGCGGATCACATTGCCGAGCCAGGAGTAGGCGATCCACAACCACCACATCACCGCGAGCACGAGAAACGCGCGCAACATGTTCTTCGCGCTGGTCTCTTCGGCCGCCAGGTCGGTGACCATGGTGAACGCGAAGACGAGCACCAGGTCGAAGAACAGCTCGAGCTGCGTCACCGACTCGCCCTCGGCCACTGCCGTGAGCCGAACCCGTTTGGAACCGATCATGACGCACATAGTCGCACCCCGATCGGGTCGCCGCCTGCTTGCCGGCCTGCGCGTCGCCCGATTTCGCTCAGGGCGTGCGGCTACCGGAGGTTATTCGTTATAGCTATACGGCTTCATCGTTTCCGCTTCCGGAAACGACTCGGCGAACTCGACGAAATTCTGCACAGCGATCTCGTGCTGCTTGCGCACGGTGCGCTTGAGTAGTAGCCCGGGCACCGGGATGGGTAGGTAGACCTCCGCGTGGAACCATACGTCGGTGCCCGCCGCGGCCTCGGTGACCTCGAACCAGCCGCCGCCCTTCGCGCCCCGGGCACTGTCGGTGACCTGCCACGATGACCGTCCGTCGGTCCAATCGTATTCCAGCACCTGCATATCCGAGCTGCCCAGCAGTTCGGTCTTGACGAAAACCCGGACCGGCCTTCCGGCTTCGTCACGTGATGCGACTCGGGCATCGGTATATCCCGGTGACCATTCCGGGAGCATTTCGACAGCGGCCAGCGCATCCATCACTTGCGCGGAATCGGCGTCGACGACGAATCGAATATCGGTTCTCGTGCGCATGCAAAACCTTCCGACCCCCGATGGACAACTGCGCCCGATTCTCTCTATCGGTTATCTGTTCCGTCAACCTCGTCGTCGAGACCGATAGTCCATGGGCGCTGCCGACATGGCCTTATGTGTCCAAAAGTGGACATCGGAAGTAGGTGAACAAGTTCCACGCGGAAGATTTGCGCCGAGTCCGCGCGTCAGGTGGCGGGTTCGACTATCGCGTCCGGACCCGGAAACACCAGCGACTCCCGCCCGTCGGCATATCGCACGAGGTAGGGCGGTGCGCCTTCGGGCCCGCGAACTTCGATGATCTCGCCTTGCCGATCACCCTGCCCCACAACGTGTCCGTGTACGAGCAGTCGATCTCCGACTTTCGCCATCATCGCCTCATTATCGAATATCGGTGACGTGGGTCACAAGGATTCGGCGATGCGCACCGCGGGGTTTTCAGGGGCCGACGAGGCGGTCGACCGCGGCGTCGATCAGTTCCTGGCTCTGTTCTTCGGTGAACACGCCGGGCAGCGTGAGGCGGTCCACGATCAACCAGTTCAACGCCAAATAGAGCAGCTGCACGGACTTTTCGTCGCCCGGCAGTCCGGCGTCGAGGTGATTGCGCACGTTGAACTCCATGTCCGCGCGCACCCGCTCGGTCAGCACGGCGCGCAGTTCCGGCCGGCGGGTCGCCTCCAGTCGCAGCTCGAGCAGCGCGAGGTAGCCGGTGCGGAACGCCTCGATGCGCTCGACGATGTCGCGCATCAGCGTCCGGATGTGTGCGCGGGTCTTCGGTCCTTCGGTCAGCTGGGTCATGGTGGCCGCGCTCGGCGCGAGTCGCTCGTAGAAGCGGCTGCCCACTTGAGTCATGAGGTCGTCGCGATTGGCGAAGTAGTTGGACGCGGTGCCGGCCGGCACCGATGCCTCCTTGTCCACTGCGCGAAAGGTGAGTCCGCGGGCTCCCTCGCGGGCCAGGACCTCGATCGCCGCGTCGAGCAGCGTGTGCCGACGTTCAGGATTAGTTCGCACTTGACACCACTCCATCTGTAGTACTACCTTCGAACCACTACATGCAGAGTACAACAGTTTAGGCGGTACTGGAATGCGAAAGCTCGTCTACTACGTCGGCGTCACGCTCGACGGATACATCGCAGGTCCGGGCGGCGAATACGACTTCTACCCGGTCGATCCGGAGATGGCCGGGTCGATCAACACGGAGTACCCGGAGTTCGTCCCGACCCAATTCCGGCCGCAGGTGGGAATGGCGCTGGACGCGCCGAACAAGCACTTCGACGCGGTGATCATGGGCCGCGGCACCTATGAGCCGGGCTTGTCCGCCGGTTTCCCCAGCCCGTACGCGCACTTGAGGCAGTACGTGGTGTCGAGCACCCTCGGCCGGATCGATGACCCGGCCGTCGAGTTGGTCGACACCGACCCGATCGGTCTGGTCCAGCGGCTCAAACAGGAAGCGGGCCAAGATATCTGGCTCTGCGGCGGCGGTAATCTCGCCGCCCAGCTGCTCGGCGAGATCGACGAGATGATCATCAAGAGCTACCCGGTCGTCGCGGGCGGCGGTATCTCCGTCTTCGCCGGTGAGTTCCGGCCGACCCGGTTCGCGCCGGTCCGGCGCGCGGAATTCGGCAACGGCGCACAGGTCACCTGGTTCACCCGCGCCTGATCACCATTCTTTTCGAAAGAGGTTCTGCTATGCGAAAACTCGTCTATTTCGTCGGCATGTCGCTCGACGGTTACATCGCCGCCCCGGATGGCGATATCTCCTTCTATCCGCTGCCCGCGGACTTCGTCGAGTGGCTCGGCCGGGAATACCCGGAGACGCTGCCCACCCACGTCCGGCCACATTTCGGGGTCGCGGCGGATGCCCCGAACCAGAAGTTCGACACTCTGGTGATGGGCCGGGGTACCTACGAGCCGGGGCTGGCCATCGGAGTGACCAGCCCGTACGCCCACATGCGTGAGTACGTGGTGTCGAGCACG
Organism: Nocardia sp. NPDC006044; assembly: GCF_042871115.1. NCBI lineage: Bacteria > Bacillati > Actinomycetota > Actinomycetes > Mycobacteriales > Nocardiaceae > Nocardia > Nocardia sp. NPDC006044. The sequence continues at coordinate 146,867 of NZ_JBIAID010000009.1, forward strand.
CTCGGCCGGATCGATGACCCGGCGGTCGAGCTGGTCGAGCGGGACCCGGTCGCGCTCGTGCGGCAGCTCAAACAAGAAGCGGGCCTGGACATCTGGCTGGCCGGCGGTGGAAAGCTCGCCGCCGCCCTGCTCGAGGAGATTGATGAACTGGTGATCAAGAGCTACCCGGTCGTCGCGGGCACCGGCATCCCGGCCTTCGCCGGCGAGTTCAAGCCGACGCTGTTCACCCCGACCGCACGCAAGGACTTCGGCAACGGCAACCAGGTCACCTGGCTGACCCGCGCCTGATCCGGCACCGGCGACGGCCGAGCGGTTTCGCCGCGGCCGTCGCCGTCCGGAGGGAGATCATTCGCCGCGGACTCGGTCATAGATGAGGTACAGCGCCCCGGACTCGGTGCTGGACAGATCGGTCAGCGACCAGCTCGACGCCGCCAGGCCGTCCTCGAAGAGGCGGGCGCCGCCGCCGGCGATCTCGGGGCACTGGGTGATCAGGATCCGGTCGACCTCGTCGGCCGCGAGCAGCGCCTTGATCACGCTGCCGCTGGCCAGCACGACGATGTCGCCGCCCTCCTGCTCGCGCAGGTGCTTGACGGTCGCCACCGGATCGGCGTCCGCGATCCGCGAGTGCTGCCACGGCGCGTCGGTGAGCGTGCTGGAGAAGACCACCTTCTCGACGCCGTCGAGCCACTGCCCGAAGGCGCGGTCGCGCGGATCGGCGTTCTCGTCGGCCGCGACGGACGGCCAGTAGCCACCGAAACCCTGGTAGTTCTTCCGGCCGAGCAGCGCGGTGGTGGCCGCCTCGGCCATCTGCACCATCCGGTCACGGACAGTGTCGCTCACCGCGTGCGGCACGATCCAGCTCATGTCGTAATCGCCGCCCGGGCCGTTGGTGCGGCCGTCCAGCGAGAGCGAGATGTTGGCAACGACCCGGCGATTTCCTGTGTTCGTCATGATGTTTCCTTCTGGTCTGTGACGCTGTCTGCGTCGTTGAGACAGATACTTCCGCCGCGGCGGCCGCGGAACATCTGCCACCTGGCCGATATCCGGTGGCTGAGGTGGCCGAGTTGCCGAAGGCGGATAGGGGTCGCCCGCGCGAGCCCGGCGTGTCAGACTGCTGACGCGATGTCCACCGACGCACTACCCACCGAGCTGTCCTCGTTCATCGGTCGCACCGAGGAACTGGAGGCGGTCGGCGCCGCCGTCGGACCGGGCCGGGTCGTCACGCTGGTCGGCCCCGGCGGCTGCGGCAAGACGCGGCTCGCGCTCCGGGTCGCGCGCACGGTGTCCGCGGACTGGCGAGCCGGTGTCCGGTGGGTCGCGCTGGAGGACGAACACGACGACGCGGCCGTCGTGCAGCGCGTCGCCACCGCTTTCGGTGTGCTGATACCCGGCGGCGCCGATCCGGTCGCGACCGTGGCGCGTGGGCTCGCCGATCGCGAAACCCTGCTGGTACTCGACAATTGCGAGCAACTCGGCGACGGCGTCGCGGCGCTGGTCATCGGGCTGCTCGGGCGTTGTCCGCGCCTCGGCGTGCTCGCGACCAGCCGCGCGCCGCTCGGGATCGGCGGCGAGCAGGTGCGCCGGGTGCCCGCGCTCGGGCTGGCGGACGCGGTGACGCTGTTCCTCGAGCGAGCGCATGCGGGGGGGCCGACGCCGCAGGCGCGTGCCGCGGCCCGCCGGGTCTGCGACCGGCTGGATCGACTGCCGCTCGCCCTCGAACTCGCCGCGGGCTGGGCGGGCACGTTGTCGCTGGCCCAGCTCGCGGATTCGCTGCGCGAGCCCTTTGCCGTGCTCGACGGCGGTGCGCGGACCGCGCCATTCCGGCAGCGGACGCTCGCGGAGTCGATGCGCTGGAGTCATGAGCTGCTCGACGACGACGAACGGGTGTTGTTCCGCAGGCTCGGGGTGTTCGAGCCCAGCTTCTCCGCCGACGTGGTGGCCGGACTGGACCCGACGCCTGGTCGCGCCGTGCGGACGTTGCGCGGGTTGATCGACAAGTCGTTGGTGGCGGCCGATACCACCGATGCGGTGGCGCGCTATCGAATGCTGGGCGTGGTCCGGGATTACGCGCTGCTGCGGCTCGCCGATGCCGCGGAGACCGAGCGGCTGCGCGATCGTCACCTCGCGGCGTATCTCGCCCTGGTCGAGCGGGCCGAACCGTTGCGCAACACCGACCAGGACGCCTGGCGGGCACGAATCACGGTGGAGCTGGCCAATATTCGCACCGCCCTCGACTGGGGGCTCGGCCGTGACGATCCGTCCGACGGGCGCAGGCTCGCCGCCGCGATGGCGTGGTTCTGGTATCTCGAACCGCGCGGTGTCGAGGGCGTGCGGGTGCTGCAACGGGCTGTCGACCGGGGCGCGGGGAATCGCGACGAACTACAGGCGCGCGTGCTGGCCGGACTGGCCTTGGTGTGCGACACGGCTGTGTATGGTTTCGCCGGGTACGAATCCGCCAGGGCCGCAGCGGCATTGGCTTCCAAAATCGGCGCGGACGCGGTCGGCCGACTGGCCAGGTCGCTGTGCGCGGTCGAACAACTCGGCATCGATCTGGACCGGGCGTACGCCGACGCCGAGGCATTGCACCGAGAAGCGCTGCACGCCGCCGACGGCTTCGTCGCCGACTCGGCCCAGGCGCTGCTCGGCCTGATCCACCTGTTCCGCGACGAATACCGCAGCGCCATCGAACAACTCGACAATGCCCTGGTCGGAATGCGCAAGCGCAACGACCGCGGCTTCGCCTCCTTCGCCCTGACCTGGCTCGCCAGCGCGACCGCTCGGTCCGGCGATTTGCCGCGCGCCGCCGAACTCGCCGAACAGGCCGTCGCCACCGCGCAACCGCTGCACGACTTCCACCACATGGGCTCGGCTCGCGCGGCCCTCGCCGAAATACGCGTGATCCAGGGTCGTTTCGACGACGCGGCGGCGGCGCTCGACCCGATCGATCGCCTGCTCGACGGCGAGGCCTCACCGTTCGTCCCCGGCTGGGAGCGCGTGCACGGCATGCTCGCGCTGGCGACGGGCCACCCCGCGGAGGCGATCGCGTGGTGCCGCAGGGAGGGTCGCACGCCCGGCGATATCGCAGACGGACCGCTCACGCCGTGGACCCAGGTCGTGCTTGCCGCAGCACTTCGCGAACTCGGCGAATCCGATTCGACAGCAGCGCTTCTCGACACACTCGTGCGTGATCCGAGCATCCGGGCGCTGCCCGCGGTCTCCGCCGAGGCGCTCGATCAGCAAGCATTCCTGTTGCACGACAGCGATATCGAGCAGGCGCTGCGCCTGCACCACGAAGCACTACGCATCCGCACGGAGCGCGAACTCGTCCTCGGTCGCGTGGCAAGCCTCGAGGCGCTCGCCGTGGTGCTGGCCCGGCGCGGCACGCTCGAATCGGCGGCCGTCCTGCTCGGCGCCGCCGAGCGCGCCCGCTCCGACACCGGGTCGGCGCCCGGCAGGCCGGCGGGGGTGGCCCGCACCCTGCTGGATTCCCGTGTCGCAGAACCGGATCTGGCCGGCGCCCTCGACCGCGGCCGAACCATGGGCATAGCGCAGGCCGTCGACTACGCCACCAAGGCGCGCGGCAAACGCAACCGCCCGGACTCCGGCTGGGCGAGCCTCACGCCGATGGAACGTTCCGTCGTCGACCTCGCCGTCGACGGCCTGTCCAACCCGGAGATCGCCGCGCACCTGTTCATCAGTCGCGGCACCGTGAAAACCCATCTGGCCCACGTCTACGCGAAACTCGGCGTCGCCAACCGCACCGAACTCGCCCGCCTGCACGTGCCCGGGGAGAACTAGCCGAGAAACGACAACCGCACCTGACGATCCGGATTGTCGATATTGAGATCCACCAGCGCGACCGACTGCCAGGTACCCAGCGCCATCGACCCGCCGATCACCGGGATCGTCGCGTACGGCGCGATCAACGCGGGCAGCACATGCGAGCGTCCGTGCCCGCGTGACCCGTGCGCATGCCGCCAGCGATCATCCGCGGGCAGCAGATCGCGCAGCGCCGCGAGCAGATCGTCGTCACTGCCCGCACCGAGCTCCAGCACCGCGACCCCCGCGGTCGCGTGCGGCACGAACACATTGAGCAGCCCGTCGCCGCCGCCGGAGGCTTCGCCCGCGAACGACGCGCACTGGCCGGTGATGTCCTGCACAACCTCGGTCCGTCCGGTGGTCACCGTGAATACCGTGCTCTTCATCACTCCATCCTGCGTCATTCACCCGGCGTCGGCCGCGCGCAAGGCCTTGGTTACCCGGACACAAGGTCTCGTGCAGCCGGTGGAACAGCCCGAGGATCAGCTCCAGCTGCTCGACGGTGTACTCGGCGGCCACCGCCCCGAACTCCTTCGCCAGCAGTTCGTAATGCGGGGCCAGCTCGTCGATCCGTGCCGGGACGGCGGTGATGATCACCCGGCGGCGGTCCCGCTCGTCGTGTTCGCGCCGCACGGGCCTTCCACAACACCAAATATCACTGGTTGCTCGCGAAGTTCGCGACCAAGTCCGACCAGCGCAGCAGCTCCGCCGCGGCGCTCGGCTGAGGAGCCAGCCGGAATTCGCTGGACCACGGCCGGTACGCTGGGTGCCTGTTAGCAGCTGGTAGTCGATCTTGGAGGACCCTGTCGTGGCTCTCGTTGTTCAGAAGTACGGAGGATCCTCGGTGGCTACCGCCGAGCGCATCCGGCGCGTCGCTGAACGGATCGTCGAGACCAAGAAGGCGGGCCACGACGTGGTGGTCGTCTGCTCGGCCATGGGCGATACCACCGACGAACTGCTCGACCTCGCCCAGCAGGTGGCGCCCGCCCCGCCGGCCCGGGAAATGGACATGCTGCTCACCTCGGGTGAGCGCATCTCCAACGCGCTGGTGGCGATGGCCATTCACTCGCTCGGCGCGGAGGCCCGCTCGTTCACCGGCTCGCAGGCCGGGGTGATCACCACCGGCGCGCACGGCAACGCGAAGATCATCGACGTCACCCCCGGCCGCCTGCGCCAGGCGCTGGACGACGGGCAGATCGTGCTGGTCGCCGGTTTCCAGGGCGTGAGCCAGGACAGCAAGGACGTCACCACGCTCGGCCGGGGCGGCTCCGACACCACCGCGGTCGCGCTGGCCGCGGCGCTGGAGGCCGACGTCTGCGAGATCTACACCGACGTGGACGGCGTCTTCACCGCCGACCCGCGGATCGTGCCGGACGCGCAGCGGCTCGAGCAGGTCTCCTACGAGGAGATGCTGGAGCTCGCGGCCTGCGGGGCGAAGGTGCTGATGCTGCGCTGCGTCGAATACGCGCGCCGGTACAACGTGCCCGTGCATGTTCGCTCGTCCTATACCGACAAGCCGGGCACCTACGTTTACGGATCGATGGAGGACATCCCCTTGGAGCAAGCAATCCTCACGGGCGTCGCGCACGATCGCAGCGAGGCCAAGGTCACCGTGGTCGGGCTGCCCGACGTTCCCGGCTACGCCGCCAAGGTGTTCCGCGCGGTCGCCGACGCCGAGATCAATATCGACATGGTGCTGCAGAACGTCTCCAAGATCGATACCGGCAAGACCGACATCACCTTCACCCTGCCCAAGACCGACGGCGCGCGGGCGGTCGAGATGCTGACCAAGCAGCAGGACGAGATCGGCTTCTCGCAGGTGCTCTACGACGACCACATCGGCAAGGTCTCGCTGGTCGGCGCGGGCATGAAGAGCCACCCCGGCGTCACCGCCACGTTCTGTGAGGCGCTGGCCGACGCGGGCGTGAACATCGATCTGATCTCCACCTCCGAGATCCGGATCTCGGTGCTGGTCCGCGACAGCGAGCTGGACGAGGCCGTGCAGGTGCTGCACCGGGCCTTCAACCTCGGTGGCGACGAGGTCGCCGTCGTGCATGCTGGAACAGGACGTTAAACCATGGGTGTTCGGGTAGGAGTGGTGGGCGCGACCGGTCAGGTCGGCGCCGTCATGCGAAAACTGCTGGAGGAGCGCAACTTCCCGGCCGACGAGGTGCGGTTCTTCGCGTCCTCGCGCTCGGCGGGCAAGACGCTGCCGTGGCGCGGCGGCGAAATCGTCGTGGAGGACACCGAACTGGCCGATCCGTCCGGCCTGGACATCGCGCTGTTCTCGGCCGGCGCCACCATGTCCCGGATCCAGGCCCCGCGCTTCGCCGCGGCCGGCGTCACCGTGATCGACAACTCCTCGGCCTTCCGCAAGGACCCCGACGTCCCGCTGGTGGTGAGCGAGGTCAATCCCGAGCAGACCCGCAACCTGGTCAAGGGCATCATCGCCAACCCGAACTGCACCACCATGGCCGCGATGCCGGTGCTCAAGCCGCTGCACGATCTCGCCGGCCTGCGCCGCCTCATCGTCTCCAGCTACCAGGCGGTGTCCGGTAGCGGCCTGGCCGGCGTGGAAGAGCTGGCGACGCAGGCGCGCGCGGTGATCGACGACGTCGAGCGGCTGACTCACGACGGCGGTGCCGTCGACTTCCCCGCGCCGAACAAGTACGTCGCGCCGATCGCGTTCAATGTGCTGCCGCTGGCCGGTTCGCTGGTCGACGACGGCTCCGGCGAGACCGACGAGGACCAGAAGCTGCGCAACGAGAGCCGCAAGATTCTCGGCCTGCCCGACCTGCTGGTCAGCGGCACCTGCGTGCGCGTCCCGGTGTTCACCGGGCACTCGCTGTCGGTGAATGCCGAATTCGACCAGCCGCTTTCGGTCGAACAGGCCAAGGAGATCCTGGCCAAGGCACCCGGCGTCAAGCTGGTCGACGTGCCCACCCCGCTGCAGGCGGCCGGCGCCGACGACTCCCTGGTCGGCCGCATCCGGCAGGATCCGGGCGCGCCCGACGGCCGTGGCCTGGCGCTGTTCATCTCCGGGGACAACCTGCGAAAGGGCGCCGCGCTCAACACTATTCAGATCGCCGAGGTTCTGCTCAGCAATCGCTGAGGACGTTTCGGTACGACGCGGCCGTGGATCCCTGCCGGATCCACGGCCGCCGTCGTTTCACTCCAGCACGTAGCCGGTGGTCAGCCGTTGATCGGCGATCGAATGACTCGCCTGGATCTCGTATGCGCCGGGCACCTTTCGCCACGTTCCCTCGTCCCAGATCTCGAATGCCCGGTCCGGAATGCGGATCTCGGCCTCGACCAGTTCGCCCGGATCGGCTTCGACGCGGGTGAAGCCGGCCAGCCAGCGATCGGAGCGCAGCGCCGAATCGGCCACGGGCGCAAGGTAGAGCTGCACGACCTCGCCGCCGCGGCGGTCGCCGGTGTTGCGCAGGCGGACCGTCACCGTGGCGCCCTCGCTGTCGATCGACTCGTAATCCCATGTGGTGTAACCGGATCCGTGTCCGAACGGATAGGCCGGGGTGGTGCCCGCGCGCTCCCAGGCGCGGTAGCCGATGAAGAGGTCTTCGCGGTAGACGAGCTCGCCGTCGGTGGGGGTGACCTCCGAAACGGGGCAGTCGGCCAGGGTGGCGGGCCAGGTGGTGGGGAGACGGCCGCCCGGCTCCGCGTCGCCGAGCAGCACGTCGGCGAGCGCCGCGCCGCCTTGCTGGCCGGGGAACCAGCTCAGCAGGATTGCGGGAACCTCATTACGCCAAGGCATTTCGACCGGCGAGCCGGCGTTCACGACCACCACGGTGTGCGGATTGACCGCGGCGACCCGGCTGACCAATTCGTCCTGGCGGCCGGGAAGTTTCAGGCTTGTCCGATCGAAGCCCTCGGATTCGACCTGCTCGGTGGTGGCGACGACGACCACCGCGACGTCGGCGGCGCGGGCCGCGTCGACCGCCTCGGCGATCAGCTCGTCCGGGTCGCGCCGGGGATCGCTGTGCGCCAGGGTGAACAGGATCGCCTGGATCGGCATGTCCGCGAACTTCACCGGCGTGTGCGTCATGGTCAGCTCGACCGTCGTCCCGGCGGTGAGGTCGACCGTGCCGCGTTCGGTCGGCGTGCCGAAGAAGGCCTCGAACGGGTCTGCGCCGGTGAGGGTTTGACCGCCCTCGAACAACACGGTGTCATCGATGACGAGGCGGAAATCACCGACTCCCTTGGTACCGAACACGTGCGCGCCGGTTTCCTCCGGAGTGAAAGTGCCGTACACCTCGACGGAGTGCAGTGCGTCGTAGTCGATGCCGTCCGGCAGCTCGCCGAGCCAGTTGACCATGCCGTTGGGCAGCGAGCTTTCGCCGAGCAGTGCACCGTCCGCGTCGAAAACCCGGGCGTGCAAGTCGAATCCGCGGTCCGCGGCACCCAGGACATCGCTCGGGGCGGCACCGATCGCATAGGTCAGCGCGCCGTCCGGCAGCGCGGCGGTCAGCCCGTCCAGCGGCGACACCACGGACTCGGGGAACACGGTGGCCGAGCCCCCGCCGAGGATGCGGGCCTCCCGGGCGGCCAGACCGATCAGCGCGACCTTCGTCCGGCTCGCGTCGAGGGGGAGTATGGAGCGCTCGTTGCGCACCAGAACGAAAGCGCGCGAAGCGATTTCCCGTGCCAGCGCGACGCCGTCGAGCTGTGCGGGCGCAGTGGTCACCGCGGGCTCCGCGCCGTCCAGCAGCCCGGTTCGCGCCGCGAGCCGCAGTACATTGCGTACCGCCGCGTTGACGACGGACTCGTCCACCTCGCCCTTGCGCACCGCCGCGACCAGCGCTTCGCCGTAGACCCCACGCGGCCCGGGCATCGCGACATCCAGCCCGGCGGTGATCGCGGCGACCGTCGACCTGGCCGCCATCCAGTCCGAGACGACGATGCCGTCGAAACCCCATTCCCCGCGCAGTATTCCGTTCAGCAGCTCGCCGTGCTCGGTCATCGTCGTGCCGTTGACCTGGTTATAAGCCGCCATTACGCCCCACGGCCCGGCCGCGCGGACCATCGCTTCGAACGGCGCCAGATAGAGCTCGCGCAACGCCCGCTCGGACACGATGTTGTTCACCGTGAAGCGTTCCGTCTCGGCGTCATTGGCGACGAAATGCTTGACGGTGGTGCCGATTCCGCCGTCCTGCACCCCGCTCACATAGCCGGTTCCGATCCGGCCGGTCAGATACGGGTCCTCGGAGTAGGCTTCGAAATGCCTTCCGCCCAAGGGTGATCGGTGCAGGTTGACGGTCGGCGCGAGCACCACGTGCACGCCCTTTCGCCGGGCCTCCTGCGCGAGCACTCGCCCGGCCCGCCGGGCCAGTTCCGGATCCCAGGTGGCCGCCAGCGCGGTCGGCGACGGCAACGCGATGGACGGATCGTCCGCGGTCCAGCGCACCCCGCGCACCCCGATCGGCCCGTCGGACATCACCAGCGACCGCAATCCGATCTCCGGCAGTGCGGGCAGCGACCACATGTCCTGCCCCAGCAGCAACCGGGCCTTGGCCGGCAGGTCGAGCTTCCCGATGGCCGCCGTCACCGCCGCTTCGCGGGCCTCGTCGGCTGGACTCATGATGAACTCCTTTGTCTACCAAGGTCGTGCGGACAGGTTCGGCCGGATGTCATCGACAACCGGTGAGCGCAGACAGCGGGCGTCCGCGATTACCGCTGAAACTCACCTAACCAATAGTAGGTGTCGTTATCTTGTCGTTATGATACTGATCAATCGCACCTAGTCGGCAGTACCACCGGCCGGCCCGAGCAACGCGACGAAATCCTGGAACGAAGCCGCCATATCGACGGCCTCCGGATCGAGCAACCACTGCGTCTGCAAACCGTCCAGCACCGCGATCAGCAGCGGCGCCACCTGCTCCGGCGTCCGCCCGCCCGCCAGCCGCTCCCCGAACTCCGCCCGCAACAGCTCCGTCAGCCGCCCCCTGGCCTGCGCGTACCGCTCGACGAAATACTCCCGCGCCGGATGCCCGCCCGTCACGCTTTCCCCGGCCAGCGCCGCGAACGTCTGCACCACCCCCGGCCGCGTCGCGTTGTATTCGACCAACTGCTCCAGATGCGACAGCCGCCAACTCTGCGACCCCCCGGCCAGGAAAGCCGCCGTATCCCACCGGTCCCGAGCCTCCAGCACCGCCACCAGCAGATGCTCCTTGCTCGGAAAATAATGCAACAACCCCGGCTGCGTAATCCCCACCCGCTCCGCCACCGCCCCCAGCGAAACCCCCCGATACCCCCGCTCCGCGATGACCTCCCGAGCCGCCGCCAAAATAGCCGCCCGCCGCTCAGCAGCCTGCACCGCCCGCCCACCCCGCTGTCCCTGAGTCACAAGCCCGAGCGTAACCAGCAACCCCGCCGTCGATGCACAACCGGCGCGAACGCGATCACGCTGTCACTCTTGCCGGACTGTGCGCTCCGCGCGAATGCCGGCATACATCGCCGACACTCGTTGATACGTCTGGTCGAAAGGACCGACCATGTCGTTCGCCAGCCGCCGCAATGAGATCGGGTCGTCCAGCAGCGCTTGGACCCTGTTCGAGTCCGCCGTTTCCAAGAGCCGCGCGATATCTTGGCCGAGTCGGTGCGCGCTCGCCAGCGCCGCGTCGTAGTCATACGCGGCGAGCAACTCGATGTGTCCTGTGTACAGCTCATCCAATTGATGGCCGCTGTCGTACCAGCGGAGCATCGTTGCCAGGTCGATCGCGTCTTTCGTGCTGCGCCAGTGTCGATCGTGCCAGGCGACGAGCTTCAAGAGCGCCTGTGCCGCGATTGCGGGAACTCGTATGCTCAACCGGCCGGGTAGAACGGCGACGTCGGCCGCGGCGAAAGCTTCGCGAAAACCGAGCGTGTTCATTCTGAAGTCGCCCGGCCAGTCGACGGTGCGATCGTTATTCTCGATCGGCCCGCACGGGATGACATCGACTGGAACGCCGCAGACCTCGAATCTATGGCATGACTGATCGATGGCAGACATCTCTGACTGCAATCGGCGGACTTCATCCCAGCTGGCAACGGCAATGGCGATGTCCACATCGCGGGTTGCGCGTGCCGGGACAGAGCCGAATACCCCGAGAGACACGACGTTGCGTGCGGTGGCCCCGACCACCAGGAATTCGATCCCATGGGTTACCAGTAGCTGATCGACCTGGCTGAGCACGGTTGCGGCCAGCGAGATTTCAGGATCTGTCGAGTTCGACAAGTCGATTGTCATGCGCCCGAACCCTTTCTGCGTGTGCTCGTTGGCGAGGATCACCCGACGCCCACATATCGGCGTAGATGAGCGTGCTCGGTACCAGTGCGTCGAACGGTTCGAGTGACGTCCAGAAACGTTTCCTGACAGTAATATTCGGCTCCTGCCCGGAGCGGCTCCAGCGCCGTTCGGCAACGACGGCCGCCGGAATGGAATCGCAATAGAGAGTGGCCGTCGTCGGTGTCAGATCGGGGTCGAGCACGGCGCCCCCGGCTTCTCCACCGAGTTGAACCTTGTTCTCCAGCAATAGCTCTCGCGAATCACGCCACCAGCGTTCGGTGCTGTCGTGGAATTCGCCGATCGTCAACTTGTAGCTGACCGATGTTGTGAATGCTTCGGTCCATCGGTCCAATAGCTCTTTACCGTTGGCGAGTGCTCTTACTCCGTCGGCGGTGTAGAGGTAGCCGCTGGCTTCCAGCTCGTTCATGACGATCTGGGTGGTGCCCAGCGAGACGCCGGCCCGCTCGGCGATCGAACGCAGGGGAAGATCGAGTGTGTCCGGCCAGCTCAAAATGGCGAAGAGTACTTTTGCCCCGGCGGGACTGAACGCGCGTGGCGCACGCCGAGACGACGCGTACTCAGGCGCGGGGCGTCGGTTGCCGATGATGTAGATCAGCATCGCGGGCCAGCTGATCGAGATGTTCCCCGCACGGTCGACGAAGTCCACCCCGTTCCGCCGCAGCACCTCGGCGCTTTCTCTGGAGACATACGGCGTGAGGAGAAGCGTCGGTAACTCGGTTGGTGGTAGCGCGCGTGCGCTGGTGCTCGTGAGCTGGGCTTTGAACTCGACGGCATAGGTCCGGTCGCCGCGTGCACCCGCATCTAGTCGCGCGGCCAGATCGTGCCGGCGATCAGTGTTCGTGTCGGGTCCGGTCACCGTCAGGCTGATTCCGTGCTTCGCGAGCGCCGCCTGCGCCTCCCGCACGAGCATGTTCGCTTCGTAGCTACGTTCATCCACAATGAACATACTGAAATTATGTACAACGAAATCGTTGAAGGCAAGTATCGAGCTGCCCCACGTGTCAGAGCTACTCGCTGTCTACCAGCTCATGATCTGGGGCGAGCGTCCATGAAATCCGGTCGCCCGCTCGCCCGGGCGGCTGTTAGCCTCCGCCGATGGCAAACCCCTATCCCCATGTGTATCTAGGTGACCGGATCGTTGCGGCCGAGGCGGCTACGGTCGGGGTCGCGTCGTCGGCGGTGTTGTATGGGCTCAGCGTCTATACCGTGTTTCCGGTTCATGTGGCGGGGGCGGCACGGACCGCGTTCCGGTTGGACGATCACTACCGGCGGCTCGAGGAGTCGTGCAAGATCATCGGGATCGATCGGTTCGCGCGGGAGTGGGACTACCAGCGGTTCTATGCCGCGGTGGTCGAGGTGGTGGGGCGGAATGCGCCGGTCGAGGACGTATTCGTCCGGGCGACAGTGCATGTCGTCGAGTCGATCCCGGGCACCCGGGTGCGTGGTTGTGCGATTCAGGTCAGCATTTTCGTCTACGACGCGGTGCCGATCGTCCCGCAGGACGGCATGCGGCTGAAATCCAGTCCGTGGCGGCGCATTCCGGACAACGCGATTCCGTCGCGCGCGAAAGTCAACGGCGCCTACGTGAATTCGGTGCTGGCCAAGCAGGACGCGATCGACAGCGGCTACGACGACTGCATCTTCCTCGACAGCAACGGCCACGTCTGTGAGCTCAGCGCCGCCAACATCTTCCTGGTCCGCAACGGCACGCTGATCACCCCGGACGTGTCCTGCGACATCCTCGACGGCATCAACCGCCGAACCATCCTGACCCTAGCGGCCGAGGACGGCATCCCGGTCGTCGAACGCGCCGTCGACCTGACCGAGCTCTACATCGCCGACGAGGTCTTCGTCACCGGCACCTCCGCGGGCGCCGCCCCGGTCTTCGAGGTGGACGGCCGCACGGTCGCCGACGGGCAGGCGGGCCCGATCTCCCAGGCCCTGCGCAAGCGGCACGCCGCCGCGCTGCGCACCGACGACCTGCACGGCTGGATCACCCCGCTGAACTGACAGCCCGTGTGCCCGGGCTAGGCCGGCGAGTGCTCGGCCCGGCGCACGCGCGCGGACTCCGGCCGGAGGCGATCGAGCAGCTTCCCACCGAACGTGGCGGCCAGTGGAACGAAGAACCAGACGTACCAGATGTACGGCGTGACCCACACCAACCCGGCCGTCAACGCGAAGACCGACGTGACCGCGGCGGACGCGTTCGCGCTGATCCGGAGCTTCGCCGAATCGACGCCGGGCCGCAGCACCGCGCGCCGCCAGGCGAATTCCTTCATGATCGCCTCGGAGCCGAACAGCGCCGCGGCGGTCGCGGCGAACAGGCACGCGGCCAGCTTGTTGTCCGTGGCGTGCCCGAATATCGCGGTCGGGAACGGCAGGAAGGCGGCGAACAGCAGCAGCGGCGCGTGCGCCGCGGTGGTCGCCCGGTCCAGCCGCTCGACCTCGTCGATGAAGATGTGGTGCCTGCGCCACACCGACCACAGCAGGAAGAACGCCAGCACGAACGCGACGAACGACGCCTTCTCGTGCCAGAGGAATTCGGCCAGGGCGTGCGGGCTCGCCAGCTCCGCGCCCTCCGGCCGTTTGATCTCGATGACCAGCAGCGTGATCGCGATCGCGAGCACCGCGTCGGCGAACGCGCCCATCCGATGGGCGCTGAAGAATCCGTCCTCCGCAGAGGGCACTTCGCGGTCGGTCACTGCTCGGCTCCTAACGGCATGCGGTGAATCGGTTGAACCGTATCGGATCACCGGCCGCGGGGTCTGCCGTGGGAAGCGGCGCTGAATAAGCGTGGCGTAACTTCATTCAGGACACAGTTGATTCCTGATTGAGGGGTGCGCATGACCGGACTCGCCGAAGCCGCCGATCACAGCCCGCGGAGCCAGGCCGGAGACGGTGCATCGTCCGCGCACGGAGACCACTGTTTCGGCTGCGGACCGGCCAATCGCGCCGGGGTCGCGATGGTGTCGGCGCTGGTGGACGGACGGCTCACCGGCACCTGCACGTTCGACGAGAAGCACCAGGGCGCGCCGGGCCTGGCGCACGGCGGCGTGGTGGCGGCGGTGCTGGACGAGGCGTCGGGCACCGTGCCGACGCACAGCGGGATCCCCGCGGTGACCGCCAAGCTCACGGTGAACTACGTCAAACCCGCTCCGCTGCATCGTCGGATGGCGGTGTCCGCGCACATCGATCGCCGGGAAGGCGACCGCAAGCTGCACATCTACGCCCGGATCGAACTCGACGGCGAACTGATCGCCGAGTCCGACGCGCTGTTCATCGTCGTCAGCCCGGAACACTTCCGCGCGCACGGCGCCAAGGAGGGCGAGCTGCCCTTCCTCGGCGTGTGACTCAACGGATGCCGGGCGCGTCCGGGCCGAGGCAGGCCATGATCGCGCAGCCCGGCGCGTTGTCCGCGAAGGGCGGAGCCAGCGGAAAGTTCAAGCAGGACAGGACATTGCAGCCGGGATAGGCGAACGGCCCGGCGCCGAACACCGCGAGCACGAAGTTCAGATCGACGAATTGGCTCGGGTTCAATCGCACCGGCGGTTCGACATACGGTCCCGGGTCTGGCATGGGCGGTTCCTGGAACGCCGCGAACAACCGGCGGAAGAATTCGTGCGGCAGTTCGGCGATGTTCTGGATGGTGCCGGTGATGCCGTACTGGCTGACGTTGCCGAAGAACCCGGTCCACATCACCACCAGATCCAGGCTGGGGATGATGAAGATGTTGTTCAGGCCGAGCCCGGCCATCATGTACACATCGTCGGGCAGCATGCTGTCCGACTCCGCGCACCCCGGTCCGAGCCAGAACAGATAGCCGTAGCACCTATTGGCTGTCGACGGTTCGCGCGCCTGCCGCAGGTATTCGGTGGAGACGATTTGCCTTGCGCCCCAACGCCCGTCATTGCTGGCGAGCAGTCCGAGTTTGGCGAAGTCGTCAGGCGGGATCATCAGGTGCGCGTAACCGTAGGTGTGCCCGGCGCGATCGCGCGCCCAGTAATAGTCGCCGCGTTCGATGCCGAGCGGATCGAACAGTTCTCGTTGCGCGAATTGCTGGAGTGGTTCCCCGACCGCCAATTCCAGCACATAGCTGAGCAAGTCGACATTGCGCTGGCTGTAGCTGAACACCGCGCCCGGCGGATTGTCCAGCGGCACACCGAGCGCCTGCACCGCGCTGTTCGGATCGATCGGCACGACACCGGTGGCGCCTTCGGTCAGCACGCCGACCTTCATCCCCGAGGTCTCGGTGAGCAGGTTGGTCACGGTGATCGAGCGATGTTCGGCGTCACCGAGTCCGGCGGGCAGGTAGCGATCGATCGGCGCGGTGAGATCGAGTTTCCCTTGATCCCAGGCGATTCCGGCGAGCATCGAGACCACACTCTTGGTGGCGCTCCAGATATTCCACGCCACATTGTCGGTCGGCGGATTGTTCGGCCCCTCGCCGATCAGGCAATTGTGCCGGAAAACCTTGATATTGACCCGATTACGCCCGGCGGCGAAGGTCAATGCCGCCGCGAGCCGCGCACTGTCGAGGCCGGCCTGTTCCGGTGTCGCCCGCGCCGATTCCCGGCCGGACCGCACCTCGCAGCGCACCGGTTCGGCGGAAGCCTGCCCGCTGCCGGCGAAGAGATTTCCGGCGACCAGCGATAGCACAGCGAACCCAACGAGGAACCCACCGAATCGCCCCATGCGCACGAGGCTATCGCGCGAACGAGGCGGCGACCGGCGAATGACGAGTGTGCCGCAGACTCACCGGATTCCCGGTGCGTCCGGGCCGAGGCAGACCAGAATCGCGCAACCCGGTGCGGTGTCCCAGAACGGCGGAGCCAGCGGATAGTCCAGGCAGGAGAAGACATTGCAGCCGGGGTAGGCATCCGGGCCGATGCCGAAGACCGCGAGCAGAATGTCCGGGTCGACATAGGTTCGGGGGTCGAGCACCACCGGCGGCTCGACGAACGGACCGGGATCGGGCAGCGGCCGATCGTGGAACGCCGCGAACAGTTTGCGGAAGAATTCGTACGGTAACTCCGCCTGGTTCTGCAGGCTGCCGGTCACGCCTTTGCCGCTGCGGTTACCGAAGAACCCGGTCCAGACCACCGTGAGATCCAGGCTCGGAATGCCGAAAACGTTCTGCATCCCGAGTCCGTCCATCATGAACACATCCGGCGGCACGTTGTACAGCGGTGCCGCGCATTCGGGCCCGAGCCAGAACAGATAGCCGTAGCATTCGTTGGCCGAGGACGGCTGCAGTGCCTTGCGCAGGTACTCGGTCGAGACGAGTTGTTTTGTGCCCCAGCGTCCGTCGTTGCTCACCAGCAGGCCGAGTTTGGCGAAGTCGTTCGGCGGGATCATCAGATGGGCATATCCGTAGGTGTGCCCGGCGCGATCGCGGGCCCAGTAGTAGTCGCCGCGTTCGATGCCGAGGGGATCGAACAGTTCTCGTTGCGCGAATTGCTGGAGTGGTTCCCCGACCGCCAATTCCAGCACGTAGCTGAGCAAGTCGACATTGCGCTGGCTGTAGGTGAATTTGGTGCCGGGCGGATGCACCAGCGGCATGCCTAGCGCCTGCACCGCGCTGTTCGGGTCGATCGGCACCACGCCGCTCACGCCCTCGGTGAGCGCGCCGACCTTCAAGCCCGAGGTCTCGGTGAGCAGATTGGCCACGGTGATCGAGCGATGTGCGGCGTCGCCGAGCTCCGGCGGCAGGTAGCGATCGATCGGTGCGGTGAGATCGAGTTTCCCTTGATCCCAGGCGATTCCGGCGAGCATCGAGACGACGCTCTTGGTGGAACTCCAGATGTTCCACGCGACGTTGCCGGTCTGCGCGTTCGTCGGCCCCTCGCCGATCAGGCAGTTGTGCCGGAACACCTGCACGTTGAACCGATTTCGGGTCGCGGCGAAGGTCAGCGCGTCCGCCAGCAGCGCCGAATCCAGGCCGACCTGCTCCGGCTGCGCCCGGGCGAACTCCCGCCCGGACTGCGGCGTGCACCGCACCTCCGCGGCGGCACGACTCGGTGCCGCCTGCGCGCCTGCGGCGAAGACATTGCCCGCGACCAGCGAGAACGCAGCGAACCCAACCAGGAACCCACCGAATCGCCCCATGCGCACGAGGCTATCGCGCAGGTTGCCGAGGGCGGGGCACCGAGGCGGCGAGCCGGGTGGAAAACACAAACGCCGCCAGGTCAAAAACCTGGCGGCGTCGAGTCGCCGGACGCGCGGCCTCGCGCATTCGCGCTCGCAAGCGCTCCAACGCGACAGCGTCACGACTCAGCGTCGACGTCCCACAAGCGCCTCTCGGCGGGTGGTCGCTCGTAGCGACAAAGGGGTGAGGCCCGGGGCTGTCCGGACGCCGACAGAGGTGATCAACGACCACTCACCGGGATGTATTCCAGGAGATCGGATGTGATGTACACCACTTCTCTTTTCTTGACTAATTCCAGAAAAGGTGGAGTATCGAAGACATGCACACCAACCACACCGACCCGCGAACGCAGTTGCGTGCGGCCGGCCTGCGGGTCACCGCCCCGCGGGTCGCGGTGCTGGACGCGGTCGCCGCCGCCCCGCATTCCGATGCGGATCGGGTGGCGGCCACCGTCCGGGAAGTCCTGGGATCGGTGTCCACGCAGGCCGTCTACGACGTGCTGAGGGCCTGCGTGCATGCCGGAATCCTGCGGCGCATCGAGCCGGCCGGTTCGGCCGCGCTGTACGAGACCCGCGCCGGGGACAACCACCACCATCTGGTGTGCCGTAACTGCGGCACGGTCGTCGACATCGACTGTGCCGTGGGCGCAGCGCCCTGCCTGACCCCCGCCGACGACCACGGTTTCGCGGTCGACGAGGCGGAGGTCGTCTTCTGGGGCCTGTGCCCGGCCTGCCGCACGAACAGCGACAGCAATCCTGATTGAGCCCGGGGGTACAGCCCGCCCCCGGGCATCCGCGCCGACGAGGAGGCTTCGAGTATGACCAAGCCGACAACCACCAACACCGGAACCCCGGTGGAGAGCGACGACGAATCGCTCACCGCCGGAACCCAGGGCCCGATCCTGCTGCACGACCACTACCTGATCGAGAAGCTGGCCCAGTTCAACCGCGAGCGGGTGCCGGAGCGGATCGTGCACGCCAAGGGCGCGGGCGCCTACGGCGAGCTGGTGGTGACCAACGACGTCAGCCGCTACACCAAGGCCAAGCTGTTCCAGCCGGGTGCGCGGACCGAGTCGCTGGTCCGGTTCTCCACCGTCGCCGGCGAGCAGGGCAGCCCCGACACCTGGCGCGACCCCCGCGGTTTCGCGGTGAAGTTCTACACCGAGGACGGCAACTACGACCTCGTCGGCAACAACACCCCGGTCTTCTTCATCAAGGACCCGATCAAGTTCCCCGACTTCATCCGGTCGCAGAAGCGCCTGCCCGGCAACGGACTTCGCGATCACAACATGCAGTGGGACTTCTGGACCCTGCGCCCGGAGACCGCACACCAGGTGACCTGGCTGATGGGTGACCGAGGCATCCCGAAGACCTACCGGCACATGAACGGCTACGGCTCGCACACCTATCAGTGGGTGAACGCGGCCGGCGAGCGCTTCTGGGTGAAGTACCACTTCAAGACCGACCAGGGCGTGGACTACCTGACCCAGGCCGACGCGGACCGGATCGCCGGCGAGGACGCCGACTTCCACCGCAAGGACCTGTGGGAGGCGATCGAGCGCGGCGAGTTCCCGAGCTGGACGCTGCACGTGCAGGTGATGCCGGTCGCCGAGGCCGAGGGCTACCGGTTCAACCCGTTCGACCTGACCAAGGTGTGGTCGCACAAGGACTACCCGCTGATCGAGGTCGGCAAGTGGACGCTGAACCGCAACCCGGGCAACTACTTCGTCGACATCGAGCAGGCCGCCTTCGAGCCGTCGAATGTCGTTCCCGGCATCGGCTTCTCGCCGGACAAGATGCTGCTCGGCCGGGTCTTCGCCTACGCGGACGCGCACCGCTACCGGATCGGTACCAACTACGCGCAGCTGCCGCCGAACCTGCCGCGCGCCGCGGAGGTGAACTCCTACTCCAAGGAGGGCGCGATGCGGTTCGCCTACAACGACGCGAGCGTGCCCGTGTACGCGCCGAACTCGTTCGGCGGACCGCACGCCGATCCGGCGCAGGCGCCCGACGGCGGTCTGTGGGAGTTCGATCCGACGATGGTGCGGGCGGGTTACGTCCAGCACGCCGAGGACGGCGACTTCACCCAGGCGGGAACCCTGGTGCGCGAGGTGTTGAACGATGACCAGCGCGAGCGTCTGGTGAACAACATCGTCGGGCACGTGCTCGGCGGCGTGCGGGAGCCGGTGCTGAGCCGGGTCTTCGAGTACTGGACGAACGTGGATCCCGATCTCGGCAAGCGGGTCGAGGAGGGGGTCCGGGCCGGTCTCGATACCGGTTCGACGCCGCCGCCGTCGCAGGGCTGAGCCTGATCTCGAGGCGGGGGGGGGGGGGGGGGGGGGGCGCCCGCCCCCCCCCCGCGGGGGCGGGGGGGGGGGGGGGCCCCCAGAGTTGGGGGGAGCGCGGGGGTTAGGCGGGCGCAAAACACGCCACGCCCCGAGGCGCGCACCC
>NZ_JBIAID010000010.1:0-3226 GCF_042871115.1 Nocardia sp. NPDC006044
GTGTGTTGTTTCAGATACTGCACAGTGGACGCGTAGCTTCTTTGTTGGTAAGTCCTCGGCCGATTAGTACCAGTCACCTGCACCCGTTACCGGGCTTCCAGTTCTGGCCTATCAACCCCATGGTCTGTGGGGGGCCTTAACCCCTCGAAGGGGGAGAGAAACCTCATCTTGGAACAGGCTTCCCGCTTAGATGCTTTCAGCGGTTATCCCTTCCGAACGTAGCTAACCAGCAGTGCACTTGGCAGTACAACTGGCACACCAGAGGTTCGTCCGTCCCGGTCCTCTCGTACTAGGGACAGCCTTCCTCAAGTTTCTTCACGCGCGCGGCGGATAGAGACCGAACTGTCTCACGACGTTCTAAACCCAGCTCGCGTGCCGCTTTAATGGGCGAACAGCCCAACCCTTGGGACCTACTCCAGCCCCAGGATGCGACGAGCCGACATCGAGGTGCCAAACCATCCCGTCGATATGGACTCTTGGGGAAGATCAGCCTGTTATCCCCGGGGTACCTTTTATCCGTTGAGCGACACCGCTTCCACTTGCCGGTGCCGGATCACTAGTCCCGACTTTCGTCCCTGCTCGAGCTGTCGCTCTCACAGTCAAGCTCCCTTGTGCACTTGCACTCGACACCTGATTGCCAACCAGGCTGAGGGAACCTTTGGGCGCCTCCGTTACATTTTAGGAGGCAACCGCCCCAGTTAAACTACCCACCAGGCACTGTCCCTGAACCAGATCATGGTCCGAAGTTAGAAGCCCAATACGATCAGAGTGGTATTTCAACGATGACTCCACGAACACTGGCGTGCCCGCTTCACAGTCTCCCACCTATCCTACACAAACCGTACCGAACACCAATACCAAGCTATAGTGAAGGTCCCGGGGTCTTTTCGTCCTGCCGCGCGTAACGAGCATCTTTACTCGTAATGCAATTTCGCCGAGTCTGTGGTTGAGACAGCTGAGAAGTCGTTACGCCATTCGTGCAGGTCGGAACTTACCCGACAAGGAATTTCGCTACCTTAGGATGGTTATAGTTACCACCGCCGTTTACCGGGGCTTAAATTCTCAGCTTCGCACCCGAAGGCGCTAACCGGTCCTCTTAACCTTCCGGCACCGGGCAGGCGTCAGTCCGTATACATCGTCTTACGACTTCGCACGGACCTGTGTTTTTAGTAAACAGTCGCTTCTCACTGGTCTCTGCGACCACCCCCAGCTCAGACCGCACGGGCCGTCACCGGTTGTGGTCCCCCTTCTCCCGAAGTTACGGGGGCATTTTGCCGAGTTCCTTAACCACAGTTCTCTCGATCGCCTCAGTATTCTCTACCTGACCACCTGTGTCGGTTTGGGGTACGGGCCGTGTACCAACTCACTAGAGGCTTTTCTCGGCAGCATAGGATCACTGAATTCGCCTCAATCGGCTACGCATCACCTCTCAGGCCACATATCCGGCGGATTTGCCTACCGGACGCCCTACAGGCTTACACCAGTACAACCACTGACTGGCCCAGCTACCTTCCTGCGTCACCCCATCGCTTGACTACTACCAGCCAGGGTCATGTGCATCCCTCCACTCGAGACCCGAAGGTCTTCTCGGAAGTTCAGGACACTTAGCACAACTGATTCATCATGGGCGCGGATACACGGGTACGGGAATATCAACCCGTTGTCCATCGACTACGCCTGTCGGCCTCGCCTTAGGTCCCGACTCACCCTGGGCGGATTAACCTGGCCCAGGAACCCTTGGTCATTCGGCGGACGAGTTTCTCACTCGTCTTTCGCTACTCATGCCTGCATTCTCACTCGCGTCACCTCCACAACTGGATCACTCCGCTGCTTCCATGGTGACACGACGCTCCCCTACCCATCCACACCACTGGACCTGCCCCCGCAGGAACAGGCCGGTGTTAAGTGTGAATGCCGCGGCTTCGGCGGTGTACTTGAGCCCCGCTACATTGTCGGCGCAAAATCACTTGACCAGTGAGCTATTACGCACTCTTTCAAGGGTGGCTGCTTCTAAGCCAACCTCCTGGTTGTCTTCGCGACTTCACATCCTTTTCCACTTAGTACACGCTTAGGGGCCTTAGCCGGCGATCTGGGCTGTTTCCCTCTCGACTACGAAGCTTATCCCCCGCAGTCTCACTGCCACGCTCTCACACACCGGCATTCGGAGTTTGGCTGATTTCGGTAAGCTTGTAGGCCCCCTAGACCATCCAGTAGCTCTACCTCCGGCGTGAAACACGTGACGCTGCACCTAAATGCATTTCGGGGAGAACCAGCTATCACGGAGTTTGATTGGCCTTTCACCCCTACCCACAGCTCATCCCCTCAGTTTTCAACCTAAGTGGGTTCGGGCCTCCACGACGTCTTACCGTCGCTTCACCCTGGCCATGGGTAGATCACTCCGCTTCGGGTCTAGAACATGCGACTCGACCGCCCTATTCGGACTCGCTTTCGCTACGGCTACCCCACACGGGTTAACCTCGCCACATGCCACTAACTCGCAGGCTCATTCTTCAAAAGGCACGCCATCACCCACAGCCAACCAAATGACTCGCAGGCTTTGACGGATTGTAAGCGCACGGTTTCAGGTACTATTTCACTCCCCTCCCGGGGTACTTTTCACCTTTCCCTCACGGTACTAGTCCGCTATCGGTCACCAGGGAGTATTCAGGCTTACCGGGTGGTCCCGGCAGATTCACAGCAGATTTCACGGGCCCGCTGCTACTCGGGTATCACTCACAAGAGCCAAGAAGTTTTCGTCTACGGGATTCTCACCCTCTACGACAGGCCGTTCCAGACCACTTCGACTAACCACTCGGTTTCTTACTCTCGCCCGATCCGGCAGAATCGAGAAGAATGACCCCACTACCCCACATGGACAACCCCTGCCGGGTATCACATCCACATGGTTTAGCCTCTTCCGCTTTCGCTCGCCACTACTCACGGAATCACTATTGTTTTCTCTTCCTGTGGGTACTGAGATGTTTCACTTCCCCACGTTCCCTCCACACACCCTATATATTCAGATGCGGGTAACACGACATCACTCGTGCTGGGTTTCCCCATTCGGAAATCCTCGGATCTCAGCTCGGTTGACAGCTCCCCGAGGCTTATCGCAGCCTCCTACGTCCTTCATCGGCTCCTGGTGCCAAGGCATCCACCGTACGCTCTTAAACACTTACTAACAAAGATGCTCGCGTCCACTGTGCAGTTCTCAAACAACACACAA